>CAVWBF010000011.1:0-335383 GCA_963753085.1 uncultured Spirochaetota bacterium | reverse complement strand
CTGTGCTATGGGGTCGAGACTCTACTGGCAAAGCCTGATTGGGATCAGATTCTCATTCATAGCTTTGTGCCGAGCCTCCCGGGAAGTGAATCAGTTGTTTTGGCGGTGGGCATCATTGGGGCTACCGTCATGCCTCATGTGCTTTATTTGCACTCCGGTCTTACGCAGAACCGCATCATTCCTCATAGCGACCAGGACGGCGCAAGATATCTCACTTTGGAACAATCGATGTCATCGTGGCCATGGGCCTCGCAGGGCTGGTGAACATGGCCATGCTTTTCATGGCCGCCAGAGTCTTCAACCTCACTGGGCACGCCGACGTGGCAGAAATCGAGACCGCCTATCAAACCCTCACTCCCTTGCTCGGAGGAGGAGCGGCAGCCGTGTTTTTGATCTCGCTTATTGCCTCGGGGATTTCCAGCTCTCATGTGGGTACCATGGCGGGTCAGGTCGTCATGCAGGGGTTCGTCGGCTTTCGCATTCCAACATGGATCCGTCGAGTCGCAACGATGATTCCCGCCCTGATCGCGATCACCGTTGGGCTCGACCCCACACGAACGTTGGTGATAAGCCAGGTAGTCCTGAGCTTCACCCTGCCTGTTCCCGTCATCACCCTGATCATGTTCACGAGAAATCGAGCGATCATGGGATCACTTGTGAATCGACGTCTCACCACGACCCTCGCGACTGTTTGTGCCGTGATCATACTCTTCCTGAACATTGTGCTCCTGTATCAGACCTTTGGGGGGCAGATCCCGATGCTATAGTTCCATCCCGGCGATCCTGACGGGGGCCGGTTTCGCGCCCCAAATCTCCTCCGCGTAAGCCTGAATTGTGCGGTCGCTGGAGAATCGACCCATGCGCGCCACGTTGAGGATGGACTTCCGCGTCCATGTCTCCTCGTCACGATAGGCGGCTTCAACGCGCTCCTGGCACTCCACGTAAGCGGAGAAGTCGGCCATAAGCATGTACTGGTCTCCCTGGTCCAGCAGGGAATGAATGATGGGTTCGAATCGCAACGGCTCCTTCGGGCTCAAGGCGCCGCTGGATATCATATCCAGGACTTCCATCAGTCTGGGCGTGGCCCGGTAGATCGCACGAGGGTCATAGCCGCTCTTTCTGCGTTCCGCGATCTCCGCCGTGCTGAGGCCGAAAAGAAAGAAGTTCTCGACGCCGACCGCCTCCCGTATTTCGACATTGGCTCCATCGAGCGGTCCGATCGTCAGGGCGCCGTTAAGGGCAAGCTTCATATTTCCAGTGCCCGATGCCTCGGTGCCGGCGGTGGCGATCTGCTCGGAGAGGTCGGCGGCGGGCACGATGCGTTCTGCCAGGCTCACACCGTAATTGGGAATAAAGACCACCTTCAACCGCCCGGCCATCCTGGTATCATTGTTCACCATGTCCGCTGCCCCGTGAATCAGGCGAATGATAAGTTTGGCCATGGCGTAGCCGGGGGCCGCCTTCCCAGCGAAGATGACAGTTCGGGGAATTACGACTGCAGCAGTATCCCGGGTTAATCGCAGGTAAAGATCCATAACGTGAAGCACGTTGAGAAGCTGTCGCTTGTATTCGTGGATGCGTTTGACCTGACAGTCGAAGAGGGTTGCCGGATCCACCTCAATGCCTGTGAGCCGCCGGATGGTTCGTGACAACGCCTCCTTGTTCTGAAGCTTTACTGCACGCCACGCGCGGCGGAATTCTGCGCTCTCGGCGAAAGGGACGAGTCCCGAGAGTTTGTCGAGATCGGTGATCCACCCTTCTCCGATGTGCTGTGTGATCAACGCGGAGAGCCCGGGGTTGCAGAGTTTCAGCCAGCGCCGCGGGGTGATCCCGTTTGTTTTGTTGTTGAAACGCTGCGGCCACAAGTCGAAGAAGTCGCGAAAGAGACTCTCCCGCAGGATCTGTGTGTGCAGCGCGGACACACCGTTCACCGAGTGGCTGCCCACGATGGCAAGATGGGACATTCGCAGCCTCTTCTCGCCTTCTTCCTCGATCAGGGACATACGTTGCAGCCGATGGTCATCACCGGGCCAGCGCAGCGTAACACCTTCGAGAAGCCTGCGGTTAATCTCGAAGGCAATCTGCATGTGTCGGGGAAGCACTCGCTCGAAAAGGCTTACCGGCCATTTCTCCAGGGCTTCCTGCAGGATGGTGTGGTTGGTGTAGCCGAAGGTCTTCACGGTAATGTCCCACGCTTCCTCCCACCCCAGCGCCTCCGTGTCCATCAGAATACGCATCAACTCCAGGATAGCCACCGCGGGGTGAGTGTCGTTCAGCTGCACTGCCACCTGATCAGGAAAATCACGAAAGCTGCTGAAGCCGCCCTTCTTGTACCTGCGGAGGATGTCGTGCAGGGTCGCCGCGACGAAAAAATACTCCTGCTTCAGGCGAAGCTCTCGGCCCTCGAACACGTTGTCGTTTGGGTAGAGGACCTTCGAGATCGTTTCCGAGCGATCCTTATCCGAAACCGCCCGCTCGTAGTCGCCATGATTGAAGTAATCCAGATCGAATTCGCGCGTGCTTTTTGCCGCCCAGAGACGCATATTGTTCACCGTGCCATTGCGAAAGCCTGGGACAGGCGTATCATAGGCCATGGCCATGACCGTTTGGGCATCCACCCAATCGAACCGCATCCGCCCTTTCGCGTCCTTGGCCTGGCTCACTTTGCCGTAGAAATGCACCGGATACAGATGTTCGGGTCGCTCCACCTCCCACGGATTGCCATGGCGCAACCAGTTGTCAGGGGTCTCGATTTGAGTCCCTCCACGGATCCTTTGAAAGAAAATACCGTACTCGTAACGAATGCCATAGCCATACGCGGGCAGGGCAAGCGTTGCCATGGAATCCAGAAAGCATGCAGCCAAACGTCCCAGACCGCCGTTTCCGAGGCCGGCATCATGCTCGATTTCCTGAAGGTCCTCCATGCTGTTTCCCAATTCCAGCATCGCCTTTTCAACATTTTTCTCCAGGCCGAGGTTGATAACTGCATTGCCCAGCGTCCGCCCGATGAGAAACTCCAGGGACAGGTAATACACCCTCTTGCATTTCTGTCGGTAGTAGTTTTGCTGAGTTTCGATCCACCGCTCAATGAGCCTGTCGCGCACGGTCAGCGCCAGGCTGTTGAACTTATCACGTGCCGTGGCGCTGAATTCGTCCTTCGCCAAGGCGAACTCGAGATTGTGCGCGAAGGATTCCTTCAAGGATTCCACGTCCATGCCGAGGCGACGATTGTTCAAAGGAGGGCGAGGCTCAAGCGCTCGCGAGACCGGGCTGCGTGCCGCGGAGGGCGCTTTCCTGCGCGGTTGAGGGGAACCTTTCGATTCATCTGCACCGCTCTTTTTCCTTGCCATGGCGGCCATTCTATTCCACGGCAGGTCCGCCTACAATGCTGCGGTTGCATGCATGTTTCCGACCCAGGCTCGCGCACGGCAATTGTGAGGCGCGGGAGCGCGAGTGAAGATGCAACCGGCTGCGAACGCGAACTTCGAGGACGGGACACTAACGGTCGAGCACGCCCTCCACGAGGTGAGGGACCTTGTCGCCCAACGGATCGTCCTTCGAGTCGAAGCGGGCGACGATACTTCCCTTGCGATCCAGAAGAAACTTGTTGAAGTTCCATGTGATCTTGCCCGGGAACTGAGGATTCGTCGCTTTGTCCGTAAGGAATGCATAGAGGGGATGGATGTCCCTGCCCTTTACCGAAATTTTGGAGAACATCGGGAACGTGACGCCGTAGTTCAGGGTGCAAAAACTCTTGATCTCTGCTTCCGTTCCCGGCTCCTGCCGCATGAAGTCGTTCGATGGAAAACCGAGTACCTCGAATCCGCGATCCTTGAAACGCGTGTAGAGCGCTTGCAAGCTCTTATATTGGGGGGTGAACCCGCACTTGCTGGCCACGTTCACGATGAGGAGGACTTTACCGGCGAACTCCGCCAGGGACCTCTCGCTTCCGTCAATGTCCTTCGCGACAAGAGCGTAAATGTTTTTCATAATCAAGAAGATATTCACTCGCAGATGAAGGGGAAAGGTCAAGCTTGTTGCTGAGATATATCCTTGCCATGCTGACCCAGTTGGTACAGACCGCTCGTTGCAATCTGCACCATTTTCTTTTGGCATTGCCTGGGGAAGTCGAGCCTCTGTCGATCATGCCCCGGCCCCCTGTCGGGCTGGGCCCCCGCCCCTCGCTGCTGTCTGCCCGCCGACCGCCTGTAGACCTGATCCCCCTGTTCCAGCTGTATTGGATACAACAGACCTTGATCCAAATCATTTTATCTGTTATATTACACAAGATAAGTTCAGTAAATGCAATGTGCATGCTGTTGACCAACAATGGCGGCCCCACTGTGTCCGCTACTACCTAGCAAAACCGGAATAGGCTCCCGGCGCGCTTTTGGTCCATCGAATTGAGGACGGGTTCCGCTACCTGACCAAAAGCTGCAGAGAGCAGGACAGGTCGCAGCTATTGGAGCGACGGAAACTTATCTCCGGTCCGTAGGGATCGAGGGAGGCTCTCATGGCAGATCTTAGCTACGGCGTTTTCCAGCGTTGAAGCAGGAAGACAATACAGCGCGAACCGAGCGATGGCTTCAGTACGCCGTGAGAAGGACAGGTGACCGTTTCAGAGACATCTAGACGCGGTAGTTCGCAGGCCATTTGCAACCTGGTGTAGGGAGGGACCACATGAGTGTCGAATACAGAGAGCATGATGGAGTTGTCGAGATCCCGCTCTGGGACTTCTTGAGGATGGCGGCGGTCCTGAAGGTATGGGTACATGATTACGAGTCTTACCCGGAAGAACATACCGAAGAAGGTGTTCATTTGGCTGCCGAAGAGGAAATGAAACTTGTCCTTGATCGTATAGAGATATGGATTAGAAAACATGCAGGGAAGGATCCAGAAATACTGAAGCTCTGGCAGCAGGGCTGGGAGGTCCTCAATAGTAAAATTGATGAACAGAAAGGAGGCGACTCGAAGGAAGAATGAATCACGGCGTTTCGCTGTTCTTGCTGCTATTTGGCAAAGTACCGTCGAACTTTCGCGGCAATCTGCCGATCCGTCATCTTGTCGACTGTCTCAACACTTACGATGTGTCCGCCAAGGTCGATTCTTTCAAGACGTTTTTTCAGTTCGCCCTTTGCCTCACCAGGACCGAAGATCAGGATGGATTCCGCATCACGAATGCTTGCGATGACCGCATCGTAGTAGATGTTGAGATGTCCCGTAAAGGCTTTCTGTCGACTATCGTCTGCCGGGACCTGTTGTGGTTCATAGGGACCCATATGGCGCGAACTTTGAGAACGACGGGCCTGTTTTTCAATCGCAGAGATCACCAGTCCTGTCTCTTCTCCTTTGTCAGTGACAGCTACTACAATCGCCTTCCTGTGATCAATCCACAAGCCTACTTTCGCTTTCATCGAGTTCTCCTTTGGCCTCCAAGCGCCACTAGAGCGACGTGATAGTTCTGACCCTTTCCCCCCACGTTATGGTACAATATAAGTAGATCAAAAAGGAGGGTACAGAGATGCCCGAAAATCGAATGAAGGTTGCCCCTGATAATGTAGCATATGCTGACTCGGAGAACCGCAAGCTGATAGTGGAGTTCGCCATCCCAGGAGCGCCAGCGGAAACCATCGATCTCAAGATGCTGGAAGACAGTGTCCATCTGTCAGCACTAGCGAGGGACATCGAGTACGTTGCATCATTGGCTTTGGGTTGGGCGGTGAAGCCTGACAAAGCCGAAGCGACCTACGAGCACGGCCTGCTTCGAATCGAGGTGCCCTTCAAAGACCCGATGGAAGATGCTGTGAAGGTCGTTATCAAAGTAGGTGGCATGGAAGCCAAGACGAAGAAGATCGCAGACAAATGACCTGACAAACTTCTGGGCTGGCAAACCTGGATCGCGCATGCGTTCCAGGTTTGCAGCCTCGTCCTGAGAAAGGGAATCATCTGGCCACTTGTGGTCGCTCATTTCTCCATCGATTTCGTCAATTACCTGCAGCGACCAGGCTACTCGTACTCACCTGGGGTCGAGATTTTGATCGCAGCCGGGATCGGTGTCGTGTTCGTCGCGTACGGCATATTCATCATGATGCAAAGAGCTGAAAGATCTTGAGACTCCCGTCCATGAGACTTGCCCTGAGCACCCAGCGACGAGGCGTCGACGCTCTCGAGCGGTTCGAAGATGCGTCTCGGTAGGCGAGAAGGCGCGAGGCCCCTTCGGTAATGTCCACTGAATCAGTGGACATTATCATCTTCTTCCGGATAGTCTTTCCATATGCCCACAGGATTCCTCGTTCTCACGGCTGTAGGGCCCGATCGTCTGGGGATCGTGGATGAGATTTCAGGCGTTGTAACCGATGCCGGCTGCAACATTGAGGAGAGCAAGATGGCGGTCCTGGGCGGCGAGTTTGCCGTCATTATGCTCGTCTCTGGCCCGGCTGCATCGGTGGATTCCATTGCAAGATCATTGCCCGCGCGGGGCGAGAAGCTAGGTCTCCGCGTGGGCTGCCATCCCACCCACGAACCACGGGCCGAGGAGAAGGGACGCCCCTACCTCCTCAGGGCGGTGTCCATAGACACCCCCGGAATCGTCCACGCCGTCACCGCGGTGCTCCGCCGATATGCCATCAACATCGAGGACCTTGAAACCGAAACGGCCCCAGCGCCGTGGACGGGCGCGCCGATGTTCCGAATGTCCGCGCACCTGGTGGTCGGACCCTCGATCTCTGTCAGCGGTTTGAAGGAGGAGCTCTCACGGCTGCAGCAGGAGCACGATCTGGACATCGTCCTGAAGCCCGTGTTCGCGTCAGGCGCTGAAACGGGCGACTGCTCATAACTGCGTTGCCAGCTACCCCTCTCTGTTCAAGAAATCATCGGTACTCCACGAATCCCATGGAAGCGTCTCATTATTGGATTTGTCCTTCTGCGCCTGATCAGATTTTGGCGGCATGGAGGATTTTTTCGACTTGAACCTCTGTTTCAGTCCGAGATTGCTTTGACGCTTGCTCGGAAGACTTTGCAGGCGAGATCTATTTGCTATTTCATATTCCTTGATCTTGGATAGGACAAAGTCCATGATATCTTTCGGCACGTTCTTGCATGCTCTTTTGAAATGTTTGAGCATGCAAGTCACATCAAGAGCCTCCGAAATCTGGCGGCTACTTAGGATGGGTACTCTGCCGAATTCCGAATCTTCCAAATCTGAGGTCTGAAAGTATTCTTCAAACTTTTTGCCATCATAGGTCAAAACGTCTGCTCCATCAACGAGCAGAAAGCCGGCATACGCGTTATTGGTTTTCCATACGATTAGCTCAATGTGGGCTTTGTCCTTGCCAAATGCAAAGACTCGCTTTTCGCGCCTATCATATGCTGACCCTTTGGGTGACTCCCGACCGGAAGGTGGAAGGGAATCTCTGAATTTTCGCCTCAATTCCTCATTCCGCTTCTGCGGTGGCTCTGAATAAGTTCGTTTGGAGCCTCTTTTGCCCTCTTTTTCGGTCTTCATTTGCTCAAGCTGAGCGTGTACAACTTCGTCTGACCATCCATTCGTAAAGCCTATGGGGAGCGGTGGGACACCAATGAATTGTTCGTAGGAGCTTCTTATTATTGCCTCCAGCTCCGATCGTTCGGATCTGCTCCTTTCGCTCATGAAGCCGTTGGTGGAATCTGCGAGGAGGACTTCGTCCTCTTCATCGGGAGAATAGAGGAATGGTAATACTTCGGGTTCAGTCGGAGGGCTTTGAGAAACCTTTGACCGGTTCAGGATGCTCGATCTGAACTTGATTGCTCTCAGTTCTTCAATTGTCCAGTCTTTGAACGTGTCGTACGGGATCCGGCTCTTGAGGTAGTTCCAAACAAATTCTGTCAGTTCGTTCTTGTCGAGAAAGTCCCTTACCCAGTCGGGCAGATCTTCCCAGTCACTTTCTTCCCCTTCCATATTGTTTCCCTCTTTAGAATCATAGCATCTACAATTGCAATTCACAAAGAATGCCGCTTCATCCCAATAACGAGCGCTTCGATGCCGCGGATTTCAGGTCCGCCCTCAAAGGCGCGCGGCTTCGACTCACGGACGGGTATCGCGAGTCGCGATTCCGACTCCTGGGCTTTGCGGTCAAGCAGGAATGACTATTTCCGGAGAGCCGTCAGTCTGTTTGCCCTTACCGTGTGATCTGGATCAGGGTGTCAAGCTTGATCTTCTGAAAGATGCGGTAGAGTGCCTCGCTGCAGCCGTTTATCCTGAAGGATCTGTGTTGAGCAAGAAGCTGCCTGTGAATGGACACAAGCTTGGCGATCGCTGAGGAGGTAATCCCGACAGCCATCGAGAGGTCAAGCGTGATTGTGACGTAGCTGCTTTCACGCAAAGCCTCAATCTTTTTTTCGAACTCCGCTCCAGCCTCGCCATAGAGCGGTCCGCTCACGACGAGGAGAGTTTCGGTCTCGGAAATCATTTGCTGGCGCAACAACCCACTTTACCCCTTATTCTCTATTGTCGGCTCGCAGCCTCCATTTTGCATTGGAACTTGCATGAGGACCTGGGTTCGTCAGATCCCGCTGCGCGTTGCCGTTTCCGTTGCCGTGTGACTCCTTCCACGCCATCAACACCTGCACCAGCTGCGACGACACCTGTGCGAAATCTCCCCCATGCGCGAGAGCCATCTCCGCTTCTTTCTTCTTTCCACTCGTTGCAAGCTCCAGAACTCCCGCAGCCACCCCTTGGAATCTGGTATGGAACAGCTGCCCGGAGCTCACTCTTCCCGAGAATGATCACATTTCTCAGGCGCATTTTCCACGCGCCGTGCACCGCGATTGCCCTGTCGATATCGTCGGGATCAAAGCTCTCGAACCCGCAAGGGGCCGGTCCCGCCAAGGCAGAGCCTGTCGCTCTTGCCTTCTCACTGTCGTCGCTCCCGATAGTGAACTGGGCGGCCACCTTTCGCAGCTCCCGCGCCATGAGTGACAGCTGCTCGGTGGAAGCGGACATCTCTTCTGCGGAATTAGCGGCACCCTGCGTCACCTCGCTGACGTTCTCCACTGCCTCGGACACTTGCTTGGCGTTGGTGGTCTGCTCCTCCGCGGCGGCGGAGATGCTCTGGCTCATCTCGCTCACGTTCTCGAGCGCCCTGGTGAACTCCCCGACTGCTGCCACCTGCTCGCGCATTGACTCCGATAAGCCCTCGATCATCTCCTGTACTTTCTGCGAAGCCGCCCAGATTCTTCGACATATCCTCAATGACCCGGCGCACCTGCGTCATGGTGCCGGATCCCTGCTCGACGGCCGCGGCCCGGATCTGCACGTGCTCAGCGACCTGGCCCACGGAGGCGGTGAGCTTTTCGACTGCCGCGCTAGTCTCTTCCAGCGTCGTGGCCTGGCTCTGGGCTCCAGCAGCCAGCCTTTGCGAGCTTGTTGCAATCGGCTCACTGGAGGCGGCAACCTGCTCCGCGCTCTGCTGGACGTTGGCGATCGTCTGGTGAACCTTCATGGACATGGCGTTCAGAGACCGCGCAAGGCTCCCAATCTCGTCTCTCTGCTGAATGGCGAGCCGCTGGATGAGATCGCCATCCGCGATCTTGTGAGCCAGTTCGACGCTCCTTCGCAGGGGCCGGGAGATTCCTGCAGCGATGATGATGCAGAGAATGGCGACTGCAAGGATGATAACGGCGACAACGGCAAAGAGGATGAGCATGGACCTTTCCTCGATCGTGTTTGCCATGGTCTCGATTTTTTGCGATTCCTGGTTTGCCATCTGCACGACCTTGTTAATGCTCGCACGGTGACTTTCGAAAAAAGGCGAAAGGCTGCCGTCCACAATCGCAGCCACCTGATCAGGGTGGCCGGCCTGGACAGCGGTAATGAGCTGTGTGTCCACGATGTTGAAGAATTGGGTCGCCGAATTGTAGGATTCGTCGACAAGGCCGCTCTTCATGGCTCCCGCGGGCAGATGTGACGTCCAGAAAGTATGGCGACCTTCATAATCCTTCTGAAGCTGTTGGAGCTTCTTCGTCAGGGCGTCTATGTCCGAAGGGATTCTTGCGTCTCTCAGCTGCAGGACTGTCAGATAGGTTTCGATGATGGACTCAGGAGGCGGCATGATGTCTGCGATAAGGTCCTTCTGGAGGATGACCGCGCGATAGACGGGGCGGCGGCTACTCGTATTTCACAATTTCGACAATCAAGGTAAACGGACAAGGAAGCCGACGATGAACACGCCACTGAGAAGGAGAAGCTTCCTGCTCACGCGTAAGTTGACAATGAATCCCGCCATTCTGGAAGCTCTCCTCCGACCCGATCCATCAAGTGTGCAAGTACCATGTCAGCATGCGCGGCGACTGCTGAGAAGGCAAAAAGAGCCGGACTGATTTGCAACTGCTTCAAGAGCAACAAATTAAGGTAACAGAACTGCGCTCATCCCGCCCTTTCGGTGAGCCGTTTGAGATCAGGTCCTGAGCTTCCATGCATCCTGTTCCACCATGGTGGAACACCCATGGAACGACTGTGGGGGCCTTGCACTGCGCACTTCATTCCCCATGAGATTATTTCTGCTGTTGTCTCCTCGACTGTTTTGATCGATCTTGTCTACCGTGGAACCGCTGGTGAAAAAGCCCATTCTCATCACGACCCTCGTCCTGATGACCATGGGAGTGTTCGGACAGGGGGATGAGTTCCTCGAGCTTGTGAAGACCGGAACATCCCAGCAGATCCAGGCAGCTCTCGACAACGGCGCAGATGTGAACAGCCAGAACGAGAACGCCGAGACAGCTCTCATGATAGCCGCAACCAATGACCCGCACCCAGACGTGACCGCCACACTCTTGAAGGCCGGAGCGGATATCGACGCTCAGGACATGGACGGCGAGACTGCGCTGACGCGCGCTGTCGTGGAAAGCCGGAACCCGGAGGTGATCACAACGCTCCTCGAGGCGGGTGCAAACACCAATTCCAAAGACAAGGACGGCAAGACCACGCTGATGTGGGCCGCCGAAAAGAATCTGGACCCTCTCGTGATTATCGCGCTTCTGAACTCCGGCGCGGACTTGATGCTTCATGACGATGACGGACGCACTCCGCTCATCTGGGCGGCGGAGAACCAGAACCCGTTGGTCATCACGACGCTCTTGAGCTCGGGGGCGGAATTGACGGTTCGTGACAACGACGGCAGGACTGCTCTGACGTGGGCGGCCGAGAAGAACCCCAACCCTGCGGTGATAACGGCACTGCTCAAGGCGGGCGAGAACGTGAATGCTCATGACGACACTGGCTATACCCCGCTTATGTGGGCGGCCACCGGCCAGAACCCTGCAGTGATCGCTGAGCTGCTGAAGGCCGGCGCGGACGTCAACGCCCGGGATGAAGAAGGCAGGACAGCCCTCATGATCGCTGCCAAGTATAACAAGGACCCGGAGGTGATCGCGGTCCTCCTGAAAGCCGGCGCCGATACCAGGGTGAAGGACAATAGCGGACATACCGCCCTTGATTGGTCACGGGGCAACGTAAAACTGGAAGGTGCTGAGGTGTATCAGAGGCTTCAGGCAGCCTCACGGTGAGGTCGAGGACCGCGACTCATCTTCTGATATTTCTTGACGACCTCATCATTCCCCAAGTAAGTTCTGTCGCGCTAGTCTCAATACAGGAGGGATGCATGAAAAGGGTCGTTTTGAGAAATCTGATTATCGGCGCAATGGCGGTGGGGCTGCTCTCCGTCAGCGTCTCGGTTTTCAGCCAGCAGGTCAGCGGCGAACGTCATCCAAATCTCGCGGCTGCCCAACAGGCGATTCAAAACGCTATAGAAAAGCTGACAATAGCTCAAAAGGCAAATAAGTATGATATGAAGGGTCATGCAGCCAAGGCAAAGCAGCTTCTCGATGAGGCATACCACGAAATCTGGCTGGCAGCGCAAGCAGCGAACGCCAACCAGTAATCACAAAGTTATGAAATCTTCTACTCTGATCAAACTGACTATCGCCGGTCTTGTGGTAGGGCTTCTTCTCAGCTGCGTATCGGTTCCACACCCGAACTTGGTAGCCGCACAGCAGTACGTCGAAGACGCCATGGACAAGGTATCGGCGGCCCAGAAGGCGAACAAGTTCGACATGAAGGGACATGCAGCCAGGGCAAAGAAACTAATGGAACAAGCTCTCGAGGAAATCAAACTGGCGGAGCAGACGGCCAACCAGTAGGTGCCCTGATCGGCGGCTGCGGAAGCGAAGGGAGCTCTTGGAGGAGACCTAGTATTGATTGTCAACCGGGAAACCGAGCTGGCCCTGGTCAGATGCATGCGCCTCCGTATTTTCTATGCTCTTCCACAGATCAGCCGGGCCGAGTCCAATACGCCAAAAGGCCACCGACGTCACGTTGTGCGAGGAGTACAGCTGAAGCTTGTCCATGATCGGCCGCATGTCGTCATAGAATACCTTCACCACGACCGTCTCTGAATACTCAAAGAAAGAGCCGAGCTCGGCCTGGTAATTTGTTTTCGCTTTCTTTGCTTCTACAATATCCTGTACGTTATGGAACCCCAGAGCCTTTGCAAGTCTCTTGTCCTGCCATGCCCGGCCGTACAGGGGCAGGCCCATCACCAACTTGCCGTTCCCGATCAGGCTGAGCGCGTGATCAGTGACATCCTGGCACCAGGGAAGCGAAGCTACGGGGCCAGGCGAGCTTCCGCTCCAATGTTGATCATAGGCCATGATGATAATGCGATCCACCATCGGTTCTATCTTCGAATACAGGTACGCGTCAAAAATCTCCCCGGTCCTTGCCGGCAGGGCGACGCTCAGAATCTTCCCGGAGGGGAGCTGACCGCGCAGCTCTTTCAGGAAATCCCAAAAAGATTGGGCATCCTCACAGGAAACGGTTTCAAAATCTATTTGTACCCCGTCGAAGTCCTGGGACACACGGCATATGTCGCCGATGAGAAGCGGCCGTACCCCATATGCAGCACTGAGCGAAAAATGCATGAGTGATGAGTTCCAGGGATCGGCGATGACAAGATGGATCCTGGGTTTTGATCCGTCTTTCAAGGCAATGACAGGCCTTGGAACTGCATTCAAAATCCGGCCATCAATGGCCAGGTTTGCCGCGAAATAGCAAATGTCCGTAAAGGGTTCCTGCCCTGTCAGCTCACCCTCTTTGCCCTGAATGAGATATCCCCACACCTCGTTGAACACCACGGTTGGTGATTGCCAGGGGATGCTGTTCTGTTTTATCGAGGCGCAGCCATTCAGCAGCCATAGTGTGCAGATGATTGGAGCCAGCGCGATGAGAGCCTTCACGAACGCCTCCAGGTAATCATAGCATGTACTGCCCGGAAAAAAACAGGAGGATATCAAAAACGGAGGACGATTGCCGTTTCTTCTTGCGCTGCGACGGCGAATGCTATAGAATAGACAGTAAGCAAATCCAGTTCCTTCCCGAAAGCGAGCAACAGCCGCGCAATGCGCATCGTTGACTGGGGCACCATGCGGGCCGCAGCCATTTTCGCGTTCTTCGTCGTCGGAGGGTTCACTCTCCCTGCGGCTGATCGTCCGCCGGTTCCTTCTGCGCCGGACGTCGTCGTTCTTGTCGAGTCCCCGAGGCAGACGGGAGACTCGTTCGGGCCGTTGATGGCCGACGCTGCAACGTACAAGCTTGGCCAAGTGGGGTTAGCCTCTCGGGTCGTCAACGCCACACCCGTGGAGGCCCCCCTGCCTCGCGCTGCGGCCAGTGGGGCTCCCATCGCCCTTGTATGCGGCTACCAGGTCGACGAAAAGCAGATTGCCTTCACCATAGGCTGGTACGATGCGCAGGCCGAAGCCTCCTCCATAGTCGTCCACGCAAGAGGCCGACTGGACCTCGATCTGGACGAAGTCATCTTTTCAGCCCTCGACGAGATTCTCGACAAGGTGCGGGACCGGGTGCAGGCCCTTTCCGCGGGCAGGCTGAGGGTGGTGGCTGGCCCGTCCCTCCCGGCGTCGAGAGACTGAACGGTCGTGATCCTCCCCGACCAGGGCGGGAAGGCAGAACAACCGCCGGCGAGCAGCACACCGCTTCCTGCGTCTTCCGCAAAACGGCTTCTTCTCTCAGGAGGTTTCGCCCCGTTTCTGCCCACCGGCGCGGCAAGCTACTACTTCGGTGTCGGCTACCTGCCGTCTCTCCTTGCGAGCTTCATCGTGGCAACTCCCGTGGGACCGATGGGCATCGGCGCGTACGTCGGCATGGATTATTTCTCGGCGACAGGCGTCGGAGAATCCTCCGTCAACTACCTGATGCCCCTTGGCCTTGACCTTCGATACGAGCTGGGAAGCGGCTTTTTGCGCCCGTTCTTCCATGTCGCAGGGGGTCCCGCGCTGCTCATCATGGCTACGAACACCCGGGGCACGGTGATTGACTCCTGCCGTTCGTGAAGAGCGGTGTTGGCCTGGAAGTCGAGATCGCTCAGGGACTGGGAATCAGCGCCCTGATCGATTACGACGTGTATTTCGAGATGCCCTACCTTATCATGGGCGTCGCCCCGTCGCTGAACATGGTGTTTTGCCTGTGATGACCATCAGAATCCGTGACGCCTTCCTGGATTGTGCCCTTGCTGCTCTCTGCGTGGTCGTTCTTTCTCTGGCCGCGTGCAAGAACACTGATTTCTATTCGACCCTGGGAAACAAGGTTCCGACCGGGGCGAGTGTGAACTACGCAGTTATCGCGGTGAACAACACTGGCGGACTGGCAGCCGGCGCTGCGCTCAGCGGCACCTTCACGCTTACAAACTCCGGGAATCAGAATGGAACGCAGACAGTGGCGTGGACCGTGTACGCATCGCCCACCGCCACTCTGGGCTCAGGGGGCGCAGTGATTGCATCCGCTACAACAGCCCCCCTCAGGGCAGGGGATTCGTCGCAGGTGACATTCTTCGGCAATTGGCCGGGCGTGTCCGGCTCGTATTACGTTATTGCCGTTGTGACGGCCCCTGATGACGCCAACCAAGGCAGCAAGGTTCTTGCAAGCGGCGCCCTTTCCGTCACCGCAGCCATAGTCAACTATGCGGTCATCTCCGTGGCGTACGTAGGAGGGACTCCATATCCAGCCTCCCCCGTCAGCGGCAATCTCCAGTTCCGGAACAACGGGGCCAATGGCGGCACCCAATACGTGACCTGGCAGGTCTACGCCTCCAAGATCAGCACCCTGGACTCCTCGGCGTCGCTCATTGCGTCGGGGTCGAATCCTTATCTCGCAGCGGGTGCCTTTTCGCCGGTCATCAACTTTTCCGGGATATGGCCCCTCACGTACGGCAACTACCACCTGATTGCTCAAGTAACGGTGACAGGGGACGTGGACTCGAACCCCGCGGACAATGTCCTGGCCACCGCTGGAACGACTCCGGTTGGGTTCTTCAACCAGGCGGCCAATGAGCCCGCCAACGACCTCATCAGCACAGCCCCCGTCTTGCCGGTCACGCTGCAGCCGGGGATGAGCATTTCCGTGACAGGCAGCCTCTCACAGTCCGCGCCTGCCTTGGGGGATCCGATAGACGTCCTGGGTCTCAACATCAACACAGGAACCGTGACCTCGATCACTTTTTCCATGGTGTGGCCGACAGCTGTGGCCACGATGTCGATGACTGTCTACGATTCCGGCAACAACCCTCTGGGTGTTGCCTCTATCAACAACGGCACCTCTTTACCGCTGATCTGGGGCGTTACCCTTCCAACTGCATACATAGTCCCGCAGCAGACAGACACGGTGACCGCGGCGGGTACCTACACTCTGATCATCACGGCCAACTGAGGCGGGATCAGGAATTCACTGCCTGAACGAAAGCGCGGCTCAAGGCCTCCAGCTCATCAAATTTCCCGCAGGATATCAGCTTCTTGTCTACCAGGTTCCCGCCAATCCCGAAACCGACCACGCCCACCTGCAGAAAATCCTTCAGATTGTTCAAATTCACGCCCCCGACGGCGAGGAGACGAACATGTGACAGCGGCGCCATAACGGCCTTGATGTAGTCGCACCCGAGAGAACCGGCAGGGAAGAGTTTTACGAAGTCTGCCCCTGCAGCGACAGCGCCCGCTATTTCCGTTGGGGTCAGCGCACCGGGAATTGAAACCGCACCCAGCTCTTTGCATCTGCGGATCACCCCCGGGTTCATATCGGGGGACACGATATACTGCGCCCCGGCTTCGATAGCCAGGGACGCCTGGGCCGGGCTGAGAACGGTTCCGGCTCCAGGGAAAAGCTTGCCGGCAAACTCGTTCCTGATGCACCGAATAGATTCGAATGCTTCCTGCATTTTCCGCTCGTCGCTTTGATCCAACGTTATCTCAACAAGACTGATCCCGCCTCGAAGCAGCGCACTCACGGTCTTGATGATTTCCCCGCTTTCAATGCCTCTGACGATAGCAATCAGCTTGTTCTCCAGTATCGCCCCTCGAACTTCGTCTGCCTGCATCATCCCCCCCTTGATTCCACAAACCGTCGAATTCTTGCGAGGCCGAGCGCAATATTCTTCTCAGATGTCGCGTACGACAGTCGAACGTACCCCTCGCCCCCACGGCCGAAACCCGAGCCGGGGACTATCACCACGCCGGTTTCTTTGAGCAGCGCCATGGCAAAATCTTCCGAGCCCATGCGCGATTTGCGTATATTTGCAAAACAGTAGAAGGCGCCCTTCGGCCAGATGCAGGAAAGTCCTGGTATTGCGTTGATTCCTTCAACGATCAACTTTCTCCTCTCTGCGTACGTATGGATCATCTGGTCGAGCGGGGCCTGCGGCCCTTCCAGGGCTTCGATGGCCGCGTACTGGGCCTGCGAGTTGACGCAACCGATGAAGTTCTCCTGGTATTTGACCATGTTTTTCACTACCACTTCCGGACCGACTGCATATCCGACCCTCCAGCCGGTCATTGCGTACGTCTTGGAAAAGCTGTCGATCACGAGCGTACGCTCTCGCATGCCCTCGAGCGTTGAAATGCTCGCGAACGGTGTGCCATCGTACAGAAAATGGTGGTAGACCTCATCGGAAACGACAAAAAGATCGTGCTGGACCGCCATGCGCGCTATTTCACACAGCGTGTCCCTGTCCATGACCGCCCCGGTGGGGTTGGACGGTGAATTGAGAATGATCATTTTTGTCCTGGTTGTTATGGCCGTACGCACTTTGTCCGGGTCGAGGACGAAGCTGTCCTCCTCACGCACCGTGACGAAGCGCGGGATTCCTCCACACATCTGGACCTGGCGGGGATAGTTCGGCCAGTGGGGGTCGGTTACGATCACCTCGTCGCCGGGATCGATAAGAACCATGATGCCGAGCATGAGGGCTTCCATCCCGCCCGCCGTGACGATGATCTCTTTCTCGGGGTCCGGCGCAAACGAGAGCTCACGTGCCACGCGATTGGAAATTGCCTCTCGCAGGGGAAGGAGGCCCGCGTTGGGCGTGTAGTGAGTTTCTCCCCGATGAAGTGACCGCACCGCGGCATCAATAATGTTCGTTGGGGTCACGAAATCCGGCTCACCGACTGTGAAGCTGATGACGTCCTTCATGGCGCCTGCGATGTTGAACATCTTCCTGATCGGCGACCCGGTAACCTCACGTGCAAGGAGGGAAACATCTCTCATGTATGCAACCTCGTTTTCAACGACGCCGCGCGGGCACGGGGATTACCTTTGAACACGGCCGGAACAATCCCCTTTCAGCAGCGTCTCCACTTCATCCAACGACACAATATTGAAATCCCCCACGATCGTATGCTTCAGGCAGGAGGCCCCGACTGCGAACTCCAGAGCCCGCTGCGGCCCCATTTTCGCAGACAGTCCGTAGATCAGGCCGCCGGCAAAGGCGTCGCCTCCGCCCACCCTGTCGACAATGTGAATTTCATATTTCCGGGACTTGTAAAAAGTCGCTCCATCAAAAAGGAGCGCAGACCAGCCGTTGTCGGACGCCGAATGGCTCTCCCGGAGAGTGATCGCGACGTATTTTGCGCCAAACCGCCTTTGAAGCTCAGACGCAACCTTCCTGTACCCGTTGTCGCTGAGGCGGCCCGCCGAAATATCCGTCGTATCCGCCCTTATCCCGAAAACTTTCTCCGCGTCTTCCTCATTCGCGATGATGAGGTCGCACTGACGGACGAGCCCATCCATCACCGTGCCCGCTTTTTCGCTGCTCCAGAGCTTGCTTCGATAGTTCAGGTCCACGCTGATAAAAGCCCCCCTCCGTCGCGCGGCAACCACAGCGTCCCTGCAGAGGGATGCACACGAGTCGGAAAGCGCGGGAGTAATCCCCGTGAAATGGTACCAATCGGCTCCGTCGAAGATCCTGTTCCAATCGAAGTCTTTCCCGTCCGCCTCTGCGAGGGCCGAATGCGCCCTGTCGTAGATGACCTTCGAGGCCCTCTGCGAGGCGCCATTTTCACAATAGAACAGCCCGAGCCGTTCGCCGCCTCGCACCACGTGCTCCGTGTTGACTCCGTATTGCCGGAGCTCGTTGAGGGCCGCCTGGGCGATCTCGTTCTTGGGGAGCTTTGTCACGAAGGAAGCCTGCATCCCGAAGCATGCAAGAGAGACCGCAACATTTGCTTCCCCGCCAACATAGATTGCGTTGAACGCGTTTGATTGCAGGAATCGTTCGTGCCCCACGGGCGACAGCCTGAGCATTATTTCGCCGAAAGTAACGATCGTACCCATTGCGACCCTCCCCACGGTTCACCGTTCCCGCTGCCCCTGCCGGAGACTTTGCGCAGCAGACTCCCTGCAATCATGACCTTGCGTGCATCGCGTGGTAGAGTTCCACGCTACAGAACTGCATTCCATTTTCTGGGTCCGCTAGGGAATACTCCCTTTCCCGCCATTTGTCAATGAGAAACAGCTTCCCGAGAATAAACTTGACAGCGAGAAACACGGGGTATAGTCTTCCTAGAACCGCGTTCCATGTTGTGGAACTATCAAACAGAATGAAATCACTGCAGAAAATTTTCCAGGTCATCGAGCTTCTGAAGGAAAACAGAGAAATGAAGCTCCAGGAGATTGCAGACACCCTCGGGCTCTACAAGAGCACGGCCCACCGGCTCACCTCTGAGCTGTGTCGGAGCGGCTATGTGCAGAGGAATGCTGAGACGAAGGCCTACCATCTCGGGATGAAGTTCGTGGACATCTCGAGCCACATCATCGACAATCTGGACATCAGAGAGCTGTCCAAGCCGGGGATCAGGCATCTGAACGACATAGCCAAAGAAACTATCCACCTGGCGGTGCTCGCGGATACACAAGTCATCTACGTCGAGAAGAAAGAGAGCCCGCACGCCATCCGGATGTATTCGCAGATTGGCAGGGCGGCTCCGCTGCACTGTACAGGGGTGGGCAAAGCGATCCTTGCATTCCAGTCTCCTGAGATGATCGACCAGATGCTGGGGTCTGGAAGCCTCCGGAAGTACACGGCAAACACGATCGTCGCAAGGGATGCTTTGTTGCGGGAGCTGGCCGTGATCCGCAAGGACGGGTTTGCTTTCGACCGTGAGGAGCATGAGCCGCATGTCGGATGCATCGCCGGCCCGCTCTGGGATCACTCCGGAAAGGTCGTAGCGTCCATCAGCATAACTGCAGTCTTGTATGATTTGAAGATGGAAGAGCTTGTCACGCACAAGGATCTCCTGCTTTCGACGTGCGCCGAGATCTCAAAGAGCCTCGGGTACCGAGGGGGAGCGGATAAAAACACCCCAGGTCTCCGTGGGGGTCCCGTTCGCCGCCGTTCTCCAAGGAAAAAAGCCCCCATAAGAGTTCTCATGCAGAGAAAGTGATGTGAAAAGGCGCCGTTTGTGCTTCGTCGCGCTCGTGGGCAGGCGCCGCGCATGAGCGGCCTGGAGGACTGATGAAACTGCTCGTAATCAGGCCGGTCATCAAGACCCCGCAACTTGACGCATTGGCCGGCGAGCTCAGCGGCGATGAATTAGCGTCCCTGTGCAGGACAACGGCCAGGATCGAGGTCGCCTATCTCCCCTATGGTCCTTCATCCGTTGAGTGCGAGTATGACGAAATCGCGGCCGGCCCGGGAGTTTGTCAGCTGGTGGCGAACAGGGCCAAGGATGTGGACGGCTTCCTTATCGATTGCTTTGTCGATCCAGCTTTGGAAGCGGCACGCGAGCTGTCCCCTGCTGCCCCCGTCCTCGGGGCGGGAGAAACCTCCCTGGCGTGCGCCGCGCTGCTGGGCGAGAGGATATCGATCATAACGGTGGTGGAGTCCGTGGGCCGAATGATCTGGCGGCGGGCCCTCCGCCACGGCATGGAAAATCATCTCACCCGACTCAGGCATATCGACGTACCGGTTTTGGCCACGACCGACAGGATGCGCCTCGTAGACCTCATTTCAACTCAGGCCAGGGAGGCCGTGGAGAAGGAAGGAGCTGATGTAATTCTGCTCGGCTGCACCGGTCTTCGAAGCCTGGCCCAGGACGTCTCGACTGCGCTCTCCGGCATGCACGTGAGGCAGGTGCCGGTGCTTGATCCCGCTATCACGGCTCTCAAGATGCTGGAGACCCTGGTGGCGCTGGGTCTCAGCCATTCAAAGGCTGCTTTCGCCTCACCGCCGCCCAAATTGAGGACGTTCCCCCTCTGACAGTCACGCTGGTAACTGTCTGGCTGTCATGGATTTTAAGGAAATGAGCGCTGGCCTTTGTTAGGCACTTCCTATGCCGTCCCCTTGGTAATTTGTATCTTCAACCTGTAATGAGAGAAATATTGGGGGAAGTCCAGCGCTGGATAGACTCAGGGGAGCGGCAGATCGTGCTTGCGACTGTCATAAGGACCTTCAGCTCCGCGCCGCGCGGCGTTGGCTCTAAGATGGCGATTCGTGGAGATGGGAGAATCGCCGGTTCAATTAGCGGAGGATGCGTTGATTCGGCCGTTATTGAAGAGGGCTTGCGCATAAGCGCGAATCAGGGGCCCAGAATCCTTCACTTCGAAACGGCCGATGAGAGAGCTTGGGAGGTTGGGCTTCCCTGCGGCGGGAGCATCGATGTGCTGGTCGAGCATCTGAATCACCAACACTTCCGGTTCCTTAGGGAACGGTTGCTTGGTAACGAGCGAGCCGTTTCGGTGACTGTTACCGGGGGCCCTCAGGAGCTTGTCGGGAGAAAAGTGACATTCTCCCAGTCGGGGAAGCCTCTCAGCGCGCTTGAGGGAACGCTGTCAGAGCGCATGATCGCCGCTGGGCGACATCAACATGGTTCTGCAATGGTCGACATCGGGGAAGGACTGGAGATGTTCGTGGACGTATTCCCGCCCACGACAACCTTGGTCATTGTAGGCGGGGTCCATGTCGCCGTGGCGTTGGCCAGGCTGGCAAAGATCATCGGGTACGTGACAGTGGTCATCGACCCCCGCAAGACCTTTGGCAACGCGGAGCGTTTTCCTGATGTCGATCGCCTGCTTCAGTGTTGGCCCGATGAGGCCTACGCGACGGTGGAGTTGACGCCGGAAACCGCCGTGGCGGTCCTCACTCATGACCCTAAGCTCGATGACCCTGCCTTAGCCGGAGCCATCCGAAGCCCGGCTTTCTACATTGGGGCGATGGGAAGCGCCAGATCCCAGGAGCGCAGGCGTGGAAGGCTCCGGGAACTCGGCTTCACCCAAGCTGAGCTTGAACGCATCCACGGTCCGATCGGTCTCGATATTGGTGCAACGACCCCGGAGGAGATCGCGCTGTCCATCCTGTCGGAGGTCGTGGCCGTTACGCGAGCAGTTCAGTCCACAGGAAGGCGGCTCGCGGATGATCTGCGTGGCCACTCTAACGCTTCGAATCCTCCATCGTGGCGGCCATATTGAACATCCTGCGTATTGGCGAGCCCGCGACCTCCCGGGCACGTCGGGAAACGTCGTTCATCGCGAGCTCTGCGGTTTCCCGGACTCCGCCTCCGTGCTCCCGCGGGCATGCAGTGCCGTCCAGATCCTTTCCGCGCTCATGGGCAGCGACGTGATCCGTACGCCTGCCGCACGATAGACCGCGTTGGCGAGCGCGGCGGGGGGAGGAATAACCGGGGCTTCGCCGAGCCCCTTCATCCCGTAGAGAGCTTCCCCGGGGCAGGCTGCTCGACAATGATCGCCGTTACATCGGGGGCATCCGCCATCGTGGGCACCTTGTAGTCCGTCCAGGTGTTGTTGATGCGAAGGCCATGATGATACTGCACGTCTTCCATGAATGCCATCCCGACGCCCTGAATAACGCCTCCCTCGATCTGGCCCTTGACCAGGACGGGGTTGACTGCGTGCCCCACGTCGTGAGCTGCGGCGTACGTGAGCACCCGGACCTGGCCCGTGTCAGAGTCCACCTCGACCTCGCATGCATGGCAGTAGAAATGTGGGTAGTGAAAAGCCGGGTACACCGCGGAGCTCAGCCGTTCCGCGTTGTGTCGCGCCGGCGTGGGGTGCGAGACGGCCTCGGCGATCAGCTCTTTTCCCGCGTCCGCTGCGGCAAGCTCGGCAAGCGAAATGAAGGTGCCCGCATCAGACCGGCTCGAGACGCGGCCTTTCTCCACCTGAAGATCTTCAGGGTCCGCTGCAAGCGATCCGGAAGCTGCGGCAAGAATTTTCGTAGTGAGTTTCTGGCACGCTGCGTGGGCAGCCCGTCCGACGTTGAAGGCCGTGCGGCTGCCCTGGGAGCCCCAGTCAAGAAGCCCCGAGCCGGTGTCCGCGATATCGATGATCACGTCCTCCATCGGGATGCCCATGGCCTCGGCAGCGATCTGCGGAACACCGCCCATGACTGCGCCCGTCCCGATTTCCGGGGTCCCGACGTGGATGCACACTTTCCCTCCCGCTTCGAGAGACGCTCGGACAGTGCTCACCTGCAAGGTCGTGGTCCACCATCCGAGGGCCAGGCCCTTGCCCCGGTTGGGGTGCCCCGGTGCTCCCCACTCGACAGCCGCGGCGGCTTTCAGAAGGGCCTCCCGGAGGCCGACTCCCTGAATCACCTGGCCGTTGGCCAGCTCGTCTCCCTCCCCGGCGATGTTTCGCAGTCGGAACTCCAGCGGATCGAGCCCCAGGGCGTCAGCCAGGACATCGAGCTGCTGCTCGAGCGCAAAGAGGGATTGCGGGCCTCCGGGACCTCTATAGGCGCCGAAGTTCGTCTTGTTGGTGTAGACGGAGAAACCGTCCATGCGGACGTTGGGCAGACGGTACGGCCCCGTGAGCATTAGTGCGCCGATGCTCGCAATTTCCAGGGAGGATCCGGCGTACGCTCCGGCATCGATGATCATCCGGGCCTGGTGGGCGACGATGGCGCCGTCGCTCATAACCCCGGTCTTCAGATGAGTCCGCGTGGGGTGGCGCGGCAAGCCGGCGGTCAGCTCCTCCTCCAGGGAGGTGACCATGCGGACGGGGCGCCCGGTCTTTTTCGCCAAAAACGCCACGTACGGCTCGATCTGCGCATACAACTTGGAGCCGAATCCTCCGCCGATGCCCAGGGGCACAATACGAACCGCCTCTTCCTTCATCTGCAGGAGCCGGGCCACCTGGGTTCGCGTCCAGTACGGCAGTTGTGTGTTACAGTACACTGTGATCGAACCATCGCGGGCGCTCTCGCCGATCGCGACCCGCGGTTCGACGTGGCCCTGGTGCACGCTCTGGGTGGAGTAGTCTCCTTCGATAACGATGTCTGCAACGGCAAACCCGGCATCGATGTCGCCGCGCGTGAGTATGGTGTGGCAGCAGACGTTGCCGCCGCGGCGGACCTGCGGGTCCACCACGTAGGACTCCCATTGCGGATGAAGCAGGGGGGATTCGGGCAGCATCGCGAGCTCGGGGTCCTCGAGCACTGGCAATGGGTCGAAATCCACCCGGATGAGAGCCGCTGCTTCCGCCGCTTGTTCACGGGTCTCGGCAGCAACGAGGCCTATCGGCTCGCCGTGGTACCTGACCACGTCCCGCGCCAGAAAAGGCTGGTCTTCCAGATTGTTATTGAAGAATACGTTCGGAACATCCTTGCCGAGAACGACGGCGTGGACGCCCCGCAGCGACACCGCCCGCGAGGCGTCGATCTTCACGATGCGGGCATGCGGAACCGGGCTGCGCAGGACTACCGCTTCCAGGCTGCCGGGAACCGAGAAATCCATTCCGTAGACGTACGCGCCTTCGGCCTTCTCCTGCGCATCCAACCGGACTTCGCTGCGGCCGACCACCACGGACGGATTCATGACAGCCCCTTTCCGCGCCGGACGGCAGCGCGAACGGCCCGGCGGATCCGGGTATACCCGGTGCAGCGGCATATGTTCCCGGCGAGTCCCTGGTCCATCTCTTCATCGGTCGGATCGGGATTGCTCTCCAGAAGGTCGACGGCCGACATGATGAACCCCGGCGTGCAGTAGCCGCACTGGACGGCCCCCTCCTCGACAAATGCCCTCTGGACGGGGTGCATCTCTCCTCCGAGAGCCAGCCCCTCGATCGTGGTGATCTTCTTCCCTACGGCGCGCGCTGCCAGCATGAGGCACGAGTTGACGGCCTTGCCGTCAAGGAGCACCGTGCACGCTCCGCACTCTCCCTCCAGACAGTTCTCCTTGGTCCCGCGCAGGCCCAACTCTCCCCGCAACACTTCCAGCAAAGTCGCCCCGGGATCGATGCGCACGGCATACCTGCTTCCGTTGACCTCGAGGACAACCGATATGTGCCCGCTCATTGATTCGTCACGCCTCCGCGCGCGCGGCCTGCCGCAATGGACACAGCCCTGCAAACGAGGACTTCGATCATGGCTCGCCGATATTCCCGGGACGCGCGGATGTCGCTGATCGGCTCAGCCTCATCCCGCGCCGCGGCCGCGGCGCGATGCAGCACATCCGCTGACAGCGAGCTTCCCGCCAGTATCTCCTCGGCCCGCCGCGAAAGGAAAGGAAAAGGCGCAACCGATCCGAGAGCAATGCGGCAGCGCTGGACTCGGCCTCCGCTCTCATCCCACTCGACAAGGGCGCACGCTGAGGCGATGGCAAGGTCCGTTGCCCTTCGACGCATGATCTTGAGAAACGCGGTTGCCGACCTCGGGCGCTGAGGCGGAAGGGACACCGAGGTCAGGATTTCCGTGTCATCCCGCGCCGTGCGGCGCGGGCCGGTGACAAAGCCATCAATGTCCACCTCACGCGGGCCCCGCGGTCCAGTGAGCGCGACTCGCGCGCCCAGACACAGAAGCGGTGGAACAAGGTCTGCGCACGGTGATGCCCTGCAGATATTGCCCCCAATGGTGGCTGCGTTCTGGATCTGGCGGGAACCGACCAGCCGTGCCGCTTCCGAAAGGGCCAGCGTTTGAGGACGTTCCGCGAAGAGCCCTGCAAGCTCGCTCGCCGTCATGAGAGCTCCGATGGACACGGCGCCGCTTTGCTGCCGACGCACTCCTTGCAGCTCGGGTACCCCCCAGAGGCTGACCACACGTCGCGTGCTGATTTTCCCACGTCTCAGATCGACAATGAGACCGGTCCCTCCTGCGAGAACAACCGCCTGGGCATCGGGGGCAGCGAGGATGGAAAGCGCTTCCCCAAGTGAGCGTGGCTCACTGTAGTCGATGTTGAACATTCACGAACCTCGCCCAGCTCCCCGACCGCCTGTCCCTCATCTCTGGACCCGGCCGGATAGGTCCCCACCCATGAGGGCTTCCACCTCCGGGCGGGCCACCAGGTTGAAGTCGCCCTCGATCGTGTGCTTCAGGCACGACGCTGCCACTGCGAAGTCGACCGACGCCTGTGGTTCCCATCCCTCGGAGAGCGCGAAAATGAGACCTGCCGCAAAGGCATCGCCTCCGCCGACCCGGTCAACGACGTGAATCCGGTATCGGGGAGACGCATAGAACCCCGAGTCATCGTGCAGGAGGGCCGACCACCCGTTGTCAGAGGCGGAATGGCTCTCTCTCAGAGTGATTGCCACGCGCCGGGCGGCGAAGCGGCTGCGCAGCTCCGCAGCGACCGCGCGGTAGGCTTCCTGGCTCAGCGCGCCGCCGCCGAAGTCCGTGGAGCCGGCCCGAATGCCGAAAACCTTCTCCGCGTCCTCCTCGTTCGCGATGATCAGGTCACAGCCTTGCACGAGCTCTTCCATGACGGAGGCTGCTTTCTGGCTGGTCCAGAGCTTGGCCCGGTAGTTGAGATCGACGCTGACGGTGGCGCCGGCCGCACGGGCCGCCGCCAGAGCGCGCTTGCACAGGGACGCGCAGCCGTCGGAAAGAGCGGGCGTGATGCCCGTGAAGTGGTACCACGAAGCACCCGCGAAAATTGCGCCCCAGTCGAAGTCCCGCTCCCCCGCCTCCGCGATGGCCGAGTGCTTGCGGTCGTAGATGACCTTGGACGGTCTTTGCGAGGCCCCGTTCTCGCAGTAGAACACTCCGAGCCGCTCGCCGCCCCGGCAGATGTGATCCGTGTGCACGCCGAAACGTCGCAGCTCGTTGAGCGCTGCCTGTCCGATCTCGTGGACCGGGAGCTTGGTCACGAAATACGACTCGCGGCCGAGAGCGGCCAGGGAAACCGCGACATTCGCTTCCGACCCGGCGTAGCACGCGGAGAACGACTTGGCCTGCAGATAGCGCTCGTGCCCCACGGATGTCAGCCGGAGCATGATCTCGCCAAACGTAACGATCTTGCCCATTACCCTTCCTGCGCGCCCGAATGCATCGGGACGGTGGATTGCCAGAGTTCCGCTGCATGAAACACGATTCCACGGGACAGAGTTCAGAGTATCCGGTTTTGGCCGCTTGTCAAGTCGAGCTGCGGAAATCCTTGACAGCGTCGATGGACGGGTGTAGTATCCTTGGAACGCGGTTTCACAAGATGGAACAGAGAGACACCCGTATGGAACCTCCGAAAGAGGTCACTCGAGTCGGTCGTTCGTTCGGCGACGGCCCGGAGCCGGGACCGCGCCCATGAGGCCGATCCGCGTGCTGGGTATTTGCGGGAGCCCCCGCAGAGGCAACAGTCTGTTCCTGCTCGAGCACGCCCTGGAGGGCTGCGGGCAGGCGGGAGGCGCGAGCATTTCCGCGACACTGTACAACGTCAAGGGCAAGACATTCGTGCCGTGCGACGCCTGCTCCCACTGCGAAAAGCACGCAGGTGCGTGCACCCATGATGACGACTTCGAAGAGCTCAGGTCCCTCTGGATGGGGGCCGACGTGGTGCTGTACTCCGTTCCAGTGTACCACATGGGCATTCCGGCCCAGGTGAAGGCATTCATCGACAGGCTCGGTAATGCGGCGTTCGGCACGTACCGCGCGGCGCTTCCTCCCGGAATCTCCGCTCTCCCGAAGCTCCTCAAGGTCGTGGGGGCAATCGCGCAGGGCATGCATGCTTTTGCCGGCCAGGAGCACGCACTCGCACAACTCATCAATCACGCGTTGGTCATGCAGTGTATTCCGGTGAGCGGCGACCTTTGGGAGTCCTATATCGGCGCCGCGGGGTGGACTGCCAATCAGGGGGAAAGAAACGCCCTCAAGCTGCTGGCGGAATCCGGGGACCTCAGCGCACGCGCGGCAGTGGCTGCGGCGCGGTCCCTCGGTCGCAGATCTGTGGAAATCGCGATGGTCATCCGCGCCGGAATCGCGGCATGCCGGGAGACCCTCGCGCCTGATCCCCTCTGGGGCCCGCTCCTCTCTGCGGGCGTGGGTGGATGACGTCGCGCCCCCTTCGGCCGCAGGGGACGGCGTTTCTCATTACGGTGCGAAGACAGGCTAGTGGGTCCCGAGCGGACCGGCCTGTTTGGTCGACACGACTTTCTGTGACAAGGAGGTGGATATGAGACTGACAAAGAGGGTGCTCATCGTCATGGCGCTCCTGGCAGGATGCCTCGCTGTAGCATACGCCGGCGGGGCCGGTGAGAAGGGAGCGGCGCCGGCGGGCGCGCAGAAGCCAGTGATCGTCGTGGCGCTGGACAGCGACATCGATCACATCGAGCCCATGGAGTTCCGAAGCGACGCAGGCTACTACGCTACGGCAAATCTGATGGAGCCGCTGATCGCGCAGAAGCTGGTCCCCGGCGCGGATCCGGGCGTCCTGGAAGGGACTCGCGAGTACGGCCCGGGCCTGGCTGATGTCAGCGTCTCCAGCGACGGTCTCACGGCGACCCTGAAGATTCACAAGGGTGCCAAGTTCCAGAACGGCGACCCGATTACAGCCCAGTCCTTCAAGCACACATTCGACCGGGCGATCACCGCCAAGCGCAGCTACATCCCTCTGCTGGTGCAGTTCATGGGCTTCAGCAAGGCGGATTCGGTTGTCGTGCTGGACGACTACACGCTGCAGTTCCGCCTGGAGAAGCCTAGCGCCCTCTTCCTTCCGCTGCTCTCCTTCCAGGTCTTCGGCGCAATGGACCCCGCAACAACCAAGGCGAACGCCACGGCGGCCGACACGTGGGCTTTCGACTGGTACCACAAGAACGCGAACCCCAGCGGCCCTTACATGGTCACGAAGTGGGACTCCGGCGTGGAGTACGACTTCGAGCCCAACCCCAACTACTGGCAGGGTCCCAATTTCTTCAAGAACAGCAAGATCGTGGTGAAGGTCGTTCTGTCACCTGAAGACAGGGAGCTCCTGTTGAAGAAGGGTGATGTCGACCTCGCGCTCGGCCTGCCCTTCAAAGACCTGGACGCGCTCAAGGCGGACCCGAACGTCAAGGTCTACGACATAAAGTACACGCGTCTGTTCTACCTCGGCATGAACAACAAGATCGCGCCGTTTGACAACGTGAAGGTGCGGCAGGCCGTATCCTACGCCGTGCCGTATGACACGATCATCAAGCAGTCCATGTACGGCTATGCTCAGAAAGCGACCAGCCCGATCCCGAACGGGATGCCCACGCACAACGGCTCGTTCTGGCACTATGACACGGACCTTGCCAAGGCCCAGGCGGCCCTCAAGGACGGCGGCCTCCCGAACGGCTTCTCCATCGACCTTTCGGTGCGCCAGTCCATTCCGCAGGATGCGGATGCGGCCGTGTGGATCCAGGCATCCCTTGCCAAGGTTGGCGTCAACGTCACGATCAACAAGATGACGGACGCCGATTTCTTCGACAAGCTGAACAAGCACCAGCTCCCGTTCTTCATCCACGACTGGTACTCGTGGGGCAACGACCCCGCCTTCCAGCTCACCTTCCTGCTGAAGAGCGGCGCGTTCACCAACTATGCCGACTACTCGAACAAGACGGTGGATGACCTCATCCAGCAGGTGACGTGGACGGTAGATGCCGCCCAGCGCCAGAAGCTGATGGACCAGGCCCAGAAGATCATCGTGGAGGAGGCTCCCTGGGCGTTCCTCTATCAGCCAGACTGGGTCGTGGCGGTCAACAAGAAGTTCACTGGCTTCGCCAAGCTCGACGATCTGTGCCTCCGGTTCGCCTACATGGGAAAGACCCCGTAGGGCGAAGGGGGAGAACGAACCGGGAGGGAGCCTGTCTCCCTTCCGGTTCTCCTCAGGAGCTGGCCTGCTGATGCTTTCACTCAGAAGATACCTTCTCAGGCGCCTGTTCCTTGCGCTCGTCACCCTGGTCGGGGTGGTGGTGGCCGTCTTTCTTCTGACACGCATCCTGCCCGGAAACCCTGCCGTGGTGCGCCTGGGACCCTATGCCTCCGCCGATCTCCTGGCCAGCATGGAGAAGCAGATGGGACTCGACAAGCCGCTCCCTCTCCAGTTCCTGGCCTACCTTGCGGCCTTGTCGCGCGGAGACATGGGGCACAGTTGGCGGACCGGCCAGCCTGTGCTCACCGATCTCATGCAGCGACTGCCCGCCACGCTCGAGCTTGCCTTTGCGGCGACCCTCATGGCCATTCTCGTCGGGCTGGTGCTTGGGATCCTGGGCGCGACCCGGCAGAACAGGCTGCCGGACCGTCTCATTCGCCTGTTCACCATTCTCGGCGCATCAACCGCGCTCTTCTGGCTCGCTCTGGTCTTCATTTACACTTTCTACTATCGACTGGGCTGGGCTCCTTCACCCATGGGGCGCCTGGACGTCGGACTGTCGTCCCCGCGGCGACTCACCGGCGCATACGTCCTGGACAGCCTCCTGACGGCAGACTGGCGCGCCCTGGGCAACAGCCTGAGACATCTGGCGCTGCCTGCCATCACCCTGGCATTCGTCGTGAGCGCCCCGATCACCAAGATGGTGCGCGGGGCAATGCTCGACACTCTCCATGCGGACTACATCCGCACCGCGCGTACCATCGGCGCCCCGGAAAGCCAGGTCATCTTCCGTGACGGGCTTCGCAACGCCATGGTCCCCATCCTGACCACCATCGGCATTGTCTTCGGCTATCTCATGGCCGGCAACGTGCTCGTGGAGATGATCTTCTCCTGGCCGGGGATCGGCTCCTACGCGTGGCTTGCCCTGGTGAACAAGGATTTCGAGGCTATCCAAGGCTTCGTGCTTCTCATTGCGGCCCTGTATGTGATACTGAACCTCTGCATCGATCTCCTGTACAGCCTGATCGATCCGCGCATTCGACTGGGATGAGGACAGGAGGAGGCATGTGAGGCTTCTGGGACTTGTAATTCGCGGGCAGCGTGAGATCGCCCCCTCATCAGAGGGGCCCCGCCGGTCCGTTATCGGAACAGGACGAAAAAGACGGCTGCTTGCATCCGGCCTAGTCGTTGCGGCCATCGTGCTCGGAGCGGCGGCGCTCGGTCCACTCGTGGTCCCCTACGGACCAGTCGCCGCTGACCCCGGGTTGAAGCTGATCGCTCCGTCCCTGTCGCACCCTCTGGGCACCGACACATTCGGCCGCGATATACTCTCCCGCGTCGTGAACGGAGCCCGGCTCGATCTCGGGATCGCTCTCTCCGTGGTGGCGCTCGCCTTGGTGCTGGGGTCCGCCATCGGGACGTTGTCAGGCTACTACGGAGGATGGGTGGACGCCCTTGTCATGCGCGTCACGGACGTGCTCTTTGCGTTTCCTTCGTTCATCCTCGCTCTTGCGATCGCCGCGATCCTGGGCAACTCCATCCCGAACGTCATCATCGCCATCGCCGTAGCATACATCCCCTACTTCGTCCGCCTGACGAGAGCGGAAGTCCTGGCAGCGCGAGAAATGGAGTACGCCGACGCGGCGCGAACGGTCGGCAACCCGGGATGGCGCATCATGTACGTGCACCTGCTGCCCAACTGCTTGACTCCCGCCCTGGTCCAGGCGACGCTCTGCCTCGGCTGGGCGATTCTGGACGCTTCCGGGTTGGCCTTTCTGGGGCTGGGGATCCGGCCCCCAACGCCGGAGTGGGGCGTCCTGGTAAGCGAGGGGGCGCAGAACATCATTTCCGGCCAATGGTGGACATCGCTATTCCCGGGAGCGGTCATCGTTGTGGCAGCCCTCGGTTTCAACCTGATCGGCGACGGGCTGCGGGATTTTACCGCGCGGGAGGAGCGGTAGGATGGACGCGCCTGCCGCTGTCCTGGACATCCAGGACCTGACCCTCAGCTTCGCGACCAGCAAGGGGCCCGTCACGATCCTGGAAGGGGTGAGCCTCTCCGTCGGGGCAAACGAGATAGTCGGCCTTGTGGGAGAAAGCGGCTCGGGCAAGACCGTGACCGCCCTGGCGACAATGGGCTTCCTCCCGCCGGCGGCACGGATCGAGTCCGGCCGGATCGATTTCGAGGGGATTGACCTCCTTGGTCTGGATGAGCAGTCTCTGCGCGCCATCCGCGGCCGGCGCATCGCGATGGTTTTCCAGAGCGCCCGGGGCGCTCTGAACCCGCTTATGCGGATCGGCGACCAGCTGGCCCGTGTCTACCAGATCCAACGCGCAATGCCGCAGCGCCAGGCCTACCGCGAGGCCGTGGAAATGCTGCGGCGGGTGGGAATCGCGGATGGGGAGCGGCGCGCACGAGCGTACCCGCACCAGATCAGCGGGGGCATGGCCCAGCGTGTCCTCCTGGCCATGATGATCGCGTGCAGTCCGGCGCTCCTGATTGCGGATGAGCCGACCACCGGTCTGGACGTGACAATCCAGGCGCAGATCTTCGATCTTCTGAGGGACATCCAGGCGCAGACCAGGGCATCCGTGCTTCTCATCACCCACGACCTGGGGGTGGTGGCGGAGACCTGTCGACGCATTGTAGTCATGTACGCGGGCCAGGTCATGGAAACAGGGGAGTGCCAGTCCATCTTCGCGCGTCCGCGCCACCCCTACACACGGCACCTGCTGAGCTCCGTCATGAGGATAGACCGGCCGGTGGCTGCCCCGGCCGTGGGCAGCCCGCCTTCGGAGGCGCTGGTGTACGCGGCTCGTGGCTGCCGCTTTGCGCACCGGTGTCCCATCGCCCTCGACGTGTGCCGCCGAGAGTCCCTCCCGAGGATCAGCGCGGGACCCGGGCATACGGTGATGTGCCACCGGGTTGGAGAAGGGTATGGAGCCGCTGCTGAAGGTTGAAGGACTGGAGAAGAGGTTCCGGGAGGGGGCCACTACCATCCACGCGGTCAACGGGGTGAGCTTCGAGATCCACCCCGGAGAAGCCGTGGGGCTGGTGGGCGAGAGCGGCTGCGGCAAGACGACCGTGGCGCGCTGCATCATGCGCCTCACGCAATCCAGCGCGGGACGCATCCTGTTCGACGGGCAGGACCTCCTGCGGCTGCGCGGCTCCATGCTTCGCCGCCGGCGGCGCGGCTTCCAGATGGTCTTTCAGGATCCATCCGCCTCGCTCAATCCCCGCTTCACCGCCCGCCGCACCCTGTCGGAGCCGCTCGTGCTCCATGGAATCGCCCGCGGCTCTGCCGCGGAGGAGCGGGTAAAGGGGATGCTAGGGAAGGTCAATCTCAGCAGCGACTACCTCCCCCGGTATCCGCACCAGCTCAGCGGCGGGCAGAAACAGCGCGTCGGCATCGCCCGAAGCCTGATCACCGAACCGCGGTTTGTCGTGCTGGATGAGCCGACCTCCTCGCTGGACATGTCGGTCCGCATCTACGTCGTCGACCTCCTCCGCACGCTTCAGCGGAGCCTGGGGGTCGCCTATCTGTTCATCTCTCACGATTTGAGCACGGTCCGCTTCCTGTGCGACCGGGTGATGGTGATGTACCTCGGGCGGATCGTGGAAACGGGCCCCACGGCGGAGGTCTTTGCGCATCCACGCCATGTCTATACTCAAGCTCTTCTGTCCGCAATCCCGATTGCTGATCCCGCGGCCAGGCGGCAGCGTCTCCTCCTGAAAGGGGAAACGCCGAATCTCCGTGAGCTGAAGCCGGGCTGCGGGCTCCAGGACCGCTGCCCGCTCGTGAAACCTGAGTGCCTTCGTCCCGTGCCGTTCTACGAGCTGGGTGGCGGACACCGGGTTGCCTGTGTTCTTGCGCGTGATGGAGGAACGAAGCGTGACTGACACTGGTCTTCTTGTCGGAAAAGTGGTCCTGATCACGGGGGGCGCGCGCAATCTGGGCGCCCGGGTGGCGGAAGAGTTCGCCTCCCATGGGGCGCGAGTGGCCGTGGCCGACGTACAGTTCACCGAAGACGCGCATGCGCGTACAGCGGCTATGAACCGCGGCCCCGGGAGCGCCGAAGAGTTCATTGCGGACGTACGAAGCCCCGCGGAAATCACCCGCCTGGTGAGCGCGGTGCAGGGAAAGCTGGGGCCCATCGAGATCCTTATCAACAATGCCGGACCCTTTGCCATGGACCCGTTTCTCATCCTGAAGGTCGAGGACTGGGATCGGGTGATGGAGGCGAATCTTCGTTCCGCCTACTTGCTGACCCAACAGGTGGCGCCCGGGATGAACGAGCGGGGGTGGGGCCGCATCATCAATCTCTCTGCGGGCTCGGCGTATCTCAGGAATCACTCCGTCTACGGGCTGGCCAAGGCCGCTGTTCGGTTTCTCACGGAGGCGCTTGCCTTGGAGATGAAGCCCGGGGTCACCGTCAACGCCATCGCCCCCGGCCAGATCGCGGAGAGCGCAGCTGACATGAGCGCGTTCGACCCAACGTTCGTCGAGCGGGCGACGCGCATCACGCCGGCAGGGCGCCTGGTATCCCGAGCGGAAATCGCTCAGACCATGGTCGCCCTGTGCACGTCGTCCTGGGACATGGCAACCGGATTGACGCTTGCGATGGATGGCGGCGCCCGTCTGCCACGATTTTGAGAGGCGGGGGATGAAGTCGCTGCAGAGGGTTTTTCGGATTGTCGATCTGCTCAGAGACCGGAGGGAAATCAGGCTCCAGGAAATCGCGGATTCCCTGCGGCTGCAGAAGAGCACGGCGTATCGCCTCACCACTGAGCTATGCGCCGAGGGCTACCTCCATAAGAGCCCGGAGACCAAGACGTATACGCTCGGCATGAAGTTCGTCGATATCTCGAGCACCATCATCGACAACATGGATATTCGAGCCCTTGCGAAGCCGGGGATCAGGAATCTCAACGGAGTCACCCAGGAAACGGTTCACCTTGCGGTGCTCGTCGACAGACAGGTCATCTACGTCGACAAGGAAGAGAGTCCACGGGCTGTCCGAATGTACTCCCAGATCGGCAAGGTTGCGCCGCTGTACTGCACGGGCGTTGGCAAGGCCGTTCTCGCGTTCCAGCCTCCCGAGATGGTGGAGGACCTTCTGGCGCGCGTCCGCTTCTCGCGCTACACGCCGAACACCATCGTCGACAGACAGGCCCTGGCGCGGGAGCTTGCGGTCATCCGCAAGAGGGGCTTTGCCCTGGACAACGAGGAGCACGAGCCCAACGTCGGATGCATCGCAGCGCCGCTCTGGGACCACTCCCAAAGGGTGATCGCCTCCATCAGCATCACGGCTGTTCTCCACCGCTACGTGCGGATCGAGCGGCTTCTCGAATACAAGGAGCTGCTCGTCGACACGTGTGACGAGATTTCAAGAAAGCTGGGGTTCCGGCGGGAGGCTCAGGAGGGCGGCCCTTTGAATGGACACTCGCGGTCCGCCGCCTCCGTTCCGCGGAGACACCAAAGGGTTTCGCGAAAGAACTAGGGCAGGCCGCGCCGGCGCTGCGGGGGACACGGCGGGGCAGCACGAAAAGGGGAGCCCGGATGAGAATCCTTGGCAGACAGGAATTGCGGGACGTCGTCATGGGCGCTGGGCTGTTCGGCGCCGGCGGCGGAGGCTCGACCGCGGAGGGCATGCAGCTCGCGGAGCGCGTGCTGCAATTCGGTCCTGGAGTCAAGCTGGCGGAAGTGTCGGAGATCCCCGGCGACGGATGGGGCGCTGCCGTCGCCGGGGTCGGCTCGCCCAGGGCCTCGCTCACGCGCATCCGCGCCTTCTCGCCCGCGAAAGCGCTCGGCCTTCTGGAAAACGCCGTGGGCTTCACGAGCCGGTTCGTCGTGCCCTTTGAAACGGGAGCCGGCAACAGCATCAATCCCATGCTTGCCGCGATCCAGAGGGACATCCCCATCGTCGACGGAGACCCTGTTGGGCGGGCCGTCCCCGAGCTGCAAATGACTCTCCTCATGCTCGGCGGCATTCCTCTGGTGCCAGTCGCCCTGGCCACGGAAGATGACATATCGGCAGTCATCCGGACGCGGGAGCCGAAGGACGCGGAGAGGGTAATGCGCGCCGTGACGGCGGAGCTCGGCGGAGTCGCGGCCATCGCCTGCTACGCGATGGAGGCGCGGGACATGAGGGGCACGGTCATAGCGGGCACCACCACCCGCGCCGAGCTCGCCGGGGCTTCCATCAGGCTGGCGCAAGGCCGAGGTGAGGACCCAGTCGCGGAGCTGGCGCGGGCCCACAACGGTTTCGTGCTGGGGAAGGGGAGGATCACCTCGCTGAGGGAAGAGACCAGGGGGGCGTTCGACTACGGAGTGAGCGAAGTCAGCGGCGACCTTCCTGTCAGGGTCGTGTTCAAGAACGAGAACCTTCTCGCCTTCCGGAGGGACAAGCTGCTCGCCGTCGCTCCTGACCTCATCTGCAGCATGGACGGCAGGGGCAATCCATTGACCAACGCCGATCTCCAGGAAGGCATGGAGATCACCTACATGGGCTTTGCAGCCGCCCCGGCATTCCGGACGCCCCAGGTGTGCGCAATGTTCGCAGAGGCTCTGGCCGCTGCTGACTATCACGATGGGTTTGTGCAAGTAGAGAAGCTCGCGCAATGAACGATCGCGACAGGTTTCTTTCCATTGCGGACTTCGAGCGCACGGGCGACCCGTACGAGTTCCACCCGTGGATGTGGCTGGAAGCCGTGGAGCGCTGGAGAACCGAGGGGCTCCCGCCGGAAGCCAATGCCGTCCGCGTCGCGTCTCTCGGCCAGGACAGCAAGGAGTTCCTGCCGCTTGTGAACATGATCCGGTGCGCCCGTCCCTACGACAATCCTCCCTATGCCATTGCCATCGACCCGCGGTTCCCGCGGGAGCTCATATCTGACGAAGGGGAAACCGAGGTGGTGCGGGAGGAGGACGGGACCGTCTGCCGCGTTTCGAAGTTGAACCCGAGCGCCTTCCCCCAGTTTCTGGAGTTCCCTGTGAAGGACCGCGTCTCCTGGGAACGGTACAAGAAGCTCCTCGACCCGTATTCCCCAGGGCGATGGCCAGCGGGATGGGATCGTATTGACCTGTCCAGGACCACCTTCGACCATGACCCCGCCCTCAACGGATGTCCCTGGAAGGAACGGGATTTCCCGCTCGGCATGACGAGCCTGAGCCTCATGGGCCTTCCGCGGAACATGATGGGTCTCGAGCAGTTCAGCTTTGCGCTGTACGATCAGCGCGACCTGGTGGAGGAGATTGCGGACCACATGTTGTGGTGGAACATGGAAATGGCGCGGAAGGTCTTTGCTGCGGGCGTCACACTGGACTTCTGTTACCTGTGGGAGGACATCTGCTACAAGAACGGCCCGCTCTTCCCGCCCCGGATCATGCGGGAGATCATGGTGCCGCGCTGGCGGACCTTCAGCGACTTCCTGCGGGCGAACGGAGTGGCGGTAATCGTGGTTGACTGCGACGGCAACGTGGAGCAGCTCCTGCCCCTTCTCCTCGAAGGGGGCGTGAACGGGCTTCTCCCTTTCGAGGTGACGGCCGGCAATGACATCCTTACGATACGCAAGAGGTACGGCAAGAACCTCATCCTTTTCGGGGGCATCGACAAACGCGCTCTGAGCAAGGGTCGGGCCGCGATAGACGCCGAGCTCGAGAACAAGGTGAAGCCTCTCCTCGCGCAGGGCGGCTACTTCCCCATGCTCGACCACTACGCTCCCCCGGACGTCTCCTTCGAGAACTACATGTACTATCGGATAAGGCTCAAGAGCCTGAGAAACCCTGGTCACCATGCGCAGATGGCGGCTGATGGTACGGCGGATGCTGATCAGCAGGCGGAGGGTGAATCGGATGTCTGACGCGGTGCAGAACAGCACCGGGCCGTGGCGCGGCATAGGATTCTGGGATCACGCGACAACGTGCGCCGCCGGACCCGGGGAGCTACCGGTTTCCTCCGGGGACAAGGCGGTCCTGAGGAGACTGGCCGCGCGGCTGGCGGAGCTCGCCTCCCGCCCCGGTGAACGGGGGAAGGCGGAGCTCTGGTATCGCCACAACGCACTCGAGGGCACTCGCCCGCTCGTACTCGCTGATCCAGAGAACGGCTGGAACGAGATCATCACGGAAAGCGATGTGGAGTGCCGCGGGGCGCTCGCCCGGCGCTGGGAAGTTGTGCTGCGCAAGGAGCTGTTCTGGGCAGAAGCGATCAGGGACGACAGGCCGGTTGAAGACTGCCTCTGGATCGGATACACGTTCGCCGACGACGGCTGGGGGGTGACGAGATCCATCAAGGGTGGGCGTGAAGGTGGAGCCTACGCCTGGGACCCGGTCGTACGGGAAGAGCTCGACCTGAAGGATCTCCATTTCCCCCGGATCATCGTTGACCGTGAGACGTCCGAAAAGACAATTGGAGAGGCGGAGGAAGTCTTCCGTGGTCTTTTGAAAGTCAGACGGCGCGCCGTCTGGTGGTGGGGCTTGGGAATGACCTTTGACCTGGCGCGTCTTCTCGGGCTCGAAGGCATGCTTGTGCTCCTCTACGACAATCCGAATCTGGTCAGGAAAACGATGCAGTTCCTCATGGCGGGGAATATCCGGCGGCTGGAGGAACTGGAGGCCGACGGACTTCTCTCACCCAACAATGACAGCTCCTATGTGGGATCCGGGGGAATAGGCTATAGTCGGCAATTGCGCGCCGGTGTGTCTGACGATCAACCAGTGCGCGTAGGTGATCTCTGGGGACACTCGGAGAGCCAGGAAACCGGCTCAATTGCACCGGAGATGTTCGAGGAGTTCATTTTCCCATATCAGCTCGAGATCATCAAGAAATTCGGTCTGGCGTGCTATGGCTGCTGCGAGGCGCTGGAAAAAAGGTGGCGCATTGTCAGGCAAATCCCGAATCTCCGTCGGGTTTCGGTTTCCGCATGGTCGGACACAACCAGGATGGCGGAAAACCTCGAAGACAGATATATCTGCTCCCTGAAGCCCAACCCGGCTCACCTTGCGCTCCCCGTGATAGATCGGGACCGATTGAGGTCTGACATGATCACGAGCCTGCGCCAGACCAGGGGGTGCAAGGTGGAAGTGATTATGAAAGACAATCACACGCTCGGAGGCAACCCCGCCAACATCGTCTCCTGGGTGCAACTGACTCGGGAGGCGATTGAGAAAGTCTACGGGTAGATCGTTTCAGAAACCATGGACGCACCTGTCCTTGTCGTCGGAGCGACTTGCCGTTCGATATGACCTCTTTCCTCCCCATTCGGCTGGTTGCCTCGCTCTAGCGGGCGACGTTAGTTTCTAAACCATGGACGCGCCCGTCCTTGTCGTCGGAGCTACTGGACACCTGGGGAGAAAAGTTGTCAGTGCGCTTGTAGCACGCGGGAAAACGGTGCGGGCCCTGGTCCGCGACGGGACCGATCCCGGGCCCCTCCGAAGCCAGGGCGTCGAGATCGTGCCTGGCAACATGCTCGACCCGTCGTCACTTGACCGCGCGCTGGAAGGCGCCAGGGCGCTTGTCACAACCGCAATAGGGTACAGCGCTCGCAAGCCTGGTGACACTCTGGCCAGCGTGGACGATCAAGGCAACAGAAACCTCGTCGATGCGGCGCGCCGGGCAAAGCTCGGCCGATTCGTTTTCACGAGCATCCTCACGTGCGACCTGGCGCGCGGGGTGCCGCACTTCTGGCAGAAAAAGCTCATAGAAGATTACATTGTTGAAAGCGGGGTTCCCTTCGTGTCGCTGCGGCCAGGTGCGTTTCTCAACGCGCAGTGGTGGGCGAAAGACTTGAAGAAGGGGCGTCTGTCCGCCATTGGATCAGCGACCCGGCGCTGGACCTATATCCATCCCGACGACGTGGCGCGGTGCCTGGCCCTGGCAGTCGACGAGTCCCGTGCCCTCGGCAGGCGCATTGACCTCGGCGCGGATGGGCCCGTTTCGGCAGCGGAGATTGCCGATTTGTGCTCGAAGATCCTTGGACGGCGGATCAAACCGCGCGTCATGCCGGCCGGCATCATGTTCGGCGTGATGGGCCTGTTCAACCCGCGGATGCGTGATTTCGCATCGATGCTCAGGTACTTTTTGAAAGGCACGTACATCGCGGATACCTCGGCCCAAGCAGAGCTGTTCGGCCCGGTTTCGAGCATCGAAGACTCTCTGCGTCGCGCTCTCGAGGATGCAGGGCTGTCCTAAAATAACCGATTTTTATCGCTTCTTTACCTTCCATCTATAGAGAATGCGGACGCTGGGTACTATGATGAGCAGAGAGATGACCCACCGGGAGGGATTCGTACCCGTCGAGGAGGAATCAAAATGAAGTCAATCTCGATCAGGATTTGTCTTGCTGCCCTCTTTGTCTGCACACTGGCGGGCGTTTCTTCCCTGTGGGGTGATCCTCCCGGTCGTGTAGGTCGCCTGGACTATCTCAGCGGCACAGTTTCGTTTCACCCGGAAAGCCTCGATGAATGGGCTCCTGCAATCATGAACTACCCACTGACGATTGGGGACCACCTGTGGGTAGACCAGGACGGACAGGCCGAAGTCCAGGTGGGATCAACCGCTATCCGACTTTCATCGAACACGGAGATTTCCTTCCTGAATCTCAATGATCAGACAATTCAGATTCGGTTGTCGACCGGATCGTTGAATATCCGCCTCCGCCACCTGGGTCCCACAGAGGAGATCGAGGTGGACACGCCCAACGCAAGCCTTTCCCTCCTTCGCTCCGGGAGCTACCGCATGGATGTTCAGCAGAACGGGGACACGAGTGTCACCGTTCGATCCGGCCAGATTGAAGTTACCGCTGGCGCATCAGTATTCCCGCTGCGCCAGCGGCAAACTGTTGCGATCACGGGGAGCGATTCTCCGACGTATCAGGTGGCAAGCGCTCCTCCGCTGGATGACTGGGACCTGTGGTGCCAGGCCCGGGACCAGAGTGAAGACCACATCGCCTCAGCCCAGTACGTATCTCCGGATGAAATCGCGGGAGTCGCGGACCTGGACCAGAGCGGAACGTGGAGCACGGATCCTGATCTTGGGCCCGTGTGGGCGCCGACAATCACGGTTGCGGGATGGGCGCCGTACCGCTTCGGGCACTGGGCCTGGGTGGACCCCTGGGGTTGGACCTGGATCGACGATGCTTCGTGGGGCTTTGCCCCGTTCCACTATGGTCGTTGGGCCTTTCGAAGCAATGTGTGGGTGTGGGTGCCGGGGGCGCACATTGGCCACCCGGTGTACGCGCCTGCAATAGTGACATTCGTTGGAGGCCCCGGCCCCAACAAGGCCCCCGGCGGGAACATCGGCTGGTTTCCGCTTGGTCCGCACGAGCCCTACATCGCACCCTACCGCAGCGACCGGACCCGTCAGCACAACTTTGACATCGAGCACTTCAACTACGTGAACCGCAACGTTCCAGGCGCAGTGACCGTTGTACCCAGCGAGGCCTTTGTACGCGGTCAGCCGACTTCGCATGCCGCACTGCAGCTCTCTGACAATGAGCTCTTCCAGGCTCCCGTGCGCGGGCCCGTTGCGCCGCTTGTTCCGCAGAACGAGAGTCTCCTTGGGGGTTCTGCACCTGTTCGTGGCCGGGTTGCCCAGCCTCCGGCCTCGATCCTGTCTCGACCCGTGGTGGCCAGGCTTACTCCGCCCTCCCAGGCAATACCTTTTGCGGCGCGCCAGCAGGCCATGGCGGCTCATCCCGGCCGGCCTCTGGACGAAGGAACGATAGCCAGCTTGAGGCAATCCACTCCTGCTTCTCATCCGCAAGTCAGAGTTGTGACCCCTGGATATCCACGAGCAGGCGCGGGACAACCATCACCCATACCGAGCCCCGTCCGTCCTTCGGCGCAAGGAGTGATGCCGCGACAGCCCAGCGTGAGGCAGCCTGCGGCTCCAACGCAGCAATGGAGGCAGCCTCCGCAGGCCGCGGTAGATCGTCAGCAGGTAATTCGTCCGTCCCCGGTGAGCCGCTCGCCCCAGTTTAGCCGTCCGTCCCCGGTCAATCGCCCGCCGCAGGTCAGCCGCCCGCCCCAGGTCCGCCAGCCGGACAGGCAGCCTCAGCTCAGCCGCCCACAGGGCCCCGCCGCTCCGCAATCCCAGTCTCCCCTCTTGAAGGACAACGGGAGGAACCAGCCGTGAAAGAAAGACCCGGAATGCGAGCAGATAGCGCGCGTCCGTAGAAGGGGCGGTCGAGAGAAATACCTTCAACGGCCCGAGGATTCCGGACGGGTTCAGGAGATCGGGATAGAAAGAGGCGCTTTCATCCCCACTCAGCGGACTGCTTCTGATAGTCAGCCAGTCTTCTCTGGACTTCCTCTCCGGAGAACGCCTCCACGCAGCCGAAGTGCGAAAGAACAACTGCTGCTCGCTGCATTGCGCTTTCGAACTCCGGGCTCATCCGCAGCTTGTTCAACTTTTCCCGGTCGCCATGCAGCAGTGTAAATCCTGCCAGATCACCCGCATGATAGTCGAGCAAAACTGTCTCGAAGCTATCTATGACTCCCTGTTTCTCAAGGTCCCGCCAGCGCTCTACGCTGGTGGCAAAAAGCTTGAGCGATTTTTGCTGATAACCGGGATAAGCCATACCGAACCCAATGAAAAGCGTTCCCTTTGCCATACATTCCTCCTTACACATCAGTCAATGAGATCCGCAGGATCGACCGCCAAGCTCTGATTATCGAGGAGCAGGAGATAAGCGTCAAGGAACGAGCCCTCGCAGGGGAGAGCAACAAGGCGGCCCGGTCCGCGGGCCGCCGCGGCTCCCTTTTGCCGACCTAGCTCGCTCGAATACCCTGCGCAACGGCAAGGATCAAGTCGGCGGCCGCTGCCTCCGGATATGCGCCCACCATGGGCTGCGGGCTGTCACCAATAACAGTGTGCGGAACACCGGAGACGTGGTACCTGTTGGCCAGCTGGGGGAACTCGGTTGCTTCCACCATGGAAGCCGAGATATGGCTCGACTCCATGGCCATGCGGAAGGCTGTGACCACCGCCTTGGGACAGTACGGGCAGGTCGGCGTCACGAAGACCTGCAGATTGAGCGGAGAGCTCAGGCCCTTGAGCTTCTCCCTGGTTGCCGGGGACAGTCCGGAATCACCCGTTGACATCAGGTCGATCGCTTCCAGGAGAGAGGTAAACTCGTACCCCGCTGGTATTCCGAAGAACCGGATCCTGTGGTCCTCTCCCTTTTCTCCGAGGACGGCAACAGCGGGGATCTTGTCGATTCCCAGGGCATCAGCTCTTGCCTTGTCACGGACCAGATCGAACACCTCGGTCTTCAGCCTGCCTTCGGAAAGCGCGGCCAGCTCCTGTGCGAGCTCGCGTGTTTCCTTGCAGTAATCGCACTCGAACTCCTGGGTGAACACCGCCAGCGTGACCGGACGGGAAAGCTTCCCAAGTCTTTCACCAACTATTTTTGCATCCTTGTCTGAGAGAAAGCTCATATCGACCTCCTTGCTCTTGACAAGTATATGGCCATTTGGTAATATGGCCAAGTGACCAAAGTTACATTAGACCCAAAAGCAAAGAGGCGCTTCGACAGCAGGGCGAAGGTCATCAAGGCGCTGGCCCACCCCACGCGCATCTGCATCGTGGACAGGCTCTCCCAGGGAGAACAGTGCGTGCGGGACCTGACAGCGCTGGTCTGCTGCGACATGTCCACCGTGTCGAAGCATCTCAGCATTTTGAAAAACGCAGGGATTGTGCGCGATGAGAAGCGCGGAGCCTGTGTGTACTACACCCTGCGCATACCCTGCATCCTGAACTTTTTCAAGTGCTCGGACGCGGTCGTCGAAGCCGTTGTCCGGGACCAGACTGCAATCGAATAGCAGGCTCGTCGCTCACTCGGAGCTGCTCACGCCAGAAGGGGGGACTCATGCAAAGCAAGATCATTGGCAGGCTCTCGTTCCTCGACCGGTTCCTCACGCTCTGGATCTTCCTGGCCATGGCCGTCGGCGTTGTCCTGGGCTGGCGCGTGGCAGGGGTGGTGCCCTTCGTCAACCAGTTCCAGGTCGGAACGACGAACATCCCGATTGCCATCGGGCTCATCCTCATGATGTATCCGGTCCTGGCCAAGGTCCGCTACGAGGCTTTTGGAACGGTGTTCCGCCATGGGAAGGTCCTTGCCCTCTCATTGATCGTCAACTGGATCGTTGGCCCGATCGTAATGTTCGCGCTGGCCATGCTTTTTCTCCATGGCCACCAGGAGTACGCCGTCGGCCTGATCCTCGTGGGCCTGGCCCGGTGCATTGCCATGGTCCTCGTCTGGAACGATCTTGCCAAGGCCGATCGAGATCTCGTAGCAGGGCTGGTGGCGTTCAACGCTGTTTTCCAGGTCCTTTTCTACAGCGTCTACGCCTGGATCTTCGTCACGATCCTGCCTCCCCTCTTCGGCATGAAGGGAAGCATGGTGGACATCCGCATGGCGGACATCGCCAGGAGCGTGTTCATCTACCTGGGCGTGCCCTTCATTGCGGGGATCATCACGCGGTTCAGCCTGATCGCGGCAAAGGGAAGGGAATGGTACGAGACATCCTTCGTTCCCAGAATCAGCCCTGTCACGCTGGTGGCGCTGCTCTTCACAATCATTGTCATGTTCTCGCTCAAGGGGAACCTGATCATCCAGCTGCCGCTGGACGTGGTCCGGGTGGCCATACCCCTGACTCTCTACTTCGGGTTCATGTTCATCATTACGTTCTTCCTTTCGCGGAGGCTGGGCGCTGCGTATGAGCCCACGGCGACAGTGGCGCTTACTGCGGCCAGCAATGACTTCGAGCTGGCCATCGCCGTTGCCGTGGCGGTTTTCGGGATAGCCTCGGGTGTCGCTTTTGCAGCCGTGATCGGACCGCTCGTGGAGGTTCCTGTCATGCTGGGGCTGGTAAACGTGGCTTTGTGGTTCAAGAAGAGGCTCTTCACAGCGCAGCGGGCGCAAGGGCAAGCCCGATGAGCAGCCAGGTGCAGAAGGCATCCCCGCCATCCGCATCCGGGGGACCTTCTAGCCTGCGGACGCCGTTGGCCGAGGGCGTGATCGCGCTCGCGGCCGCCGCGGCCTGGTGGCTCCTGTACCGCAATCTCGACCGCCTTGCCCATCTCGCGGTCTATGCCGGCCTGGGCATGAGTGCCGGCTCCAGGCTGGCGTCAACGCTGACATTCTTCCTTTTTGAGGCGCCCAAGGTATTGATGCTTCTCCTGGTCGTCGTCTTCGGGGTCGGGATCGTGCGTTCCTTTTTCACCCCTGAGCGAACCCGCCGCATTCTCAGCGGCCGGCGGGAATCAACGGGCAACGTCTTTGCCTCACTCCTCGGAGTGGTAACGCCGTTCTGCTCATGCTCGGCCGTACCGCTTTTCATCGGGTTCGTGACCACGGGGATCCCCCTCGGCGTCACGTTCTCCTTCCTCATCGCCGCGCCCATGATCAACGAAGTTGCCCTGGTCCTGCTCTTCGGGCTTTTCGGCTGGAAGGTGGCGGCGCTCTACCTGGGCACAGGGCTTGCTATCGCAATGATCGCCGGCTGGGTCATCGGCAGGCTGCGGCTGGAACGCTGGGTTGAGGGTTGGGTGTATGCCAGTGCCCCGCAAACCACCGCAGGAACCGAGGCTCGCATGAGCTGGCGTGTTCACCTGACGTACGGCCGGGACGCGGTGAAGGACATCGTGGGGAGAGTGTGGCCGTATGTGCTTGCGGGGATCGCCGTGGGGGCGGGGATTCACGGCTACGTTCCACAGGACCTGATGGCTTCGATCATGGGAAAGGGAGCATGGTGGTCAGTGCCGCTGGCTGTCCTCATCGGCATTCCCATGTATTCCAACGCTGCCGGGATTATTCCGGTAGTGCAGGCGCTTCTGGAAAAAGGAGCTGCCCTTGGAACAGTCCTGGCGTTCATGATGTCGGTGATCGGGCTGTCGCTCCCTGAGGTCGTCATCCTGCGGAAAGTCCTGAAGATGCCGCTCATCGCGACGTTCATCGGCGTGGTCGGGTTCGGCATCCTCATTGTGGGATACCTGTTCAACATCATCTTGTGAGGAGGGAAGCACATGAAAATCGAAGTACTGGGCACGGGCTGCCCCAAATGCATGAACACTGAACAGAATGTGAAGAAGGCTCTCGCGGAGCTATCGCTCCTGGCAGACGTACAGAAAGTGACCGACATCCAGCAGATCATCCAGAGGGGCGTGATGTCGACCCCCGCGCTGGTGATCGACGGCAAGGTGGTTATGCAGGGAAGGATTCCCACGGTGGAGCAGCTCAAAGAGCTCATCAAGGGGCGGTAAGACGCTCATGAAGAAGAGTTCCATCCTCGCCATCCTGGGTCTTTGCGGATTCGTCGTCATGGCGGACAACTGGGTTGTTTCCCCCATTCTGCCGTCGATAGCAGCCGGAATCGGCATCGACCCCGTCAGGGCCGGCATCCTGATCACTGCATACATGATCCCCTTTGGTCTTTTCCAGCTGGTCTTCGGCCCGCTGGCGGATCGGTTCGGCAAGCGCCAGGTTGTCACTGTCGCCATGCTCGCGTTCACCGTCGGGACGGGGTTGTCGGCGCTCGGGGCCACCCTGACCGGATTGGCCCTCTACCGGGCTTTGACGGGAGTATTTGCCGCGTCGGTGATGCCCATTTCGCTGGCCCTGATCGCGGACCTGTTCCCCATGGAGGAGAGGCAAACGGCCATCGGGACTTTCATGGGCGTGTCATTCCTCGGCCAGGGGTTGAGCATGGCCATCGGCGGCACCATCGCCTTCCTTGTCAGCTGGCGTGGGGTCTTCGCCGCTTACGCTGGTCTCTCAGTCATCGCGACGACGCTTCTTCTCGGCATCGGCAGCCGCATCCCATCCCAGCGCAATCCCCAGAGCAGGATGATTGCGCCGTACGCTGCGTTGCTGACGCACCGGGCGAGCCTGGTGACCTATGGAGTGGTCCTTCTCGAGGGAATCCTGATCATCGGAAGCTTCTCCTACCTCGGCGCATACATTTCCCGCACCTTCCGCTTCGACAACCTTGTCATCGGTCTCATCATGACGGCCTTCGGTGTCATGGCGGTCCTTGCCGGAAGAATCAGCGGCTCGCTTGCAGCACGGTTTGGAAGACGTCCAGTCCTGGCGGCAGGCCTGATCTCAGCATGTGTTGCGGATGCCCTTGTGTTCTGGGCCGGCGGCGCGCTCCCTGCACTGGTGGCCGGCATTGGATTGCTGGGGCTGGGATTCATGCTGGCGCATTCGACTCTGCTGACCATCGCCACGGAGTTCGCGTCCAAGGCTCGCGGCGTGGCCATGTCACTGGTGGCATTCGCCTTCATGGGCGGAGGCGGGATCGGCACAGCCCTCGGCGGGCGGCTCATCAAAACAGGAGGCTTCCCACAGCTTTACGGAACCTATTCCATCGCGCTGGCTGTCCTGGTTGTCCTGGCCGTCATCATGATTCGCGACGCAGGCCCCCAGGGTGAGAGACTCGTCTCGACCAAAGCGCAGTAGGAGGATCTATCGATGGGAAGCTATGGAAAGTGGAACGGTGTGGCGCGCGAGGATGTCCCCTGGTACCCGACTGTGGACGCCTCGAAATGCTCGGGTTGCCGCACGTGCTTCGAGTTCTGCAGCCACGAGGTCTATTCATGGGATGAAGCCGCGAACACACCAAGAGTGTCGGAGCCGTTCAAGTGCGTTGTCGGGTGCAGCAGCTGCTCCCATCAGTGTGCGGAGGGAGCGATATCATTCCCGCCCCTGAGCATCCTGAGGACAGGCACGTGACACGGACAGAGATTTCGGCAGGGGTCTGCGGCTTTCACACCACGGTGAAGGCGACATCACCGGACATGCAATTCGTGGCGCTGGATATCATGAGCGATTGCGAAAAGATCCGCGCACTGGCCTCCGCCCTGAAGGAGCCCGTGGACGCCTACCAGGAGATTGCCGACGGCCATGACGGGGTGATTCAACGTGCAGTGCGCGCGCACATTACAGGCTGTTGCGCGGGCTGCGTGGTGCCAAGCGGCATCTTCAAATCCGTGCAGGTCGCGGGTGGCGTCGCGCTCCCCGCCCCTGTCTCATACACAATAGACAAGACTTGATTCGGTTTACTTAGGACCAGCGATGTCCATGATCGTCTATACGGTGAGCGCAGCACTGGTGTTCGTTTTCTCCGGCCTTCTTGCGATGGCCGGACTGGGGGCAGCGTTTCTCTTCGTGCCCCTTTTCTATTACCTGGGCGTACCGCTCGCCGAAGCTACTCCGACGGCGCTGCTTCTGAACGTGGTGAGCCTGTTGTTTGCCGCGATCACGTACTGGCGCGCAAAGCTCATCAACTGGCGCGTCGGGCTGCCGGTCCTTGTGACGGCCGTGATTCTTTCCCCGCTCGGCGCGCTCCTCACACCCCGCGTGAACAAGAGTGTGCTGCTGTGGATGTTTGCGGGCTTCCTGGTTTTCGCGGGAATCATGATGCTCTTCTTTCAGGCGCGCAAACGGGAAAAGGAAATGGCGCGCGCCGTTGAAGCAGGCGCCGGCGTCGGCGTCGGCGGAGTGGCAGGATTCCTGGGTGGGCTCCTGGGCGTGGGAGGCGGCAACTTCATCGTGCCGGTTCTCAACTGGCTGGGGCTGGACCCCAAGGTGGCGGCGGGAACCACGGCGCTGGTGGTGGTGTTCTCTTCCCTCTCCGGCTTCCTGGGTCACGCGACCTTGGGCGGGCTCGATCCGCTGTTCATAGGCATCATGGCTGTGATGGCCGCGGCGGGTTCGGTGGTCGGATCCCAATTGATGAAAACAAAGATATCCAGCAACCAGCTCAAAAGGATGATCGGCATCCTTCTGTGGCTGATAGCAGCCAAAATGATCTGGGACCTGGTCAAATAGCAAGACAAGGAGGCCATTATGGCAACACGTTTCATTCCCCCCGAATGGGCTTTCGAGTTTCATGCGCACGAGTGCCCCTTTATGCCCATCGGATACCGCATGGGCAGGCTGGCCATGGAATACCTGGGCGTGGCAAAGGAAGCCGACCACGGGTTTTTCGTCTTCCCCGAGCTGGGTGAAGGCCACCCGCAGACCTGCATGATGGATGGAATGCAGGTGGCAACGGGGGCAACCTATGGCAAGGTGATGATCGCCAAAACATTCTACGGCAAGCTGGCGGCAACCTTCTATCACCCAAAGAAGGGAGCGGTGCGCTACGCGCTGCTGCCGGAGTTCACCGACGCAATGGGTAAGTTCGAGTTCTTCGACTATCGCAAGAAAGGCGTTGAGCCGTCCCAGATCCCCCTGGAGGTGCGTCGGGAGGTCATCCAGTGGGTCTACGACCAGCCGGACGAAGCAATTTTCAAAGTGGAGGCGAAGCCGGATTTCCGCTACACCCCGCCCAAAGGCTCTTTCAACAAGGCCAAATGCAGCGTTTGCGGCGAATACGTCTTCGAGCGATACGTGCGCACCAAGGATGGAAAGCCGTTGTGCATCCCCTGCTCGGGTTATTGAAGCACGGAAAAGGAGGAAAGGCATGGATAGAAACAGCGAGTTATACAAGGTCGGGCTGACGCTTCATGGGCACAAATGCCCCGCAATGCCGCTTGGCCTGCGCGCGTCAAGCACGGCAAGATCGTATGCGTGCCGTGCGCTGAGAAGGCGTAGAGGAAGGACAGTCGCATGCAGCCTTCAAACGGCAGGGGCTGCTGGGTTTATAGAAACCGCAGGCAAGGAATTTTATTGACCCTGGAATCGGTTCCAGGGTTTACAATTCCATCATGGGTGATGCGATGAGAACGAGCCCGTTGCGTTCCGGGCAGTTGGCCAGCCTTGCGGGGGTCAGCACGGATACGCTGCGCCACTACGAGCGCATGGGCCTCCTCTCTTCACAGCGGGCTTCAAATGGCTACCGTGAGTATCCGCCCGAAGCGCTGTCGCGTGTGCGGCTTATCCAGCATTCACTCTCAGTCGGGTTCGCTCTGGACGAGCTGGCCACTTTTCTCAAGGTTCGAGATGAGGGCGGCTCGCCTTGCAAACAGGTGCGGGCGCTCGTTGCGAAGAAACTGGAAGATCTGGAAGGGCGCATTCGGGCCCTTCGGGAGCTGCGCGATGGTCTGCGAGCCATGCTCAAGGATTGGGACGCGCGGCTGGCGGGCACGCACAATGGCGAAAGGGCCTGGCTCCTGGAGACGCTTGTCGACGGTGGTCCGTTCGTGGACACCAGAGGTCGGCGCCGGTCCTATGCGGTACGAAACGGAGGGAAAAGTGACTCAAAATCAAAATGCTGAAAAGGCAAGCGGACGGGGCTACCTGGTCGGCGGCGTAGCCCTGGTCTACTTCATCGCGGCGCTGGAAATCGTCATCATGATCAGCCCGTTCGCCTTCTTCTTCTATTCAGTCTTCAATCCCATCCTTCTGGGGTTGAACAAATGGGGCGGGACGCGCTGGCTAACGGCCTTCTTCCTTCCTCACATGATCGTTCCGCCGACCCCCCTCCTGGTTGGATTGCGGGTTCTGGGGTCGATTCTTTTCATCGTGGGGACCCTCATCTTTCTCATCTGCGCAGGGCAGGTGTACATCGGCAAGATCCTGAAATGGGGCGTCGCAACCCGCGGGTTGTACGCGCTCATACGCCATCCTCAATACACGGGATTGGCCATGGCGGGAACGGGTCTTGCCATCCTGTGGCCGCGTTTCCTGACGCTGATATTCCTGGGGGTGATGATGTTCCTCTATTACCTCCTGGCAAAGGATGAAGAGCAGCGTATGCTCCGAGGCTACGGCGAGTCGTATCAGGCATACCTGGAGCGAACAGGGATGTTCTTCCCGCGCTCGGGCAAACGGAGGGCAGCAGCACGACCGCTTCGGCTGCTGAATGCCGTTGTCCTCCTCGTCCTTCTGGTGGGTGGAGCTGCCGCTGTCGGCTTCGTTCTGCGCGCGTACACGGTGGCCCATCTGCCCCTGGAAACAATCGACGGAGTCGATGTGATCAGCATCCTTCCCAACGACGTCCCGCTGGCCGACAGTCTTCTTCAGAGCGCAAGGCGCGATCCCCAGATCGCCGAGCGCTTGCAGTCCATGCAGGCAACTCAGGGAGCCCGCACGTTGGCATATATCGTGCCCGTGAACTATGTGATGCAGGGGATGATCGCCAACACGGGGCCTGAGTGGATGCTCTTCCAGCGTCATCAGACCCTCCCCATGATCACGGACTACATCATCAATCCCATGGGCCACCTGCAGGGGAGCGGCCACATGAGCCACATGGGTCCGATGACGCACGACAGCCCGGCGATGAAAAGGCGGATCATCTTCATCGGGGTCCAGGGAGCTCAGCCCCTCCGGTCTGCCGCGGCGGATTTCGGAATCAACGACACGCGCGTCCCCCGCTTTTTTGTGGATGTCCACCTTCACTCGAATGAAGTCCTCCAGGTCCAGGATACGCCGGGAGGGACGGGATGGGGCGACGTGCCGACTCCAATGTTCTGAGAACCAGGCGGTTCCGGGCAGGGTGGAGGCCCAGCGGCCGACCTTGCTCCGTCTCTTTCTCGCTTTCCTCGGCCTCGGCGCGACCGCGTTCGGAGGGCCCGCCATGGTAGCGCATATCAGTGACATGGCGGTGAAAAAGAGACGATGGCTCGACGATGAGAATTTCCGCAATGGGGTGGCCCTGTGCCAGACCATCCCCGGAGCCACCGCAATGCAGACAAGCGCGTATGTCGGGCTGCGGGTCTCCGGGGTGCGGGGGGCGGCCGCAAGCTTCATCGGTTTCGGCCTTCCGGCATTCCTTCTGATGCTTGCCCTCTCGGTCCTCTATGCGCAATTTCATGGCCTGCCTGCGATAGTATCGGCGTTCGGCGGCCTTCATGCGTTGATCGTCGCCCTGATCGCTCATGCCGCGTTCACGTTCGGAAGGGCATACCTGAAAAAGTTGCAGGACTTCCTGATCGTCCCCGTCGCGGCGGTGCTCTTCTGGATGGGACTCAGTCCAATACTGGTCGTCGCAGCCTCATTCCTCCTGGGAATTACCCTTCGGTTCAGAGAAGACCGCGCTCCTCGTGCGGTACAGGCCGAACGCGTGCTTTTCCCGCTCAAGGCCGTCATTCTCATCGTGAGCGTCACCACGCTGTGTCTTGTCGCGCTCTTCCTCGTGAACAGAAAGCTCCTCGAGCTGTCCCTTCTCATGCTCAGGGTCGACCTGTTCGCCTTCGGAGGCGGATTCTCATCGATACCTCTCATGCTGCACGAAGTCGTGGAGACCCGGTACTGGATGGAGCCGAGAGCTTTCATGGATGGAATAGCCCTGGGCCAGGTGACCCCGGGACCCATCGTGATAACCGCCACTTTTGTCGGGTACGCGCTTCAGGCAATCCCGGGAGCCTTCGTGGCCACCGCCAGCATTTTCCTTCCCTCATTCTTCCTCGTTATCTCGGTTGCACCGTTTTTCCTTCGACTCAATTCCTTTCCCCTCTTCCGCATGGGGATTGCAGGGATTCTCTGCTCGTTCGTGGGTTTGCTTGCAAGCACCTCGGCCAAGCTCGGGCTGGCGGTGACGTGGGACCTCCCGCGCATCGCCATAGCGGCGGCCGCCTTCGCCGCTCTCATGCTGAAAGTCAATCTCCTCTGGATCGTGCTCGGTGCGGCGCTTCTCGCACTGATCCTCAGGCTCTGACGGAGACGTCCGGCTCCAGACTGATGCGGGCTTTCATGGACTTGGAGATCAGGCAGTTCTGCTCAGCCTTCTCGATTATTCGCCGAGCTCGTTCCAGCCCGGACGGATCCGTGATCACGACCCGAGGACGGATTGTGATCCTGGTAATCATGAAGCCCTCATCAGTCTTCTCCAGAACTCCTTCAGCCACCGAGCTGTACTCAAGGTATTCCAGCTTGGAGTTCTCCGCGATGGCCAGGAACGTCGTCATCAGGCACGCCTCCGCGGCCGCGACAAAAAGGTGCTCGGGCGACCAGATGCCCGCGTGTCCCCCGGGGAACTGGGGCGGGGTTGCCACGGCAAGATCCGGCAGTCCTGGTGATGTGAGGCTCCCTCGCCTTTCGGACTCCCAGCGCACGCTCGTTGTGTAGAGGTGATTTCCCTCTGCCATACTCGACTCCTTGATCAGCGGGGGCAGTCGCTGCCGTGATCATGCGCGTGCCCCTGCTGGCCCGCGTGTCCGGCGCACGTGGCGCCGGAATCCGCGAGGGTCCCCGCGCCGAAATGTTCCACTGCCTGGCGCGCGCCGCCGCTGGCGCCCCGAACTACCTCTATCCCGTGCGCCTGCATGATGCGGACGGCGCCCTCCCCCATGTTCCCTGCCACCAGGTGCGTGACGCCCATCCGCGCAAGGATCCCCGCGATATCCGACTTGCAGCCGCACCCTTCGGGCGGATCAACGCGCTGCTCTTCGACGATTCGCCGATCGCCGTCCAGCGCATACACCATGAAATGCTCGCAGTGTCCGAAATGCTCATCCACCCGACCTTCCCGTGCGGGAACCGCTACCTTCATCAGTTTCTCTCCTTCCTCTTGTATGACGACTTCTCCGCCTTCGATGCGGAGGAGCTTTCCATTGATGATCGCATCTGCCACCTTGCGGCGCGCCGCCTCGATGATGCGGCCGAAGGTCTGGCGCGAAACCGCCATTCGCATGGCGGCAGCCTCCTGGTAGAGACCCTCAAGGTCGGCAAGGCGAAGCGCCTCGGCTTCATCGAGGCTGAGCACCAGCTCTTCCAGCGTACGGCCAGGCACACCCGCCGGCTTGAAAGCACGGACCGGGACACGGCATCCTATTCTTCGCTCGTTCAAAGGGCGGGGCATTGCGGCTCCACTTCGAGATGGATCATGGTTCGGCTATGAGATTATGAGCATATGCTAATAATGTCAAGGGCTCTGGGCCGCTTTGCCTTCACTATTCAATTCAAATCAAAGCCCCAGTTTTCTGAAGATATGGGATTTTGGGAGCTCCACGGCAAGGGTGAAGAGCCCGGAGAATGCCACCTGGAAAAGCACCGGCAGGACGCCGATCCGCTGGATGATTCCTCCAAAGATGCCCAGCAGGGAAAATGCGATAATGGCAGCCACGGAGGAAATGATGATTCCTCGCCCCGGCCTCGAATCCCAGAAATGACGCCTCTCACGGACGAGATAAATCCTGAACTGACTGGTAAAGACAAGCATCAGCAGAACGAAGCTGCGCAGTCCATCATGGTCCAGGTGAAAAAAGCTCCTGCCCATCAGGATGGTGAGCCACCCTTCCAGGATGAAGAAGGCCCCGATTCCGGCGGAAGCCAGGGTGATGTTCCTCACGTTCCAATTGCTGGGATTTTGAGCGGACTTCACGTTGTCCGTGGAGAGCGACATCGTTACAAAGTCGTTGGCGAGCACAAGAAGCGCCATGCCGAGAAGGGACACCACGAGGTCGTGAAGCCAGAAGAAGCCAAGGGTCAGGAGGCCAACGAGCTGGATGGTCTTGGTGACCTTGTTGATGACCCACGTGAGCATCCGCTGATAAATCTGCCTGCTGGTCCGCAGCGCGTCGATGATGACCCCGATGCCCGGCTCCGTGAGGACCATGCTTGCCGATGCCTTGGCCACGTTGGTGGCGCCCTGGACCGCGATGCCGACCTCCGCCTGCTTCAAGGCAGGCGCGTCGTTGACGCCATCACCGGTCATCCCCGATGTATGCCCCTGGGCCTGAAGAAGCCTGACGATCCTGTACTTGTCTTCCGGGTAGACTTCCGCCAACCCGCTGCATCCCTGGATGATCCGCATCTGCTCGGGCTCGCTGGAGGACGTGAGCTCCCCCATGCGCTTGACCTCGTCCCCAAGACCAAGCTCATGAGTCATCTGCCGGGCGATGGCGATATTGTCGCCGGTGACCATGAGAGGCTTCACGCCGAGGGCCCTGGCCTCGGCGATCATCTGTCGCGCCTCGGGACGGGCGGGATCAGCCATGGCCAGAAGCCCGACCAGCTCGAGGTCGTCCCCGTCCCCGGAGCGGGATCTTGCCACCGCCAGGGTCCTGGACCCCTTGCGAGACAGGGTTTCCACCATCTCCCCGGCGGCCTTCACCACGGCGCTGTCGGTAAGGCGGGAGAGGGAGAGCACCACCTGGGGTGCTCCCTTCACTGCCCGAAAGCGTTCGTCCCCCGCCTGGACGAGCGCCTCGGAACGCTTGGTGGCAGGCTCGAAGGGTGTGACCGAAATCTGGTGGTATTTCCCGTTGTTGATGCCGGCAGCCAGGGCTTTCTCCCGAACCGCGGCGTCAATGCCGTCCTTGCTCTCCGGCTTGGCGGTAAGAGCCGCCGTCGCGAGGACGTCGTTCACCTCGTGGCCACCGTACGGAATGACTTCGGTCACGGAAAGCTGGTTCATGGTGAGAGTGCCTGTCTTGTCCAGGCACAGCACGTCGAGGGATGCCGCGTCTTCCATTGAGTCGAGCCGCGTAACCAGCACTCCCTTCCTGACAAGCTCCATTGCCCCTACCGCCTGCACAATGGTAAGAACCGCGGGAAGGGCCACGGGGACTGCTCCCATGAGGAAGATCACCGCAAAGGTGACGACCGCGAGGATTCCAATTTTCAGAAGGAAAGCCCCGACGGCAACCGCGGCAAGCGCCGCGATTCCGAGGTACATCATGTACCTCACGATGGAGAGCATGATCTGTTCCTGGTGGGACTTTGGCCGTGCCGTCTGCACGAGCTCCGCCGTCCTGCCGAAGTACGTGTTTGCACCCGTGTTGACGACAAGGCATTGGGCCTCTCCGCGTTTCACGACGGAGCTCGAATAGAGGATTTCCGATGGACCGACCTCAACGGGAAGGGATTCGCCCGTCAGCGCGGACTGATCCACGGACAACGCACCGCTCAGCATCTTGGCGTCGGCAGGGACGATGTCGCCCATCTGGACCACCACGATATCTCCCGGCACGATCTCGGACGCGTTTTTCGTCACCCACGTGCCCTCGCGGCGCGCCACGGCATTGACGGCGAGCCTTTCCTTGAGGAGCTCCAGCGACTTCTGCGAGCTTCGGGAATGAAGGTAGCCGATGATCGCATTTGTCACGATCAGGATCGCGATAATGACGGCTTCCAGGTCGTGCCCGAGGAAAATGGAGAGCGCGATAGCCAGCTCCAGCAGCCATGGCATCGGCCCCCAGAACCGGGACAGGAATTCGAGGACCGGATTTTTCTTTCGGGAGACCACCTCATTCCTGCCGAAGGTCCTCAGCCTTTTCTCGACTTCAACCTGGCTGAGGCCTTCCGGACTTGATTCAAGCTCTCGAAAGGCATCCTCGAGGGCTATCGTCTTGTATTCAGTGGTTCTTTTTGGCGCAATTCCACCGGGCCCAGGCAGGGCTGTAGGACTTCCGACCGTAGTTCTCTCTCCCAGGAAAGAATATAGCAACGGTTGATCCCTCCTGGGTATGTCCAGCCCGGTTTGCGGACGAGCGCTGGACCGGTGTTCGGATGAGCCCTACACCGGCGTGCGTTCCAGGACGCCGGGGAGCCTCCCGCGCGACGCGGCCTTTTCCGGGGATGTGAGCACACTGTCGATCTGTGTGTGGAACGTTCGATGCGCGATGTTCCAGAGGAAGAGGAACAGGATGCGCTTGGGAATCAGAGGGCTCATTCTCAGCGACCAGCCAAAATGCCGGGCAATTCCCGCGGGCGAGTAGAAGCTCTTCATGACGTGGCGGTAACCCTCTTGCAGGTCTTCCGGACTCATGTGCTTCGGCTGAAAGACCACGCACTTGTGGTCGTAGTAGTACCAGTCATCCGAAATGAGGCGTCCCTCCTCTGCGAGCCTCTTATGGGTGCGCGTGCCGGGATACGGCGTCATGACGTTCACCGTCACGGTCGGGATCTTGTTGCGGTGGAGGAACTCGAGGGTGTCGTCGAAGATCGCCGGGGTGTCGGTATCCAGGCCAAGGACGATCGAGGGGTGGAACGCGATCCCCTGCCCCTGGATTATTCTGATCGCTTCCTCGGACTCTTCAATGGAATGGTAGGATTTGCGCAGGCTCTGCATGCCGTCGACGGAGACTGACTCCAGCCCGAAGAAGAGAGCAGCGCAGCCGGACTTCCGACACAGCTCGAGCAGCTCGCGATCCTGGGCCAGCTTGATGGAGCTTTGACCCACCCAGGTGATGCCGAGAGGCTCGAGGGCGCGGAAAAGCTCCTTCGAGTAGGCGGGATGGCCGTTCACGTTGTCATCCGTGATCAGGAAGAGCTTGGAGCCGGATCGCTTGACGTCCTCCACCACGTTGGCCACGGACCGGTGGCGGATGTGGGGCCCGTAGAAATCCGTGACGGAGCAGAACTCGCAGTTGTAGGGGCACCCTCGCGTGGTCTCCAGGCCGACGGCGTTGAAAACGGTGTGGTCGATGCCGAGATCCCGGCGGGGAAGCGGCGCGCTGCTCAGGTCGGGAAACTCGCTTTGGTAGAACTTCTGCAGCCGGCCGCGGCGGAGATCTTCGATGAGGGTCCCCCAGCAGCCTTCCGCTTCACCGATGACCACGGCGTCGCAATGCGCGATGGCCTCCTGCGGCAGGACTGTGGGATGGATGCCGCCCATGACGACCGTGGTTCCGCGCGCCCGAAAGAGATCCCCCAGCTGGTAGGCTCGCCTTGCCGTTGCGGTCATGCACGTAATGCCCACCAGGTCGTAGGATTTCGAGAAGTCGATGTCGGCCACGTCCTCATCGACGGCGCTTATCTCGACATCGGGAGGCGTGAGGCTTGCCAGCACGTGCAGCGTCAGCTGGGAGAACTTGAAGCCGTTGGTGATCTTTTTCCCCGGTATGCGGCTGGGTGAGACAAGGAGAAGATGCATGGGACCCCCCATCATTCGTTTTCCTGCGAAAGCACGCCGGCGGCAATGCCTTTTTCCACGAGAGCTGCCCAGGTGATGCGGATGGGTCCACCCCGGCTGCCGGCCCGGGCGCGGTTCTCGATTGCGCCCGAATTGAGAACGCTTTCCGCGATGAGCTGGGCGGAATCATTCGTGTAGTCTTCCGGGACGGTAAGAACCTCGAGGACAGCGCTTTCCATCGTCGCCGCCGCCCCGAGCTTCCCGTCCACCTCCATGCTGAAAAAAAGGGAACGCGTCACTTCGTTGTCTCCACGGGCCGGCCGTCGGGCCCATCAGTCTTTTCCAGGTCGAGGAAGGCCTCTTCCGGTTTCAATGCTGCATCGGGGTACATCCGCGCGGTCAGTCCGGGGTTGGAATGACCGAGGAGCAGCGCCACGGCGTTGACGCTTCTTCCCCTCTTGATCTGGATTGCGGCCCACGTATGCCTCAGATTCTGCGCCGTCACTTCCTTGCCCAGCACCCGAAGGGCTTCGTGCTTTATCCTGTTTGTCACGGACACGCGGTTATAGGGTCGCCCGTTGTGCTCGAAGAGCCATGTCGCGCCATGGAAATGCTTCCGAAGGCGCTGCACGAAATCACTCTTCACGTGGATGGTCCGTTCCCTCCCCGCTTTTCCCGTTACGCGGACAGGGATCAGTCCGTCCTTTGCCGTCCCAAGGTCCGTGAGCTTGAGGCCCAGCATCTCGGATACTCGTACCCCCGTGCGCACGAGGAAGGTCACCATCAGCCGTATGGTTCTGTCCCTGGTCTCGTCAACGAGCTTCCGCGCCTCTTCGACGTCCAGCACTTTCTCGGACGGCACAGCCGTCACGTCGATCTTCTTCAGCTTCACCGACTTCAGGATCTCCTCCAGCTGGTATTTCCTGCGAAGGTCGGCGGCAAACTTGCTGTGTTTGAAAGCGTAGCGGACGCGGCTCCGGGCGGCTGCCAGTTTCCTGTTGATGGTCGCCGGCGAGTATCGCTTGCCTTCGTGCTCTTCATCCAGCCAGCCAGCATACTTTCGAAACCCATCGACAATGAGGAGCTTCCTCTCCCTCATGAACCCGACGAACTGCCTCACATCGAGGCGATAGATATCCCTGATCCCTTCCAGCTCTCTGAGGAGCGCCTCCCATCTCATCCTGCTCGTGCTCGCATCCGGCATGTCGAGGCTCCTTCCCGTGTCGTGACGAGAAAACAAAACTATACTTTAGAAATATAACAGATAAAGCGTCGCGACGCAAGGCCCTCGACACGCGGTGGCAAACAAAGGGGGGGCCGACCAGCCCCCCCGCTTCAGCTCAAGCTCTCGATGAGCTAGTACGAGTTTCGCGCGGGACGATCCTCACGCGGCCTCGACATGTTCACGGTGAGGTTCCTGCCCTCGAGCAGGGTGCCGTTCAGGGAGGCAATTGCCTTTTCCGCTTCTTCCTGCGTGCTCATCTCCACGAATCCAAACCCGCGTGAGCGGTCGCTTTCCCGGTCCGTGATGACCTTGGCGGATTCCACCTTGCCGTGGCTCTCGAACAGCTGCGCGAGCTGGGTATCCGTGACCGAATACGCGAGCCCGCCGACGTACAGTTTCTTGTTCATGTGCTCCTCCTTGGAGTCATGCGCATCATCGCCCTTTTCTTCATACCGGTTCAGGAGCGAACATGCCAGGATCTCCAAGTGGATACCGCTGTCCGGTCGGGTGTTCCCTGGTGGTAGGATCGGAAAGGTCCGATTGATTTGGCTTCCTCTATTGTTGTTTCAGGCTGCTCGAAGCCAATCTAGCAACCTTGTCAAAGGCTATCCGTTTTCGTAGAAAGAGTCAAGCTGAAAGAGTCACTAAGGAAAGGACATCGGCAGCCTCAGTATTTCTCGTAGCTTCTAATCAGTTTTTTCTATATTTGGTAAGTAAAATACGTATATTAGGCGGTAAGCAGGTCGAAGCACTTCGTGAGCGCTCCTGAGGAGGTTGCCATGTTCGAAGAAAGCCAGGGAGCAGCTCGCAGCGCCTCCGCGCGCGCCTATGAAAGGCCCGCCTGGGTTTCGCAGATGAGAAGATTCGAAACCCCGAATGCCGGAAAGGTGGCCGTGCAGCTGCTGGACACCTTTCCGCCGTATCTCGCCCTGCTCGGCCTCATGTACCTCACAATGTCGTGGCACCTGCCATACGCCATTACGCTGCTCCTCGCAATACCCGGCGGCGCCCTGCTCATGCGTCTGTTCATCATTTTCCACGATTGCGGTCACGGGTCGTACGTCGCTTCCCCGATCGCGCAGCAGATCATCGGCAATGTCCTGGGCGTCTTGACATTTACGTCCTTTGCGGACTGGCGGCGTCAGCACGGCATCCACCACTCTACAGCGGGGAACCTGGACCGACGGGGGGTGGGCGACGTCTGGACCATGACGATGGAGGAGTACGCGGCAAGCTCGCCGTTCATCCGCGCGTGCTACCGGCTGTTTCGCAATCCGTTCATCATGTTCGGGCTTGGCCCTTTTTTCTCGTTCCTGGTCGTGCACCGCTGGCCGACTTCCGGATCCAACCGCGGCCAGACCCTGAGCGTCTGGCTCACGAACGCGGCGATAGCGGGGATCCTGGTCACCGCTGCACTGACCATCGGCATCAAGGACTACGTGCTGATCCAGATACCTATTCTTTTTTTCGGCGGGGCCGGCGGCGTCTTTCTCTTTTACGTCCAGCACCAGTTCGACCCTTCTTATTGGGCACGCACCGAGGAGTGGGAGTCCATGGAGGCGGCAATGCGCGGCTCCTCCTACTACAAGCTCCCCCGGGTGCTCCAGTGGATCTCCGGCAACATCGGCTTTCACCACATCCATCACCTCAGGCCGCGAATACCGAACTACAACCTGCAGCAGTGCCTCAGGGAGACACCCGAGCTGCAGCTGCCCGATCCCCTGCTCCTCTGGCCCAGCCTTCTCTCGGTGCGGCTCAAGGTATGGGACGAGCAGCAGAAGCTTCTTCTTACCGTGCGGGAGATGAAGCAGCAGCTGCTCCGGCGGCAGAGCCTGGCATAAACACGTGCCGAGCAGAGCGGTGAAGCTTCGCGTGGTCCTGGCTGAAGACCATCTCCTGGTTCGAGAAGGCCTCGTTGGCCTTCTCCGGCAGAGCTCCGCGGTGGAGATTGTTGGTGAGGCCGGCAGCGGCCAGGCCGCTGTTGCCCTGGCCCGCCAGACCAAGCCGGACGTGGTGATCATGGACGTTGTAATGCCGGACATGAACGGGGTCGAGGCGGCCAGGCAGATCATCCAGGAGAACCCGGGAGTGAAAGTGCTTGCCTTGTCGATGTACGACAGCCAATCCTACATCTCCCGCATGATCGCGGCCGGGGTCACCGGCTACGTGTTGAAAGGAAGCGCGTTCGAGGAACTGTCGCGGGCCATCGAGGTGGTTGCGCGGGGGGAAGTCTATCTCTGCAGCGCCATCACGAGCGTCATCGTGAAAGATTACCTCGCCAAGGTGCGCGCGGGCTCGCCTCTTCCCGCGGCTTCTCCGGTCCTCTCCGCGCGGGAGCGCGAGGTGCTGCAGATGATCAGTGAAGGTCTGTCGGGCACAGAAATCGCCCGGGAGCTCGGCGTCACCCCAAAGACAATCGAGAGCCACAGACTGCACATCATGGACAAGCTGAAGATCCACAGCGTCGCCGGGCTGACCCGGTACGCGCTGCGCGAGGGCCTCACCACCCTGGATCCTTGAAGTTGCCGGCCTGTCTGCGGTAAAAAGATCATCAATTGAGACACAACGATGAGTACACCTCAGCACGCAACAGCACCAAACGGCTATGAATGGACCGCGCTCTCGGTGACGACCGTCGGCGCGCTCCTTGCCTCCATCCAGGGATCAGCCCTTATCATCGGGCTCCCCGATGTCCTCGCGAATCTCAAGGCCGACTTCCTGACGGTCATCTGGGTCCTCCTGGCCTACCTTCTCGTGACGACGGCAGTCGTTCCGGTCATCGGAAGGCTCGCGGACATGTTCGGTCGGAAAAACCTCTACAATGCGGGCTTCGCGATCTTCACCCTGGGATCGCTTTTTGCCGGGCTTGCGCATCAACGCTACCACGGCTGGGATCTTGTTCTGGCGCGCGTGATCCAGGGGATTGGCGGAGCCCTCCTTTTCGCGAACAGCGCGGCCATCGTCACCGACGCGTTCCGCCACGGGCGCATTGGCCTTGGCCTCGGCGTGAACCAGATAGCCTCCGCGGCAGGATTCGTCCTCGGCCCCGTCGTGGGAGGACTTCTCACGGCGATCAACTGGCGATGGATCTTTCTGATCAACGTGCCCCTCGGGCTGGCGGGGACTGTCTGGGGATTCTGGCGGCTGCGCGAACCGGAGAGCCTTCCGAGCGGCCAGCGCTTCGATCTCTGGGGAAGCATCACTTTCAGCGTGGGCCTGGGCATGCTCCTGCTCGGTCTGTCTCTGACCGCCTTCCCGGCGGGCGCCCCGTTTCTGCCCTACGCGCTCATCGGCGCTTCGATTCTCATTCTCGCCATCTTCGTGATCATCGAGCGGCGGGTGAAGGAACCCATGCTTGACTTCGACCTCTTTCGCCATCGGTTGTTCACCCTCGCAAACCTTGCGGGCGGCCTGAACGGGCTCGCGCGCGGGGCGGTACTTTTCCTCCTTACCTTCTTTCTGCAGGGGCCCTACGGAAAGAACCCGCTTCAGGCGGGCATCCTGACTGCCCCTTTCGGTCTTGCCTTTCTGGCAGTCGGTCCGGTCTCGGGATATCTTTCCGATCGCCACGGATCGCGAGGTCTCGCAACCGCGGGGCTCCTCGTATCGGGCGTGGGGCTCCTGGGCCTGGCCACCATCACGGAGACCACGAGCTACATGCTTCTGGCCGTCTTCATGATCCTGATGGGGGGCGGCTCCGGCCTGTTCAGCTCTCCGAACACAAACGCGATCATGTCATCCGTGGTGCCCGAGCGGCGGGGAATCGCTTCGGCGACGAACATCATGCTGAACAACACGGGACAGATGTTCAGCATCTCGATCGCTTTCCCGCTGGTCCTGAGCCGCATTCCGCAAACGGTGATGTATCACATATTTCTGTACGGCGGCGGGATGGAAAAGTTACCGGGGATGCTTCAGGTCTTCCTGAGCGGGCTCCACAGGGCCTTTCTTGTGTCGTTCGCAATCACCATCGTCGCCGCCGCTGCCTCGTTCCTCCGTCCGGGGCAGGCGGGCGCGTGACGCAAAGTCGCAGGAAGTGATCGGCTGGCTGCAAGGCTTGATGGCCGCTTGCGGAGAATGGTACCCTGCGTCATGAAGGCTCCCGTGAATCGTATACATGCCCAGAACACGTGTGGCGAATCGCCAATCTGGGATCCCGTGGCCGGTCGTCTTTCGTGGATTGACACGGAGAGGCCGGTTTTCATTGCCCTGGAGCCGTCGTCCAGCAGGACCGAGAGCGCAGCCACTCCGTGGCTGGTCCAGGCAATCGGACGACGGGCTTCCGGCGGTTGGATCGCGGTGATCCGCGACGGTTTCGCTTTCCTGGACTCTAACGGCGCCCGCGGTGATTTCATCGGGAACCCGGTGCTGGGAATCGCTCATATGATGATGAATGACGGAGCGGTTGGTCCTGACGGGAGGTTTTACGCGGGGTCCTTGAACGCCGATGTGCTGGATGCTCCCGACGGCTGCCTGCATCGGGTCGACACTGACGGCGCAATCGAAACCATCGAGACGGGTATGGTTCTCCCGAACGGCATGTCGTTCAGTCCGGACGGCAGGACAATGTACGTGACGGAGATGTGGGCAAACCGCATAACCGCCTTCGACTTCGATCCTCGCAGGGGCGAGGTCTCACGACGCCGGGCGCTCATCGAAATACCCGCGGAAGAAGGACATCCAGACGGGCTGATCGTGGATGAGGAGGGGTTTCTCTGGAGCGGACATTGGCAGGGCTTTCGCGTCACCCGTTACGATCCGGATGGGAAGAAAGTCTGCCATGTCGATGTGCCTGTGCCAACGGCAACCTGCATGGCCTTCGGTGGACCGGACCTCGATCAGCTTTTCATCACCACGGGAAGAAAGGGGCTCAGCCTCGAGCAGGTCCGGGAGTACCCGGATGCCGGTGACCTGTTTTCGGTCGATCCCGGTGTCCGAGGGAGAATCGAACCGGAGTTCAAGGGTTGAGCCGGGATTGCACCAGGTTTGGAAGATAGCAGGGTGCTGTCGCGGGAGCGACAGCACCCCGAACACATTCAGGCCAGCAGGTCCACCCTGTTTCCCAGGGTATCGTTTCGAACCACGTTCATGGGAGCGCGCTGCGTTGCCACCCTCCCCCTGTCGTCAGCGTCACCATCCGGTTCCCGCTCTCCAGGCACTTCCTGGGGTGCATGGGATGCAGCCTGCGTGGCGGGTGTCATCTGTGGGAGTTGACCGTCAATTCGCATGCTTATTACCTCTCACTGTAATAGTCTATGGCCATTTCCGTGCGAGTCAAGGGAAAAATGAAGTGCATGTCGCCCAGGACGGGCGACGCTCTGGTTACCAGGCTCGACCGGTCTCCATGAAGGCGCGGATGTTCTGTGCGGGCGTTTCCTGGGGGAGATCGCACCCCGTGCTCAGAACGAAGTTCGGATAGCGCTCCATCTCCTTGAGCAATTCCTCAACCTCTTTGCGGACCTCGCCGGGGCTTGCGAACCGCATTGTCGTTGCCGGGCTGATGTTGCCGATCACCACGATGTCTTCCGGCAGCCGTTCGGCGACGGCCGGGAGGTCGACTCCGACGTCCTTCGAATCGAGGCTTACCCCGTGCACCCCGGCGCGCGCCATTTTCTCCACGAGGTGCATCGTGTTTCCGCACGTGTGGTAGACGAAGTTCGCTCCGCTGTATTTGAAGCTGGTCGTGATATGGCGGATGTAGATGGCGGAGAACTCGGAGAACTGCTCAGGGCTCAGCATGACCGCCGTCGGCTCCAGGATACAGATGACGTCCGCCCCCGAGGTGAGCAGCAGCTGCACGTACTCCTGGATGCGCTCGGTGGTAAAGTGACACAGGCGGTGGAGCTTTTCCGGGTCGAGGATCGTCGAAATGACCGCCTCATCCGCCCCCATCATGAGCCCCGCCAGCGTGAAGGGTCCCACCACGTAGGCACCCCGGAGGATGGACGGGGGCAGGGAGACACTCATCATCTTGATGGTTTCGACGTAGCCCATGAGCCTCGTGTCGAAGGTTATGTTGATTTTCGCGAGGCTCTCGAGCTCTTCCATGTCGAAGGCGTCCTTCGGAACGGTGGCTGATTCGCCGCGCGGGAAGACCGTATAGCGGCCCAGGGCGTTGGCTTCCACGGACAGGTCCATGAGGGGAAAAACCAGGTCAGGGGCATAGCTGTCCACGAGGCTCCGGATGGCCTTGTAGTGTTCCCCGAAGTTCTGCTGGGCCAGCTTGATCGTGCTCCCGATCATCTCCACGCCGGGAAACCCCGCGAGCGGTGCGACGAGCCTGCGATGCTCTTTGAATGCGGATTTGGCCAGCTGGGAAAGAGTTTTTCCTCTCATATCGGTCCATGCATGGTGGCGCGTGACAGGCAACCGGTATTGTACCAATTTAGAGCCTTTTTGTACGACGATGCTATTTGGAGAAGTTTTTTGAAAAAGTTTGACAACTGATCCGGGCCATGTATACTGACTCAAAATCTTATTAGTCATTCGAATGACTGAGAGGCTTTCGCTCTCACTGCACGTATAGACATCAAAAGCGGAGGATCGAATGAAGCACAGGGATCGTGTTTCCATGTCCCTGAACCACGAAAAGCCTGATCGCTGCCCCATGCAGATCAGCTTCACGCCGGAGTTCGCTGCAAGGCTTCGCAAGTCCGTGAACATTGCCTCAGATTCCCACCACAACCCCCATGGCGGCGGCAATACGTACGAGCTGGAGAGGGCGCTGGGGGAGGACATGCTCCTGACCTCCGTTGGATGGGCGAACAGCTACTATGCAAACGATGTTTTCAATCCCGGCAGCGAGACCTATACCGATTCATGGGGAATCACGTGGCGGAACTCATCCTATTCCACGAGGTTCGGTGAGGGATTCTACACGGAGATGGTGGGTCATCCTCTTGAGGATGACGCGGCCATCTCCGGTTACCGCGCCCCGGACCCCGAGGCCCCCGGGCTCTATTCGGAAGCCCAGTGGGTCCTCGACACTTTCAAGCACGAATACTGGGTTGTCGGCGTGACGGTCACGACGATCTTCGAGACGGCGTGGGCCCTTCGCGGCTACGAGCGCCTCCTCATGGATTTCGTCACCGCGCCGGAAACCGCTGACGCCATTCTTGACATCCCGTTCCTTCACCACCTGCGGGCCGCCGAGCGGCTGACGCGCATGGGAGTGGACATGATCTGGATCGGCGATGACATCGGCACGCAGAAGGCCATGCTCATGTCTCCGGACACGTGGCGCAGGTTCCTCAAGCCGCGAATGGCCCGGTTCATCTCCACCATCAAGGCGATCAATCCGCGACTGAAGGTTGCCTACCATTCCGACGGCCTGATCTACCCCGTGATCCCCGAGCTTATCGAGATCGGGGTGGACGTGCTCAATCCCGTGCAGCCCAGGAGCATGGATCCCGCCTTCCTCAAGGACACCTACGGGAAGCAGCTGTGCTTCTGGGGCTCGATCGATGAGCAGCATACCCTGCCGTTCGGGGGACCCGATGACGTGCGGAAAGAGGTCGAGGCGAGGCTTTCCACCATCGGGAAGGGAGGCGGCCTGATCATCGGGCCTACCCACCACGTGCAGCTCGACACGCCGGTGGAGAACGTCCAGGCGCTGGTGGATGCGGTGACGAACACACCCTGCCGACAATGACGGACGGAAAGCTCAACTACAATCCCCTCTATCTCCAGGTCCGCGATGTCCTTCACAAGCGCATTGTGGACGGCGCGTATCCATCGGGGAAAGCCATTCCCAGCGAGTCGAAGCTGGCGGCTGACTTCGGCACCAGCATCTCCACGATCCGCCAGGCACTTTCGCTGATCGTTGCAGAAGGAATCCTTGTCAAGAAACAGGGCAAGGGGACCATCGTATCCGACCGCAAGGTGAAGATCTCGTTCCTCAGCTGGATGCCGGAAACGCCGCGGGGTGGCGAGATCCTGGCCGAGCTGGTTCGCAAGTTCGAAGAAGGACACCCCTCGATTGCCGTCGACATCATTCCCACAACGTACCCCGAGACACGAAACACCCTGACACGCCTCATCGGGAGCGGCCGGGCGCCCGACGTCGCCCAGATCGTTTCTCACTGGACCAGCTACTTCGCCTCCTCGGGGGCTTTGGAGCCGCTGGAAGACCTGCTGAGCAGGGAGAACATCTCCTCGCGCCTTCCCGTCCAGGACCTCTTCGGCGGCACGTTCCAGAACCACATCTACTCCGTGGCATGGGGTCTTTGCCCCATCGCGCTCGTTGCCAACAAGAACGTCCTGGCACAGGCGGGGCTCGAGATTCCCCCTTCCCCGATGAGCCTGGCCCAGTTCGTCGAGTGCTGCCACAGGATCGACTGCATCGGCGGAGACGACCCACCCTCCGCGTTCGGCCTCTGGTACACACCGGGGGTGGAGAACGACTACCTCAGCATCTACACGTTCCTTCAGGCATTTGGCGGCGAGCTTCTCGATGATAAAGGAGCGCTGTGTTTCGATTCTCCAGAGAACGTGGCCGGCTTCCGCTGGCTTCGCGAGCTGGTGACGGGAAACCGCATTTTTGCCTCCGATATCTTCACGATCCGAAAGAGGTTCGCGGCCAACAAGATCGGATTCATTTCCGACGGCCCCTGGATCAAGTACCTCCTGGAGGAGATCACCGGGCAGCCCTTCGAGGCCAACTTCCACGTGCTGTTGAACCCCGTCCAGGCCAGCGCCGATTCCCAGTCGTGGATGTACAACCACGCCATGGCAATCTGCGCCCAGAGCCGCAACAAGCTCCACGCGGCGCGATTCGTGGAGGCGCTCACCTCGGACCCGGACCTCTCTTCGTGGTACGGCTCGCAGGTCGGGATCCTCCCTCCACGGAGGGAGCTGCACGGCGCACAGGAGTTTTCACACGGCCTTTTTGCAACGTACCGCGAGCAGCTGCGCCACGCCAGGTCGATCGATGCCCGAAACCCCATGTTCGAGAGGGCAATGGTCCTCTGCGTTGACGCGGTGAGGAAGATCCTTTTCGAGGGCGCGAGCATCGAGAAGGAGCTTGCGGAGAAAGAGCGCTACCTGCGGATGCTCTACTACGATTGATGACTGGCTTGAAGTCTGCATTGACAACTGCGATGAAAGGAGGTGGACGGATTTTCCGCGCTCTGGTCTCGAAATCATTTTCCGGCAAAAGGAGAAGACGATGAAACTGAAGAAGGGTTTGATTATCGCGATTGCGGTGCTGCTCGTTGTGGCATTCGCCGTACCGGCCGTCTCAGCGCAGGCAAAGAAGCTGAAGTTCGCCTACGTCTGCAAGATGCTGACGCATCCCTGGTTCATTGAAGAGGAGAACGGCATCAAGGCCCAGGCCAAGACGCTCGGTATCGACTATATCGGGGTCGACGCCAACCTGCAGGACGAGGCGTTCATGCAGGCCTTGGACAACGTGATCGGGCAGGGCGCGAACGCCCTCATGGTCGTTGTCACGCACCAGACCCTCGGTCCGGTGGTCGTGGAAAAGGCCCGGGAGGCCAAGATCCCCATCATCACGATCGATGACACCATCCAGGACAGCTCGGGCGCCCAGATCCCCCACGTCGGCCTCCCGACCACGGAAACCGGCGTCATGGGCGGGCATGCCCTTGCGAAGCTCGCCAAGGAGCGCGGGTTCTTCGCGCCGGGCAACGTCGTGAAAGTCATGCAGATAGACATGTCGTTCCTCTCGGTCGTGCACGACAGGACGGTGGGCTACAAGCAGGCGCTCCAGGAAGACCTGCCCCAGCTCAAGGACTCTGACTTCATCGTGCAGGACTCCAAGACCGGGATGTTCGAGGAAAACCTCCCGGTGGCGAACGCCATCCTCGCCGCTCATCCCGAGGTCACCCGCTGGATCGTGACCGGCATCAACGATGATGGAGCGCTGGCGCCTCTGCGCGTTTTCGAAGAGAACGGGTTCCCCCTGAAGAACGTCCTCAGCTGCGGGCTGGGAGGCTACAAGACTTCCTACGAGGAGTTCCAGAAGGCTCACAACAGCTACATCGTGACAAAGCTGCAGCCCTTCAAGGAAGGCCAGGCGGCTGTGCAGATTCTCTACAACTTCCTGACGCAGAAGAAGGCCATGCCCGCGATGACCCTCGTGGCGGGGGACGTGGTCACCAAGGACAACTACAAGAGCTTCAACTGGTCCTTCTAAAGATTCCGACTCTGCCGCGCGGGAAGACAATCTCCCGCGCGGCTTTCCTGGGGGAAGGGAGAGCGATGACTGACGGCCTTGTTCTGAAAGCAGAGAACGTGTGCAAGCGCTTCGGAGGCGTCCACGCCCTGGAAGGAGTCCAGTTCGAGCTGGCGCGAGGGGAGGTCCACGCCCTCGTGGGTGAGAACGGAGCCGGCAAGAGCACCCTCATCAAGATCATCTGCGGGGTGTACCAGAAGGACAGCGGGCGCATTCTCTACGACGGGAAGGAAGTGGATTTCCGGAACAACCTGCAGGCACGGGTGAGCGGCATCGGAATCGTTCCCCAGGAGATCCAGCTCGCTCCGAAGCTCACCGTCGCGGAGAATATCTTCATGGGGCTCTACCCCCGGGGGGCCTCGGGCCTGATCCAGTGGGGGGAGCTGCGCCGGCGCGCGGACCAGATTGCCAAGACGTTCAACATGGAGCACCTGGTGAACGAGAAGGTGGAATCCCTCGGCACCGGGCATCGGCAGCTCGTGGAGATCCTCAAGGCGCTGATCTTCGACACGAAGGTCATTGCCTTCGACGAGCCCACGGCCTCCCTCTCCGACGAGGAAACCCGGGAGCTCTTCACGTTGATCGCCACGCTCAAGGCGAAGGGCATCTCCCTCATCTACGTGAGTCACCGGCTTGACGAGATCTTTCAGATCGCCGACAGGGTCACCGTCTTCAAGGACGGCAGGTACGTCGCCACCCGGCAGACGAAAGACGTGACAAAATCCCAGGTCATCTCGATGATGGTGGGACGGGAGCTCGCCTTGTACGAGCAAAAGGCCGGAGCAGCCTCGCGGCGGGAGGACGTCCTTTTCGAAGTCCGTCACCTCACAAACGGCAAAAGCGTCCAGGACATCAGCTTCCAGCTCCACCGCGGGGAGATCCTCGGATTTTTCGGAATGGTCGGCTCGGGCCGCACGGAAACTGTCATGTCGATCTTCGGGGTGAACAGGCCCGAAAGCGGCGACATCCTGATCAACGGGAAAAAGGTCCAGATCAGGTCTCCCATCGAGGCGGTGGAGCATCGCATCGGCCTGGTGCCGGAGAACAGGATCGCCCAGGGAGTCATTCTCAGGGCTTCCATCCGCAACAACATCACCCTCCCGTTCATCGGAAGGCTGTCACGCTGGGGATTCATCCGCGGGGCCGAAGAGACCCGCGTGGTGGCCGACTACATTCAACAGCTCTCAATCAAGGCTGCATCCATGAAATCCAACGTGGGGACCCTGAGCGGCGGCAACCAGCAGAAGGTGTCAATCGCAAAGTGGCTGGCTTCCCGCTCGGACGTGATCATTTTCGACGAGCCGACCCACGGCGTGGACGTGGGAGCCAAAACCGAGATCTATCACCTCCTTCGGCAGCTGGCGGACAGCGGCAAGGGGATCATCTTCATCTCCTCCGAGCTTCCCGAGATCCTCAGCGTCTGCGACCGCATCTTCGTCTTCCGCAACGGAAGCATTGCAATGCGCTTCGAGGAGAACACGGGTCTCACGGAAGAGAGTGTCATCAAGTACGCAATCGGCAAGGTGGAGGCATACACGGAATGACGAAGGAAATAGCGAAGGGAATGACCGCGCACCGGGTGAGCGGAGCTCTCAACCAGGCACGGATGCTGCTCGTGCTGATTGCCCTGGTTGCCATCTTCTCCGTTTCCTCACCCTACTTCCTCAACATGAAGAACGTCTTTGCCATCGGCCTCACGATTTCCGTGATCGGGATCGTCTGTATCGGCCAGTCGATGATCCTCCTCACGGGTGCTTTCGACCTGTCCGTGGGCGGCATTGCGGGGCTTTCCGGGATGATTGTCGCCATCCTGACAAAGGACAACGGCAACTACTGGACCTGGTTCATCCTCGGCCTGGCCGTCGGCACGGGAATCGGCCTCGTGAACGGACTTCTCATCACGAAGCTGAAGATCAACGCCCTGATCACGACGCTGAGCATGATGACCATCCTCTCCGGCGTCGTCTTCCTCGTGAGCGGCGGGTTTGCCATCGGCGTGAACATGACGGCATTCCGCTTTCTCGGGACCACCCGTGTTGCGAGCATCCCCCTGCCCATCATCCTCCTGATCCTGATCTACGCCCTCTTCTATATCGTGCTGAGATTCACCGTTTTCGGCCGCTCCATCTACAGCATCGGAGGGAACCCTGAAGCCGCCCGGCTTTCGGGGATCAACGTGGACAGGATCAGGATCCTGACCTACACGCTGAGCGGGCTTCTATCGGGATTCGGGGGAATCGTCCTGGCCTCGCGGCTGGGCTCCGCCCAGGTGGATGCCGGGACCCAGTACCCGATCAACTCCATCGCCGCCTGCGTCCTGGGCGGCATATCGATTGCCGGGGGGGAAGGGGTCATCTGGGGAAGCCTCATCGGCGTGGCCATTGTCGGGGTTCTCCAGTCCGGCCTCATCATGGTGGGGATGCCCTCGTACTACCAGTGGATCGCGACCGGCATCGTTCTCCTGGCCGCGGTGTATCTCGACCAGCTTCGAAAGAGCTAGATTCGAAGGGATGGAAAGGAAGAGTCGTCATGACAAATCTCGAGCGATTCAAGCTTGCCCTGGACAGGAAACCGGTTGACCGGGTCCTGACGTGGGACTTCGTGGACAACGAGCAGATCCTGGTCCGCCACGGAGGGTATGACACGTCGAAGACCTACTCCTTCGAGCAGATCGTGGAAATGAATGCCACTTCGTTCAAGGCCGTCGGCCTGGACATGACGCGCTACACGTACGACCCGGTCAACCACTGGATGGGCTCCAAGATCGTCAACTGGATCCGGTTCTTCGGCGTGGATCCCGACAACTGGAAAGTCGAGCAGAAAGGCGGCACGGCGTGGATTGCAAAGCGCCCCTTCTCCACGCTCGCCCAGCTGGAGAAGCACATGCCGAAGCTTCCGAAGCTCGAGGACATCCGGGAGTGGTTCACCCCCTTCATCACGTATATCAGGCAGGTCTGCGACCGTTACGACCTCGTCTGGGTGGGAGGGGTGGAAGGGCCTGTCACGGACACGTACTCCTACATGGACATGGAGCTTTTCGCCCAGGCGATCTATGACGCGCCCGAGCTCGTGAGCCATATCATGGACTGCACGGGAAAGTTTTCCGCGTACATCGCCCAGGTCTATGCCGAGCACCCGTCGTCACCGCTCCTTTTCATGGGAGAGGACATCTGCGGCTCCGGCGGGCCAATCTTCAGCCCGCAGTTCATCAGGGAACATGCCGTGCCGCGCTGGCATTGGATCATGGATCCCATCCACGAGAAGGGCCTGAAGTTCCTTTTCCACACGGACGGCCAGTACGGAGCGGTCTTGCCGATAGTCTTCGAGACCCTGGGGGCGGATGGCCTGCACCCGGTGGAGCGCAACGGGTGTAACGATATCTTCGACATCCACGCCCGCTACCCCTCGAAGCTCCTGTTCGGGAATGTGTGCTGCGAGGTGACGCTGCCGCAGGGAAATACCTTCGACGTGGAGGATGAGACCCTGGAGCTCGTGGAAAAGCTTGGTCCGGACGGCGGACTGTTCGTCGGGTCCTCCAGCGAGATCCACGACCTGATCCCCGTGGAAAACACCGAGACCCTGTACGCGACAGCCCACACGTACGGAACCTACCCCATCGACGTGGAGCGCATCCGGGCGCGACGGCGGGCGATAGCAGACAAGTTGAAGACGCGCGCCCTGCCCCAGCAGATGAGGACCAGGGTATGACGCCGCGGGAAAGAGTTCGCCTGGCCATTCATCACCAGGAGCCGGACCGCGTGCCCCTGGACCTGGGAAGCACCCTCGTGACAGGCATCCATGTGAGCGCCTACAAGCGCCTGCGGAAAGCCCTCGGCATCAGCGGCGGCATTCCCCGAGTGTACGATCCCTTCCAGATGCTGGGAGTGGTCGAGGAGCCCGTGAAGGAGGCCCTCGGCGTGGACACGTTCGGCATCGAGCTTCCCACGACCATCTTCGGGTACCGCAACGAGAACTGGAAGCCCTTCACGCTGTTCGATGGGACCGAGGTGGAGATCTCGGGACATTTCGAGTACGACGTGCTGCCGGGGGGTGACATCGTCCAATACCCGAAGGGTGACAGGTCCGCTCCGCCCTCCGGAAGGATGCCGACGGGCGGATTCTATTTCGATTCGATCGTGCGGCAGGAGCCCATCGACGAGGCAAAACTGGACCCGAAGGAGTGGGTGGCGCAGAGCTACAGCCTGTACACGGACGAAGAGCTGCGGTTCCTCGAAGAGACGTCGCGGCGATGGTTTGAAAGATCGAGTTACTCCCTGGTTGGAAACTTCTGGGGCGCGGGTTTCGGAGACATCGCGCTCGTGCCCGGGCCTGCCGTGACCCATCCCAAGGGGATCCGCGACCCCGAGGAATGGTACGTCTCCTCCATCACGAGGAAAGAGTATGTCCAGGAGATCTTCCGCCTTCAGCTGGAGCTGCAGATGAAGAACCTCCAGATGTACCGCCAGGCCGTTGGAGACAGGGTGGACGTCATGGTGATGAGCGGCACGGACTTCGGTTCCCAGAACGGACCGTTCATCTCACCAGCGGCGTACCGCGAGATGTTCAAGCCCCTGCACAGGCAGATGAACGACTGGGTCCACGCCAACACGGAATGGAAGACCTTCTACCACACGTGCGGCTCGATCGTCGCCTTCCTGGACGATTTTGCGGAGGCGGGCATCGACATCCTCAACCCCGTCCAGATATCGGCCGCTGGAATGTCGCCCGAGATCCTCAAGAGCAAGTACGGGGACAAGTTCACTTTCTGGGGCGGCGCGGTGGATGCGCAGCACACCCTGAGCTTCGGCACACCCGAGCAGGTGAAGGCAGAGGTCGCCCATAACATTTCCGTGTTCTCACGGGGCGGAGGGTTTGTCTGCAACAACGTGCACAACATCCAGGCCACCGTTCCAACGGAGAACTTGATTGCCCTTTTTGAAGCAGTGAGGGAAGCATGAGCGTGGTGTCTCGCGGCAGGTACAAGGACCAGGACGCGGTCGTCCTGGACAACGGGAAGCTGCGGGCTGTCATCCTTCCTGCATGGGGAGCCAAAACCATCTCGCTTGTGCACACGGGGACCGGGGTGGAGACGCTCTGGCAGAATCCATCGCCGGCTTTTGCGCACACCGGCTACGGGGAGCCCTACGACAAGGGAGAGTTTGCCGGGTTCGACGAGATGTTTCCCACCATCTCCCGCTGCTTCTACGAGTCCGCGCCGTGGGCCGGGGTGGAGCTGCCGGATCACGGTGAGGTCTGGACCGTACCGTGGAAGCAGACGGTGGAGCCGGACTCCGTGACGCTGAAGGTCAACGGGACCCGTCTTCCCTACACGTTGAAGAAGACCGTCTCCCTGGAAGGGGAGCGGCTCGTCATGCGGTATATCGCCGCAAATCAGTCGGATTTTCCGCTGGATTTCATCTGGGCTGCCCACCCGCTTTTCAACGCGAGTGAAGGAGTGAGATTCATCGTGCCCGCGGGGATGGACAAAATCATAAACGCCGTGCCCGGGGAAATCCTCGGCGGATACGGGGAGCGCTACGACTTCCCCCTGGCAAAACGCCCGGACGGAAAGGGGATACGGCTGGACACCGTCCCGCGGCGAAACGACCGCGGCTACCAGAAGTACTACTTTGCCGCGAGGGTCAGCGAGGGATGGTGCATGCTTCGTGACCATTCGAAGCGGCTCACGATCGGCCTTTCATACCCCGCGGAGAAGGTTCCCTATCTCGGGATGTGGCTGAACGAGGGTGGCCTGGCGGGACAATACAACATCGCCCCGGAGCCGGCGACAGCGGGAATGGATAGAATCGACTTCGCCAGGATGTGGGGCATGGGGAGCCAGCTCGCGCCGGGGGCCACTCACGAATGGCATCTTGTCATCTCGGTGGCCGAAGGGAAGGAGCCCCGGGGGGTGACCCCGAGGGGAGAGTTCACCTACTAACGCCCCGCTGGTCCCGCGGGAAGGGGATACCTGCCGAGCTCGAGCGCCGCCTCGTACATCGCAACGACATTCGCCGGCGGCGTGTCATCCTGGACGTTGTGGCTCGCGGCCAGGATGTACCCGCCCTCCGGCGCGAAGGAAGCGATAACATCACGGACGCGCTCCCGGACCTCTGAAGGCCGGAGCTTCGGCAGCACTCTGACAACGTCGATGCCCCCGTGGAAGCACAATCGGTCTCCGAAGTCCCGCTTCAACCTCCACGGCTCCATATTTCTGACACCCGGCTCGAACCGGGTTCAGTATGTCCACCCCGTTGTCGATGAGATCCGGAACGAGGTCATACACCGAGCCGCAGCTGTGCATGAATATGCGGGCATGGGGCACTTTGTCCCTGATGAACCGCAGATATGCCTTGTGGTACGGCTTGATCAGCTGGCGATATGTCTCCGGGCTGATCATGGGCCCGTTTTCCTGCCCCAGGTCATCCGCTGTTTCCACAATCTGGATGTACGGGCCGACCAGGTCGAGGTAGCGGCCGACGATCTCCTTCTGGATCTCGAGGACCCTGTCGAAAAACACGCGCACGAATCTCGTGTCCAGGACGAGCCTCGTCATGAAGTCATCGAAACCGCAGAGCCAGCACCCAAGCTCGAAGACCCCGAACATCGAATGCCCGGCAATGACAGCATGATCGGTCTCTCGAAAAAGTCGCTCAGCCCATTCGCGCACGCCCCGGTATCTGCCCGGATCCGCGGGGTCCGGGAAGGCGTAGCGCATCAGCTCGGGGATGCCCGCTCCCACGAGGGGCGGGTTCACGAGCTCGTTGTACCTTCCGAAGCGTTTCCAGGTCAGGCCCCACTCATCCTTCAGCGTACCCTCGGCGGCATCCACAATCGGGATGAACTTCTCAGGTCCGCCAAGCCACACCCTGCGGAAGTCGACGTGCCAGCGCCGCAGCAGTTCCTCCGATGGCTTTGGCACGTTGGACCACTCGCGGCTGACTACCTCATCCCCACCTGCCGGAAGGCCAACCTCCTTGAGAAGGGCGTCGTAGGTATAGACGTTGATGCTGGCCAACAGCCCGCCGAAATCTATGGGAATGCGATCCGGTTCTCCATGGTCGAGCGCGATCCTGACACGCTCCCGTGAGGTCATGAGACTGCCTCGATGGTCTCCCGCGCAATCCTGGCCCACTCCCACAGGCGGGCGGGATCGTGGCGGACCGTGCTGATGTCCTTCAGGATGATCTCCACGTTGCAGCCTCGCGCAGCTTTCAGCTTGGTGGCAAGCTCCTCTCGGACCGTTTCTCCGTCGAACCTCTGCCAGGCCAGCGCCGCGGGGCTCGGCTTCAAGGACATCACGTAGCGTCCGCGCATGAGCTCCGCGGCCGCCGGGACGTCCGCCCACGGGCTGATGGAAAGCTTGCGGAGGTTCGGCAGGCTTTCCAGGATTGATATCTTGTTGTGCAGGGGCTCACAACAGCCGTAGTATGCAAGCCCGAAATTCTCCAGCCAACGTTTCTCGTGCTCCAGGCCGAACTCGCGATGCATTGTCGGCGACACAGATCCGAAGATCTGCGCCGTTGCCGAGCCCCACATCTCCAGGGGACGCGCCTCCCCCCCTTGCGTTTCGCCGCCCTGGGTTTCGCCGCGCCCCGGCAGATTCCGCGTGTACCCGTACCCGCCCGAACCAATACGGACATTCGTATCGTTCCTGGCAAGCAGGTCAAGCGCCTGGAACTGCCGAAGGCCGGCCAGGTATGCGGTGCAGAGGCGGTCCACGAGCGCATGCATGAAATCGGGCCTGTCGGCGAGCCCCAGGAGCACGTTGTCCGCGTTCATCCAGAACACAATGTCGTCCCAGGGCGCGAACCAGAACCCCGTGCAGCCGCGGGTTTCCGCGGGCAGAATTCCCTCGAATACCCGCGAGTAGAACTGGTGGAACTCGCGTGTGCGCTCACGGTCCACCTCGATGACGGGATCGCGGATTTTCGCGATGTCCTCATCGCATGCGAACTGGTTGTGGAAGTGCCGCGAGGCTATCTCCCTGTCCTTTTCGGTCTCCAGGACATCAGCCTCCACCTCGATCCCGAAACCGCTGTTTCGAAGGATATACGGCGCCGGGAAGATGGGCTCCACGACCATGTCGCCGGGCATGTGTTTCCACTGGTACAAGGTCCTGCGCAGTTGTGTCTCGATCCGGCGGCTCACTTCGCCGCACGTGCGCAGGGTGAGCTCGTCGTCCACGTTCATCTCGTTCCAGCAGATCTCGTTCATCCAGACCAGGGGGCGTGAGCTTTCCATGTCGTTCAGCCGCCGCCACTGCTCTCTGCGCTCCCTGTTTGCCGGGTCCGCCGCGATCTCCGCATAGCGCACGGCAAGCTCGCGCAGCACTGCAAACTCCTCCGGACGTGCATCCAGCGGCGCATCAACCTGCGTCTCATGGGCTTGGAATACGAGGTAGGGGGTATCGATGAAAAGGCTTGACATCTGCGCGGCTACCGGATCTCGCCGGTATTCCTCATGCAGTCGATCATGACGGCAAAGAAGATGACGATCCCCCGGATGATCGTGTAGACGTACATGTTCGCGCCAGCCATGACGAGCCCGTTTTCTATGCACATGACGATCAGGACGCCCAGGAAAGCCCCGGGGAAGGCGCTTCCCTTGCCGCCGAACAGGCTGACTCCCCCGAGGATGGCGGAGGTAATGATGATGAACTCCTGTCCCTCGGCAAAGCTCGGGGTGATGGCTCCCACCTGGGCGCCGGACACCAGCCCGGCGAGCCCCGCGAGCCCTCCGGAGATAACATAGGTCAGGAAGATCTTTCGCCTGACCTTGATCCCCATGATCTGTGCGCCCTTGCGGTTATGCCCGATGGCGAAAAGTTGCCGCCCGAAAAGGGTGCGGCTCAGAACTACCTGCACGAGGAAAAGCGTGAGCAGGAGGATGAGAATGACAACGGGGATCACACCGCCCAGGCGGGCGTACGCCACCGCGTCCCCGACGCGGTTGAAGAAGAAGAGCGACTGGACCCCGGTCAAGGACAGCGCCACGCCCCGCACGATGTAGAGGCTGGCAAGGGTCACGATGAGGGGTGGGATGTTCAGGATGGAGACGAAAAAGCCGTTGACCACGCCCACTGCCATGCCGCAGGCAATGGCCACGACAAAGGCCGGAACCACTCCCATGCCGCTGTTGGCAAGAGTGGTCACGATGACCGATGAGAGAAAAATCGTGGAGCCCATCGAGATATCGATTCCGCCGGACACCAGGACGAACACCAGACCCGCCGCCGCAATGCCGGTGGATGCGGTCTGCTGGAGCAGGTTCACTGCGTTGGCTCCGCTTGCGAAGTTGGCGTTGAACAGGGAGAAGACGAGGGCCAGGACCCCGAAGATGATGTACAGGCCGTATTTGTAGAAGCTGGTGTAAACGGCTTCTCTAGTCAGTCGTAAAGTGCTCATGCGTGATGCTCCTGATGGCAAGCGTCAAAAGCGCCTCCTGGGTGAAAGACTCCCGCGCGAGCTCCCCGGTGATCGCCCCGTTGGACATGACCATGATCCGGTCGCAGACGCCGATCAGCTCCTCCATCTCGGAAGAAATGAAGAGAATGGCGCAGCCATCCCGGGCCATCTCGTTCAGATGGTTGTAGATCTCGAACTTTGCTCCCACGTCGACCCCGCGCGTCGGCTCGTCCACGATGAACACCTGGGGTCTCGTCATGAGCCATTTCCCGATTACGACCTTCTGCTGGTTCCCCCCGGAGAGGGTCTGGGCCGTCTGCTTCGATTTGTCGAAGGTCTTGATGGCGAGCTGCTCGATGACCGAGCTCGCGTCGCGCTCCTCCGTTTTCCGGTCGACAGCACCGAAGGCTTTTCGCAGATGGCGAAGGCTCGCCAGCACGATGTTTTCCTTCACGGTCTTGGGCATGAGGAGCCCTTCGTCCCGCCGGTTCTCCGTGATGTATGCCATTCCATTCTCGATCCACCACTCCGGAGACGGACGCCTGACGGGACGCCCCTTGAAGAAGAGCTCTCCGGCGTCGACGGGATCAACCCCGTAGATGGCCCGCGCCAGCTCGCTCCTGCCGGCGCCCATGAGACCGAAGAGACCGACGATCTCTCCACGCCGAAGGGTGAAACTGATGTCTTTCAGTGTCCTCCCCTGGTGCAGCTCTTTCACCTCGAGGACGCTGTCCCCGGGCTCTTTCTCGACGAACGGGAAGAGCTGGTCCAGCTTCCGGCCCACCATGAGCGATATCATCCTGGACTTGGTCATCTCCGCAATCGGAGTCTGGGCCATGATGCTTCCGTCCCGGATGACCGCCACTTCGCCGCACAGCGCAAGGACCTCATCGAGGGTGTGGGAAATGTAGATCATCGAGATGCCGGTTCCCGAGAGCTCCCGGATGATCGAAACGAGGTGTTTCTTCTCCTTGTCCGACAGGGACGTCGTTGGCTCATCGAAAACCACGATGCGCGCGTTCTTGGCAAGTGCTTTCGCGATCTCGATCAGCTGGCGAAGGCCCATGGAGAGACTGTCCATCAGGGTCGAGGGGTTGATGTCGATTCCGACGCGCTGGAGCACGCGGGCAGCCTCGGTGTTCATGACCCTGTAGGACAACAGGCCGAGGGTCGTCCCCGGCGCCCCGTTCAGGTAGAGATTCTCCGCGATCGACATGTTGAGGAAAAGGTTCAGTTCCTGGTGGATGAGGGCTATCCCCGCCCTGTCGGCGTCCACTGCGCTTCGGGGGTTGTACGAACGTCCCTCCAGGAGCATCTCTCCGCTGTCTCTCGGGAGCACGCCGCCGAGGATGTTCATCATCGTCGACTTGCCGGCCCCGTTCTCGCCCACGAGGCCGAGAATCGATCCCTTCGTTCTCAGCGTGAGATCGACGTCCTTCAGGACCCTGACGCCGGAAAAGCTCTTATTCAGCTGCCGCAAGGACAGAATGGTTGTATCCATGGCGCGCTTATGACCGTTCCCCGGCGCTCCGCAGAACGCCGAGCAGCGCGACGAGCGTTATCATGACGCCCTTGAGCGCATTGATGACGTACCACTCGATTCCGAGAAGGTTGAGACTGTTGTTGAGGACGACGATCAGGATGGCTCCCGTGACGGTGCCGAGAATGCTCCCCTTTCCCCCCGTGACGCTCGTCCCGCCGATGACCACGGCTGCTACGACGTCCATCAGCATGCTCTTTCCCAGGGCAGGCATGCCGGCTGCGCTTCGTGAGGTCATGATGATCCCGCTGACAGCCGCCAGGCCTCCGGAGAAGAGGAAGAGCGTGAAGATCGTTCTCTTCACGGGGATGCCGGAGATGCGTGACGTCCTGTGGTTGGTTCCGACGGCGAAAATATAGCGGCCCAGCACTGTGCGGTGAAGAACAAAGGCCGTGACGGCAACAACGGCAATCATGATGAAAACCGGCATCTGCACGCCGAACAGCGTCCCCCGTCCAATGGAAAGAAACGGGCCGGGCAATCCGCCGATGGTTGCGCTCTGCGTGTACCACAGTGCCAGCCCGGAGAAAATGAGCTGCGTGGCCATGGTGGCGATGAAGGACGGCATTCGAAGAAGTGTAATGGCAAGGCCGTTGAGCGCACCAAGGGCAATCCCGACAGCCAGCATGACGAGCACCCCGATGATGGCAAGCAAGAACGGATTTCCCGCCATAGTCATGACTTTTGCCCCAAGGATGCTTCCGAGTCCGAGGGTGGCTATCACGGAAAAATCGATTCCGCCATTCATGAAGACGAATGTCATGCCGCAGGACAGGATGATCAGGTCCGCGCACTCGACGAGGATGTTGGTCAGGTTGACGGGATTCGCGAACTTATCGACAAAGAGCAGTGAAAAGAGAAAGAAAAGAACGAAGAAAAGCATCGACATGCGCTCCACGGAGGAGAAAGCGCGCCTGCCGATCTGCCGCGCCGCAGCCGATGCCAGCGGGACAAGGCCACGGGGCCGCACAGAGAGGCCCGGTGCGAGACGCCTCGCACCGGGCTGAGAGTTGCCGGTCACACCCATCAGAAGGCGCCGTATGCCCTCTTGGACATTTCGGCGAAATTCTCCTGGCTGATTATGAACCCCGCGTCAAGGATAGGCTTGCCGTAGCTCTTGTTGCCCTTGGCAATTTCCACGGCCGCTTTCACGGACTCGTACCCTTCTTTGTAGACGTCCATCCCGAAAGTCATCTCGACGTACTTGTCCTTCATTGCCTCAAGGGCAGCCTTGTTTCCAGAGTACGGCATGACGATGACATGGCCTTTTTCCCCGATCTTCTTGTACATGCCGGCCTGGCGAAGGGCTGAAATCGTTGCCCCGAGCAGGTAGTCGGAATGCATGAAGATGGCGTTGATGTCGGGATGAGCCTGGAGGGCGTTCCGAGTCCCCGCCAGCGCCTTTTCGAGGTTCCATTCGGTCGGCACCTGCTGAACGAGCTGGATGATATCGCTGTTGGCCTTCATTACTTCCTTGAAGCCGTCGGTGCGCCGCAGGACGTTTTCGTCGGAGAGGCTGCCCACCAGCTCCAGGACCTTCAGCTTCAGGTTCTTGGACCGTGCGTAATCCGCCATGTACTTCCATCCGTTGACTGTCAGCGCATAGTTGTCGGTGGCAATGCCCCATGCAACCTTCGCATCAGGCTGGCTGTCCAGCGTGCGGTCGCAGAAGACAAACGGGATGCCTGCCTTGTTGGCGGCTTTGACGGCCTGCACGATGGATTTGAAATCCGAGTACACGACCACCAGGCCGGAAACTCCCTGGGCGATCATGTCATCGATCTGGTTGTTCTGCTTCACCGCGTCGCCCTCGGACGTCCTGATGACCAGCTCGACATTGAGGTCCTTCCCCGCCGCCTGGATGCCCTTCATGATTCCCTGCCAGAAGGGATCATTGAGGTTGTCCAGCGCAACCCCGATGGTCATTCCTTTTGCCGCCACCCCTGCCAGGGGCAGGATCAGCAACAAGCAGACGAGCACCGCAATTCCGCGTTTCTTCATGATAAGTCCTCCTCTTCCAGGATATCTCAGCTTCCCACGAAGGGAAGTTGGTTCCAACTCGTGATGGCTTGCCGCTGGGTTTCACTCAGACGACACGCCCTGCATCGAACCGCCAGACTTCTTCCATTGCCGCGAATGCTCCCTTCGAGAAGGGTGTGCATCCAGTTGTCAGTAGCGCCCGTATTCCTGGGCCGCTTCGAAAAAGGCGACGACGTTCTCCGGCGGGACTTCCCCCTGGATGTTGTGAACGGAAGCGAACACGAACCCGCCACCGGGAGCAAAGTCCGCCACGCGTCTTTTCACCTCGCGCCGCACGTCATCCGGCGTCCCCCGGGACATGACCGCATTGGGGTTGGCTCCGCCGCCCCAGAAGCTCAGGGTGCGGCCGAAGTCCTTCTTCAGCCCGGCACTGTCCATGTTCCTGGCCTGGATCTGGACCGGATTGAGCGCATCCACGCCGATTTCCATGAGGTCGGGAATGTACTCGCGGATGGCGCCGCAGGAATGAAAATAGATCTTTGCCTTCGAGTACTTTCGCACAATGGCGATGAGCCGGGCCTCCCGCGGCTTGAAGATCCTGCGGTAGATCTCGGGTGAGAACAGGGGACCGTCCTGCCCCCCGAGGTCGTCCCCCATCTGCACCACCTGGACGAGGTCCCCGATCTCTTTCATGTAGCAGGTCCAGTACGCTTCCAGCCACCCCACGATCCGGTCCGCCACGAGCTCAACCATCTTCGGATCCGCGGCCATGTCCATGTAGGAGTCCTGCATGCCGCGAAGCCAGTAGGAGTGCTCGACGATCCCCCCGGTGGGCGCATGGGCGACAATGGCCTTGTCCGTTTCACGCAGGATCTTCCCCGCTTCCGCTCTCAGGGTGTCGAAGCGGCTCGCGTCTTCAGGGTCGGGGAGCTTGTGCTTCCTGATCTCCTCCGCGGACTTGCCTGCCCAGATGGTGCTTTCAAAATCGAACCAGATTCCGCCCTCCAGGGGCTGGCGGTATACCGTCCCCCATTCGTCCCGGTATTTTCGAAAACTGCCCTCGGTGTAGTAGCGCATCTCGAAGGGCTTTGCGGGTTTCGCGTACAAGGGGAGACAATCAGCGCCGAAACGGGAGATCAGGTCCGCGTTGGGGAAAACGTTCTGCTGGAACGGATCCTGGATTCTCTCCTGGCCATCCTGGATGCAGAGGTGCTTCAACAGCCTGCGATGGCCGAAAACGTGAATGCTGTCGTGCAGGCAGCCGAAACTGATCGGGATGCGGTCAGGTTCCCGATGGTCCAGGGCGGCAATCACCCGTTCACGCGAGGTGTATTGCATCAGCGCACCCCCATGCGGCAATGGTTAGAAGCTCTGAAATGAAGTTGGAAAATCCTATGACACTTTCAGCAAGTTGTCAAGTTTTTTCTCATTGTTTTCTATTCTCAGGGGGCGCGGAGAATGATATGATATTCCCATGGCAAAGATGGCAAAGAAAGGGAAAAAGCCGTCGAGCATCACAGACGTCGCGAAGAAGGCCGGGGTATCCATCTCCACCATCTCCCGTGTCATGAACGACCCGAAGCGCGTGAACCCCGAAACGTATGAAAGAGTGAAGCGGACCATACGCGCGTTGAATTACCGTAAAGCCCGCCGGAGCCCGGCGGCCGCGCGTCCCCGCACCGTTGCCGTGGTCGTCCCGACCATCCTCGATCCTTTTTTTTCCGTCATCCTTCACGGCATAGAGATGATGGCGAAAACATACGCCTACAATATCTTCCTCTTCGACTCCTGCAATTCGGCGGAAATCGAAATGAAAAACGCAACGCGGATCATCGACTCGTGCCCTGACGGGGTGGTCTTCGTCCCCGTGGGAAGCTCCGCGGACGCCAGCCGCATGCTCCGTGCGGCGGGATTGCCGGTTGTTCTTCTGGACCGGCTCACGGACAAGGACGACTCGAACTACGTCATCTCCAACGACGCGGAGGGAGCGTTCCTCGCCGTCAAGTACCTCATCGACCTGGGCCACCGCAACATCCTGTACATAGGGGGGAATAGCGCCACGAGCACGGAGGAGGCGCGGCTGAGTGGCTACATCCGCGCTTTGAACGAGAACGGGGTGCCGCTCAGGAAACAGAATATCGTCGAAACCTCATTCGATTCGGAAGGCGCTTACGAGACGACAAAGAATATACTCCGGCGCGAAGACAGGGGGTTCTCCGCCGTGTTTGCCGGGAATGACCTCATTGCTTTTGGCGCTCGAAAAGCGCTTGAAGAGAACGCGCTTCGGGTGCCCGAGGACATCTCCCTCATCGGGTATGGAGACATGCCCTTCGCCAGCCTGACCTGCCTCACAACGGTATCCTGTCCCGCGCTGGAAATGGCAAAGAGCGCGTTGAGCCTCCTTATCCACATCATCGAGAAGAAGTTCATCAGCTCGCAAAAGATCGTCATGAGGCCCACCCTGGTGCTGCGCTCTTCCTGCAGGCGCGTCTCTTCATCGGAGGAGGCTGCGCTCGACAATTCCAGCGAGCTTCCCCGGGTCATTTCTTCAAGGTAAACGCGCCACTCCGGGAGCGACGCCGGGGGACGGTGCTCTCCGAGAACCTCCACCATGCAGGGTAAGGTCAGGTTGTTGACCCGGGTTCTACGGTCTCCGAGGTTATCCGTCTGCTTCGCACGTAAAACTTCAGAGAGTCAGCGTACATTGCAACAAAGATGATCGCGCCGCGAACGAACGGATACGCATACGAGGACGCCGAGAGAAGATTCAGCCCATCTTCGATTATCGCCAACGTGCAGCCGCCAAGGATGATGCAAGGGATGATTGTTCCCTCGCCGCCAAACAAGCTGATGCCGCCAATGACAATCGCCGCTATCGCCGTGAACTCCATGCCATTGCCAAGGCCGGGATTCAGCGAACCTACCTGGCACATGACCACAAACCCGCCGAACGCCGCAAGAAGGCCGGAAAGCGTGAAAGCGAGAAATGAGATCCGCCGCACTCGGACGCCAAGACGAGATGCGACCTCTTCGCTATTCCCCAACGCCGTGAGGTCTCTGCCGAAAGACGTGCGGGTATGAAACACGTGCACGACCACGAGCACCAGAAGGGCAATGAGAATGGTGATGAAGACCGGACCGATCCTCGTGTTTCCGAACGAGCGCAACGCCTCGGGGAGACCGATGGTCTGGGAGTTGCTGATCTGCAGAGCGATGCCCCGAAAAGCGATCAGCGTGCCAAGGGTCGTGATCAACGGACTGACGCGCATGAAGACCACGACGAATCCGTTCAGCATGCCGAGCAGAGTCCCGCAGCCAAGGAGAACCAGGATGCTCACGAGGATGGGGAAATGGAGCCGTATTATCAGCATTGAGGCGACACTGCAGGAAAGAAAAGCCATGGATCCGACGGATATGTCTATGCGTCCGGCAAGGATGACCAGGCTTGCCCCGCTTGCCACAATGAGGAGGGGGCTCGCCGTCTGCAGGATGGCCATGAAATTCGACAGGGTGAGGAAATGAGGCGCAATGAACGAGTAGATCACGATCACGAGAAGCATGATGACAAGGAAGCCGTAGGAAAAGAGAAAACTTTGAATCTTTCGCGCTCCGCTCGAACCCTCGTTGCTGCTCATCCGTGTCCCCTTGGCTCTGCTCTATTCACCGCTTGCGGCAGCGGCTATGAGATCTTCCCTCGACACCTCGGCAGGTTTTTCCTCGATGATTTTTCCGCGACTCATGACGAGGAATCTGTCCGCCAGCTCGAGTAGGTCGTCTATCTCCGAGGATATGAGCAGAATCGCCATTCCCGCCGTTGCCAGCTCCGCGATGATCTTCCGTATTTCCGCCTTTGCGCCGACGTCCAGTCCCCTTGTCGGCTCGTCCATGATGAAGATGCGCGGCGATCTCTGGATCCATCTCCCGAGGATGACTTTTTGCTGGTTTCCCCCGCTGAGGGTCTGCACAGTCTGCTCCAAGGTGTGGACCCGAATGCTGAGACGGTCCACAAGATTGCGGCCGATCTGCAATTCCCGTTTCCGGTCGAGAAAAGGCCAGACACGGGAAACGAGTGCCGTGAGATTGGCCAGGGACAGGTTCTCCAGGACAGATCGGGGGAGGAGCAACCCTTCTTCGCGGCGGTTCTCCGTGACCATCCCGATGAAACGCTTGGCGTGGCGCTGGCTGACGGCGTGGAGCGCATGATCGGTCTTTATTTCGATGCGCCCCTTGTCGATCGGATCGAGCCCGACGAGGGCTCGCGCGAGCTCGGTACGGCCTGACCCGAGAAGGCCCCACAACGCGATCACTTCCCCGCCGTGGAGCGTGAAGGAGATGTCATGGAGCACACCGATGCGGGTGAGACCGGTCACGCGCAGGGCCGGATCACCCTTTTGCCTGCTCCTGGTGAGTGTCGCCGTCGAGGCCTCCTTGGCGCCGATCATCAGCGAGACGATCTGAGGGCGGGTCAGAGCGTCCATGCCTCCTCCCCCGACGGACTCGCCGTTTCGCAGAATGACGGCGCGGTCGCATATCTGGAAGACTTCGTCCAGGAAATGCGTGATGTAGATGATGATTTTCCCTTCCCGCTTCAGGGAACTGATGACCCGAAAGAGCTGGTCTTTTTCGCGCCCTGTCAGTGAGGAGGTCGGTTCATCGAAGATGATGATCCGTGCATTGCTGAGAAGCGCGCGGCCAATTTCCACGATCTGGCACTCTCCGGGGCTGAGATCCCGGACCCGGGTGCGGGGATGAATGGGGCAAGCAAGCTGGGCGAGGACCCGAGCCGACGCTTTTTCGGTCTGGGCCCGATCGATCAATCCGCGCCGGGTCGGGAAACGGGTCACGAACATGTTTTCGGCGATGCTCATAGTCGGAAGAAGGGCCATCTCCTGATGAATGAATGCAATACCATTCCGGGCCGCGGCCTTCGGATCGCTGATGTGAACGACCTGGTTCGCAATCCGGATCTCCCCGCGATCAGCGATGGTGACCCCCCCGAGGACGTTCATGAGCGTGCTCTTTCCCGCTCCGTTGGCGCCGATCAACGCGAGTGCCTCACCCTCGTACGCGCTCAGGTCCACGTGCTGGAGAGCCTGCACACCGGGGAAAGACTTGCTCACATTGGTAATCTGCAAAAAGGGCTCCACGTGTCGCCTCTCCTCTATCGTCTCTTGCCCGAGTCGAGGGCAATGACCAGGATAATGACGGTTCCCTTGAGGATGAGCGTCAAATAGTACGGGACATGGAGGAAGTTCATGCTATTGCTGATGAGCGTGATGAATAGCGCACCGATCATCACACCCACCGCGGATCCCGACCCTCCGTAGATGCTTACCCCGCCGATGACCGTGCTGCTGATGACATCGAGGAGCAGGCTGTTCGAGCCCATGGTCCCCGATGCGGAGCTGAGCCTGGCCGTCACGATGATGGCCACGAGCCCCGCCATCATTCCGGAAAACGCGTACCCCCCGAAAAGAATCCGCGTCGTTTGCATGCCCGAGACGCGGGACGCGCGGATGTTGGTCCCCGTGCTGTAGAGCCAGCGGCCGAACAGGCTGTTGCGGAGCAGGAGCTCGCAGAGGAGAGTAACGACGAGAAGGACTATGACGGGAATCGGAATGATCCAGACCTTCGCGAGAACGGTGTGGATGAAGGAATCAGGAATGCCCGCGACGCTCAGGGCGTTCGTCACCCAGATCGATGCGCCCGTCGCGATTGCCTGCATGGAAAGAGTGACAACGAACGGAATCATTCGTAGATTGGCGACGGCAACACCGTTGACCGAGCCTGCCAGAGTCCCGACGGAAACCATGATCAGGCATGCGAGGACGGGATTGCCCCCTGCCCTCATGAATATCGCGCCAAGAATTCCGCTCAAGGCCATCACGGCGGTTAGAGAGAGATCGATGCCTCCGATGATCAGCACGACGGCCATGCCGATTGACAGGAGACCGAGAGTTGATGATTGCGTCAGCACATTGACGATATTGCGGACAGTGAGGAAGTAGGGAACGACGAATGCCAGGACGACCGCAATGCTGCCGAACACCACGAACGAAATGAATCGAAACGATTTCAAGCTCGCGCCCAATGTGCGCCCGGCCAGACCAGTTCTCACATTTCTCTCCCGTTTCGATGAGTTCCAGCGCCGTCAAAAACTTTGGCCAGCATTGCCTTCCTGCACTGCAAGCGTACCGCGTTACCAAAATAAAATGGTGTTTGCAGTCTGCTCTTCAGCCACCCTGCAAACACCATTCGGAATCACGAAGAGATAGCTTTCAACACTACTCCCTATTTTCCAGCGGGGTGCCACGATGCATAATCACGTGCGTAGATATGATCGAGGCCGCGAATATTGTCTGGAGTTGCGAGCCGGCCCGAGATCCTGAAGTATTCGTTGTCCATCTCTTCTCCGTTGACCAACCTTGCTGCCACCTCGACAGCCTTGATGCTCACGGGCCAGGCGTCCCAGACACCCGTCACGTCGATGTGGCGATCCATGAGCGCGGGATAGCCGGCGGAAGAGCAGACGATTGTCGCGATCCACATATGCTTTGGATTCCCTGTGGGGAAGTATCTTCCGGCCTTTTCAAGGGCCGCCCTGACTGCATCAAAGGCAAAGTCGCTCGCGACGAAAATGCAGTTCGCTTCGGGATGGCCGAGAAGTGCATTCGTCAGGCCTGATTCGAACTTCTCGGGCTTCCACTCTGTCGGGATGACTGCAACAGTCTTCCACGCGCCAAACTCCTTCTCTGCCTTTGCCCATCCGTCGTGGAAGGCAATGGCGTTCATGTCAAGCAGGTCGCCTTCGAGCTCGATTGCCTTTCCCGTGACACCGTTTTTCTGGAGTATTTTTGCAAACGCCGCAGCGGTGTTGTAGGAAATGGTCAAGCCATCACTCCCGACGTGAGCGTTCGGCTTGTCGGTTGAGGATTCACGATCCAGAGTGATGATGGGGACACCGGCGTCTCTGGCGGTCTTGATGCCCGCGCCGATTGCGGCTGAATCCTCAGCCCGCGTGATAATGACATCGACGTGCTGTGCGATCAAATCCTCGATGTTTGCGTTCTGCCGGGAAGGATCCCTGTCTGCAACGTTAATGATCCATTTGAACTCGCGGCCGATCTTCTTCCCGTAGTCCTTGCTGTAGGCAACCATGTAGTCTTCCCAGGCGACGATCAGACTGTCGTCTTTCACGTTCCAGGCCAGCCCGACGGTGATTGGCCCGCTTTTGTTCGGAGCAGCACTCGCGCTCGTAATGGCGAAGGCGCTGATAAGGACAATAGCTGCCAGGACCACCAGCCCTTTTCGTTTGGTCATGAAATCCTCCTTAACCATACGTTCCTTGGCGTGCTCATCAGGATAACATACAACCCTCCGTTGTCAAGGGAAAAATACAAAATAATCATTCTTTGGCAGATATTGGTTTATTTCTATCGATATTGTATACAATAACCGTGGGGAAATGCCCTATGATTATGGGATCAAGGTCCTTTTCGCGGGTCCGAGAACCTCCCCTCCCCCAGGCAAAGTCACCACGTTGTCTTCGACTCTGATTCCTCCGAAGCGTTGGGAATAGACGCCGGGCTCCACCGTGAAGACCATGCCGACTTCAAGGGTGGCCTCTTCGTGCGGGGCGATTACGGGGATCGGTTCGTGATATCTGAAGCCGGTTCCATGTCCGGTGACATGGACAAAGTCCCTGCCGAGGCCGGCTTCCGCGATCACGGCCCTCGCAGCCCCATCCACTTCTGCCGCCCGAGCACCGGGCTTGATTGCATGGATAGCCGCATCCTGGGCGCGCACGATCAGATCGAATCGACGAACCATTTCGGCCTCCGGCTCTCCCGCAGCGCACGGTCGCGTCCGATCCGACCAATACCCATCTGCTGTCACGGCGAGCTCTAGAAGGGCGATCTCACCGGGCTCCAAACGTCGCATCGTGGAGATTTCACAGGGCCGGTACGCCACTGCCGTCTCCGCCGGACCCGTGGAAACCTGTGCAAATGCCCGCACGTGCCGGACGCCCCGATACCCCGTTCCGCGTACCACGACCTCGTGCTCAACCGCAGCAAGAAGGTCGACGCCCCTCACCCCGGGCTTGACATGACGTTCAAAGGCGGCAAGGCCCATGGCGGCAATCTCGTTCGCAATTCTGATCCGCTCTATTTCCGCCCCCGTCTTTCTGGCGCGAAGATCGTATAACATGGACGTTGCGTCCTCCAGCGGCGAACCGGCGAATGCATCGCGCAGCTGGGCCTCTCCTGCCTTCGTGGGAAGAGCCGGTTCAGCGGCATTCACGGGGGGAGCCAGCGTCGCAAAGCTGCCTTCGATCCCGACCCTTCGGGGTCGAAGCCTCCCTGCCTGCTCCGCGAGGATCTTCGCAATGCTGGCATCGGGATCACCGGCGGCGAGGGTCCCGTAGGGGTATGTGAAGGACCGTATGCTGACTGGTCCGAAAGTCGCCTCCGCCGCTTCGGTCATCGGAAGAATGCATACCGGCTCAGCGTTTATCGGAAAGAGAAGGATCGAGACCCCCGCCAGGGGCCAATACCCGCTCAGAAAGAGCACATTCTCCGGCATGCGGCAGACAAGAAGGTCGAGCCCGGCCACGCTCATGGCCGCTCGTACTCGGGAGTGTCTCTCCGAATCCATCAGCTTCCCCTACTCTGTCCAGTACGCCGCATCCGGCAGGCTGCCGTCCATCGTGTATCCACCATCCATCACGAGCACCGAACCGGTCATGTAACGAGCGTCATCAGAAGCAAGAAAGACAATTCCGCGGGCGATCCATTCGGGCTGCGCGATTTCCTGCAGCGGAATCCGCTTGAAGAGTGCCTTCTTTACCGACTCGGTGTACATGGGCACAGTCAGCTCCGAATACGTCGCGCCTGGCTCGACGCAATTCACCGTGATCTTGTATTGGGCAAGCTCGGTGGCAAGGGTTCGGCTGAATGCTTCGATTCCGCCTTTGGTTGCCGTGTAGGGTCCGGCCTGGGGTTCGGAGAGCACTGCATGAATCGAAGAAAGGTTGATGATTCGTCCGCCTTTCTTCTGGGCAATCATTCGCCGGGCAGCCTCACGGCAGCAGAGAAAACAGCTGGTGAGATTGTTCCGGATGACGCGGTTCCAGTCTTCCTCCTCGAGGTCGACGATTTTCGACTGATGGATGATGGCCGCGTTGTTCACGATGATCGAGATATCGCCAAAAGACCTGACGGCGAAATCGATGACTTTCTTGACATCCGCAAGAACCCCCACGTCTGCGCTCACGCCGGCAACAGAGCCGATCCCGGAAAGCTCAGAGACTGTCTCGCGGACCTTCTGTTCGCGTCGGCCGCAGATAACGACTTTGGCACCCTCTTTGAGAAACTCCGACGCGATGGCCTTTCCGATTCCAGCACTACCCCCGGTCACTATGGCGACTCTCTCTTCCAGCCTCATCGCTCTCCCTCCTGTCAGACCTCAATTTGGAAATAAATAATGTATACATTAGGGTTTATTTTGTTGACATAAATACCATCATCTTTTGTAGCCATTGTCAAGGAAAACTTGGTTGGAGTCGATCATCCTTGCAAAGACAGGATTATCCTGCCGTTATAATAGTATTAGTAGAGATAATGGGTATATTAAGTCGGAAAAGCCTCGATACCCTGATCAGTAAGATGTTGACAAACGGCTATTATGTATACAATATCTCTCTTGCATGAAAACGATAACGAAGAGCAACGCAATTTACGAGACTCTCTTCAACTCGATTATTCATGGAGAGTATCCCATAAACGCACGATTACGGGAGGAAGAGCTGGCGGAAGCGCACCAGATGAGCCGGACTCCGGTGCGCGAGGCTCTTCGTGATCTGGAAAAAGACGGCCTCATCGAAATGCTCACGAGCCGTGATACCCGGGTTGTTGGTCTCACCGTTGATGATGTCGAAGAGGTGTTCCAGATCAGGAAGGTTCTTGAGATTCTCGCCCTGCGTTTTTCAATCCACAGCCTCAGCATCGGAGGTCTTCAAGAAATCCGTTCTGAAATCAGCAGGATTTCCGAATCAGATGACTATCTGGAGCATGAGAAAGTCGATGCGAAACTGCACAACTACATCATCGAAGCCAGCAACAAGAAGCGTCTCCTCGCCATTCTGAAACAGCTGTTCCGGTTGATCCAGCGTTTTCGGCAGTTGGGCTTCAAAGACAGGAACGTGAGGGCGCAGGCAACCCAGGACCATCTGGAGCTCATCGATGCTCTCGTGTTCAGAGATCTGGCCAGGGCGGAGGAGCTTCTCGAGAAGCACATCGAACGGAGCAAAATCGACGCAATCGCTTCCATTCTGCAGGGCTGAGGTCAATTCGCGTCGAGGAGTGGCAGCGTGATGCTGAAGCGGCACCCCCGCTCGGGGAGATTCGTCACGGAGATTTCCCCGTGGTATTTCTTGATGATGCCATAGCTGATGGAAAGGCCCAGTCCCATGTGATGATGCTGATTCTTGGTTGAGAAAAACGGCAGGAAAACATCATAGATATTCTTTGCCTGTATTCCGACCCCGGTGTCCTCGAAGGCGATTTCCGCGCGCCTGTCCTCCCCTGACTGGACCTGCCCGGTGACGATGGTGATATCGCCGCCGCCCGGCAAGGCGTCAAAGCTGTTCTTCAGGAGATTGAGGATCACCTGCTTCAGCTCATTCGGGCTTGCTTTCAAGCGCAGCGCTTCGTCGCGCTGCCTGAATGCGATTCGGATTTCTCTGTTCTTGGCATCGTAGCGGACAAGATCGAGAATGCGCTCGATCAAAACATTCAGATCGAACGTTTCATCAATGTCGCTGTCGTTATCCGAAAAGGAGATGAGGTTGCCGACGATCTGCGAGATGCTGTTCACCTCCTCGTCTATATGCGCCAACGCATCAACGGCCCGGGATTCCTCCACGCTGTATTTGAGGAACTCGGCGAAGTTGTGAATGGTTTCCAGGGGATTGTTGATCTCATGCGCTACCCCGGCGGCGAGGAGCCCCAGCGAGGCGAGCTTTTCGGAGAGCACCATCTGCTCTCTGAGCTTTTCCTGCTCCGTGATGTCGTCGATGATGATCATGCTTCCGATTCGAACGGTTCCATCGTAGATGGGGCGAGTCGTGACGTTGCTTTTTCGATGCGTTCCCCCAATGTCGAACGGCATGTCGAAAAAAGACTCTCCCGCGGGCTTTTTGAGGGCGTGGCGGATCAAGGCGAGCTGTTCCCCATTTTCCCCGGAAAAGAGGATCTCGAGGGGTGCGTTGTAGGAATCCGCAGCTTCCAGGTTGAAGAAGCGCTTTGCCCAGTCGTTGATCATCTTGATTCTGTTTTCCGTGTCGATGACGATCAGGTTGACAGGGAGGCCCTGGAGAATGGCCTCGTTGTACTTGAGCATCTGGTAGAAGTCCTGCCTGGTCACTTCGAATCGACTCGGCTCGTTCATCTGGGTGTACGCCAACCTGATCAGATTGATCTTGTCGATATTCTTCACGGAATCAGTCACATAGATTTCCCCCTCACGGAGGATCGTCACGCGGTCGGCAATCTGGTAGATGTCGTCTATGCGGTGGGTCACAAAGAGAACCGCGGTTCCTTCGGCTCTCATCGCTTTCAGAATGTCCAGGATCCGATAGAGGCTTTCCGTCCTGAGCTTGTCGAGAGATTCGTCGAGGATGATGAACTGGGGCCGCGCGCAGAGGTGTTTCAGGATTCCGATGAGGTTCCTGTCGGACGCGTCGAGCTTGCGCACCTCTGCCTCCGGATCGAAGGTGAAGCCGTGGAGGGCGAAAAAGTGCCGTGCCATCTCGACGCGCCGCCGGTGGTTGAAAAGTGCGCGGGAAGAGAAAGCCCCGCCCGACACGAACAGATTGTCGGCGATTGTCAGGTTATCGAAGAGCGGATTGTTCTGGTTGACCATCTCGATTCCGAGACTACCCGCCCTTTTGACCGTCAGGCCCCCGCTCGGTCTGCCCTGCACCATGAGCCGTCCCGAGGTCGGCCGCACCTGTCCGGACATCACGAAGCAGAGAGAGGATTTGCCCGCCCCATGCTCGCCGACCAGGGCGTGCATTTCCGAGCGACGAATCGAGAGATCCACGTTCTTGAGAACGCGGACGGGGCCGTATTCGAGGCTGACCTGCTGCAGGACGAGCAGCGGCTCCAACGCAGAGCTATCCGGAAGTGGAGATCCCATACTTGTCGATCTTGTTATAGAGCGTCTTTCTGCTGATATTGAGCAGCTCCGCCGCTTTTGACTTGTTGTAGCTCGTGCGCCTGAGCATGGCGTTGATGCGGTCCCTCTCGCTCGTCTCGGGCATGACGGGATCATCGCGCCCGGAAAGCCGGCGAACAAGGCTCGGAGGCAGGTCCTCCAGTTGGACGAGCGGCTCCATGGCAATTGTAAACGCATAGTGGATCGTGTTACGCAGCTCGCGGATGTTTCCAGGCCAGTCGTAGCTCACGAGCAGATCCCGCACCGGGTCGCTCAAGCTCTTTTTCTGTGCCTCGTTCCCTTGCGCAAACTCTCTCAGGAAGCAATCGCAGAGCTCGACAATGTCCTCCTTGCGCTCCCTCAACGGAGGAATCTCCAGGAAGGCGGCGCTGAGACGGTAGTACAGGTCCTGGCGGAATGCCTCGGTGGCAACCATGCCCCGGATGTCACGATTGGTCGCGCCCACGAAGCGGACATCGAGATGAACCGGATTCTTGCCGCCTATCCTTCGAATTTCCTGATTTTGAATGGCCCTGAGGATCTTCGCCTGGGTGGCAAGTGTCATGTCGGAGATCTCATCGAGGAAAAGTGTCCCTCCCTGCGCCTGCTCGAAAACCCCTCGATAAACGGAATCGGCGCCCGTAAAAGACCCTTTCTCATGTCCGAACAGCTCATTGTCAAGCAACGAGTCGGGAAAGGAGGCGCAGTTTATCTTGATGATCTGCCCCGTGCTGCGGGGGGAGGTTGCATGAATGAACTCCGCCAGCAGCTCCTTTCCCGTCCCGCTTTCTCCAAAAATGAGGACCGAAAGACTGCTATTAGCGAGTCGTCGCGCCCGGGCGTACAGCTCAAGGGTGCGGGGATTCCTGGTGACGATGCTGTCAGTCAGTCTCGCGATGCTGTCCCGCGGATCAGCTCCCTGCCGATTCGCGTGGCTGTCTGCGATGGCCCGCTCCACGAGGGCGAGAAGTTGATTGAAATTGGCGGGTTTCTGTATGTAATCATAGGCGCCCATCTTGACGGACTCCACGGCATCGCTGATCGTGGCGTAACCCGTGAGTATGATCACGGGAACGTCTGGATTCATCGCATGGAACTGCCTCAGGATCTGCAGGCCGCTTTCTTCCCCCAGTCTCACGTCAAGAATCACTGCTCCAACATCCTGGCTGGCGAACAGGCTCAAGGCCGTTGCCCTGTCCAACGCAGAAGAGCTGGTATAGCCGAACCTTTCGAAATTAAGGACAAGGCTTTCGCACAGGTTTTTCTGATCGTCGACGATGAGCAAATTTTTCCGTGAACGTGTAGACATTGGTACACACTTTGTTACGTGAAAGTGTGTAAACACTATACAGTCCACCACTTTGTCTGTCAAGGTTTTTTCTTTCAGGGTCGGAAAACGCGTAAAAATGCAAGTGGAAAGAGACATGTCATGATATCTGTTTTCAGGATATCATTTTGTAACCCGCCTCCGGGCTTCGTCGGAGAGCGAGCATAGCCGGCTTCGTTGTGCTCGATTGGCTCGATTCTTGCACATAACATGCAAAGATTCCAATCCAATGAGGAGGTAGGCATGAATTCGTGGCTGAAAAGAATCGGGACAATCGTGATTCTCCTGGTCCTTGCCGTGGGGGTCAACCTGTCCGCACAGGAAACCTACGTGTTGATCGCCCCGCACATCGGGATCCAGTACTGGCAAGTGCACAAGGCCGGGCTGGAGGCTGCGGCCAAAGAGCTGGGCGTCAAGACCGTCTTCACCGGCGTCATGGGTGATTCTATTGAGGACCAGGTGAAGATCATGGACCAGCAGGTGGCGAACAAGCCAGCCGGAATCCTGTTGGGGCCCCTGAACGCAGCAGCGCTGACGCCTTCCATCAACAGGGCAATCAGGGCAGGCATCCCCGTCATCACCGTGGACACCGATGCGGCGGAAAGCAATCGTCTCTGCTATATCGGAACCAACGGCTATGCGGCGGGCCAGCTTGCCGCAGACATCATGGCGAAGCTTCTGAACAATGAAGGCGACGTGGGGATTTCCAACCTCGTGGGCTTCTCCACCTGCGAGGAAAGGGCGCAGGGCTTCCGGGACCAGATCAAGGCCAAGTACCCCAAGATGAAGGTCATCGCTGAGGTGGATGACAAGGCAGACGAGGAAATCGCCACCAAGGCGAACACCGAAATGCTGATCGCCAACCCATCGATCAAGGGCGTTTTCGGCGACGACGCGGTGAGCCCCATCGGAATGGGCGCCGCGGTGAAGAGCGTCAACAAGGTCGGCAAGGTCAAGCTCGTGGGGTTCGATCCCATGCCCCAGACGCTGGCGATGATCAAGCAGGGGGTTATCGAGGCAACAATGGTTCAGAGAACCTATGCCATGTCGTACTACGGCCTGAAGATGCTCTACGACTTCAATCATGGGCGGCTCGAGCTGGTCAAGGGGTGGAACGTTCCGGCGGCTCAGAAGGCGGGAATCAACACCCTGCCTCAGCGAATCGACACCGGCATCATGGTGGTGGACAAGAACAACTACACCTTCTTCCAGGAAAAGTAGCGCAGAAGGCTTCCGACGAATTAACGCACGCACGCACCCTCGCGGAGGGTGCGTGCCTGTTATCCGAGGGAGAGTGACATTTGGAAACTGTTCTTGAAATTCGCGGCCTGAGCAAGAGATTCCCCGGCGTCCAGGCTCTCGACCGCGTGGATCTCGACATCCGAAAGGGCGAGGTCCATGGGCTGATCGGGGAAAACGGCGCGGGCAAGAGCACGCTCATCAAGATCATCGCGGGTGCGTACCGCAAGGACAGCGGAGACATGGTGTTCGACAACGCTCCGTACAACCCCCCGAGCCCCACATATGCCCTCGATCATGGGATCGCCGTTGTGTACCAGGAGCTCAGCATGTGCGAGAACATGTCGATCGCTGAGAACCTGTTCATCAACCGACCGCCCACCCTTCCTTTCCTCGAATGGATCGACCGCAGGAAACTCTACGAGCGGACATCGGAGTTCCTCGAAAAGTTCGACCTCCCTCTGTCGCCGACGACGAAGGTCAACGAGCTCGCGCTCGCCGTCAAGGAACAGGTGGAAATCCTGAGGGCCCTTTCCTATCAGCCGAAGCTCCTGATCCTCGACGAGCCCACCGGCCCATTGAGCAGGCCTCTTGCCGAGCGCCTGTTCGAGCTGATGGCCAGCGTCAAGGAACAGGGAGTCAGCATCCTCTACATCTCGCACAATATCGGGGAAGTGCTGTCTACCTGCGACAGGGTCACCGTGTTTCGCGACGGCGCCAAGGTGGCGACCCTGGGCTGCAATGAGATCGATGAAGAACGCCTTTCGGGAATGATGGTCGGGCGGAAGCTTGGCCAGATGTTCCCCCCCGTGGCACTCCATCGACGCAAGATGACGTCGCTCTCCGGGTGGAGAACCTGGCGGTCCGCGGCTTGTTCCAGAACATCGGATTCCATCTCAGGAAAAGAGAGGTCCTCGGAGTGACAGGGCTGATTGGCGCCCGCCGCACGGAGATGGCCCTGACTATTTTCGGAGCCATCCGCAAGACCTCGGGAAGGATCCTCCTTGACGGGAAGGAAGCGAACATTCGAAGCCCCGCCGCCGCCATGGCCAGAGGCATTGCCTACCTCCCCGAGGACAGAAGGCTCCTCGGGCTGTTCCTCCAGTTTGCCATCGCATACAACATGCTGTCCATTGACATGGGCAGGTTTTCGCGCTTCGGCATGATCGACCGTCGCCTCCTCCAGAGGACCACGGAGGAGTACATGGAGAGGCTCCAGATCCGCGCCTCGGGTCCGGATCAGGTCGTCAGCACCTTGAGCGGCGGGAATCAGCAGAAGACCCTTCTGGCAAAATGGATCCTGCGCAACCCCAGGGTGCTGATCATCGACGAGCCCACCCGTGGAATCGACGTCGGCGCCAAGCAGGCAATCCACGAGCTCATTCGAGACCTGGCAAATCGGGGCATGGGAGTGATCATGATCTCCTCCGAGCTTCCCGAGATTCTCGGCATGAGCGATCGGATCCTCGTGATGGATCGTGGCCAGATCGTCACGATCACGGAGAACACGGCCGGCGTCACCGAGGAGTCCATCATGAATGAGATCATACAGTTCAAACGAGGAGGGAATCACGTTGACAACTAAGTCCCGGGTTCTTGAGCTCAGCGTAAAATCCCGGCCGCTCATGGTCTTCCTGATCACGATCGTGCTGTTCGTCTTTTTCTCCTTCATCAGCGTCCATTTTGCGTCGGTGACCAACATGGAGGCCATCGGGTATGGCATCCTGAGCGTCGGGATCGTGGCCATAGGGATGATGGTGGTCATGATCTCCGGCGGGTTCGACCTTTCGGTCGGCTCCACGCTTGCATTCACGGGAGTCATTGCCTGCAAGCTGCTGGAGGGACATCTGCCCATCTGGACCGCAATCGTCATTGCCCTTCTCCTCGGCGCGATCATCGGCTACGCCAACGGCGCCCTCATCACGGTGGTCGGAATCAACCCGTTCATCGCAACGCTCGGCACGATGAGCATGGTCAGGGGACTGGCTCTCGCCATCACCCAGGGCATGCCGGTGTACGGCTTGCCGCAGCCCTTCGCATACCTGGGAGAGGGGCGGATATTCGGCTTCCCGTTTGCAATCCTCCTCATGCTGTTTCTGATCCTGCTCGTTGACCAGTTCATGCGCCGCACCCGCTGGGGACGGCTTTTCTATTATGTCGGAGGAAATCCGGAGGCGGCGAAGCTTTCCGGAATCTCGAACGTCCGGGTGCGGATCGCCGGCTACATGCTGACGGGAACGCTGGCCGCCGTGGCTGGGGTGATGCTGTCCTCCCGCATGATGTCCATGATGGCGACCTCGGGCGCCGGCCTCGAGCTGAAAGCAATTGCGGCATGCATCATCGGCGGGGCTGCCCTGAGCGGGGGGGAAGGCACCATCGTCGGTGCGTTCCTCGGGGCTCTTCTGGTCGGTTTCATCGACGACATCCTGATCCTGAGCAACGTGTCGTCGTATTGGCAGCAGTTCAGCTCGGGCGCCATCCTGGTTGCTGTCGTGACACTCGACATCCTCATCAGGCACCTGAGGCAGAAATAGCCTTCGCCTGGGAAAAACGATGATGCCCACAGTCGATATTGCTGCTGCCGTTCATGCGGACCTGGGAGAGGGATCGTACTGGGACGCGGCGAAAAAGGTCCTCTACTGGGTCGACATCGAAGGCAAGAGGCTGTACGAGCTCCTGCCTCGATTGCTGGAAAACCGTTCATTCGAAATCGGGGAGAAGATAGGCACCGTCGTGCCCAAGAAAAGCGGCGGCCTGCTTCTTGCCCTGGAGAGCTGTCTTGCCGAGTTTGTTCCGCAAACCTGTTCCCTCACGAGGCTGATCCCCCTCGAGGACGACATTCCCGAAAACCGGTCCAACGACGGCAAATGCGATCCCGCCGGACGCTTCTGGGTAGGGTCCATGGCACCCGAGGGAAAACCGGGAGGAGCAAGCCTCTACCGGGTGGAGAAGGACTATTCGGTCCGGCGGATGCTCACCGGTCTGACCATTTCCAACGGGCTGGCCTGGAGCCATGACAAGAAGAAGATGTACCACATCGATACGCCGACCCGGCGGGTGAGCGTATTCGACTACTGTCTGGAAACCGGAGAGGTGTCCGGCAGGCGGACATGCGTCGAGATTCCTCATGGACAGGGTGCTCCGGACGGAATGACGATTGACGAGGAAGGAATGCTCTGGATAGCGCAGTTCGGCGGATGGGGCGTCTCCCGCTGGAATCCCGACAACGGGAAGATGCTGCAATACGTGCGGATGCCGGCGAAGAACATCACCTCGTGCGCCTTCGGCGGGGAGCATCTCGACGAGCTGTACGTGACCTCGGCCAGGATCCTGAATACGCACAGGGAGCTGGCGGAACAGCCGGAAGCCGGGAACCTGTTCCACCTTGAGCCAGGAGTGCGCGGTGTCCCGCTCCCCGTTTTCGCGGGCTGAAAAGGAAGGGGATGATGAAAAAAACGATGAAAGCAGTTCGGATCCACGGGCGCTGCCAGGCCAGATACGAGGACGTCCCGGTTCCCGAGGTCACCCCGGATGACGTCCTGGTTCGGATCCGCGCGGTAGGGATCTGCGGCACGGACCTCGAGCTCTACGACGGGACGATGTTCTATCTGAGCAGTGGCATGTGCCGGTTGCCGATGATACCGGGGCACGAGTGGGCCGGCGATGTCGTGGAGGTCGGCGCCAACGTGACGGAGTTCCAGATCGGGGAGAAAGTGACAGGGGAGTGCTCGGTCGGTTGCCGAACCTGCGTGTATTGCCTCAAGGGGTGGTACAGCCAGTGCCCGAACCGCACGGAGACCGGTGTCCTGAACCGCGACGGTGGATTCGCACAGTTTATTTCGTTCCCCAGATTCTTCCTGCACAAGTGCAATCGGATGAAGCTCGAAGAGGCGGCGTTCATCGAGCCGACGGGAATCGCCCTCTATCCGACCAAGACGCTCTCCATCTGCCCCGATGACGCGGTGGCGATCTTCGGTCCTGGACCGATCGGCCTGTTCGCGACCCAGACGGCGCGCGCCTATGGCGCGCGCAAGATCATCCTCGTGGGCACCGACGATCACCGACTGGCCGTCGGTGCCGGGCTCGGGGCCGACGTGACGGTCAACGTGCGCACGGAAGACCTCGTTCAGAAGATCCGGCGTGCCACCGACGGCCACATGGTGGACGCCGTCATCGAGGCTGTGGGCAAACCGAGTGTCTGGGAGAATCTCACTTCCATCCTGGCTCCCCGGGCCCGCGTCGCGGTCACCGGTCTGTACGCGGGGAAGAAATGCGGGATCGATTTCGATTCCCTCGTCGTAAACAACATCACTGTCTACGGCAGTCTCGGGGGTCCGAACGTCTGGGACGAGGCAATCGATCTCCACGAGCGCGGCCTGGTCAGGGCGGAGCCGCTCATCACCCACCGGATGCCCCTGGCGGAGTTCGAACGGGGATTCGACATCGTGCGCAATCGGAGGGAAAACGCCCTCAAGGTGGTTCTCGAGCCGTGAGCCCATGGCTGCTCACGGCGACGTTTCATGTCATGTAGACGCCGCCGTTGACGTCGATGGTTTCCCCGGTAACGTAGCGCGCCCTCCGGCTGGCAAGAAACACGATGACATCCGCGACATCCTCGGCCGGCACCGTGGCGCTGTTGGCGGCTCATTACACTTTCGCGCTTATCGTCTGTGGACGAAATCGCGCCTTTCACTTCTTCGCTTTGCTTTGTTGCAACAGCTCAATTGCTCGATCGGCCCGAACCGTCTCCTCCTCGATCATAATCTTGGCGATCTTCTCGATGTCATCACCTCTAGCTCCTGCCTCAACGGCTACGACACGGGCACGCGATTTGGCGTGACCCAATTCTAGGCCCTCGTCAGCAAGAGCTCGCTCAGCGGCTAGCTTTTGCGCCAAACCCACAGCGGCAAGAACCTCCCCAAACTCACGCGACGATTTGACTCCGAGGATTTTCAGCGCAGCGCGCGCCACGGAATGGGCCTTTGTTGCACCGCCCAGCAAGCCGACCGGCGCAGGGATTTCTATGCTCGCCGAGAGGTCGCCACTGGCATTTTTCTCCCATATCGGTAGTGCCCTATATTGTCCTTCTTTAACAGCGTGGGCATGAAAGGCGGATTCCATCGCGCGGGTATCATTTCCTGTAGCCAAAACAACCGCTGAAATGCCGTTCATGGTTCCTTTGTTGTGTCCAACTGCCCGGTAAGGGTCGCTATAGGCGCAATCGTAACCGTAGATAATTCCATCCACGACGCGTTCTCCGCCAAGGACCTCTTTATTGACTGTTGCCCATGCGCGAGCAAGACGAAGTGCGCAGTAGTTGTCTATCACCCGCAGATAGACCTGTCCGCCCGTAATTGTCTGAATCTCCGGTGCGATGTGTTCCGCCATCCGGTTGACTGCGTTTGCTCCCATTGCGTCCCCCACGTTGACGCGTAGGTGGACTATCAGCATAGTACCTGTGAAACCGTGTACAACCCTTGGTACAATATCCGTCGCACCTCCGGTCGTCTCCACGAGAATAGGGTCGACAGTGTTGGCCGATCGAAGCAGTTCTTCTTTGTGCCCAAGCACGGCAATAGCTGCGTGCTGAGGATCAGGCACGCGTACTAGCTGAATCTGGCCTTCCATGATGGGCTCCGTCGAATTCGTCTGAAATCCGCCACTTTCTCGGACCATGCGGGCTCCGTTGCTACAAGCCGCGACCACCGAGGGCTCTTCGCTGGCCATAGGAATCAAGTAATCTTTGCCGTTAATTAAAAAGTTCGTCGCTATTCCGAGAGGAATTCCCACGGCGCCGATGACGTTTTCAGCGATTAGGGCAAGCTCGTCAAGGGAACCGTATCCGCGCTCAATAGCAGCCGCTTCCTCTGGTGTTAGTCCGGCCATTTCACTCACTTTTTGGAGCCTTTCGGCTCGGCTCAACTTGTAAAAGCCTGATATCCTAGATGAGATAGTCATTGTCTGTCCTCCTTGTAAACCTTGTATTTGTATGCAACGAAACGTGAAACACAATTTTCAACATTACAATTCTTCTTAGGATTTTTAAAGCCGTCTGCGAAGCAATCATCCGTTCGTCGTGGCCAACAAACTCGCAAAAGCACTCTTTCTTCGAGATTCGAGACGCGACCAACCGCCATTCTCCGATCATGTCCGCTCCGGCCCGGGCAATCAACGAGACCTCGGTCTCTGTTCAGAAGGCGATAGCACCAGGGTCATCTCGTCTTCCAAGCGCTATCTCGCCAGTATTGCGTTTGCAATAGCCTTTCCCATCTGTGAGTGTTCATGTCGCCTCCCATGTCGCGGGTTTTCGCCCTTCCAGAACTCAGTACTTCACTTGCGGCCCCCCCGCTCCGGTCAGGTCATATAGACGCCCCCATTCACGTCTATCGTCTGACCGGTAACGTAGCGCGACCTCCGGCTGGCAAGAAACACGATGACATCCGCGACATCCTCGGGCTCACCGATGCGGCGCATCGGCACCGTTGCCGGGTCGAAATGGGTGAAATCCTTCGTCATCTCGGTCCTGATGAAACCGGGGGCCACGGCGTTGACATTGATACCGAAGGGCCCGCCGGCCTTCGCAAGAGACATGGTGAGGGCAATGATAGCCCCCTTGGACGCGCTGTAATCCACGCCTGCAGCTATTCCGCCGATTCTCCCCGAGATGGAAGAGACGTTCACAATTGCGCCGCTGCGCTGCTTTTTCATGATCCCGAGAGCCGCCCGGCAGCCCAGGAACGTTCCTCGGAGGTTGATCGACATCACCTTGTCCCATTGCGCTACGGAGATGTCTTCCGGCGGAGCGACAGGGCAGATGCCGGCGCAGTTGACGAGAACGTCGAGCCGTGAAAACTCGCTGAGCGTCCTCCTGAAAAGCTCGTCGATGTCCTGTGGGCTCCCGACGTCCGTCCTGACGAATCGGAACACATCAGCGATCTCCTGCGGGATCCTTTGAAGGAAGGCGCGGGCCGAGTCTTCGTTCACATCCGCAATGACGACTCCCCGTGCCCCTTCACGGGCAAAAGCAAGAGCCGTCGCGCCCCCGATGCCCCCGGCTGCTCCCGTGAGTATGGCAACCTTGTCGTGCAATTCATCCATGACTGCCCCTCCCGTTCGCCTGTGCGAATCTTCACATCATCAGGTAAGGACTTTCGAGAAGCTGCCTGAGCGTCTGCAGGAAGCGTGCCGCGGGTGCTCCGTCGATCACTCGATGATCGTAGCTCAGCGTAATGGTCATTTGCGGTCGTATCTGGACCGTTTGTTCGACAACGGCGGGTTTTTGCACAATCCTGCCCACCGCGAGGATCCCGCTTTGCGGCTGATCGATGATCGCGGTGAATCGGTCGATCTCGTACATTCCCAGATTGGTCACGGTAAATCCGGCGTCCTCGAGGTCCTCCGCGCGCAAGGCCCCTTCCCTGGCCTTGGCAATCATCTCCCGGGTCCGGGCATGGATGGAGGAAAGCGAGGCGGTATCCACATCGCGGATGACGGGAACGAGGAGCCCTTCCTCGAGAGCAACTGCGACGCCGACGTGGACGCGCTCCCTCATCAGGATCCCCTTGTCCGTCCACGTCGAGTTCATGAGCGGGTGCTGCCGAAGAGCTGCCCCCGCTGCCTTGACGATAATATCCGTGAAACTGACCTCGACATTCCATTTCTTCAGGTCAGCCTTCAGCCTCATCATCTCAGTGCAGTCGATGTCCATCTCATGGCTTGCCTGCGCCGACGCGGCCAGGCTTTCCTTCACCCGCCGCGCGATTGTCCTGCGCATGCTGCTCAGGGGGGTCAGAACGCCCGCCGCGGAAATCCCGTTCGCGGCCTCTCCGAAGGACGCCGGAGATACCTGAATGACATCACGTTGGATGATGAGGTTTTCCGGCCCGGAACCCTTGATATCCCGAAGATCGATATGACGCTCCGAGGCGATCATTCGGGCCCGCGGCGTCGCGTACACGGCCGACGCGCCACGGTTGGCCGGATGTGAGGATTTCATCGCGGCCCCGCCATTGGCGGCTTCCTGCTTCCCCGCCTTTGGTGGGCTCCCGCCTGATGCGGACGGGGGGACAGGCGTGCCCGCGAGAGCTTCCCCCCGCGGCGATGTTTTCCCCCGGCTCCCCGATGAACGCGATCGTCGTCGCCACAGGGACGGTGTCGCCTTCGTCACACAGAACGGCGAGGAGGACTCCATCCACCGGGCTTTCGATCTGCATTGTGGTCTTGTCGGTTTCCATTTCAACGACGGGCTCTCCGCGGGAGACCCGTTCCCCTGTCTTCTTGAGCCAGGCGACGATTGTTCCTTCCGTCATCTGGAGACCCTGTTTTGGGAGCAGAAGCCTTGTTGCCATGTCTCTTCCCGACTCGCCCTACTTCACGTAGAGCGTTTCTTTTGCGGCGTTCACGATGTCATCGACCTGGGGAATGACCGCGTTTTCAAGCCCGAGGTTGAAGGGAAGCGGGCATTGCTTTGCCCCCAGACGGATAGTCGGTGAATCGAGGTATTTGAACGCCTTTTCCTGGATAATCGACGCTATCTCCGCCCCCATCCCGCCGGTGCGATGGGCTTCGTGAACGCAAACGCAGCGCCCGGTTTTCTTCACCGACGTGAGGATGGTCTCCTCGTCAAGGGGCACGAGGGTCCTTGGATCGATGACCTCCGCCTGGATTCCCTGCCCGGCCAGGATTTCGGCGGCCTTGAGCGCACGATCCACCATGAGAAGGGTCGCAACGATAGTCACGTCCTTTCCTTCTCGTTTCACCTCCGCGGATCCGAAGGGAATGCAGAAATCAGGATCATCACTGACCTCTCCCGATGTCGGGTAGAGGGCCTTGTGCTCGATCACGATGACGGGATTCTCATCCCGTATGGCCGTCTTCAGGAGTCCGGCCGCGGCCGCGGGCGACGAGGGAAGCGCGACCTTGATGCCCGGGAAGTGCATGAAGAACATCTCCAGGCTCTGAGAATGTGTCGCGGCGTTCCCTCGTCCGGTTCCCTGCTGACCCCGGATGACGAGGGGAAGCGTGACCGCGCCCCCGTACATGTAGCGCGTCTTGGCCGCCTGATCGAGGATCTGTTCCATGCAGACCAGGGCGAAGTCTATGTACATGAGCTCGACGACCGGACGCACACCGGTCAATGACGCGCCGACCCCCGTGCTGACGAGCGCCTGCTCGGAAATCGGAGTGTTCCGTACACGGGCGGGCCCGAACTCATCCACCAGCCCCTTTGTGCACCCGAACACGCCTCCGAGAACCGCCACGTCCTCGCCCATGATGAAAACGCGGGGGTCCCGCCTCAATTCCTCGGCAAGAGCATCCCGTATCGCCTGGGTGTATTTCTTGATTGCCATTCTTATCCTCCCGATGTCGGGCTGCCGAAGAACACGTTTTCCATGACCCGGGAGGGATCGGGCTCCGGGCTTTCCTCCGCGAACTTCAAAGCGGCCTCCATTTCGGCCGCCACAGCCGCGTCGATCCGGTCGAGTTGCTCGCGCGTGGCGAGACGATTCTCCACCAGGGAGCACGCGAGCCTCTTGATGGGGCATTTGGCCTGCCAGCTTTCGACCTCGTCCCGGGTTCGGTAGGTTTCTGGATCTCCGATCCAGTGGCCTTTCCACCGGTAGGTCTTGCATTCGATCAGGCTCGGGCCCTCGCCCGCGCGCGCGCGTTTCTCCGCTTTTGCGAAGGCGGCATCGACCTCGAATACGTCGTTTCCGTCCACGGACCATCCGGGCATGGCGTACGCGGCCGCCCTGTCGGAGATGTTCTCGACCGACGTGCTCTGAGAGACGGGGACAGAGATGCCGAACCCGTTGTTCTCGCAGACGAAGATCACGCCGAGCTTCCATACCGAGGCCAGGTTCATGGCTTCGTGGGTGACGCCCTGGTTGGAGGCCCCATCCCCGAAGAACGCCACCGCCACCTGATCGGTTCCACGGAGGCGCGCCGAAAGGGCGGCCCCGACGGCAATCGGAACACCGGCCCCGACGATGGCGTTGGCGCCGAGGTTCCCCGTTGCCGGGTCGGCAATGTGCATCGAGCCCCCGCGCCCCTTGCAATAGCCGGTTTCCTTTCCCTTGAGCTCGGCGAGAGTTCTGTCCAGCGAGCCTCCCTTCGCGATGCAGTGCCCATGCCCGCGGTGAGTGCTCGTGATGTAGTCATCCCTGCGGAGGCGCGAGCACACGGTGGCGGCAACGGCCTCTTCCCCGATGTACAGGTGAACAGACCCTCGCAGCCTGTTCTCCTCGAAGAGCTTCACTGCCCCCTGTTCAAATGTGCGGATGCGCACCATCGTCGTGTAGATGCCGATCTGGCGGTCCTTGTCGATCGTCTTCATTTCCTCAACCCTTTCACAATTTCAACCACGTCCGCGGTCCCGTCGGCGATGTGCACCCCTGCCGTCCGCAGTTTCTCCTCTTTCTTCTGCGCGCTGCCTTCCCCACCGGGGGACACGATGGCCCCGGCATGGCCCATGCTCTGGCCCGGGGGTGCGCTCCTGCCCGCAATGAGCGCCACGACCGGCTTCGTGACGTGCCCGGCAATGTAGTCCGCGGCGATCTCTTCCTCGCTTCCGCCGATCTCACCGATCATGACAATCACCTCAGTCTGCGCGTCCGCTTCGAACTGCGGGAGCAGATCGACGAATGTGGATCCCGGGATCATGTCTCCTCCGATCCCGACGACGGTCGACTGCCCAATGCCGCTTTTCGAAAGGAGGAAGACCGTCTCGTAGCAGTTCGTGGCGCTGCGGGACATGATGCCGATCGGACCTTCCGAAAAAATGCTGTGAGCCATGAAGCCGGCCTTGGATTTGCCGGGCGAGATCACCCCGAAGGAGTTCGGACCAATCACCGTGACACCTGCCTGCCTCGACAGATGATAGATTGCCATCATGTCGTGCACGGGCACACCTTCGGCGATGGTGACGATCAGGGGCACCCGCGCGTCTATCGATTCGAGAACGGCGGCGTACATGCCGGCTGGGGGGACAAAAACCACCGTGGCGTTCGCGTCATGCTTTTCCATGGCCTCCCGGACCGTGTTGTACACGGGTACTCCCTCGACGATCGTCCCTCCTTTTCCGGACCGTACGCCCGCAACGACCCGGGTCCCGTACTCCTTCATCTGGATGGTGTGAAACGTGCCTTCGCGGCCTGTGATTCCCTGGACGATCAGCCGAGTCTCTTTTCCGACGAGGAAGCTCATGTCCGACCGTCCTTTCCGGCCTCGGGAGACCGTGATGCGGGCAGGGCGGCCGAGATGACTCCCATTGCGCTGTCCAGGCCGTCGACGAGCTGGATCCCGCACGGCGACTCGGCACAGATGGCGAGCCCCTTTTCCTTGTTCGTCCCCTCCATGCGAACGACGAACCGCTTGGTGAGGTTTTCGTTCGAGGCGCGCACGACGCCGCCTGCCACCTCTTCGCACCGAGTGATGCCTCCGAAGATATTGACGAACACGAGCTTGACCGACGGATTGGAAAGGACGATTCTGACAGCCTCGAAGATCCGGTCCGCCGTGGCCCCCCCGCCGAGGTCCAGGGCGCACGCGACCCTCAAAGAGCGGCTGGACAACATGTCGATCGAAGACATGATCATTCCCGAACCGTTGCTGATGACGCCGATGGTCCCCTGAGCTGCGATAGGAATATAGAGGAAGCGGAAGGCGCGCGCCTTCCTGACCAGGGGGTCCGCGCACAGACCGTCCCGCAGGGCCTCCACATCAGGATGCCGGACCAGCGAGTTGTCGTCGATCTCGATTTTTGCATCCAGGGCGCTCAGTGTGCCGGATCCGTCGAGAGCAAGCGGGTTGATTTCCGCGAGCAGGCAATCGTAGTCATGGAACAGGGCGAAGAGCTTCTCGACGATGGGCCCGAGCTGAGCGGCAAGATCCGCCCCCAGGCAGGTCCTGTCGACCAGGTACTGCAGAGTAAAAGGCTGAATGCCGACGGCAGGATTGATCCCTACCTTCACCACCTTCTCGGCATGCCGGGCGACGGTTTCATTGATATCGATGCCGCCCTCCGGAGAGAAGATCAGGACAGGCTCTTTTCTTTTCCGGTCAAGGACGATGCTCAGGTAGAGCTCGCGCCGTATGTCCTTCTTCCCGGTCAGGAAGAGGGCGGCCGGGCTCTGCCCGCCGAAACGCAACTGGAAAATCTCCGCCGCGGCCGAAACGAGCTCCCTCTCGCTGGCAGCCGTCTTCACGCCGCCGGCTTTTCCCCGTCCCCCTGTCTGGACCTGCGCCTTCACGACAACAGGGTAGGAAAGAGAAGGCGCGCGCGCCGCAAGCTCCTCATTCGATGAGACGACGCAGCCGCTGGAACAGGGAATTCCGAACCGCGCGAACAGCTCATGCGCCTGATACTCAAAGAGCTTCATGCGTTCAGTCCTCCGGCCCGAACAGCTCTTCGTCCGAGGGAACCCGTGCGCCGGGGATCACCGCCGCAATCCGCGTTATGTTCAGAAGATTTCGATAGGTGAAGTTCTCGGAAATACTGTTGTTTCCCCATGAACCGCAGCCGAGTGTGCTCGTGGGTCCCAGTCCGTTGAAGAACGAGCCCCCCGCGGTGGTGGCTGACGGCGCGTTCACGATGACCCGACTGACCGGCGCGCGCAGCCCGAGCTTCTCAATGTTGGCCTGGCTGTTGGAATGGATGCTCACCGAATGCCCTTTCCCGGCAACGGCGAGATTTTCTTCCACGATAGCCAGAGCCTCATCGAAGGTCCGGTAGGAAAAAAGCGCGACCACCGGGAACATCTTCTCGCTTCTCAGGTCGCTCTGGTGGTCGGAGGCATCGACGGGGATGGCCAACAGGACCGTGTCTTTCCCGATATCGATCCCGGCCGCAGTGGCCAGGGTGCAGACCGGTTTCCCGATGAGGTCCTTGTTCAACGTCCCCTTCTTCGGAAACAGGCAGGACACGAGGCGCCGTTTTTCGCTTTCGGACTCCAGGATGCGGCAGTGCTGGGCCTTCAGCTCTGTGACGACGGCGCTCATCATCTCCTCGGGGGCGATGATGGTCTGCTCACCCGCGCAGATGATTCCGTTGTCGAACGTCCTGCCCTCGACTATTTTCGCGAGCGCCTCCTTCAGGTCGACGTCCCTGTCGATCACGCACTGGACGTTGCCCGGGCCGACGCCGAAGGAAGGTTTGCCGCTCGAATAGGCGGACTTCACCATGCCCGGTCCCCCTGTCGCGACCACGACGTCGACTTTCTGCATGAGGATCTTTGTTCTCTCGAGAGAGATCTCCTCCACCTCCTGGATCAGGTCGTCGGGGGCCCCGTGCCGACGGAGGAGCTCCCTCCAGACACCGACGAGGATGCTCGTACACTTCTGACCGCGGGGATGCGGCGCTATGATGATGGCGTTCTTCCCCTTCAAAGCCGCCATGGCGTTCCCGAGGGGGGTGACCACAGGATTCGTGCAGGGCGGGATGGCTCCGACAATACCCACGGGCTTGGCTATCTCGGTGATCCCCGTCCGTGGATCCCTGCGGATGATCCCCATCGACTTCTCGCCGCGAAGCCCGTACCAGAATATTCGCGCTTTGCCCCTGATTTTCTTCACCTTGTACTCGTATCCACCCATGCCGGTTTCCTCGGCGGACAGGCGGGCAAGCTCCTCCGCCTTGAAGAATGTGGCTTTTGCGATCTCGCGGACGATCCGGTCCACCCCCTCTTGATCGAAATCTCTTTCGAAGATTTTCTGGGCTGCTCGAGCCCTGTCGATCAGGGAAGAAATGTACGGTGCATCATCCATGGTGTGCCTCTCTCCTGACCCGGGAAATCCGTCGCAGCACCGGGGTCTCTCCGTCGAACAGGTGGATGACCTCGGAGCTGAAGGAAAGCCATACGGACTCGCCTTTCGAGTAGCGCTCCGTCGCCGCCACCACCGCCTTCACTTCCGTGTTGCCTGTATCGGAGAGATTCAGCGTCAGGACCGTCGTCTCTCCCTGGAACTCCATGATCCGCACCACGGCGGGAATGGAGTTTCCGTTCCTCTGCTCACGGTGGACCTTGATCTCCTGCGGGCGCACTCCGGCGGTGACCTCCGCATCGGCGAAGCGCGGATCCAGCTCCCCCGTGAATGCCAGGACTCGTTTGCCCTGCGGGGTGGGAATGCAGAGGCTCCCTGCCCCCTGGGTCCGGACGGGGACGAAGTTCATGGCGGGCTCGCCGACGAAGTGGGCGACAAAGCGGTTGACGGGCGTATTCCAGATCTCTTCCACGGTTCCGATCTGCTGGAGCTCCGCCCGGTGCAGGATCACCATCCTGTCGCACAGCGAGACCGCTTCCGCCTGGTCGTGCGTGACGTACACGGTCGTGTTTTTCATCTCGTCGTGAAGGTGGCGGATCCGCGCCCTGATCTCGGCTCGAACGCGCTGGTCCATGTGGGAGATCGGCTCGTCGAGGAGGGTGAGATTCGGCTGCCGTACGAAGGCGCGCGCAAGGGATACGCGCTGTTGCTGACCCCCCGCGAGAGAGGAGGGAAACTTGTCGAGAATCCCGACCAGATCGAGGAGTCCCGCAATCCACATGACCTTCTCGTCGATCAGCGTCCTCTTCAGCCTCCGCGCCCGGAGGGGAAAAGCGATGTTCTCGTACACCGACAGGCGCTGATACAGGGCATACGACTCGAATGCCAGCGCGATGTTGCGCTCCGCCGGGCCGAGCGCGTTGACCACTTTGCCGTCAAAGCTGATCTCGCCCCGTGAAATCTCCTCCAACCCGGCGAGCATGCGCAGGGTTGAGCTCTTGCCGCCGCCGGAAGGCCCGAGGATGGCGAGGAACTCCCGGTCGTTGATCGTGAAGGAGAGATCCCTGACCCCGATGACACCGCCGCGGGGGTATATCTTCCACACCTTGTTGAGGTCTACTCTGCTCACGACGTGACGCTCCTATGCTTTCGACGCGAGATCGATCGTCTTGGGAAAGAAGAAGATGCTGTCCTGGTCGAAATCGAGCCAGATCTTTTCCGACACGCGGTAGTCCGCGAAACCGATGTCCTGTCGGGTCCGGACGTAGAAGAAGGCGTCGGCGATCTGGAAGGTGACCACGCTGCTTTCCGCCTCCTTCACGATGGCGTACACAGGGAGCTGGAACGAGCAGTCTGAGATCCGCTCACGCGACAAGCGGATATGCTCACAACGCACCCCCAGGCGCACCATTGTCCTGCCGTTCTCCACGCGCGCGCAGGCTCTCATGGAAGCGGCCAGGGAATCGCGGATGGGGATGCGGAAGCATGCCGCCTCGAACGCCGCGAGGCCGTCGGTGGCAACCATCTCCCCATCGATGAGATTCATCGGCGGCTCCCCGATCAGTCGGCCCACGAAATCCGACACGGGGCGGTAATAGACTTCCTCCGGGGCGCCCAGCTGCTCGATGACGCCCTTTCGCAGAACGGCGAGTCGGTCCGAAAGAGCCAGGGCCTCGCGATAGTCATGCGTGACGTAGATGATCGTGCTGTGGTACTTCGAAGCGAACTCCTTCAGCAGGGACTGCGTGGAGAACTTCAGCCGGGCATCCAGGTGGGCGATGGGCTCGTCGAGGAGGTAGACCTCCGGCTTCCTCACGAGGGCCCGCGACAGGGAGACGCGCTGCTTCTGGCCGCCGCTCAGATGCTGGGGGAGTCTCTCCAGCAGATCGCCGATCCCCAGGAAGTTCGCGATCTCCTCCACCCGCCGCCGCTCCTCCTCGTGGCTCAGCTTCAGGCCCCACCGCGGTGCCCGCAGCGGAAAAGCGATGTTGTTGTAGACGTCCATGTGGGGATAGAGGTTGTAGCTCTCGAACGCCATGGACACGTTGCGTTCCTGGGGAGGAAGCTCATTCACGACCCGGCCGTTGAAGAAGATCTGCCCGCTGGAAACGTTCTCGATTCCAGCGATCATCTTCAGGATCGTGCTCTTTCCTGCTCCCGTGGGACCGAAGATGGAGAGAAACTCGCCTTCCTGGCACGCGAAGCTCACGCCATTGACGGCCTTTTTGCGCCCATACAGCTTTGTAACGTTCTCCAACCTGACTTCCGCCACGGTTATCTTTCCTCCCCTTCGCGAACGACCTTCGCTTCCTCGTCCTCGTCCTGCTCTTCCCGGGGACGGGGACCGAACGCCACGAGGGCCACGGCGGCGGCCGTGATGACGATTGCACCGACCCACTGCGGGATGATGGCTTCCAGAAATCTCAACCAGATGAGATTCACGAATATCCAGAGGAGGACTGCCCAGGTGATGCGGTCCGAGAGCTTCATGCGTGGAATCATCAGCATATCCGGCCTCTCCTCACCCCTTCACGGCGCCGAATGTCAGGCCCCGGATGATGTAGCGCTGCATGAACCAGGCTGCGACAAGCGTCGGCAGGATCGTAATTGCAGCGCCTGCCGCCATGAGCCCGTACTGGACCTGGAGCCCCCCCCAGAAAGACGAAATGAGCACCGTGACCGTCCGCGCATTCGATCGCGTGAAAAGAAAGGCGAAGAAAAACTCGTTCCACATCCAGATCAGGCAGAACACGGCCGTCACGGCGAGCCCCGGCTTGATCAAGGGGAAAACGATCTTGCGAAACACTTCCATGCGTCCGTATCCGTCGATCATGGCTGCCTGCTCGACCTCCTTGGGCACGTCATTGAAGAATCCGTAGAGAAGGAAGGTCGCAAAGGACATGTTGAAAAAGACGTAGAGCAGCATCAGCCCCCAGTGCGTGTCGAGGAGCCCCAGCGCTTTGAACACGACGAAGTGGGGAATCGCGGCCACGGCCATGGGGAACATGCGCGTGGAGACCGTCATGAAAAGCAGGTCCCCGCCTCCGGTATTCCAGCGCGCGAAGCTGTACGCGGCGATAAGGGAGACGAACATCGTGATGATGGTGCCGCCGACGGCGACAATCCCGGTGTTGAGAAAGTTCAGCCAGAACGGATACTGGGTGAAAAGGTTGCCGAAATTCTCCAGCGTCGGCCTGAACATGACGAGCCTGCGCAGATCAGGCGAAAAGAGGTCCGTCGGCGACTTGAACGCCGTCAGGTAGATCCATGTGAGGGGAATGATGATAATGAGCAGCACGACCAACGTCACCAGCCAAAAAAGGGTCTTCTTGATCATTCTGTGCCTTCCGATTGTCTATTTTTTCGGCGCGAGCGCCTTCATCAGCTGCCGGAACATGATCATGCAGAGAATCATGGTAAAGGCCCACGACACGATTGCCATTGCGGAGCCGTAGCCGATGTCGAACATGACGAATGCGGTCCGATACGTGACCCAGTCCAGCAGCTCTGTGTTGACCCCTCCCCTTGTCGTTCCGAACAGCGGATCAAAGAGCCGGATCAACCACATGGAGCGCAGGACGATGATGATCATGATCAGAGGAGTCAACATGGGAAGGGTAAGCCGACGAAACGTATACAGCGGGGTGGCGCTGTCGACCTTTGCCGCCTCGAAAACGTCCCGGGGAAGGCTTTTCAGGCCGGCGAGCAGCACGAAGGTGGAGAAGGGCAGCCACTGCCAGATCGTAATGCCGCAGATTGTGTAGAGCGCGATGGACGGCGCCCAGAGGTTCACCTTCGTCAGCCCGATGGCCTGAAAGATCTGATTGATCAGCCCGAAATTGAAATCCAGGATGAAGTTCCAGAGAAGAGACAGGATGAGGGGTGCGACAAGGAGGGGCAGCAAGGCAAGACCCCGGACGATATTCTGTCCCTTGAAGTCACGGTTCCAGAGCATCGCGAGAGCAAGACCCAACACCAGTTCTACCGCGATACAGATCACGAGGACTTCCAGGGTTCGAGCGAACGCGGTAAGAAATCCCTGATCGTTCACCAACTGTCTGTAGTTCCGCAGTCCGCTGAAGACCGGCGCCCCTTGCATGTCCCAGTCGTGGAACGAAAAATAGATGCTGTAAATCAGAGGGTAGAGCATGAATATCGCCAGGAGCAGGAGGAGCGGGATGAGGAGCGTCCACCGGAAGTTCTTCTCGTTCGTGAGCGTCTCCCAGATCGTCGGTTTCCTGCCGCCCGTGAGGTCGTGACTCTCTGCCATGGTCCATTCGTCGTCCATACGCGTCTTCAACTTCCCCTCGCCTGCTGTGTGCGACTCTCGCCGCGTTAAAATGCTGCTTTCACATCGGGGTGTCGAGGACCCCTGGTCCTCGACACCCGCAGAATCCTCGTGAGCCCCGCCGGGGACGTCACGCGAGGATTGGAGAATTACTTTTCCTCAGAGATCGGGACTACTTTGTCGAACTTCGAGGTCATCTGCAGGGTCTGCTTCGTGATCTCGTTGACCACCTGGTCGATGGTCTGCTCGCCCGTCAGCGCCTTGTTGAGGGCGTAGATCTGCATATCGTACACCTTCCCGCCGGCCTTGGTGGTCCAGTACCAGTGATCAGGAATGAACCGGGCAGTATTCTTCCAGGAATAGATGTGCCAGTCGGCGAGCATCCCGAGGGGATAGTACCCTTCAGCGGTGTGAATGGACGGATCTTCGAGCACGTCCATGCGGGCCGGGACCATTCCCGCGTCCTTGAAAATGATCCTTGCGCAGTCGTAGGAAGTCATCCAACGCAGCAGCCAGTACGCGGCCTCGGGGTTTTTGGTCACCTTCGACACGCCGAAGGACCACGCGCCGGTGTAGCCCTGTCCGCCCGGACAGGAGTAGATACCGATCTTTCCGCCGGGGACCTTTTCCTTGAGGATTCCGTCAGCCCATACAGTGCAGTTGGCCCACATGGTCGGGGCGATAATGGCATTTCCGTTGCCGATCTGGGCCACGACGAAATCGAAGTTCGCGGTCAGGGCTCCCGGTGAATCCCACTGCAGTGCAGTCTTGTACTCGTAGAGGGCGTCCTTGAGCGCCTGCTTGTCATACTTGGTGATCACGTAGTTCGCGATCTTCCCGGACTTGTCCCGGACCACCGTGACCCAGTCCGCCATTCTTCCCCAGAGACGGGCGCTCGTCTCATCGTTGTCCTGGAACGCGCCGGCCTGCATGGAAAGGCCGTAGATGTCGTGATCGAGCGGCTTGCCCTTGAGGAGCTCGCCCTTCTTGCGGGTGAAGAACTGGGCCTGGTTGAACAGCTCGTGCCATTCCTTGGCGGGAGCCAGATCATAGCCGAACCTCTTCTTGAAGTTCGCCTTCTCCGTGGCGTCGTCGAACACGTCCTGTCTGACCCACATCGCCATGTCGAAGGTGTAGAACGGCAGAACGTACTGCTCGCCATAGGCCTGGCCGGTGACGAGGATGGACGGGGACATGTACGACATGTCCTTGAGCAGCGAGGCTTCTTTGCCGGGATCATACTTGTTGGCAAGATCCTTCAGCTTGAACAGGTAGTCCGACCATTCCGTGGTCCACGAAGTCTCCACGTACACCAGGTCGTAGAAGCCAGTCCCCGACATCAGCTCCACGTTCTCTTTTGCATACACACCGGAAGAGGCCACACGCTCAACGTTGACCTTGATTCCGGTTTGCTTGGTGAACTCTGCGATGGCAGGCAGCATTTTGCCATGGCCCTCACCGGTTTCAATGACGATGTTGAGGGGTCGCTTGTTGGCGATGCTCGGAACGTCCTTGAGACTGAACTTGGTGTCCGCCGCAAAGCTTGAAACAGCCACCAGGCTGAGCAGCAGGAAAATGCAGCTCAGAAACACAACGGCTTTTTTCATCACTGTCCTCCCTTTCGATTGAGATGACTCTTCTGAACAAAAAGACATACGACGATGCGGCAAATCGTTATTTCACCTCCTTTCCAAAGTGATTTATCCCCAAGCGTACGCCAGAACGGGCCACATCTGCTTGGGGTAATGTCTTGACAAGCCATGTCATCATATATCATAACATCATTTTGTCAAGCTAATTTTTCAAGTCGCAAGGTTGGTTTTTAGCGTGACTTAGTTATGATATCATGGTATCTATGTATTTTCTGTCACTCCCAGGTTTCTTTTCTGAGGTAGCTGACAGTACTTTTTCAAGTTCTGGCCTCAAGGTTGACAATTGAACGGAGGGAGGTAAGATAACATATATGTTCTAAGGTTGACCGATCCTTACTGACCAGAGAGCCTGCAAGACGCGCGGAAAGCAACATCGGGGAGAGAGCCAATGTCTACGCACAAAATGCTTATTGATGGAGAGAGAGTCGATTCGCGGAACCGGATCGAGGTCGAAGATCCGGCAAAAGCCGAGACTTTCGACGATGTGCCGGCGGCCTGTGATTCCGACATCGAGGCGGCCATACTGGCCGCGGACCGTGCCAACCCTGCCTGGGCTCGCATGTCCGCGGAGTCGCGCGGAGAGATTCTTGTCCAGGCGGCATCCCTTGCCGTCCAGCGCGCAGAGGACATAGCGCGGCTCATGACCCGTGAGCAGGGCAAGCCCCTGAATGAAGCACGGGGGGAAGTGCTGAAGGGAGCCGAAATCCTTCGCTATTACGCCGAGGAGGGGAAAAGAATCTACGGACGGATCGTCCCCTGCTCGGGCTCCGATGTTTCCACGACGAGCTTCATCACCTACGAACCGGTGGGCGTCTCCGTGGGGATCTCGCCGTGGAACTACCCCATCGAGCTCGTTGCCTGGAAGGTTGGCGCCGCACTCGCGGCGGGCTGCGCAATTGTGGCCAAGCCGCCGTCCCTGACGCCTCTTTCTCCCCTTGCGTTCATCGGGTGCCTGGCGGACGCGGGTACGCCGCACGGCGTCGTGAACGTCGTCTTCGGCTCAGGAAGCCAGGCTGGCCCTCTTCTGATCCGGCATCCCCTGGTAAAGAAGGTGGCTTTCACCGGCTCCACCGAGGTCGGCCGGCAGGTGATGCGCCAGTGCGCGGAGAGCATGAAGAAGGTGTCCCTCGAGCTGGGCGGGCAATGCCCGCTCATCGTCAGCAACGCCTGCAGGCTCGCGGATGCCGTGAAAGGCGCGGTTCGGAGGTCGTTCCGCAACATGGGACAGATCTGCATTGCGATAAACCGCATCTATGTCCAGGAAGGAGTGTACCGAGAGTTTCTGGACGCTTTTGTGTCCGGAGCAGCCGGCCTCACGATCGCAAACGGCCTGGAAAAACCCGACGCGGACCTCGGCCCCATGGCAAACCGGGCGGGAAGAGAAAAGACGATGCGGCACGTTGCCGATGCGCTTGGCAAGGGAGCGCACGTCGCGTTCGGCGGGCACGTGCCCGAGGGGAAAGCCTTTCAGAAGGGATATTTCTACCTGCCCACCATCCTGACGGACGTCACGCATACCATGCTCGTGATGAGCGAAGAGACCTTCGGTCCCGTCGTCGGCGTCATGCCGTACCGTTCACTCGATGAGGCAATCCAGTGGGCCAACTCGACCCCGTACGGTCTGGCCGCCTACGCGTACACGGAAGACCTTGGAGAGGCCGACGAGCTGTGCTCCGGACTGCATGCCGGCAATGTCGCCATCAACAATCCGGACGCGGGAGTGATCAACGCCCCGTACGGCGGCTTCAAGGAAAGCGGTTCGGGATATGAGCACGGCCCTGAAGGCCTCGCCCAGTACCTGGTCGCGAAGCACGTGCGCGTCCGTTTTTCGAACCGAACGCGCACGGGATGAGACGGGTGCCTGCTGGCCCCGGAAGACCGCGGCTACCGGAAGGAAGGAGTCGAGAGATGAAGTATGTCGTCAATATCGAGGACATGGCACCGGATGTATGCGACCGTTCCCTGCGTTTCGCCACGGAGGACAAGAGAAACCAGACTCTGCGGGACACCTACTACCTCGTGGATCCCAAGGGCTCGCCGTCCAAGAACCTCCAGATGGGGTTCACCATCGTCTATGCAAATGGGAAGACCACCGGCCATTCACATCCGGCATTCGAGGAGGTGTACTACGTGATTCAGGGCCGCGGGAAGATGGTGGTCGGGGACTCGGAATATGACATCAAGACGGGGGACGCCCTGTATGTTCCCTTTGGAGTCTTTCATACGACATACAATACGGGGATCCTCCCGCTGCACCTGCTCTGGGTCACGGGCCGGGACGTGACCAGGGAAGGATAGGTCGGCATGCGGCCAGCCTATCTGATCGGCATCGATATCGGGACGACTGCCTGCAAGACCCTTGTGGTGGATCAGGCGGGAAAGATCGTCGCCACGGAGATCGAGAGCTATCCCCTGTACTCGGAGCGCCACGGGTGGTCCGAGCAGGTCCCCGAAGACTGGTGGAATGCCGCAAAAGCGACCGTCCAGAGAATCATGGGGCAGAATCCGCAGATCTCGGGAAGCCTTGCCGGCGTCGGCCTGAGCGGGCAGATGCACGGCCTGGTTCCGCTGGATCGAAACGGGAACGTCATCCGCAAGGCTATCCTCTGGAATGACCAGAGAACCGAAGCGCAGTGCGAACAGATCACGGAAAAGGCAGGCGGCGTCGACGCGCTCCTGGCACTCACCAACAACCGGATGCTCCCCGGCTACACCGGAGGCAAGATCCTCTGGATGAGAGAAAACGAGCCGGCCGGCTACGAACGCCTGGCGAAGTTCCTCAACCCGAAGGATTACATCCGCTTCCGCCTGACAGGGGAGATGTCCACCGAGGTGACCGACGCATCCGGCACAGGACTCTTCGACGTGCGATGCAGGACCTGGTCGCGCCGTCTCTTTGAGATCCTTGACATCCCTCTGGATGTCGCCCCGCGATGCTACGAGTCCGTCGGCGTGAGCGGCACGGTCAGGCCGGACATCGCGGAGGCCCTGGGTCTGCCAAAGGGCCTGCCGGTGGTCGGGGGAGGGGGAGACGCGGTGATCCAGACCCTGGGGACCGGTGTCAGCACGAGCGACGTTCTCATGACCACCATTGGAACGGCAGGGATCATTTCAACTGCGTTCGAGCAGTTCCAGGCCAACCCGCAGGGGAAGCTGCAGATCTTCTGCAACGTGATTCCCGGGCGATGGCACGCCATGGGGGTCACGCTGTCGGCCGGGGGATCCATGCGATGGGCGAAGGAAGTCCTGGCCGCATCCGAGGTGGAAGTCGCTCGCAACAGCAGGGAGGACGTCTACGATATCATCTGCCGGGAAGCTGAGCACTCCCCTCCCGGCGCCAACGGTCTCCTGTTCCTCCCGTATCTCATTGGAGAACGGTGTCCCCACGTGGATCCGAGTGCCCGAGGGGCGTTCATCGGCCTCAGCCTCGTCACCCGGAAGTGCGACCTGTTCTCGAGCATCCTGGAGGGCGTCATCTTCAGCTTCCGGGATGTTGCCGAGCTTTTCGGCCCATTCACCCCGGATTTCCGTTACGTGGCCACTTCGGGCGGAGGGGCGCAGTCCAGCCTCTGGAGGAGAATCCACGCCGACATCTTCCAGAAAAGGGTCATCACTGTCAGCGGCAGCATCGGGGGGGCTGCCTACGGCGCAGCTCTGGTGGCCGGGGTGGGGCTGAAGATCTGGTCCAACTTCTCGGAAGCCTGCAGGCTGCTGAAGGTCGAAACCGTGACTGAGCCCCGTACGGAGACGCGCGCCTTGTACGATGCGCGCTATGCACTGTACAAGAGCCTCTATCCCGTACTGAAACAGGGCTTCTCCGCGCTGACGTCCAACGCGCAGGCAGTCTGAGAGGGAGCCTCTTCAGGGCAGCGTTGCGCGGGTTCGCAGGTTCTTCGCCGCGTGCTCCAAATGCAGGAGCATCTGCTGGCGGGCGCACTCCGGATCATGCGTCTCGATGCACGTGTAGATCTCCAGGTGCTGGCGGTGGGAGAGCTTGTTGTCATGCTCCTCGAAGGCTTTCTCGAAGCTGCGCTGGAGAGGAAACAGCAGCGATTCCAGGATGGTTACAAACAGCATGTTGTGCGTGAGCCGGGCGAGCTTGAGATGGAACTCCAGGTCCCTGTGTATCAGGTCGCTACTGCCCGTTGCATCGCTTATCCTTTCCAGGATGCCCTTCAGCTCGCGCCTCTCCTGCTCCGTTGCCCGCTCAGCAGCGCATGCGGCGATGCGCGGCTCCATGGAGAGTCGCACGTCCATGAGATCGTCCATGGGCACATCGCGGTGCTGCCGCTGAAGGTACAGCATGAACGCCTCCGAAATATCGGCGCTCGCGGCAGGGACGACCCGGATCCCCTTGCCATGGATGACGGACAGAACGCCGCGCGCCTCGAGCGCCTTCACCGCCTCGCGGATCACGGTCCGGCTCACCCCGAGCTCCTCGCAGATGATGCGCTCCGAGGGGAGCATTTCGTTGTCCCGGTATTTTCCGTCGATGATCATGTTCAGGAGAAGCTCGTACACGCGGTTCTGCAGGTTCGGCTGTCGAATGCTTCGCAGCCCCGGCAGTTTCTCTTCTTCTGATTTCTGATCTCCGTTTCCCATGGTCATTCCGTCCTCCGTACCGGTCCAGCAAGTTCAGCGCAAGCGCATATGTTGTCTGTTGTCATACCTGTTTATGTGTCCATTTTTCAAGAGTGTCCCGGTGGCGTTGCGACCAGTCCCACCGCGAAAGTGCCTGCTCTGGACAGCGTCTTCGAATGAGACTACCTTGAAATTGCAGCCACGGATGAGCTGGCAGGCCCCTCCAGCTGGCTCGAAACCCCCGGCAAGCCAGGGGCAGGAGAAGAAAAGAATGGAGCCTGAGTTTCCGATCCTGAGGCAGGGGAAAAAAACCCTGATGGTGGAACATGCCGTCATGGCGCTGAAGGACCATATCCTGGAAGGCAATCTCAGTCCCGGCACCGAGCTTCCGCCGGAGAGCGAGATGGCCCGAGAGATGGGAATCAGCAAGTTCAGCCTCCGTGAGGCCCTTCGGGTCCTCGAGGTCATCGGGCTGATCGAGATTACCCAGGGACGGCGGACGCGCGTGGCTTCGCATTCCATCAGCCCGCTCGTTTCCCTGTTCGAGCTCGCTCTCAAGCGATCCATGGTCACACAGCTGCTCCTGGTCGAAGCGAGGAAATCCATCGAGGGTCATATTGCGCGCTACGCCGCCCTGCGGGCCGAGCCGGCCCACGTCGAGGCCATGCGCCGGACGATCGAGGAGGTGGCGCGCAATCGGAAAGACCTCGAGCTCTGCGTGGCCAAGGACATCGAGTTCCACAACATCCTGGTCAGCGCGAGCAAAAACGTGGTCTTCGAGATCATGCTCGCACCTATCATGGAGCTCCTGCGCGAGCAGCGCAGGGATCAAATCAGGGTGCGGGGGGTGGAGCCGGTAATCGAGCATCACAGCCGGATCCTTGCCGCGGTGGCAGAAAAGGATCCCGACAAAGCCGAGGAGTCCATGGCCCTTCACCTCCTGCAGGCCGAGATGGACGTTCGCGAAGCTCAGAAGGCCGTGGAAGCCGCTTCCGCCCCTCCTGACACCGGGAGCGGACGCCGCTCCAGCGAGCCAGGTTGAAACCTCGTGCTTTCAGGGGTCAACCCGGGAACGTGAATATCGTCTTGACATCTTTCTCGGCCTCAAGCCTCTCGAAGGCCGTTTCCCATTCGTCCAGGCCGACCACCGACGTCACGTACCCGGAAAGGACCTCGTGAAAAGAGCCGAGCGTCGACAGGGATCTGGGCCAGGATGTTGAGCTCGAGCTCATGTTGAAAGAAACGTCGACAACCTTCTGGATGGCCACGTCCCAGGGAACGGAAACCGCGGCGCTTCCGGTGATGCCGATGGCGCTGATGCGGCCCCCGGTGCGGACGAGCCGGAAGGCCTGGGCGATGGCTGCCGCATTTCCGCTGGCCTCGATGACGACATCCGCCCCCCGTCCGCCGGTCAGGTCCCGGACGGTCTCTTCAATGTTCACCCTTTCCGCGTTCAGGCAGCAGTCGGCGCCGAGCTTCCTGCAGACGGGAAACCGGACCGCTTCGCTCCTGCCGATTCCCGTCGCGATCACCATGGCGGCGCCGGCCCTTCTGGCAAGGAACGCCGCAAGGATGCCGATGGGCCCCGCCCCGCTGATCACGACGGTGTCGCGGAACTCGATGCGGCCCCGTTCCAGGACCTGGTGGATCGCAATTGCCATCGGCTCTGCGATCGCGGCCACCCGGTCAGGCACGTCCGGCGGTATCTGGTGGAGGAGGAACGCCGGCATGGCCACGTAATCAGCAAAAGCGCCGTCAATCCCCCAGCCGGGGGATCGCTTGCTGCTGCAGAGCTGGATCTGTCCGCGCCTGCACACCTCGCACTCCCCGCAGGCAAGCGAATGGGGCTCCGCCACGACACGATCCCCCACCTTCCATCGTCGAACCTGTGAGCCTGTCTCCACGATCTCACCGGCGAACTCGTGCCCGAGCACGACCGGAGGCCAGTAGCGGAACTGGTCATGCCAGATGTGCAGATCGGTTCCGCAGATTCCCGCGGCCTTCACCTTGATCAGCACCCAGTCGGGAGAGGGGATCTTCGGGACACCGAGTTCCCGGATCTCGATGAAACCGGGCCCTTTCGCCGTCTTGACGAGCGCCTTCACAGCCACCCTCCCCCGGGAAACAGCAACCGCGCCCTCAGAAGTTGTAGAAGCTGTCGACCGTCGTCGCAAGGCTGAGGACGTTGTTCTTGACCTTCATGTATTCCTTGAGCCCGATGATGCCGTCCTCCCGGCCGAGCCCGCTGTTCTTGTTCCCTCCATACGGTGCCTCGATCTTCGACATGATGTTCGTGTTCAGCCACACGATCCCCGCGTCCACTTTCCGCGTCGCGTGCATCAGCGTCCTGATGTTCTCGCTGTAGATGCTCGCGCCGAGCGCGTACTGGTTGGCGTTCGCCATCGCGATGGCGTGGTCGATGTCCCTGCACTTGAGAACCACGAGGACCGGACCGAAGATCTCCTCCTCGACGCAGGCCAGATCGTTCTTCGTGACCTCGAGGATTGTCGGCAGGTAGTAATTGCCCTTGTCGCAGGGGGGAGTCCTGTATGGCTCGCCGCCAGTGAGCAGCTTCGCCCCGTCCCGAACGGCGGCTTTCACGTACCCGTCCACCTGCTCGACCTGCTTTTTACTGATGAGCGATCCCATCTGGGTGGCCGGATCCATGATATCTCCCAGCCGGATCCGTCGCGTGCGATCGACGAGAGTCCTCAGAAAGGCGTCGTAGATCTTCTCGTGGAGATACAGGCGGGTCGACGCGCAACAGACCTCGCCCTGCATGAGGCAGAAGCCCTTGATGAGCTGGTTGACAGCATCATCCATGTTGCATTCCGCATCCACAATGAACGGGCCCTTTCCTCCAAGCTCCAGCGTCACTTTCTTGATCACCGCAGAATGAGCGGACGCTTCGAGGATCTTTCTGCCTATTTCCAGGGAGCCGGTGAACGTGATCATCGAAACATCGGCGTGGTTGATGATGGCGTCCCCGGTGGGATCACCCGGACCGGTGAGGATGTTCACCACCCCCGGGGGGAAACCGGCTTCCTCGAAGACTTCCCCGAGGATGATCGGAGTTATCGGAGAAAGAGAGGAGGCCTTGGCGACCACCGTGTTGCCGACCGCTATGGCAGGGCAGATGGCGCGCGTGGCCAGGTGGAGGGGAAAGTTCCAGGGAGTGATGGCGCCGACGACTCCATAGGGCTCGTACGACACCCAGTCGAAGGCGGCTTCGTTGGGGATCGGGATCACCTGGCCTTGAATCTCTCGCGCCTGGTTGGCGAAATATTCCATTGCGCGAATCGCATAGGGGATGTCAATGGGCTCGGTTTCGTGGATCGGCTTTCCCGTGTCCTGCGCCTCCCATTGTGCCAGCTCCTTCAGCCTCCGGCGCATGATCTCCGCGGCCTTGAGCATGTACCTCGCGCGGTCGTCACCGGTAAGATCGGACCATACCCCGCTCGCGAAGGTTTTCTTTGCGACGGCGACTGCCGTGTCCACGTCGGCGCGAGATGCCGAGGCCAACTCCGCGATGGGCGTATTCGTGGACGGGTTGTACGATACGAAGGTTTTCTTTCCCTCGGCATCCACCCATTGGTTGTTGATGAACAGCTTGAACTTCTTCATCGTCGGCTCTCCTTTCTTCTTTCCAGGGATCACTCCTTGATAACGATTGGAATGCTCATGAGGCGGGCGTATTCACGGAGCTCCTCGCGAAGATCGCCATAAATGAGGGCGTTGTGATGAGGGATCCCGTTGCCCAGCATGGAATCGATATACTCCCTGTTTCCGCCCTTCATGCGGATAAGGAGGTTGGAGCCCTTCAGAAGGGGCTCATGCTCGATCACCTCTCCCACCCCGGCGTGGATAAGAAACTCTCCCGACCGCGTGTGATTGATCCTGCAGACGGTCGCCGTTCCTGCACGCATGCTGTTGATCTGCGAGGGTCCTCCGAAGACTTTTTCGATCTTCGGCTTGCCCGTGCTCAGTGTGTATGGCGCATTTCCGCAGTGCCAGAAGAACAGCGCGTTGTGCTCTGCCCTGATATCCACCAGATCCGCAAACCAGGGCGTATCCTGCTGCATCGCGTGCAGCACCATGAGGGTGAGGGATCCATCGACGTCGCATTCACAGGAAGCCATGATTCCTTCGACATTCATCCTTCCGTTGGCTGGGCAGAACGGCCGTTGATCGTTATCACGGAACTCCGGCCAGCAATCCGGAGCATACGACTGAACCTCGGAGTCCTTGACCGCCTTTTTCAGGCCCAGGTAGACCTTCGACAAGCCCCGGGCCTGCTGGTCGTATTCTTTCGCGATGTCGAAGATCTTTCTCTGGACCACCATATCGGCGTCCACCTGTTTCTCATCCACCGCGTTGACCACCTTGCTCAGGGTGTACAGTGAGAGGTTCTTGATTTCCGTCCCGAAGACCTTCTTGATGACGAGCTCGTCGAAGCCTGCAACCTGGAATCCGTCCGGACGCATTCCGATGACCCCGATTGCCGACTCCCGAAGATATGCGATCGCGCGCACAGCGCGCACGAAGACCTCCACCCGGCGCCGGACCTCCATGTCTGCGATCACACCGTAGATCGACGAGAAAGGCCTGCCGAAGCTTTTGAAGATCGTGGAGGCCGGCATCACCCCGACCACCGAGCCCGTGAAGCTTTTCGTCTCCAGGGACAGCTCGCCCACGCCCCAGATGGCAAACGGACAGCTCATGTTCCTGAGGATTTCAGCGGTCAATTCCCCCGTGTTGAAAGTGCCGCTGAAAAGGATCACGGCATCGACGTCCTGCGCGTTGAACTTTCTCCATGCCGCCGTGGCCTGCTTACGCGCGCCCACGGGCTCCTCGAACTCCACCACCTCAACCCCGAGGAAGTCGCGGAGGTAAGCGATGATGTCCTTGGACATCTTCACCGCCTTGTCCTGACCTTCCAGGAAGCTGAGGATGAGGTTCACGAAACCTATTCTTACTTTGCGAAAATTGAGCGCCATACTGCGGCACCTCCTTGCAAACCCTGTATCGAAACCGGCGTCTCGAACCTCCACACTCAAAACGTTTTGCCTTCGGACATTATGTGATTATGCGGAAGGTCCTCTCTTTATCTAGAACTGACTTGACACGACATAGATGTCATGTCATCATATATCATATCTTCTGAAAGTCAAGAAATTTCGATCTGAGTCGGACAGCAATCGATGGCCCGTGCCTGAACCATCCCTTGAATGACGAGGAGTGAAACGATGAAAGAGGCTGAATCGAAAAGCGAATACAGAATCGCCGTAATACCAGGTGATGGTGTGGGTGCAGAAATTTCCAAAGAGGCGATGAGGATCGTCGCCAAAAGCGCGGAAAAAAACGGCAGGAGAATCCGCGCCGACTGGTTTGACTGGGGGTGCGCCTATTACCTTCAGCACGGCGTCATGATGCCTCCCGACATGATCTCGATTCTGTCCGCGTACGATGCGATTTATCTCGGATGCATCGGTGACGCGGCAAAGGTCCCTGACCATATTTCCCTGAGCCTCCTCTTGACCATCCGCAAGGGATTCGACCAATACGTGAACCTCAGGCCTGTCTGCCTCTATGATGGCGTGCGATCGCCCCTTCGGGACACAGGACCCGGCGACATCGACTTCGTGGTCGTGCGGGAGAACGTGGAAGGCGAGTACGCCCAGATCGGGGGAAGGTTCAAGCCGCATACGACGGATGAAGTAGCCATTCAAACCTCAGTCTTCACGCGGAAGGGAACGGAGCGCGTCATGCGATACGCCTTCCAGCTGGCGCAGGACCGCGGAAAGCTGAAAGGTTCAGGCGGGTTCGTCGGCATGGTCACCAACTGCTCGAAATCGAACGCGCTCAACTATTCAATGGTCTTCTGGGACGAGGTATACAAGATCGTGGCCGCTGAATATCCGCAGGTGAAGCAGGATTTCGCGCTCGTGGATGCGCTCTCGATGTGGTTCATCAAGAACCCCGGGTACTTCGATGTGGTCGTCGCGTCGAACCTGTTCGGAGACATCATTACCGATCTCGGCGCAATGCTGCAGGGCGGAATGGGGTTCGCCGCCGGGGGGAATATCAATCCCGAGAGAGTCTTCCCATCGATGTTCGAGCCAATTCATGGCTCTGCCCCCAAGTACGCGGGCAAGTCCGTCGTGAACCCGGTTGCCGCAATCGAGGCGGGACGAATGATGCTCGATCACCTGGGCCTGGCTTCCGCAGCGGCAGCGGTCTCACGAGCGGTCCGTTCGGTACTCGCGGAAGGCAAGATCACGACAAAAGACATGGGCGGCACGGCGAGGACTGATCAGGTCGGCCAGGCGATTTTCGACAGGCTGGAATGAGCGCTGCAGCGCCCCATCACGACATGAGGGCGCCGCCGTTCACCTCGATGACCTCGCCAGTCACGAAGCTGGACAACCGGTCGGCCGCGAGGAAAAGCGCCGGGCCGGCAACCTCATCCGCCGTGGCGCCCCGACCGAGGGGAATCGAGGCGACGAGCTTTCTGAGCAATTCGGGCTTCGTATACTTGTCATGAAAGGCAGTGAGGACGATGCCCGGAGCAATGGCGTTCACGCGAATCCCGAAAGGCGCCAGCTCCTTGGCCAGCCCGCGAGTCAGGGCCGCTACCGCCGCCTTCGAAGCTGCATAGAGAGTGGCGCCGTCCGCCCCGCCGTTGCGCGCCGCAATCGACGACATGTTGATGATCGACCCGCCCCCGCCCTTCTTCATGATTGGAATGACGCCGCGGGAGACGCGGAAAGCCGTCCCCATGTTCAGCTCCATCACCTGGGCGTAGATCTCATCCGGCATCTCCTCCACCACGCGGCGATCGAGCAGCCCTCCTGTGTTGTTCACGAGGATATCAACCCGGCCGAGAGTGTCGCTCACCGTTCGGATCAGCCCTGCGACAGCCTTCGCATCGAGCAGATCGGCTTTGACGAGCAGCGGCTCCGGCCCGCGCTGCATGCGGATATCGGCTGAAGCCTTCTCTGCCCCTTTCTTGCTCGAATTGTAATGGAGCACGACTCGGGCGCCTGCAGCGCCGAAAGCAACCGCGATTGCCGCCCCGATTCCCGACCCTGCACCCGTTATCAGCGCAACCTTCCCGTCGAGACGAATCTCCATCGCTCCCTCCTGAATTACTGAAAATCATATATGATATTATCATATTTGAAATGGCGTCAGGAGCGTTCTTGACCGACTTCACGAATATGTTAATATCTAGTATGCTCTTGGAACCACGCGGAGGCGGGAGAGAATGGATAACGAGCTGACAGGGCTGAGACAGGCAAAGAAGACGCTCATGGTGGAGCATGCTGTCCTGGCGCTCAAGGACTATATCGTCAATGGAAACCTGAGCCCCGGGACCGAGCTGCCGCCCGAAAGCGAAATGGCCAGAAAAATGGGTGTGAGCAAGTTCAGCCTCCGTGAAGCGCTTCGCGTCCTTCAGGTCCTCGGCCTGATCGACATCTCGCAGGGACGCCGCACCCGCGTCGCCTCGCATTCCATCGCTCCCGTCATCTCTCTTTTGCAGCTCACTCTCCAGCGTTCCATGGCCCCCGACCTGATGCTCATCGAGGCACGGAAGTCACTCGAAGGCCACATCAGCCGATACGCCGCCATGCGGGCCGACTCTTCCCACATAGCCCTCATGCGCAGCGCAATCGAAGGAATGAGAGAGTGCAAAGACGACCTGGAGATGTGCGTCGACAAGGATCTGGAGTTTCACAATGCCCTCGTCAAGGCGAGCGGAAACGTCGTATTCGAGATCATGCTTGCGCCGCTGATGGAGCTCCTCAGGGACCAGCGCCGGGAACAGATCAAGTTTCGCGGCATCGACACGATCACAGAATACCACTCGATGATACTCCAGGCGATCATCGAGAAGGACCCCGACAAGGCACAGAGATACATGGATCTGCACCTGGTGCTGGCGGAAGAGGACGTCATGAAGGCTGTCCAGTCAGGACCCCAGCCGTCCAGCGCAGGCGGGTAGACAGCGCTCTGCCCGTCATCCCTTCCTGAAGTAGACCGCCTTGCGATTGAGGAAGAACTCGAGGCCGGTGCGGTCGTTTTCCGGCTGGCCGAATCCGGACTGTTTCCACCCGCCAAACGGCAGTGAGGGGTCTTTGAATCCAGAGTTCATGTTGACGTGGGCAAGCCCGGCTTCGATTTCGTCGACGTAGCGGTGTGCGGTCGCCACGTCCCTCGTGAAAAGGGCCGAGGAAAGACCATAGGAAGAGTTGTTCGCAAGGTCGAGAGCATCATCGAGTCCGGCAAAGGAGACGAGGGCCAGCACGGGGCCGAAGATCTCCCGGTGAAAGATGCTCATCCGCGGGTCCACGTCGGTAAAAACCGTCGGCCGCACGAAATAACCCCGTTCTCCCAGATCTCCGGTGCACACGCCGCCCGTCACGAGTCTTGCCCCGTCGGCCGCGGCCTCCTCGATGGCATCCCCGATCCGCTGGTACTGCTCGGGGCCGGCAACGGGGCCCATGTCCGTGAAAGGATCGAGGGGATCGCCGAGATGCATGGCCTCGCAGCGGTCGACCAGCCTGCTCGTGAGAGCTCGCAAGGCGCCATCCTGGACGAGAACCCTGCTCGTGGAGGTGCACCACTGCCCGGCACACGTGAAACCAGCGTCCATCGCCGCGGAGACAGCCAGGTCCAGGTCCGCATCGTCCATGACGATGAGCGCGTTCTTGCCCCCGAGCTCCAGCTGGGTTCTCTTCAGCTGCGGCGCGGCCCGCTCCTGGATCCTTCTCCCCACGTCCGTCGATCCGGTAAAGGAGATTGCCTGGACCCGGGGGTCATCCACGAGGCAGTCGCCGATGCGGGCACCCGCGCCCGTGAGACAGTTGAAGACCCCGGCCGGAAACCCGGCCCGCTCAAAGAGCCCGGAGAGGAAGACTCCCGACCACGGCGTGAATCGTGCGGGCTTCACGACCACCGTGTTTCCCGTGAGAATGGCTGGAATCGCCTTTCGGCAGATGACGTTTACTGGAAAGTTCCATGGGGTGATGATCCCGGCGACTCCGAGGGGATGGTATTGCGACCAGCCCATGTATGCTCTTGTCCCCATGGGGATTCCATGTCCGTACAGGCACGAGACCTGGTGGATGTGATATTCCCCTTCTGCGCACGCGGAATCGATCTCCGCCCGTGCTTCGCCGAGGGTCTTTCCATTCTCCCGCGACACGATTCCGGCGATCTCTTCCCTGGATTGCCTGAGGAAGGAGATGAAACGGCTCGCGCATGCCTGCCTGTCGCCTACATCCGTCCGACTCCACAGCGGGAATGCCGCGACGGCCGCGCCGACCGCCCTGCTCACGTCTGCGGGACCGGAGTCCTGGAACCTTCCGAGGACCGACCGCTTCAACGCCGGGTTTTCGTCTTCGAAGGTGCGGCCGGTCGATGAATCGACCCAGGCATTCGCGACATAGTTCTTGCTGGTCACTGGCGAAGGCTCCTGCAAGCGTCCCGTTTCAATAGCCGAGGGTCACGCCGCCGTCGACCGCCAGCAGGGTCCCCGTAATGAAGGAGGAGCTATCGGAGGCAAGGAAGAGAGCCGCTTCGCCGCATTCCTCGATCGTGCCGATCCGCCCGAGAGGATGCACGGAGTGGATATACGTGCGGGATTCAGCCTCATTCTCCTGCTGGGAGAACCAGTAGTTCACCAGCGGCGTCTCGATCCACCCCGGGCAGATGCAGTTCACCCTGATGCCGTCCGGAGCGAAGTCCAGCGCCATGCCCTTTGTCATCGCGATGATACCGCCCTTCGTGGCGGAGTACGCACCCGAGTTGCCCTGCCCGACAACGCCGACCATGGAGCTCATGTTGATGATGCATCCCTTCGTCTTTCGAAGGTGCGGGAGAGCGTACTTCGAGCAGAGAAATGTGCTCTTGAGATTCGTCGAGATGATATGATCCCATTCCTCTTCCGAGGTCTGCTCGATATTTTTCGGCAGGTGCTGGCCGGCGTTGTTGACCAGGATGTCCAGCCTTCCGAACCGGGATATGGTGTCGTCCACCATCCTCCGCACCATCACGGCGTCGGAAACATCCACCCCGATGGCGACTGCAGTTCCCCCTGCGGCGTTGATGCACTGCGCCATGGCTTCGGCTTCCTTTTCGTGCCGGGAGGTGATGACAACGGCCGCGCCCTCCCGGGCGAACACCCGGGCGCAGCCCTCTCCGATCCCCTTGCTTGAGCCGGTGATGATAGCGACCTTGTCCTTCAGGCGCACGTCTCTCCCTCCCTCACATTGCAGTGATTCTGAGCCGCGGCGACACACCCTTCAGCTGTGCCGTGCGGAAGCCATAGAGGCGGGCGGCATTTGCGCCCAGGAAACCAGCGCGTTCGGCACGGCTGAGAAAGCCGCAGCCATGCAGCGCAAGATCGAGGCTCTGCTGATATGTAAAGTCAACCATCGTGCGGGGGTAGTCGGAGCCCCACATGATCTTTCGGGCCCCGATTGCCTTGACGGCCTGCCGTATGGCCGCCTGAGCCCTTCGAAAAGGCGGCCCCTCGCGGCGGAAAAGCCAGATGATCCCGCCGCATTCGACATACACTGACTCGTGCTCGCCCAGCCTGACCTGGCTCATCCAGCCGGGGTTTCCCGCCATCCCGAAATGACCGATCGCCACCTTCAGCGCCGGGAAGCGAATCAGCACGCGGCGCATCTGGGGAACCTGCACTGCCCCGGCGGCCATGTCGATGGACAGCACCATGCCCCGGGCCTCCATCTCTTCCCACACGTCCATGAGAGCCGGATCATCGAGGGCCACCGGGGGCTTCATGTCCGGGAGGAACATGGCGGGGCACTTCACTCCCCGAAAACCCGCGGCGACCAGACGGGCAAGCTCCTTCTTCAGACCGGCGGGCCGGGCAAAATCCAGCAGCCCATGGACGAAGAAACGACCGGGATACTGACGGGACACCTTTTGCAGATAGTCATTCTGCTCGCCATCGAGGTATTCCTGCGTGACGACGGCGGCACTCACCCCGACTTCTTCCATTGCCGCCAGGGCGAGGTCTGCCGTGTTTCGGCAGTCCCGAAGCCACGTCGGCATGCCCTGGACAACCTGGTCTCCGATGCGAATCATCCCATAGCGCAAGGGGGCAATGGGAACGAGCCCCTGCCTCCCCCGCACCCTGTCCCAGAGATGCATATGCGCGTCAATGATCGTCATGAGGGCTCCTCCGGGCTCTTTCCCGCGGTCTTCAGAAGCGCCTCGACGCCCAGGCATGAGAGTTCGGCGTCTTCCTCTTCCGACAGACCGCTCACTCCCACCGAACCGACGACTGTCCCGTTCCATACGACCGGCAGCCCGCCGCCCCACCCGACGTACCGGGAATCCCCGTAGAAGGAGAAATCAAAGCCCTTCTTCGGGTCCCGCGATGATTCTCCCAGCTCCCGCGTGGCCTTGCGCTCCCGGGCTGCCGTCCAGGCCTTGTTGGAAGCAATCACGACGGATCCCAGAGGGGCCCCGTAAATCCGCAGCAACCCGATGAGATCCCCCTGCGCGTCGGCCACCGCGATGACCGCAGCCTTCCCCCGTTTCCCAAGCTCGTCCTCGATGGCCTGGATCACGAGCCGCGCGTCGCCATGATCAAGACTCTGACAGCTCTTCATCCCGGCGTCTGCGCATCGAGCAGGGCAACGGCGATTGCATCGAGGAACTCGGGAATTTCGGGAGGCGTTCGAGCGCTCACGATCCGTCCGTCGATGGCCGCGGCCCATTCCCCGGGCTTGAACTCACCTCCCATGATCTCCACGGAATCCCGGGCAGCCAGCCAGCCGGTGATCTTCTTCCCCTTCACCATGTCAGCCGCCGCAAGGCACATGGCCCCGTGACAGATGACCGCGATGATCTTCCCGGCGCCATTCGCCTCCTTCAGCCAGTCGGTGGCGCCCGTGGCCACCATGTTCCACGGGTTGAAGGCTCCGGTGATGATGGCCACGTCGAAGTCCGCCATCTTCACGTCTTTCAGATTCCTGATCGAGTAGCAGTTGTCCGGGATCTCCTGGAAGGGAATTGACACTCCGAAATTGCCGGTGATCACATCGACGCCGAGCTGCGCTGGCCGCGCTTTCAGCTCCGGAGGGAACCTGCCGACGATCACTTCGGCGCCGCGATAGATGAGCTCCATGGTGGGCACGACGAGCTCTATGTCCTCGAAATCTTCGCCGACCACGAGCATGGCCGTCGTGCCCTCGAGGCTGCCTTTCCGGGGATCTTCGAAGCCGGGTTCGAACGCTTTGCAGAGGGCGCGGAGAAACGCCGGAGTGTCGACGGTCGAACGGGCGGTGAGGACGTTCCCATCAACCAGAACGGGGGCGCATTCGAACTCGCCCACTTTCTTCAGCATGTAATCGACGGTCCGGTCTCCTGTGCAGCGCTTGCCGCGCACGATTCCCGCGGTGATCATCGGCATGACTCCGCCGCCGATTCCTCCCACGGGCGCCCCTCTCCGGGAGACCTCCTGAATCAGATCGATGACCTCCCGCTCGGTTACCATGACGTCCGCGGAGTGCCCTCCGAGGATAACGAGAGCGTCATAGTCCTTGGGGTCCGCTTTTCTCAGGCTCTTATAGAATGACGGCTTGTCTCCGGCCATGACGGGGATCGGGTCCACGCTCAGGTCCCACATTCCGCGCACGCCCTTGTTCGAGATGTTCGGGCGGACGAACTTCCACGTGACCCAGTCAACGAGGAGAAACTCGCAGATTCCTCCGAACTCGCCGATGTAGGAGACCAAATAATAGGCCTGGAAGTCACTGAACTCGCTTGCAACGATCACGCCGATCCTCTTGCCCGCAAGCGGCCCCCGCGGCTTGGTGTTTCCACCGTGCGGTCCGGTCCACGCAATCACGCCGTCTTCAGTGACGATGTCGATCCCCGTTCGCCGGGCGATCTCCAGACTCCTGCCGGAGCCCGGCCTCGAAGCATGTGTCCCCATGACCCCCTCCTTGCCGTCCGAGCCTCAACCGTCAATGCCGTGATTGGTGGAGATCCCCCGGCGGTCGTAGCGGTCTTCCCGATCAGGATCTTCGCGACCTAGATCCCCGCTGCGACCTGCGCCGGCTTTTCGCCCGGCACGGTCACCTGGAACTCGGATATGCAGTTCCCTATCTGAGCGCTGATCTTGTCGTAGTCTTTGCTTGCGTTGTCGATCTCCCCGACGATTCTTCCTCCGGAGAAGACCAGGATTCGAACCGCCAGCTTGATCATCTCGGGCATGTCCGAAGAAATCAGAATGATGCTCTTCCCCTGTTTCGCCAGGGTCCAGATCAGGCCGGCGAAATACTCCTTGGCGCCGACATCCACTCCCACGGTCGGTTCGTCGAGGATCAGTATGTCGCACTCCGCCGCGAGCCATTTGCCGACGTTGACCTTCTGCTGGTTCCCTCCGCTCAGATCCGCGACTTTCTCCCTGATGCTGGTGATCCTGATATCGAGATCCTCCACCTCTTTGTGGGCGGCGTCACGCTCCTTCTTTCGAGGAACGATCCTGATCCAGTTTGCCAGACGGTGCCAGACTGTTATGGTGATGTTCGCTTTCACGCTCGCTGAAACGATGAGACCGTCTTTTCTTCGGTCCTCCGTCACGTACCCTATGCGATACCTGTCCAGGGCCTGGCGCACGGACCGTATATTCGCCTTCGCGCCGTTGACGAACACCTCGCCGCTGTCGCATCTGTCATGACCGATGAGAATCCTCGCGAGCTCCGTCCTTCCCGCTCCGACCAGACCGTAGAATCCCAGAATCTCGCCCTTGTGCAGATCGAACGAGATATCGTGGGCCTTGCCTTTGCGGGTGACATTCCTGACTTCGAGGACCTTCTTGCTCTTGTCCACGCTGAGCGCGCCGAGAGCGGTCGTATTCTCCTCTCGTCCGATCATGTATTTGACGATCTTCTTCCGGTCCATGTTCTTGACGTCGTCCGTGACAACCAGCTCGCCGTCGCGGAGCACGGTTATCCTGTCCGCAATCTGCAGCACCTCCTCGAGGATATGCGAGACGAATATGACAAGGACCCCTGCCGCCCTCAGCTTCTCGATTACCTTGAAAAGGTGCTGAACGTCGTTCTCTGCCAATGATGAGGTCGGCTCATCGAGGAGAAGAACCTTGACATTGGAGGAGATCGCCTTGGCCATGACGACCAGTTGCCGCTCCGCAATGCTCAGCAGGTCGATCCGCGTGGTGGGATCGACATCGAGACCGACCACCCCGAGATACTCCCGGGCGATCGAGTTCACCTGTTTCCAGTTGACAACGCCCGTCTTCCCCCGTGTTGGCAGTCTCTCCATGACGATGTTTTCAGCGACGCTTGCAAGCGGTACGACCTGGAGATCCTGATGGACGGTCTGAATACCCCTGGCAAAGGCGTCCTGCGTGCCACGAGTCACATACGGCGCGCCATCGAAAAACATTTCCGCTCCGCGGTCGGGCTGCTGGTACCCGGAGATGATTCGAATGAGAGTCGTTTTCCCAGCGCCGTTCTCTCCCAGGACCGCATGAACCTCCCCTTTCTTGAAGGTGATTGAAACGTCTCTCAGCGCCTTCACACCGGGGAAAGTCTTGCTCACGTGGTTCAGTGCCAACACTCGCGCCGCCCCTTTCTCCCTTTTCCCTTGTTGCCAGCCCTTTCAATACAGGCGGTGAGTGCCCACCGAAGGGCACCCACCGCGTCCGTCCGCTTTCAAAGACTACTGCGGCGAATTGAAGTAATCAGCGACGAAGGTCACAGCCGTTTTCTGGGCGTTGTCCTTGGTTATCTGCTGCCAGCTGTTCAGCTTGCTCTTGTCGAGCAGGAAGAAGCCGGAATCGATGAAATACTTGCCCGGCTTCACGGTATACCCCTGCCGAAGCAGATGGAGGCCCGTCAGCGCAAGGTAGACCTGCGCATAGGGGGACTGCGTCATCGTGCCAAGAGTGTATCCGTCCCTGATCGAGTCCAGGACCTTCTGGTCCTCGTCGATCCCGACGAACTGGATGTGATTATTCTTCCTCTCGGAGAGGTACTGTGACGTCACAACGGCAGCGACATACGCCGTGGTCTGTGCGCCGTCTATCTCACTCCACCGCGCCGCAAAGAAGGGAGGTATCTTGGCGGTTGCGGCCTCGAATGCGTCGGTGTCCGAGATCGTGGCCAGCAGCTTTACTCTCGGATGCTCCGAAATGACCTTCTCGATTGCAGCCTTCCTGATGAGGGTGTTCGGATCGGACAGCATCCCCAGGATATCGACAAAGTTGCCCTTGTCGCCCATCGCCTTTATTACCTGCCGCGCGCCCTCCGCAGCAGACGCCGCAACGTCCGTCGCGATGCAAAGCTTCGCGTCTGTGGGAAGTTTCGCCTGCCCGGCAATCAGGATGACGGGAATTCCCTGCTTATTGAGCGCCGTGATTGTGGTATTCACTGAATACGGGTGGCCCGGCCACAGCGCGAACCCGTTGTACCCCTGCGGCGTGAGACCGTCGATGATGGTGTTTTCCTGCTCCATATCGAAGTCCTTCGTCGCCTGGTAGATGACCTTGCTTCCGGTGTTTGCCGCATAGTCCTTGACGGCGCCTTCCATCGGGAAGAAATACGGATGGATGACTCCAACAGTGGCAAACTTGTCCGGGGTGTTGTCCCCGAACACTCCGGCAGTCGCGAAGACGAATGCCAGGAGTCCCATCACAAGTCCTACGAGAATCCTCTTCGTGTTCATCTCAACTCCTCCTGTTTGATGTTGCATACCTGCAACCTTTTGCGGAGAGCGCCCTGACGTGCCCTCCGCTTCACCGCACCACGCCCTCTCACCTCCTTCTTCACACCGTCTCATTTCAGCGACCGACCTCGGACATAGACTGTTCGTGTCCGGTCCACTATCACCGCGAGCAGCAGCAGCACTCCCAGGAACAGCTGTTCGAGAAATGGATCGACGTTGAGCAGGACAAGACCCGTGGTAATGAGCGTCATCAGCGCCCCGCCAAAAATCACCCCGAGAATGGACGTATCACCGCCCTTCAGAGACGTCCCGCCGATGACGGGAACCGCGAACGACAACAGGAGCCAGTCACTTCCGATGGTCGGGTGGGCGGCGCCCAACCGGGAGACAAAGAGGACACCGGCGAGGCCGGCAAGCAATCCTGACAGCAGGTGAACCGAGAATATCATCCGTTTTGCATTGATCCCGGACAGGACGGCGGCTTCCTGGTTGCCGCCGACTGCCAGCACCCTGCGGCCGAACACCGTGTGGCGGAAAACAAAGTAGAGCACCAGGGCCACGAAGATCATTATGAAGAACATGATGGGTATCGTATTCAGCACGTTCCCCGCACCCATGAACTGAAACTGTGGAGGCACCGTGGAGAACGGCATCCCGTGCGTCCACCCGTAGTTGATTCCGAGGAAGATACTCGTCGAAGCAAGCGTAACGATGAAAGCGTCAATCCCCGTGAGGACGATGAAAAGTCCGTTAAAAGCCCCGCACGCGGTGCCCACGGCCAACCCTCCGAGAATGACCACCCACACGGGAGCCCCGAGGTTCTGGAACAAGCCGCCCACGGTGACCGCTGCCAGCCCGCCAATGGCGCCGGCGGACAGGTTCATCTGTCCGACGGTCAGGACGATCATCTGGCAAAACCCGACAATGATCCACAACGAGAATGTCCGCGACATGTTGAACACATTTCCGGAGGTCAGGAAGCCTTGCGTAAAAACCGCGAGAACCACGGCAAAGATGACGGTAACCCCGCCGACACCGAGACTGCCCTGCAGCATCAGGCCCTTCAACGTCCGCTCAGCGGCTCGCCTTACACCTGAATGCTTGCGCCCAACTGCCGAGGTTTCACCAGCCACCTTGCCCCCCTTCAATCCCTTGGCCATGCGCACACCAGCCATCATTCTCAAAACGACCTTGCGACCGCGTAATACCCCGGGAAAAACACTTCCTGCCCCCTTTGAAGAAGGAACCTTGAACAGATTCCTTCCTTAAAGAAGTTCACGTTCCCGTGGGCACCTTCCTTAGCTTTCAGTCAGGCCGTACCCGATGCTCTAACCAGTTAACATCATGTTATCATACTATCCAATTATGTGTCAAGCCTTACCGGGCTTTTCACTTCCTCCGTTACGGTCGTTCATCAGCCAGCCTTCAGGAGAGAATCGTAAAGGCTCAGGCTCAGAAAGGACTTCCACGTCTTTGCGGCTTTTGAGCTCGGGAAGGTACGACTCGGACACTTCAATTTGTTCGAGCTCCAGCGTGTTCTTTATGTGCACTATCCTGGCCGTGGCAGGAGATACCCGCGCGCAGGTCTTCAAGGCGACGACCAGGGCGTCATGATCCGTGTTCAGCACCATCGGCATCTTCCCAGAGGTGGGCACCGTGGCCGTAATGCAGTTCGTATATGTCACTCCCCAGTCGATCTTGCTCACGCAGCGGATGGTCGAGATGTCCGCCAGGCCGATGCCGGTCCCGTTCCCGTGCGCCTTCTCCGTCAAACCCAGAACAACGATCTTCTGGATGGGTGGAGCGATGAACCCCTCGGTAAGACCCGAACCAGGCGAACCCGTGATATTTGGATCCATTCCGGCGCCGCTCACGTCCTTCCCGATCTCGTCAATGATCAGGACGTCGATCGAAGACACGGGAAGCTTTCCGATGTTCTCCTTCGCCACCTCGAGGAGCGCCTTTTCCCGGGTCACAAACCGGGACGGGAGGAGAACCTCCGCCATCATCAGCTCGTCGAATGCGTTTTCAAGGATGGCCACGCCGAAGGCCACCGGGGCGCTGCGGATAAAAACCTCCGCCACCCGGGGGAGCACGGAGGCCATCCGATCGAAGCCCCGCGAATGCAGCTCGGTAGCCCCTTTGTGGTTGCCGAGGCCGATCCCCATCATCTTCAGCAGGCCGCTTTCGTACGCGCCTTTGAAGTCGGTGTGCGGCTTCACCCGGTTCACGACAACGATCCCATCCGACTCGAACGCGGCCTTGTCGCAGTACACGGCCAATCCGTCGTCGAGGGTGGCGATGCGCACGACGTCCATCGAGGAGATCACAGGCACACCCATCGTTTCTTCTGTGATCCCGTAGCCCGCCAGCACCGCCCTCTGGCCCTCCGCCTCGGCCCCGCCGTGGCTTCCCATTGCAGGAACAATGAAAGGTCGCGCGCCCCAGGCGATGAGTTGCTCGATCACCGTCCGCAGGATCAGGGGAAGCTGCGCTATTTCCCTGCTTCCAGCGGTGATTGCGATCCTCTTCCCCCGGAACCCCGAAGGATCGAGGATCCGTTTCATTGACTCGACGATCGAGGCCGCCGGATCCTCCAGCCGGGGCCGGTTGACCCGCTGCCTCACTCTCACCATTCGGGGGAGAGGGAGGTCGTACCCATCGGCGAGGCGCACATCGACATGGTCCAGTCTCATTCCCCGTGATCTCCCGCGCAACGAGGCTCCGTCTCAGCGCACGACCCTGACGCTCTCACCCTTCATCACCCTTTCCGCCTCCTCCTTGTATGCCCAGTTCCAGTCACCGAGGAACCCGTGGCAGAGTGCCGAGTAGGCGGCGGAGAACTCGATGGACTCCTGAGGGTCCGCCTCACGCATGATGTTGTAGATCAGGGCCGAGGCGAAGGCGTCTCCCCCTCCGGTCCTGTCGATGATCTCCAGATCTTCGTACTTCCGCGACACGTAGAAATTGCCCTTGAAAAGCATCACGGTCTGCCAGTCGTTCAGGAGTCCTGTCTTCGCGTCCCGGAGCGTCGTTCCGACAACCTGGATGTTCGGATACATCTTCACTGCCTTTTCGGCCACGCGCTGATAGCTCCTGGGATCGATCTTGGAATAACCCCTGCCGACCTCCGCGCTGATTCCCAGCATCTTCTCGAAGTCCTCCTCGTTGCCGATGAGGACGTCGACGTACGGCATGACGCACTTCATCACCGCCTGCGCCTTCTCCGGCTCCCACATTGTGGATCTGAAGTTCAGATCGAAGCTCGTGCGGACGCCGAGCTCCTTGGCCGTTCTCAGGGACGTCAGCACGTGATCGACAGCGGTGTCCGAGAGGGCCGTCGTGATGCCGGTGGTGTGGTACCACCGTGTCTTCTGGAGAATGTCTTTCCAGTCGAACTCCCCGGGGCCGGCGCAGCTGATCGCGGAGTGAGCGCGATCGTAGATCTGTCGGTTGGGCCGGGGGCCGATGCCGATCTCCACGAAGCAAAGGCCGTTGCGCACGCGCCCGACACCGTCAAAGGGCGTCAACCTGACCATGCTCATGTCCACACCGTGCTCGCGGCCCTTGTTGATGATGTACCGGCCCGACCAGGTGTCCACCAGCTTGGAGACCCATGCCGTCTTCAGGCCGAGCCGCGAGGTGTTCACTGAGACGTTCAATTCGGCCGCCGCTATGGCCAGGTGGAGAGAGCTTGCCTGCTCGAGCCTCTCGTTGTGCAGCGGACTGAAGCGAACCATCGCTTCCCCGAATCCGATCAGGTCATATGTCTTTTCCACCGCTCTTGCTCCTCTCTGCTGCCTTTCCCCGGTGGGGGCGCTCTCCCTCACGTCTTCGCGAGCTCAGCCCTGTTGAACACGTTCGCGGGCTCCCTGCCCGCGGCAAAGTCGACGATGGCCCGGGCCGCCTCGATGGCCACCTTCATCTCGCACTCACGTGAGAGCGCCGCCGCATGGGGAGTGAGAATCACGTTGTCGAGGGCGAACAGGGGATTGCCGCCCGCGGGCGGCTCCTCCTCGAGCACGTCGAGGCCCGCGCCGGCGAAGACGCCTTTCTTAAGGCACTCAGCCAGGACAGCCTCGTCGACAATCGCGCCCCGAGAGGTGTTGATGAGGACCGCGTCGGGTTTCATGAGATGGAGGAGCTTCCCATTCACAAGGTGGTGGGTCTTTTCCGAATACGGGACATGGACGGAGATGAAATCGGCTTCGCGGAACACCTCGTCGGGGCTCGCGTAGAAACGGATCCCCTCTGCCCGGTCCACGAAGGGATCGAAACCGATCACCCTCATGCCGAAGGCGAGCCTGCATTTCCTGGCCACCTCCGATCCTATTCGTCCGACCCCGATGAGACCCAGCGTCTTGCCCTCCACGTCGACGGCCTTGTTTGCATTCCTCACCTTCCAGTTTCCCGCCCGCACGGCCTTGTCGAAGACCGAAAGCTGCTTCGCCAGTCCGAGAATGAGGGCCACGGTATGCTCCGCCACGGAGACGGTGTTCACCCCTGGAGTGTTGCAGACCATGATCCCCTTTTCCGTGGCCGCCGCAATGTCCACGTTGTCGACGCCCACCCCCGTTCGAGAGATGATGCGACAGGCGCTCGCCGCACAGATGAGCTCCCGCGTGAAGGCGATGTTCGTCCGAAGGATCACGCCGTCCACGTCCGCCACCATTTTCCTTGCCGTTTCCACCGTCGAATCCGGGAGAACGGAAAGATCGACTTTCCCCTGCAGGACTTTCATTGCCTCCGGATGAATGGCCTTCGAAAGAAGGACTTTCTTCATACGAGGCCCTCCTTGGCGAGCACGGCCTTCAGGTCCGCCTTTTCCTTGTCCGCGAGGGGAAGAACAGGGATTCTCGGGTCCCCGCCGAAGTAACGCAGCGCATCCATGGCAGCCTTGACCCCGGCCACGCCGGCCTTCCCCGCGGCGTTGCCGCTCAGCTCGCGCAGGTGGATGTCGAGCTTTTCCGCCTCGGCCTGCCTGCCTGCCTGGAACAGCTCCAGGAGCTCGCAGCACATCTCGGGGAGATAGTTGGCGATGGAAAGCACCCCTCCGACGGCGCCGACGAGGAGGCCCTTGTAGAACTTCTCTATCGTGCCGGCCAGCACGAAGAAGTCCGCCCCCTCGGGAACGGCCTTCACGTACACGGAGATGTCCTCCTTCGACGTATCTTTCAGACCGGCAATGTTGGGATGCGCTGCCAGGACGGAGATGAGATGCGGTGAAAGGAGGAGCCCGGCCGCAAACTTGGGCGCGTTGTACAGCATGATAGGAACCGGGGACTTGTCCGCGACCAGCGTGTAGTACTTGATGAGCGAGTCATCCGTCATGAAATTGACGAAGTAGTGCGGCGGCAGCACGGTGGCAAACTCGACACCCTTGTCCGCGATTTTCCTGATGAACTCGAGGGTGGCTTTCGCGGATTCCCGTGCTACGCCGACCATCAGTACTTTGCCGGGTCCCTTGTGTTTGCGATACGTCTCGACAATTCGAACCGATTCCTCGTCCGTGAGGCTCCGAAACTCCCCGTTGCTCCCGAGGGGGAAAAAGCCCTTCAGCTTGGTCTGGTTGTAACGCTCGATATTCAGCCGGATCTTGTCGTAGGCGACCTCTTCATTGAGAAAGCATGTCATGTTGGGAGGGAATACCCCCGACAACTTCTCTCGATAGCTTGCCTTCATCTGTTACCTCCTTGATGTCTGCAGACATTTTCAGCACCAGGTTTGATGCCGGAAGAAATGTCATGAGGTTCAACTCGGGCATCAGAGGCAGGATGGAAGACAGCGGGACCTCTTTCCTTCTCACATTTGCCTCCCTCTTTTTGCCAGGGAAATTGAATTGACTCTTAGACATCATGTTATCATATTAGTTTGTTGACTGTCAACCCTCAAAAAGACAATAGTTGACAGGATCGCCCTCTTGGTTGTACTATAAAAATGATAAGTTACATTGTTATATATATATCATAATAAGAATCAGGGGGCATCAAATGAGAAGAATACTTCTTCTCCCCGGCGTTGTTGCTCTCTTTTGGCTGACGGGGGCTCTTCTTCCAGCAGAACAGGCCCTTTTCCCGATCCTCCAGGACGGTAAATGGGGATTCATCGACAAAACGGGACGAATCGTCGTCAAGCCGGCCTATGACGACGCGCGGATGTTCTCCGAAGGCATGGCGCTCATCGAGCAGGCCGGGCAGTGGGGTTACATCGACACAGAAGGAAGGACCGCGGTTGAGCCGCAGTTTGGCGAAGCGCAGAGCTTCTCCGAGGGGCTTGCCGTGGTCTGGATCCAGGGGAGATGGGGCTTCATAGACAAGAGCGGGACGTTCGTCATCATCCCGCGATTCAACGCCGCGGATTCATTTTCAGAAGGACTTGCCAGCGTTCACTGCACGAGCTGCGGCGGCCAGAAGAAGATGTTCATCGACAGGACCGGCACCACGGTCATCACCGGACCGATACTCCTTGCGAACCGTTTCTCCGAGGGACTGGCCAGCGTGCAATTCCTCCTTTCCCAAGGAAGGAGGTGGTGGGGCTACATCGACAAGACGGGCAATACCGTAATTCAACCGCAGGCAAGGTTTCAGGTGACCGGAGAGTTCTCCGAGGGCCTCGCGGGAGTGTTGGTGGGGGAGAGCTTTGAGCAGGCGAAATGGGGATATCTGGACAGGAAGGGAAATATCGCCATCCGCCCGCAATTCAACGAGGCGTCTCGTTTCTCCGGCGGGCTGGCTCGCGTCGGCAGAGAAGAAAAATGGGGTTTCATCCACGGGGACGGCAGGATTGCAATCAGCCTGCAATTCGACGATGCGAGCGACTTCTCTGAAGGCGTTGCTGCGGTATCCCGCGGAGGAAAATGGGGTTACATCGACGCGAAAGGCGTCTTTGTCCTTCCCCCGCGGTTCGACAAGGCATCGGATTTCTCCCAGGGGTTGGCCATGGTCTCTCTGAACGGCAAGCCCTGCTACGTTGACAGGTCCGGTAGATTCATCTGGAGGCCTCGTTGATGTCCCGGGTCCGATTTCACGTCCGGGGGATGACCTGTTCTTCATGCGCGCTCAGAGTGGAAAAAGCCCTCCTCGCCGTTGCGGGAGTACAGCGAGTCAGAGTCTCGCTGGCTTCATCCCTTGCGACAGTCGATTTCGACCCGGATCACGGTGACATCAGGAAACTGAGGGAGGCCATCTCGGCGGCTGGATATTCGGCCGACCAGGGCACGCCGCGAAGCCTGGCGTTTTCCGCCGCGGCGGCCGCCCTTCTTATCGCAGCCTTTCTGCTGGCAAGCTATCTCGGCGTCTTCCGGACGGGCCACATCACGGTGCTCTCCGACGCCGCCGGATTCCCGGAGCAGCTCGTCGGCTCCGACCAGGGCGCGGTGTCCAGCCCGGCATGCCCGACAGGGACTCCGTCATCGAGCCAGGTCGACGAAGGGGGTCCAGCGGATTGTGCCGCGGCGGTCATACGCAACGATGTCCAGGAAGCCGCCATCCGGGTGACGGACAAGGGGTATTTTCCGGCGGTGATCGTGCTCCAGAAGGGAATACACGCACGAGTGGTGTTCGATCTGGAATCCCATGCCGGCAGCGATACCGTCGTTTCCATTCCCGAGCACAGGTGCAGGATCAACCTTGCGGCGGGACGCGGCAGGACACCCTTCCTCGAGGTTTCCCGCGATTTCTATTTCTACAACGGCACCGGCGTCCTCCATGGGGCGGCGAAAGTGGTGAACGATCTGGGGAAGGCGGATCTTTCGAAAATCAGGCGTGACATGTTCTCCGCGCATCCGTTTGCCAGACCGGCCGCAGGCGCCCGGACGTGGTACGGGGATTGAGGGGAGAGATGATGAGAATCACAGGTCTCAGGGCCAGGGACATACGCTTTCCGACGTCGCAAACGCTCGACGGCTCCGACGCTTTGAACGTCGGCGACTACTCGGCGACCTACGTCACGCTGGAGACCGACGGGGAAGTCGGCGGCCATGGCCTGACCTTCACGAACGGACGGGGCAATGAAATCGGAGTGGCTTCGGCCCTCGCTCTCGCTCCCCTCGTGACCGGACTCACCCTGGAGGAAATCACGGGGGATTTTCGCTCTTTCTACAGGCGGCTTACCCAGGACCCGCAGCTGCGGTGGATCGGACCCGAAAAGGGAATCGTCCACATGGCCACGGGAGCGGTCCTCAACGCCGTCTGGGACCTCTGGGCCCGCCGGGAAAGAAAGCCGATATGGAAGCTTCTCGCCGGTCTCAGTCCCCGCCAGCTGGTCTCCGCGATCGATTTCTTCTGGATCACGGATGCCCTGACGCCGGAGGAAGCAATCGACATCCTCGAGGCTAACGCGGCAACGCGGCCTGAGCGCGAGCAAGAGATCTGCGCGAAAGGGTTTCCGGCCTATACGACCTCGACGGGCTGGCTCGGCTACTCCGACGAAAAGGTTCGACGGCTGTGCCGGGAGGCTATTGCCTCCGGCTGGACGTATTTCAAGATGAAGGTCGGGCGAGACCTGGAAACGAACATACGACGCGCGGCGCTCGTGCGCGAAGAGATCGGCGATGATCGGAAGCTCATGATGGACGCCAACCAGTGCTGGGATGTGCCCGAGGCAATCACGCAGATACAGGCCCTTGCGCGCTTCGATCCCTGGTGGATCGAGGAGCCGACGAGCCCGGACGACATCCTCGGGCACGCCGCCATAGCGCTCACGGTGGCTCCGATACGGATTGCAACGGGGGAGGCCTGTCAGAATCGGGTGATCTTCAAGCAGCTTCTGCAGGCAAAGGCACTCGGATTCCTCCAGGTCGACTCCTGCAGGGTGGGAGGGCTCAACGAAGTGCTCGCTATCCTGCTGATGGCGGCCAAGTTCGGGGTCCCGGTCTGCCCGCACGGAGGCGGGGTCGGTCTTTGTGAATATGTTCAGCACATTGCAATATTCGATTACATTGCCGTGGGGGCGTCTCTCCAGGATCGGATCTGTGAGTACGTTGACCACCTTCACGAGCATTTCGTGGAGCCGGTGCGCATCGCGGAGGGCAGGTATGTTCCGCCGGTCGCTCCCGGATACAGCATCGAAATGAAACGGGAATCGATCAGAGAGTATGAGTTTCCGACCGGATCGCAATGGAGGCAACGATTTGCTCGTTCGCCAGCTTAGGATGGCAAAATCTTGACAGGCGTTAAAATATTATGATAACATGGTGCCTGAAAGGGGCGAGTCTGGGGCTCGAATGACCCCAGAAGTCTGATTTCCTGGTCTTTCGGACCTGGCGGATGGACTGCTGGAGGGGGACATGAGACTCCCCGAAAAGCCATTCATAAAGAACGGAGGGGCCATATGTCGAACAAGAGAATAAATCTTCCATTCATCATGACTTTTCTGATCATTCTCGCGGGGCTCAGCCTCGGGCCATGCCTCGCGGCGGCAGATGACATCAAGATCGGATTCACGCCTCCAGTTACCGGCGCTTCGGCGGCGGAGGGCGCATGGCAGCTTAAGGCAATCAAGCTGGCGCTCAAGCAGATCAACGAGGCTGGAGGGGTGAATGGAAAAACCATCAACCTCATCATCGAGGACAACCAGTCCAGCAATCCAGGCGCCCTGGCGGCCCTTCAGAAAGCGGTCGAGCAGGACCAGGTCCTCGCGCTCGTGGGCGTCGTGAAAAGCACGCAGGTCATGGCGATGTCCGACGCCATCAAGTCCTACGCCCTTCCCGTCATGATCGGCGGCACGAACGCTTCCCTGACCAAGCAGGGAAACGGGTGGCTCTTCCGCGTACGGCCCGACGACTCCATCGCGGCGGCGGCAATGGTGAAGTACATCAAGGAGAATACCTCCTTCACGAAAATCGGGATCCTCCACGACTCCGACGCGTTCGGCACCGGCGGGGCAAACCTGGTGGAGCAATACGCAAAGGACGCGGGGCTCAGCATCTCGAAAAGGGAGAAGTACACCACGAAGGAAAAGGACTTCACCGCGCAGCTCCTGTCTCTGAAGAACGCCGGCACCCAGATCATGGTTCTCTATGGAACGAACCCCGAGGACGTCGCGGTCATCCAGCGCCAGTATCGCCAGCTGGGCACGCCGTACAAGTACATCGGATCGCCGTCCAGCCAGATGAAAGATACCCTGAAGCTCTCCCGGGAGGCAGCAGAGGGTCTCCTCGCCATCGCCGACTTCGTGCCCGGCTCGAGCGACGTGAGCAAGGAGTACGCCACCGCGTACAAAAAGGAATATAACGAAGAGTTCGACGCGACTTCGGCATGGGCCTATGACGCGCTGAACATCCTTGTCAGGGCAATCCGGCAGGGAGGAGAGGATCGCGACAAGATCCGCGACGCCATCCTTTCCACGCAGAATTACAAGGGAGTGCTGGGGACGTACTCCTTCAGCTCGAACGGCGACGGCCTGCATGAGGTCAGCGTCGTCCAGATAACGCAGGGCGCGTCAAAGCTTCTCAAGGTCGTCAGCGTCTCCCCCGGCCTGTAGGCCCTGGCTCTCTCTCAGTCCTGATCCCGGCGCCTCGACGGGATCAGGCTGCACAGGACTGTTGCCATGGACGTTTACACCAACCTGCAGATGCTCGCTGCCGGGCTTGCCATGGGCTCCATCTATGCGCTCGTGGCCCTGGGATTCGTCCTGATCTTCAATGCAGTCGGCGTCGTGAACTTCGCCCAGGGTGAGTTCGTGATGGTTCCGGCCTTCGTTGCGGTCTGGCTGATTGAAATACTGAAGATCCCATCAGCGCTGACGTACCTGATCACCATCGTCTTCATGGGTGTCTTCGGGGTCGTTTTCCAGCGGATTGCGTACTATCCCCTTCGCAATCGCACGTTTCTCCCCGTCGTGATCTGCACCATTGGTGTGGGCATTTTCCTGAAAAACGGCGCCCAGGTCGTCTTCGGCGCCGAGCCCCTTCTCATGGTCCGGCCGACCCCCCCGATGTGCTGAACCTCGCCGGCGTCTTCGTCGATCCCCAGTACATCGTCATCATCGCATGCATGTCCGTCCTTCTCGTGCTCCAGTATCTCTTCTTCGAGAAGACAATCCTGGGAAAGAGGATGCAGGCTACGGCGCAGGACAAGGACATGGCCCGGCTCCTGGGAATCCGCGTCGGCACGATGATAGCGATCACGTTCGCCTACAGCTCCATCCTCGGCGCCGTGGCCGGCATCCTCGTGGGGCCGATCTTCTACGTGACCAAGGAGATGGGGGCAATGCTGGGTTTGAAGGCGTTCTGCTCGACCATCATCGGAGGATTCGGCAGCGTGCGGGGCGCCATCGTGGGCGGCCTTTTCCTCGGCGTCGTGGAGGTGTTCGCATCGTTCTACATCTCAAGCGGATACCGCGACGCCTTCGCTTTCGTCATCCTCATCCTCGTTCTGCTGATTCGACCTCAGGGCTTCTTCGGCGAGAAGATCGCCGAGAAGGCGTAGGGTGAATATGAGCACACGCACGTCCCGCGCGCTCGCATGCATCCTCACGGTTGCCGTCATTGCCCTGTTCCCCCGCGTGCTGCGGAGCAACTACTGGTTGAACCTCGTCAATCTTTCCATCAGCTTTTCCATCGCCTGTCTCGGCTTGAACATCGTGCTGGGATATGCCGGCCAGCTGTCCCTCGCCCAGGCGGCTTTCTGGGGGGTCGGCGCGTACACCTCTGCGCTTCTCACGACACGGCTCGGACTGCCCGTATGGCCGAGCATGATCTGCGCCTTCCTGGTGGCCGGCCTCTTCGGCGTTCTTCTCGGCATCCCGACTCTGAAGCTCTCCGGCCACTACCTGGCCATGGCGACAATCGGTTTCGGCATCATCCTGCAGATCATCCTGATCAACGCCATCGGGCTCACGGGAGGATCCGACGGGATCACGGGAATCCCGTCCCCTCGAATCGGGCCGATCGTGTTCAAGGACCCCGGCACCTTCTTCTACCCTGCGGCACTTTGCCTGGTCTTCTTCACCTGGGCGGCGATTCGATTGAAGAGATCGCGCATGGGACGAGCGCTCCTGGCCATTCGAGGCAACGAGATGGCCGCTGAGACAACGGGCATCGACACGACGATGTGCAAGATCACGGCCTTTGCCCTTTCGGCTGCGTATGCCGGGTTCGGGGGAGCGCTGTTCGCGCACAGCGGCTCGCATTATATCAGCCCGGATACGTTCTCGTTCGACCAGTCCGTGATCTTTCTGGCCATGGCTGTCCTCGGCGGAAACGGATCCGCAGTCGGCGCGATCGTCGGGGCGACGCTCCTTGCCCTCGTTCCCGAGGTTCTCCGTTTCCTCCAGCGCTACTACCTGATGGTCTACGGCGCGGGCATCGTGGCCATCATTGTTTTCATGCCAGGGGGAATTGCGAGCCTCGCCGCTACCCTGCCCCTGATGCAGCGGTTGCGCGCTTCCCGCAAAACTCCGGTTCCTGGACTCCTTTCGGAAGCACGCCTTTTCCCGCAGGAAGACGCGGCCTCCCGCTTGCCCGCCCTGGCGGAGGACGTGCTGCCGCCGGGCGTGCCGCCCCGCGAAACACTCCTTGCCGTCACCGGCTTGTCCAAGTGCTTCGGCGGGCTCACCGCCGTGGACGGAGTCGACATGCGCATACAGCGGGGAGAAATCCGGGCCCTGATCGGACCGAACGGATCCGGCAAGACGACGATCCTGAACATGCTCAGCGGCCTCTACGCCCCGAGCGCCGGTGTCATCTCCATGGACGGGATGATCATCACGGGCAGACGGCCTCACGTCATCACTGCTCGCGGCATGGCCAGGACCTTTCAGAATATCAGGCTTTTCGGCGAGCTGACGACACTCGACAACGTCCTCATCGGCCAGCATTGCTCCATGAAGGCCGGCCTTCTGGGCAGCATCTTCCAGCCGCGCTCGCAGCGGGCGGAGGAGACCAGGGTGCGGGAGAAGGCCCTGGAGATCCTCGATTTCGTCGGCCTGGGAGGCGCGGCGCTTTCACAGGCAGGCAGCCTCCCCTACGGCAGACAGCGGCTGCTCGAGCTGGCACGAGCCCTCGCTTCGGATCCGAAGCTTCTCCTCCTGGATGAACCGGCCGCCGGGCTGAACCCCCCGGAGACCGCCGGGCTGGTGGAGCTCCTCTTCGAGACCCGCGCCAGGGGGGTCACGATCCTCCTCGTGGAGCACGATATGAGCCTTGTCATGAACGTCTCCGATCGTATTACGGTTCTGAACTTCGGCAGAAAAATAGCCGAAGGCACGACGGAAGCAATTGAAAGAAACCAGGAAGTGATCGACGCATACCTGGGAACGGAGGTTGCCAGTGCTTGAGGTGAGGGGGATAGAGACCTGGTACGGAGCAATTCAGGCACTGAAGGGTGTCTCCCTGGAGGTGAGGGAGGGAGAAATCGTGGCCCTGCTCGGCTCCAATGGAGCCGGAAAAAGCACCACTCTGAAGACGATAACCGGTCTGCTCAAGCCTTTGAAAGGAGAGATTTCTTTTCTCGGCCAGAGGATCACCGGCAGGGACCCTGAATCGGTCGCGGAAATGGGAATTGCCTGCGTTCCCGAGGGACGCCACATTTTTCCCGGCCTCAGTGTCATGGACAACCTTCTCCTCGGGGCTACGCCTCGCAGGCATCCCTCCCGGACGGAGATCGAATCCGGGCTGGAACAGGTGTTTCGCCTGTTCCCCGTCCTGAAGGAGTTCAAGAGCCGGCTGGGCTGGCAGCTCTCCGGCGGCCAGCAGCAGATGCTGGCTATCGGCAGGGGCCTCATGTCCGCCGCCCGCCTTCTGCTTCTCGACGAGCCATCTCTCGGCCTGGCACCGGTCCTGGTCCAGGAGGTTTTCAAGGTCATCGTGGAGATCAACAGGACCGGAACGACCGTCCTCCTCGTGGAGCAGAACGCCCGCATGGCGCTCCTGATTGCCAACCGCGGCTACGTCCTGGAGACCGGCCGCATGACCATGGCTGAAACGGCGGCGAACCTGCTCTGCAACGAGGAAATGAAGAAGCATTACCTCGGCTCAAGCGTGAGAAAGCAGGAGCGGCGTGCATGCCGTCCTGTCGAGCCGATCTCAACATGAGTCATCAAAAGTTGACATTTATCAGGTTACCATGATATGATTGTGCGCTCATTTCTGAACGTGTGGAGTATGCAGGTGGTGGCAGGAGGAAGCTCCCGATGAACAAGAAAAGCCAATTCCCGGCTTCGGGAAATCCTTTTGTTGCATCGGGATTCTCGTAGGGGTCCCCCAGGAACCACTGAACTGATATAAGGACCGAAGAGTGCGACAGCAAAAACCAATTTAAACTTTTTTGAGGAGGGGGTTACGGTCATGAAGAAGATAGCCATTCTGATAGTCATGGCTGTTGTGATCTGCTCCTTCGTTGATGCAACACCATTTCTGAATACAGCCAAGGCGACAGGAATCCAGTTTGTCGACGACAACGGCGTTCTCATCTGGACGGGCAAGTACGGCGGGAACATGAAACCGAACGGCCCGCTCGTCGGGAAGACGATCGGTATTCTTGTGGGATGCGAGTTCAGTGACTGGCAGGCCTACTACCTCTCTGAGTTCATCGGAGAGTTCGGTGGCGCCGCCCAGTTCGTCATGGACAACAACCATCTTTGGAAGGAGACCCGGCCGTCCCGGGAAAGCCCGATCCCTCACGGACAGTGGGGCTTGAGCCTGACCGACGGCATGGATGGGCTGGGGATGAACGGAACCACCAAGGTGAAATACCCGGTCGTCCTGCTCAAGTCCGTCGATCCGAGGCTCAAGGTTGCGAATCCCAGGGACTATGACGCGCTCATCATCCTCGGCGGCCACAGCGGGGACATCCTCGTGGCGGACGATGTGGCGACGAAGTTCGTCAAAGCGGTGGCGGACAGAGGCGTCCCCGTTGCAGGAATTGGCGCGGGAATCATGCCGATGATCCATGTCGGTCTGATGAACGGGAAGAACGCCACGGGCAACAACTCAGTTGATTACATGCTGAAAGTTGTCGCCCATTACACCAACGAGGGCGTCGTGACCGATGGCAAGATCCTGACGGCTCGGGACACCATCGACACGCCCAAGCTTCTGCGTGAGTTGTGCAAGCAGTTCGACCGCAATTTCTCGGATCCTCGTGAGAACATCCTGAAGGGCAAGAGAGTCCTCATGATGGTCACCGACGACTGGGAAGATATCGAGCTGACGTCCCCGACCCTGGAGATGTTGTATCGCGGAGCCACCTACATGGTCGGTCTCTTCGACACGCAGATCCGCGCAAAGCCGGTCGTGCAGCCCTCCGACTGGCGGCAGGGAAGCTACGGAACATCTGTGCCCTTCCAGGAGATCCCGGAGACCTACTACCACATCGTGAAACAGGGAAATATCCCGATGTCGAGCTTTGACATCGTGTGGATCCCGGGGGCGTTCAACCCCTGGCAGATCGCGGCCCTCCACACGGATTTCCTCAAGGAGGCATACGCTTCGGGCAAGATCGTTTCAGCGATCTGCCACGGTCCCATCCCTCTGGCCAAGGCAGGCCTCCTGAAAGGCAAGAAAGTGGCCGGCTGGCTCGCCTGCTACGATTCCATCCAGATCATGGGCGGCACCCATCTCACAGACGCGGCTGCCGTCATTGACGGGCGGATCGTCACGGGCCAGACTCCGCCGCAAGTTCCCGAGTACGTGGACGCGATGACTGAAGCTCTCCTGGGCTTCAATCCCCCTCTATAAGGAGAGAGGTTCTCGGTTCCCAGATGAGCTTTGCCTCAGGCGAAGCTCATCTTTTCGAACCTTCGCTTCAAATCACGTCTTGCCGAAGCCGCCCGGATGCCAAGGTATGCGAAATTTTGCCATGCGGAGGCTTTTATCATTGACCTTGTGAAATATAATATGATACCATGATATCTAAAAAGAAGTCCAAACTTGAATAGATACCTTCATGAATCCTTCAAAAGCGGCGACACGACACAGGGCTTCTGACAAGGAGAGAAATGATGAGTGATGGCCTCTTCAATTTGAAGCAGGCAGACAGAACTCTCATGGTCGGGCATGCCGTGCTGGCTTTGAAGGAATACATCCTGAATGGCAAGATCACGCCCGGAACCGAGCTGCCACCGGAACGCGACATGGCAAAGGCCGTCGGGGTGAGCAGGTTCAGCATGCGTGAAGCCCTGCGCGTTCTCCAGGTGCTCGGGCTGATAGACATCTCCCAGGGTCGTCGAACGCGCGTTGCAGGCAACTCGACCCTTCCTGTAACGTCCCTCCTCGCGCTGACTCTCCGGCGATCAGGAGCGTCGAAGATTCAGCTGATCGAAGCACGAAAATCGCTGGAAGGCCATATTGCACGTCTCGCGGCTTTGAGAGCCGATCCCACGCACATCCAAAAGCTCTGCAAGTCAATCGAAGAGATGCAGCATCACCGGGATGAGCTTTCAACCTGCGTCGAAAAGGATCTGGAGTTCCACAGCATCCTGGTGGAAGCGAGCGGTAACCTCGCGTTCGAAATCATGCTCGCTCCGCTGATGGAGCTTCTCAGAGACCAGCGCAATGAGACAATTCGCTACAGCGGCGTCGACCTGGTGATCCAGAGCCACGCAAAGATCCTCTCCGCGATCCAGATGAAAGATCCCGATCAGGCAGAGCGGTCCATGAACGAGCATCTCGCGAAGGCAGAGCAGGACGTACGAAGGATCGAGCAGAGAAACCGGCCGCCGGACTCAGGGTGCGACCCTGAAGCCGTGCCCCGGTCAACGAGACGCGCCTGAAGTCTGCACCGACAACGGGTCACGATTCTGCAATCGGAGAAAGTCCTCCACCGTCTGCGCAATCTGCTCGGCGCGCAGCCCGTACAACCCCAGCAGCTCGTCATAGGGTCCATTGCTGGCAAACTGATCTTCGACCCCGATCATTCTGAGACGTCCCGGCGTTCCGCAGGAAAGAATCTCCGCAACGGCGCTGCCCAATCCGCCTGTCACGTAGTGCTCTTCGACAGTGACAATCCCCCCCGTCTCGTGAGCCGCGGACATCACGAGGCCGCGGTCCAGCGGTTTGACCGTGTGCATGCTGATGAGCCGGGCCGAAATGCCCTTTCGGCGCAGAATCTCGCAGGCATCGAAGGCGCGCCAGAGCGCGGTTCCGGTGGCGATGACGGCCACGTCGCGGCCGTCCATGATCACGATCCCCTTTCCAAGCTGAAAGGAAACCTCGGAGCCGTGCAGCACGGGCATCAAGGGAGCGCCGATGCGGATGTACAGGGGTCCCTCGTGCCCCACCGCCGCCTCAACGGCCCTCTGTATCTCAACAGGGTCTCCGGGACAGACAATGACAACCCCGGGAATGGTCCGCAGGATCGCTACATCATCGAGAGACTGATGGGTAGCCCCGAGATCCGAGTAGGTCAGCCCGGCGTTCCTCCCCACGATCTTCACATTCTGCTTCATGTAGCCGAGATCGTTTCGAAACATCTCGAAGGGACGCGCCGTCACGAAGGGTGCAATTGCGGCGACAAAGGGAATCCATCCGACTGTTGCCAGCCCGGAGGCGTACCCAAGAATCCCCTGCTCCATGATGCCGAACTCGATGTGCCTTTCCGGAAATCGATTCTTGAAGGGCTTCATTCCCGAGCCGCTCGAGCTGTCGGCCGATATCGCAAGGACCCGCTCGTCCTTCTCGGCAACGGAGAGGAGCGCCTCTCCGAACGAAGTCCGCGGATCCTTTCTCTCTCTCACAGCCCCTCCCCGTCTGCGGCGGGAGGCATGCACAGCTCCCGTTCCGCTTTCTGGATCTCATCAGGGCTCGGCTTCCAGTAGTGATACTCCGCTTTCCCTTCCGCAAATGAGAGGCCCTTTGCCTTGACGGTGTCGGCAATCACGACCGACGGCTTTCCAGCCTGGAAAGGTGTTTCCTCGGCACTCCCCACGATCTGCCGGAAATCATGCCCGTCGATCTGCCGGGCCGACCACCCGAACGCGGTCCATCGTTCCGCAAGCGGCTCATAGTTCATCACGCGCCGCGTCTCCCCGCTCAACTGCAGGCCATTGCGGTCCACGAACACGACCAGATTGTCCAGCCGGTGATGGGAGGCCGCCGCGGCGGCCTCCCAGTTCGAACCTTCAGCCAGCTCGCCATCCCCCATGATCACATAGACCTTCGCATCAAGCTTTTTGAGCTTGAGTCCCATCGCCATTCCGCCCGCAATCGAAAGCCCATGCCCGAGAGCTCCGGTATTGGCGTCTACCCCGGGAAGCTTCGACATGACGGGATGGCCCGGCAGCCGGGAGTTGAGAGAACCGTAGGTGTCGAGGAGCGAATCTTCGAAAAAGCCGCGCTGCGCCAGCGCCGCGTAGAGGGCCATGCATTTGTGGCCTGCCGAAAGAATGAGCCGATCCCTGTTCAGCCAGCATGGGTTCGTCGGATCGACCCGGAGGACTGAAAAGTACAGGGAAGCCAGTATATCGACGCAGGAAAGCGCCCCGCCGAGGTGTCCCCCGCCGCCCGCCCGCACCATGCGGACGATGTTCTGCCGCATTCTCGTTGCGGCATCGCGAAGCAGAGCAATCTGGTCCCGCGACGGGGAGCTCACAAGGCTTTCCTTCCGCCGAGCTCTTTCTCGTAGTCATGGATTCGCTGGATTTTCCTTTCAGAGGGCCCCCCGGGCACGTAAGTACTCTTCATCCAAATCGACACGAGGGTCTTCGCCAGGGCGGTCCCCACCACCAGGGCACCGATGGTCATGATGTTCGCGTTGTTGCTTTTGCACGCTCTTTCAGCCGAGTACGCATCGCTGACAAGGGCGGCATACGCCCCCGGTACCTTGTTTGCAGCGATCGCCATGCCGATCCCTGTGCCGCAGATGAGTATCCCTCTCTCATGAAGGCCGCCAGCTACCGCTTCTGCGACTTTGATTGCGACGTTTGCGTACACCGGATCATCGCTCCCGTAGTCTTTCCAGCTGAATCCCAGCTCCGTGAGGGAGGCCTTGATATGCTCCTTCAATTCGGTGGCGTTAGGATCACACCCGATGGCTACTGAACTCATCGAGCTGCCTCACACGTTGCGGCGATCATGAAACAACTCCTCACTGCATCAGGACGCCTAGGTCAGGACGACGTCCTTGCCAACGGATCCGATTGGGATGCGCAAATTATCAAGTCGCGATGACATCATGTTATCATATTATATTTTTCTTGTCAAGTAATCTGGTGTTGCGCGCGACGTGTGCGATCAGAGACCCGTCAGGAAACGCAATCAGCAGCGGTTGACAATATAAGATATATTATGATACCATGATATCACGGTTCGACAATTCAACCAATTTCCAAGGGAGAGGTATTGAGATGACAGCACCCAGTCTGGGACGGCAGACACCACTGGTCGGACGCATTCAGACTACAATCGGGAGCCTTCTAAAAAGTGCACGCGGATCGAGTGGTGCAGCCATCGTGCAGGGTGATGAAGAGCATGTGCGACGCGTTGCCGGCTTCGCGCTTGATTTCACGCTGTTCAAGGAGCTCTCTCAGACCTGTCGTTATGTCGGGGTCACCCCCAACTTCAGGGACATTGTATGCTGCTTCAAAACACCTCCGGGAGAAACTCCTGCTGGCTTTCGAGTTGAGTTCTCGCTGGAGCAGGACGGCATCCTTCGAGTGGATCTCGTTCGAGACATCTCCTATGACAGGAATGGACAACGGCGCCCGACTCCGTTCCTCTTCTCAGCGGACAGCGCGGATCCCTACGAGGTGGCGCCTATCGCAGACCTGATCGCTAACCTGACCTGCAATCCGGGAATAATCTATGATCTTTTCATCAATAATCCGAAGGCGAACATCGGAAAGCGGTTCAAGACTCGGGACGAGGTCATGAAGGAGATCGGGAATATCCTTGGCCCTGGCTGCGACATAAGCGTCGAGCTGAACAACCCCTTCGAAGAGGACGAACAGAAGATCCTTGACGAGGCGGAAAAGTTCCGTGAGATGCTCTCCCCCTACCGCGTCGTGATCAAGGTGCCGCATACCGGACCCGTGAATGCGCAGAATGTTCAGGAGCTGCTGAGCGGGGACAAGAAGCTCCATCTTCGCTATGACCAGGGCTCGACGAAAGACATGCTCCGCGGACATCATCTCGCCCTCCTCCTCCGCGACCACGGATTCAAGGTGAATTTCACTCTCATGTTCGAACCGTACCAGACGGCGCTGGCGTTGCAGGCAAAGCCATACTTCATCAACAGCTTCATCCGCCACCGCGAATCACAGACCGCCGCCATGAAGCATTATCTTGAAGAGTACCGCCGCACCGAAAACACTTCGCTTCTCGCTGATTTGCGGAAGTTCATGATCGAAAAAGACTATCTTGCCGCAGGAGAAAAGGACTTCGATCTCCTGGAAGCGAGGACAATGTGCGAGCGGATCGTGGAGTACCGCAATTCTTCCTGTTCCGGGAGAACTGATGGCCTGGATGCGGTGAGACACAACTTGAGATTGTTGCGCTCCCTCAATCTGCCAGATACGAGGCTGATCATCTGCAGCATGGAAGGAGATTCCAACTACCCCGACATCGACAACCTGCTATGCGATCCCGAGCTCGCAGATGTTCTGGACCGGCTCGTGATTACGGCCGTGCCTGCATATCTGGCCAGGTTCACTTCCTCCAATCTTGTCGTCTCCTATCAGCGGAGGTTCATGAACGCGGCGAAAGGAGCGAGCTGACCTCTTTTGCCTTTAAAAAAGGAGGAAAGTCTTTATCGCCGTGGGCTCTTCGGTAGCCGCCATTGCGCGCGCCGCTTCTCGAACGGGATACTCAGCCGACACGAAATTCTCTGCCGACAACTTTCCCGCTCGAATCCACTCAAGGAGCGGCTCCTGGGCGGCCGCCTCAGCTTTTCGCGTTGGCCACTGATGCAGGAAGATATTGAAATTGAGAGGACCCGCCTCTTTGGCGATTGTTATTGTCGGAGCGCTGAGAACGCCGTACACGCACAGGGAGCCGCCGAGCCGCAGAAGGGCAAGCCCTGCATTTATGATGGATTCACTGCGCACAGCATCGATTACGGCATCCAGAGGCTTGCCCCTCGTGGAGACGACGTTGGCAAGCTCGGCGGAGTGTGGCGCAAAGGTTTCGTCGGCGCCCAACAATTTCGCTTTCTCCCGCTTGAAGGGGATCGGGTCTACAAGTCCGATCCAACCCATTCCGAGCAACCGGGAAAACTGGCAGAAGCTCAGCCCCACGTGCATAAGAGCCCTGCCGCTTCCAGTGAGATGTCATTCGGCACCTTGCAAATGATCTGGAATACCTCATCCCAGCCGTGCGCACTATCAGCCACGCTATCGGCGACCATTGCGTTGTGGTCGGCCGCCACCACGTACTCGCTGTCGCCACCCCAGGCAGACGAGAACCTGGAATCGGTGGGGACAAGGAGCATCCCCCCAATCACCCGGTCTCCCCTTTTGAATGTTCTCACACGATCCCCCACCGACTCCACGACGCCGACGCTCTCGTGTCCAAGAAGGAGGGGGAACTTTTCCTGGCCCAGGCCCGGGAAGTGGCCACTGACTACCTTGCGGTCTGTCGCATTGCAGATAAAAGCGATCTCGTTCCTGACAACTGCCTCATACGGTTTCGCGGTGGGCTTTGGAATTTCCACCATCTCCACCTGACCGGGTCGGATGACAGCGACCGATACCATGATTCGCCTCCCCGCAAAATCGTGCGGTTATATGTCGTGCGCGAAGGGTCTTGCCGGCTTTTTGGAATGACGTCCTCGCATGCAGGCGGAGACGGCGCTTTTCGTTGAGATCGAACTCGGGCCGTTCAAACAATCGTGGAGCCCATCTCCATCACGCGCGCGACGTTCTCTATGTCCACGACGTGCTTGCCGGTGAGCAGGCAGTAGTGGTGGGAGTAGAACGCCTTCATGATGGCCTGTCCGTCCTTCACCTTCAGAAGCGCGCCGTTTCTGCAATCCGTTCCAGGGTACTGGACGTAGCCCTCCAGGTCCCCGGCGATTGCCTGGATGCTCTTCAGCTCGGGATGCAGCTTCGCCAAGGTCATGGGTCCGGTAGCCATGCGCGCATCCATCATGTGCGCATTCTCATTCACGATTGCAAGCGCTTTGGGCCGCAGCGTCCACTGCGTGCAGAACGGCCGGGGCACCACCCCGAAAAACCCGCAGTGCACCATGAGCAGGTGGTTCTCGGGCTCCGGCACGTCGGGGAACTTGTCGATCTTCTCATGCTTGAGCGCCGCTCCTCCCATGAGGAACGGGTAGAGGTTGCTCATCATGATGGGGTTGGCAAGGGACCTTTCCAGGATGAACATCGTAAGGAGCGAGAGGGTGTCCGCCTCGCAGGCCCAGATCAGGCGCCTGTCCTGGTAGAGAAGATCCCACGCAAGGCAAGGGGTGGTATCGGAGTATTCCGACTCGTTCAGGCAGTTGATGCCTGCTCCCTGAATGGAAGGATCAGCTTCCACCTCGCGCTTGACGGCCACGTACAGCTTCAGCGCCGAGCTGACAGGCCTGTCGCCGAGCCCCTCCATGGGCACAGGCCTGTTGTTCAGCGCCGCGCGGGCATCCGCGTCACTGATTCCTTTTGCCTGCTCCCCGAGGGCCTTGAAGCTCTTCTTCACGATACGGATGCCGAACTTCTCGCGGATCAACTCGGAAGCCTTGTCCTCCCACCACCAGAACCGCTTGAAAATCTCCGCCTGCTGGCCGCCCACTCCCGGCCTGTCCTGGAAGACCAGGAACTTCACCTCTTTCATCTCCCGCTTGAGCGCAAGCGCCCGGCAGATCCTGCGGGTCTGCTCCAGGTCGTAGGGAGTGAAGGCGTTCATGCCGAGGGAGCGCATGAAGGTGACAATCTCCCAGTCCCACATGTTCACGGTCCCGAAGTCCGAGGTTAGCACCACGACCGGGAGCTTGATTTTCTTCAGGGCATCCAGCTGGGAAAAAGCGTCCCCCAGGAGCTGCGGAAAGACCACCGCATCCGCGCCGGCGGGGAGCTTCCCTCCCAGGGCCACGGGCGGAAGCACCTCCGCCTCGGCGGCAAGGAGGTCCTTCACGATGGCAAGATGCTTGGTGAACTCCGCATCCATCCCTGACTTGAAATGGATGGGAACGAGAGTTGCTTTCATGGCACCCTCCGTATGAGCGCTGAGAAAACCTCGAAGCCGCGACTTTGATCTCTTCTGCTCGATAGTTCCTCCATTCACTGCTTTCTGTCAAGCTGGGCCTGGTTTTTGCAACAGTCTCTTGCTATTCTGTCAAGCTATGCTATGCTCGTGATGACAGAGACGGGGCGTTGCGCTCGTTCGAATAAAAGAAGGCACCATTGAAAAGAGACGGATTTCAAAGGGCCAAGGCTTGCGCCCAGACGCAAACAAAAACTCCTTGTACGATGGGCCGTGGCGCGCCGACGCGCGTCCACCAGAGCTCAAGACCGCACAGTCAAACGCTGGTTGCACTCTCGGGTGCAGACGCTTGCGTTGATTTCCTCGATATCCTCGACGAGCTCATTCTCTTGCATGGCCCTTAAGATCCTGCTTATGCGGGAAAAGCTTTATCGGAAAGACGCATGACGTGGTCTGCGGGCGGCTATCGAAACGCCAAAAGCGGGAAACTCTCCCTGTCGACGCGGCGGTTTGATAGCGCCCCGCCTGCCGCCGGCAGTTATTTCAACGGACTACCAAATGAAACTATCTGGTGTAAGGATAATAAAAGTTGAACGAATCTGTCCCCGCAGGATGGGAGGCTGAGACTTGCTTGCTGAGAAATACCGAAAGAGTCATTTGTGTTATCTGAACCTGAAGCTCTTTGATTTCTCCGATATGTCGCTCCTCATCCGTCATCATTTTTCCAAGCATTTCGCGAGTTTCGAAATCGGCAACCTCATTGGCAACGACAATTGCTTTTCCATACGCTTCGACAGCATTCACCTCAGCGACACGGTCATTCTCAAGTTGATTTGGAAGCTCTGAACCAAGGTGCATGGTCAAGGGCCTCGAGACAACTGGGTTGCCTCCCAAAAAAAGAATCCTGCCGATGATGTCTCTGGCGTGCTTCATCTCATCAATTGCGCGTCGGTCAAAGTTGTCCTGCAACTTCCCATAACCCCATTTCGCGCACATCCCTGAATGCGTCATTGATTGGACGATGCTGGCAAGCTCGCCTGCCAAAAGCGCATTCAATATTTCGACAACTCTTGGACTTCCCGTCATGATTTTCTCCTTTTGCCGATTGTCCCCCTTGAAGTTCTGCTGCTATTTCAGCGTAGTTTCAAACGCATTTGTTTTCAAGCCGAGGAGTGTGGGGCTGCGGCTTTTGGACCTGGTTCACGCCGTACGCTGAATACACCCCTGCATGGTGGACAGTCGGGCGATATTGTGCTATTGACTGCATGTTCCGGCCGCGACACCTCATGAAAAGCGATCCCGGCGCCGACACAAAAGAATATCCTGCCCTTCCCCCCCGATTCTCGAAACCCGCGGAATAACGAAGATGTTCGCCCAGGTGGTCGCAGTTCGGGATGTCTCCGTCCGCCTGAACCACGGAGAGATCGTGGCCATCCTCGGAGAAAACGGCGCCGGCAAGACCACCCTCATGAATATCCTCTTCGGTCTCTATCGACCGATGGCGGGACAGGTGCTCCTCGAGGGCAGGCCGGTGGCCTTCGAATCCCCCCGGGATGCCATCCGACACGGTCTCGGGATGGTTCACCAGCATTTCATGCTCGTGCCTACGCTCACCGTGACGCAGAACATCATCCTCGGCGCCGAGCCGGTGCGGCTGGGACACATCAGGTACCGGGAGGCCCGGAAGAAAGTGGCCGCGCTTGCCGCCCGCTACCATCTGGGCGTGGACCCGGATGCGCGCATCGAGGACCTGTCGGTCGGAATGCAGCAGCGGGTGGAGATCCTCAAGGCACTGTATCGTGACGCCCGGATCCTCATCCTCGATGAGCCCACCGGCGTGCTCACGGGGATGGAGGTGGAGGAGCTTTTCAGCGTCCTCAGGCGGCTTGCCTCCCAGGGCGCATCGATCATCATCATCACCCACAAGCTGGAGGAGGTGAAGCAGCTCTCCGACAGGGTCTACATCCTGCGTCGCGGGGTCATGGCCGGCGAGCGGCGGACGGTGGATGTGCAGGCCGCGGAGCTTGCCGCCCTCATGGTGGGCCGGGAGGTCGAGCTGCACGCGGCGCGCCCGTCTGTGTCCGTTTCCCCGGAGCCTGTTCTTCAGGCCCACGGGCTGGAGGTCAGAAGCACGCGTGGCTTCCTTGCTCTGCGCGGCTGCTCGTTCGTGGTGAACAAGGGCGAGATTCTGGGCCTTGCGGGCGTGGAAGGCAATGGGCAGAAGGAGCTGGCCGATGCCGTGGCCGGGCTCATGCCCATCGAGCATGGGACGCTTCTCTTCAAGGGAGAAGAGGCGGGCCGCTGGAGCGTGAAGAAGCGAATCCGGGCGGGAATGGGGACAGTCCCGCAGGACAGGAGGGGAGCCGGCCTGGTCCTTCCCTTTTCCATTGAAGAGAACCTCCTTATCGGTTCGAGCGATCTCCGGCCGTTCAACAAGCGCGGGTTCCTGGATTTTCGCGCCGTTCGCCGTCACGGGGAGCAGCTCATGGAGACCTTCGACATCCGGGGAGCCGGAGCAGCCGCGCCCGCCTCCTCCCTTTCCGGCGGGAACCAGCAGAAAGTCATCCTGGCCCGGGAGTTCTCCCGCTCCCCGGCTTTCCTCCTGGTCTGCCAGCCGACCCGCGGGCTGGATGTCGGTGCAACGGAATACGTCTACGGCCGGATCCGGGACCTGGCAGACAGGGGTACGGCCGTTCTCCTCATCTCCATGGAGCTGGAGGAAATCTTCGCCCTTGCCGACCGCGTGGCGGTCCTCCACGAGGGGAAGATGGTCTTCGAAAAGCCCACGCCTGCGACAACGGAGACAGAGGTGGGCGAATACATGATCCGCGGTCTCGCGGAAAAGGCGCTCTCATGAAGGGCCCCTCGAACGGCCCCGTGAAGCGGCAGCCCCCTGTTCGCGGAGCGCTCCTGTGCGCAGCCCTTGTTCTCGCGCTGCCCGGCATCATCCTGTATCTCGCCTCGTACTTCTGGGGCGCTTGGCTGATCGGGGGAGCAATAGTCGTCCTCGCGGCGGAGCGGCTTCTCACGCGGGGGCCTGCCGAGCTCCGGACGCTGACGCACTCTCTGTTTTCCAGGGCGGTCGTGCCGCTGGAAGGGGTCTGCCTTGCGCTTCTCATTGGCGCCGCAATCATGGCCGCCACGGGACATGATCCACTGCAGTCATATAGCGCGCTTTTCTACGGCGGGCTGATCAAGAACTGGCACGTCTCCGTGCTGAACGCCACCCCCCTCGTCTTCACCGGCCTCGCAATCGCCATCGCATTCCACGCCGGCCTTTTCAACATCGGCGCTGAAGGCCAGTACTATGCAGGGGTCATCGTGGCAACGTGGCTCGGGCTCTGGCTCCGCCTGCCCGCCTTCCTCACGCTGCCCCTGATCTTCGGGGCCGGCGCGCTGGCCGGCGCCCTTGCCAACCTCATCCCGGCCTGGCTCAAGATCAGAACGGGGGCCCATGAGGTTGTCACGACAATGATGTTCGCGTACGCCATCAGCACGCTCTCTCCCATTTTCATCCGCGCCCACGGCGGGGCCCCGTCCATGAGCGACCATCCCGGAGCCACGGACACCATCCTCCAGCAGAGCCAGCTGCCGGTGTTCAAGAGCGTGCTGCCCCTCGCCAATTACCGCCTCCACATCGGGGTGCTCATCGCCATTGCGGTCGCGCTCCTTGTCCAATTCCTCCTTCGCCGCACGAACCTCGGGTTCAAGATCAGGGCCACGGGGTTCAACCCGACTGCCGCCAGGATGCAGGGGATCTCCGTTGCCGGAATCACCATGGCAAGCCTCCTGATCTCCGGGGCCCTCGCCGCGCTCTCGGGTGTCACGCAGGTGACCGGCCTCGATCACCGCATGTACCAGAACCTGAGCGCCGGCTACGGGTGGAACGGCATCTCGGTGGCCCTCCTGGCCCGCAACAACCCCGTGGTCATTCTCTTTGCCGCCCTCCTGTGGGGTGTCCTGGACGCCGGGGGGCAATACATGGCGCGGGTCGCCCAGACGCCCAACGCGATCGTGGAGATCATCAAGGGGGTGATCCTCTTCCTGATGCTCGCGGAGTATCTTTCCGCGTGGTTCGCCGCCCGGCTGCGCCGCGTAAGGGTCCCGGCATGATGCAAGCGCTTTCGACAGTGTTCACCCCGCAGCTCCTCGAGGCAACCATCCGGCTTTCCACCCCCGTCACGCTTGCCTCGATTGGCGCCATGGTCTGTGAGCGTACGGGGGTCACGAACATTGCGATGGAAGGGATCATGCTCGTCGGCGCCTTCTTCGCGGCCGCGGTCGGGTACGCCACCGGCAGCCCGTGGCTCGGCCTGCTGGGAGGAATCGCGGGCGGGATGAGCTTCTCCCTGCTTTTCGGATGGGCGGCAATAACGCTCCACATCAATCACGTCGTCGCGGGCGCCATCATGAACATCCTGGCATTCGGCTTTACCCGCTACTTCATGAACGTGTTCTACCACATCCAGGGGACCTCTCCGGCGGTGCCCGTCACCCTGCACCACTACGCGTATTCCATTCCCTTCCTCGGCTCGCTGCCCGTTGTCGGGCCGGCCTTCTTCAACCAGACGCCCATCGTCTATCTCTCCCTTGTGGCCGTCATCGCCTGGGCATGGATCCTTTCCCGCACCCGCCTGGGGCTGTCCGTGCTAGCTGCCGGGGAGCACCCCATGGCGTACGAGACCCTCGGCAGATCCGTGACGCGCATCCGGTACTTCGGCGTTCTGATGTCGGGCCTCCTTTGCGGAATTGCCGGTTCATTCCTTTCCATTGAGAACTCAAACTCCTTCACCGAGGGGATGACGGACGGCCGCGGCTTCATTGCCCTGGCCGCGAACATTGCGGGCGGCTGGCGCCCCCTGGGGTGTTTCCTGTCCTCGTTTTTCTTCGGCTTTGTCGACGCCCTGCAGCTGCGGGTGCAAAGCTCAGGCCTCCTCAGCGTGCCCTCGGAGGTGTTCCTCGTTTTCCCGTATATTGCTACCATAGCCGCGGTGGCCGGACTGGTCCGCGGATCCCGGCCCCCCGCGGCGGTCGGGAAGGACTTCACGATCGAGGAGCAGGAGCGGACGTAAGACTGTGAACAGGCTCTCCGTTGGAGAGTGTGGAATCTTTGAAGGAGGTTCACCATGAAACGTACAATCATCCTGGCGGCCGTCATTGCCGCGGCGCTCGCCGTGTCGGTTGGCGCGCAGAGCAAGCCGCTCGTGGCCATGACCACGGACACGAACGGGCTGGGGGACGGCTCGTTCAACGACGGAGTCTACGCCGGCCTGCAGAGGGCGGAAAAAGAAGGTCTGTGCACCACGAAGGTCGTGGAAGCGCACGCCATGACCGACTATGTGCCAAATCTCTCGGGTCTGGCCGAGGACGGCGCGAAGATGGTGTTCGGCGTCGGGGCGCTCATGATCGAGCAGATCCAGGAGGCGGCAAAAAGCCATCCTGACACGTACTTCGTCGGAATCGACCACTGGTACAGCGGAGAGATTCCGCCGAACCTCATCGGCATTTCCTACCGGGAGCAGGAGGCCGGCTACCTGGCCGGTATCGTGGCCGGATACATGACAAAGAAGTACGCAGGGAAGTCTCCCATGCTCAACGGCAAGAACGTCATCGGCGCCGTCCTCGGGATGGATATCCCGCCCGTGGAACGGTACCTGGCCGGCTACATCGCCGGGGCGCGCTCGGTGAATCCGACCGTCGACGTGCGCTTCATCACGACGGGTACGTTCGCGGACCGGGCAAAAGGCAAGGAGGCCACGATCGCCCTCATCGACCAGGGGGCTGACGTCGTCATGCAGATCGCAGGCCTCACCGGCATGGGCGTGCTGGACGCGGCGCGGGAGCGGCATATCTTTGCAATCGGAGCCGACGTGGATCAGAGCCCCGCGGCGCCCGACTACGTGCTCACATCCGCCCTCAAGGGAACGACCATTTCCGCGTACAAGGCAATCAAGGCACTGAGCGACGGGACTCTGAAGGGCGGCCAGAACATCGTCTACGGCCTGGCGGAAGACGCGATCGACATCGCTCCCTTCCACAAGTTCGATTCGATGGTTCCCGCGGAGGTCAAGAATGCCGCGGCGAAAGCGAAGCAGGACATCATTGCGGGAAAGATCAAGGTCCCGGTGAGCCTGGCTGAGCTGGGGATCAAGAAGTAATTCTCTCAAGGTGAACAGGGCCCGGGACAGGAGATGCGGGAACAGGGCCGCGGGAGGTAACGCGGTCCTGCCCGCGGCCCTGACCGCGGAACGGCGCAATGCGGGAACGCGTGGAAGAGGCGGCAGACTACGCCGGCTCACGGATCGGAGGACCCCCCGAAGTGGCCCTGGTCCTGGGATCCGGTCTTGGGGGACTGGCCGAGGAATTGGAGGGAGCGGTTGCCATCCCCTACGGGGACATCCCGCACTTCCCGGTCTCGACAGCTCCGGGGCATGCAGGGCGTCTCGTGGCCGGCAGGCTTGCCGGACGGTCGGTGGTGGCGATGCAGGGCCGCGTTCACTTCTACGAAGGCTACCAGGCTTCCGAGCTCTCCTTTGCGCCCCGCGTGCTTCAAAGGCTCGGAGCCCGCGTGCTGGTCCTGACGAACGCCGCCGGCGGCGTGAACCTTTCCTTTTCGCCCGGTGATTTCATGCTCATCTCGGATCACCTGAACCTGACGGGCCAGAACCCTCTCATCGGGGGAGAAAGCACTGCCTTCGGTCCGCTTTTTCCCGACCAGTCGAACGTGTACGATCCAGCTCTTCGCGCTCTTGCGCGCCGATCCGCCAGGGAAGAAGGAGCAGTCCTGCGGGAGGGCATTTGCGGCTGGTTTGCCGGTCCCTGCTTCGAGACTCCGGCGGAGATCCGCATGGCGCGGTACTTCGGTGCAGACGCTGTCGGGATGTCGACTGTGCCTGAGGCCATTGCCCGGCGCACACTGCGGCATGCGCGTCATGGGGATTTCCCTCATTGCGAACATGGCCGCGGGAGCTCTCCCCCAGCCCATCACCGCCGAGGAAGTGCTTGCGATCTCCGGGGAGCGGGGGCCGGGGTTTGTCGCCCTGCTCAAGAGGTTCCTTCAAAACCTGGAAGGGTGAGGAACATGAAAAAACCCTCCGCTTCCGAGCTCATCCGGTTGCTCGATCTTGCTCCCCTGCCTGAGGAGGGCGGCTGGTATCGCGTCACGTGGAAGAGCTCCTCGGGGTCTGCCATCTTCTACCTCGTGACCTCGGACCTTCACGGCTTTTCCGCCTTCCATGTTCTGAGCACTGACGAGATCTATCACTTCTATGCCGGGGATCCCGTCGAGCTCCACATCCTCCACCCGGAGGGAAGCCACGAGACACGCATCCTCGGCTCCCGCCCGGAGAGGGGAGAAACCCCGCAGACGGTTGCTCCGGCCGGTGCGGTGCAGGGCTCCCGCCTCGCGAGCGGCGGGGAGTACGCGCTGCTGGGCACGACAATGGCGCCGGCCTTCCAGCCGGATGACTTCCACCTCAGCACACGGGCGGAGCTTCTGGCACGGTTTCCCGGTTGCCGGGAGATTATCAGCGCCCTGACTCGAGGATGAGCGGATCCTGCGCGCTTGTCAGGCTCACCCCGCCGTCCATGAGGAGGTCTATCCCGGTGATCCAGGCGGCCGCCTCGGAGGCCAGGAACAAACACGCGGCGCCGATCTCTTCGGGCAGTCCCGTCCTTCCCAGGGGAGCGACTCCCACGAACCGGTTGTAGCCCGAAGGCCACGCGCGCTCCAGGCCTTCGCGCTGGATGAGACCGGGAGAAATTGAATTGACCCTGATGCCCCGAGAGGAAAGCTCCAGCGCGCATGCCCGCGTATAGGCAAGCACGGCAGCCTTTGCCGCCGCGTAGTGCGCGTGATGATGCACCGGCCGATGGCCCTCTGTCGAGGCGATATTGATGATTGCTGATCCCGGCCGCATGACGCCAGCCGCGGCCCGGGTGAAAAGGTGTGTCGCCGTGAGATTGGCGTCCACGACATCCCGCCAGGCGTTCTCCCCCAGCTCTGCAAGCGGGGCAACGGGATAGATCCCCGCGTTGTTGACCAGCGTGGAGAAGACAAGCCGCCTGCCCTTGAGCGCCGCGACAAGGCGTGCCACGCAGGACGCAACTGACGCTTCGTCTGTTCCGTTTGCCTGCAGGCAGTGATGACGATCAGGCTCGGGGAGCGACCTGCGCAACGTCTCGGCCCGATCTTTCCCCTCCCGGTAGCCCAGGAACAGGGCGGCGCCGGCCTCCGCGAAAACCCGTGATACGCCGGCGCCAAGGACCCCTGAGGCTCCCGTCACGAAAACCGCCTTGCCGGAAAAATCGAACGCTTCACGAATCGGTTTCATGCCCGGATGTTCGCATGGATCAGAGATCGGGGGCAACCGCGGGGCTGGAAAGTGGAAACCAGTCACGTTACTATGGCCATGAGAAAAAACAATGGCTGCTGCTTTGGAGATCCGCCCCGTTGTCACGCGCCGAGACCTGAAAGCATTCGTGCGGTTTCCCTGGCGCGTCTACCTGGATGACCCGCTCTGGGTGCCGCCCCTGATCTCCGATCGCATGGCGTACCTCGACCCTGCTCGCGGCCCCTTCTACAAGCAGGCGGACATCGTGCTGCTTGCGGCCTGGCGCGGCGGGGAGCTCCTGGGAACCATCAGCGCGTTCATCGATCGCCCCCGACTGAAGTCCGTTCACCGGCAGGAAGGCGGCTTCGGTTTCTTCGAAGCGATCGAGGAGTACGATGTCGCCCGGATGCTCCTGGACGCGTGCCGGGAATGGCTTCGCGCGCGAAGCATGACCTCGATTCGGGGCCCCACGAACTTCGGTGACAACGACACCCCCGGCATCCTGATCGAAGGTACCGAGTACCCTCCGGCAATGCTGGAAGCCCATACGGCGGCCTGGTACAGGGACTTCCTCGAGCGCTACGGAATGGTGAAAGACCACGACCTCTACGCCTGGCGGGCCACTTTCGACCAGGTCGGCAGGGAGCTGGGGGGAGCGCCGTCGGACATCGTCCACGTGGCGGATGCCGCGCGGGATGGGGCCGGCGTGAGGATACGCAGCGTGAGCCTGGAAAACTGGCCCGCCGAGGTTTCCACGATCCGCGGCCTTTTCAACGACACGATCGGACAGATCCCCGAAGCCGTCCCCCTGGGCGTGGAGGAGTTCCAAACGCTCGCCGACCAGATGCGGCCGTTCATAGACCCCGACCTCGCGCTGATCGCCCAGGTGGACGGCAAGCCGGTTGGATTCTGCGTCATGATCCCGGACACCAACCAGGTGCTCAGCCGCCTGAACGGCAGGCTCTTTCCCTTTCACTGGCTCAGGGTCAGGCGATGGATCCGGGAGATCGACGTCGTTTCGTTCAAGCTCATGGGCGTCCTGCCGGAGTTCCGGCGCCGGGGCATCGACGCGCTCCTGTACGTGGAGGCGCTGACCAAGGCAAAGGCGAGAGGCTACCGGTGGCTCGACGGCTCTCTCACCTCGGAGCTGAACCCGGCCATCAACCTCATTGCCCAAAGCCGGGGTGCCGAGTGCTACAAGCACTACCGGCTGTACCGCATGGACGTGTGAGGCGAGACCCGTGCTGACCAACACGATAACGCTGGACGGTGCAATCAGCGCGGTCGCGGAGGCGCGGCCGGACCAGGAAGTGCTCGTCTGCGGATCCCAGCGGCTGACGAACCGCGAGCTCATCCGGCGCATCCATTCCCTGGCCGCCGGCCTTGCCCGGGCAGGCGTGCGCAAAGGAGACAAGGTGGTCGCGCTCCTGCCCCCCGGCGCGGAGCTCGCCTCCCTCTTCTTCGGGGTGGTCCAACTCGGCGCGGTCATCGTTCCCCTCAACCCCGACCTTCGCGAGCGCGCTCTCCTGGACGTCCTCGAGGATTCTCAACCGGTGGCCCTTATCGCATCCCATTCTGTCGGAGATGAGGTCACGCGGCAGGTTCCAGGCCTCCGGCACGTGTTCCGAACGGAGGATGGGAACGACGGCCGCCCGCTTGAAGCAATCATGGCGCCAGGCCCCACCGAGCCGCCCCCTGCGGACGTGGATGCCGGCGACCTGTGCGCGCTGCTCTACACCTCGGGAACGACCGGCAAGCCGAAGGCCACCATGCATACCCACCGCGGCCTGATTGCCCCCGTGGCGGCAACCTTGAAGATACGGGAGCAGTGGGCCCGGCCTTCCAGCCTCAGGATGGTGATGGAGGCGGCGAAGGCCGTCGCACGATACCGATCGCGGGTCCTGCGCACCATCGGCAAGCCCCAGACCATCATGTCCACGACGGGATGGCACACGATCACGGGTCTCCACGTGATGCTCCAGGGACTGCTCATGGGTGACCGCCTGGTGGCCATGACCCGGTTTCACCCGGCGGAGGCGCTTTCCCTCATCGAGCGCGAGAGCGTGACCATTCTGGTGGCGGTCCCGACCGCGTACGAGGCTCTCCTGGCACTTCCGGATGTTGCCAGTCACGACCTGTCCTCCCTTCTTGTCTGCGCAAGCGGGGGCGCCGCCTGCCCGCCGGCGCTGGCCCGGGAGATCCGCAGGACTTTCGGGTGCGCACTGTACAACGGCTTCGGCATGACGGAAGCCGCCGGAGGAATCTCCGTCAGCAGCATGGCGGATTCCGACGAGCAGCAGGACCAGACCGTCGGCCGGGTCATGCCGGGGATCGACGCCAGGATCGTGGACGGGGAAAGGCGCACCCTTCCTGCCGGTGAGACGGGGGAGCTGGCCGTCCGCGGGGAGGGAGTGATGCTCGGGTACTACAAGGCGCCCGAGCTCACCGCGAGGGTGAAGGACAGTGAGGGCTGGCTGTACACGGGGGACCTCGCGCGGATCGACGCGAAGGGATACCTCCATATCATGGGGCGCACGAAGGACGTGATCATCCGCGGCGGGCAGAACATCTACCCGGCGGAGATCGAACGATATCTGGAATCGCACCTGAAGATCGAAGAGGCGGCCGTGGTCGGTGTGCCGTCCGTCGTCGGCGGGGAGAGCGTGTGGGCATTCGTGCGCCTGGCCGGGGACGCGGGGATGACCGTCGAGGAAGTGCTCGACTACTGCCGGGGCAGGCTGGAGATCTACAAGATACCCAGCCAGGTGCGGTTTGTCGAAGAGCTGCCCCGGGCTGAGACGGGCAAGACGCAGAAGTTCAAGCTGCGGGAAAAAGCTCTGGAGGAAACGGGAGGAGGAATACGATGAGCAGTACCGGCGCACCGATTACCCTGGATGAGTTTCGCCGCCTGATTGCCAGGGAGCTGCACGTGGATGAGAGCCGCGTGAAGCCGGAAGCCTCCTTCGTGGACGACCTGTATGCAGATTCGATCCGTCTGGTGGAGATGATGCTTCAGCTCAAGCAGAAGGGGATCACCATCCCCATGGACGAGGCATGGAACGTGAAGACCGTCGGGGACGCATATCAGGTGTATTCCCGTCACGTCGGGAATGCGTCAGGGAGCATCTCCGGAAGCGGAGCACCGGGAAGCGATGAATCCGCCAGCGGGGGGTCCGGCAGTGGAGCGTCCGGGAGCGGGACTCCATAGAAATACCTCCGCTTCCGCCCCGCTGTAGCAGAGGGCCGCGGAAAACCCATGGCCCACCGCAAGATCGATCAGCTGCCATTCGCCGCCCGCGCCGGGCGGCACGCCGCGGGAAAGAACGATGCTCCCGCCGCGCGCCTTCACCCCCGCCTCCCTGCGGGTCCAGGCTGCGTAGAAATCGACCGCGCCCGCGTCCGCGGGAAGGTGCAGGAAATCCCTGCGCACCGCCTCCACGCCGGCGTTGCCGCGGCGCTTCTCAATGTCGATTCCAACGAGTCGATTCTGTGCAAGAGCGATCAGGCCGAGGCCGTGGGAATGGGACACGTTGAACTCGATGGCCGACACGTGCCGCAGAGGATCGAGCGCCGGTTTCCCGTATTCGCCGGTCACAAATTGAAGGTCCCCCGGTGCCACCCCCATGTAGCGTCCGATCAGGATCAGCAGTTCGTCCCGGACCGCCTCCCGGTGTCCCGTCGGCCTTCCCGGGACCTTCCAGACGTGGACCTCGGAACAGCCAAGAGAAGGAGGGCCGGATCCGTTTCGCCATTCCAGCCGCCCCCGGCAGACGCCCACTATTGCTTCCCGGCGATCATTTCTGAGTCCGCGCGCATTCCGGGCACTCTAAATCCCAGTGGGCTTCCGCACAAGGATCACTTCGATCCGCCCGCCGATCCATTCCCGCTCGACAATGAGGATTTTCCCCACGAACGACCCGGTGGGCACCTGCGCCCGGACCTGCTGATCCTCCCAGGGCAGGACGTACTCTCGGATCCGACGCAACGCTGTCTCCAGGTCAGGAACTATTTTCTGGCTTCCCACGACAAGGATGACCTTCCCGGCGGTGTAGGCGTACGGTCCCAGCTGGCTTGCGGTGGCAGATGCGGCAACCAGGACGCCATCCAGGGTAACGGCAGCCACGCTCCCCAGCATGTAATCCGGGCCGGCAATCAGCTTGCGAATCTCCCGCGCCTGCGTGCGGCGGTCCATCTTCAGGTAGCGCGGGCGCAGGGCGTCGTAGGTGCCGGCATCGGTGATCAGGTCGAAAATGCCGGCGTCCTGGAGCGTCTTCGACTTGCCGGAATAGACCTCCGCACCACGGGGAAGTCTTTCCATGACCAGCTTTCGGGCATCGTCCCCCGCATCCACGATCACGGCCTCGATGTTGCGTTCCTTGAGCCGTCCAACCACGTGCTGGAGAGTCTGCTCGGAAGCGGGAGTCGTGAAGGCGTCAGCGGTCTGCATTCTCCGGATCTCTTACTTTAAATTATATAGTGCTTTAGAAAATGAGGCAAGCCCAGGCCTTCGGCACGCCTTCTATTTCCCGGCCATCCTCCTGGCAATATCGTTCTTTCCCTGTCGGGCGAACTCCGGCATGCGCGAAAGCCGCTCCGCAAGCATCACGTCCCGCGATCGGCCATGGTAGAGAGCGAGCACTTCGGCAACCGTGACGTGTTCGGGATGACCGCGGACCAGGTGGAAGGCGTCTCCCGTCCTCACCAACCCTTCTTCCAGGGTGCGCATGTGAAACCCGAGCCTGCCCGAATCCCGCGCCTGCTTCCACAGGTCCGCAATGCCCGTCAGGCGATCAATGGTGCGGCACGGATCGCGGGGCAGGGAGACCTGGACCAGGGCATCCCCGACGCGAAACACGTCTCCGATGCAGACCTGGTCCTCCGCCAATCCTTCCACGGTCAGGTTCTCGCAGAACGAACCGTACGGGATGTCGTATCCGTGCTCCGATTTCCACCACGCGTAATGCTCGGCGATATAGACGCAGACGGAGCGGTCCCTCCCGCCGTGGTGCAGCAGGTTTCCCTGTCCGTCCCCTTCGAAGTTGTCGAAATGAAGGAATGCTGCTTGCACCTGGGATTTTGAGCCTCCAGTCAGGAGGGTCCCGTCGGCAACGGTCACGGATCTCGGCTTCCCGACGAACAATGCAGCCACCTTCATGGTTTCCCCCTTTGCCGTGGTCATCGTTTCAGTCCGCGTTTCCCAGGAGGGTCTCGAGGCTCGCCCCGTCCCGCGGCACCCATTGCCGCCAGTATCTCACGGATTCCGCCAGGGCAGGCAGGATGTCCCTTGGTCGGTCCGAGGTACGCGAAAAGATCTCGAAGGTGAGGTAGATGTCCCCGCACGGCTTCGGCATCCCCGCTGGCCCGGGCCGCTCGCAGGAACGGGCAATGGCCCGGAGAACCCTCAACGGCTGAACAATTCCGGTTACGTTGAACTCTGGAGTGAACGGAAGATGGGACGACGACTTCCCATCCGATTGCTGCAGATGCACGATTGGCGAATAGCACCCGAGCTCCGCGAGCCACGCGTACAGATCCCCGTCCCGCACATCCGCGAACAAATACGGAAAGCGGTCCATCTCCTTCTCTATGAGCGTGACAGCCGCATTCCTTGAAGAGCCGCCCGCATGACGGCTTTCCTCGAACGCTCGGTATGCGGACTCCGAGCCGAGATACGGCACCGGCGCTCCGCCTTCCAGGCCTCGCTCGATTTCCTCACGTGAAGGGCGCAGGAAGCGACGCTGGCCGGTCTGGTGACCGGTATCCACGGCAATATAAGCTGAAAGTCCGCTGCGCCGGGACACCTCGGAGAGGAACCGGACGGTCCCATCGATGGTCCAGGGGATCTGGTGGGGAGCGTACATCTGCTCCACGATGATCGGGACAGGCCCGGCCGCGCGGGCAAGCCGAGCGACCTCCGCGAGGGTTTCAAAGAGTTTGTCCCTGGTTTCCGCGTACAGACCGGGATCCTGGAGGACCTTTTCCGACATGGCATGCAGGTAGAACCCGAGCCCCGAATGCGTGCGGGCCGCAGCCCGCGCCATGACCATGAGCCATTCGTTCATCACCCTTTGCCGAACGCGGACGTCCGGGTGCGCCAGACCAAGGGTGCGGTATGTCGTCACGCCGGTGTACAGGTTCACGACGCTCACGGCGTACTTTCGGGAGGCCTCGAGCACTTCCGTGGCCCACTGGTCCATGTAGTCCGGCCCGCAGGTGAAAGGGTCCGCCTCGGCATCCGCGCTTGCCTCGATGCACCTCACGCCGCAGTCGCGGATGATGCGCGCCCACTCGTCCGGGGTTGTCCAGCGCTTGCTCGCAAACGCGTTGTCCATGGCAAGGTGCATTTTCGGGTACGTCGCCATCGAGGGAGCTCTAGAACGGGGTGCCGGAGCGCCGCCGGATGTAGATTTGGTCGATGGCTGCCGTGTCGGAAAGGGAGAGCAGGAAAAGCACTGCATCCGCCACATCCTGGGGCTGCATGAGGAGTCCGCGATCGAGGTCCGGGCGGAGCGCCTGCAGCATCGCGGTGTCAACCGCCCCCGGGAGCACCACGGAGACCCGTATCCCGTGTTTCTGGGACTCGGCGGCCAGGGACTTGCTGATGCCCATGACCGCGTGCTTGCTGGCAGCGTAGGCGGTCTGGTTTGCGTACCCTTTGAAGCCGACGACGCTTGAGATGTTGATGATGTAACCGCTTCCGTTCGGGATCATGAGCCTCAAAGCCTTCTGACAGCAGAGGAACGTTCCCTTGACGTTGACCGCCATGAGCGCATCAAAGTCTCCCTCGGGAAAGTCGACCAGCGGACCCGCCATCCCGATTCCCGCGTTGTTCACGAGGATGTCGAGCCGGCCGAATGCAGCTTTCAGGGCGGAAAAGACGGCCTCCAGGCCGGCATCCGACGACACATCTGCGGAAAGGAGCTCCGCCGCGTGACCACCGGAGCGGATTTCCCGCTGCACAGCCTCGAGCTCTTCCCTGCTGCGCGATGTAAGAAACACGCGCGCTCCCGCGCCAGCGAGGGACAGCGCAATGCTTCTGCCAATTCCTCTTCCCGCGCCCGTTACCAGAGCGACCCGATCCGAGAGATCCGCCGTCATGGCTCTATCAGCTCGGTCATCGAGCGCGCCATCGCGCCCAGGAGGAGCGCGCACGACGCGGCTCCCGGGTCAATCACGCCGCGGGAGCGCTCACCCAGGCGGCTGGAGCGGCCAAGGCGCGCCACCATGTCGCGCGTGGACTCCTTCCCGCGCTCCGCGCCGGCGGCCATTGCGGCCAGGCTGGCCGCGAATCCACGTCCTGACCGCACGCCGCGCTGGAACTCTTCCAGCGCCGGGTCCAGGGCATCGATCATCGTCTTGTCGCCGACTTTTGCGTTCCCCAGCTCCTTGACCGCGGAGGCGGCGCGCGCAAGCATCCCCTCGAACGCCTCGGCGTCGATCACTTCCCGGCCCTTTCCTCCCCGGGCCATCTCCGTAAAGAAGGTGCCGTATAAAGGCCCCATGGATCCGCCGATCTCGGACAGGAGCACGTCTCCAAGGGTCCGCAGGCCTTCCACGAATCCCCCGGGGCTCTTCGCCAGCCGCTCCCTGCACATCGAGAAACCCTTGTTCATGTTGATCCCGTGGTCGCCGTCACCAATTGCCCCGTCGATTTCACTCAAGGCTGCCGCGTTTGCCTGGACGGCTGCAATCATTGCCTCGATAACGCCTTGTCCTTTAGCGTCCGGAAAACCTCCTCCGCTCTGCATCCCGGATCAGCCTTTCCCGAACTGGGTCAAACCCATTGACTGCGCCTCCAGGTCGACCAGGCTTTTCAGCTCGTCGTCCACTTTCATGATCGTCAGGGTCACTCCCATCATCTCCAGGGATGTGAAATAGTTGCCGACATAGGAGCGGTGGATGCGGATTGCCCTTCCCACAAGCAGCTCTTCCACGATGCCGTACAGGATGTACAGCTCCATGACAGGCGTTGCCCCGAGGCCTGAAACGAGGACCACGACATCATCACCGGCGGAGAAAGGCAGGTCGGGCAGGATCACGTCGAGCATCATCTTTGCCATATCCTTCGCCGGCCGAAGCTCCTCCACCCTGATGCCCGGCTCCCCGTGATGTCCAATCCCCACTTCCATGGTGCCGGGCTTGATTGTAAAGTTCGGTTTTCCCACAGAGGGGATTGTGCACGGGGTGAGCCCGATGCCGATGCTGCGAGTGTTCTGGATGGCTTTCCGGGCGGCGAAGATCACCTCATCGAGGCTCCCGCCCAGGGCTGCCTTTGCCCCTCCCACTTTCCACATGAGGACCTCGCCTGCCACTCCCCGACGCTTGCCCTCCTCCCCCTTTGGTGCCGAGGGCACGTCGTCGTTTGCCACGACCGTCTTGACCTCCATCCCGTCGTCCTCAGCAAGGCGGATGGCCATCTTCACGTTCATGTTGTCCCCGGCGTAATTCCCATACAGGCAGGCGATGCCTTTGCCGCCGTCCGCGGCCTTGAACGCGTCGCGGAAAGACTGCGCGGTCGGGGAAGAAAAGATCTCACCCACGGCCACCGCATCCACCATGTTTTTCCCGACATAGCCTATGAAAGCAGGCTTGTGCCCGCTGCCGCCGCCTGTGACGACGCCCACCTTGCCCCGTATCGGGGCCCGCGCGTACTTCAGCACCCGTGGATTGGAAGTGGGGGAAACGAGGTCCCGGTGGGCCTTTGCGAACCCCGAGAGCATTTCCGGCACGACCTGGTCAGGGTCGTTGATTATCCGCTGCATCACCCCCGGCGCTCCTTGATCACCCCCGCGCGCTCCTTCTCGTAGTCGGAGATCCTTCTGATCTTGGGATCCGATCGTCCCCCGGGGTGTAGTCAGAGCTCAGCCAGATGGAAACGAGCATCTTCGCAACCTCCACTCCGATGGTGAAGGCGCCCATGCACATGATGTTGGCGTTGTTGCTCTTGCGGGCCCGCTCCGCCGAATACGGATCGCTCACGAGGGCGGCGTAGGCGCCCGGCACCTTGTTGGCCGCTATGCTCACGCCGATCCCCGTTCCGCAGAAAAGGATCCCCCGATCCTGCTTCCCGGCCGCTACGTCCTCGGCGACACGGATTGCCGTGTTCGCGTAGATAGGGTCCCCGCTGCCGTAGTCTTTGACCTCGTGCCCCAGCTCCGCGCAATGCTTCTTTATTATCTCTTTCAGATCCGATGCATTTGGATCACATCCGATCGCGATCGTCATAGGCCTTCCTCCACGCCGTGACAGAGTATCCCGTCATCGCCAGGCTTTTCCAGAGCTAGTCGATCCTGAACACGGACGCCGCGGTCTTCCCCAGGCACCATTCCAGCTGGGGCTCGGACAGGCCGATGGCCCGGTATTTCGCAAGCTCCACGGGCACGTTGGGGACGAGATCCGTGCCGAGCATCACCCGCTCGGGCCCCAGGGTCCGCACCATGGCCGCAAGATCGTACACGGTGACCCAGGAGGTCTCGAGGTACACGTTCGGACATTCCCGGGCAACCACTGCCGCATCCGCCCCGAATGTCCCCCCACCGGCATGAGCAAGCACGATCCGCAGATGGGGATATTTGCGGGCCACGGGAATGCACAGCGACGGGAGCGCATTCGGCAGGCCGTTTCCCGTGTGGATCATCACGGGGATGTCCAGCTGGCCGGCAACCCGGAAGATCTTCTCCGCCGCCGGGTGCGACGGGGCCATGCAGAAGGCATTCGTGTGGAGCTTGACGCCTTTGAATCCCAGGTCCCGCACCGCCCATCGCACGCGGTCCATGTACGTTTCCTCGGGCAGGTACGGGCTGAAACATGAGATGCCATACACGCGTCCCGGATTGGCGCCGGCGAACCGGGCAATACGCTCGTGGGCGGCTTCCTGGTCACGGGCAACGATGCCGGGCTGCACGAGCTGGATCGAAATGCCATTGGCGTCCATGGCGGCAAGAAGGGTCTCCTCGGAGTCATCGGTCCCGAACATCAGGTCCTCTCCCAGGTGCATGTGCGCGTCGATGATTCTCACCGCGTGCCTCCCGGCTGGAGAATGACCTTCATGAGACCCGGCTCCCGGCCGGAAAGCCTCTCGAACCAGCGTGCGCCCTCGGAGAGCGGGGCGCGCGCGCTGATCATGGAATCCAGGTCGATGCCGCCACGCTCAATGAGCTCAAGACAGGCCGGGTACTCTCCCTGCGAGGCGCAGGATCCAAGGAGGGCGATCTGCCGCGTCACCACCGACTGGAGGGGCAGCTCGATCCGGGGAGAGATGTTTCCCACCAGCACCACGCGCCCTCCCTTGCGAACAGCGTTCACCGCGGAGGCCACCGCCGCTGTCGCGCCAACGGCTTCCAGGGCCATGTCGGCGCCACGGCCTCCGGTGCGCTCGAAGATCTGCAGCGCGCTCTCCGGTGAGGCCGCATCAAGGGCAAGGTCCGCACCCGCCTCCCGGGCGAGCCTCAGCTTGTTCGTGTCAATGTCGAGCGCGATGATCGTGCCGCACCCGGCCGCGCGCAGCACCTGGATGACAAGAAGCCCGATCATCCCGGCTCCAACCACCGCGGCGGACTCGCCGAGCTCGGGCCTGGCAAGGCGCACCCCGTGAAAGGCGACGGACAATGGTTCGGTCATCGCCGCATGATGAAAAGGCACTTCGTCCGGGATGCGGTAGAGAACATTCTGGGGCACGGCAACCAGCTCCGCGAAGGCCCCGTGGCACCTGTACTCGGCGCAGGACACTCCAAGGACCCTGCGGTGCTCGCACAAGTTGATCTCTCCCCGGCGGCAGTGCCAGCACTCCCCGCAGGAGAGGGTGGAATCGAAGGTGACCCGGTCCGCGATCTTCCAGCCCTCCACGCGTGCCCCGATCTCCTGGATGACTCCGGCAGCCTCGTGGCCCATGATGATGGGGGGAATCCTCCTGCCGCTCGAGCCATCCATGCCGTGGACGTCGCTGCCGCAGATCCCGCATGCGCTGACCTGCACGAGGACTTCGGTCTCCCCGATGCGCGGCTCGGGCGCTTCGCCGAACACGAGCTTGCCGTATTCCTTCAGGATGAGCGCCTTCATGAGACGGTGCGCTCCCTGCGCCACAGCTCGATGATAGCCGGCTGGGAAAGAGCGCCCCGGCCGGCCGCCTGGCCTGCAACAAAGACCTCGTGGGCGGCCGCGGTCATCGGAATGGGGACGGCGCTTTCCGCCGCCATGGCCCGCGCGTACCCGAGGTCTTTTTCCATCATGTTTATGGTTCCTCCCGGGGTGTAGTCGCGGGCCGCAATTGCGGCAGCGCTCACGTCAAGCACCTTTGACCCGGCCCACCCTTCCCGGATGGCATCGTACAGGCTCTCCGTATCCACGCCGTTCCCGCCCGCAAGGGCGAAACCCTCGGCAATCACGGCAAACGCCGAGGCGACGATCATGTTGTTGACGAGCTTCGCGACGCACCCGGCGCCTACCTCGCCGACGCGCACGACGGTCTTTCCCATGGTGGACAGAAGCGGTCTGCACCTCTCGAAGACGGCCATGCCCGCCCCGACCATGATGGCAAGCGCCGCCGCCTTGGCGCCCCCTTCCCCGCCGCTCACCGGCGCGTCGGCGAAATCGATGCCGCGCTCGGCAAGCCGCGCCGCAACCCTGCGCGAAACCGCGGGGAGGTTCGTGCTGAGATCGATCACGAGGGATCCGGGCTTCAGGTCCCGGATGATCCCTTTGACCCCGATGGTCACCTCTTCGACAATCGCCGCGTTCGGCAGGGACAGGAGGACCACCTGGCAATGCCGGGCAAGCTCGGAGAGAGAGCTTGCGCGCGTCACCTCCCCCAGGTCCTGAAACCGCGCCTCCGCCACGTCATAGCCGGTGACCGGATATTTCCTTGCAAGGTTTCGGGCCATCGGTCGTCCCATGACCCCCAGTCCCACAAAACCCGCTTGTTCGATGGTGCTCACGCCTCATACTACCATGCCGCCAGACGGCCGTCGGCCCCTTGCGGGCGGGCGCCTGTTCCATGCACCATTGCGGCATGCAATTTGCCAAGCGCGTCCTCGCTCGCCTGAACATGCCCTATCCCCTTGGATTTGTCACCGTTGGCGGGGAAACATGCGTGATCGCCTCCACCGAGGACCGCGGTCCCGTGGTGCTTGCATCCCCGCCCTTCGAGCGGGCCGAAGAGATCCTCCCCGGACCCGGCGGAAGCATGGCCCTCGTGGAGGACCCGGAGACGCCCGGCGAGCTGTACGCGATCATGGGGTGCTTCCCGGGATACAGGTTCCAGACCGGCTCCATCCATCGGCTCCGAGGGGAGGCCGTGGGGCGGGAAGGCGGCTGGGTTTCCTCGAAAATCCTCGATCTCCCCTTCGCGCACCGAATCGGGTTCGTGGATCGAGCCGGGACCCGCTCCCTGCTTGCCGCTTCCCTTGCCGCGGACAAAAGCGATCCTGCGGACTGGTCCCGGCCCGGGAGCGTGTATGCATGCGCGGTGCCCCGGCACGACGGGGAGCGGTGGCAGCTTGTCCCCATCCTCGAAGGGATCCATCGCAACCACGGATTCCTCGTCACACGGTTCAAGGGAAAGAGATCGGTCCTGGTAGCGGGCGCCGAGGGAATGTTCATGACGGATCTCGATCAGCCCGGCGACTCCTGGGTGTTCACGCGCGTGCTGCGGGAAGAAATCAGCGAGATCGCAGTCTTTGACATCGACGGAGACGGGCAGGATGAGCTCATCACGATCGAGCCCTTCCACGGCAACCGGCTCTGCGTGTACGCGCCCGCGCCAGGCCGGTGGCGCAAGGCCTGGGAGGGGGAGCTGGACTTCGGCCACTGCCTGCTGGCCGGGAATCTGGACGGCGCGCCTGCCATCCTTGTCAGCAACCGCGCCGGCGGTCGCGATCTCCTTCTCTTCCGGTTTGCTCGCGGGCTTTCCCAGCCGACCCGCGTCGTCGTTGATCCCGGGGCCGGAGCGGCCAACATGCTGATCCTGAGCCGCGCGGGCGGGGACCTGGTATTTTCTACGAACCAGTCCGCGGGGGAGATTGCCGTGTACCAGGCAGCGCCCTGAGCGCCCCGACGGAGATGCCGCCGTCCACAAGGAGAGTCTGCCCGCTCATGTTGCGGCTCTCCTCCGATGCAAAAAAGATAACCGCCCCGTCGAGGTCGTTCGGGGCGCCGGGACGTCCCACGGGGATCCGCTCGGACAGGTTACTCTACCCAGCCCGCATCCTCATACATCACGGCGTTCTGGGCCGTCTTGAACCAGCCGGGCGCGAGGCAGTTCACCGTGACCCCGTACTCCCCCCAGTCATGCGCAAGGCTCATGGTGAGCTGCCTGATCCCTCCGCGGCTCGCTCCGTACGGCGCCAGCCCCGCGTAGCCGGCAACCGACGTCTCGGAGCCGATGTTGATGATGCGGCCGTATCTCGCCTCGATCATGGAACGAGCCACAGCCTGGGCCACGAAAAAGGAGCCCCGCAGGTTGGTGTCCAGGATGAGGTTCCAGTCGTCCCACGTCACGTCGAGGGCGCGCTTTCGCACGTTGCACCCGGCGTTGTTGACGAGGATGTCGATCCTTCCAAAAGCCGTACCACCTTCCGCCCGAGTGCCTCGATCTCCCGCCGGAAAGGCTCCAGCGCGTCCCGGTGCCTGCTCGTGATGACCAGGTCCGCGCCGGCCCGGGCAAGCGCCCGGCCGAAATACTGGCCAAGGCCCCGGCTTGCTCCCGTGACCAGCGCCACCATGCCCGAGAGGTCGAATGGTCTCGATTTCATCCCCCGCATCATAGTCGCGAACCGACGGATGGATCAACATCGCCCTCGATTGCATACTGTGATGAATGGAAGCCGTGGATACAGTCATCGTCGGCGCCGGGGTAGTAGGCCTGGCAATCGCGGAGCGCCTCGGAAACCCGAAAAGGCAGGTGGTCCTCCTCGAGCAGCATGAAGGGTTCGGGCGGGAGACGTCCTCCCGGAACAGCGAAGTCATTCACTGCGGCATGTACTACGCCGAGGAGCTCCTGAAGACAACCCTCTGCGTGGAGGGCAACCCCATGCTCTACGAGCTTTGCTCCCGGGCGGGAATCCCGCATCGCAAGACTGGCAAGATCGTTGTTGCAACGGACGAGTCTGAATCGGAAAAGCTCCACCAGATCCTCGCCCAGGGACGAAAGAACGGAGTTCCCGGGCTCAGGCTCCTCACCGCAAAGGAGGTCACAGACCTGGAGCCGCGCGTCAGCGGGATCCTCGGGCTGTACAGCCCGGAGACCGGGATCGTGGACAGCCATCGCCTGATGGAGCACCTGGAGCGCTCCGCGGCATCCAAGGGCGTGACCGTCGCCTACGGCTGCAAGGTCACCGGCGTGCAGCGGGAGCCCCAGGGGTACGCGGTGGAGGTCCGGCAGTCAAACGGAGAGACGGAGGTCCTGAAGTCGGCGTGCCTGATCAATGCAGCAGGACTGAGCGCGGACAGCGTGGCAGGGATGGCGGGAATCGACATCGACAACGCGGGCTACCGCATCCGTCCCTGCAAAGGGGAGTACTTCCGCGTCTCGGGCCGGCACCGGGGGTCGATTCAGAGGCTCGTCTACCCGACGCCCTCTCCCGTGCATCTTGGAGCGCACGTCGTGCTCGGGCTGGATGGAAGCCTGAAAATCGGTCCCTCTTCCTTCTACGTGGATCAACTCAATTATGATGTCGACCCCGGCCACGGGGCGGATTTTTTCGAAAAGGCGCGGCGCTTCCTGCCTTTCCTCTCTGCCGACGACCTCTCCCCTGACATGTCGGGGATCCGGCCCAAGCTCTACCGCCGGGGAGAGCCTTTTCGGGATTTCGTGATCCGCGAGGAGAGCCAGCGCAGCCTGCCGGGGCTGGTGAACCTGATCGGGATGGAATCCCCCGGGCTGACCTCCTGCCTGGCCATCGCCCGAAAAGTCGAGAGCATGCTGTAGCTCGACGCTGCCACCGAACGGCGTGTCAAAGTCCGCGTGTCACGCACGTCACAGGTCCGCACGTCACGCAAGAAAACGCCGGGCTTCCAGGATCCTGCTCATGCAGGTCCGAAGGTCCCCGGCTTCCGACAGCTCGATGCAGACAAGCTTCCCGTCTGACAGCATCTGCCGGTAGAAGGCGGGCTCAACGTCGCCATCTTCCACGAACCCGGGCTGCACGATATTGCCCCTGGTCATCTTGACGTGAACATACGGAAGGCGCTCACGGTACGCGCTGTAGAATTGTTTTACCTCGCGAGCTGTACAGAAGGATTTGTTGTGCTCCCGGTCCATGGCGTTTCCCGGATCGAAGGTGAGGCTCATCGAAGGGATGGCGTCCAGGAGCTGGCTGATTCCAGCCTCCCCTGGTTTCGACCCTGTCAAAGGCTCATGGCTGTTTTCGAATACCGGCCGAGCTCCATGCTCAGCGGCAATCCGGATGTACTCCTGGATCCGGTCCCGCAGCGCAGCAAGCTCTGCCTGAGAATAACCGACCTTCGAGGGGTTGTCCCGTATGACTCTTCCCGCGATTGTCAGGCGCACAAATGTCCCCGGGCCAAAGACGGCGGCGTTTTTCACGCCGCGGAGGAACTGCTTCCCGTCAGCCGGATCGAGGATGTTGGTCCCGTCCCACGCATAGGCAAGCCGCACGTTCCCCTTTTCCGCGTGCTCTGCCAGCTTCCGAAGATCTCCCTCCGCCAGGGCCAGGCTTACGTCGCGCACTTCGAGCCACGGGAAATGCTCTGAAACAGCCCACGCGATGATTTTCTCCAGCGTGGATTCTCCCCGGGAGATTGCCCCCGCGAATGTCCGGGTGGTGAACCCGATCATCGCTGCACCCGGCCGGAGGTTCCCTGGCTGAGAAGCTCGCGGACCTCCGCAAGGGATGTAATGTTGAAATCCCCAAGGACAGTCTGCTTCAGCGCAGAGGCTGCGGCGGCGAACTCCACTGCTTCCTGCGGCGTCATCTTGTTGAGGATCCCGTAGATCAGCCCCGCGGAGAAGGAGGCGCCGCCGCCGCCCCGATCCACGAGGTGGATGTCATACGCGCGTGAGGTGCAGAAGTCCTTCCCGTCGTACAGGAGCGCCGACCATCCGTTGTCGGAAGCCGAGCGGCTCTCCCGGAGCGTCGATGCAACGAAACGGAAGGAGAACTTCTCCTTCATCCGGCGGAACATGCTCTTGTAGCCTTCGACGCTGAGCTTCCCGTGGGAAACGTCGGTGTCCGGCGGCTTGAACCCGAGGGTTATCTCCGCGTCCTCTTCGTTCCCGATGCACACGTCTACGTTCCTCATGAGGCCGGTCATCACTTCGCGCGCCCGCTCGGGCGTCCAGAGCTTCCGACGGTAGTTCAGGTCCACGCTCACCGTGAGCCCGTGCTCCTTCGCCTTTGCCAGCGCGGCCTCCGTAAGCTGGCGCGCGCTGTCGCTGAGGGCGGGCGTTATCCCCGAGACGTGGAACCACGCGGCGCCCTTGAAGATCTCATCGAAATCGAAGTCTGCCGGGCCCGCGGTGGCCATGGAGGAATCCGCCCTGTCATAGATGACCCGGGAGGGACGCATGGCGGCGCCGTTCTCGTAGAAGTTGAGGCCCAGGCGCTTCCCTCCAAAAGCGACGAACCTGGTATCCACGCCCTGGGCCCGGATGCTCGCGAGCGCCGTTCGACCCAGGGGATTGTCCGGGAGCCGGGTCAGGTAGGAGACCTCCATGCCGAACCTGGCAAGGGATGCCGCGACAATGGACTCATCCCCCCCGTAAAAGACATCGAAGGAGCTCGCCTGCTCGAACCTCAGGTTGCCCGGCGGCATGAACCTGATCATCATCTCTCCAATCGTGACCACTCGATTCATTTCACCAACCCCCTCAGCACCAGATTCCTGCGAAGCCGGAATGCGTCCACGAATACGGCCGCATTCATTCCGGCCCGGATCACCCCCGCGGTGACAGACGGCCGGTCATCGATCCAGAGAAGGTCCTCCCGACGCGCGGCTGTCCGCCTCACGAGCTGCCGGATGAGCCTGCCCGGCATGTCGGCTCGAAAGAGCTCGGAGGCAAAAAGCCAGCGGATCCGGGGAATCACCCGTTCCAGCTCGAGGCCTTCCAGGATCGGCGCAAGCTCCTCCTCCGCCCCCTCGCAGAAAAGCCACACCTTGAAATCCGACGAAAGCTCCTTCAACAGCTCTCCCATCCCGGGCGTGAGGCGGCGCGCCCCGGATTCAGTCCGTGCCACCACGCCTTCCAGCCGGAAGACGAGGTGGCAGGTTCCCGGCCCGGTCATTCTCCCATCACCTGCAGGACAACACTGCGGGGCGAGCTTTCGCGCTGCATGTCCAGGACCATGATGTCCTGGTATGTGCCAAGGAGAAGGCTTCCATCCTTGACGGGGACGGTGACGCTCGGGGAAAGGAGTGCGCTTCTCACGTGGACAGCCCCGTTCCTGTCATACCCCACGAGGTGATGACGATAGCGGGCCTCCAGCGGAATGAGGCGCTCGAGGGCATCCTCAAGATCAACGAGGAAGCCTGCTTCGTGCTCCACGATCATGACTGCCCCGGTGGTGTGTTGGAAAAAGACGGTAAGAGACCCTTCCCTCATGCCGGACTCGGCAACAAAGCGCTTCGCGTCCTCGGTGATCACGAAGGAGGAAAACTTCCCTCCGCTGTCGATCTGCAGCCGGCCCGTCTTTACCATGAGAAGCGCCTATCGCCCGCCCCGCGGGCCCTCCACGGCAGGTACGCTCAGGCGGCGCAGCCACTCCCGGATCCGCTTTGCCGCGGAGGTCACGTGCGGCTCCGGGTCCACGCTGTAATCCCAGGAGAGCTCCACGGAAAGGAATCCCGCGAAGCGCGTTTCCGACAGCGTCCGGAGGAGCGGCCGGTAGTCGAAGGTGCCGTCACCGGGAACGAGGCCCTGGTGCTTGTTGCCGTCGTTGTCGTTCAGGTGCACCTGGTACAGGAGCGGCCCGAGGGAATGGACCTCCTCCACCCCGTCCTGGCCCGCCAGGTGTATGTGGCCGGAATCGAGGACCACGCCGAGGTTGTCCCTGCCGAGGGGCCTGATGAGCCGAAGCGCGTCAGCCGCGTTGACCACGAGGTCGCTCACGTAGTGGTTGACCGCTTCCACGCCGATGCGCACGCCGGCAGCCGCCCCGAAATCCGCCACGGTGGAGAGGCTGTCGGACATCCGGGCCCAGGCATCCTCGCGACCCTGGCCGTGGAGGGACCTGCCCGGCACGGTCAGAACGCTCGTGGCACCCAGCTGCACGGCGTTGTCGATGGACTCCCGCAGGTAATCCAGGCTGTCCTGGCGGATGCGGTCGTCATTCGTCGTGAGGCTGAACGGATAGCGATAGAACGCCGGGATGACGGAAGCGATCTCCAGCCCCAGGTCGGCGGCCTGACGGCGCAGGGCTCGAAGCCGCGACGGGCCCAGATCCGAGCGAAAGACGTGAGGCCGCCCACCCCAGAGGTCAATCCCCTCGTAGCCTGCCCGGGCGACAATGGGGAGGACGTCCTCCAGGGTGTAGTTCGCAAATACCGAAGACACAACGGCCAGCTTCATTGGGTGTCCTTACGGGAGCTCGGGGAGATCCTGCCGCGCCTTTGCAACGAGCGCGATGTATTTTTCGACTTGCTCGCTGATCCACCGGGGCCCGTGTTTCTCCACCATTGCCAGGTCGAAGAAGTTGCGGTTTCCCGATATGGCGTCCGCGCCGCACCGGATGAACTCAGCCGCGTTTTCCAGGCTGATCCCGCCGGAGGGGCAGAGCTTCACGCCCGGGTAGACCATCTTGAGGTTCGTCATGTACTTCGGTCCCCCGAGGGTGGCCGGGAAGATCTTTACCATGTCTGCACCGGCTTCCATGGCGGAAAGCACCTCGGTGGCCGTGAAGGCCCCGCAGTACATCGCGGCTCCGTAGCGATGCGCCGTTGCGATGACCTCGGGCCGAAAGGCGGGGGACACGATGACCCGCGCCCCGGCCAGGATGGCAAGCCGCGCCGTGGTGGCATCCAGGGTGGTTCCGGCGGCCAGGAAGATCCTGTCCTTGAACTCGTCCCTGAGGATCTCGAATGACTCGAAGATGCCGGGAGTCGTCGTCGTGATTTCTATGACCCTCGCACCGCCCTCGTACATGGCGCGGACGTAGCTCACCAGGTCACCGCCGGCCTTGATCTTCATGGCGGGCAGAACGCCCGTGCTGCGGGTCACAAAGACTGCTTCGTTCTGGGGGCTCTCCGATTGGCTCATTTATTTTCCTCCATGTTGTCGGCGCCCGAGGATCGTCGCGGGTCCGCCATCGGCGTCTTTGATCCACAAGGGAGCAAGGATCACTGCCGCCAGGCCGTCCAGGTCCTGGTCCAGGTTCATGTCCTCGATGACGAGGAAGCGCCTGCCTTCTCCTTCCAGGAGAACGTTGTGCGCCCTCATCGTGCGGTCCAGGAACCTGATGCACGAGAGGGAGGGAACGTCCATGCCCAGCGCGCGCATCCGGGGGAACTTCTGCAGGAGAAACTCCGCGCTCTCCACGCCGAACCCCGGGCAGTGGCTCGCGAAGCGCTTCGGATCGGAGGCGCGCACGGCGCCGTACCCGAAACGGAACATCACGAGGTCCGCATCCGAACGCTGCCGCGCGAGGCTCTCCAGGTGGGACGGCATGACGAGCACGTCATCCGCGAGGGGAAGGTCGAAGACCACCGGCCGGTCGAAGACCAGCTCCCCGGGAAGAAAATCGGAAAGGGCGAGGCCGCGCGGGGCCACGTGGCGGGGGGCATCCACGTGCGTGCCGGTATGGGTCACGACCTTCACGAGAGTCACGTTGGCCTCATCTCCCCTGTCCAGGCTGAGGAACGGGGAGAGCTCCATTTTCGGGATGGCCGGCGGTGTCGGGGTGTCCATCGAAAGGGGATGGGAAAGGAACACGTAGTCAGAGGTCATGAGCCGCTCCTCAACCAGACCGATGGTCCTGCGTGAAATCGGTGAGCCAGCCGCTGTCCCACAGGCTCGGGAACGGGTTTCGCTGATAAGGATGCGCGGCCACCGCCGCTTCATCCAGCTCCAGCCCCAGCCCCGGCGTCTCTTCCAGGTGGAACTCGCCTTTGCGGATCGGGTTCCAGCCGCGCACAAGCTGGTTGCGCCACGGGACATCGAACTCCGCGAATGCCTCCTGGATGAGGAAGGAAGGACTGGCCACGTCGAAGTGCAGGCAGGCGGCAAGCGAGACGGGGCCGACGGAGCAGTGCGGGGAAAGGCGGATGTCCTTCTGCTCGGCAAGGGCGGCAATGCGCCGGGCCGTTGAAAGCCCGCCGCAATGGGCGATGTCGGGCTGCAGCACATCCACGGCCCGCAGGGAAATGATCCTTTCGAAATCGGCCATGGTGTACAGGCGCTCACCGGATGAGATGGGGACGGGGGACTGGCGCTTCACGACATCGAGCATCTCGATGCGCTCCGGCGGCACCGGCTCCTCGCACCATGCGGGGTCGTATTTCGCGAGTCGTTTGATCATCTCGATGGCCGTGGGCGCGTCCAGGCGGCCGTGGAACTCCATCATCAGCTGCACATCCGGTCCCACCGCCGCCCGCACGCCGGCAACGAGCGCCTCCGCCTCCTCCATCTCCGCCCTGCTCATGGACTTCCACGCGGTCCCGAGGGGATCGAACTTCAAAGCCTTATAGCCTCGCGACAGCGCTTCGCGCGCGCGCTCCGAATATTCACGCGGAGTGCGCGCGCCGCCGTACCAGCCGTTCGCATACGCGGGAATGCGGCTTCGACACCTGCCGCCCAGGAGCCTGTACACGGGCTGGTTGCACGCTTTTCCCACGATGTCCCAGAGGGCAAGCTCCGCGCCGCTGATGGCGGTCATGACCGTGGAACCACCCTGGTACTGGTCGCGGATCAGGGCCTCCGCCAGGGCTTCGATATCGAAAGGATCACGGCCGAGCACCCGGTCGGAAAGCCATTCGTGGCACAGGGTCTCCACGGTTTTTTCCTGCCATTCCAGGGAAGCTTCCCCGAGACCCGTGATGCCGCTGTCCGTGGTCAGGCGGATGAAGAGGTAATTGCGAAGCCCGGCATTCGCGAGGAATGTCTCGAACCGGGAAATTTTCATGCCGTCACCGCCTGCCCGGGCCAACCGGCGGACACGAGCCACGCGTGCGCTTCAGAATCCGCTTCCTTCGGCTCGAGGGGAAGGCGCACCACCGCGCCCCCCCGGGCCAGTGAAAGCTCGGCGGCAACCAGCACCTCGTACGCCCGGTGGCCGTCCCACCCGCTTGCGAGGGGACTCTCCAGCCCGCGGATGCACTGCAGGAAGTTTTCGATCAGGCCCATGAAGCCGCCGAACTCCTCGTCGAACAGGAGCGTGTTGGGAACGACGGGAGCCCAGAGGCGGGAACCTTCCATCTCGCTGTCATGGAGGGAGAGCCGGCACTGGTCATCCACCTCCAGCCAGGCATGATCCCCGTACACCTCGACGCGCTCCCATGGCTTGAAGCTCAGCGCGGAGGAGCTCGTGGAGATGGCGCCCACGGCGCCGCTTGTGAACTCCAGCTGGCAAACGGCATTGTCCACGGGAAACCTGCGCCGGTTCCTGTGGTAGCGGTCAAGTCCCACGCAGCGAACCGAGGCCACGTCGCCCATGAGGTACCGGGTGATATCGAAGATGTGGATGGTCCCCGATTCGAAAAGGTCAACGTAGTCATATCCGAGATTGAATTTCGCAACCGACATCGCGGGATTGGAAACAGGACCGTCGACAATCAGCTTCTTTGCCCGGCGATAGGGCGGAGAGTACCTCTTGTTGGCAACGGTCATGAACGGGACTCCCTTCGCATCGGCAAGCGTGCACATGCGAAGGGAGTCGGACAGGGAACGCGCAATGGGCTTCTCTACCAGGACGGGAATTCCTCTTTCGAGGCACGCCAGGGCGTGCTCGGCGTGCGCGTCATCCGGGCTGCAGACAATAACCCCGTCCAGCCTCACCTCCGCTATCATCCGCCGATAGTCCTCGTACCATCGACCTCCGAAAACCGTCTCCACCTTGCGCGCCTGCTCCGCGCTTCGAAGCGCGAATGCGGCAACGCTCACCGGCTCCCAGATGGTCTGCAGCCTCTTGATTGCCGGCCAGTGCTTGGATTGAACCACGGGGCCGGCCCCGATGAAGCCGATGGACAGGAGCCTGCGCCGGGCGCGCTCTTCGTCCTTTCCCACGCCGTAGACGTCCCCCAGCTCGAATGCTTTCCTCGGGGGGGTATGGCCGTAGGTGTCGTCCATCATGCGGCGCCCCGCATCCTGCGCGCGGAAGGTTGACCCGCCGAGCCGGACCGGAGGGCCCGGCGACTGGCCACCTCGAAAAAGAGAGCCACGAGGATGACGACTCCCTTGTACAGGTAGAAAGCCGAATCACGCATCCCCATGGTGCTGAGGCCGTTGTTCAGGATGGAAAGAAAGATCACCCCGACGATGGTCTTTCGGATGCTCCCCTCCCCGCCCATCATGCTGCTGCCGCCGATGATGACGGCGACGATGGCGTCGAACTCCAGGCCGTAGACCGCGTTCGGCGCACCTGCCGACATCCTGGCCGTCGTGACCGCGGTGGCAAGCCACACGAAGAATCCGCTGAGGAGAAACAGGAGGAGCTTCGAAAGGTCCGTGTTCACCCCGGCCTGCTTGGTGGCCTCCACGTCCCCGCCCAGCGCGTACGTGTAGCGGCCCAGCCGGGTCCGGTTGAGCATGAACCAGCCGATCAGGTAGCTCACGATCATCACGACGATGATCGGGGAAAAGCCGAACAGGGATCGGTTGTTCATGAACGCGATGAACGGGTTGACGAACGGCAGGGAATCCCCGCCGGTGATTCCAAGGGCCAGGCCGCGCGCCCAGATCATGGCCGCCAGGGTCACGATCACGGAGTTGATTCCGACGTAGGAAAGGAGGACTCCGTTGAAAAGCCCGCAGGCAAGGGCCACGGCCAGGGACGCGGCAAGAGCCACCGCCATGTTGTTGGTGCCCCGCAGGACAACTGCCAGCACGACTCCCGAGAGGGCAACCACGGAGCCGGGAGAGAGGTCGAACTGCCCCGCGATGATCGTGAAGGTCACGCCCACGGCAACAATGGCAAGAGCGGCATTCTGCTCCAGGATGCTCACGAGGTTGTTGAACGTGAGAAAGTCGTGATTGAGGAGCGTGAAAACGATGATGAGGAGCACCGCCATGAAGACAAGGCCGAGCTCCTTGAGGACCCATCCGGTGATTTCCTGCAGACCGGCGTTCCTTCATGCCGCCCTCCCCTTGCTGACCCGGTCTATGACCACCGCGGCAAGGATCAGGAGGCCGTTCACGGCTGTCTGGTACGGGCCCGGTATCCCCTTGATCGTAAGGAAGTTGAGGATCATTCCCGCTATCAGGGCGCCAAGGAGTGATTTCTCAAGCCTTCCTGATCCGCCGGAAAGGCTCGCTCCGCCGAGCACCACGGCGAGGATCACGTCGAACTGGATGTTGTTGCCCACCCCGGGGCTCACCGCGCTCAACCGCGCTGCCAGGACGAGCCCCCCGATCCCCGCGGTGAAACCCGAAAGGACGTAGGCCAGGGTCTTGAGGCGCACCACAGGGACGCCGCAGAGGGCCGTGGCGCGGGCATTCCCTCCGATGGCATACAGCCGCCTGCCGAAGCTGGTCTGGCGGAGCACGACTGCAAAGACGAAATACAGGAGGACCATGAGGAGGATGAGCACGGGAACGGACAGGATGGTCTTCTGTGCCACGAACGTGAAGACCGGGTCCCGCACCCACAACCAGGCGTTGTCGATCCAGAGGATGGTTTGCGCCAGTCCCTTCACGGCAATCATCGTGCCGAGGGTCACGATGATGGGGCTGATCCCGGCGCTCTCCACGAGGAAGCCGTTGACCAGTCCGACACCGCCCGCCGCCAGGATGCCGGCCAGGATGGCCACTCCCGTCGGAAGGTAGCCGTGGTTGAGGAGAAACATGGAGACCACCGCGGCAAGAAGGGCCGAAGAGCCGACGGAGAGGTCGATCCCCCCGACGAGGATCACCATGAACATCCCGATTGCCATGATGGCAACGACGGAGATCTGCTTGAAGATCGTGACGATGTTTTCCGCCAGGAGGAAGCGCGGCGCCGTCAGGCCGAAGAGCACCCCGAGGGCCAGGATCACGAGCAGGATCCCGTATTCGCTGGCGATGAAGCGGATCCGTTCGGCGCTGTTCAGAAGCGATGCAGGCCGGTCCAGCGGACGCGGCACCTCCGCGAGCTCATCTCCCCTGTGCATGTTTGTGCCATCCCTGGATTTCCGCCAGGAGCTTCTCCTCCCCCGCCTCCGCGCGGGAGAGAATCCTGCTCAGGCGCCCCTTGTACATGACGAAGATGCGGTCCGAGATCCCGAGGATCTCGTTGTGATCCGTGGAAACAACCATGATCGCCTTCCCCTCGGATGCGAGGGAGCTCAGCATCCGGTAGATCTCGGCCTTGGCCCCCACGTCGATCCCGCGCGTCGGCTCGATGAACAGGAGGATGGCGAGGTTGCTGAGGAGCCAGCGGGCCACGATGGTTTTCTGCTGGTTTCCGCCGCTCAGGGTCCTCATCCGCGAGTTGGGGGTCCGCAGGGTGATGCCCACCTTGTTGATGAGCTCGACCGCGGATGCCCGCTCCCGCCGGTTGTTCAACAGGGGAAGGAGAGCGCTGCGGCGGAACCCGGGCAGGGACGGAAGGGTGATGTTCTCCTTCACGGACATGTCGAGGATCAGGCCTTCCTCCTTGCGATTCTCCGTGAGGAGGCAGAGCCCGTTGTCGATGGCCTCCCGGGGAGAACGGATCCAGATCTCGCGGCCGCCACGCAGGACCCGGCCCTCCGATCTTTCCTGGATCCCGAACAGGCACCGCAGGAGCTCGTTCTGACCTGCCCCCAGGAGGCCGGTGATCCCGATGATCTCCCCCGGGTACAGGTCAAAGCTGACGTCCTGGACGCGCGACCCGACGCTCAGGTTCCTCACCTCGAGGGCGGGGACGGAAGAAACAGCGCCACGGTGGCTGCTCGCCTGGTAGAAGGCGTCCGCCTTCTGGCCGATCATCGCCTCGATGAGGTCCGCTTCGGTGACGCTGGCCACGTCCACGGCGGCCACCGTCTTTCCGTTTCTGAGGATGGTGCCGCGGTTGCAGAACTGGAGCACCTCCGGCAGGCGGTGGGTGATGAAAATGATGGACGCCCCGGTCTCGCGCACGCGGTTGAGGATCTGGAACAGGTGCTGGGTGTCTTCATTGGTGAGAGGAGCGGTGGGTTCATCCAGGACGAGGACTTTCAGATCGTGGGAGAGCGCCTTCGCGATCTCCACGAGCTGCCTCTGGGCCAGGGGAAGGCTGGCGATCTTCTCATCGATGTCGATGTCCTCTATGCCGAGCTGGTCCAGGATTTCCTTCGACCTCCTGCGCAGGGCCCGGCCGTCAACCGCGAGACGGCTTCCGGGCTCCCGGCCCAGGAACATGTTCTCCGCCACAGTGAGGTTGGACAGGAGGCTCAGCTCCTGGTAGACGGTGACGATCCCTTTCTGAAGTGCCTCCCGGGGATGCCGGAAGGCAAGCTCCTTCCCGTCGAGGGTGATCCTTCCCTCGTCCGCCGCGTACATCCCGGAGAGGATCTTCATCATGGTGGATTTCCCCGCTCCGTTCTGCCCGATGAGGGAATGGATCTCTCCGCTCTCCACGGAAATGCCCGCGTGGTCGAGCGCGAGGACCCCGGGGAACCGCTTCGTTATATTCTGCATCTCGAGCACGGTTGTGCAGCGCCTCTTGCCTTTGCCTGCTATCGTAACGCGGAGAGGGCCGGGTTGCCGGCCCCCTCCCTCAGCCGTTCTTTCTACTTTCCCATGTACTGGGAAACAATCTCGTCGAGCTGCTTCTCGTAGGGGAAGGTCGTGAGATTGGTTTTCATGTCCTTGGCCAGCTTGATGGCCGCGTCGGCGTTTTCCTTCGTGATGAGCGTGCCCTTGATCAGGATCTCAGGTGGCACCTTCTCTCCCATGGCAATCCGGTAAGGAACCCAGACCTTCCAGAATCCTGAATACTCGGGGCCAAGAAGGACCGTGGCCGACATTTTTCCGTCCTTGATATCCTGGAGTGCGAAGTCGTCGCCGTCCACGGACACCATGATGATCTTGCCGTCACCGGTCTTGCCGGCGCTGCCGTCCCACAGCCGGCCCGCCTGGTCCACCGCGTTGAGAGCGGGGACGGTGAGGCTGTCGCTGTTGCCGTACACGAGGTCGAGATCCGGATACGCGGTCAGCCAGTTTTCCATGATCTCCACCGCGCGCTTGGGATCCCATCCCGTGGGCTCCTGGGCCACGATCTTGATGTCAGGATATTTCGCCAGCACGTCCGACCACCCGCCCGAGCGTTCCGTGTTCAGGCCCTGTCCCAGCAGGCCCTGGAGGTTCGCGGCCTTGCCGGCGGGAGACCCGTTCTTCTGCGTGAGCAGCTTCACGGAATACTCGCCCTCCAGGCGGCCGGTGTTCCTCTCATCGAACCCGAGCATGGTCGCCATCCCGTCGATCTTGCTGTGCAGGGCAACGACCGGGATATTGGCGGCCTTGGCATACGCCATGGCCGGACCGAATGCCTTGACGTCTATGAAGTTGACGGCGATCGCGTCCACCTTCTGGTTGACGAGGTTCTCAAAAGCCTGGATCTGCTTGTTGACGTCACCCTCGCCGCTTGCAACCTTCAGCTCGAAGCCGAAGCGGCGCGCTGCTTCCTTTGCGCCGTTGACTTCTCCGATATGGAACGGGTTGCTCAGGTCGATCTGGACCAGGCCGATCACCTTCTTGCCCGTGGCGGCGCCCTGCGATGCGGATTCCTGTTTTCCGCCGGCGAACGCGCCGACCGTCAGACCGAGCGAGATGATGCTCAGAATCAAGACTCGAATCATCGTTCTCATCTGGTGATTCCTCCTTGTTCGGATCGTATAGCCTGCCTTTCCATATGTCAACTGGCTTGTCTCACCTTTACAAAAGTCAAGCCAAGTGAGCTATTGAGTGATTTTTTTCTTTATTGTACAATCAGCCGATGGCGGTAAACGACCAGGATCTGATGATCTCAGTCGCGGTCGACTACTACGAGAAGGAGCTTTCCCAGAAGGAAATCGCCCGGAAGTACCGGATTTCCCGCGTGACTGTGTCCAGCTACCTGAAGAGATCCCGGCGGGAAGGGATCGTGGACATCCATGTGAACAGGAAGCCGTCGCTCGCCTTCTCTCTGCAGACCGAGCTTCAGTCCTCCCTTGGCATGGAGAAGGTCATCGTCTGCACCTCGGATTCAGACGAGACGCGGACCCGCATCATCGTGGGCCGGGCGGCCTCCGACCTGCTCAAATCCTGGCTTCATGACGACCTCACCATTGGCATCAGCTACGGGACGACCCTCTACGAGACGGTGCACCAGCTCATCGTGAGAAAGCACTACCATGGGGTCCAGGTGGTCCAGCTCCTCGGGGCAATGGGATCACGGGACGCCATGCAGGACGGGTTCGAGCTGGCCCGCACGCTTTCCGTAAAAGTGGACGGGACCTACCGGATCATCCAGGCGCCGCTTGTCGTGCAGGACGCGCACTTGAAGGAAATGCTTCTGAACGAGCCGCAGATCCGGGCGGTCATGGAGCTTGCCCGGTCGGCGGACGTGGCAATGCTCGGGGTAAGCTCGAACAGGCCGGAGATAAGCGGGATCGTGCGCGCCGGGTTTCTTTCGATCGAGGAGTCGGCAAAGCTCTATGAAGACGGGGCTGTCGGGAACGTCTGCGGCATGCATTTCGATGTCAACGGCGGGATCCTTCCCCTTTCACTGAACAGCCGGACCATCGCCATTTCCCCGGAGGAGCTGCGGGCAATTCCTCTGCGTATAGCCGTTGCCTGCGGCGTTCGAAAGGCGGACGCCATCCTGGGAGCCATCCGCGCGGGCTTTGCGAACGCCCTTGTCACTGACACGGACGCCGCGCTCACGATGCTCAGCATGATCAAGGCGGCCGACACCGCTCAGATGAGCGCCCGGTAGGGTTCCTCCAGGAGAGCAACAAGCTTCCGTAAAAAGAGAGCCCCCTGGGCTCCGTCGATCACCCGGTGGTCGACGGACAGGCTGAGGGTCATGAGCCTGCGCTCCTTCGGCTGACCCGCGTCCAGGTACACTTCCGTGCGCGCGGCGTTGACGCCCAGGATGGCCCCCTCGGGCGGGTTGATGAGAGGCGTGAACGAGGTGATCCCGTACATCCCGAGGTTGCTGACGGTGAACGTTCCACCGAGCATCTCATCCGGAGTGAGCTTGCGCTCGCGAGCGCGCCTGGCAAGCTCCGCGGCTTCCCGCGCGAGCGCAGAAAGGCTGAGCTTGTCCGCGCCGCGGATCACCGGGACGATCAGCCCCGTTTCAAGGGCTACCGCCATGCCGAGGTTCACCACGTGATATTCGACGAGCTCCTCGCCGTCGATGCTTCGCAGCATGAACGGGGAATCGGCCAGGGCGGCCGCCGTTGCCTTCATGACAAAGTCGTTCACGCTGATCGACATGCCGGCTTCATCCTTCATGCGCGCTCGAAGGGCCAGCAGGGACGTGACGTCCGCCTGGGTGTCAAGCGTGAACTGGGGGATCGAGAGATGGCTTTGAAGCATCCTCTGGGCGATGATCTTTCGCGTCCCGGACAGAGGCGTGCGGGTGGCATTGGAACCCGCCTTTGCCGCCGGTTCCCTCTGGCCGGCGAGCGCCCGCGTCACATCCTGGCGGAGGATCCTTCCTCCTGGGCCCGTTCCCGTCAACGTTGAAGGATCAAGCCCCTGCTGCTCGGCCACCTTCCTGGCAAGCGGAGAGACGGCAGATCGGACGGGTTGAACCAGCGGTGGGACGCCACTGGCTTCCACGTCGCGAAGCCGTATCTCGCCTTCCGGGCCGGTTCCCGCAACGGATTCCAGGGCAACTCCCAGCTCTCCCGCGCGCCTGCGGGCGGCGGGTGTCGCCATGAGGCCACGACCGCTGGCTGGCGCTGGAGCGCCGCCGGCCTCCGGGCCGGTGGCCCGCGTTGGCGCCACCCTGCCTGGCGCGGCCGTCACTGCCGGGGTTGGTGCACCGGTGGGCGGTTTCTCATCCTTTGCTCCGATAAAGGCAATCGGCTCCGTGACCGCCACCTCGTCCCCCGGCGTGCGGAGGACGGCGATGAGGTAACCGGAGACTTCAGCCTCCACCTCCATCGCAACCTTGTCTGTCTGGATCTCCAGGAGAGGCTCCCCGGCCGTGACGGGGTCACCGACATTCTTGAACCACCTGATGATGGTTCCTGTTTCCATTGCCATGCCCGCCTTGGGCATGATCACGCTGTTGGCCATTCGTCCTCTTCCCCTCTTACCTGAGGAGATCCCTGGCCGCGCGCTCGATCTTTTCCGGGGTCGGGACCGCGTTGCGCTCAAGGTTCGGGTTGTACGGGATGGGGATGTCGAAGCCGGCCACCCGCCTGATGGGCGCATCCAGGTGAAAGAAAGCTCTGCTGTCGGCAACAACGGCGGCGATCTCTCCGCCATAGCCTGCGGTCTGCACCGCCTCGTGCACGATGAGGAGCTTGCCGGTTTTCATGACACTTTGAATGATGGCCTCTTTGTCCAGGGGCACGAGCGTGCGGGGGTCGAGAACCTCGATGCTCTTCCCGTCCGCGGCAAGCTTTTCAGCCACCTCGAGGCACATGGGAACCATTCGGCCCCACGTGACGATGGTGAGGTCCGTGCCCTCGCGCTTCACGTCCGCCTGGCCCAGGGGGATGGTGTATTCTTCCTGCGGGACGGGCCCCTTCTTCCGATAGAGGAGCTTCTGCTCGAGGAACACCACCGGGTTATTATCCCGAATGGCGCTCTTCAGAAGTCCCTTTGCGTCCCGGGGAGTGGAAGGAATCACCACCTTCAGGCCTGGGATATGGCAATACAGGGCCTCCTGGCTCTGCGAATGCTGCGCGGCGGCTCCTGTTCCCGAGCCTTCGGGTGCCCGGATCACCATGGGAACCTGGGCCCGGCCGCCGAACATGTAGCGCATCTTTGCCGCCTGGTTGCCCAGCTGGTCCAGGCCGATGGCGATGAAGTCGCTGAACTGTATTTCCGCGATGGGGCGGCTCCCCGTCACGGCTGCTCCCGCGGCCGCGCCAATGATCGCGGCCTCCGAGATGGGGGTGTCGCGGACGCGGTCCGGACCGAACTCTTCTATCATTCCAACCGAGACTCCGAAGGCGCCGCCGTAGACGCCGATGTCCTCTCCCATGAAGAAGACGTCCTTGTCCCGGCGCATCTCCTCGCACATGGCTTCCCGGATGGCTTCCGCGTAGGTGATCTCTCTCACTGCATTTCCTTTGCTGTCAGTCGGCATAGACGTCGGTGGTGAGCTCGTCAATGGACGGCTCGGGGCAGCTCTCGGCGAACGCCACCGCCTCCTCGATGTCCTGCTTTGCCCGGTTCTCCAGCTCCACGAGCTGGGCTTCGGAGAACAGGCCGTTCTCCAGGAGCCGCGCGCGCATGCGCGGTATCGGGTCCCGGGTCTTCCACTCCGCAATCTCCTCTTTTGTCCTGTAGCGGTTTGCGTCGCTTTTCGAGTGGCCGGTGAAGCGATAGGTTTCACAGACGATCAGGGCCGGACCGTTCTTTGCCGCGTGCTGCCGGGCTTCTTTCGCCGCTTCGTAGACGGCAAAGATATCGTTGCCATCCACCCTTTTTCCCGGGATCCCGTATGCCTTCGCCCTCTCGGAGAGGTCCTCCAGGTTCGTGGAACGATGGATGCTCATCGACATCCCGTACTGGTTGTTCTCGCAGATGTAGATCACCGGGAGCTTCCAGACGGAGGCCATGTTCACCGACTCGTGGAACGTGCCCTCGTTGATTGCCCCGTCCCCGAAAAAGCAGACCACCACCTTGCCCTCGCCGCGCAGCTTGACCGTGATGCCCGCCCCGGTGGCAATGGGAATTCCGCCTCCCACCACCCCGTTGGCCCCGAGGTTGCCCCGGGAAAGATCGGCGATGTGCATGGAGCCGCCCTTCCCCCTGCAGTAACCGGCCTCCTTCCCGAGGAGCTCCGCCATCATCCGCTTGAGGTCGATCCCCTTTGCGATCGTGTGACCGTGTCCCCGGTGGGTGCTCGTGATGATGTCGTCATCCCGGAGGGCGGCAATTGCGCCCACCGCTGTCCCCTCTTCACCGATGTACAGGTGCGTGGTCCCATGCACCATGCCGCGGGAGAAGAAGTATGCGACCTTCTCCTCGAACGCGCGGATCTGGAGCATCTTGCTGTACATGTCCTGGAGGCGCTCCCGGGGAAGATCCAGGGGTTTCTTTGCGTGGGCGGGGGCCCGGGTGGAAACAGTGGGCATGATAATAGACCTCGTTTCTCCCAAGGAGTGCAATTTTTTTCACCCCTTGCAATTTATTACATTCATAGCGTATCCTCCTCCGCATGACGGTGTCAAGAGGCGGGGGAAAGCAGGTCCGGGGCGGCGCGAGAGATGAGTCCCGCATGGGTCAACTGGCAAAGATCGCCCGCCTGTATCACCTGGAAGACGTGGGACAGCGGGAGATCGCGGAGCGTCTCAACGTGTCCACCGCGAGCGTGTCCCGGGCCCTCGCGCGGGCGCGGGACCTGGGGATAGTGCACATCTCCATAGACGAGAGCTCGACTGCCTCTCATGCGGGGCTCGAGATCGCCATGGAGCAGCATTTCGGGCTCCGCGAATGCCTGCTCGTCGGGCGCTCCGAGCGGCTGGAGCAGACCTACGGTGACCTCGCGGAGCAGATCGGCGCGCTGCTGTCGCGGGTCCTCAGGCCGGGCACCACCCTTGGCCTGAGCTGGGGGGAAACCCTCAAGGCGGTGGGGGAGAACCTGCCAGGCAACACCTCGGTGCGGGCGGACGTCGTTCCCATCATCGGGGCCATGGGGAGGATCGAAACCGGGGTCTACCCCAACAGCATCGCCCGCAGCTTTGCGGAGAAGCTCGGGGGGAACGCGTACCTGGTCAACACGCCGGCAATCGTGGACACCCCGATGATCCGCTCCTCCCTCATGGCTGACAGCAACTTCGAGCAGGTGCGCCGCCTGTGGCGGCGCCTCACGGCGGTGATCCTCGGTGTGAGCGGCCTGGGACCGGACACCTCCGTCCAACGCGGAGGCATTTTCTCGAGAAGCGATCTGGCAAGGATGCGCTCGGCCGGCGGCGTGTGCGCCACGAACTTCACGATCCTCAATGCGGAGGGCCGGCCCGTGACCACACCCTTTTCCGAGCGGATGGTGTACCTCCCGCTTTCGGAAATGAAGGATATCCGCAGCGTCGTGATCGTTGCAGCAGGGGATAATAAGGTCGAGCCCCTCCGCGCGGCGCTCAAGAGCGGGTGCGCGCACGTGCTCGTGACGGATGTTTCCTGCGCCCGCGCGCTCTTGGAATCCGCGGAGGATACGGAAGGCCGCCCGGGCGCGGCCGGCCCGACAGCTAGCCGCGGCCCCCGAGCATCTTCCGCATCAACTGCGCAATCCTGATGGCATCAGAGCTTTCGAAGCAGGCCCGCAGCTCCTTCCTGTCCACCCGGTCCAGCATCTCGTAGCCCATGCGAATGTTGGCAATGCTCTCCGCCACGGCGTCTTCGGGCATCTCGCGGAACGGGAACAGGTCCAGCCCGAACCACCCGTCGTAGCCCAGCTCCTCCAGCCAGAACAGGAGCTCGACCGTCTCCCAGAGATTGACCATCCCGACAATGCCATCATCGTCATACATCTTGGAGTTGTCGTTCCAATGCGTGTGGAAGAGCCGCTTGTAACGCAGGGCGAAGGCGAACGTCTCCGCGAGGTTCTCGTTCATGATCAGAGCGTGCCCGGTCTCGATGTTGATGCCGAGATTGGGCCGATTGATCTCGTTGAGAAGCGTCACGGTCTGCCCGACGTTGGGAAGCAGGATATGGGCGCGCGGATCGTAGGCCTTGTATTCCACGACAATCCGCTGCTTCGGATTGTGGTCCGCCCATTCCGCCAGGCCCTCCGCCAGGTTGTCCCAGCGGCGCATGAAATCCGTCTGGAAGGGATAGTCGTACCCGTCCTGCGCCGGCCAGTAGCACATGAAGCTGACGTCGAGCTCCGCGCAGATATCGCTCACGCGCTTTGCAAAGTCGACGGCCCGACGGCGCAGGGACTTGTCCGGGTTGCTGAACTGGCCGAACTTGTACACCGGGTCGATCCACAGGTGCGGGGTGATCATGACGAAGCGGAGGTTGAGGTCGGCCGCCCGCTTCTTCATGGACTTGAAGTTCTTGTCGTTGATCTCGGTGGGGTAATGCATCTCCAGACCGCCCACCCCGGGGATCTTCCCGGTCGCCTCCAGGCGCTCTTCGACCGTCCTGTCCGGACGGTACCCGGCTTTCACGAAGCGGTCCCCGGTGGCACCCATGTACCACATTCCGACCGATATCTTCAGCTCACGCATTCCCGCCTCCTCTGGATCTGTCTCAGGCCCAGAACATCTTCCCGGGCTTCTCGCTCATGAGGACTTCCTTCAGGAGCGCCACCCCCTTGGCAAGGCCCTCCTCCGTGGACATCATCGCGTCTTCATGCTCTATGGAAATGACATAGTCATACCCGACCATGCGCAAAGCGCTCATGATGTCCTTCCACGTCTTCGCATCGTGCCCGTAGCCGATGCTGCGGAAGGTCCACGCCCGATCGGGGATCCTGTCGTAGGGCTTGTTGTCGTTGCAGCCGTTCACTGACACGTTGGCCGCGTCCACGGCGCAGTCCTTCCCGTGGACATGGAAGATGCTCTGCCCGAGCTTCCTGATTGCCGAGGGCACATCGACTCCGTTCCAGAAGAGGTGGCTGGGATCCAGGTTGCACCCGAGGGCGGGGCCCGCGGCCTCGCGGAGCTTCAGGAGCGTCTCCACGTTGTAGACGAGAAAACCGGGGTGCATCTCGACCGCAATCTTCACGCCGCTGTCCTGGGCCAGCTTCGCCGCTTCCTTCCAGTAGGGAATGGCCACTGTATTCCACTGGTAGTCGAGCATCGCGAGGTTGTGCGGCGGCCAGGGGCAGGTGACCCAGTTGGGAGTCGTGTCCCCCGGGGCGCCGGCGGGCAGGCCGGAGGCAACGTTCACCACCGGCACCCCGAGGAGAGCCGCCAGCTTCACGGTCTTGCGGAAGATCTCATCGGATTCCCGCGCCAGCTTTGCATCGGGTGACAGGGGCTCGTAGTGGCAGCTGAGCCCGCTGATGATGAGGCCCCGGGAGGCGACCGCTCGCAGATACTCTTCCCGTTTCGGCCGGCTTGCCAGGAGCTCATCCACGGGGCAGTGATGGCTGCCGGCATAGCCGCCCGTGCCGATCTCCACAGCGGAGATCCCCGCGGCTTTCACCTTGTCCAGCGCTTTTTCAAAGGGGAGATCCTGGAACAGAACGGTGAATACCCCGATTCGCATGGTTCCTCCTTCAGCTGCGGCGCAGCGCTTCTCCTTCTTCCAGCATTGCGACAAAGTTCCCGGGGGGCACGTATTCGGGAATCGAATTGCCCGAGCCCAGCGCCCACCCGCCGCCGGGCGCGCAGCGCTCGAAAAGAAATCTCGTGTGGGCCCTCACCTGCTCCTCGGTCATGGAGGGAAGCTTGACCATGTCGAACCCGCCGAAGTGGGCTATCCTGCCGCCGTACCGCGCCTTGGCTTCCCAGACGGGCTCGATGACGTCCTCGAAGGAGTGCCGCGCATCCCATCCTGTTGCGATGATATCCTCGATAACGGCGCTCAGGTTGCCGCAGGAATGGAGGATGATGGGCTTCCCCCGGGCATGGGCCGTCTCGACGATCCGCCTGTGCCAGGGCAGGACGAGGCGGCGAAACTCATCCGGAGGGAGGAGGAGCTGCGTTTTGAACCCGAGATCGTCGCCGTAGCGCAGCGCGCCGACGCTCTCGATGGAAGCCATGGTCTCGAAGTACTGAACCACCCTGTTCCCCACTTCCTGAAAGACGTCGCGGATCAGGTCCCGGTCATCGTAGAGGAGGTAGGAAATCCCCTCGTACCCGAGCAGCCACATGACATTTTCAAAGACCCCCGGGCTGTCCCCGATGATCCTCATCCCATCCGGAATCACCCGCTCGGCAAACTCGAAGACCGAGTAGTCCATGCTCCGCATGTCAGGCCAGGAATAGCGCTCGAAATCCGCCCTGTCCGCAATGGTCTTCAGGTCCTGGGTCATGTACTGCCGGTCTCCCTGAGCGGTCCGGGCGGCTGGCTTTTCCTTCTGCTGGAAGACGAAACCCGTCATCGACTCCCGCACGGAAGCGTAATCATAGCCCAGCCAGTACTGGTGGCGGAGGTGGCGGAGGAAGTCGCGGCACGCCGGAGTTTCCGCGCGGGGAAGCCCGGCTGCCCCGGGGAGCTGCGGATCACCGAGCCTCGACAGTATCTCCCCTTCTATATTGGAGAAGATCTCGAAGAAAGGGACCCTGCCGGGAATCTGACGATGAAGCGCCTTCTCAATGCAGCGAAAATCGGGCGCCGGCTTGATCCGTACCGCGTTCACCGTGCTCCTAGACCTTCACCCAGGCAGAGCCGTGCTTTGCCGATTCAGCGGCTTTCAGAACGAACTTCATCCCGCGCAGGCCGTCGTACACCGTGGGGAACTTGTATTCCTTTGTCGGCAGGGGCTTCCCGTCGATATGCCTGCGAATGGCTTCGATGGCGCCGCAGTAGATGTTGGCAAACGCCTCCAGGTATCCCTCCGGATGGCCGGTGGGAACGCGCGTGCTCCACGTTGCGAAATCCGAAAGGTACTCCCTGTGTCCCCGCCTGATGGTCTGCCGGGGCTGGTTATAGCGGTAGATCTGAAGGGAGTCCGGGTTTTCCTGCGCCCAGAGGATGGCGCCTTTCTCCGCGTAAATCCTGATGGTGAGCCCGTTCTCTTCACCGGTGGCCACCTGGCTGATGGTCATGGTGCCCCTGCCTCCCCCCGAGAGCCGGAAGAGCAGGCTCGCGTCCTCCTCCAGCACCCTGTCGGGCAGGAACGTGGTGAAGTCCGCGCATACCTCCGTGATCTGCTCTCCGGTGATGTATTCGAGGAGGTTTTCGCAATGCGTGCCGGCATCCCCCATGGTCCCGACGAGGCCCGCCTGCCTGGGGTCCGTCCTCCAGACAGCCTGCTTGTTCCCCTGCTTCTCCAGGGGAGCCATGAGGAAATCCTGCAGGTATTCGACGAGGACCCTGCGGACCTTCCCCATTTCACCGGATCTGAAAAGCCCGCGGGCGTGCCGGACGAGGGGATGGCCGGTATAGTTGTGGGTCAGGCAGAACACGAGCCCCGTCTTTTCAACGATCTTCACGAGCGCTTCCGCCTGCTCCAAGTTGTATGTCATGGGCTTGTCCATGACCACGTGGAATCCCCGCTCGAGGAACGCCTTTGCGATGTCGAAGTGGGACACGTTCTGCGTGACGATGGAGACGAAGTCCATCCGCTCGTCCGCGGTAAGCCGGGATTCCCTTTCCACCATCTCCTGCCACGTCGCGTAGGCGCGCGAAGGGCTGACGTAGAGCTGTCGTGCCGTGACCTTCGTGTTCTCGGGATCACGGGAAAAGCAGCCGGCCATGAAATCGATCTGGCCGTCCAGGTTGGCGGCCATCCGGTGCACCCAGCCGATGAACGCACCCTGCCCCCCGCCCACCATTCCCATCCGAAGCCTGCGCTTCCACGGTTCCATAGCACCTCCCGGCTGAACCCCGCTTCCGATGCGTGCCAGCCCTGGCCTATTCTTTTCGCTGCACGAGGACGGATACGATGATGATGATTCCCTTCACCGTCCCCGTCACGAAGGGCGACACCCCGAGGAGGGTGAGCATGTTGTTGAGGATTCCGAGGATCAGCACTCCGAAGAAGGTGCCGATCACGCTCCCTTTTCCGCCGCTCATCCGCGTCCCGCCGATGATGACCGCGGCAATCGCGTCCAGCTCGTAGCCCGTGCCCGAGCTGGCCGCGGAGACCGAGTTCAACCGGGAGGTCTCGATGATCGCGGCCCCCGCCACCATGGCGCCGCCGATCATGTACGTGAGCACCTTGACCCTGTTGACGTTGATTGCGGACAGGTGGGAAGCCTTCTCGTTGGACCCGACGGCATAGATATAGCGGCCCAGGGGCGTCTTCTGGGAGAATATGTACACGAGCGCCGTCAGGATGACGAAATAGAACACCGGGTAGGAGATCCCGAAGAGGTCGCCGTTGGAGATGACCTCGTACTTCTGCACGGTGGCGCTGATCCCGCCGCCGTTCAGGAGGTACAGGGCGAGAGAGCGGCAGGTTGCCATGACTCCGAGGGTGGCGATGAACGGAGTGACACGCCCCCGGGTGATGATGGTCCCGTTGATGGCGCCAATGGCAAGGCCGCCGGCGAGTGTCGTGAGAAGGGAGAGGAGGATGCTGTGAGTCTCATTGAGGACCCAGATGCCCCCCGCGCCCATCAGCACGAGAGCCGAGCCGACGGAGAGGTCGATTCCGCCGGAGATGATGATGAGGGTCATTCCGAGCGAGATGATCCCGATGATGGATACCGTTCGCAGGATGTTGATGATGTTCGTCTGGCTCATGAAGTTGTCGCCCGCCAGGATGGTGGCGATGACCACAATGGCCACGAGGGCGACGATTGCGCTGTTTTCCGCGACCCACCTCACCACCGGCCCCGCCACGGGGTGACGGCGGATGCTCTGATACGTCGACTGTACGCTCATGCGTGAGACCTTTCCTGTTTTTGAGGGGCTTCCGCGCTTCGTTTCGCGCCCGTTGCATACATCATCACGTTTTCCTCGGTCGCCTCACTGCGGTCCAGGATTGCCGCCAGCTCCCCGTGATACATCACCGCCACCCTGTCGCACACCTTCAGGATCTCGGGGATCTCCGAGGAGAGGATGATAATGGACTTGCCTTCCCGCGCCATGCGCATGACCAGGTGATAGATCTCGGCCTTGGCGCCGACGTCGATCCCCTGCGTGGGGTTGTCCAGGATCATGATGCGGGACCCTGCCTCGATCCACTTGGCAAGAACCACCTTCTGCTGGTTTCCGCCGCTCAGCGACGTGATGGGAAGGTTGATGTCGGAGACCTTGATGTTGAGGTTCTTCACGTGTTCCTGCGTCCGCGCCGCCTCCAGCCGCGAATCGATAAAGGGCCCGCGGAGGAACCCCCGCAGCCGCGCGATGGTGGCGTTGGAACGCACGGAGAAGTCCTTGATGAGGGCGTTCTCCTTCCTGTTCTTGGGGGCAAGGCCGATGCCGGCGGCAAGCGCCTTCTCCGGATGCGTGAGGTTTCTCGACGCTCCCTCCACGATGACGCGGCCGGCGGTCTTGCGGCGGGAGCCGAAGATGCACTCGAAAAGCTCGGTGCGTCCGTCCCCCACGAGGCCCGTGAAACCCATGATCTCCCCCCGGCGCAGCTCGAAGCTGATATCTCGAAAGAAGCGGTCGCTGGACAGGTGTTCCGCGGCAAGGACCGTTTCCCCGAGGGGACGGGGCTCGTAGAAATGCTCCACGGCCATTTCCCGGCCCACCATGAGCCGGGCCAGGTCTTCCTCGGTCACCGATGGAGAGACGCCGCCGCTGCCGGCCACGCTTCCGTCCCGCAGGACGGTATAGCCGTCGCACACGGTGAGGACCTCTTTCAGCTTGTGGGAAATGAAGATGACGGAGACTCCCCGCTGGGAAAGCGAGCGCATCACGGTGAAGAGGTAGCGGATCTCATGATCCGTCAGTGAGGTGGTGGGCTCGTCCATGATGAGTATCTTCGCGTTGGCAAGGAGCGCGCGGCCGATCTCCACAACCTGTTTGTAGGAAGCGTCGAGCGCTCCCACCATGGCCCGGGGATCGATGGCGACGTCGAGCGTTTTGAGGATCTCGGCCGTCCTGGCGCACATGGCCTGCTCGTTGATGAACCCGACAGGGGTACGAAGCTCCGCACCAAGGAAGAAGTTCTCGTAGACGCGAAGGTCGTTGACGAGGTTCAATTCCTGGTGGATGAAGCTGATTCCCAGCCTGCGGGAGGCGGCAGGGGTGGGAATGGAGGCATGGCGCCCGTTGACAATGATCTCCCCGGCGTCAGGAAGCACGACGCCTCCGAGGATGTTCATGAGGGTGGTCTTCCCGGCGCCATTCTCGCCAATAAGCGCGTGGATCTCCCCTGCGTGGAGGCTGAAATCCACGCCCCGCAGGGCAGGCTGGCCCTGGAAGGACTTCCGCATGTTCTGCATGTCGAGGATCAGGCCGTTCATACGCGTGCCCTTGTGCCGCCTTTCCCAAAGCTGAGCCCGGCCGCTCGACGGCGGCCAGGCTCATTTCGACAGTTTAGTACGGTGACGAGGCGTCCAGATACTGGTCCACGTTATCCTTCGTGACCGCCGTGGCGGGAATGATAACGGACGTCTGGTCCGGCATCTTCCCGTTCATGATGTCGACGGCGTACTTGACCGCGTCCTTCACCATGATGGGGGAGTACAGGAAAGAAGCCAGGGTGATGGGCCCTCCGGCCTTGATCAGGTTGAAGTATTCCTGCGCCCCGCCTGCCCCGGTCTCCACCTTGATGTCCTTGCGCTTGCTCTCGGAAATCGCCTGAAGGACTCCGACTGACAGCTCGTCATCGATCGTGAACACCGCGTCGATGTGCTTCTCCGCGTTCAGGAGGTCGCTCATGATCTTCAGGCCCGCCTCCTTGGAGCTGTTCTCAGCGCCAACTTCCTTGGCAATCTTGATCTTGGGGAACATCTGGGTCATCGTGTCTTTGAACGCGTTCACCCTTTCGGTATGCACCGAGCCGTAGGCGGGAACGCCGACCGATACGACAATGCCCTTTCCGCCGAGCTTCTCGCCGATGAACTTCGCCGCGTTCACTCCGATGCCTGCATTGTCGCCGGCCAGGTAGAACGTTGGCGTGAGCTCCACTTTGCGATCGAAGATGATGAGAGGGATCTTCGCGTTCAGCACCCGCTGCGCCGCAGGTGTCAGGGGCTTCGTGTCCGAAGGCAGCATCACGATGGCGCTGACATGCTGGGCAATCAGATCGTCAACCTTGGACGACTGTTCGTTGGGGTTCGCGCCCGTGGTGAGGATGTATTTCACACCCAGGGAGTCCGCCTCTTTTTTCGCATTGTAGATGACAGCCGCCACCCAGCCGTGGTCCGCCGCGGGGAAGCTCATGCCCAGCACCTTCTCCTTGGGCTTGGAGGGGCCGCAGCCCGCGATCAAGAGCACGGAAGCAGCGAGTGTGATCGCCGCGAAAACCATGATTCCTTTTCTCATTCAAGTACCTCCTTCAACAGTTTGATCCATCAGCACGGATGGATATGACACTTTGCGACGGCTGCCGGGTCCACCCGCAGCGCGGCACCTCCTTTCGGCTTCGGCCGCAGGCGCCTACAGCGCGTCCTGCTGCCGGCGAAGCTTCACGACCGTCTTCGACTCGTCCAGCTGCACGTCCTTCCACGTGACGACGGCGCCTCTTGCCACGGGCCGCGTAATACGCGCCCCGGGGGCAAGACCTACGGGAAGCGCTCCGAGCTTGTCCGCCTCCTCCGCCCTGTCGATGCTGCCGTGGAAGGTAAAGCCGCCGAAATCATCCAGCGTCTCTCCAGCGGCGAGGTCCTTCTTGGCTATGGTGAGCACATCCACCACCGGCCGTGGCAGCGGGGTGAGCCACGGTTCGCGGTACAGATGTGCCCGGGCCACCGAGATGGGCGCTTCCAGGAACCACAGGTGATACGGTCGGAAAAATGTCGTGTAGCGGCCGTTGCCGGCCTTCAGGTATCTCAGGTCGTCCGCCACGCGGGTGTTGTCCACGCGCACGGTGATGAAGACGCCTCCCGACATGTCTCCGCCCTGGACGAAATCCACGACTCCGGGGAACGGGCAGATCCCTCCGTCCGCCGTCAGGGAAAAGATGTCGCTCACTGTCTTTCGCGTCGCCTCGGGACCCACCATGCCGCGCCTGATGGGCAGGCACCCGGTGGCGTTGGCAACGCACGCCATCTCGAACATCGTCTTGGTGCCGTCCACGTACGAGGCAATCGTGAAGGGGTCCTTCCCGTCCCTGCGGGCAGATTCGGCAACCGTTTCGGGAGTTGCCGAGATGTTCATGGCGTTGTTCTTTCCCTTTCCAATGGCAACAGGCTCGAAGCCGAGGGTCTGCACATAGTCCCACAATTCCATGATGCAGCCCGGCTCGTCCCCGCTGGACACGGTGTAGAGAATGCCCGCCTTGTCCGCGAGGTGCTTCAGGACCCTTCCCACGGTGACGTCCGCCTCGATGTTCACGAGGACCACGTTCTTTGCGTTCTGGATGCAAGACCACGCGGTCTCCGCGCCGATTGCCGGGGAAGGGGTCACATCCACCACGATATCCACGTCTTGAAGCTGTGCAGCCAGGCCGTCGAGACCGGTCACCACGCGCTTGCCGGCGCGAAGCGAATCCGCCGCGGCGGAAACTTTTTCCGTCTCTACGATACGATCAGGGGGCACCCCGGTGGATTCGAGGACTTTGCGGGCAAGCGCCGTGTCCGTGTCCGCGAGGACCGAGACCTGCATGCCCTTCATGCGGGACGCCTGCGTGACGAATCCGCTGCCGATCCAACCGGCGCCGCTCACGGCGACGCGGATGGGTTTGCCGGCACTCTCCCGCTTTCGAAGATCGTTCAGAAGCACGGTCTCACCGTCTGCCTTTCGCCGCCACCACTGCCCGCGCGGCCTCCACGATGTCCCCCGCGGTGAAATGGTGTCGGGCCATCAGCTCTTCCACGGAGCCGGACTCCATGTGCGTATCATGGATGCCGATGAACCGCATTGGAACGGGCCACTCCTCCGCAACCACCTGCGCGATTGCCGCGCCCATGCCTCCTCGAACGAGGTGCTCCTCCGCGGTCACCATTGCTCCCGTCGCCCGGGCCGCGGCAAGGACGGCGTCCCGGTCGATGGGCTTCACGCTCAGCATGTCCAGCACCCTGGCCTGGATTCCTTTTTCAGAGAGCATTGCCGCGGCGTCCAGGGCGACTCCCACCATCAGCCCGCATGCGGCGATGGTCACGTCAGCGCCCTTTCTCACCAGGTTTGCCTTTCCAATCTTCACCTCGCACTTGCCGTCCGCGTAGATTCGGGGAAACTCGCCGCGGCTGCTGCGGATGTACACCGGGCCGACGTGCTCCGCGGCCGCCCTGACGCAGGCCGCCATGGCGGTCTCATCGCTGGGAACCAGGATGGAAAACGCAGGCAGACCGCCCACGAGCGCGAAGTCCTCGATGGCGTGCGACGTGGGGCCTTCACGCCCGGTCGAGATGCCTGCATGACTGCCGAGCAGCTTGACGTTCAGGCCTGCTATGGACACCTGCAGCCGAAGCTGGTCGAAGGCGTTGGGCAGGAGGAAGCAGGGGAGGCTTCCGACAAAGGGAATGAAACCGTTGGCGGCAAAGCCGGCGCTGACGCCCACGAGGTTCGCCTCAGCGATCCCCATGTTGAAGAAGCGCTCCGGAAAGGTCTTCCTCATCGGCCCCATTCCCGTGGAGCTGGAAAGATCGCCGTCCAGGGCCACGACTCGCGCGTCTGCCCTGGCGACATCCACGAGGGCTCCGGCGAACGCGTCCCGCATCTGTTTCGTGCCCTGGGGGAGCCCCGCCTTCTCACCGATTCGCATTGAGGATCTCCTCCCGTGCCAGCTTCAGCTGTTCCCCGCTGGGCGAGCGGGCATGGAACGTGTAATCGCTCTCCATGAATGAAACGCCCTTCCCCTTCTTCGTATGGGAAATGACGACCTGCGGCCGGTCCCGGACAGCGCGGGCGCAGTCCAGGTGCCTGCGCAGATCCTCCATGTCGTGGCCATCCGCCTCTTCCACGTGCCAGCCGAACGCTTTCCACTTTTCCGCAAAAGGCTCGAGGGCCATCTCGCGTTCGATGGGGCCGGTCTGCTGGTACTTGTTATAGTCGACGATGGCCGTGAGGTTCTCCGCCTTGAAATGCGCGGCCGCCATCGCGGCTTCCCATACCTGGCCTTCGTCGCATTCCCCGTCACCCAGGAGCACGTAGACGCGGCACGGGAGATGTGCCAGGCGCGTCGAGAGCGCGGTTCCCAGGCCAAAGGAGAGCCCCTGCCCCAGGGATCCGCTGGTTACCTCAACTCCGATGGAGACATTCTGTTTGGGATGACCGTGAAGCGCTGAATCAATGGTGCGAAATCCCGAGAGCTCGGACAAGAGGAAATATCCGGCCCGCGCGAGAATCGAATACAGGGCCGGAGCCGCATGCCCCTTGCTCAGGATGAACCGGTCGCGCTCCGGCCAGGTCGGATCCGCTGGCTTGATCCGCAGGATCCCTCCCAAGTACAGAACGGTGAGTATTTCCACCGCGGAGAAGCAGCTCGAGGGATGTCCGCCCATTCGTGCGGTCATCTCAAGAACATCGAGCCGCACGGACCGCGCGATCTCCGCCAGAGCCCTTGCGTTCCTTTCGCTCATCCCTGCACAGCCTTTCCAGCGCTCCCCATGACCCGCGTGATCTTCCTGACGTACAGATCCTTCATCTCCTGCCTCGCGGCTGCGAGGTATTTCCTCGGATCGATGGCCGCGGGGTTCTCTGCCAGGGCTTTCCTGACAGCCGCTGTCATCGCAAGCCAGCCGTCGGAAGCGATATTGACCTTGCACACGGCCGAACGGACGGCCCTGATCACCATGTCTTCCGGAATCCCCTGGGCTTCCACAAGCGCGCCGCCGAAACGGTTCATCATGTCCACGTACCCGGGGAGCAGGGCGGAAGCCCCGTGAAGCACAATCGGGAAACCCGGCGCTCGCTCCTTGATTGCTTCCAGGATGTCGAAGCGAAGCGGCGGGACCGGCTCCCCCTTTTTCGCCCTGAGCTTCACGATTCCATGCGATGTCCCGATGGAGATGGCGAGGCTGTCCAGCCCCGTGGCTTTGATGAACTGCGCCGCGCGCGCGGGATCCGTGTATTTCGACTCCGCGGCAGAATGCTCCTCCTCGGTCCCGGAGAGCACCCCCAGCTCGCCTTCCACGGAAACTCCGTGCCGGTGCGCATGTTCCACCACCCGCGCGGTGAGCTCGACGTTCTTCTCGAACGGGAGGGCCGATCCGTCGATCATGACCGAGGAGAACCCGTCATCGATGCAGGATGCGCATTCCTCCGCCGATGTCCCGTGATCCAGGTGCAGGGCCATCGGCAGGAGGGCACCGGCGGCTCTCATGGTCTCCACGCATCCCTGCGCCATTCGACGCACCATGGCCGGCCCGATGTAGGCACGCACGTTCGCCGAGCACTGCAGGATGAACGGCGAGCGCGTCTCCATGGACGCCTCGACGATTGAGAGCATCTGCTCGAGGCAGACGAAGTTGAACGCGGGGACGGCGTAGCCCCCGTCGTATGCCTTTCGCAGCATCTCGCGGGTGTTGACGAATCCAAGCTGCCCGTAGGTTTCCATGCGCTGTGCTACGCCCCCCTCAGATACGAACCGATCTGCTCCGCCGTCGGTTGCACCGGGTCGGCCTTCAGACCGGGAATGAACCGGGTGGCCTCGTAGAGGGCGGGGGCATACTGCCCATGGATTCCTGCCACGTGGTGGATATACGGACCGCGCACGAGCCGCTCTTCCCACAGGGGCCAGTCGCCCACTTCGACCCACAGGTAGGTTCCGAGGGTGAACGGGCCCTTCGTGCCGCGCCCGTGCCCCATGAGGAGGGAGTATTCCCCGCCGATTCCGTCGAACCTCGCTATCGTCACATCCCCGCCCTTGATCTCGAAATTGCCCGTGCCGGGGCGATGAGGCGGTATCACGAAGTGCGTGCCGAGGAATGCAGCGTTGGGCTCCTTGACGAGCGAATGGGGGAAGTTCCCGCAATGCCAGAGCAGCTCGGCGTTGTTGTTGGTCGGGTGGCGGACGGTCAGGTCCGCAAAGAACGGAGGCGTGCTTTCGAACGCGGCGGCCTTCAGGAGGAGCGCGCTCAGAGCGCCGTGGATGTCCGTCTCACAGGTCACCGGCACGCCCATGGTCGCAAGCTCCCCGTTGACGAAGCAGGGATAGATTCCGAGGGTGTCCGGCAGGTCGTCATGGCACTTGAACGCGATGGCGCTCAGCTCTTCCTTTTCTGCCCAGTCGGCAAGGAAGACCTTGAGGGCGGCAATGCGCTGCAGCGCTTCCTCGTTCACGCCCTTCAGGGAGACCCTACCCCTGATGGCCTCCGCGGTCTCCTTGACGCGGCCGTCGCCGGCAGCCAGCTCCAGGACACGCTTCGCAAGGACCACGAGATCCATCGGCACCATCTCGATGCCCCAGCGCTGGATCAGGTCCTGCTCGTTGATCATGACCGTGTAGAAGTTGGGCGGCCGGGTGCTGATGTGGCCGATGCGTGCTCCCATGAAGCTTTTCGCCGCGGCGACGGCGGAGAGGAACGTGCGCACGCCCCGCTCGAAGGCGGGATCGTCCAGGCGGGAGTTCACGATCCAGGAGAACTTCACGCCGTACTTCTTGAGGACGTTCGCCGTGGCAAACATACCGCACTGGGTGTCGCGCAGGCGCGTTCCGTCGGGAAGGGGAGATTCGTCACGGGGTCCCCAGATCAGGAGGGGCTTGCCGACGCTGCGGGCGAGCTGACAGACCACTTCCTCCGTGCCGAAGTTCACGTGAGGCGCGAACACGGCGTCCACGTTCGCCTTCTTGAACAGCTCCGCGGCCGCCGCGGCGTGGGCGCGTTCGTACAGGAGCCCTTCCTTGTTCACCGTATCGATGTTCACGAACTCGATGTCCCAGCTCGAAAGCTTCTGCTCCACGAGAACCTTGTACCGGGCCGCGTCTTCCGCGGAAAACACGAACCTCCGGGTCGGGGCAAGCCCCAGCAGCAGTTTTTTCCCGCTCATTGGCACTCCTTCGCCCGCCTGCGCGGGCCCTACCGGGCTCCGCCGATCAGCTCGTTATGCAGCACGTACCTGTCAGCGCGGTAAAACACGCGCAGATATTCCATGGGGATGTCGTTCTGCGAAAATGTGACTCGCTCGAAATACAGAAGCGGAGCGCCCGGCCTGATGGACAGGAGGCGGGCAATATTGAGCGGCGCGGGGATGGCCTGGATGGTCTGCATTGCGCGCGACCATTGGATCCCGTACTTTTTTTCCTTTATCTCCCGCAGTGAGTTGACCGTGAAATCGTAGGTGAGGATGCCGGGGATATAGCGATGCACGAGGAATGACTCCTCCACGCACATGGGCTCCTCATCGGCAAGGCGCAGCCTGTCGATCCTGGCCAGCTCTTCGCCCGCAGGGATTTTCAGCCGCTCCGCGATTTCCGCCGGCGCCGGCACGAGCCCCGTGAAGATGATCCTGGTACGGGGGGTGAGCCCCCTCTGCTTCATGTCATCCGTGAAGCTCACGATCCGCGTCATCCCGTGCTCGAGCTTGGGATGAGCGACGAACGACCCGCGGCCCCTTTCCCGCACGAGAAGCCCTTCACCAACGAGCATTTCCAGGACCTTGCGCACCGTCACGCGGCTTATCCGGTAGCGGTCCACCAGCTCGGATTCCGGAGGGATCATGTCTCCCGGCTTCCATTCCGCGGAGCGGATCTTCTCTTGCAGCAGCGTGTACAGCTGGTGGTAGAGCGGGATCTTGCTGTTTGGGTTGAGAGACTCGGCGGTCAGTGGCGAAACCATCGGATTCTGTTACCCTGCGGTCTTAATGTATTAACATTATGATAACGATATGTCAATAGGTTTTACTCCCCGTTTAAGCTTGCGCCGCAACCTCCGTCTCCCGTAACAAATCAGTATCAAGAGTCCGGGAGGTAAACTCCCCGGGCCCGCAGAACGTATGACGAATGACGGGGTTCCGTTGGAATCACCCTCACCAGGCCGCGGGGCAATCGGCAGCCCTGGCGAGCCTGGGGCATTCGAATACTCGGACGGGGAGGTTCTCGCGCAATGAAGATCAACATCCATGCAAGGATGACGCTCGTTTTCCTGGCCAGCGCCGCGACAGCAGGCTTTTTTCTTGCATCGTGCAGCGTTCCCGGCGTGACCGGCGGCGCAGGCGGAAAAAGCATCGCCGCGGCGGAAGGCTCGTGGGCGACTCCGCAGGCCGTCGGGGCAATCCTTCCGCGGTTCAAATCCATCACGACAGTCGCTTCTACCGTCCCCGCAGACGGAGACATCAACCCATACGGGGTGGCCGAAGTGAAGAAGTCAGTGGGGAAGCTGCAAGCGGGTCATTTCCTCGTGAGCAATTTCAACAACAGCGCGAATGAGCAGGGGACCGGCACGACGATCGTCCAGGTGGGTCCTGGCGGATCCGTGGACCAGTTCGCCCGGATCGACAGCACGACCTTGCCCGGCGGATGCCCTGGCGGGATCGGCTTGACGACGGCTCTTGTTGAATTGAGCTCCGGTTGGGTGATCGTGGGGAGTCTGCCGACAGCGGACGGGACTTCAGCCACGGCTCAAGCGGGATGCCTCATCGTCCTGGGCAGTACCGGCAAGGCGGTGAAGACCCTGTCGGGAGACCCGATCAATGGCCCCTGGGACATGACGGCGTGGGAAGGCAACGGTGAGGCGAAGCTGTTTGTGACCAACGTTCTGAACGGGACCGTTTCCGCCAACCCGAATGTGGTCAGCAAGGGCACTGTTGTCCGCATCGACCTGGATGTTTCATCGGCCGGCACGCCAAAGGTGGAGGCCATGACGGTGATCGGCTCGGGCTTCGATGAACGGACTGATCCGGCTGCCCTTGTCATCGGTCCGACGGGCGTCGGTCTTGGATCTGCCCGGACCGGGGAAAGCGTCAGGTCTGAAATGGCGTTGTTCGTTGCCGACAGCCTCAACAATCGCATCGCTGCAATCCCGGACGCGCTGGACCGCATGACCTCCGCGGGCACGGGCAAGGTGGTCTCCTCGGGCGGCATCCTGAACGACCCCCTCGGGCTCGTCGTGACACCAGGCAATCACATCCTGACGGTCAACGGGAACGACGGGTTCATCACCGAGATAACTCCGCAGGGCGTCCAGATCTCGCACAAGCTCCTGGACGATACCGGCTCTCCTCCCGGCGCCGGAACTTTGTTCGGCCTGGCCTTTGATCCCGACATGGGGGTGTTCTTCGTCGACGACGGGTCAAACACTTTCAATCTGCTTCATTGAATGCGCGCTGGGCTGGCGCCATTTCTGAACGCTAAGAATCCGGCGTCAGCCCTTCCGCTGCCAGCGACACAACCTCTTTTGCAGCAGATCGATACCCAGGAAAAGCCCGAGGCCCACGAAGCCCAGGCAGAGGATCCCCGCAAACATATCGACGTACGACATCCTCATCCAGCTTTCCATCACGAACCAGCCCAGCCCGCGCGAGGTCCCGAACGTCTCAGCGAAGAAGAGCACGGCCAGCGCTGTTCCTGTGCCGATGCGCAGAGACGAAAGCAGTCCGGGGAGGAGCGCCGGCCAGACAACGTAGCGGAGCACCTGGACCCTGCTGGCCCCGAGGGACCTCAGGGACAGGACGTACTGGGGAGGGATTTCCCGCGCCCCGTCCCTGCTTGACACGAGAACCTGGAAGAAAAGGACGATGAAGATCACAACCCCCTTGGAAAGATTTCCCAGGCCGAAAAGCAGCATCACCACCGGCAGGAGGGCGATCTTCGGCACCGGATAGAGCGCATAGGCGACGGGAGAAAAAAGCCGGTCGAGGAACCGGACCCGACCCAGGGCGATCCCCGCAGGCACAGCTGTCACCAGCGCCACGGCAAGCGCGGCGGTTACCCTGCCCAGGCTCGCGAAGGCGTGAACCCAGAGCACCTTCGGGACAAGCACGATGAAGCGAACGGAGACGGTGAGCGGATCCGGTATGAACCCCGAGGGGGCAAGCAGAGACGCAACCCACCACCCCGCAAGAAGAACCACCAATCCGTAGATTCCGAGCAACCGATGCCGCCGCATGTCAGATTGCCCGACAGGTTTCCATGCGATGCCTGATTTCAGAGCACAGGCGGAAGAAGGCTGGTTGGACCCTGTAGCCGGGGGTTCCCTGGCCCGGGTTGTCGAAGGTTGCTTCGATATGCGCGGGGGAGCCTGCCATCAGCCAGATCGTGCCTCCCAGGTATACCGCCTCCTCGATGCTGTGAGTGACCAGGAGCGCTATGATTGTCCGGTCCACCAGCATTGAAAGGAGGATCTCCTGGAGAGATTCCCTGCTCAGCGCATCCAGGGCAGAGAAAGGCTCGTCCATCAGGAGGAGCCTTGGCGCCAGCGCCATGCTGCGGGCAATAGCGACCCTCTGCTGCTGGCCTCCGCTCAGCTCGCCCGGATACCGCGCCGCGAGCTCCGCCAGGCCGAGACGGGAAAGCTCTCGGGAAATGATCCCCCGCCGGGCCTCTGCGGCCATGTGCCGTATCCTCAGCCCGATGGCGACATTCTCACTGACGGTGAACCACGGGAACAGGCCGTACTGCTGCAGGATAAGCCCAACCCTGGCGTCGCCCGGCGTGATGGGTTGTCCGTCGAGGCGTATGAAGCCGGCATCTGCAGGCTTCAGCCCGGCTGCCAGCGTCAGGAGCGTCGTCTTGCCGCACCCGCTGGGTCCGATGATGCAGCCCGTTTTCCCCGGCGACACGCTGAGAGAGACTCCCTGGAGGACGGGCCCGCCGTCATAGCCGGCGGTGCAGTCATTTATCTCCAGCATCAGACGCAAATCCCTGGACGCAGATCTCATCGTATCGGGGCGTGGCGCTCACGAGCCCCTTCTCCATCATCCAGCCCGCCACGTCCGAGACCTGGGACGGGGACGGGATGAATGAACGGCGGAACCGGGGAATCCGCATCAGGCCCTTTACGGCGGGGGGAAACTCGCACGCCGCCACGATGGCCGTCCGGTAGGATTCTCCGTTGATGCGTATTTCATTCACTGCCCTGTCGTAGGCGCGGTAGAACGCGGCAATCTCGGCGGGTTTCTCGGCAATCGCCTTCTTTGAGAAGAGGATGACCCCCGGGGTTGTCCCCATGGCGTCCGTGTCCGCCAGCCTGTGCGCCCCTCGAGCGCTTGCCACGGTGGCCAGCGGCTCGGGAAGGCAGGCTGCCTCTATCTTTCCCGCAAGCAGCATTTCCAGCCGGGCCGGAAGGGCAACGATCGGCACAAGCTCGATCCTCTTCGGATTCGCCCCGGCGGATTCGACCATGCGCTGCGTGACGTAGTTGACGATGCTGTCCTCCAGCAGCCCCGTGCTCACCCTGCTGCCCGGCCCTCTCAGGTCGGCCAGGCTACGCAGGCTGGAAGCGGGAGAAGAGAGAAGGCTGAAGCTCCCTTCGCTGGCGGAGGTCACGCGCGCGCCGAATCCGCGCCCCCACGACTGGATGGCGTTGATCATGTCGGAAATGGTCCCGTCGATCGCGCTCGTCTGGAGCGCAGTCTCCCGGTTGAGCTGGCTGGAAAAAGGCACGAGCTCCACGCGAACTCCCTCGGCTCGGAAGAATCCGGCCTCCCGGGCAACGACGAGCGGGATGGAATTGTATGCCGGCATCAGGCCTACCTTCAGGTCGGCATGCGCGCTGGCGGCCGCAATCAGGATGCAGAGAGCTGACGTCAGTCTCTTCATCTCAACGCGTCCTCAGATAGTTCTCTATTGAGCGGTCATAGGTGCGCTCCGCTGCCCTGGAGAAATAGCAGGCGGGAAGCTCGCCGGACTTTCGGTGATAGGCCACGCATTCGCAGCATATGCCCTTTCTCTCGCAGGCATACGTGCAGTTGCAGGCCGCCATGTTGGATTGGACGGTGCAGGATCTCATGGAACATCCCCCTGGTGGTGGTGATTTCAGGTGAGCATAGCACGAGAAATGGGAGAGTGAAGAGGGCCATCCCTAGGGCGGCGTGGAGGGCCGCCCGAGAGAGGCCGCCGCCTGGTCGGCGGCAGCCTCGACGAATTCGAAACTCCTCTCAGACTCTGTTCTGGAGGTCCCAGGTCTCCTGGATCGTCTCCCGGAGAGATCCGTCGGCGTTGTATCGGTAGTACGTGATGTCGACCCTGCCAAAGGACATAGAGACTTCCTCCAGAAGCCTTCCTCCGGAGCTGCCGGCCGGCTTGACGGCGTCAAGAAACACCTCATGAAGCACGTACTTCAAAGTTCGCTGGAAGTGTCCGTTCACCTGCAGGCCGATCTCAACGACTGCTTGCTGGATATGTTCGCCCCTGGCCAAATCGATGAACAATTCCGGCGACGCTCTGTCGACATACTTCAGGATCTTGAACTCGTCGAAGACAGGCCTGCCCGTTCCGGCGCCCCCGCCGCCGGTGGTTGAGCTGCTCTGGCTGACCCCGAAGCTGTAGCCAACGGCATCGATCCAGGCGTTGTGATCCCTGTCGGTCGACTCGCCCTGGATGCCTGACAGCTGCGTGAAGGCTTCCAGCCCCGACAGGACGGGCACAGAGCTTGCTGCCGCTCCCTGTTCCTCCACATTGACCGTGACGTCACTTGGAGTTCCCGGCATGCCCTGGACGCCTTGCGGTCCCGGGGCCCCCTGCGGTCCTGCCGGACCCTGCGGCCCTGGCGTCAGTTGAATGTCCCTGAGGGCCTGTCGAAGGGCGCTGAGGTCTCTTTCGAGCTGATCCACTCTGGGCTTCAGCCCGTTGTCCTGGCCGCTCACCCAGGTCGGTGCCGCGGTCGTCAGCGCCAGCACGGAAATGAACAGGAGCAGAGTGAAACTTTTAAACATGACTTTCCTCCTCTGTCGGCTATCCTGCAGCAGCCGCGGCAGGACGTCAATCAAATTCGTCGGCGCGGGAGGTCAAAAGAAAAGGACGGCTCAAGGGCGCGGACGGAGCTCTCGTCGAACGCATCGTGCGGCGGGCCGCGGACGTCACGGCCTGCATCGCGCATGAACGGGCCCACATCGATCGTGTCCTTTGGTCGGCGCGATGAGCCGCCGCAATGTTGACGAGGAGCAGCCGCGTTCCTATCATCGTCTCATGACGCGGTGGGGCATTCTGGGCGCTGGTGAGATCGCGCGGGTGTTCGCAAACGGCTTGCGGTTCTCGAAAACGGGAAGCCTCCGCGCGGTGGCCAGCCTGACGCAGGACCGGCGGGACGCGCTTGCAGCGGACTTCTCCATTCCGCGGAGGTATGCGCGCTACGAGGAGATGCTTGCCGACAGGGACGTGGATGCCGTCTACGTCTCCGTCATCCATCCGCACCACGCGCAGTGGGCCGTCGCGGCTGCCCGGGCGGGCAAGCATATCCTGGTTGAGAAGCCCCTGGCCATGAACTCGCGGGAAGCCGCTTCCATCATCGAGGCGGCGCGCGGCAGCGACGTGTTTCTCATGGAAGGGTTCATGTACCGCTGCCATCCGCAGATGACCCGGCTCTCCGAGCTGATCCAGGAGGGCACCATAGGGGATGTGCTCACCATCAGGTCCACCTTCAGCTTCTCCGTGCCTTTCGACGGGTCGTCCCGCCTTTTCAACAAGGCCCTTGGCGGCGGGGGCATCCTGGACGTGGGCTGCTACCCGGCATCCATGTCGCGCTTCATTGCGGGGGCCGCAATGGGGAAACCCTTTGCAGACCACCTCCGCATGAAAGCCCTCGGCACCATCGGCCCGAGCGGGGTGGATACGTTGACGGCGGCCGTGGTCGAGTTCCCCCGCGGAATCATCGCGGAGCTTGTCTGCGGCGTCACCTGCCAGATGCCGATCGATGTCACGGTCTTCGGAACGAAGGGCCGCCTGTCCCTGCCCAACCCCTGGCTGCCGTCGACCCCCGCGCGCACCGCGCTGAAGCCTCTTCCAAAGAACACCCGCTGGCCTTCGGAGAAGGTGCTCCTCTGGAAGAATGAGAAAAGCGAACCGAAGGAGATCATTGTCACGGCTGATCGGGATCTGTACAGCTACGAAGCGGACACCGTGGGTCAGCACATCCCGGACCGGCAGGCGCCTGCCATGAGCTGGGATGACAGCGCGGGCAACATGCGCCTGCTGGATGCCTGGCGGAAGGAAATCGACCTCAGCTACGACCAGGATGCGCGGCCATGAAGGCCCGGCATAACCGCGACGCGGCAGGAGCCTGATGTGGACAAGATCACCTTCCTTGGAGCGGGCAGCACGATTTTTGCCAGGAACGTCCTTGGGGATTGCATGCTCACCCCCTCTCTCCAGGATTTCGAGTACGCGCTCTTTGACATCGACCCCGCGCGGCTTTCCGATTCGGCGGCCATGCTGGAAGCGATCAACCGCAACGTCAACAACTGCCGGGCCAGGATCGTGACATATTCTGACAGGAGAAAGGCCCTGGCGGGCGCAAGGTTCGTCGTGAACGCCGTCCAGGTGGCGGGGTACGAACCCGGTACGATCATCGATTTCGAGATCCCGAAGAAGTACGGCCTTCGACAGACCATCGGGGACACCCTGGGCATCGGCGGGATCTTCCGCGCGCTTCGCACCATCCCGGTGGTCCTGGATTTTGCGCGGGACATGGCCGAGGAGTGCCCGGACGCCCTCTTCCTGAACTATTCCAATCCCATGGCCATGCTCACCGGGGCGCTCCTCCTGCACGGCGGAGTGCGCGCGGTCGGCCTGTGCCACAGCGTCCAGGTCTGCGTGCCGCACTTGTTTCGAGACCTGGACATGGATCCCTCCGGCGTTGAAGCCCGCATTGCCGGCATCAACCACATGGCGTGGCTCCTGAAGGTGGAGAAGAATGGCGTGGACCTCTATCCCGAGGTGAAACGGCGGGCCGCGGCGCGGCCCGCGCCCCACACCGACATGGTGCGCTACGAGATCATGAAAAGATTCGGCTATTACGTAACCGAGTCAAGCGAGCACAACGCCGAATACAACCCCTGGTTCATCAAGAGCCGTTACGCCGAGCTGATCGGGCGGTTCAACATTCCCCTGGACGAGTACCCGCGCCGCTGCATCCGGCAGATCGAGGAATGGAAAAAGATGCGCGCCGAGCTCACGGGCAATCCCGACCTCGGCCACACGCGTACCCACGAGTATGCCTCGTACATCATGGACGCGGTGCAGACCGACGTCCCGTTCCGGATTGCGGGGAATGTGCTCAACGACGGGCTCATCACGAACCTGCCCGCTGACGCCTGTGTCGAGGTGCCATGCATGGTGGACAGGACGGGGATCAACCCCTGTCACGTCGGGAAGCTCCCCGTCCAGCTTGCGGCCCTGAACATGACGAACATCAACGTGCAGCTGGTCACGGTAGAAGCCGCGGTCACGCACCGGCGCGATCTTGTCTACCAGGCCGCCCTCCTGGACCCGCACACGGCCGGCGAGCTTTCCATTGATGACGCGGTGAAGCTGTGCGATGAGCTCATCGAGGCGCACGGGAGCTGGATTCCGCCTTTGACCTAGGAGCGGCGCCCCGGGGCGCTGGTTCAAGACACCCCGGCGCTTCTATGACGCGAACGGGTTGTCGGAGGTGATAGTCCCGCCCGCGAGGGCAGCCAGGAGGTCCTGGTACGCGGTAGTCTTGCCCGTCAAGACCTGGTAGTTGGCTGAAAACGTCGCGCCCCCGGCCTGAACAATCTTCGAAGCCGCAAACCCGAGGGACAGCATCCAGTATATGTACACGATGCCGCAGCCAGTGCTGGCGCCGTCAGTGTCGGTCTGCTCGGTCCTGCTGATCCAGTCAGGGCGGCCGGCCTGGTCCCAGGCAGGTCCCGTTGCAAACCCGTTGAGGGTCCCCGGAGGCGTGGCCTGCTCCGCGCAATAACGGGAAAGGGCCTCCCCGTTGGAGAACCCGCAGTTCCATCCCTTGCCCTGCGGCCCCATGAAAGATTCGGAGAGCTCGGCGACGTACAAGCCGATCTCGAGGTTCAGAGGATCCACCGCGCTGCTTGCGAAGGTGGCGTCAAGGTACAGGTCGCCGCCCGAGGAGAAATCACATCCGTAGTGGTATGCGCCTCCCGAGCCGTCGTTTTGACCGCTCAACGGCGCCACAAAGACATTGACCGCTCCCCCCGAAATCCCGAAAAGCGTCTGAAGGTCGTTGTACGGGCCGGCAACAGCGCCCAGCATCCGCGTTGCAAGCGCCTTGCCCTGGTCTCCGAGAGATGTCGCGTAGTAGACCGTGACGTTTCCCGCTGTTCCGACCTTCGTCGCCGGATAGTCCAGCCGGGCAGGCCGGCCCTTTCGGGCTTCCTTCCCGACCCTCTCTTTGCGGTGTGCGCCGCTTGGAAGCAGCTCTCGACGGGGATTCATTTTCACCTCCGTTCACAGCTCCGCCACGGCGCCTCGAGGAAGGCTGAGTGCGGCGGCGGGATAGCTGAATCGATCCACATTCCTGGTTATTTTCCCGTCCCGGGCCACCGTGGTTGCAACACCGCTCAGGTTTTTTGCGTCCACGCTCAGCAGCAGGTAGCTCCACTCATGGTCCGCGCCTGCCACCAGGCTGGCTCCCGTACCCGGATCAGTGGTCGGGCCGTCCTTCGGATGAACGTCGGTATTGAAATGATGGAGATTGTGGTAGCCTCCCCCGCCCACCACCAGGAAGGGCACCGCGATGTTCCCGTGAATGCTCTTTTCGATCCGCTGGTAGTTATGCACGTGCCCGGTGAGGACGAGGTTGGGGATGCGCCGGGTGTCATTGATTGCCTGCTGGATTGCGTCCGCCATCCGCGAGCTGCCGCTATGGTGGTCGTCGAACGAGTACACCGGGTGGTGCAGGGCAACGACGAGCGCCCTGTCCTTCGGCGCCTGGTCGAACTCGTGGATGAGCCATTGCAGCTGCGCGGAATCAATGGACCCGTGCTCCGGAACGTTCGTGTACATCCCGATGAGCGTCATGAAAGGCCCGGTGAGAGTCCAGTAGACATTCGGCAGGGACAGCGTAACCCGGGGGGCATCCCGTGAGACGGGATCCACGCCGGGGGACCGCGTCATGAAATACCGCACCCATCCGTCGAGGGACGTCTGCGTCTGATCCACCGGATCCCCGTCGTGATTGCCGGGGATGGAGAGGATGGGAGCGCGGTACTGCTCATAGGGCTCGTAGAACTGCGAGTAGTAGTCGTTGACCTCTCCGTTGAAATACACGACATCCCCGAGATGATAGAAAAAGGACGGGGACGGGGAGCCGCCGGCCAGGTCCTCCACCATGGCAGCGGCCACGTCGTTCTGGAAAGTGGCGTCCTTGATTCCGCCGGTGTCCCCCACCGCGTGGAATGCAATTTTTTGGTCGCGCGCGGCGCGCTGCTCGATCTCAGGCACGACGCTCGCGAGGTCCACGTGGTAGGGGGGCGGCCCCAGGGGGGCCGGAAGAGGCTGGAAGCGCTGCGAGCTGTGGGTAAGCTCGGAGAGGGGATGCACGCCCGGATGCGCCTGGGATCTGTTCCGTGAGAGTCTGTCGCGAACCGCTCCGGGAACCATGGACATACGGACCTCCTATCGTCGCATCGTCGGCGGCAGCGCGTAGGCGCCCGCCATGACTTCGGTGTCAGTCCGGTCTTTCATGACCATGTCGGCAAGCTCGTCGCCGTAGCGGGCCAGCTGGGTGAGAGTGTCTTCGCTCGCGTCGTCCAGCGCGATCGGCTTGGCCAGGTTCACCTGGAACCGCCGGAAATCGAGCTTTCGGAAAAAGGTCTTCACCACGCGCAGCTGCTCGTCGTCAGCCGATTGCTGAAAAGCGTCCAGGATGGGCGCGAGCCAGTCCCACGGTCGGAAGCGGTCAGCGTCCCCCCGCTTCAGCGTGTGAGGATCCCGGCCGGCGCCGAAGCTGATGAGCGTCGTCTCCGCGGGGTCCCATTTCCTGACGATGCACGCCTCGTAGGCGGCAAGATAACAGGGGTTCGAATAGGACCCCACTCCCCCATCCACGAACTGCCCCTTCACCGACGGGAAGTACGTGGGGACGGCGCAGGATGCGCGCACGGCGGTGGCCACCTGCCAGTCGGCGTAGTCGGACTTCCCCGACTTGATGAACCGGGTGCGGTCTTCCACGAGGTCGAATGTCGTGATGACGAGGCTCATGGGTCCGATGTCCCTCATCGTCACCGGGCCGATGTACTGAAGGAGGAATCGTTCGAAGGGCCCCGGGTCGAAACGGTATCGAAACAGGGGCCAAAGCAGGCTGCGCAGCGTGGTCCTGAAGACCTGCGGCCCCAGCGCCCGGTACAGCTCGTACAATTTCCCGCCCGACAGGCCCGCCGCGAGACCGGCGCAGATGATGGAGCCCGTGGAGGTGCCGGCGGACAGGTTGAAGACCTTGTCGGCCGTCTTTCCTCCGAATGCTTTCCTGTCCTCGAGCACGGAAAGCGCTCGGACCACCATGGTTCCCCTCATGCCCCCGCCGTCCACGGCAAGTGCGACCCGGGACCGAAACCTCTTCATGCGGCCACCCGCGAGGCAACTGTTCGGCGGAACGCCTCAAGGAGATCGGGATGAACGGTCCATAGCCGCGGACAGTCCTTCCAGCCGACCACCATGTGGTGGGTGGCGATGTCCGCAATCGGGTCCAGTCCGTATGAGCTGACCAGGAACGCGCCCAGGTCCGCGGTGGCCAGGAGAGTGCGTTCCGTGAAATCGCCGCTCACGTTGACGGGGCACATCTCGATCCCGAGCGTGCAGGCGTTCGGGGAGGTTGTCGACGGGGATTCCGCACACGTCCCGAAATGCCCGCGCGCCCAGTCCGTGTAGATTTTTCCGGATGCTGGATCTGCCTGGGATGATCCGACATGCCAGGCTTCCTCGCTTTCGGGGATGCAGCGGATAATGCTGCCGTCCTGGTCGATGATGAAATGGGAGGACGCGTACGTTGCCTTTGCCCCTGGTTGCTTCTGGTTCTTCAGACTTTCAAAATAGTCTCGATTGGCCTTTGCTGATGCGCCGGGATTGGCTGTCCAAAGGTAGATGACCGCCAGCACCGTATCGAGCGCCTCCGCGGGCCGTGAAAACGGGTTTTTCGTCAGCAGGTCGTCAATGATCGTCGGAGCCGCAACCCGTCGGATCATCGCTTGCCTCCCTCTCCTTTCATCCCTCTCACAAAGCATACCCGACGCCCTGTTCGGCGGTTGTTTTGAAGACAAGGCATGGCAACGCGCCATGACCGCCGTGGGTAATGATGGAAGGGGGGGCGGCGGAGGTCGGAACAATGGCATCGATATTGAGGATCGAACAGGGAGCTGCAGGGGCGGGCGGAAGCGCCTCCGGTTTTCAGATGTACCTGGATCGACTCATCAAGCTGATACCGGCCGAGGTCGTCGGTCTTTACCTCGTGGGGGTCGGGGCGATCCCTGCCGGCCAGGACGTCGGATCGGCGGCATGGACCGGGATCTGCTTCCTTGTCGTGATCCTGGTCCGCGCCTTGGCGACGCGCGACCCGGCTCGGGACCTTGGCCCCCAGTGGGTAGCGGTGGCTGTCTCCGCGGTTGCGTTTGCCATCTGGGCCTATACGATGGGAGGACCCTTTGTCACCTACCACCTCTATGTCGGGTGGATCGGGGCGCTCGCCGTGCTCCTGTGGACGTTTGGCGTTCCGTATTTCTACAAAGGGAGTCCGCCTGATGAGGAGCCCCGGCGGCCGGGCATCTGAAAAAGAGACGGACCCCGAGGGAGGGGCCCGTCGACAAGGATGTCGGAGGGGCGCCGTAGCCTACCACGCCACGCAGTGGCGTGGTATGGAGGTGCGGAAGGCGCCCCGTAGACAAGGATGTCGGAGGGGGGCCGTAGCACACGACGTGCGGAAGGCCCCCCGTAGACAAGGATGTCTAGTACACCTTCTTCCAGTCCTCGATGTTGTTCTTATCGAACTTGAACGGGGGTCCAAGCAGGATCTCGGTTCCGCCGTCAGGCGCCTGCGTGATGACCTTCTCGCCAAGGCGTCCAGCGGTGAACTTCTCACCGACCTTGCCGGTGATCTTGCCGGTCACGAGCGCCGTGGCGGTATACGCCCCGAGGTACCCGACGTCGATCGGGTTCCACAGGAACATGTACGGGCACACGCCATTCTCGATGTACGTGGCCATCTCGGAGGGCAGACCCAGACCCGTGAGGAAAACCTTTCCACCCAGGCCCTTGTCCGTGAGCACCTTGCCCGCGGCCGCGATTCCGACCGTGGTGGGGGCAATGATGACCTTCAGGTCGGGGAAGGACTGCAGAAGACCTTCCGCCTCTGAAACCGACTTGTCGCGGATATCGTCACCGTAGGCGATCTTCACGAGGTGAAGGTTCGCATACTTCGGCTGGGCGAGCGTCTTCTTCATGAAGTCGATCCAGAGGTTCTGGTTGGTCGCCTGGCTGGTTGCGGAGAGGATGGCGATGTCACCGCTCCCGCCGGACATATCGTACGCGGCCTCGATCAGCGTGGTGCCGATCTTCTCCGAGTCAGCCTGGTTGACGTGGACCAGGCGGCTCTGCGGGTTGACGCCCGAGTCGAGCGAAAACACCTTGATGCCCTGGCTCATGGCCTTGGTGAGGACCGGCTGCAGCGCGTCCTTGTCGTTGCCGACGATGCAGATGGCCGCCACCTTCTGAGAGATGAGCTGCTCCAGGATCTGGATCTGCGCCTCGGCGGTGGGCTGATCCGGCGCGCGCAGGATGGCCTGGAAGCCCTGCTCTTCTATGCCGGCCTTGAACCCGCCCATCTGCCTGTCGCCGTAGGGGTTCCCCGTGTTCTTGAACACGATGGCGTACTTCGCCACGCCCCCGGCCATAGCGCCGCCCTGTTTTTCCCCGCTGCCGCTCGCGAAAAGCGCCACGGGGAGCGCAATTGCCATGATCGCTGTGATCACGGCAGCGCTGATGAGAAACTTCCGCATAGCGTCCTCCTCCTTATGGAGTTGATTCGTTCGGATGCTCCTGGGCGGCGATCTTTTTCGCCGCGGAGGGCACCGAACGTTGATACCGTCCGCCAAACCTGACATTGAGAACAAGAACTGAAAGAATCAGGAGAAGCCCCACGATTATCAAAAGCACTTGCGCCTGCACGTTCACCAGACCAAGCCCGTAGTTCAGGAACCCGATGATGAAGATGGCGAGGAGCGGCCCCCCAATCCGCCCCTTGCCCCCGGAGGTGCTCACGCCCCCCAGGACGACCATTGCGATCACGGACAGCTCGTAGCCCTGGGCCACGTTCGGCCGGGTGCTGCCCATGCGCGAGGTGAGGAAAAGGGCCGTGAACCCCGCCATGAGACCGGTGAGCACGCTCACGATCATGATGATGGAGTCTGTTTTGACCCCCGAATAGCGGGAAGCGGTAAGGTTACTCCCCATGCCGTAGATTTTGCGCCCGAAGCTCGTCTTGTGAAGAAGGAGGCCAAAAACGACCGCGCAGATTGCGAACACGATGAGGATGATGGGCACCCTGCCGACCGACCCCCAGCCGAGCGAAGAGTACCATTTCGGAAACTTCCCAGCCGCCTGGTCCTGCAGGATCACGTACGCGATGCCGCGGTAAATGATCATGGTTGCCAGAGTCACGATGACCGAGGAGAGCTCCTTGAACCTCGTCATGAGGATGCCGTTGATGAAGCCGCATGCGCTGGCCACGAGAAGGCAGAGAACGACGGCCAGGGGCATGGCCAGTCCCGCGTTGTACGCCACCGCCATGATAACCGCGGACAGAGCCACCGTCGAGCCGACCGAGATGTCGATGTTCCCCAGAATGATGACCATGGTCATGGGGAGCACGAGGAAGGCCATGTCGAGGAAAGACATCGGCGTCTGGAGGAACGTGTCGGCGCTGAAGTAGTACGGGGAGAGCGTGCTGTTCACGATGTTCACTGCCACGAAGATCAGCACGAGCAGCCATTCCCACTGCAGGAAGAACGTGCGCCAGCTCCACAGCCTTTCGACCCGAAGGGACCTTTCCACCATTGGCTCCTAAATCGCGCGCCTTCGGAGCGCGAACCTCTGGTTGTTTCTCTTGACCAGCACGTTGGTAAGCACGGCGGCCAGGATCACGATCCCCTGGATGGCCTGCTGCCAGAATGGAGAAACATTGATGAGGGGCAGCGCGTTGTTGAGGATGCCCAGGAGGATGGTGCCCAGGATCAACCCGGAGAACTTCCCGCTTCCCCCCGCGATGCTCACGCCGCCAAGCACCGTGGCCGCGATGACGCTCAGCTCGAAACCCGTTGCCGTGTCACTTTGCGCGGAGGCGAACTTGGCCACCCAGATCACGCCCCCCAGTCCCGAAAGGGCGCCCATGAGAGTGTAGACCAGCCAGATGATCCGCCGGCGAGGGATGCCGGAAATGTCCGCGGCCTCCGGGTTGGAGCCCACGGCATAGATCTGGCGCCCCGTCCGCATGTGGTTGATAAAATAGAAGAACACGACATTGATCACCACGGCAATGATGATGGGATTGCTGACGCCGAGCACCCCGCCGGTTGCGATCTGCTTGAAGCCGTGCGACATCTGGTAGGAGCTTACCCACGCCCCCCCGCTGATGACGTAGGTCACGCCGCGGATGATGTTCATGGTGCCGAGGGTCGCGATGATGGGCAGGACGTTGAACCGCGCCACCAGGAGCCCGTTGAGGACTCCCGCCACGGTTCCCACGGCAACCGCCTCCAGGATCGAAGCCACGGGGGAGATGCCGCGGAACAGGTTCACCGTCAACGCGCTGACCATGCCCGCGACGGCGACAATAGCCCCGACGGAGAGGTCGATGCCCCTCGTGAGGATCACCATCATCATCCCCACCGACATGATGCTGAGGATTGCCGTGTTGGTGAGAAGATCCTGGATATTGCTGAGGGTCAGGAAGTTACGGTTACGGATCTGGAAAATGGCGCAGATCACGACGATGAAGGCCAGGAGACCCAGCTCCCGGAAGCTCTCGGTGAATGATGCCGAGCGTCTCATGCGTGCACCGTCTGGGGCATGGCAGCGCGGAGGATCTGCTCCTGGGAGGTCGAGGCTGTGTCGAGAACCGCCGCCACTCTCCCGTCCCTCATGACGACAATCCTGTCGCTCATGCCGAGCACTTCCGGCATTTCCGAAGAGACCATGATGATGCCGTACCCGGTCCCCGCGAGGTCGGTCATGATATTGAAGATGGCCGTCTTGGCCCCCACGTCCACGCCCTTGGTCGGTTCATCGAGGATGATGACCTTCATGGTGCCGGCAAGGAGCTTGGCGACAATGATCTTCTGCTGGTTTCCCCCGGACAGCGTGGAGGCCAGGTCGAAGACGCTGCCCGCTCTCACCTCGAGCTTTTCCGCCAGCTCCTTCGTGACTGCATTCTCCTTCTTCGGATGGAGCCAGCCCAGGGTGGAGAACTTCCCGAGGGTCGGGAGCGTCACGTTCTTGGCCAGCTCCCATTCCAGCACGAGGCCCTGGCGCAGCCGGTCCTCCGGCAGGTACCCGATTCCCAGCTCGATTGCCCGGGCCGGATTGGCGATGTGAAGCTCCAGGCCCTCCAGGATGATGCGTCCCCGGTCAGGATGTGTGACGCCATAGATTGCCTCACAGACCTCGGTGCGGCCAGCGCCGATCAGGCCGGTGATGGCGAGGATCTCGCCCTTTCGAAGGGAGAAGGACACGTCCTTGAAGTACCCCGTCCGGGAAAGGCCCTCCACGCGGAAAATCTCCTCCCCGATGGCCACCCGGCGCTTCGGGAAGAACTGGGTGATCTCGCGGCCCACCATGGCCATGATGAGGTCCTCGCGCCGCGCTTCGTTGAGGTTCCACGTTCCCACGTACCGCGCATCGCGGAACACGGTCACGCGCGAGGCAAGACGGTACATGTCCTCCATGCGATGAGAAATGAAAATGATGGAAACGCCCTTGTCGCGCAGGCTTTCGGTGGTCCGGTAGAGGTCCTCGCTTTCCCGCGCGGTGAGCGGCGCCGTCGGCTCGTCCATGATGATGATGCGGGCATTGGTGGAAAGCGCCTTGGCGATCTCCACGATCTGCTGCTGGGCCACCGAAAGGTTCCCCATGAGCGCCCGGGGGTCGAAGTCGGCGTCCAGCTGGCCAAGCAACTCAGCCGCCCTCTGGTGGAGGTCTTTCCAGTCGATCTTTCGCGTGAAAGCCTGGATCTTCTCGTGCCCGATGAAGATGTTCTCCGTGACGGAGAGGTCGGGGTAGCAGGTGACGTGCTGGTAGATGGCCGCTATGCCGAGCCTCTGGGAATCCGCCGTGCTGTGGATCTCCACCGGCGAGCCATCGAAGAGAATCTCACCGGCGTCGGGTTGGTATACCCCGGTGATCACCTTGATAAGGGTCGACTTGCCCGCGCCGTTTTCCCCGATGAGTGCGTGGATCTCACCGTGCCTCAGGTCGAAATGAACGTCATCGAGCGCCTTCACGCCGGGGAATGTCTTTGTGATGTGCGAAAGCTCAAGAATGCGGTCAGCCACTCTGTCGGACTCCTGTCAACAGACCCTCAGACACTCGATTTTGAGGAGATGCGCGAGCTTGTCAACCCTGTCGGCGATATGCCCCACGCCGATGGCGCAATGGTGGGCGGGCCCCGCCCGGGACCACCTGTCCGTGAACTCCCGGGCGGACAGGGGGAAACGGTACCTGCTGTTGGTGTTGCCGATCTGGAGGGTCGGACCCGGAACCGATTCGCCCTCCGCGGTGAGAAAGAATGTCCTGCCGCCCCGCCCCTGGACCACGGAAAGGAGCGTCACGGGGCCATGACGCACGCTCATCTGGATCGAAAGCCCTTTGCCTGGCTTGCCATGGTACACGGGCAGCGGCACGAGCCCCACCGGTCCCTCCGCAATGGCCGGGTGCGCGGGGCCGTCGTGGCCCCACAGGACGACATCGTCATTGAAGTCGATGGCGTACAGCTCGGAAAAGGAACCCCCGGCGCCCAGGCAGTCCATGATCTTCATCGCCATGACGTTCTTGACCTCGCACTCGCCTGCAATCGGGACGTGGTGCGCCGTGAGCAGCGTGTTTCCCGCGATGACAGAGGTGACGATGTCCTCGTGCTCGCTCCCGCTCACTCCCTCATAATAGTAGGCCATGGCGCCAAGACGGGAAGCGGCAACCAGTGAGTCGAGCGCGCAGGAGGTGCGCGCTGCGCGCTCCAGCTCCGCCTTTCCGCATTCAGAGGACACGCGGAACTCTTTTTCAAACTGGGCGAGCTTCTCCCGGAGGGCGGGCGAGCCGACGCGGTCCCGGTGGTCCTTCAGCTGATCCATCTCGATGAGATCGAAGTGGCAGCCAAAGACGTCCGCAAGGCGCGTCACGTCGGTGTAGACGTCCAGCATCCCCGCGTAGTAGTGCCCAAGGATCCCCACGCGCGTGTCGCGGATCTCCCGCCGCGCGGCAATGGCATCCACCCAGGAGCCGATCTCTTCCCACGCGCTTTCCTCCTTCAGCCAGCCTGTGACGAGGTTGAAATCGATCCCGCAATTGTTGAAGACGTTGGCGATCTCGGGCGCCGCGCAGGCCTGGCAGTGGGCCAGCCATTCTCCGGTCATCACACCCCGATCTCCGAGGGAATTGAACTTCTCGTAGTCAATGGCGGCCACGGGCTGGAGGTTCAAAACGATGATGGGAACGCGCGCCTGCTGGGCGACGGGAAGCACCGTGTGGGACAATGCGTACGTCGATATGTACAGGAAAATTGCGTCGACGGTCTGCTCGGTGAACTGCCGCGCCGCGGACCGAGCCTTGTCCGGGGAATCCACCAGTCCTGCGTCAACCACCTCCACCCCGAGTGACCCGATGCGTCCGGCGATGTACTGCTGATACCCCTGGAGACGGTCCTTCAGCCCCGTGAACTGCGGCCAGTAGGTGTCCAGACCGATGCCGAAAAGCCCGACTCTGCCTCGCGTGCCCGCGCCCGCCTGCGGCTGCATCGCACATAATATCAAATGGGAACTCCGCGGCGAGAATGGACTATTCTTCGGAGGGGATGGAACAAATTGCCACGGATGGACAAAACTGGTATAAGAAACCGATGGCCCACGAGGGGAACGGCAGAAATGGCTTCTTCCGCTACCTGACGTACAGCGAGGAGGACGAGAAGTGGCAGCTGGTGTGCACGGACGCCGGCCACAACGAGGTTGCTCCCCATACGCGATATCCCCCGAACAAGGACGGCCACCCCCTTCCCTTCAAGACGGTGGCCGTGGGCCGCACCCTCACCGAGTACCAGATGGTCTACATCACGAAGGGACGCGGGGTGTTCGAGTCGAACCAGACAACGCATGTCGTCGTGCCGGGAACGGTGATGATGATTCTCCCGGGGATGAGGCACTACTACAAGCCTGACTTCGACGTGGGATGGACGGAGTACTGGGTGGGGTTCCGGGGCCGGCACGCGGACACGCTCCGCGAGCAGGGGTTCCTCTCCGCCCGCAAGCCCGTCTACGAAGTCGGCCTGCAGAACAGCCTCCTTGCCATCTACGGCAGGATCTTCGAGCTGGTCCAGACCCAGCAGCCCCTCTACCAGATCAGGGCAAGCTCCCTCGTCCTCACTCTCATCGCGGAGGTCCTTGCCCATGAGAGGAAGACCGTCCAGCACTCCAGCTCCGAAGGGCTCGTTGAGAAGGCGAAGTTCTTCATGGAAGAGAACATCTATCGCGAGGTCAACCTCAACGGCATGGGGGAAACGCTCGGGGTGAGCGCGTCCCACCTGAACGCGGTGTTCAAGTCGTATACCGCGATGACTCCGCACCAGTACTTCATCAGCATCAAGATCCGAAAGGCAAAAGAGCTGCTGGAAGCCGGCGCGCTGCCCATCAAGGAGGTGGCATTCCGGCTGGGGTTCAACGACCAGTATTACTTTTCCCGGCTCTTCCGAAAAAAAACGGGTATCGCCCCGTCTCGGTGGAGCAGTTTCGTCACCCAGTGACGGATTCCGACCAGGAGAGGCCATGACGAGAAACGCGTTCACTATGAAGCTCAAGCCCGGGTTCCAAGCCGAGTACCGGCGCCGCCATGACGAGATCTGGCCCGAGCTGGTCCGGGAGCTGATGACCGCCGGGGTGTCCGACTACTCGATCTACCTGGATGAGTCCACCCTCACCTTGTTTGCATTCCAGAAGCTCGGAGAAGGCAACACCTCCGATCTCCTCCCCTCGCGGGAGATCGTAAAGAAGTGGTGGAAGTACATGGCCGACATCATGGACAGCAATCCGGATCACTCTCCCGTGGTAGTCCCCCTGAAGGAAGTCTTCCATATGGATTGAGCGGGACCACAGCCCACACTCCCATGGCGGAACGATTCGACCTTGTCATCATCGGCACGGGCCCCGCGGGCCTGGGCGCCGGCTTCACATTCCTGGAGAGCCGGCCATCGGCGTCCGTCCTCCTGATCGACAGCTCGTCCCTCAGCACGGGGGGCCTCTGCAACGACTGCAAGATGAACTTCACGTTTCCCATCGGCTTTCCGCTGGACTGCTGGGACGCGCCCACGGCCGAGCGGTGCCTCGACGCGGTCAGCTCGCGGCTGCAGCCCTCGATCCTCCCGCGGAAGAACCTCGCCGTGTACACGCGGCGGGCCGAGAAGCTGGGAGTGGCGCTCCTTGAGGTGCGCCAGACCCACCTCGGGACCGATGGAGGGATCCGCCTGGCCCGCGGGATGGTGGAGGAAATCTCCCGGGCGGGCGCGGTGATCTCCCTCGGGGAAACCGCCCTCGATGTGCGGGAATCCGAGCGCATCCTCCTCACCGACCGGCGGGAGATCGGCTACGGAAGCCTGGTTGTCGCGCCGGGGAGGAAGGGGTTCTCCTTCCTCCAGGGCCTCATGGACAGGCTCACGGTGCCCTACGTGGACAACGTCGTGGACATCGGCCTGCGCCTCGAAACGCGGGAGCACAACTACCCCATCGTCCGCGACTACTACGATCCGAAGTTCCATTTCCCCCAGAAAGTCCGCAGCTTCTGCACGAACAGCGGCCGGGCGTACGTGGTGAAGGAGAAGTACTCCGCGCGGCACGGGCGCCCCTACTTCAGCGTGAACGGCCACGCCTTCTCCGAGCGCGGGGAGGTCCGGGGCCTCGCCAACTTCGCGCTTCTGAAGACCGTGCGGTTCACGGAGCCGCTTGCAAGCGGGCAGGAGTTTGCCGAGATGCTGGGCCAGCAGGCAATGCTCATGGGCGGCGGCCAGCCCCTCATGCAGCGCGTCGGAGATTTCCGCCTCGGCAAGCGCTCGAAGGCGGAAAGCTTCAACGACGACCTCTATGACTTCGCCCCGACCCTTTCCACATGCACTCCCGGCGATATAGCCCTTGCCATGCCGTCCAAGATCCTTCGCGCCATCTGGCGGTCCATGAAGCTCCTCGACACGATCATCCCCGGCGTCCTCCACCCCTCGACCATCATGTATTACCCCGAGATCAAGCTCTACGGGAACAAGCCCCGGTTCATCGATGACAGCTTCCAGGCGCGGCCGGGCATCTGGATGATCGGGGACGGGGCCGGAACGAGCCGCGGCATTACCGCAGCATGGGCCAGCGGCATCAGGGCGGCAAACGGCATCCTGGCGCAGGACCCCTGACGTTCTGGACTGCGATGCCGCCTCGGGGATACCATCGCGTTTCATGGAAGCGATCCTTCGATTGGCCAGGCAGTCCGGAATCCTGGACCTGGACAGGGCCGGCGTGGACGCGTTCAAAAGCGAGGGCCCGCTAAGAGTCAAGGATGGGGAAGCCACCCTCTATCGAAGGTCACTGTGCCTCGACAATTCCATCCTCTATTTCATCGGGACTGTAAACGGGGAGAAAAGCCTCTACCTGCTGAGCGAAAAGTCATTTGGCTCCGGGTTCGACGGGGAGCGCGCGCGCATCGGGGGCATCTCCATCCTGAAGGCCCGGTTCAACCAGGTGAACGCCGAGCGTCTCCATGCAGTCTTCCCTTTCACCGCGCCGGTCTCTCTTCGGAACAGGAAGACGACCTTCGGGTGCGGCGACCGGCTCGGGCTGGCAACGCCGGGTCAGCTCCGTGCCGTGGCGAAATACGATGTCGCACCCGTGCTTGCCCAGCAATCCGTCCGCGAGCTCACTCTCACCGGGCGGGATTTCCCTGGCGTGATCAGGGACGTGACGTTTCTCGTTTTCCAGGAAGGCTGGCAGACGGGCTACGGCGCTGACGGAGACCACCTCAAGTCGATGACCGACATCGATGCGGCGCTGAATGCCGGGATGCCCATGATCACCCTGGACCTGACCGAGGTGATGTCTCCCGGGCCCGCATCCTGGAGCCCGGGAAAAGTGGATGCGGAGTTCGAAAACCTGCCGGACGAGGTGCAGGCCCGCGTGACGCATATGTATGCGGACAGGACCTTTCAGCTTGCCGCCTCCACGGTGCAGCTCAGCCAGACGGAGGCGAGGCGGTGCGCGCTGATGTACCTTCCGGCCCTGGATTTCTCCCAGGAGGTAGACCGCCACCTGCGGACCCGGAGGGGCGACGACTACGACCTCGAGATAAGCATCGATGAAACCACCGCTCCGACGCTGCCTGCCCACCACCTGTTCTTCGCGAGCGAGCTTGCCTTTCGCGGGGTCACGGTGAGCTCTCTCGCGCCCCGCTTCATCGGTGAGTTCCAGAAGGGAATCGACTACATCGGAGATGTGAAGGAGTTCGAAAGACAGCTCACCGTGCATTGCGACATCGCGAAGGCCTTCGGCGGCTACAAGATCTCCATCCACTCGGGAAGCGACAAGTTTTCCGTGTACCCGTCCATCGGCAGGCAGACGGGGATGCGCCTGCACCTGAAGACGGCCGGAACGAGCTGGCTGCAGGCAGTGCGCGTCGTTGCGCGGGTCAACCCGGCGCTCTTTCGCGCGATGTTTGCCAAATCACTCGCCTCCTTCCCCGAGGCCACACGGCTCTACCACGTGGCGGCTGACCCGAAGGCTGTTCCGGATGCCGCCGGTCTCTCCGATGCGAAGCTCGAGCAGCTGCTCGACCATAACGATTCGCGCCAGATTCTCCACATCACCTACGGCGGGCTGCTGAAAGACCCGCGGATCCGCGATTCGATCTTCAGCTGTCTGGCGCAGAACGAAGAGCTGCACTACGCGGTGGTGGAAGAGCACATGGAAAAGCATCTGCGGCTGCTGGGAGCCCCGCCGCGCGGATGAGCTTCCCCTCGCGTCAGCCGGCCGCCTTCATGCCCGTCTTCAAAGGAAGATCAAAGTACTCCACTGCATTGTGGAAACAGACATCGCGCACCATCGCGCCGAGCAGCTTGTAGTCTCGGGGGGCTTCGCCCCGTTCCACTGACTCGCCGAGCATGTCGCAGAGCACCCGCCGGAAGCACTCGTGGCGGGGGTAGGAGAGGAAGCTGCGGGAATCCGTAACCATGCCGACGAAACGGGATAGCAATCCCATGTCCGCGAGCATCCGCAGATGATCCCGCATTCCGTCCGGCTGATCGTTGAACCACCATGCGGGGCCGAACTGGACTTTTGCCCGTACATTCTCCCCGGGAAAATTGCCGGCCATGCTGGCCAGCACCGGGTTGTCCGACGGGTTCAGGCAGTAGAGAATTGTCCTTGGAAGGATACCCTGGGAATCGAGCCTGTCCAGGTATCGGGCCAGGGACCGCGCAAACGGGCCGTCATCAATGGTGTCGAAGCCCGAATTCGGCCCGAGGCTCCGATGGAAGCGCGTGTTGATGTCCCGCAACGCGCCGATATGGAGCTGTTGAGCCCATCCCGCCTCCGCGTCCATGCGGGCAAGCTCAAGGAGGATGGCGGACTTGAAGAGGCCCGCTTCATCGGGGCCCTGGCTCCTGCCGCTTCGGGCGGCAAGAAAGATCGAGCTGACTTCGGCCTCCGTGAAATCCTCCGCGTACGGCGCTTCGATTCCATGGTCGGAGATCCTGCATCCGCGCTGGTGGAAATAACCGTGGCGCGCGCGGAGAGCCTCGACCAGACCCCGCCAGTCCCGGACCTCCCTGTCGGCGGCCTTCTCGAGCCTGTCGATCCAGGAATTGAGCTGGACAGGATCCTCCACCATCATCACCCCATCCGGCCTGAAGGCTGGCGCGACTGTCATGTCGAACGACGCATCCGCGGAGAGGCGCGCGTGATGCTCGAGAGAATCCGTCGGATCATCCGTGGTGCACACGACGCGTACACTCATGCGGTGAAGAAGCCCCCGGACCCTGAAGGTCTCCCCCGAGAGCATCGATGAGCAGGTCTGGTAGATCTCCCGCGCCGTGCCGGGCCCCAGGAGCTTCCCGGAGACTCCGAAATAGCGCTTCAGCTCGAGATGGGTCCAGAGGTACAGGGGGTTCCCGATGGTTGCGGGCACGGTCTCTGCCCAGGCCGCGAACTTCTCCTCGTCAGTGGCGTCGCCCGTGATCAGGCGCTCCGGCACGCCGCACGCTCTCATGGCGCGCCACTTGTAGTGGTCCCCCCCGAGCCAGATCTCCGTGATATTTCGAAACCTTCGGTTCTCGGCAATGTCCTGGACCGGCAGATGGCAGTGAAAGTCGAAGATCGGCATGTCCGCCGCATGCTCGTGGTACAGCCTTCGCGCGGCGCGGCTTCCCAGGAAAAAGTCGTCATCGAGGCGGCGGTTTCTCGGCATCGGCAACCCCTACATTGCGCGACGTCTGTTCGCCGTCCTGGATGACGACGGCGACGGCCGCGTCTCCGAAACCGACTTCCTGAAATCGGTGGTCTCGCTGATTCTTGGCGAGGACGAGGACAAGCTGCGGTTCATCTTCCGCCTTCACGATGATGACGCGGACGGGAAGATCGACGCGCAGGAGCTGGACCACATGCTCCAGGCCTGCCTGTCGTCCAATCGGATTGCCATCGGCATTCCCGAGCGCCACGCCGTCCGTGACGCGCTGCTGGCGAAAGGCCGCCGCAGGACCCTCGACTTTGCCGCTTTTCGAAGGCTCCTCGCCGCCCACGAGCTGGTCCGACGGAAGCTCATCCAGAGCGTCGCTGACTGGTTCGGCGCGGAGGGCAGCCAGCCCCTCGACGTGCGCCACGTCCGCCTCAGCACGATCGTGCGCCAGGCGATGGTCGTGGTCCCCTACTATCTCTGGCGGTTCCTCCTTGTCGCCGCATACGTGGGGGCCAACGCCTGGTTTTTCTGGCTTGCCTTCAGCCGCTACCGGGCGGCGGCGCCAACATCTACATCCAGGTGGCCCGGGGCGCCGGCGCCTGCCTCGACTTCAACGGGATGCTGATCCTCCTGCCGATGATACGCACCCTGATGCGGTGGATCCGGCAGACCTTTCTGTTCGCCCTGATCCCTGTCGACCACAACATCGGGTTTCACAGGACCGTCGGCTACGTGTTGTTCTTCTTCGCGCTCCTCCATACGGGCGCGCACTTCCTGAACTACACCACCCTCTCCGTGCCGTTCATGGACAGCCTCCTGCGGACGCAAGCGGGACTCAGCGGGCTCGTTCTCCTGGGCGTGTTCTTCATCATGTGGTTCTTCGCCCAGCCGTTCATCCGCCGCTCGACGCTCTACCCGGTGTTCGCCGTCACCCATATCCTGTACTGGGCGTGGTTCGCGCTCTTCCTTGTCCATGCCCGCTCCTTCATTCCCTGGGCGGCGGTGCCGGTTGCCGGTTTCCTTGCCGAGCTGATCATCCGCCAGGTGCACAAGCGTACCATCAGCTTCGTCAGGCACGGAGAAGCTCTCCCGACCGGCGTCACGCACGTGAAGCTCCATCGACCCGACGGCTTCGAGTTCGAGCCCGGGGAGTTCGCCTACCTGAAGATCCCCCGGGTGAGCGCCTTCGGGTGGCACCCCTTCACCATCAGCAGCAACCCCGAGGACAGGAGCCACATCGGGCTTCACATCCGCGCCCTGGGAAACTGGACGCGGAGGCTTCATCGGCTCTTCACGAAGCTGCCCCGGGAGAAACGGGAAATGCCCGGTCCTCCTCCAGGGGCCGTACGGGAGCCCCAGCACGCGCATCTTCGCCTCGCACCACGCGGTGCTCATCGGCGCGGGGATCGGCGTCACGCCTTTTGCTTCTATCCTCCAGAGCATCGTCGCCCGGCACACGGAGGGCCGCGCCATGAAGCTGGAGAAGGTTCACTTCTTCTGGCTCTTAGAGAAATTGACCCTGCATACGACATGGTAGCATCTGCAGGGGAGCCGGTCGAGCGCGGCTAATCCTCGTGCGTTTTCGGCCGCTGGTCGGCGCCGCCTTGCCCTTCATTCACAGTCCCTGCTACGCTGGCCGGCGGAACAAATCCCATACACCGATAGCTGGGTGACTCCTTCGCGCGGGGCGCCCCGGGAGGTATCGAAATGAAACCAAGAGGGCCCTTGATGATCGAGCATCGTCTCATCGAGAAAATGCTTTGCGTCATTGCGGACGAGGCCGGAAGGATCAGCAAAGGCGGAAAAGTCGACCCCGTTTTCATCGACTCCGCGGTGGATTTTATTCGAACATATGCAGACCGCACCCACCACGGAAAGGAAGAGGATATTCTTTTCAAGGAGCTGGAGCGGAAGGCTCTGACCGGGAAGGACTCCGAAACGATGGCAGAGCTCGTGGACGAACATCGGCAGGCCAGGGAGAAAGTGAGGGCTCTCGTGGGCGCCAAAGAGCGCTTCCTGAAGGGCCGGGCGGAAGCGGTACAAGAAATGACCGACATCATGAAGTGGCTGGCGGCGTTCTACCCGGGGCACATCCGCAAGGAAGACAGGGATTTCTTCCCTCGAACAGAACGTTACTTCGGCGCGGAGGAGCTGGACAAGATGCTCGAGTCATTCCGGGATTTCGACGGGAAGATGATCCACGAGAAATACGAAAAGCTCGTGACTGCCCTCAGGACCGCGGAGAAGTAACAAGCGGCCCAGTCCAGGGCCGCCTCACGCGCCGCCCAGCCGAACAAGCGTCAGGAGCCTGGGAGAAAGAGTCAACTCAGCCATGCCATCGACAATGGGGAGCGGCGACCTGTCGTCTTCCAGCGTGCCGCACAGCCAGGCGGATCGGAGACGGAAACCGCCGGGGCGCAGCCGCACGACGCTGTCTCGGTCACCGACGTTGACAAGACGGACGAGAATGCCGCCGCCGTCCGCGGCGGGCTTCACGTGATTCACCAGCACCCCGACGCCTTCCACAACGAGAAACCGCCCCTCCCCAGGAGCGCCAGCGGCGGGGTGAACGATCGGCGGCTGCAGGAGCTCGCGCGCCCGCGTCATCAGGTCCGCGGCTTCGTACGCCCCGGTCGTCAGGAATCCCCATCGAAGCCGGATGATCCCAGGCTGTGAGAGAGGGTAGTTCGTATTCCAGTAGTTGTTGAGCGGCCAGGCAAGAAGAAGCGGCTCTCCCGGCCGGGGCACGTGTTGGAGGATCCTTCCAAACGAAAAGCCGCAGGGCTGGACGAGCGTCGAGTCACGGCAGACAAGGGCCGCGCAAAGGGATTCCGAGTGGAGGGCGGCAAAGGTATCAACGCTCATCCAGCCCCGGCAGCTCTCCGGCAGCTGCTCCGCGTCCAGCTCCACCGGAACACCTGCCGTATCGAAATGGGCGTTCCAGCCCGCGGGAAGATTGAGGGGGAAAGCAAAGTACAGCGCTTCGGGCCCCACATGATCCTGCTTGTACAGCGTTGCCTCCAGCTCGATTCCATCGGTCTCTGAGCTCAACGTTATTCTTTGTCGGACCAGGTCGAGCCCCGGCACGCTGAGCTCGCGCACAAGGGAGACAGAATCCTCGTCCCGGGACGCGGTACAGGAGAGGAGACGTTCGGGGCCCAGCCTCTCTGCCTTCCACTCCGGCTTCCAGCAATCCTTGTCGAGCTTCTCCTTCTCCAGGTCCCGCTCGTAGATGGCATTCCTGCTGCCGTCCACGCTCGGGTCAGGCCGCTCCCTGACAGGCTCGAAGAACGACACCTTCCCGTGTCCGCCGCCACGCGCCAGCACGTCCCACGCGCGCGCTTTGTCCCGCAGGCCGAGGACCCGGCCGGTGGACTTGTCGTACCTCAACGTGTGAAAGGGAGACTCGATGACTGCCTCGGTCCCGCCTTCATCGAAAAGCCTCACAGAGGAAGAGGTCCCTGCCGGCGCGAGCGCGCTGATTGGGATTCTTTTCCATCCGAACGGAGGCAGCTCAACGGGCCCAAACGCGCTGCCCCTCTCCCTGCCCTCCCGCTGGCTCGACCAGGCAAAGCGCTGGACGCGCAGTCGTTTCCCCGGAGCCAGCCATGCCCCTGGCAACCGGACGTTCACGGATCGGGCTCGCGAGGTGGGGTTCACGATGAGGAGCTGGTCCGGCCTCCCTGACTGGGAAGAGTTCCCGGCAAGGGCCTCCAGCTGGTCGATGAGAAGGTACTCGGCAAGCTCGCGCGCTTCGTGAGCAAACGCCCCCTTGACCTGGGACTGCGCCCGGGTGGGAGGGTTTTCGGGAGCCGGGTCCCAGTATGTCCACGTATGCTCGCAGTAGAGGGAAAGCTTCTCCCACGCCTCCTTGCGCGCGCGCTTCAGGTGAGGGCCGGGAAGATCAGGACACAGGGCCTGGAGCATCTCCGCGGCCTCCAGGGAAAGCCTCGCCTGTCGGCTGACGGATGTCTCATAGACGCTTGCCCCATTGCCGAATGTCCAGTAATCGGTCCAGTCGCCCCGGAGCTCGGGCAGGGAAGACGCTGGGATCCAGCGAAGCCGTTCCAGCAGCTCCTCCGGTGTCACGTACCGAATGAGGGGGTCTTTGATCTTTTCATTCCATTCACGGATCAGCTCGGCCACCCACGGGTTGGGAGGCGAATTGTCCCACGCTTCCGGCGGGTTGGTGGTGGTCAAGTAGAGAAAATCGTGCGGATAGTTCAGGGCCTCGAGGTGGGCCGCGTATTCGGCAAGACCCTCCTGCATGCTTGAGATGGAGTTGTCCCAGGTCCGCAGGATCTGGTCGAACATCGTGTAAGCGTTCCCGTTCATGACCAGAAGCCGGCGCCCCGATGGAGCTTCCCAGAGAAAGACGCCGGGCCGGGGCCGGACCGCGTGCCCGTGGTCGATGTTCACTCCCATCAGGAGCAGCTCCACGCCGGCGTCCATCAGCAGATCGGCGAGCGGCCAGGGAACGCCGTTCACGTCGTGCTGGATGGCGGTGGAAATGCGCGCGCCGAGCCTGCTGCGCAGCCCCCGCGCGGGTGCGAGCTGCCGGCAGAGAAGCTCCGCGCTGCTCAGGGCCGTGGTGTTGTACTGCATTGCGGATATCCCGATGCGCCCCTGGCGGACGAAGGCCCGAAAGCGGTCCACCTCGGGGTCCCCGGCGCCATCGAGCCAGTGAAGGAGCGGCCCGGTCACCTCGCAGGTCCACTTCGGCCGCGACGGCTCGGGAAAGCCGGCGGTATCCTCCAGCAGCGCCAGCGCCTGATCGATGAACTCCCGCTGCATTTCCCAGATGATGGGCTGGCTGTGGGTGTAGCCGACATCGAGATGGCTGTGATGAAGCACGAGGATCTCACGGATCTGTGCCATGGAACTTCCCGCGGACCGGTGTGCCGCCCGGCGTCCTGGGGACCCTCCTAAGCCGATCTGCCCAGGGCTTCGTCGATGCGCTTGAGCTCCTGGGCGGAAAACTCGGTGTTGCGAAAGGCGCCGACGCAGTCATCGATCTGCTCAGGCTTGCTGGCCCCGATCAGCACCGAGGTCACCCGGCCTCCCCGCAGCACCCACGCGAGGGCCATCTGTGCAAGGCTCTGGCCTCTCCCCCGGGCAATGGCGTTCAGCTTCACGAGCCGGGACCGCAGCTCGGGGGTGATTTCCTCGGGTTTGAGGAAGACACTGGGTCCCGCGGCGCGTGAGTCGGGCGGAATCCCTTCCAGGTACCGGTCGCTCAGCAGCCCCCGCGCCAGCGGGGAGAAGGCAATGCTTCCCACCCCTTCCGTCTGGAGAAGATCGAGGAGGCCGTCTTCCACCCAACGCTCCAGCAGGGAGTACTTGGGCTGGTGGATGAGACACGGAGTGCCGAGCTTCTTCAATATCGCGATAGCCTGCCGCGCCTCGGGGACTTTGTAGTTGGAGATGCCGGCGTACAGGGCCTTCCCCTGCCGCACCGCGTGGTCGAGGGCGCTCATGGTCTCTTCCACGGGCGTCTCGGGATCCGGCCTGTGGCTGTAGAAGATGTCCACGTACTCCAGCCCCATGCGTTTCAGGCTCTGATCGAGGCTGGCGATCATGTACTTGCGGGACCCCCATTCGCCGTAGGGTCCGGGCCACATGAGGTAGCCGGCTTTTGTCGAGATGATCATTTCGTCCCTGTAGCCGTGAAAATCCTCCCGGAGGATCCTCCCGAAGCTCTCCTCCGCGGACCCTGGCGGAGGCCCGTAGTTGTTGGCAAGGTCGAAATGGGTGATGCCGATGTCGAAAGCCCGCCGCATCATGGCACGGGCGCCCTCGAAAAGCGTCTGGCCTCCGAAGTTGTGCCAGAGCCCCAAGGAGACCGCGGGGAGCCGCAGCCCGCTCCGACCGCACCGCGTGTACTTCATGGAATCATAGCGGTCAGCCCGCGGGAGATGATCGTTCATGCCGGATACCTCCTCTTCTACGCCTTGAGGCCGGAGAGTATCAGACCGCCAAACAGGTATTTCTGCAACAGGAAGAACACGAGCACGGGGAAGAGAACGGAGAGCGCGGAAGCGGCCATGAGGGCGCCCCAATCCATGAACCAGGGGGACACCATGTGATAGATGCCGAGGCTGAGAGTGTAACGGGCGCTCTTGTTGAGGTAGATGAGTGGGTCCAGGAAGTCGTTCCAGACCCGAACGAACTCGTAAACGAGAACCGTGATGAACGGCGGCTTGAGGTTCGGGAGGATGATCCGGCTGAAGACGCCGACCCGCGTGCACCCGTCGAGGATGGCTGACTCGTCCAGCTCGTAGGGGATCTGGGTGATGAACTGGCGGAAGATGAATATATAGAAGGGAAAACCGAACCACAGGGGAACGATGAGCGGCAGGTACGTGTTGATCCATCCCAGCGCGCTGAACTCCATGAACTGCGGAATGACCTTCACGTCCCAGGGCACGAAAATGCTCGCTATCACGACGAGGAACAGGGCGTTCCTGCCGCGGAAGCGCATGCGCGCAAAGCCGTACCCGACCACGGAGGAAGAGAGGGAAGCGCCGAGGAGCGCAAAGACCATGATCTTCAGCGTGTTGAAGAAGTTCCTCTGCAGGTGGAAGGTCCCGAAGGCGCTCTGGAAGTTGGCAAGGCTGAGGCGCGCCGGAAAGACATCCGGCGGGTACTGGAAAATGGCGATGGGGCCGTTGATGGATTTTATGAAGACCCAGTACACGGGAAAGATGAACACGATGCAGACCGCCGCCATGAGGATGTAGAGGAGCACGCTGCGCGACGGCCGCCCGGTCCCGTTGATTCCCCCGCTCACAGGATGTCCCCCCTTCCGCTTTCGGAGTACACCCAGCGCCGCGAGGACCGGAAGAGAAGCAGGGTGACGACAAGCATGATGAGGAACATGAACCATGACAGCGCGGAGGCATAGCCCATCTTCAGGAACTTGAAGGCGTTGTTGTACTCGACGAAGGAGTACAGATAGGTGGCTTTTGCCGGCCCGCCCGAGGTGATGACGAGCAGGGGGGCAAGCACCTGGAACTGGTTGATCATGATGATCACCACGTTCAGGAGAATTGTCGGAGAGATCATGGGAAGAGTGATGGAGAAGAACCTTCGCGCCCTGCTGGCCCCGTCCACCTCGGCCGCCTCGTAGAAGACCGTCGGCACGCCCTGGAGGGCGGCCAGGAACAGGATCATCGGCTGGCCCACGGCCCACAGGCCCGTGCCGATGATGGAGAAAAGCGCAATACGGGGATCTTCGATCCAGGGGATCGGCCTGACATTGAAGAAGGAGAGCACGTAGTTGAAGATCCCCGTCTGCGTGTTGAACATGTAGCGCCAGATCAGGCCGCCCGCCGGGCCCGAGATCACCGCGGGCAGGTACACGAGGGACCGGGCAACGTTGGCCCCCCGCAGCTTCTCTGTCAGAAGCTGGGCGATGGCCAGTGAGCAGACCAGCTGCAGCGGCACCTCCAGCACGACGAAGACCAGCGTCTTTCGCAGGCCCGAGAGCGCGTCCTCCCCGGGGCTGAAGATCCGGAAATAGTTACGCAGGCCGACAAAGGTCATGTTCTTGAAGAAATCCCAGTTCGTGAAGCTCACGGCAAAGGAGAAGAGCATCGGACCCGCGTAGAAGGCGATGAAACCGATGAGCCAGGGAGAGATGAACAGATACCCGGAGAGCCGTTCGCGGGCCGTTGCGCCGATCTGTCTCATGGTGCCTGGGACCTCTCGGAGGGGCGCGATGCCCCTCCGAGAAAGGTCACTCTCTCACTTGGTGCCCTGGAGGATCTTGTCCATGCGGGCCGCGGCGTCGTTCAGGCTGCTCTGAATGTCTGCGTTGGAAAGGAATACCTTCTGCAGGGCCGCCTGGAACTCGCTGTCGGCCTCGAACCACTTCGGGCTGCGCACGAAGGTGGGTGCTTTCTTCGCCTGGTTGCCGATGTCCAGGAACGCCTTCAGGTAGGGGTCCTTCGTGAAGCCAAGCTCGCCTGCCAAGGAGGAGATGGGCGGCAGGGCCCAGTGCGCGGCGCAGTTGATGCGGATACCGTCAGGGCCGGCCAGGTACTTGATCAGCTGCCATGCGGCGTCCTTGTGCTTTGCCTTTGCGAACACGGACCATGTGGCGCTGTGGATGACGGGGGAAAGGGCGACGCCCTTGCGGGGAACCGGAGGAGCGGCAATCCCGAAGCTCAGGCTCGTGTCCCCCAGGAAGGTGGCCAGAGGCCACATCCCGTTGTCCATCATGCCGACAATCCCGGACTGGAACTCGGTCTGGCCCAGGTTCTGGTAGGCGTCCATGGTCCCCGTGGAGACCGACATGTCGAAGAGGCCCTTGTACCACTTCACCACCTCGACGACGGCCGGCGAGTTGATGTAGCCGCTGGCGGTCTTGCCGTCCGGGCTGCACAGGTCACCGCCGTTCATCCAGATGTACGACTGGATTGCGTAGGTGTGTCCGGGGATGGCCACGTATCCGTAGCGGGCATCCGCGCCGGTTTTTCCGTTGGTGAGCTTTTTCACGATGTCGGTGAAGTCGGCGAATGTCCATCCGGCCTGCGGATATGCGACCCCCGCCTCATCGAAGACCTTCTTGTTGTAATAGATTGCCCGCGGGGTGTAGTCCTTGGGAAGCCCCCAGACCCCGCCGTTATACGTGCTCCAGGACTTGAGCACGGGCAGGTACTGCCCCATGTCGAAGCCGTCCTTGGCGATGTAGGGAGAGAGGTTCTCCACCACGCCCGCTTCCGCGAACTGCGACGTGTTCCACATGAGAAGCCCGTCCGGCGTGTTGCCGGCGGCGTTGGCGGTCATGACCTTGTCGTCATAACCTTCGGGGACGCTCTGCAGCTCCACCGTGACGTTGGGGTATTTCTTCTGGAACGCGTCGACCGCGCTCTGGGTGATCTCCAGCCCCTTGCCCGAATCCCAGGTCATGTAGGAGACGGTGACGGGGGCCCCTCCGCCCTCCTTCTGGCCGTTGGCCCACAGCGCTGAGGCGCCGACAAGCAGGACGGCCGAAAGGATCACACAAAGTTTCCTCATTCAGAACCTCCTTGATCCGATCTTGGTTTTCAGGCTGGCGGCTGTGCGGGAGCCGTCAGCCCGAGCCTGGAGTGTAGGTCTGTCGGGGCCGGGCCGTGAAGTTACCGAAGTCACAATTTCCGGTACAAAAGTACTCGACCTTCTCAGCCGCTGCGCTGCTCCCCGCCCAGCATGTCGATCTTGAACTCCATGGCGAGCCGCATTGCCTGGAACCGGTTCTCCACCCCCAGCTTCGAGTAGATGGTGCTGAGGTAGTTCTTCACCGTCTGCTGACCAAGGAAGATCTTCTGAGCAATCTCCTCGTTGCTGAACCCTTTCATCACGAGGACGAGGATGACCTTCTCCCGGGGAGTGAGCTCCCGGTACCACTGCGGGACGGGCGGAGCGCCGGCGTTGCGCGGCGCGCTGGTCATTCCCTCCAGCACCTGGGGGGAGACGATGCGGACCCCGCTCAGGGCAGCGCGGACGGAGGCCATCAGCTCCGTGGTGGATATGTCCTTCAACAGGAAGCCGACGGCGCCTTTTTCCAGGGCCGCTTTCACGTACTCGTCATAGCCGAACGTGGTGAGCATGAGGATCTTCACCTCGGGATGCTCGAGGTGGATCAGGCGTGTGGCTTCGATCCCGTCCATGACGGGCATGTGGATGTCCATGAGGATGACGTCAGGGATTCCCCGCGCCAGGGCAGCCAGCGCTTCCTCCCCGTTCCACGCGATGGAAATGGCCTGGATCTCCTTCTCCTCGGTAAGGAGGACCTTCTTCAGGCTGTCGGCAAAGAGCTTCTGGTCGTCGACAATGAGGATTTTCACGACGGGTCCCCCGCGGGGAGCACGGACCGTGGGAACGCCAGATGCACGTTGTACCCGCGGGGATTGCTGGAGAAGCTGATCCGTCCGCCCATGGGGGTCACGCGGCTTTCCATGCTTTCCTGGCCGATTCCCTTCTGGGCCGCCAGGCCCCCGGTCCCGTTGTCCTGGATGTCCACGGACAGCTCCTGCTCGCTCACCCAGAAGTGGATCTGGATCTCCGTCGCGTTTCCGTGCCGGAAGGAATTGACCAGGCATTCCTGGATGACACGGTAAAGAATCGGGTCCAGGGCGGGGCCGAGCTCCCAGGGCAGGTTCCCCCACTCGACGCGGATCTGCATCTTGGTGGAAAAGCTGAAGGTGTCGACGAGGTTCTTGATGGCCTGGATCCCGGACAGCTCCTGCTCGCGGATGGAGCGCAGCTGGTAGAGGATGGCCCGCGTCTCCTTCAGCCCCTTCTGCGCCTGCTCCTTGGTCCAGGAGTGCAGCTCCCGCGCCTCCTCGGCTGTGGCCGACGGGTGCTTCAGGGAGGCGTCCATCATCGCGTAGATGTTGGTGAACGCCTGTCCCACGATGTCGTGCAGCTCCAGCGTGATGCGGGTCCGCTCGTGCTCCGTGGATTCGCGCTGGACCCGGGCGGCGTACTCGAGGTAGTCCCTGCTGGAGCTCATCAGCTTGCTGATGGCGTCGTTCAGAGATTCGGTCTTTCGCCGCGAGTCCTCCAGCTGGTCGGAAGTGCGGCGGAGGAAAACGAGGAGACCGGCGAAGGCGGCGCCGATCAGGAAGAAAGTGGACCAGTCGAGGAGCCCGGGGGCGGGCATGGCCCGGGAGAAGGCGCTGAGAGGCGCAAGAAACACCGCCGTGCAGGCCATGACCACCGCGGAAAGGGCCGCGTTGCCGGGGAACGCGAAGCAGGTGTTCAGGTCGAGAAGCAGGGCGAACATGAGCATGTAACGGATGTCGAGGAACCCTCCGAAGGGAAGCCCGAGCACCACGAAGACCACAATGCGGATAACGACCACCGTGATCCGCACTCGCGCTGAGGCGAAGACGTGAATGACGGGGACCAGGACCAGGGACAGCAGGAGGAGCAGATCGTAGTCCCGGGTCCATTCCGCCGGCAGGCCGTATGCACCCTGGTTCATCGTGAACCGCAGGAAGGCCAGCGCGTGGAGGGCGGAGGAGATGGATGCAACCAGGAGGCTGCCGGCTCGTATGCCCTTGGCGGCCGCGGCCGGCGGCGCGCTCATCGGATCACCGCCAGAAACGCCCCCGGCCCGTCCACCTGCACCTCCAGTCGCCCATCCCGCACGACAGCCACTTCCCGCGACGCCCGGTCCCAGCTTCCGTCGGGGAGGATGGAGGAGCCACCCAGCCGCGTGTCCGTCTCCGCCGCCAGGGACGGTCCGGTGAGACGCAGGAGGGAAGCGGTCTTTGGCGCGCCGGGAAGCCGCAGATCCACCAGGGCGGGCCGGGCATCGCTTCTGTTCAGGAGAACGACGCGAAGCGAATCATCGCGGCCGGCCACTGCCCACGCGGAAACGGCGTTCCCGCCGGATGAGACGTTGACGGTGAGCATGCGGCCTCGTGCAGCCATGGAGAAGAGATAGATTCCGTAGTACTCGGGCCGCACGGCCTGCACGATCCGCCCGTCATCCGCAATGGGGGTGTACCCGGAGCTTTCTCCGCCGCCATGGAAGTTCACTCCTTCGGCCCCGCCCCGCGCGCATTGGAAAAGGAAGTCGATAGCCCAGAGCGAGGACGCGAACGTGTCGCTCACGTGCGGGGCGCCGCCATTGAAAAAAGAGTTTGCTTCCCCGAGCCTGAATCCTCCCCGAATGCCCTGAGACCGGGCAGCATCGGCAAGGCCGTTGATCAGCCCCGGCAGGCGGGGGTCGGGACTGAGGAGGAGCTCCACGGTGGAGGTGGGGAGCCTCCCGTCGGCCCGGTAGTAATGGTGCGTGAGGAGCGACGCCTTTGCGGCGGCATCCCTGCTGAAAGGGACGGTAAAGCCCTTAAGGTCTGTTGCCGCCGCAGGACCGGCGTACTCCGCTTCCGGAACGCCTGAGGAAATGGCCTCCGCGTACGACTTCCATTCCTTCAGCCAGTCGCTGTAGGAATAGTCCCGCGCGCGCAGGCCGTTCCCGTGGTACAGGTCCGGCTCGTTTCCGATCTCGAAAGCGACCAGCCGGTTACCGAGGGCGGCGTGTGCCGCGGACGCTTCCTGCTCCGCGACCTGGGGCGTCGACGTGGCCATGTTGAGACCGTAGATGACCCGCCAGTCCGCGGCCCGGAGGAACTGCGCAAGCCGCGAGATGTCCGAGGGAGCGGTCAGTCCTTTTCGAAGTCCCGGCCCCGTGGGATCCCATGAGGTCCTGTCCACGCTGTTTCCACCCAGGCGGAGAACGCCGGGTCCGAGCCGCCGCAGAAGAGCAACAAGGGGAGCATCATCGGAGTCGAACAAGGGGAGACTGAGGAAGGACTTCTCGTAGCTGAGGCCGACGAAGTCCGGTGCAATGTCGGCGCCCGCCGCTCTTCCGCCCACGTCTATCCGCAGGGCCGCAGCGGCTTGACTGACCGGAGATTTCAGCTCTGCGCAGCCGGTCACGAAGAGGAGAGTCACGGCAAGGCTTGCGGCCAGCCGGGCTTTCCGGCCCGGGGCGGAAACGGCGGTCACCACAGCATTGTCGAGCGCGGGGAACAGCCGGTCAAGCCTTCGCTGTCGAATGCAAGGGGAGATGACGAAAAAGAAGCGTTCTGGTTTGACTGCCGCGGCCTCCCCCGCTACCTTGGATTGCAGGAGCGCGCCACATGCCTGATCTCAGCTTTTTCATCGACGCCACAGCAAAGGGGAACGGGAAGGACCGTGAGGGCGTCATCACTGTTGACGGTCAGTCCGTCCGCTTCTCAGCGCCCGCCTCGATGGGAGGCAAAGGAGTCGGAGCAAGCCCGGAAACGCTCCTGATCAGCGCTGTCACGGCATGCTACAGCCTCACGCTCCTGGCGTATCTTCAGAAGCGCAGGCTGCCGTACACGGGGATCGCCGTAAGGACGGAAGGGGTGGTCACCGGCTTTCCACAACACGACGTGTACGCAAGAATCATCGTGAACCCGTCATTCCGCGGTGCAAATGAAGCTCAGCGGGAAGACTACGCGGCGGCGGCCGTAGAAGCGCGCGACCATTGCTCCATTGGCCAGACCGTGGCCGCAGGCGGCGTGGCATATGAGGTCGGACCCGTTTCGTTCTTTTGAACAAATATTGATTGAAAAATGGAGCCGATATTCAATCAATTTGATGCGTTCTGCCATTAAAATGTTGACAAATCGACTTCCTGTGTTAAGATTTTTTCGATTATCTGCTTAACAGGAGGCTCGTGCATGCCCGGACCGGGTTTCGAGTGGATCGGAAAAGAAGAAGAGAAAGAAGTTCTCGAGGTCCTCAGGGACCGGTGGCTTTTTCGCTACGGGGATGAGAAGGATCCTGCATTCAAGCGCAAGGTGAAGTCACTCGAAGAGCTGGTAGAGCAGAGGTTCGCGGTGAAGCATGCCCTGGCGGTGACATCGGGCACCGCGGCCCTGATCACCGCCCTCTCAGCCCTCGGGATCGGCCCCGGAGACGAGGTCATCGTTCCCGGGTATACGTTCATCGCTTCCATATCTTCCATAATCGTGGCCCGGGCGGTCCCTGTCCTGGCGGAGATCGATGACAGCCTCACTCTGGACCCGGCGGATGTCGAGAAAAGGATAACGCCGCGGACAAAAGCCATCATGGCTGTCCACATGCTCGGCAACCCCTGCAATCTGTCGAAGCTCCAGGCCATCGCCGACAAGCGAGGAATCATCCTCATGGAAGACGCGGCGCAGGCTTTTGGTGGGAGCTACCGGGGGAAACGCCTGGGCACCATTGGGAGGATCGGGGGCTACTCATTCAACATCTTCAAGACCATCAACGCCGGTGACGGCGGCATGCTGGTGACGGACGACGACGAGCTGTACTTCCGCGCATTCGGCTACCACGACCAGGGCCATTTCCCCAGCCGCTCGGGAGTGGAGGTGGGAAACCGCTCGATCATTGGTCAGAACTACAGGATGAACGAGATCACCGGCGCCGTGCTGATTGCCCAGTTCCGCAGGCTGGATGACATCATCCTGCGGCTGAGCCAGATCAAGAAGCGCTTCAAGTCGCAGATCCAGGGGATTCCCGGGCTCTCCTTCCGCCGCCTCAACGACGCGGACGGGGAATGCAACACGCTCCTGACTGTCCTCCTGCCGGACGCGCGCGCGGCGGAAAAGCTCGCGGGGAGACTGGGAACCACCACCGTCTCCCGGTCCGGGTGGCACGTCTACAACAACATGGAGCAGATCCTCGGGAAGAAAATGATCACGGAGCACGGCTGCCCGTACAACTGCTCGTGTTACCCCTCCCAGCAGGAGTACCGGAAGGGAATGCTCCCGCGCACGGACGATCTCCTTGGACGTGCCATCAACATCTCCGTGGGGGTAGTGGACAAGGGCCTGGGCGCCGCTTTCGGCATCCACCCGCATTCCACGGACGCGGAGATCGATCAGAAAGTGAAGGAGTTCACCACCGCGCTCAAAGAGAGCGTCTAGACAGGATGTCGAAGGCGAGCGAGGCCAGGGAGGGCCGAGAGCGAGCCTCTAGGGGTCAGGACGAGGAGGCGGTGCTTCCCGGGACCAGCTCTCGTGAGCGAGTGGCTGCCCTGGCGTCGAATGCAGGCAGCGCGTTGTACCACCGCCGGTCGAATGTAAAGAGGGCGGCGAACTCCCCGCCCTTCCATACCGGGTCCATCACGGCCTGCACGCCGACGGCCCGCTGATCCAGGCCCTCAGCAAGGGTGGTGACCAGGGTCTCCGCTCCCGGGTGCGTGGGCCGCGGAGCGTGCTTGCGCACGTGGCCGCGGAAGACCTCGGGCCGGTCCACCATCATGCATGGCCGCAGCACGTTGCCGTCGTAGGGGATGCGGCTCCTGATGTCCGTGAAGAACGGGGAACGGATCACCTCGTGGAGAGACTTGTCCCGGATCGAGTCAACAGAGAAATGGCAGAATACGCACGGCTCCACCTCGGCCCTGTTGGTGATGTGGATGTACTGCTGTCCGCCTGCCATGCACCCGCCTATCATGGCGCCGTCGTTCCAGAAGTCCGCTATGAAGAACGGCCGGGAGTTTCGTACGGCGTAGATGAACTGCCCGAGTTGTTTCCTCTGCGCCGGAGACAGCATGAGATCGAGGGTCGGATTGCGCCCCACCGGCATGTACTGGAAGACCCACCCGATCTTGGCGCCTTTCCCAATGAGGAAATCGTAGAACTCGGGATCCAGCAGGGAGTCGAGGTTCTTCGAGGTGGCCGTGAGGGAGACTCCGAACAGGATCCCACGGTCGGCCAGCAGGTCGAAGGCCCTGACGACGGTCTGGAAGTTACCCCTGCCCCTGATGCTGTCGTTTGCCTCCTCGAACCCGTTGATCGACAGGAGGGGTATCACGTTTCCCAGCGACTGCAGCCTGTCCGCCAGGGACTCCGTGATGAGCGTGCCGTTGGTATAGACTTGGAAGATTGCATCCGGGTGCGCTTCGATGAGGTCCAGGATGTCTTTCCTCATGAACGGCTCCCCGCCGGTGAACGTCACGAAGTTGGCCCTCATTTCCTTGAGCTCGCGAATCACCCTGTCGAGGAGCGGAAGGGGCAGGTCGTCTCTCTTGTCGTATTCGGAGGCCCAGCAGCCTTCGCAGGCGAGGTTGCACCGCTCGGTCACGCTGACGACGATGTTCGAAAGAGGCGGCGCGCCGTGCTCCCGCTGGTACTCCGCCTGCCTCCGATCGGCGACAAAGTTGTCCAGCACGGCGTTTCGGAGGAAGCGCTCGAACGCGCGCGGGTGAAGATCCCGTGCCATGGCCTGGGCCCATTGGAAGAACGGGTGCTCCTTCTCGATGAGCTCTGTCGCAAATGCGACATTCTCCTTCCAGCCGGGGTTCAACGCACAGATGAGATCGAGGAGCCGCACCATCTGCGATTTGCTCATCCGGGAAAGCGCATGGGGAAGCCACTGGGAGAGAAGCCTGTCCTGGATCTGGTTTCGCAGGCTCATGCTCAGCCTCCTGACGTTGCGAGAGTGGATGCCCCGAAGTAATACCAGGTTGAGTGCCACGTCGACGGGCGGCCGATACGCAGCGTCTGACTTAGGATTGTCTTCTTTACATAGACAGCCTATGCCCTGTTTTGTCAAGATATGTTTTTCCTGACAGAATACTGGCGAAGGGGGAGGAAGAACAGTGAACAGAAACATGCTCGGAGCATACGGGTCCTGGGCGGCGGAACAGCAGGGAGAGGAGCCGGGGACGCTCTCGTTCCGAAACCCGCGGTGGTCGAGCCTCGACGAGTGGAAGACAGCCGCGCGCACGGCCCTCAGGGAGCTCCTTCGCCTTCCGAAGGGAACGGGCGTCGCGGACGTGCAAGTCCACCGGAGCTTCTCGCATGATGGTCTCGATGTGGAAGAGCTTTCCTGGCAGCTCGCGTATGGGCCGCGGACGCAGGCGTACTTTCTCAAACCTCATGGCGCCTCGGGCAGGCTCCCCGGGATCCTTGCGCTCCATGACCATGCGGGGAACAAGTACTTCGGAAAAAGAAAGATCGTGCGGGTTGATTCCCAGCCCCACCCGATGATGGAGCGCCACCGGAAAATCTCCTACGGTGGAGCAGCGTGGGCCAACGAGATCGCGCGCAGGGGCTTTGCCGTCCTTGTCCACGACATGTTCCCCTTCGAAAGCCGGAGGATTCTCGCCTCTGACCTGCCCGCCCACGTGGTGGGGCGTCTCATGAGCCCGCCGCACGATGTCCGCGAGCTCACCCCCGAAGACCTGGCCCAGACGCGCGCAGACACGAGCCTCGATGTGCCCCCTCACGAGCCCGAGGACCTCATCAACACCTACAACGCCTTCGCGAGCCAGCACGAATCCATCATCGCGAAGTCGCTCTTCTGCGCGGGGCTGACATGGCCGGGCGTCACTGTTTCGGAGGACCGGGCCGCGCTCGACTACCTGGCCTCACGCCCCGACGTGGATGCCGGCAGGCTGGCCTGTGGAGGGCTGTCGGGGGGAGGGCTCCGCACGGTGCTTCTGGCGGGTCTCGACGACAGGATACGGGCGGCCGTGTGCGCGGGCTTCATGACCACCTGGCGCGACTTCCTCCTCAACACGAGCTACACGCACACGTGGATGATCTATGTTCCCGGGCTGGCCGCCCTGCTCGATTTCCCTGAAATCCTGGCGCTGAGAGCGCCGCTTCCCGCAATGGTGCTGGCAACGACAGAGGATCCCCTGTTCACCGGCGAAGAGAGGGAGCGCGCAACGCGGATTCTCGAGGAGACATACCGCAAGGCGGCCGCGCCGGAAAAGCTTGCGGTGAGCATCCACCCCGGACCGCACAAATTCGACCTGCCCATGCAGGCGGCGGCTTTCCGGTGGATCGAAACGATGTTGAGGTGATGGCGACGCCCGCTGATTGCGGGCGCGCTTCCCTCAGCGCGGCTCGTTCCCCAAGGTGATGCGGTACAGGTCCATGTGGGAGAGCGCGACCCGCTCCACCGGCCCGAAGCCTGCTTTTGCCGCCACCTCCAGGACGCGCTCGGGGGCAAGCCTGTGAGAAAGAGGGGGACCGCGGTCCTCCTCTTTGAACGGCCATTCGAGGACCATGACCCTCTTGCGTGCCACGCGTCGGGCTTCCCTGAGCGCCGTGACAGGATCATCGGCCTCATGGAGGACGTGGCCGAAGAACACGAGGTCGAAGCTCCCGTCCGCGAAGGGAAGCTTCTCGGCGACCCCCGCCAGAAATGAAGCCTCCGGAACAAGACGCCGCGCGACGCCCAGGAGATCGGGATCCGGATCGATTCCTGTCACCCGAAGAGATTCGCGCGCGAATGCCTCCGCAAAGATGCCTGTTCCCGTTCCGACGTCCAGGACGTTTTCCAGTTGAAGACCGTCCCGCGAGAGCTGAACGACGCGCGCCGTCTCCAGGAGGGCCACCCTCTCGGGTGAACGAAGCCTCTCCGCGCCTCCGTGGAACCGTCGCTCGTGCGGGTGGCCGCTTTCGTGCTTCATCTTCCCTCCCCACGCCATTTCATCATATAACACTAAGAATCATGGCGTCGAATACAACGCTGGAGTTTTCCATAGATGGCCGGGTGCTCTTCCGCAGCACCGGCAAATGGCTACACCCGCTTTTCGAGCTTGAGCGCTTCCTGAGGGACCGTCGGGTCGACCCCAGGGGCGGCGAGATTCGCGACAAGATCGTGGGTCGGGGCTCCGCATTCCTCATCGTGCGGATGGGCATCCGCAACGTCCACGCCGGGCTTCTCGAGCCGGCTCGGGAAGGACGTCCTCGACACGGCGGGGGCATCCTGTTCGTGGGAATCCCTCATCGACAGGATCCAGTGCCGCACCGAGGGCCTCCTCCGCGATGTGACCGACGCTGAGCAGGCCCACCGGATCCTGGCCGACCTTGCGGAGGCTGACTCGCGCCCGGCGGAAAGTCCGGGGCAGCCAGCCGCGTCCCCCTCACCCCCTGCGGGAACCGCGGCCTCGTGAGGCAGCCGCCGGGGTACGGCGGGAACGCGCGCGGGGGGCCGGCCTCCCTGCTTTCACCGCCCCGGGCGGCCGCTCCAGCGCCGTGGGATGGCGCGGCTGGTAGAGCCCGAGCTCGCCGCCTCCGGGAAGAGCGATTGCAGACACTCTGCCCCAGCTCACCTCGCTGATGGCGCGGGAGAACTTGACTCCCTTTGCTCTCAGCTCATTGATCGTCTTCTCTATATCCTGGCACATCAGGTAGAGCTCCATGCGGGGAGCGCCGTCAGTTGGATGAACGGCAATCTCCGCGGGCGGGAGCGCGAATATGAGCCAGCCCCCGCCGGCGTCTACCGTTGTGTCGCCCAGAATTGTTTCAAGAAGGGCCCGTGCTTCCCCCGGCAGCCGGGAGAACACCAGGGCGTGTGCGCCGTAAATCATGAAAGCGCCTCCTCATATACAAAGGTACCACTCTTCAGCAGAGTATACCCGCGAGGAAGCCGCGACTTTTCGGCGCCCGCGCGCTCACGAGATGAGCACGCCCAGGGCGAGGGCGGAGAACGTCGCCAGGGGATAGAAGCAGGCGCGGTTGAAGAAGGTCTGCGCGGCGCCCCGGCTCAGGTCTCTCTGCCACCGCAGCGACGGAAGGACGAGGAGAAAGAGCGCGGAAGCTGACGCGCCCAGCTCGTACACGGGCCAGGCCACGCGCGGTGATACGAGCGGGAAAAGCGCCGCACACAGCACCGTCACCGTCATGGTGGCCAGCGAGATCCGCGCCGCCTTCTTCAGGCCTGCATGCACGGGAATGGTCCTGATTCCGAGCTTCACGTCATCCTCGAAATCCGTCCGGTCGTTGGGAATGTTCCGACAGCCTACCTCCCAGGAAAAGCTCCATGCGAAAAAAAGCAGAACAAGGGCAAGCGAAGGAGCGCTTGCCACCGCGTAGAGACCGGCCAGCCCTCCGACGGCGACATTGAAGCCGGCCAGGATGGTCTTCCAGGGGGTGACGCGCAACAGCCTGCAATAGCCGACCTCCAGCACCGCCGCGGCCAGAAGGAGCCAGGCGCACGCGGGCCTCACGAGCCAGGCCAGCGTGAAAGACAGCGCGCTCCAGGCGGCGATCCATGCCAGCCCGGCGCCGAAGGACAGCTTGCCCTGTGCAACCGGATGGCGAAGCCCGAGGGAATCCAGGTCGAAGGAGGCCGGCTGCGCCGGGGAAAGCCTCATCTTCTCCGCGTCGACGCGGCGGTCCATGACGTCGTTCAGGGCGAAGATAGCGGTGAGTCCGGCAAACGCCGACAGGAGCCCGAGCACCGTGGTCCGAACAGGTGGAACCGCTCCGATGGCAAGGACCGCCCCCACTGCGAGGTAGGGAATATCGAGAACGGAGTGGCTCATCCGCGAGAGCCCGAAAAACCTGCCCACAGAAGCGCCCAGCCGAGGGGTCGTCCAGCGCATTCTGTAAATATACGTTTCGGGGCCCGTCCCCGGATTTTTCCGCGGCAGCGCTGGCGGCGCTAACGGCGGCGGCACGTACGGCGCTCGGGCTGCGACGCTTGACACACCGGCCCTGGATCCCTATATTTAGTTTATCTAATTATTAGAAAGGCGAACGAATGGCACGTGAGGACGAGTGCGCGCGGGAGATCCTGGATGTGGTCCCAGCGGTCATGAGGTTCATACGAACCGAGATGCGCCGCCACCGAGCCCTTGGCTTGAGCGTTCCCCAGTTCCGAACGCTGGTCTTCATCGAGCGCGCCGGGGGAGCTTCGCTGGGAAGCGTGGCGGAGCACCTGGGACTGACGCCGCCGTCGGCCTGCAGGATCGTGGACGGCCTGGTGGGCAGGACCCTTGTCACGCGCAGACAGTCGGTGGAGGACCGCCGCCGGGTGACCCTGGAGATCACCCCAGGGGGGAAGCACGCACTCGCGGACGCACGCAGGGAGACCCACAAGAGCCTTTCAGGAATCCTCGCGGGTGTGGATCAAGGGGAGCTGGCGGCAGTCATGCAGTCAATGCTGGTGCTCAGAAACGCTTTCTCAGCGCGTCCGGGGGCTCCGGGTGCGCTTGTCGGCGCCGGGAGGTCAAGCTGATGCCTATCCTCGAGCTGCGGGGCCTCACGAGGCGGTTTGCCGCCCTGGTTGCCGTCAATGAGCTTTCCCTGGAAATCGAACGGGGAGAGATGTTCGCCCTCCTTGGACCGAATGGCGCCGGCAAGAGCACGACCATCAAGATGCTCACCACTCTCCTGCCTCCCAGCGCGGGGACCGCGCGCGTGGACGGCTTCGACATCGTCGCCCAGGCCGGGCAGGTCCGAAGGATCATCGGCTATGTGCCCCAGATGCTGTCCGCTGACGGAACCCTTACCGGCAGGGAGAATCTCCTCGTATTCGCGCGGCTGTATGACCTGCCTCTCCGGGAGCGCCGGGAGAGAGTCGAGGAGGCACTCGAGTTCATGGGCCTTCAGGACGCGGCGGACAAGCTCGTGCGGCAATATTCCGGCGGCATGATCAGGCGCCTGGAGATCGCCCAGTCGATGCTTCATTCCCCCCGCGTGCTCTTCCTCGACGAGCCGACGGTCGGACTGGACCCCTCTGCTCGCCGGGCTGTCTGGGACCACATCCAGGAGTTGCGGGAGCGCACCGGCGCGACGATCATTCTTACGACGCACCAGATGGAAGAGGCAGACACGCTGTGCGACAGGGTGGCCATCATGCACCAGGGGAGGCTCGTCGCGGAGGGGACCCCCCGAGAGCTGAAGACATCCATCGGCGTGGCCGATGCGACTCTCGATGACGCATTCATCCACTTTACGGGAAGCAAACTTGAATCCGGAGGAACCTATCGTGAAACCAGACGGACGCGCAGGTCGGTTCGCCGCCTCGGCTGAGCCCCTGCCCGGCGGGACGGACCCCGTTCTCTTCCTGGCGCGCTACGCGGGAAAGGCTCTCACCATCGCCGGCATGGAAGCGCGCAAGCTCCTCCATGATCCCACGGAGCTGCTCACGCGCGCCGTCCAGCCTGCGCTCTGGCTCCTCGTCTTCGGCCAGGTCTTCACGCGGATACGCGCTATTCCCACGGGAAGCATGCGCTACATAGACTTCATGGCCCCTGGGATCCTCTCCCAGAGCGTTCTGTTCATCGCCATCTTCTACGGCATCTCGGTGATCTGGGAGAGGGACCTCGGGATCCTCCACAAGTTTCTCGTCAGCCCCACCCCGCGGTCCGCGCTCGTCCTCGGGAAGGCAATCTCCGCGGGCCTGCGCGGCCTCACCCAGGCGGTCATCGTCTACCTTCTTGCCGTCATCCTTGGCGTCGGGATGGACTGGAGCCCTCTCTCCCTCCTGGGGGTGCTCCTCGTCGTCATGCTCGGCGCTATGTTTTTTTCCACATTCTCCCTCGTGATAGCGTGCCTCGTGAAGACGCGGGAGCGCTTCATGGGGATCGGCCAGATCCTGACCATGCCGCTGTTCTTCGCGAGCAACGCCATCTACCCGATATCGATCATGCCGCGCTGGCTCCAGGTCATTTCCCACGCGAACCCCCTCACCTACCAGGTGGACGCGCTGCGCCGGCTCATGCTGGCCGGCGGAACGAGCGCCTTCGGGCTTGGACTTGATCTCCTGGTGCTGGCCGCGGCGACAATGTTCCTGGTTGCCGTGGGCGCGCGACTGTATCCCTCCATCGTCAGGTGATCCGCACCGCGCTCAGGCGCCGCCGCGAAGCGGCGACCAAAAGGTGTCTTGACCGGCGGTCGAACAGCAATGACATTTCTCGCATGACATGCGCATCCTTTGTCATGCAACGGTTTTTCCGGGGAGCGCGCCGGTCTTTCGCGCTCCTCGCGCTCTCCCTGGTCGCGTGCAGCGCCTCCCCTCTTCATGCCGCCGCTCCGAGCGGGCTCTTCCCGTTCGTCCTCCCCTGGGATGACGCCAGCCGGAGCGTCGCAGGTCTGAGCGCGTGGAACGAGACGCCTGCCGGGGCCAGCGGTCCCATCACGGCACGCGGCTCGCACCTGTACGCCGGCGCGGCGCGGATCCGGCTCCTTGGCGTGAACATCACGTTCAGCGCGTGCTTCCCCGCGCACGCGGACGCTGACAAGATCTCCGCCCGGCTGGTAAAGTTCGGAATCAATGCGGTTCGTTTTCATCATATGGATACGGAGCCGGCGCCGAACGGACTCCTGACGGGAGACATGCGCTCCCTGGACCCGGACCAGCTCGACCGCCTGGACTACTTCATTGCCCAGTTGAAAAAGCGCGGCATCTACGCTGACCTGAACCTCCACGTGGGGCGCACGTACCCGGGCATGCCCCGCTGGAAGGAGATGCCCCAGTATTTCAAGGGAGTCGACATCTTTCATCCCCCGATGATCCGGATGCAGCGCGACTATGCCCATGACCTTCTCACCCACGTGAACCGCTACACCGGCGCCAGCTACGCGGAGGAGCCATCGGTTGCGTTCGTGGAGATAAACAACGAGGACGGGCTGATCCACGAGTGGTGGAACGGCCGGCTGGACGCGATGCCCGGGATCTACGCGGACGAGCTCACCCGGCAATGGCGTCTCTGGCTCACCCGCCGGTATCCGACCACGGAGGCGTTCCGGCAGGCCTGGGGGATGGCGGACCAGCCGAGGGGCGCCGAGATGCTCGCACCCCTCGATTCGGGTGCCGCGTGGACATTCCAGGCGGTCCAGGGAGCCCGGGCTACGGATACGGTCTCCGGCACCGGCCCCGGCAATTCCGCGGCGCGCGTCATCCGGGTGCTCGCTGCCGGGAACGAGGCATGGCACGTGCAGATGTACCTGATGGGGTTCGCCGTTCACAAAGACCAGGTGTACACACTCTCCTTCCAGGCGCGTTCGGACGCTCCCCGCACGATGCAGGTCAACGTGATGCAGGCGCATGAGCCATGGCGTCTCCTGTGGTCGTCTTCCGCAAGGCTCACGAAGGAATGGAAACAGTACCGCTTCACGTTCCTGCCTTCCGAGAGTGATGAGAACGCGCGGATGACCTTCGGCAACCTGGGCGCATCCCCAGGGACCTACTGGCTGTCCCAGGCGTCCCTCGCTCCGGGCGGGACCATCGGCATGCCCGCGGGAAAGGGGATCGAGTCGGTCGGCATCTTTCGCAGGGCGGATTTTTCGAGCCATGGGGATGAAGCGCAGCGGGACTGGATCCGCTTCCTCTGGGATGACGAAGAGCGCTACTGGACAGGGATGACGCGATACCTGCGGGATGACCTGCACGTGCACGCGCTCATCATCGGCACGCAGGTAGCGTTCAGCCCAGCCCCCATCCAGGCGGAGCTGGATGTCGTGGACAACCACGCCTACTGGCAGCATCCGCAGTTTCCCCACACCCGATGGGATCCCGTTGACTGGTCAGTCGCGGACATCCCCATGGCCGGAACCACCGACGGCGGGGAGATCGCGAGGCTCGCCTTGCAGCGCGTTGCCGGCAAGCCCTATGTCGTGAGCGAGTACAACCATCCCGCGCCGAACACCTTCTCCTCCGAAGCTTTTCTCCTGGTCTGTGCCTACGCCGCCATGCAGGACTGGGACGGGGTCTTTGCGTTCGATTACGGGGACACGCGCGACGACTGGGACTCAAAGCGGATAGTGGGCTTTTTCCCCATCGATCAGAACCCGGCCAAGATGGTGACGCTCCCGGCGGCCGTGGCGCTCTTCCGCCGCGGGGATGTCTCCCCTCTCGCGGTCTCGACTCAAGCTGCATTCAGCCTCGACGCGGCGGTGGACCAGGTGCGGACAAGCGGTCCCGCCCTCCAGGGGGATGAGTTCGGAGTCGGCAGGACGGATGCGCTCCAGGAGGCGGTGGGGATCGCCATGAGCGACGCCGCTGCCCCGTCCTCCCCTGCACCTCCGCCGCTGCCGGGCTCGTACGTAAGCCAGGACCGCGAGCTCACGTGGGACAGCCGCGGGGGCAAGGGAGCGGTCACCGTGGACACGCCCCGTTCGAAAGCGGTGATCGGATACGTCATCGGCAGGACTTTCGATCTGGGCGGCATCCAGATTGCGCCCGGCGCGACCATTCAGGATTGGGCCGCCATCACGCTCACGGCCCTAGGCGGCGGCTCGCCCACCGGCCCGACCCCGAAGAGCCTTCAGGCTCCTGGAAGGATACTCGTCACCGCCACCGGCTTCATTCAGAACACCGGGATGGGATGGAAAAACGGCGAGCATACGACCGTCGGAAGGGACTGGGGACGAGCACCTACTCTCACGGAGAACATTCCAGCCACGATCACGCTCCCGGTGGCCGCGCGCCGCCTGGAGGCATTTACCCTGGATGAGCGGGGGCAGCGACGGGAAAAACTCCCCGTCATCGACAACGGCGGGAAGGCCTCGATACGAATCGGAGCCGGCAACCCCACCCCGTGGTACGAGCTGGTCGTCAACTGATAAGGGCGGAGAACAGCCTGAGCGGATGTTACTGGAGAGGGATCTCCATGTAGCCGGTCTTTCCGCTTCCTCCGTCGCGGAGGAGAACGACGACGCTCCCCGTCTGGATGGCGTCCCCCACGTGCGTGCGGAACTGGCCCGGGTCGTTGACGTCCTCTCCATCCACCTGGAAGATGATGTCCCCCTGCGCAATCCCCACGTTGTCCGCCGGGCTGCCCGGCACTACTTCCTGGACCACCACGCCTACTGGATCGTTCAATCCCACGCTCTGTGCCAGCGAGGAGGAAACGGCGTCCACGCGGACACCCAGGAGGGCGTAGCCGGCGCGCGCCGATTGCTTCTCCGTCAGCGCAAGCTGGTCCTCCACGATCAGGGTGACCGTAAGAGCCATTCCTTTCCTGACGAGCCCGAGGGAGATGCGGCTTCCGGGTGCCGTTGCCGAGGTGAGCCTGTTGAGCTGCGCCGCGGAGGTGACAGGAGACTTTTCAAAGGAGGTGATGAGGTCTCCGACCGTAATGGCGGCATCCGCCGCGGGACCCAGGGGGACCGCCTCTGTTACCAGGGCGCCGCGCGCATCCGGCGGCAGGTCCAGGCCCTGGCGGGCGGACTCATCGAGATCCTGGGCGGCAATTCCCAGATCCCCGCGGGTCACCTTCCCCTCCTGGATAAGGGTCTCCGCGATGGTCTTCAGGAGGTTGGATGGAATCGCGAAGCCAAGCCCTTCCGATCCCTGGCTCTGCGAAAGGATGAGCGCGTTCATTCCGACCACCTCTCCCCGGAGATTGAGGAGAGGGCCGCCGCTGTTCCCCGGATTGATTGCCGTGTCGGTCTGGATGAAATCCTCAAGCCCCGCGACGGCGCGCGAGCCGACGCCCAACCGGTGTGTGGCGCTCACCACCCCCGCCGTGACCGTCCAGTCCAGGCCGCGGGGCGAGCCGATGGCGACCACCCATTCCCCCACGCGAAGCGAATCCGAGTCCCCGAGCCTGGCCACCCGCGCGGTCCCCGTCCCTTCCACCTTGAGGACAGCGATGTCGGTGAAGCGGTCAGAGCCGACCAGGCGCGCGGGCCGTTCAGCGCCGTCGTAGAAATGCACGACGATCCTGTCCGCGTTCTCCACGACATGGTTGTTCGTGATGATGAGACCCTGGGAGTTGATGAGGATCCCGCTGCCCAGGGCGCGCATGGGGACCTTGGTGATGCCCTGGGGCGCCGTTGAGAACAGGCCGTAAGGACCGAGACGCGGCACCTGCTGGAGCGTCGTGCCCGTCACGTCGATATGAACAACGCAGGGAAGCGCGGTGTCCGCGACCGCCGTGATTGCGTTCTGGAAACCCGAGATGTCCCGGACGACAATGGTATCGGTCGGCTTCCCGGCTCCCCCGAAGGATGCGCACCCCATCGTGACTCCGGCGGACGCAAGGACGAGCACGGCCGGGCGCAGTAACGATGATCTTTCTCTCACTTTCCCCTCGTTCCGAGTACAAGATATCGCTCCCGCGACCGCCGGGAAATAAAGGGTATCCCATCTTTTTTGTAGGGACTTTCCTCACGCGTCCTGTCATCATTTTTCGACGGGCTCTACGGAAATCCCCTACACGGGATAGCCGGAGCGCGTGGAACGTCCTATACTGTCGCGAGACCACGGAAGGGGGAATCTGTGAGCAGGCGCAGAGATGATTCTTCCCTGCTGAATATGATCCTGGAAAAGCAGGAGAAGCTGCATCACATCCGGGACCTGAACACTCTCCTGGACAATCTCCTCTATGAAACCAGATCGCTGACAGACGCTGATGCCGGGTCGATCTTCCTCGTGGAGGGAAAGAAGCTTCTCTTCAGCTACGTCCAGAACGATTCGCTTTTCCGCAGTGACTTTCTTTCCAACAAGTACATCTACACGAACAATGAGATCGACATCGATGAGCGGTCCGTCGCCGGCTACGTGGCGTTCACCGGCCAGCCGCTCCTCATCGATGACGCGTACGCCATCGACGCCTCGTACCCGTTCTCGTTCAACCCCTATTTCGACCAGATCTCCTCCTACCGCACGGTGTCCATGCTCATCGTCCCCATCCGCACGAGCAAAAACGACATGGTGGGCGTCCTGGAGCTCATCAACAGGCTCGACCGCAACGCGAAGCAGATCGCCTTCACGGAGGACCAGAAGTTCTACATCACGCAGTTCGCCTTCTACGCGGGGATCGCCATCGAACGGGCGCTCCTCCTGCGGGACGTCGTGTTCAAGATGGTGAGGACCACGGAGCTGAGAGACCCCGAGGAAACCCAGCCCCATGTGAGCCGCGTCGGCTCCTACGCGGTGGAGCTGTACCAGAAATGGGCGGAGAAGCACGCGGTTCCCCGCGAAGAGGTGAGCAACTTCAAGGATATCCTGAAGATTTCCTCCATGCTCCACGACATCGGCAAGGTGGGCGTGTCGGACGCCATCCTGAAAAAGAGGCAGGACCTCACGCGGGAGGAGTTCGAGGCCATCAAGTACCACACGGTCTACGGCGCGCAGTTCTTCGAGAATCCCACGTCGGAGTGGGACACCCTCGCCTTCGAGGTGGCATTGAACCATCACGAGCGCTGGGACGGCACGGGCTATCCGGGGGTCGTGAAGGACATCCACGACAAGTCGCTGCGCTTCGGACCCGGCAAGAAGGCCTCCAGCATCCCCCTGTCCGCCCGGATCGTCACCCTGGCCGACGTCTACGACGCGCTGATCTGCAAGAGGGCTTACAAGGACGCGTGGGAAGAAGACCGCGTCCTCTTCTATATAAAGGAGCAGGCTGGGCGGCAGTTCGACCCTGAGCTGGTTTCTCTCTTCTTCGAGATCTACGATATCATACGGGCAATCAGGGAGAAATGGGCGTAGACAAGGACGGCGTACTCGCCGAACGCGTACTCGCGTATGTCGAGGGGCGCCGAGTCCAAGGACGGACGGAAGGCGCCCCGTAGCCAGGGATGGCGAGCTCGGCCGAGGCCCGCCGCCGCTAGTACTGCTCGATGAGCTTCTCTTTCGCGGTCGCCTTGTCCAGGTAGTCCGCGGCCTGCTCGAAGTCCACGTCGACCTGGACGATAGTGCGCAGGAGCTCGATTGCGTCCTTGAAGTTCTCGTTTCTGTAGTTGTTGACCGCCTCGGCGTACATCGGGGGCAGGTACGAGCGCACCTTCTGCCTGCGGCTGTCCAGGAGGTCGAGCCGGGCCGGGTCGTCGGTCCGTCTTGCGATGGCCTCGATCCTGCCGGAGGCCGCCGCCAGGTCCCCCGCCTCGATGAGGCTGTCCACCTGCTGGAGCGATGAATCGAACGAAGCCTGCTGCTCCGCCTGGGCGGCCAGGTCTGCAATCTTGCTCTTGAGAGCGAGGGCCTCGTCGGTCTGCGCGATCCGCAGCGCGTCGTCTACCCTCTCGTCGGCCAGCACGTACGCCTTGTGCGCATACAGGCTTCGAGCCCACTGGTAGTCCAGGGAATAGCGGGCTGCCGCCACCCGCGCGTCCAGGATGCCCCCGACCTTTCTGCTCTCTTGCGCCAGGAGCGCAACCTGGTCCTTCGCGCTCTCGAACTGGCCCGCGGCAAGCATCTTTTTCACGGCTGCCACGCGGCTCACGGCAAGGCGGTCGAGCTCCTCCTTCAGGGCTTTCGTCTGGTTGACAGCAGCCGCGTTCCCCTGGTCCAGGGAGAGGATCTTGTCATAGGCCTGGTAGGCGTCGATGTCGGCGTTCTCCCGGTCAGCCGCGGACGCGGCCTGAGCCGCCCGGGCCTGGGACATCAAGGCCTTGGAGAGAAATCCCGCAATGAGCTTCTGGCGGACCCCCTCCGTGTCCCGCTCGAGCCGGGCCGCGGTGGCATTCGCGGGGTCCAGGCGGCGGGCGGTCTGAATGTCCCGGCACATTGCATAATCTTCCTCATCCCGCCTTTTCTGCTGGGTGAAGTACGCCTCAGCCTCTTTCAGGGCCCGGGACAGCTGGCTGGACCGAAAGTTGTCCACCAGGTCGCGATAGCGAAGGGCGAGGATATTCTGGGGATCATCGCGAAGCGCCATTGTGAAATATTCACGCACCGCGGCGATCTTGCTTACGTCCCCTTTTCTGATAAGCTGGTCATGGTATTGTTGCACGCCTTCGTCCACGAGCGCCCTGGCCTTTGCCTGGCCGTCAAGCTTCTCAAGGAGGAAGGTGTCCTGAACCGAGGCGCAGCCGGAAACCGCCAGCGCTGCAAGTATGATGAAAAAACGTGAAACTTTGGACACTCCGCTCCTACCGCCTTTTTTTCTTCCTGGTAGTATTCGCGGCATTTGCCTTGCGTGCCTGCGCGTTCCCGGGCGGGACCCAGGCTCCGGGAGCCATTCCCGCCGAACGGTCGCGAGGCGGGAATGGGAGGGGACCCGCTGCCCGCGCATCGGCAATGAATGCGGCGTTGCAGATCCTGCCGACCCGCTCGATGACCTCCCGTATGATCATGAGCTCCACGAAGTTTCCGTCGGAGTCCCACTTCATGGTCTTGGCGTCCAGTTTTTTCGCGATTTCTCCGGCTGCATCGAGCTGTCGAAAAGCGCGCCCGAGGGCGCCTTCGGCTCTTCTCACCAGCCCTTCGACCAGTTTTGTCACCTCTCCATGCTCCTGGAGGAAAGTATCACGGAATGGCCCCGCAGGCGCAAGAGCCGCGGGAAGATGGCGGCATCGCCGCGCAATTGTCAGTCGGGCGGGGACGGTCCTGGCTCTCCTTTCTCCAGAAGTCTTTTGCCTTCCGCCGCGCTTCTGCATATCTTACTCCGGGACTGAGAGAAAGTGCACGGCCGACATGGCCCGTATACGGGGTGGGAAAGGGAGAGACATGGTTAGGCCTGCTCTGGCTGAAGCGATCGCTCAAGCTACGCACGCCCGCGGCGCCGGAGAAACGCCATCCTCCCCCCAGGCTCCGGCTGATCCCGAGCACAGAGCGCAGGCTCTCCTGGTCATCTCTGCGGACTCCACCATCGAGTCCTGCAATCCGTCCTTCCTGCGGATCCTGGGTCTGGAGAACGGGGGCCTCGTCGGCGCCAGTGTCTCGGTGCTTTTTCCCGATGAAAGCAGGGCGGCCCGCTTCCTGGCCGCGCTCAACGAGCAGCTGGGGCAGCGGGATACCGCGGTGGGCAGCGTCGAGCTGCGCCGGCCGGCAGGCGGGGAGCCCGTTCAGGTTGCCTACCAGGCGTCCGCGCTTCAAACGGGCGGGACCGATGCGGCGGGGTCGAAGAGAGCGGGACAGCGGATAGCGGTGCTTGTCGACGCCCTTGGGCAGGACGCGCGGGAAGGTGAAGCTCGCGCATTCTCCCGTTTCTCGGATGAGAGCCCGTTTCCGGTTCTGCGGGTCTCCCTGGAAGGGATCCTCCTCAACGCCAACAGGGGAAGCTGGCTCCTCCTGGAGCACTGGGGCACCCAGCCGGGAGACCCCGTGCCCGCAGAGTGGAAAAAGACCATCGAGGAAGCGGCGCTGCTGCGGGACGGTCGCGAGGTCGAGGTCCAGATCGGTTTCAAGTCGCTCCTCCTCGTCATCGTGCCCGTGATCGACAAGGGGTACGTCAATATCTTCGGGCTGGACGTCACCAGCCGCAAACAGGCGGAGAAGCGCCTCCTCATCGACTCCCAGGTCTTCGAAAGCGCGAGCGAGGCGGTGGTCATCACGGATGCCGACCGGCGGATCCTGGACGTCAATCGGGCCTTTACCGCAATCACCGGCTACAGCCGGGAGGAGATCCTCGGGGAGAACATCGGGGTCCTCAGCTCGGGCCGGCACGACGCCATTTTCTACGAGGACATGTGGGAATGCGTGCGGCAGCAGGGGAGCTGGCAGGGTGAGGTTTGGGACCGTCGGAAAAACGGAGAGGTCTTTCCGAAGTGGGTTTCCATCAGCGCTGTGAAGGACGAAGCCGGGAGGATTTCCCGCTTCATCGGGCTGTTCTCCGACATCTCGGTCATGAAGCAGACCCAGGAGCAGCTCTACGAGATGGCCCATTACGACAGCCTCACCGGCCTGCCCAACCGCCGCTACTTCCTGGATCGGCTCCGGGAGAGCATCGAGCAGGGACGCAGGACCAGGGAAGGTCTGGCCCTCATGTTCGTGGACCTCGACAGCTTCAAGATGGTCAATGACAACCTGGGCCACAGGGCCGGTGACCAGCTCCTGCGGGAGGTTGCCGCCCGCATCCGCCAGTGCGTGCGGGAGAGCGACACGGTTGCCCGCATGGGAGGGGATGAGTTCACCGTCATCCTCTCCCAGGTCAGGACCTCCGACAGCGCCGTCATTGTCGCGCGGAAGATCCTCCAGAGAATCTACGAGCCGGTGGAGCTGGACCAGAAGGAGTTCTTCGTCTCCTCAAGCATCGGGATCGCCGTGTTCCCCGACGATGCGCAGGACGTGGAGGGGCTCCTTCAGAGCGCTGACACGGCGCTGTACAAGGCGAAGGACCTGGGGAAAAACGGCTACCAGTTCTTTTCCCGGGAGATGAACAGGCGTGCGGTGGAGCGCCTCACCCTCCAGACCCAGATCCGCCAGGGGATTGCAGCCCGGGAGTTCATCGTCTACTATCAGCCGCAGGTGGATGCGGCAAGCGGAGCGCTCGTCGGGCTTGAGGCCCTGGCCCGCTGGCAGAGCCCGCAGATCGGGATCGTCAGCCCGGAGCAGTTCATCCCCCTAGCCGAGGAGACGGGCCTCATCCACGAGCTGGGGCAGCTCATCCTGCGGGCGGCATGCGCCCAGGGGAAACGATGGATCGACGACGGGATCCAACCGATGCGCATCGGGGTCAACATCTCCGCCCACCAGCTTCGACGGGCGGATTTCGTGGACGTGATCCAGGGGGGTCTGCGGGACACCGGGTTTCCCCCGCAGCTCCTCGAGCTCGAGCTGACGGAGAGCATGCTGATCGATGACGTCCCCGAGGACCTTGAGAAGCTGAAGAGGATCAAGGCAATGGGCATCCACCTGTCCATAGACGATTTCGGAACCAAGTACTCATCGTTCGCCTACTTGAGGCGGCTTCCCATCGACCGGCTGAAGATCGACCGCTCGTTCGTCCAGGACCTGCCCGGCGACGAGCGGGGCGCGGAGATCGTCTCCGCGATCATTGCGATGAGCCGCAGCCTGAACCTCGAGGTCGTCGCGGAGGGAGTGGAGACGCGGGTGCAGGCTGCCCTTCTGACGGAGAAGGGCTGCGGGACCCTGCAGGGGTATTTCTGCGGCAGACCCTTTCCACCGGAGAACCTTGCCGCCTTCCTGGCACATGGCCAGGGCGGAGGCGGCCCGATGATCCCGGGGAGGGGACAGGGATCATGATGAACCCGGAGCTCGAGCTTCGTGTTGCCTCCAACTGGGAGGAGGTCGGGAAGGTCAACCAGGCGGTTGGAGAGTTCCTGGGCGGTTGCGGGCTGCCCGCGGAGGCAGTGGACAAGTACACGATGGTCGTCTGCGAGCTCGTGGAAAACGGGATCAAGTACGGCCATTTCACCGGGGAGAAGAACGTCGTGCAAGTGCGGGTGTGGATTGCCAACGGAACGGTCTCCGTTCTCGTTTCCAATCCCATCGGCCAGTACACGCAGACCTACCTGAGCGAGCTGGACCGCACCATCCAGTGGGTTCGGGGTTTCCAGGCGCCGTTCGAGGCGTACATCGCCCGCATGAAGGCGATTTCCCGCGAGCCCCTCGACAACGACAAGAGCGGCCTCGGCCTCGTGCGGATCACCTACGAAGGCCAGGCGATCCTGGATTTCTACCTGGACGAGAACGACACGCTCAGCGTCTCGGCGGTCTCGAACCTGGAATGAACACGATGGAGGCTTCGTATGGCGAAAGTGCAGACATTTTCCAATAACCAGCTCACCATCGACGTGGCGGACGAGGAACGGACCATGACGGTCCATTTCCTCGGCAAGAGCATCCTTCGTGACCCGAACGAGTTCGTCATGCCCATCCTCCTGCGGACCCTCGGGGAAGCAATCGCCTCGAGGAAGCGCGTCGTGATGGACTTCCGGGACCTCAGCTACATGAACTCCTCCACCCTCACGCCGGTCATCAAGATCCTGGAAAGGGCCCGCGTCGGGGAGGGACAGATCACCATCTCCTACCGCAAGTCGCTGAAATGGCAGGACATCTCGTTTTCCGCCCTCGTCATATTCCAGACGCCGGATGGCAGGATCCTCATCGAGGGGACGGGTTGATCCGCGATGGCGCAGCAACCTCCCGTTCTGCAGGGCTGGCTGACAACTCCGACTCAGAAGATCACGGTGCAGGCGGCGTACGCGTCGCGCTATTCCCTCTGGGTGGAGGGAAACGGCCAGGCGCTGGGAACGGAGGTGGAGAACCTCGAGCTGGCCATGGAGGACAAGCTCATCCAGGTAGGGCCCTGCCGGGTGATCCCAGCGGCCCGGGACGCGGGGCAGGCCCGGCGGCTGGTGGCCGTGAACAAGCTCCACGACTTCGAGAAGCTGTTCTTCCACGCGAAAGTCGAGACTCTGGAATCCGCCGCGCTGAACCTGTCTCTCATCCTCGGCTACAAGGACAGCATTGACCCGGCCTTCCGCAACTACGTCTCCGATCTCACGTACGACCTGAACGTTTATCTCAACCTTCTGGACCAGATGGACGCGGAATGCCTCAACGAGCCGCCCGAGGTGCTCGACATCGTTCAGGGGAGCATCATCAGGAACGTGGGGAAGGACCTGTACGAGTACATGCGGCGCCAGACTGCCCAGCTGGAGCGCGTGGTGAACGGATTCAGCGAGAAGGAGCACGAGCACCACGGGTTCTATTTTCGACGGCAGCTGTGGAACATCCTCCTCCGCGCCCCCATCATGGCCCGCACGAACCTCAAGCCGCGGGGATACAACGGGGACTCGGAGATGATGCGCATGGTCTACATGCACGACTACCAGGGCGGCTCGACCTTCGGAAAGATCCTCCACCGTTTCTCCGTGGACCAGCCGGCGGCCCAGGCGGTTCGCAACAGGCGGCTCCTCGTGGCCGACCTCCTTCATCGCTTCACGGAGGCGTCGGGCTTCGGGACCTCGGAAAAACTGCGGATCCTCTCCGTGGCCTGCGGCCCGGCCTTCGAGGTCAGGGACATCCTGCGCACCCCGGAGGACTGCGCACGGCTGCATTTCTCCTTTTTCGACCAGGACCAGCACGCCCTCCTGGAGGCGGCGGGTCTCGTGAGCGACATCGAAAAGACGCTCCACGCCGATATTTCCGCGGATTTCATCCGCGAGTCCGTGCGCACGATGCTCGTCACGCGTGCCCTTCAGGAAAGGTGGGGGCAATTCCATTTTATCTACTCCATGGGGCTCTTCGACTACCTCACCGCCCCCGTGGCAAACGCCGTGATCAGGAAGCTCTTCCAGCTGCTCACCCCGGGTGGTGAGATGGTAATCGGGAACTTCTACGTCGTGAACCCGAGCCGCTTCTACATGGAGTACTGGCACGACTGGAAGATCATCTACCGTACGGAGGACGACTTCTGCCAGCTCGTGGACGTGCCGGGCGCCAAGGTTTCCGTGCGCTTCGACGAGACCCGGATCCAGATGCTCCTCCACATCCGAAAGAAGGGCGGCAATGCCCAGGGATGATCGCGTGAGCAGCCCGGAACCGCGGGGACGCGTGCGGGACAGGATGGAAGCGTGGACGGCGCGGGCTATCGACGCCAACGATTTTGCCGGCTACCGGACCGGCATCATCCACGACTGGCTGCGAACCTTGACGGCGCTTGCCATCGTCCTCGTTCCGCTCTTCTTCGTCCTCGACGTCTTCATGATGCCCGCGGGGCTTCTCCCCCGGTTTGCCGTCTACCGCCTCATCTCCACGCTCCTTGCCCTCGCGCAGTTCCTCGTGGTCCGCAACACGCAGCCCAGCCGATGGTCCTACCTGCACGGTTACTTCATCTCCGTGCAGGTGGGCGGGATCATCGCGCTCATGACGGTGGACCTGGGAGGGTTCAACTCCACGTACTATGCGGGATTGAACCTCGTCATCATCGGCGTGAACCTCCTCATGCCGTGGCGCGCCGCCCACACGGCAATCAACGCGCTGATCATTCTCGGCATGTACGTGACGTTCAACCTTGTCGCCGGCCTCCCCTTCGACCAGGCGAAGATCACCAACAACTTCTTCTTCCTGATTGCCACTGCCGTGCTGGCCGTCAGCATCAATTACGTGCGCTACAATCTCATCGAGAAAGAGTTCTCCCTCCTCGTGAAGCTGAAAAAGGCCCGCGATGCGCTGTGGGGGGAGATGGAGCTGGCCAAGAGGATCCAGACCGCCCTCCTCCCCCAGAGGAAGGGGGGGATCCGCGGCTACGAGAGCGCCGTCACGATGCTGCCGGCAAAGGAAGTCGGCGGGGACTACTACGACATCATTGAGACGGATGCCGGAGACCGGTGGGTGGCAATCGGGGACGTTGCGGGCCACGGCGTCGACTCCGGCCTCATCATGATGATGGCGCAGGCCAGCATCATGACCGTCATCAAGGGTAACCCGACTGCCCGGCCCCTCGACGTCCTCTCCACGACCAACCGGGTCATCAAGGAGGACATCGGACGCCTCGGCTCCAACCATTACATGACGATGATGGTGGTCAAGCTGGAGGATGACGCCATGGTCGTGGCGGGGCATCACCAGGACGTCCTGGTGTACCGCGCGTCCCAGAGCTCCGTGACCGCAATCCCGACACGGGGGACCTGGCTGGGCATCACGGACCAGATCGAGTCCTTCATGGAGGTCAGGAAGATCGACGTCGCGGACAACGACGTGGCCCTGTTCTTCACCGACGGTGTCACGGAAAGCACCAACGCTTCGGGAGAGATGTACGGCCAGGAGCGGCTGCAGCAGATCTTCGCCCAGAATGCCGACCTTCCCGTGGAGAAAGCCCTCGAACGGATCCTCGACGACCTGCGGGCCTTCACCTCGGACCAGGAAGACGACATGACCATCATCCTGTTGAAGAAGATTCCGTGGGTGGACGGCAAGAAGCAGATCAAAAGCGGAGGCGACGGTTCATGAGACCCATGAGGGAAGAGCGCACCCACCTGATCTACCGGCTGCGCGTCTTCGATGAGAAGACCGGGAAGCTGCTCGGACACATGACGAACATCACCCCGGAAGGCATGATGCTGCTCGGGGAAAAGCAGATCCGACCGGGGAAGGAGTTTTCCCTGCGCATGGATCTGCCCCGCAACGTCATGGAAAGCGGCCACCTGACATTCTCCGCGGAGAGCAAGTGGTGCCGGCGGGATGGGAGCGAGGATTTTTTCAGCGTGGGCTTCCGCATCATCTCCATCAGCAGGGAGGGCCTCGCCGTGGTCCGCACGCTCATCCACGACTTCTACCTCGAGGACTTCGAGGAAGACGCCGCAACGGACCTGAACCCGATCATCTAAAGTCCGATCGCTTCAAGATTCCCGGGGGTAGCGATGCTCCTTGCCGTCAGGGCCCTGAAGGACGTATGCGTCCGGCTCGGTTCGCAGGAGCGACGACTCCACGGGCACCTTTCCGCCCCCGCCGGGAAGGTCCACGGCATAGGTGGGGAGCGCGATGCCTGAAAGCCGCGCGCGAAGCTCCTTCATGAGAGCGATGCCTCGCTCCAGGGGGACCCGGAAGTGAGCCGTGCCTGTTGCCAGGTCTCCCTGGAAAAGATAGTACGGCTTGACCCCCGCTCGCACGAGCCCGCGAAACAGGTTCTCCAGCGTCTCGGCATCCGCGTTGACGCCGCGCAGGAGCACCGCCTGGTTCAGCACGGGCACCCCCGCCCTGATCAGCCGGCGCACCGCAAGCCGAAACTCGTCCGTCAGCTCGCTCGGGTGGTTCGCGTGGATGACGGCCCACACGGCGCCCGCGCTGCCGAGCATTCCGGCGAGGTCATCGGTGATCCGGCCGGGCTGAACGACCGGCATCCGCGTGCAGATGCGAAGGATGTACCGAGGGTCCACCTGGAAAAGGCGATCCAGGACGCGCTGAAGGTCCCTGTCCGACAGCATCAGGGGATCTCCTCCTGACAGAAGAACCTCCCGGACCGCGGGAGTACGCGCCAGGTATTCGCAGGCCCGGTCCAGCTGCCCGTCGGTGATCTGGCCTCCGCCGTGGCCGGTAAAATGGCGGCGGAAGCAATGGCGGCAGTACGTGGCGCACCGGTCGCTCACCAGGAGGAGAGCCCGGTCGGGGTAGTGATGGACGAGCCTCTCCGCCACGAGCCAGCGGGAATCCCCGATCGGGTCCGCTGACTCGTAGGGAAGCGCCGCAAGCTCCTCGTCCCGCGGAACGTACTGGGCTGCGATGGGGTCTGTGCGGGGGTCCTCGTCGCGGGCAAGGCCTGCGTAGTAGCGGCTCACTCCGAAAGGGAGGCGGGCGGCAGGATCCCGTCCGTCCACGCGCTCAGGGTCATGGGGAAGGCCCCCGGGAATGTCCGGCATTGGAGACAAGATAGAGAATAATGCCCTACGCGTCTATCTTCCTGCTCAGGTACTCGGAGTAGTCGCGGCGGATGGGCTCGAAAGGCTCATCCATGAGCGGCGACGATATGAGGAAATCCGCCGTGGAGCGGTTGCAGGCCGCGGGAATGTTGTAGAGAACGGATATGCGGAGGAGGGCTTTCACGTCGACGTCGTGCGGTTGAGGCTCCATGGGGTCCCAGAAGAAGATCAGGATATCGATCTTCCCCTCCACGATCATGGCGCCGAGCTGCTGGTCTCCCCCGAAAGGCCCCGACTTCAGCTTGATGAGCGGGAGGCCCTTCTCCGGGGAGCCGCGCGTCGTGACGGAAAGCGTTTCCTCCACGAGCCTGCCCGTTGTTCCAGTGCAGATGAGCTGGTGGCCAAGGAGGACTTTCCAGTTCCATTTCACCCACTCCACGAGATCCTTCTTGCAATTGTCATGCGCCACGAGCGCGACGTTCTTCCTGACATCCATATCCTGCGCCTCTTTCCTTCAACCGAACTCGCCTGCGACTATACCACGCAGACCGGACGCGCACGAAGAGCTTCATCTGAGCGGCCCTGCCAGAGAATCGCTTGCGGCCGCCGGAAAGGCATATTACAATCGGGTGTTCCAGTTCGTTGTCTCAGTCCGTTGATGCACGCTCTGCCAGAGGGAGGAACATGCCGTCCATGAGCCTTGCCTGGTGGTTCGTTCCCCACACCCATTGGGACAGGGAGTGGTACCTCCCGTTCCAGGATTTCCGATGGAGACTCGTCAGGAGCATCGATGAAATCCTGCGGACGCTCCGCGATGACGAAGGGTTCGGACATTTCATGCTGGACGGCCAGACCATCCTGCTGGAAGATTACCTGAAGATGCGGCCCGAGCGCAGGTCCGACCTTGAGGACCTCATCCGGACCGGCCGGATTGCCGTGGGCCCCTGGTACGTGCAGCCCGACGACATCCTTGTCACCGGTGAAGCGCTCGTACGGAACCTCGAGCGGGGGATTCGCACGGCCGTGGAGCTCGGGGGCGTCATGCGCGTGGGATACCTTCCTGACAGCTTCGGCCACTCGGCCGGCCTGGCCGCAATCCTCCGCGGCTTCGGAATCCGCTCCGCGTCCTTCATGCGCGGGGCCGGTCCCGAGCTGGACAAGGTCTTCTTCGGATGGTCGTCACGCGACGGCGCCCGGGTGCTTGTTGCCTACCGTTCACGGGCTTCGTTGCCTGCAGCGCGGCCGGGTCGGGCATCGCCGTGCTGGCTCGCGGGCTCCGCGAGTACCAGGTCCTGCCGGCAGGAGAGCTGGCCGTGACCCTGTTTCGCAGCGTGGGCTGGCTTTCCCGCGGAGACCTTGCCTCCCGCCGGGGAAATGCCGGACCTGACGTCCCGACTCCCGGCGCGCAGGAGATCGGGAGCCATGCGTTCCACTATGCCCTGGTGACGTTTCGCGGTGACCCTGATGAAAGCAGCCTGAGCCGGGAATGGGAGGAGTACAGGGTTGCACCGAGGGTTGTCGTGCGGGCTTCCTCGTCCAGCAGTCCCGGTGAAGGGGAAAGCGTCCTGGAGCTTTCAGATGAAAACCTCATCTTCAGCTCTCTCAGGCGCACCCCAGGCGGCGCTTTTTCTCTCCGCCTTTTCGACAGCGCGGGAGCCGCGCGTGAGGCGTCCATCAGGTTCTCGCTGCCCGTCCTCTGGGCGCGGAAGACAAGGATCGATGGGACCGCGATCCGTGCTCTTTCGCTGCGCGCGTCGGCTGACGGCGTCGTGGCGCAGGTCCCCGTCACCCCCTGGGAAATCGTCACAGTGGAGTTTGGAGGAAATCCATGAGCGGAACACCGGAGAAACTGCCGACTTGGAAGCTCATCCTGTTCGCCCTCGGGCAGCTGGGCTGGAGCCTCGCCTCCTACGGCGTATCCAATCTCGTGATGTACTTCTTCATGCCTCCCGAGGCCGCGGGGGCCCAACGGACCTTCCCTCCGTTCATCTTCCAGGGCGCACTGCTGGGCATCTTCACCATCATCGGATTCATCAACTTCGGCGCGCGCGCCTTTGACGCGGTCACCAATCCCCTGATCGCCTCCTGGTCCGATCTTTCCCGGTCCCGCTTTGGGCGCCGCCGCTACTTCATGGCGGTGAGCTTTGCGCCGTTCGCCCTGTTCTCGGTCCTCGTCTTCCTGCCGCTTCGGCACTACACCGGGATGCCCAGCCCATCCGAGAGCTGGCTGAATACGGTGTGGTTGTGCGTGACCATTCTCGCCTTCTATTTTTTCTATGTGATGTACACTGCCCCGTATAATGCTCTCATCAGCGAGCTGGGCCACAACCCCAAGGAGCGGCTGTTCATCAGCACGGCCATCGGGGTGACCTGGTCGCTGGGCTTTGCCCTTGGCTCCCAGGTCTACCGGGTCAAGGAGTTCTTCGAGGGAAGGGGGCTGGGACCCACCGGCGCGTTCCAGGCGTCCCAGGTGTTTTTTGCCGTGGTATCTCTCGTGCTCATGGCCCTCCCTGTAATCGTCATCAACGAGAAACGGTACGTGGACTCCTCGGTGTCCAACGAGCCCATGATGAAGTCCCTGCGCTCCACTCTGAAGAACTCCAACTTCGTACGCTTCCTCTTTTCCGAGCTTCTCTACAATGTCTGCCAGACCATCATTCAAATGGGGCTCGTCTACTACGTGGTCACCCTGCTCCTCCTGAAAGAGGAAGTGACCTCGGACCTCCTTATCCTGCTGTTTGCGCTTTCCTTCGTCTTCTATGTTCCCATTACGGCGTTGACCGTGCGGTGGGAAAAGAAGCGCATGACCATCATCGGCTTCGTCTTGCTGGCCATGCTGTTCCTGATGTTCTGCCTGATGGGCCTGGGGCCGTTTCGTGGGATGCCGTTCGCCTACATCACCGTCGCGGTTGCCGCCATCCCCATCGCCATCTTCACCATTGTGCCCAATGCCATCGTGGCGGACATCGCCGAGGCCCACGGGATCGAAACAGGCGATTTCAAGGCGGGGATGTTCTTCGGCGTGCGTTCGTTCGAGACCAACGTGGGCATTTCCGTTGCCAATATCCTCTTTCCTTCCCTGCTCCTGCTCGGCAAGTCAGTCGAGAATCCCCTTGGCATCCGCATGAGCGCGGTGGTATCCGTGATTATCTGCATGGCGGGGCTCGTGATCATGCTGTTCTATGATGAGAAGGCGGTGCTGCGCAGTCTCGCCAAGAAGGAAAAACTCTCCGCCCGGGAGACCGAAGGTATCAAAGCCTGAGGGCGGCGTCTTTCGGAAGGTGCGCGCGGTTTGCCGTCAGCCCCCGAGGGACCCCTCGGAGGAAAGGGACTTGCGCACGCGCAAGAGAAGGCTCGCCGCGTCGAACGGCTTCTGGATGAGCTCCGCGTCCGGCTCCAGTACCCCGTGCCGGGAGACGAGGCTTTCCGAATACCCGGACATGTAAAGGATCCTCACGTCGGGCTGCAGGGCGCGGAGCCTTCGTCCCAGCTCGGGACCGCTCACCTGGGGAAGGACCACGTCGGTAAGGAGCAGGTGCACCCGGCGGGGAGGAGAGATGACGGCCTGGAGCGCGGACACGGCGCTGCCGGCCTCCAGGACGGAATAACCGTTCTGCTCCAGGACGGCGCGGACGTAGCGGCGCAGGGCTACCTCGTCCTCCACGAGAAGGATTGTGCCGGTGCCTTTCCCCGGGGAGCGCTCCTGAGGAGGGCTTGCGTCGCGATGCGGCTCTTCGAAAACCCGGGGGAGGTAGATCCGGAAGGTGGCGCCTTTTCCGGGCTCGCTTTCGCAGTAGATGAACCCGCCGCTCTGCTTGATGATCCCGTACACGGTGGCCAGCCCGAGGCCTGTGCCCTTGCCAAGCTCCTTGGTCGTGAAGAACGGTTCGAAGATCCGCGCAAGCGTTTCGCCGTCCATCCCTCCACCGGTGTCGCTCACGGTGAGCATCACGTAGCTCCCCGGCTTCATTCCCGCCAGTGTCCCCGCCTGCGCCTCATCGAAGCCGACATTCGCCGTCTGGAAGAGAAGCGTCCCGCCGCGCGGCATCGCGTCCCGCGCGTTTACCGCGAGGTTCATGATGACCTGCTCGACCTGGCCAGGGTCCGCCCTGACGTTCCCCGTGTCCTGCCCGGCAAGGATCCTGATCTCGACGTCCTCACCGATGACCCGGGGAAGGATCTTTTCCATGCGCCGCACGATTTCGTTCGGGTTGACGATGCGGGGTTGGAGGACCTGCTTGCGGCTGAAGGCAAGGAGTTGCGTCGTGAGATCCGCGGCCCTGTCCACGGCGCGCTTCACCTCCCGGATGTCGGCCCGCGCGCCGCTTGCCTCCGGCAGGCTCTCTTCCACGAGCTCGGCGAAACCGCGCACGACGGTCATCAGGTTGTTGAAGTCGTGCGCAATGCCTCCGGCGAGTCTCCCCACCGCCTCCATCTTGCGCGCCTGGGACAGCTGCTCCTCGCTGCGCCGCAGGGCGGCCTCGGTGGTCCGGGCGTCCGTCATGTCGCGAATAATGCTGAAAGCGCCGGAGGAACCGCCTTTCCCGTCCCCCCGCGGAGTCGTGGTGATCAGGACGCGCCTCACCTGGCCGTCGGGCCGCGCGAGCTCGAACTCGTCGCTGCTCGGCCGGCCGTCTCCCCATGACTCGACCCGCGCGCGCACGCTGTCCCCCGGCTCCTGGCGCAGGAAATCTGCAAGATCGTGCCCCTGGAGGGCCATTGCCGGGAGCCCGAAAATGCCTTCGGCCGCCGGGTTGGCGAAGGTGATGCGGAACAGCTGGTCGAGGATCACGATCCCTTCCCCGAGGTTCTCAACGAGCGTCCGGTAGCGCTCCTCGCTCTCCCGCAGCGCGGCTTCGGCGCGGACCCGCTGGCTGATGTCGAGGACGTTGACGAGCATGTACGGATACGGATCGTTTTCCGGCGGGATATACATCCGGATCGAGATGTCGAACCTCCGGCCCGACGTCGTCACCGCGTTCGACTCTTCCTCGCAGTAGGTCCTCCCCTCCCAGATGGCGAGGATGTTCTCCCGCATGCTGCCGCGCGCCATGGGATCGCTCAAGTCCAGGCGTGTGTCCAGAGGCCCGCGCAGGGACTCCGCGTCGGCGACCTCGTACATTGCCAGCGTGGCCTCGTTGACGTCGACCACGCGGATCATCCGGGCAGCCTGATCTATGAAGAGCGGGTTGGAATCGATCCAGGCGCCCAGGTCCGCAACTCCCCGAGCCCTCAAGTCGAGGAGCGCGCGGCGCAGCTCACCGATGTCCTCTTCCCAGAGAGAGACCGCGGAGTGCTGGAAGATGCTCTTGTAGCGCGCCTCTTCTGAATGCTGGACGCCTGGTGTCTCGCCGCTCTCTGCGTTCTCCCTCCGAGGGCGCGCCATGCCTGCGGAACGCTAGTTGCCGCCCTGCTGCCCCTGGCCCCCCTGGTCCTGCGGTTTCTTCTTTTTCAGCAGGTCGTCATTGGAGTTGGGGGATGCAGGTTTCCCGGCCGGCTGCCCCTGCGTCTTCACCTCGGGCTTCTGCTGTCCGGGGGGAACCGCCTGGCCCTGCGGCCCGCGCTTGACCCCCGGCTGCATCCGCGGCGCGGGCTGGCCCTGCTGCACCCCCTGCTGCCCGCGCGGCGCCTGCTGGACATTCTGCGGGTTGCGGGGCGCGGGCTGGCTGGGCTGGGGCGCGTTCCCGGGCTGCATCCGCGGCGCCGGCTGGCCTTGCTGGATCTGTCCCTGGGGCGCGTTCCCGGGCTGCATCCGCGGGGCCGGCTGACCTTGCTGGATCTGTCCCTTGGGCTGCTGGTACTGGGGCTGCTGATTCTGCCCCTGCTGGAACTTCTGCGGCTGGTTGCCCGGGCCGCGCTGAGGAGGACGCACGATAACCGGGGGAGGGTTCGACGCGGGGGATTGGCGCCTCAGCGTCGAGACGGTCCCGGGATCAAGCGGTCTTCCGGGGTGTGCATCCATGGCGCGCTGGCGGTCCGCAAACGACACGGGAGGCGGCGGTGGCGCGGTCCGCACCACCACGGGCCGGTTCCACACGGCTGCCGGCGGACGGGCTGCCGGTCCAACCATCGGCCGGCCCAGGACGCTCTCCCGCACGGGGGCAAGGGGTGCGTACCCGCCCCGAACGGGGGCGCGCAACGTATCGTCGCGGGGAACGATAAATGCGGATCCCTGCACCGGCTGCGCCCGAACGAAGGCCTGGTTGGGAACGGCCGTCATTGCGCCGGGCATTCCGCGGTTCACGTACCTGTAGTTGACGACGTTGATGGTCTGGACATTCACGACGGTCACGTGGCTGATGTTGATGTTGCGCACATAGACGTTGCTGACCGTGTAGGGCGGAACGTATGGCTCTCGCGGACCCAGCGGGAACCATCCGACTCCGCCGCCGGCAACCATGGAGGAGCCCCACCCGTTGCCGCCGACAAAGACAACAAGCGCGGGGGCGTACACGGGACGCGCGACAACGGCGCCGGGAACCCACACCCAGGCCCCGCCGAGAAACGCCCAGCGGCCGTAGTGGAACGGCGCAAAACCCCAGGGAGCATCGTCCACCCAGGTCCAACCCCACGGGTCCACCCATGCCCAGTGCCCGTTGTGGTACGGCGCCCATCCAGCCGCGACATTCGGCTGCCACACCGCCCCGTAGCCCGGCATGACGCGCCACGTGCCGTTCCCATCGAGATCCTCGACCCCGATCATCTCACGGGGCACGTAATGCGTGGAGACCATCTGGTCTTCCCTGACGTCACGGCCCTGGCACCACTGGTCCCAGTCATCAGGAGGATCGGCCATGCTCACCTGGTAGCTTGGCGAATCGATGCCCGTGATGTCGGCGGCCTGGTTCGGGAGAACGGAGAACGAGGAGTCTCCCGCCGTCACCTCCGCCTCACCGGTTCTGACCGTGATGCTCGTGTCCCCTGTCTCCTGGACGTCAACACGATAGCTGCCCGTGCGGGTCAGTGAGAGGCTCGAGTTCGGCGTGTCGACTTCCACGACCTCCCCGGGGTCGAGGTGACGCAGCCGGAGGTTCAGCGACCCCGTGGAGACCCGGATTTGCGCCGTCTGATCATCGAGGTTGAGGAAGGAGAACTCGGTGCTGGCCGCAAGGCGGATGGCCATGGAGCCGACGTGGATTTCCGCCTCCCCGTCCTGGTCCGTCCACAGATTGTCGCCCGTGGTCAGGGGGTAGTTCAGCGTTGCGGGGGTCCACTCATCCACGCTGGCGGGATGAAAAGAGACGGTCCCCGACAGGAGATTGATGCGTCCCACCCGGTCAGGAGGGTCTGCCCACAGGAGTTGTCCGCACCCGAGCGCGACGAGAAGACTCGCGAGCACAAGGACCTTGTTTCTGTTCGATTTCATGTGTATCTCCGGGAAAAGAAACGTTTCCGTTCAAGCCTCGCTGAAAATGGTATCCCCCTGCCGGCAAACTGTCAATTCACGCGCCGTGTTCCGCCCTGTCGGCCGCCCGAGCGTCGATGTCGGCCGCCGGACCGTCGATGAGGGCTTGCAGCGCGTTAAGAAAGATTAACATATTGATAACAACCCTTGAATGGGACGCGTATACCCTTATGCATGGAGGTCCGTATTCATGAAAATCAGGTATGCAGCGTACGCAGTCATCATCCTTCTCCTGGCATCCCCCGGGCTTGCGTCCGCCCAGGCTCCCAACGCCCTGCAGGTCATGCAGACAGCTTTCCGGCAGGTTGCGCAGAAAGTGCTTCCCGTGGTCGTCGAGATCGACGTGACCGAGGTCATCAAGCAGAAGACGCCGCAGCTGGAGCTGCCGTTCGACTGGTTCTTCGGCCAGCCGCAGAGGGGCGGAGACAGGTCATTCAAGCAGTCAGGCCTCGGATCCGGGATCATCGTGCGGAGGGCGGGAAACCGCGTCTATGTCCTCACGAACAACCATGTCGTCAAGGACGCCACTGACATCAGCGTGAAGCTCAACGACGGCCGCATCTACAAGGCGAGCGTCGTCGGCAAGGACCCCCGCAAGGACGTGGCACTGGTGTCTTTCGAGACCCGCGACCCGGTGAGCGTCGCAGAGCTCGGGGATTCGAACTCACTGGAAGTCGGGGACATCGTGTTCGCCGTCGGCAATCCGCTGGGCTTCGCGTTCTCCGTCACGCGGGGAATCGTGAGCGCTCTCGGCCGACGCGCCCCCAGCGGTGACGTTGCCTCGTACACCGACTACATCCAGACCGACGCGGCCATCAACCAGGGCAACTCCGGCGGCGCCCTCGTGAACATCCGTGGCCAGGTGATCGGCATGAACACGTGGATTGCCGCTCCCAGCGGAGGGAACGTCGGTCTCGGGTTCGCCATTCCCATCAACAACACCCGCCAGCCTGTCGAGGACTTCATTTCCAAGGGAAAGGTCGAATACGGCTGGCTCGGCGTGCAGATCGGAGACATCCAGTCGAGCGGCCCGTCGGTCGCAATCGCGAAGGACCTCAAGGTCGAAGGGCAGAAGGGGGCCTTCATCTGGAACCTGTACAAGGGCTCTCCGGCGGAGAAGGCGGGACTCCTTCCCGGAGACTTTGTGACCCGCGTGAATGGCAGGGAGATTCATGATTCCAACGATCTCACTCAGCTCATTGGCGGCCTTCGGGCAGGGGAATCCTCCGAGTTCACGATCGTGCGCTACGGAAGCCCTGTCGCCCTCCGCGTCACCATCGGCCGGCGTGACGACCAGGACAAGGTGGCCCAGACCAGGAACCTCTGGCCGGGGCTGACGGCCCTTCCCCTGACGGACGAGATTCGCCAGGACCAGAACGTTCCCCGCGGTGTTCGCGGCGTGATCGTGGGGGACCTTGCCGACCAGGATACCCCGGCGGGGGTTGCCGGGATCCAGGCCGGGGACGTCATCAAGGCCATCAACGGGAAGAGCGTGAACACGATGATGGATTACTACAAGGCCCTGAACGATTCCGCGCGCAGGACGGTGACGTTCCAGATCCTGCGAAACGGGACCGACGTCAGCATTGGCCTCAACCCATGAGCTCGGGGCCCGGGACGGTCATTCGGGAGATCCCCGCTCCTTCCCGTCTGACCGTCGGGCCCGAGCATTGCGGGCTCAGGGCGGAGGCTTTCCTTGCCCTCGCCCTGCCCGGTCTTTCCCGGACGAGAATCCGCCAGAAGGTCCAGGGCGGTGAATCGCTCCTGAACGGCCGACGCTATGCCACCTCCGCGCGGATGAAGACCGGTGACGTTCTCACGGTGTTCTGGCGGAGCGCCCCGACGGTGGACGCGGCCCCCCGGTTTGTCGTCCTCTTCGAGGACGACGCCATCGTTGCCCTTGACAAGCCCGCCGGCGTGGCTTCCCATCCGGCGGGACGGTTTCGCTCGGGCACGGTCATCCAGTCCGTTCGCGAGCGGCTGGCGGCGGATGTGTGCGCCAGCCTGAGCCGGGAAGGGGACTTCTTTCCAAGCCTCGTCAACCGCCTGGATGTCTTCACAAGCGGCGTCATCCTTGCCGCGAAAACCCGCGGTGTCCTTCGCGCGATGCATGACCTGGCAGCGCGCGGAGAGATCGGCAAGCGCTACATTGCCCTCGTGGAGGGACGCGTTGAACGTACGGGGGGCAGGATCGATCTCCCGCTGGGGCCGGATCCCGCCAGCGCAACCTCGATCAGGATGGCTGTGATGCAAAAGGGGCTCGCGGCTGTCACGGACTACTTCGTGCTCCGCCGCATGCCGGCGCACACGCTCCTGGCCGTCTTCCCGCGGTCGGGCCGCCAGCACCAGGTCCGCGCCCACCTCGCGGCAATCGGGCACCCCGTCTGGGGAGACCTCCTCTACCAGGATGAATCACTGTTCCTGCGCTACCAGAGCGCGGGGGGAGCTGACCCGTCTCTTCCCCCCCGGCATTGCCTGCATGCGGAGGAGACTGTCTTCCAGCACCCGTGCACGGGAGCCCGAATGCTGATTCACTCGGAGCTGCCGGCGGATTTCCGCGCAATCATGCGCGGCCTTCCCTCGTGAAGCTCAGCCTCCCCAGACTTCCTGGCGCAGGATCTTCTCCAGGGGGTGCCTTCTCTTGGCAACAGGGGCCGGATCCCGCGGGTATCCCAACGGCATGAGCTGGACCACGCGCACGCTTCCCGGGATCCCCAGCGCGTCCCTCACTTCCCTTTCGTCGAAAGCGCCTATCCAGCACGTCCCCAGGCCTTCCGCGGCGGCCGCGAGGGAAAGATGATCCATGGCGATGGCAACGTCGATCGGGTAGGCAGGCTGGCCGCAGAGCATCACGCGGCCGTCTGTTTCAGCGCAGCAGGCAAGGAGGATGGGCGCCTCTGCGATGAAAGGCTGCCCGGCCGCCTCCACGGCGATCCGATGCCGCATCCCCCGGTCCCGCACGGCGACAAACCGCCACTCCTGCGCGTTGCGGGCTGAGGGGGCCAGGCGGGCGGCATCCAGGATGCGTCGCAGGGTCTCCTCATCCACCGTGCGGTCGCTGTACGACCGCACGCTCTTGCGGGTCCTGATGGCTTCGTAGACATCCATTTTTCCTTATTCCTTTCCCAGGGCAGCCAGGCGTTTCTCGATCTCCGCCAGGCGTTTTCTCAGGCGATCGATTGTCCTTTCCAGGCGCTCGCGCTCCCTGACGAGAATCTCGTGCGGATCGGTCGGGGTCTGCCGTTCGGCGTGCCGGGCCTTCACCATGTCGGGAGAGTGCCCGTCCAGGAGCTCCGCCTGCGCCCTGCCCCGCTCACCGTCATCCCGAATGGCGGTGAGGCTCCGCATGTTCTCGAAGCCGACGCGCGGATCGATATCCATTGTGTGCGCCTTCATGATGACCTGCGCGCTGGCGCGCGGGAGCGCGAGCACCCGGTCAAGGTAGTCGGCAAAGCTCGTGCCGTGCTTCTCGCACAAGCCGTGGGCCTGGATGAGGAGCTGCCCCAGCTCCTTCATCAGGGAGCCGCTGGCGGTCAGGAACTTCTCCCGGATCCGCCGCGCCAGATCGCGCAGCTCGTCGATCTGGTCAAAGGGATTGTGGTAAACTCCTTTCTCCTCCGCTTCGAAGAGGAGGGAATGGAAGAGGTTCCAGAACGCGGTGGTGTGCGTCCGCACCGATATCGGGTTGGCCGACGTCGTGAACTGGATATGGTGGGCGTACTCGTGGATGGCCGTGTACATCATCTCGTTGTCGTTCGTGAAGTTCCTGTTGTGGATGATGATCTCGCGGCTGTCGGGCTTGTAGAGGCCGTGGACCTTCCGGCTCTTCTTGCCGGAGAGGATGACCGTGAAGTCGTGGTCTGTCCCGCGCAAGGCCTTGAGCGTCGCCTTTATCTGGTCGTTGTTCATTGCGTGGGCCGCCTCCGCATGGACATTCTGCGCGGCCCATGATACCAGATTAAGGAAAATTAACAATGGCAAAAGCCATTGTGGAATGATATTTGATATCATTGGGGATGGAGGTGCTCGCATGAGAATAAGGACTGCACGGATGACGGTCATCATCCTCGCGGCGCTGCTGGCCGGATGGGGAGTCGTGTCCGCGTCCGGAAGGGCAGAAAAAGTGAGCGGTCAGGATGCATCGCAGTCCGGGACTCTCACAAGCGCTCCGAACCAGCAGGCGCTGGCCGAGGCAACCCGAAACCTTGAAACCATCCAGTACTCGTTCCGCGAGGTTGCGAAGAAGGTGCTCCCCGTGGTGGTGGAGATCGACGTCACCGAGGTGGTGAAGCAGCAGGTACCTCAGCTGCAGTCGCCCTTCGACTGGTTCTTCAACCAGCCCCCCGGCGGGAACAAGGGCGGCGAGCGCCAGTTCAGGAGGAGCGGGCTGGGGTCCGGCATCCTCGTAAAGAAATCCGGCGGCGCCTACTACATTCTCACGAACAACCACGTGGTGGACGGCGCCACCAACATCAGCGTGAAGCTCTTCGATCAGCGGACTTTCAAGGCTACCGTGGTCGGCACCGACCCGCGCAGGGACCTGGCCGTGGTCTCCTTCGACAGCAGGGAGCCCATCCCCCTGGCGGATCTCGGTGATTCCAACGAGCTCCAGGTGGGCGACATCGTGCTGGCCGTGGGAAATCCCCTGGGCTTCGAGAACACCCTGACCATGGGCATCGTGAGCGCCCTGGGCAGGCGCGGCCCCAGCGGCCAGGTCGCGCCGAACACCGACTACATCCAGACTGACGCGGCTATCAACCAGGGCAACTCCGGTGGCGCGCTCGTGAACGTCAAGGGAGAGGTCGTGGGGATCAACACGTGGATCGCGGCGCCCACCGGGGGCAACGTCGGTCTCGGGTTCGCCATCCCGGTGAACAACGCCAAGAAGGCAATTGAAGATTTCATCGCAAAGGGAAAAGTGGAGTACGGGTGGCTCGGCGTCATGCCGGATGACATCCTGGCCTCCGACCCCAGCACCGACTCGTACCCGGGCGTTGCCCGGGACCTCGGCGTGTCCGGGATCAAGGGCGCCCTTGTCATCAACGTGTACCGCAACTCGCCCGCGGAAAAGGCTGGAATGCTCCCGGGGGATTACATCACCCGCGTGAACGGCCAGGACATCCCGGACCGCGACCATCTCATCCAGACCGTGGGAGACCTTGTCGCGGGCCGGCCGTACGACTTCGACATCATCCGCTATGGTGAGAAGACGCGCCTGTCCGTCAGGCTCGGGGTGAGACCGGATGACACGAGCGACGTCACCTCGTACAAGTATCTCTGGCCGGGCGTGACCGTGGTGCGCGTCAACGACCAGATCAGGCAGGATGCCGGAATCCAGAAGGGTCTCGACGGAGTGGTGGTTGCGTACCTGCCGGGCAGCGATTCGGCGGACAATGAAAGCCCCGCCTCCATTGCGGGCCTCAGGCCGGGGGACGTGATCAGCCAGATCAACGGCCGCGAGGTGCGAACAATCATGGATTTCTACAAGCTGCTGAACGATGGCGGGAAGAAAGATGTGACGTTCAAGGTCAACAGGAAAGGCACCGACGTGACAATCGGTCTGGGAAAATAGCGGATCTCGAAAAGAAAAACGGCCGCCCTGTCAGACAGGGGCGGCCTTTTTTTGAGCTGCAACCTTTTCTCAATCGCCCAGTGAGCTTACTTCTCCAGGAAGAAGGCAACCCTCCGGTTCTGCCAGCGATCAGCAAGGTCGCTGTCCGGAACCAGCTGGTCGGAGGCTCCCACACCCTGCGTCGTGAACATCGAGTCGCTCAAGCCCCTGTCCCCCAGGGCCTTCTTGATTGCTTCAGCGCGGGCCTCTGAAAGCGGGATCAGGATGTCCTTCTGCTCTGCGTCACCGAGTGACTTGTTGTCCCAGTGGATCATCACCGCATGACCCACCAGCTTGATCCTGTAGGTGGGGAACTTCTTCAGCTTCGACGCCAGGGCATCGAGGCGCTTGATGTTCTGGCTGGCAAGGTCGGGTCTGACGTCCTGGTAATCGGCCGTGTAGGGCTTGAAGAAGATGCGTGAGCTGAGGATCCGGAATCCCGTGGGCGTCTTCTCCACGAGGATGTCGACGGGCACCACCGATTTCAGCTCCCCGACGTTCCCGAACTCGTCGCGCACCCTGGCCACAACCGGGTAATCCTCCGCGGACTCCACCATGTCGCCTTTGATGCCCTTGCCGTCCCATACGGCGTCCTGGGAAGGCCATCTGGCCGAGAAGGTCCTGAAGAGGTGGTTCGCGGGATCATAGATCTCCATCCTCCAGCTGTCGATCTTCGCAAGATGCGAGCTTGCGTTGACTGTCAGCGTGATGGTGGGGGATCCTTCGATCGGGGAGAAAAGCGGCGCGGACAGCGATATGCTGCCCGAGGGCGGCGTGATATCCAGGACAAAGGGGCTGCTCGCCGTGGTACCGGGGGCATATGCGTTCCCGTAGTCCACGGACAACCGCGCCCTGAATGACCCTTCGGGGGCAAGAACCCCCGCGTCGTTCTTCCCGTCCCAGCTCACCGTCTGGGGCGGATTCATTCCGTCTCCGGTGAACACTCTCTGAACGCCGCCGCTTGAGTCCATTATTTCGAGCTTCCAGGACTTCACGGAGTCGATCGGGCCATAGGCAAGAGACAGCTTCTCCGTGTCCAGGATCTTGTCGCCGTTGGGTGAGAACCCCGCGGTCACCGGCGTCACCGCGAAAGTCCCGGGAGCCTGCTGCGGCGTCATTGCGGCCTGCGTCGGGCCGGACGGCAGGCTGGCCACCTCGATGGGTGACGTGATCTGCGCCGTGAGGCCGAACTCGTCACGCAGGGTGGCCGTGGCAGTGTAGGAGGCCCCGGGGGACACCACGTCGCCACTCGATGACTTTCCGTCCCAGCGGATGTCGCCCGAGGGCCACTTGCCGTCGAAATTGCGGAATGACTTCCCGTCCGGGTCCGTGATTTCCAGGGACCAGCTGTCCACCTTGGCCGCCGCTGAGCTTCCCTTGATCTGCACCGTCACCGGCTGCACCGCCCCCTGCGCGTCCGGGGTGAACTGCTGCGGGTTGAAGGTCACGCTCCCCGTGGGCGGGGAGACGTCCAGGATGAACGATCCGCTTTCTGCCGTGGCCGGCGGGGTCCCGCTGCCGTAGTCCACGGTCAGCTTTGCCGTGTAGGTCCCCTCAGGGGCCAGGGAGCCGGATTCGCTTTTCCCATCCCACGTCACGGTGGAGGGGAGGTTCTTTACATCTCCGCTCCACTGCTTCTGCGGCCCCGACCCCGTTACCATCTCAACCTTCCAGGTCTTGATTGCATCCCTGTTGGCGAAGACGAGCGCGAAGTCTATGCTCTGGTGCTCTTTGTCGCCGCTGGGCGCCAGCCCGGTCTGCTCGGTCTGGATGGAGTTGCCTGCCGTGTTGGGCTTGGCGGTCTGGCAGCTCAGAAGGGCGGCGGCAAGCACGATGGCCGCTCCCCCGACGATCAGCATCCTTACAAAGTCTTTTTTCAAGTATCCCTCCTCAATGGTTTTCGCCCGGAAGGCGCTCCGGCCTCCCCGTTGTGACGCGAAATGAAAATCTGGGTCCCTTTCTGCGCGTACTGGATCTTCCTGTCCCGCGCCAGCCACCCGAGGGCCTGGTACGCGATGACGCTCCTCTCTCCGAGCAGCTCGGACAGACGGAGAATATTTACCTCCTGGGTTCCCTCCAGGAGGATCCAGATCCTGCCGGCGCATTCAGCGATTCTCTCCTCCACGTCCCATTCCCTTCGTGCCCCATCGGGTCCTGACCGGTCAGGGGATGGGTCCACAGTGCAAGGGTAGGGACGGGCCTGTCACGGGGGTATCATTCGGAGAATGAATTTTCCTTCAAATCTCCACGCTGGGGAGTCGAAGGAATTCGACAGGGCTATAAGAGTTTGTTCTCTATGGTGTAATGAATCAGCTCGGCGTTGCTCTGGAGGTTCAGCTTGGACAGGATACGCGCGCGATAGGTGCCGATAGTGGCCGGGCTCAGGCAGAGGTCAGCCGCGATCTCCTTGACCTTCTGCCCGGATGCGATCATCCGCATGATCTGGAACTCCCGGTCGGACAGCCTCTCATGGGGCGGCTTATCCGATGAGCCGTCCAGCTCCGTGGCCAGCTGCTCCGCGAGGCTGGGGCTGACGTACTTGCGCCCGGAGGCGACCTTGCGAATTGCGGCCAGAAGCTCATCCGGCACGCTTGCCTTGGCAACGTACCCGGAGGCTCCGGCGCGCAGGGCGCGCACGGCGTATTGCTCTTCGGGGTGCATGCTGAGGATCAGCACGGGGGTCGTCCGCCCGGCTTTTCGCAGGTCCTTGAGGATGTCGAGGCCGTTCGTCCCGGGAAGGGAAATATCGAGAATGATCACGTCGAATCGGCGGCCCTGGAGCTTCTCCATGAGGGCCGTGCCTTCGCTTACTTCCTCGGTCACCGTGATGTCCCGGGACTGTCCCACGATCTTCTTCAGGCCTTCCCGGAAAATCGGGTGATCATCGCAGACAATCGCCTTTATCATTCTCCCTCCTCGCTGGGAAGCGGGATATCCAGCTCCAGGGTCGTGCCCCTGCCCCTCACCCCGCGGATGCTCACCTGGCCTCCCAGCGCCTGCGCGCGCTCGCGGATCCCCATGATGCCGTAGGAGGAGGCGGCGACGACCTGGGACTCATCTATCCCGACACCATTATCGGCCACCCTCATGTGCAGCCGTCCCCCGCTCTTGCGGAGGGAGATAGCGACTTTCGTGGCTTTTGCGTGCCGCGCGACATTCGTCAGCGTCTCCTGGAAGATCCGGAAAATTGCCGCAGCCTTGTTCTTCTCCATGGGAAAGCTGCTGCCGCCCGTTTTCAGGGTGCACGTGATGCCAGCGCGCTTCTGGTAGTCCTTCAGGTGCCATTCCATGGCCGGCACAAGGCCGAAATCATCAAGGATCCGGGGTCTCAAGTTGGAGGTAATCCTCTGGACCATGGAGATGGACTGGTCCACGAGACCGAGGGCCGAATCGTAGGACTCGAGGCATGCGCCCTTCAGAGGCGAGTCCCCCTTGCCAAGGAGGGAGATCTCCATCTTCAGCGCGGTGAGGAGCCCCCCCAGCTCGTCGTGGATCTCCCGCGCAACGAACTTGCGCTCTTCCTCGCGCAGCTCCTGGAGGTGCGATGCGAGCTTGCGCAGCTCCTCGCGGGAATCTTCCAGCTCCTTGCGGGCCCGATGGCGTCGGGTCCTGTCGACGAGGATGAGGACGAGCCCCGTCATCCCCTCGCCCGACATGGGAAAGAGCTCCCAGTCCCAGTAGGTCGGGGAAGCCAGGCCGTCCGCCTCCACGACTTCCCGCAGCCTGTCCGCCGCGGTGTACGGGGTATCCGTGCGAAGGACCTCGCGAAAGATCTGCTCGTCACCAGGAAAGAAGTCGAGGTGGCTCCTCCCGACGAAATCTCCCGCCGTGTGTCGCCACGATTTCGCGTACGCGTCGTTGACACGGATATAGCGGAAGTCGTTGTCCAGGAACGCGATCTTGTAGTTCGTGCTGGAGAAGAGGGTCTCCAGAAGGGCATTGCTCCTCCGAAGCGCTTCCGCGGTCATGCGCCTCTCCAGGAAATCCCCCAGGAGCTGGCCGATGCTCTCAAGAAGGTCCCGTTCCTCTTCGCTGAAAGGGCCCTCGTCCGCTTCCGGACGCTCCTCGCTGTAGCAAACCTGGAGAGTCCCAAGGTGCGAGGAAAGGGTGCCGATGGTGCTGGTCTGCTCCCACGCGGTCTCTTCGAAGCCTTTCGTCTGGTAGATATCATCGCCGACACGGATCCTGACACGGGTAATGTCGGGATACTGGTACGCGCGCGCCACCAGGTCCGCCACGCCGCGCATGACGGCGGCAAGGGGAAGCGCCTGGTCGCTGATCAGGGCGGCCACCTCGTAGAGGCACCGCAGCTCGCGCACTCGTTTGTCCAGGGCGGTGAGGTTCTGATGAAGCTCGGTCTCGCTTTTCTTTCGCGCGGTGATGTCGCGAAGGGTGCGAGCAAACCCGCGCAGCCTTCCTGACTGATCCACGAGGGCGGTTGTCTTTGCGCTGACCACGAACAGCTCCCCGTCCCGTCTCCTTCGGACTGCCTCTTCCTCCTGGAAAGAGCCCTTCTCCCGCGCCATGCGAAGGTCGTCATCAAGCTTGCCGCGAGCGACATCCTCCTCGGAGTACAGAATGGAGGCGCTCCTGCCAACCACCTCGGCGGCCGGATACCCGTACATCTTCTGCGCGGCCCTGTTCCAGCGCTGGATCCTGCCCTCGGCGTCGTAGATGACAACCGCGCTGTCCGTGCTGGCGGCCAGGAGATGGAAATACTCCTCGGAATCGCTTTGCACCGTCTCACGGTCAATCCTCAGGAGTGTCTCGCCCATGAGAAGACCCAGGGTCTCCAGAAACTCGCGCGCCTCGGGATCGGCCATTCCCTGCCCGGACGCCTGGATGCGCAGCATTCCCAGCACTGCCCCGTCCGCAAGCACCGCGACATCTTCCGTGGCGGGGACGGCATCTGATGGGAGCGCGCCCGGCATCTCGCGGAAGCTCACCGCATCGGATCCCAGCCAGCTTCGAACGAGGTGCAGGGCCTGCGTCAGGAAAGCCGATCGGGAGACGCCGTATGCTGAAAGCTCGGCAAAGGCGTGCATGACGGCCAGCTTCCGCCGGGATTGTCCCGCGTCTCCCAGGTCTTCCGCGCCAAGAACAAGGAGGTCCGGCAGGAGAAACTCCGCCGTGAGCCGCATCAGCCGCTCCTCCCCCGAGGCGAGGGAGCGCCAGACGACGTTTCGTCTCCGGGCGCTCATCGAGGATTCCGAGCTGCGAAGAAGCGCGCTGATCTGGGGGTCTGCCGCGGGGGAGGAAGGCGAGATGCCCCTATCATTTGCCGCCGCATCCGCGTCCGTGAGCAGCGCGGCAGCTTCATTCATCGCAACGCAGCGCAGGCTGCCGTCCCCCGCCTCCCGCTGGAAAACGAAAACAGGATTGGGGCGGGAAAGGAGCGATTGGATGCGTACGGGCGTTTCGACGGTTGCCGAGGCGGCCTGCGCAGCCCCGCGGCCTTCACCTTTTGACATATAAAAAAAATTAGCCAGAGGGGAGGGAAAAGTCCAGATGCCTTTCCGGCTCTCAGGTCCTGCGGGTCGCAAAAGCCTCCAGGTTCAGAACAGGGCAACTCTCGGAAAATCCAGCCGGCGGCACGCCCAGTGCCTGGATGAGGCGGGCCCAGAAGTTGACCTGGGCGCATGTGCCTGCGATGATGACGATGGCCCGCGGGGAGAAATGACTCCTGATGTCTTCGATCACTCTCGATGGAAACGCAAGCGGGGTGGAGCAGATGCACTGCACGTAGCGCAGCGCGGCCTTCTCCCTCTCGCCGAAGCTCGGGACATCATCAAGGGGGACAACGCCCTGCAGCGCCCGGATCTCCAGATCCCCAACACCCTTCTCCAGAAGCTCCCTGGCGTTCATGTCGATGCAGAAGGGGCAGGAGACGAGAAACGACGTGCGCAGGCGTATGAGGCCAAGCAGGCGGCGGGGGACCTCCGGCTCATCATGAGCGACAAGGCCCTCCATGACCCCGGAGCCGATGAAAAGGCGCGGGTACCAGGAGAGTATCCTGTTGGCAAGGAGCTTCCGCCCGAGTCGCCGCTCCACGAGGTGAAGGGCAAGCCGCAGGATCAGCGGGACTCTTGCAGGGGGCTCGATGAAGCTCATTCTGGATTCCCCTCAGGACGGCATGTCATCGAGGCCGCCCGCGTTGATGACGTCCGTAAACCCGGCCTGCTTGAGGATCCGGGCCGCGTGCGCGCTCCTGGACCCGGATGCGCAGAACAGGACCACCGGGGCGCTCCGGGGCTCCAGCTCGTGCATCCGGGCCGCAAGATTTGCAAGGGGAATATTGACGGCCCCCGGATACGAGCCGTCACGGAACTCGGCAGGCGTCCTGACATCGATGATCCGCGCTCCTGCGGCAATCTTCTCTTTGACTGTGCTCATGAAAACCTCCACTGAGCGGGGACCTCAGGTGCCCGCTCTCTTTTGCAAACCCGCGGTTACCCCGCGGCCTTTTCCAGCTCGAACCCGCCCGCGGCAATCATGCTCAGGTAGCCCCCGGTGACGTTGGTGACCCGGGCGAAGCCGTTTTCCTTGAGGATGCGCAGGGCAAGATGTGCCCTGTAGCCGCTTCGACAGTACACAACGATGGCCCTGTCCCGGGGAAGCTCCTCCAGGCGGAAGCGCAGCTCGTCCAGGGGAAGGTGAAGCGCTCCCCGCAGGTGCGAGGTCTCGAACTCGTTCAGCGTCCGCACGTCCAGGAGCAGCGGCAGTCCGTCAGCGTCCCGGGTTGCCAGCGTCTGCCTCAGGGAAGCGGCCGTCATGATCGGGCTGAATCCCGACAGGTCGTTCAATCCGACGAACGCCGCGAGGTTCACCGGGTCGTTTGCGGAGGAGAACGGCGGGGCATAGGCGAGGTCCAGGTCGGCCAGGTCTCCAAGAGTCATCCCGGCGGCCAGAGCGGTGGCCAGAACGTCGATCCTCTTTTCCACTCCCGCCTCGCCGAATGCCTGCGCGCCCAGGAGCTTTCCGCTACCTCTTTCGTAGACGACTTTCAGGGAAAGCTCACGGGCTCCGGGGTAGTAGCTCGCGTGGTGCTCTTTCACCACCACGGCGGCGCCGACGGTCAGTCCGACAGACCGCGCGGCGGTTTCCGTGAGACCCGTGCTTGCAACGACGGCATCGAAGATCTTTACGACGCTGGTGCCGAGCGCTCCCGCGTAGCGCATGGGAACGCCCAGCGCATTGGAGGCCGCCACGCGGCCCTGGCGGTTTGCCGGCCCCGCCAGGGGAACCCGCGCGCCACGGCCGAGGACCCTGTGGGCAATCTCCGCCATGTCACCGACGGCAAAGATGTCCGGGTCCGATGTCCGCATCTGGTCATCGACAAGGACGCCGCCGGCCTCTCCCACAGCCAGGCTCGCCGCGCGGGCAAGAGTGATCTCCGGCTTGACCCCCACGGCAAGGAGGACAAGGGCGCCCGGCACGCGCGTCCCGTCGGCAAGCTCCACTTCCCGGCACGACGAGTGAATTGCCTTGATGCCCTTGCCGGTGAGGACGCGGACACCGTGTTTCTCCAACTGCTCCGCGATCAGGGAGCCCATCTCGGGATCCAGCACGGGCATCAGGCGCGGCATCATCTCGACAATGGAAACGGCCAGCCCCCGTTTTGCGAATGCCTCCGCCATTTCCAGGCCAATAAAGCCGCCACCGGCAATGACTGCAGACTCGGGCTTTTTTTCAGTGATGAACTGCTGGATCCTGTCCATGTCAGGAATAGTCCAGATCGTAAAGACGTTGGGCGCCTCGACCCCTGCCACCGGGGGAACGACGGGGCGTCCGCCCTGGGCAAGGATCAGCTTGTCATATGGAATGTCAGCCTCGCCACCCGGCCCCTTCACGCGTACCCGCCCGGCCGCGCGGTCTATTCCCAGGGCTTCCGTCTCCACGAGGACTTTCACCGCGTAGCGGCTGTCGAAGCCCTCCGGGGTCTGCAGGAGAAGCCGCGAACGCTTCTGGATGTCTCCCGACAGGAAATACGGGAGACCGCAATTGGCAAACGAGACGTAGGGGCCACGCTCGATGACGGTTATCTCGGCCTTCTCGCTGATGCGCCGCGCGCGGGCGGCGGCCGTTGCTCCTCCCGCGACTCCTCCGATGATGACAAGCCTCATGATGTCCTTTCTATAACGATCCGGCATTCGGGCCTCTGTGACGTATGTCACGAAGCGGACTGGTCAGAACGGGCGGAAAGCCGTGCAGGGTCGAGAACCCTGATCCGCCCTCTTTCGGTCACGACGAGCCCTTCGGCTTCGAGGTCCCTGAGAATGCGGCTGACAACCTCGCGCGAAGTTCCCACCTCGGACGCTATCTTCTGGTGGGTTGCGGCAACCGCTACTTTCCTCCCGGCCGCGGCGCCTGCAAGGTAGGCTGCCACCCGGGCGTCAACGTGGTGGAAAGCGACTTCCTCCACGAGGGTGAGGAGCATCTCGAGGCGTTTCTCGTAGATTGCAAAGACGAACCGGCGCCACGCCGGGTAGTCCTCAACCCACCGGGCGAAAAACTGCGCGGGGATGAGGACCACTTCGGTCGGGCCTTCGGCTTCCACCATGGCCGGGAACGAGGCCGTGTTGAGGATGCAGGTGGCGGAAAGGATGCAGCTTTCGCCCCTGTCGATGCGGTAGAGGGTGAGCTCCCTGCCTGCCTCGCTCATCTTGTAGACACGGAGCGTCCCCTGGAGCACAAAGGGGAGGTACTCGCAGTCCCCGCCTCCGCTCACAAGGATCTGCTTGTGGGCAAGGCTTTTCCTCACCGACCGGGCGGACAGCTCCTGCATCGCCTCCCTGGGCATGGTGCTCAGGAACGGAAAGCTCTCGACAATCTCTGTCCCACGTGTCACGGCCATCGCTCCAACGATCCTTTTCGATTACTATGCCGCACTGAGCGGCCGCGACGCAATGGGCGTGGTGAGCGGCCCAGGAGCCGGAAGCAGTCTGTCTCACTGGCGCATAAAAAGAGGGCCTGGCCGGAACCCGGCAGGCCCCCAGGATGAAAAAGGCTTGGAACTTTCTCTTTCCTGTGAAAAAGGTATGTCTGGATTGTTAAATGCAGGTGAAAGCCGCGTTAAATATCCTTAATAACGGTTTGCGCTGATGGCTCGCTGCGCCAGGAGTATCTCTCTCTATACGCCGATCAGCCCGCGACGGATTCCTTCCCTCACGGCCTCCGCCCGGTTGGCGGCTTCCAGCTTTCGCAGGAGCGATTCGACATGGAACTTCGCCGTGTGAGTGCTGAAGGACAGCCGCGCGGCGATCTCCTTGTTGGCAAGGCCCTCGGCCAGGAGGCCGAGCACCTCGGTCTCACGCGGAGTCAACGGGGGCTCGGCGCCCGTCGCCATGACAAGCGCATCAGGCCCCTCCCGGGCTGCCCCGTCCACCTCCTCGGCCAGGTCCCCGAGCCCCGAGAGACGCTCGAGGATGAGGGACCTCAGCACGGGGTCGCGCGCCCGAACGATAATGCGCGGCTGGGCGCGCTGAAGATTCATATGCTTCCGATGGAGAGGGAGAACGTGCGCCGCGCGCCGCCCCGGATCACCTCCACCTCCACCTGCGCTCCGGCCCCGCGCTCTGCCATCAGCCCCACCAGCTGCTCGTGGTCCGCCACCGCTCCGCCGGCCAGGCCCGTGAGGATGTCGCCCACCTCCAGCCCCGCGCGCTCCGCCGAGCTTCCCGACTCCACCGAAACGAGAAGGAGGCCTGTTTCCTGCCTCCCCTTGAGGGCCTCGCGCGCCCCGCTTGAAAGCGGGACTGCCTGGCTCCGCACCCCCAGGTAAGGGCGGGCAACGCTCCCCTTCTCCTCCAGGAGGCGCGCGCGGGCAAACGCCAGATCGGCGGGAATGGCGACCTCAGCGCCCATGCGGCGGTTGAAGACCTGGACCCCGGCGAGCGCGCCCTCCCCGTCGGCAAGAGGCCCCCCCGTTGTTCCGCTCAGCCGGTCCGCATCAGTCTGCAGGTAGCGCTCCAGGACGCCGCTCCTGCCGAGCCTCAGCCGGGATCCGGCGGCGCTCACCATCGCAAGGGAAGCGTTGATTCCGTCGAACGAGTCGCGCTTGAGAGACAAAACTAGGTCCCCAACTTCCACTGACGCGGCGGCCGGCGGAGAGGCCTTGACGCCGGAACCAAGGCGCAGAAGCGCAAGGTCGTGGATGGGGTCGCGGCCCGCCAGGGTCGCGTCGAGCTTCTTGCCCTCCGGCATGATTATCACAATGCCTTCGTCAGGCACGAGATGACTCGCCGTGAGCACCCGGTCCCCGCCGATGAGCACGCCGCCAACCGAATATGGCTGCCGCTCCAGCGCGACAGTGTATGCCGCTGCCTTTCGGATTGCCTCGCGCAGCGACTGGGAGATTTCTTTCAGAGAATTGGCCATACGTGGTCCCCTTTCTTTCTCCAAAGGTACACCGGGGAACGCAGCCGGGGGTACTCGCCGAACGGGCAGGCAGGCGCCTTTCGGGCCGCTGACTCATCCCGCCCCTCGGTGTACTATAGCGCGGCATGACAAGGGCCTGCGCTTTCGCTCTGTGTATCGCGCTGGCGGCCACCGTACCGGCGGTCGCGCATCCCAGGACAATGACGGGCGTTCCCCTGCAGAAGAAGCTCCAGGTGACAGGACGGACGGTCACCGTTCGCTACCTCCTGTACCTGCCCTCCGGTTACCTGAGCGATTCCAGGAGGAAGTGGCCTTTCATCCTCTTCCTGCATGGGAGCACGGAGAAGGGAAACGATATCGGCATCGTGAGGAGAAAGGGCCTTCCCGCGTACCTGGAAAAAGCCAGGTCCTTCCCCTTCATCGTGATCTCTCCCCAGCTCCCCCTGGAGAGGGAGCGATGGGACCCCCTGGAAATGAAGGCGCTGCTGGATATCGTTCTCCCCGACCTCCGCGTGGACAGGGGCAGGATGTACCTGACAGGGCTCAGCCTCGGGGCAAACGGGGTGTGGCGGATGGCGGAGAGCTTCCCGGACCTCTTTGCCGCCATTGCGCCCATCGCGGGATGGGGAGACGTGGGCAAGGCGAAGGTGCTGAAGAACCTGCCCGTGTGGGCATTTCACGGGGCACGGGACACCAACGTGCCGCCCGAGGAGTCCTCCGACATGGTCAATGCACTGCGAAAGGACGGCGGGGAAGTGCGTTTCACTCTGTATCCCGACCTGGACCACGATTGCTGGACGGCCACCTATCAGAACACGAAGCTGTACGACTGGTTCCTTCAGCACCACCGGGCAAGGACGGCCATGCCGCCATTGCCACGCGCCTCTCGCGCGCGGATGAAGGAGCCGGTCGGAGGATAGCCGATCATCGGCAAAGGCATTAACAATACCCTCTTTTACATGAACTCTTTAAGAGTAAAACGGATATCAGGGAACTTTTTCCTCAGCCATTGAACCTCATCTTCAAGCGAGGTCTCGCAATCGAAAATGTTCACATAATGTCGCTGACGACTCTTTGCGGTGCTCTCGGTTGATCCGACAACCATCCCGCCATGCACTGTAGCCAGGGCATCCAGCGCAGACTCGAGATCCTCTTCGTCGACCTCGGGGGCCCCTTTCACGACCGGCTCCACGACTTCAAGAGTGTACCTGCTCACACGGATTCCTCTATTCAAAGATAGGTATGACCGGCACCCGGAAGCAAATCCGTCCTTCCACCGCGGCTCATTCAACCGCTGTCTTTGTCCGCATACCCAACGGTCTGACCGAAAAGCGCACGCTGACTGTGTGCCAGGCCTAACCGCGCAGACAGTTTCTCCTTGTTGCAATTGTGGAACCAGGCCGCCAGACCATTCGAGGCGGCAAACAGGTAGACGTTGCCCGCGACAAGGCCCGTGTCGACGAAGTAGTAGGACTTCTGCGTTTCAAGGTTCCACAACCCTGGTTCTTGAAATCCCGCTTTGCTGAACTTTTCGATATCCACGACATAGATCAGGCGCACGGGAGCTTTCGCTCCCATCTCCCCCTGGCCCTCTCCGATAACCAGGGCTCGCACGTCTTCAGCCACCACTGGAGTCAGGCGGTGAGGAACCGGCTCATAAAGGTAGACGCCCTCCTCCAGGGCGACATAAAGATCAATTTCCTGTGAATTGCTCGCCGAACCTGCCGTTCTTCCAGGAATTCCAAACGGACCCTTCTTCCTGTTGACACCAGATGCCGACCAAAGCAGGTTGGAAAGCATCTGCCGCGAAATCTTCCTGTCACTGATCGAGCGGACCGTCTTTCTGCTCTGAAGCGCCGCGAATACGGACTTGCCGCGACCGGGCGTTGGCTTCGGGAGCACCATCGGTTGGAGCCCTCCTCTGCCGCCGGCCCGTGGAGGACCAGATTGTCTCTTCCTGGTTGTTTCCCGCCGATTCATAGTTCCCTCCTTATGGAGACGACGCTCACAGGCTGCCGTTTCGCAGCAGGAGAACGGCCGTCGGCGAATGATCGACAACGAATCTGGCCGTATGACCCACCGATGGAGGGCCAATCCTCGGATGTGACTGTGGCGATTCGCGAGCATGAATGACGACCAGCCCGGCGCTTATCTCTGCCGCGAGTGAAACGATGACTTGCTCAGGCCGTCCTCGCTCCAGCCGTTTTGCGGCAACGAGGCCAAGACGGCCCGCTTCTTCAAGAGCCTCTCCCAATGTCGCTTCCCCAGTCTCCTCTTCGGCAGCGTCCAACTCGCCCTTTCGCTCATGGTGCGGGTGCAGTGGACCTTTCAGCCCGTTCAGATCGTGACGCGGCCCCGCATCAATGACATGAAGGAGCACAAGCTCGTCACTTTCCCGCGCCATCGTCGCGACCTGGCGCACCAGCTCCCTTCCGCGACGGATGCCAATTGCACACAGGATACGCATTCGACCTCCTCCAAATCATTGGCTGGCCCAGATGAGCAGCGACCCGAGAACTATCAGGGCGGGCACAAAGGTGATACCGAGCTTGAAATACTCCCACGTTGATACATCAATACCTTTCCGACGAAGGATCAAGAGCCACAACAGAGTGGCCAGCGAGCCGACGGTCGTGAGGTTGGGGCCGAGGTCTGCACCAAACATTGCCGCAAAAGCAAGGGAATGATACGCGGGCGTGTCCGGGGGGAGGTGCTGCAGCGTAGAGGTCATCACAAGCGACATGGGAACGTTGTTGATCAGGTTCGCCCCGAACGCGGTTCCGCCTGCCACCAGGAGCACCGCGCGAAACGGGCGTCCGCCCGCCACTCGAAGCAAGGCGTTTCCGAAGGCGGCGGTAAAGCCGAGGTTCTCGACGGCCTGAACTACCAGGAACATGCCCCCGATGAAGAGGAAAATAGACCAGCTGATCCTGCGCGCAATAACGAGGAATGGAACACGCCGCAGCGAGAGGGTTGCGATGAGCATCAGGACAGCGCCGCCCAGGGCAACAAAGCTCAACGGCCATTGCAATATCGAAGCGAGTACATAGGACACGGCAATCAACCCCAGGATCCCAGAGGAGACCATGAGCAGTCGTCGATCACCGCTCTTGTGTTCTGCAGGCTGATGCAGCTCATACTTCTGGGCGAGGTCACGACGAAAGAGCCACAGAAAGACCGCGGTGTTGAGGCCGATGGCCACAAGGCTGGGAAGCAGGAGGTACCTGAGGAATGTTCCTATGGTGCTGCCGAAAACATTCTGAATGATGATGTTGATCGGGTTGCTGACGGGGAGAACAAATGAGGCGGTGTCGGCAATGAAGGTGCATGCGAACATGAACGGAAGCACGGGCAGTCGAAGCCGCGTTACCAGCGCATAGACGACAGGCGTCAGGATGAGGGCAGTCGAATCGTTTGTCAGGAATATGGAGATCACCGCCCCGACTGCGAAAACGGCCAGATAGAGCCTGACTGCGCTCCCCTTTCCCCACTGCGCCGCCGCGTTGGCAAGTGCGTCGAAAACCCCAGCTTCTTCTGCGAGAGCAGATATCGCCATGAGGCCAAGAAAGAATCCAAAGGTATTCCATTGGCGGGTGAGAACGTTCAGCGCCTCGTCAAAACGGAGAAACCCTCCGAGAAGCATCAGGAGAGCACCGGCGGCGGCCGCAATTGCCTCATTCAAACGGAAGGGCCTGATCATCACTGCTGCAAGCGTCGCGACGAAGATTGCTCCGCCAAGGATAGAGTGCACCATCGCGAAAAAGAATATACCATGAGGCGATGCAACAGGGACGTGAGAGTCAGGGCAGGAGACCGAAGCGGGACAAAGAAGTGCAGGCCGAATTGGTGAGACTGCGCGGTGCGTCGGACACGCAATTGCGGGCAAGCGATAGCGAGCAAGCGACCCGGCGGATTGCCTGGTACCAAACGGTGTGTGACGCGGTGAAGGAGAGCACCCCTCTGGAGACGGCATTCAGGTTGCTTCTTTGCAGGTTGGGCATCCACGAGGATGAGGCTCCTGTTGTCAAACGGGACGACACGTCAATTACGTTTCATTCAATGAACTTCTGCCCGACCCTCGAGGCCTGCAGGATACTCGGCCTGGATACCCGCAGGGTGTGCAGGTTCAACGAATCGTCGACGGACGCCCTGGTGCGCCAGGTGGACCCGAGGCTGACCTTCTCCAGAAACTATAAGAAAATAAGGCCGTATTCGGAGTTCTGCGAAGAGTCCATTTCCTATTCAAGTGGAGCTGCACGGCACTTGGGAACGCGGTGATCGCGCTCTTGCCAAACAAAATACCTGATGCGAGAATCCACGGCGTGCCTTCCCAGCGAGCGTCCCTGTTCCGACCCGACTCGCCTCTCGCGTACGCGCTTCATTCCATTGTCTACCTGAGCGTGCTCCTCCGATTGCTTCTGCGCACGCCGCAGGAGGGTCTTGTTTCCCCCCTGGTCTACGGCTTGCTTGCCGTGTATCTGGCCTTCAGCGTGGCGCAGTCCTCCATCAGCCGTTCCTGGGCGCCATGGACTCACCTTCACCTGGCAGTGCTCTCGCTTGTCATTTGCGTGCTCATCCTGACCCAGCCCAGGCTGGACTATTATGCCATTCTCTTTCTCGGTCTCAGCATCGCCGCCAGCGGCCTTCCGAAAGGCGTGGATCTCATCTGGCTCGCGGTGATGTGCGTTCTGCTTACGCTGGCCCTGCTGGCTGCGTATGGTCTTCGTCAGGCCGTTTCGTTCATTCCGATCTACATCGCAGGGCCGCTCATCATGGAATTGGGAGCACGGGAATCCCGCAATGCGGAGGAGGAACGGGCCAAGAGCGAGGTTCTCCTTGGCCGCCTGACGGTAGCAAACAGGCGCCTGCGGGAGTATGCCGAGCAGGCAGAAGAGACGGCCGCGGCGCAGGAGCGTGGCCGCCTGGCTCGCGATCTCCATGACGCCGCCACTCAGACGGTGTTCAGCATGAATCTGACAGCCGAGGCGGCTCGAATGGCGCTCACCCAGGAGCCGGGCCGGGTACCGGCGATGCTGGAAAGGCTTCAGGAGCTGGCACGAGACGCCCTTGCCGAGATGCGCGCGCTCGTGGACCAGCTGCGGCCACAGTCGATAGAAGATCTCGGACTTGTGAAGACCCTCCAGCGGCATATCGCCATGCGTGAGCGGAGGGATGGCATGAAGGTGACTCTGAGGGTGGAGGGAGCGGAGCGGGGCGACCTGGCGGTCAAGGACGCGCTCTTCAGGAGCGCCCGCGAAGCGTTGAGCAACGTCCTGAGGCATGCGGGGGTCACCGAGGCGGGAATCACCCTTCGCTTTGATGCGCATGCCGCCATCCTGCGCGTGAGCGATGCAGGCCGCGGCTTCGATTCCGGCGTAGAGGGCAGACCCGAAAGCTTCGGGCTGGTTGGCCTCCGAGAGCGCGCAGCTTCCCATCACGGATCAGTGGAGATCCGCTCCGCGCCCGGGAAAGGCACCGACGTCGAAGTCCGGCTGCCGCTAACGGAAGGAACAGAATGTCAGGAAAACCCATCCAGCCCGTCCGTGTCATGATCGTCGATGACCACGCCGTGGTCCGGGAGGGGCTTCGCAACTTCCTGGGAATGGTGCCCGGGATCCGCGTCACGGGCGAAGCGGCCGGCGGGGCGGAGGCTCTTGACGTGGTTGCCCGGGCAAAGCCCCAGGTCGTCCTGATGGATCTCGTCATGCCGGGCATGGATGGCATAGAAACCACGCGGAAGATGCACCAGGAGCACCCGGAGATCGCCATCATCGTTTTGACCAGCTTTGCGGAGGACGACAAGCTTTTCCCTGCAATCCGCGCCGGTGCAGCTTCTTACCTGCTCAAGGACGTCGGCCCCCGGGAGCTGGCAGACACGATCCTTGCCGCGGCCCGGGGGGAAGTGCGCCTGCCGCCCGAAGTCGCGCGACGTCTCGTGAGCGGCATTGCCGAGGGGGCGGAAAAGCGGGTTGAGGAGATCCTGACGGCGCGCGAGCTGGACGTTCTTCGCTGCCTCGGGCGCGGTCGGTCGAACAAGGAGATCGCCGAGGAGCTCTTCATCAGCGAGAAGACGGTCAAGACGCATGTGAGCGCCATTCTCGACAAGCTTTCGCTGTCCGATCGGACCCAGGCCGCCCTCTATGCGGCCAAGCGCGGTCTTACCTGAGCCTGCGCCCAAAGTCCTAGACAAATCACATCTTGCGACCGATGCGTCCTGAAACCTCCTGCGGCATTGTAAATACCGTGCGATGCACAGGAGGTATCGAAATGAAGAAAAACACAACGGACGGCCGGCGCATCAAAGAGAAGAAACCGCAGGCTGTCACCGGCGTCGGATCGAAAAAGGCAGCCGCTCCGTCAGCGGCTGAGCAGCAGATCGCCCAGGTCGAGCGAACTTTTACGAACCGTTGGGAGTGGTAGGAAAAAGTCATGGGAACTCTCAACGAGCAAGCCAGACCGCGTCTGGCATACATCGACACACTGAAGGCGACTGTCATCATCATGGTTGTGCTCATCCACGCATGCGTCACGTACAGCGGGATCGGCTCCTGGTTCTACAAGGAGCCGTCCGCCCTCGATCCATTCGCGAAGCTGGTCTTCGAGGTCTACGAGTCGTTCTCGCAGTCCTTCTTCATGGGACTGCTTTTCTTCGTCGCCGCGACCTTCATGCCCGCTTCCTACGACCGCAAGGGCTTTGGCAGGTTTCTCGCGGACAGGTGTGTGCGCCTCGGCATTCCCGTCCTCGTTTTCATGTTCGTGCTGGATCCGCTCACCAGGCTCATCATGGATCTGTCTGCCGGCCGCAGCTCTGCCTTGCCTGCCATGGCATCGCACTATGCCGCCGTCATCAGGAGCGGTGCTGTTCTGAGTAGAACTGGTCCGCTCTGGTTTGCCCTTGCACTTCTTGTGTTTTCGATCCTGTATGCGCTCGTGAGGCTCGCCGTCTCAGGGATAGTCAGCGCGCGAGTGGCCCAGGGGGCGTCGGCGCGGCCCTTCGCGGCCCGGTCGATTCACCTGGCGGCCGGTCTCCTCATTGCGGTCATAGCGGCTGGCTCCTTTCTCATCCGCCTCGTCCAACCCTTTGGCACGGCATGGTTCAATATGCAGCTGTGCTTCTTTCCCCAGTACATCGTGCTCTTCCTTGCGGGCCTCTGGGCAGGGCGAACGGGGTTCCTCCAGTCCCTACCCACATCCGTGGGAAAAACCTGGTTGAAGCTCGCGTTCGCGGTGGGCGTTCCCGCGTGGTTCCTGCTCCTTGGGCTCGGCATGTCAATACGCATGGCCAGCCTGGCGTATTTCTTCGGCGGCTGGCACTGGCAGGCGGCCGGGTATGCAACCTGGGAGGCGTTCTTCGCGGTTTCGATCAGCCTTGGTCTTATCGTCCTCTTCAGGGAAAAGGTCAACACGCCGACCCCTGTTACCCGTCTTCTGTCCCGCACGAGCTTCGGCGTCTACTCGTTCCATGCTCCGATTCTGGTGACTGTTTCTCTTGCCCTCCAGGCTTGGGCGCTCTACCCCCTGGCCAAGGCCGCGCTGGCGGCGGCGATTGCCCTGGCAGTCAGCCTGAGTGTCGCTTCTCTTGTTCGCAGGACCCCCGGGCTCGGGCGAATATTCTCCTGACGTTGTGCTGGCGCGCGTTCCCCCGCGGAGCGCGCGCTCGTACATCTCGCCTACAGTATCTATGTCTATTCGGCGATCTCGACAGCGGTTTCCACAGGTCCTCCTTGCAGGAAGGACAAAACCTCTTGATTGAACTTCCGTCGCGTCTCAACGCTTATCGCATGAGAGCCATTTTCAATTCTCACCAGCTTTGCGCTCGGCATTTTTGCAGCGAGTGCATTAGAGGAACCTGGACGAATCACCCTGTCTTTGGTTCCTACAAGTATCAAGGTCGGGGCTTTGATGCGATCCAGCCTGTCGAAAGTGTCATGGTTTCTTAGCGCCGCCCTTTGGGCCTCAAAACCGACTTCCCATCCCTTTTTCTCGGTCAGCCTCATAAGAGAACCGAGGATACACCGGCTGAACGGCTTGTTGAACGTAAGAGAGGTCAGCTCATTTCGAAGCCTGGCGGCAGGATACCCCATAATTCTGGCGTACCCCTCCGTGTGTCCGCTTTCTTCGCTCTTGCAGGCGAAAGTACACCCCAGCACGAGTTTTGATATTCTGTCGGGATAGCTTATCGCGATCTCCTGCGCAATCATTCCGCCCATGGAGACGCCCAGGACATGAGCCTTGCCTACGCCGAGGTGATCCATGAGGCTGATCGCATCATCGGCCATCATTCGAATTGAATATGGTCCGCTGGGCGTGTCGGACTTTCCAACGCCCCTGTTGTCGAACCTGATGACTCGATAGTGCTTTCTGAACGATGAGACCTGAAAGGCCCATGCGTTCAGATCGCTGCCTAAACCACTTACCATCACGAGCGGTTCGCCCACTCCATCAACCTTGTAGTTGATATGTATCCCGTTCACCGTGGCTTCTGGCATGACTCGTCCTTTCCAGCTCGGACAAATTTTGATTCTCTCTCCCATCGTACTGTTGCATCCAATCTCTAGATAACCCGGACGCGGGGCAATCCTCGTCATTTTCACCTTGACGAAAATCAATCAAAAGTATTAGAAAAGTCTAATCTCTCTGATATGATTATACTATGATGTGAAGTCAAAATGCCAATTCAGATCAACATAGAGGACATCCAAAAAGCCGCGCAGAGGTCGGTCCCGCTCGTCTTCAGGCTCGTTGGCCTCCTGCCCGAGTCGTTCCCGTTATTGGATCGAATCCTCGAGATCTACCTCGCGGAGTTAGGGCAGGAAAAGATCCAGGAGCCGCTTTCCTACTGCCTCAAAGAGCTTATTTCAAACGCTCAGAAGGCAAGCGCAAAGCGCATCTACTTCGAAGAGCATGGCCTCGAAATCTCCCGACGAGAGGATTACGAAAAGGGCATAAAGCGCTTCCACAAGGAAGTGTCGGAAAACCTGATGCACTACCTCCAAAGGCTTCGGGAAAGACGATTGTCGATTGACGTAAGCTTCCATTCCACCAGAGGGGCTCTCACCATTTCGGTGCGTAACGATGCGGAGCTGCTCCCTATGGAACAGGCACGCATCAAGGAGAGAATCGCTCGCGCCCGCGCCTTTCACTCCTTTTTCGAGGTGCTGGAAACCTCCGTCGACTACACCGAGGGCGCGGGTTTGGGACTCATGATGATGATTCAGTTCTTGAGAAGGATCGGGCTCGGGGAGGAGGCTTTCTCGATCAAGAGCCATAACGGCAAGACCGTTTCCGCACTTGTCATCCCCATGTCCGAAGTTCACCTGGATCAAATCCGGATACTGACCGAGGTGCTCGTCAGGGACATAGAATCCCTTCCTCATTTCCCGGAGAACGTCGTCACGCTCATGCGGCTGACGGAAGACACGAACGCGAAGGTCGGTGATATCTCAAGCCACATTTCCAGCGACCCGACTCTGACGGCCGATCTGCTCAGGCACGTCAACTCCGCGTACTACGGTCTGCCCTCGCGAGTAAACAGCATTTCTCAGGGAGTGAAACTCATGGGCATGAGGAGCCTGCACTACCTGCTGTACTCGTTCGGCTTTCACAAGATCCTCGATCAGCATCACGCGAGATTGCGATCCCTCTGGGAACATTCCCTGCGCACTGCAGTCTACGCATTTCTCCTGGCGAGAGACCTCAAGCAAAAGCGGGAAATCCTGGATGACGTATACGTGGCGGGTATCCTGCACGACCTGGGGTTCATCGTGGTCACGACTCTGCACCCCAAGACCCAGGAAAGGATGCGCATGTTCTCCGTGGACAAGAACATCCCGCCAAGAATACTCGAACGGTTTTCTTTCGGCATGAATCATTCGGACATCGGTGCGTTGATTGCCCAGAAATGGAACTTTCCAGATCAGCTTGTCGAAGGGATCAAGTATCATCACGAACCCCTGATGGCAAGCGCCGAGTACAGGGACATCGTCTATTGCGTCTATCTGGCCAACGCCTTGTGCGACCTCGAGAGGGGGATGATCTCTTACTCTCAACTGGACAAGTCAGTCCTCGGCGATTTCGGGCTGCGCACGCAAGCCCAGCTCATCCAGGTGGCCTCGCGGATCAAGGATAGCTTCGAAAAGAGGCAGGCAGAGCTCAGCAGAGGGTGATTCACGCAGCCGGTGAGATGTTGCCTGCGCGTCAGGCGGCATGGTTTCGAATAAAAGCATCCATATCTTCTTGAAGGGATTGGATCTTGCGGTCAGAGCCAATCTTGAGTTGGAGGCTGGGATGGCAGCTTTTCGGATCCACGCCTCCCATCGCTTTCGGTTCAATGCAATACTTGAGACGGCGAATGTGTTGCATTTTAGCCGCATGGTCCTCTATAATCGCAGCTGAATCGCAGCGTTAAGGAGGATTCCCATGAGAAGGAGCTTATTTGCGGGCCTGGTCTGCCTGTTCTTCGCCGGCATTGCCTTCACAGCCATTGCCGCAGACAAAAAGCCGGGTGAGTATAAGATTGTCCTGCTTTTGCCAGGTCCCATAAATGATCAGAGCTGGAACGCGACAAACTATGCAGGCCTGGTGCAGTGCAACAAAGACCTGGGCACCAAGATGGAGTACCTCGAGAGCGTTCAGTCAAGTGACTTTGAATCGACTTTCCGCAACTACGCAGAGCGCGGCTACGATCTCATCATGGCCGCAGGCACCCAGTTCGACGAGGCGGCGAATAAGGTAGCTGCCAGCTATCCGAAAACGACCTTCTGCGTCGTCAACGGCCAGGTCTCTACGGGACCGAACGTTGCCCCTATTTTCCCCAAGGAATACGAGGCAAGCTACCTGGCGGGCATCATAGCCGGTTCAGTCAGCTCCAAGGGCCAGTTCGCTACCATCGGCGGTTTCCCGAACAAGGCCATGGAAAATCTCCTTGACGTATACGAAAGCACTGCCGTGCGTATTGCCAAAGCGAGGGGTCTCAAGGACGCGAAAGCTGTTCGCGCCTTTGCAAACAGCTGGGACGACGTGGCTCTCGGGAAGCAAATGGCCCTGTCCATGATCGACAAGGGCGCCGACGTTCTGTTCGTGTATGCAAACCAGGTCGGTCTCGGGTCGATTCAAGCGGCCAAGGAAAAGGGCGTGAAGTTTGTCGGTTTCTCTGGCAACCAGAACGACGTTGCTCCGGGCACGGTCGTGGCTTCGGTCAAGTTCGACTTCTCCACTTTCTATACCTGGGCCGTAAAGCAGTACATGGCCGGCAAGCTGGGTGGTGGAGTACACGAAGGTGGAATAGCGGAAGGGATCTTCGTGCCCGTGTACACGAGCTCGATCACCAGGGCGACGCGGGATGCAGTTGCCAAGGGGATGAAAGATGTTGTGGACGGGAAAGTCGATCTCAAGGCACTCTTGACCCACTGACAGCCGGCTCGCGTGAAGTAACCCGAATGCCCGATTACCCCGCGAAGGAAACGGTACGGGCCTTCGGGTTTTTTTTGCCTTGCTCCTTTGTGGAGTTGTGACGCAATGGATGCTCCGTTCCTCGAAATTCGTAACGTGACGAAGCTTTTCTCGAAAGTCGTCGCAAACCGAGACGTTTCCTTCTCCATAAACACGGGCGAGGTTGTCGCGCTGCTGGGAGAGAACGGCGCCGGTAAGAGTACCATCATGAAGATACTCTACGGCCTGTATCACGCCGACTCCGGGAAAATACTGATCAACGGCAAGGAACAGAGGATAGAATCTCCCAAAGACGCCATGGCCCAGGGCATCTCCATGATACAGCAGTCATTTTCTCTGGTGGGTGCCCACACGGTTGCGGAAAACATCATCCTCGGCAGCGTCAAGGGAATAATAGACAGGCGCACGTGCGAGCGGAAAATCCAGGACCTTGCTCTCACGTACGGTTTCGACATCGATCCGGCAGCGGTCGTGAATGACCTGCCGGTCGGCGTTCAGCAGAAGGTCGAAATCCTCAAGGCTCTTTATCAGAACGCCCGCATGCTCATCATGGATGAGCCCACGGCAGTGCTCACCCCCCAGGAGGCTCTGAGCCTCATGGACTTCGTCAGGCGCTATGCGGCCGCAGGCAACTCCGCAATCTTCATTACTCACAAGCTGAAAGAAGTCATGGCGGTTGCTGACCGCATTATCGTCATGCGCAGCGGCGAAGTTCGTGGGGCCGTCCCGCGTTCGGGTACGGACGAGAAGGAATTGTCCATGATGATGATTGGACGCGACCTGCCTCCGCTGCCTGACATCCCCGCTCTTTCTCCGCGTACGCGAACACGGCTCCGTCTGGAAGGCGTTTCAGTTCGCGACCGGCATGGAATCCAGCGGCTGCGGGAGGTTTCCTTCTCGGTCCGGGAGGGAGAGATTCTCGGAATTGCGGGAGTTTCCGGCAACGGCCAAAGGGAGCTTTGCGAGGCCATATGCGGCTCCCGCCTCCTCACTTCAGGCAGGATTATGCTCGACGACCTGGACATTACCAGCCTCAGCATACGCGAACGCATAGATCTGGGGATCGGGTATGTTCCCGCGGACCGCCAGAAGGATGGCATGATCATGGAAATGACCCTTGCCGAGAACATGATCTTGAAAAGCAGCTTTGACGCTGCGTGGCGAAAAGCAATCTTCCTCGATCGCGTACGCGTCAATGAATACGCCAAAAGCACAGATTACCAGGTATTCGATAAAGACGCCGGGGCCCGAAGCTGTCGTAAAGGGGTTGTCAGGAGGCAACCAGCAAAAAGTAGTCGTGGCGCGCGAAGTCGACAAGGGGACCAGGCTCATACTGTTCGATCAGCCAACTCGGGGGCTCGATCTCGGAGCCATCGACTATGTGCACAAAGCGATCCTGGCTGAGAGAAGCAGAGGAAAGTGCGTTCTCCTGATTTCGACCGAGCTATCGGAAATTTTCGCGCTCTCAGACAGGGTCGCCGTTCTCTACAAGGGCGCTATCCAGGGGATTTTTCCGAAGGCGGATTTGACAATGGAGAACATCGGACTGCAGATGGCGGGATACTCAACAGACTCCGTTCGGGACTTCGAGCAGGAGCAATGAAGTGGATGCTCGATTTCGGGACTTGTTTCTTTCGGTTGCAATCGCCGTTGGCCTGGGATTGTGTGCAAGCGCCTCTCTCTTGCTCTTTCTGGGGAAGAACCCTCTTGCTGCGTACGCGCTCCTTGCGACGTCCGTGGTACGCGATGGATATACCTTCGCGGATATCTTCGTTAAGGCAACGCCGCTCATCTTGACCGGCCTTGCATTTGCCTTCACATACAAGGCGAATCTTTTCAATATCGGAGGGCAGGGACAATTCTACGTTGGCGCTTTGGTTGCCACGGCTACTTCGCTCCTTCTAGGGACCCGGTTGCCTGGCCTCCTGTCGCTTCCCATTGTCTTCGTCGCGACCATCTTTATTGGGGGCCTCTGGGGTTCTTTTGTCGGCTTCGCCAAGGCTAAGTTCAGATCCAACGAATTCCTGGTAAGCATGATGTCCACATACGTTGCCCTGGCTGCCATGAATTTTCTTCTTCGCACGTCTCTCATGGAGACGAAGCATGAATATCCTCAGACAAATCCCTTCGCCCCGGAGCTCTGGCTGCCGATTTTTCTCAAGGGAACACGACTTCATGCTGGCTTCATCCTTGCCGTGCTGATTGCGCTCTTTATATGGCTTGTTCTCTTTCGAACCTCGTTTGGTTACCGAATCCGGGCCGTCGGACATAATTCTGAAGCTGCACGCCTTGCCGGGATAGACTCCGGCAGAATTTCCGTAGCCACTTTCTTCATCGCCGGCGCCCTGGCAGCTGTGGCCGGTTTCACAGAGACGAACGGCGTCCAGCACATGCTGGTGCAGGGTTTCAATCCGAACATCGGTGCTGAAGGTATTGGCATAGCAATCCTTGCCAACGCCAATCCTGTCGGCGTCATTTTCGCCTCGATACTCATCGGAGCGTTGAAAGTCGGCGGCACGATAATGGGGCAGACATCCGGGATACCAGCCAGCATCATCGAGATAATGGAAGGGTTCGTGATGATCTTTGTCATCCTGTCGTATTTCATCCGCTCTGGCCTGGACATGCGGCGAGCGAAGAAAGAGCTGCGAAGGACTCCGACGGCATGATCGACCTGTTGGCCCGCGCCTTGATGATGAGCACTCCCCTTCTGTTCGGCTCCGTCGCCGAAGTCTTTGCTGAGCGGGCCGGAGTCATGATCTGTGCCGTTGAGGGGATATTCCTGCTCGGCGCGTTGGGGGGATTCGTCGGGGATTACCTGAGCAAGAGCCTTGCTGTCGGCATGGCTGTAGCGATGCTGGCTGGAACAGCGTACGCCGCATTCTACGGATGGATAACCGTCTATCTCAAGCAGCACCAGATTGTGACTGGAACCGCTTTCAATCTGCTTGCCACCGGGCTAAGCGCCTTTTTCATGCGGGCCGTCTTTGGCGTTCCTGTGGCGCCTCTCACGGTCGAACCGCTGAAAGCGCTGCCCGTGCCCTTCCTATCGAGAGTTCCGCTGGTCGGTTCTATCCTGTTCAACCAGAATATCCTGACCTATTGCATGTACGGAATTGTGCCGTTGGCTTGGTTTATCCTGTATCGAACCTCGATTGGACTCACGATACGGTCTACGGGAGAGAACCCTGAGGCTGTGGACGTCGCCGGGATAAAGGTCGAGCGGATCAGGTTCACGATGGTACTGCTTGCCGGGGCAATGGGTGGGATCGCAGGTGCTTTTTATTCGATCGGTTATCTTGGAATGTTCACCACAAATATCATTGGAGGCCGCGGCTGGATCGCCTTCGCAATCTGCTTCCTCGGGAACTGGAATCCGCTGGGCGCTTTGGCCGGAACCTTGATCTTCGGAGTTGCCGAGGCTATTGCCATCAGCATGCAATCGTCTGGCAGCCTTACGATCCCGAATGAGCTCTTCATTGCTCTTCCCTACATCCTTACTATCGCTCTGACCATCTTGAGAAGGTCTTTCAACGTTCCCGGCAAGCTTGGCATTGCTTATAGGAAGGAAAACTGATTCTTCTAAGAGACTGCGACTGCGAAGCTCCCGCGGCGGTCAATCTGGGGCTGCCTCGATGGCTGTGCGGGAGCCACCGGCTGCCTCACCATCGGTTGCCTGGGCGTTGCGCCTTGTGGGGCAGGGCGCGCGAGGCTCGGAGAAGGTCTTCCTCCAACCTGCCCTTGAGGCGCAGGGGTGCTCTGTCCACCTCCTGCTCTCGGGTATCCCGCGCGTCCGGTCGCCTCGATAGGGTGCGACATAGGGCCTCACGTGGGCCAAGAGGAAACCACCCGGCGCTCTGGCCTGGGGCCTGAGTCGCGCCCAATCGAACCTCAGTTGTCTGTGGGGATAGAGGATCCCGCAAGCTCCCACAGACGTGCAAGCGCTCCTGAACTCGACAGGCCACCATGGTAGCAGAGCACCCGGTCGATGGGATAGCCAAGCAGCTTGCGAAGCGAGGCTGTTGCTCGGGACAGATCCGGGGTGGCCTTCGGGCTCGGGCCTTCCAGTACGCCGTTCTCGATACGAAGGGCGTCTCCAGCGATCAGCAGGTGATCAGCCGGAAGGAATAGGCTTATATGTCCCGGGGTATGACCGGGAGTGTGAATCACGACGATGCCGCCGCCATAGGGCAGCTTTTCTCCATCCGCAAGAGCTCTGGTCACATGGACCGTGGGGGGATTTTCGTCAGGGCGCAGCGCTTTCTCGTGCTGTTCTGGCTCGAACGTCTGCATCATCGCCTCAATTTGACCAGGATCCATTTTCAGCAGCTTCTGCTCCCCTTGAATGTAGGGAACATCGTCTCGATGCGCGAACACCTCCGCTTTGCTCGACTCGACTATCGCCCTTGCTCCGCCGAGGTGGTCGATGTCCTGATGGGTGATAATGATGCGACGGATATCCTTCCAACCAAGACTGAGCCTTTTCAGATGCTCGCCTATTGCTGCCTCTGATCCCGGCATTCCGGCGTCAATGAGAGTGGCACCGTCTTTGGTGTCCCAGAGGATGACTGGGTAGATGATGCTCTGGCTCGCACCGAAATGCATCGGGACTTCGAGGGCCTCCAAACCCTTTCCGAAATCCATTTCTTTTGCCGGAGAGTTTGCTCGCCGCTGCTGGTGAGGCACTTTGAGCAGCATCGACGCCGTTGTGCGACGACCATTGCTCCCGGCGGCCTCCTTCAGCTGCAGGCCGCCCAGCTGCTCGGTGCGCGCTACGCGTTTTCGCTCGAAGAGATAAAACGCGGCAGGCACCACAAAGAAGGTGAGAACAGCCGAAAAAAGGATCCCACCCAACATGACGATTCCCATTCTCTGCCCGAACTCGGAGCCCTCGCCTTTTCCCAGGATAAGCGGGAAGCTGATCACCAACACCGTCATCGTGGTCATGATGATGGGGCGGAAGCGAAGGCGCGCAGATTCGGTGAGTGCCTGGACAAATGGCATTCTGCCGATGCGTTCCACGACAAAATCGAGATACAGGATGGCATTCTTTGCCGAAAGCCCTATCAGCATCAGCATGCCCATGATCCCGAATATATCCAGGCCCCCACCCGTGAAATAGACAAGAACGAGAGCGCCCATCAGCGCCAGGGGAACAGGCAGGAGCAGGTAGATGGGGTACCGCCATGAGTTGAACTGCGCAGCCATGACCAGGTAAGCGAGGAAAAAAGCCAGGAGGAAAGTCAAAGGTCCAGTCACGAGGAGCTGGCGAGCAAGAGCAACCTGGTTGAAGCGGCTGTTCGTGGTCAGGGCCATCTCTTCATCCAGCAGTCCGGCCTTCTTGAGGTCAGCTTCAACGCGGGTCATGACGGTGAGGGGCGGAGGCGCGGTCGGGGACGTCGTGATGGTCAGGTTCCCGGTGTACTGGCGGTTGTACCGGCTGAGGGTGACGGGCGCCTGATTCAGCGCGAAAGTTCCCAACTGACCCACCTGAATTGTCGTTTGCAGGAGAGGAGAATAGATGGGCAGATTTACCAGGGATTGCACGCCCGAAAGAGCCGTTGGATCGGCCTGAACCTCGATGGGATAGCTCAGACCTCCTGTGACAACAGTGGATGCCTGCACGCCGGAGGCATACGTCTGGAGGTCCGAGGCCACCATGGCAGGCGTGATGCCGGTGCCCTTCATGCGCGAAGGATCCGGGACGAAGTCGCTCTCAATCGAAGTGTCCGAAAGGCTTGAATACGCATCGGAGATCCAGGGGATCTTCTGAAGCACCTGCAGGATCCGATTGTTGCGGTTGCTGAGCACATTGAAATCCGCGGAGACGACACTCAGCCCGAATGTTGAGCCTGACCCCCCGAATCCGCCGCCTGAGCTGACAATGACCTGGGAAGACGGCTGATCCCGGAAGAGAGCCAGGATGGCCCTGCGGTACCGTGGGATCAGCTCGAAGACGTTTTTTCGCCTTCCGATCGGAACCAGCTGGACGGTCATTGAACCGGTATTGTTCCCCGAGAAAAGGCCTGATAAACCATTCGGGCTGCTTCCGATGACCGATTGGACCACCTCCACCTCGGGCTGATTTGAGAGGAACGATTCGATCCAGCCGACATTGTCATTCGTCACTTCAAGGGGAGTACCAGGAGGGTTGCGAACGTTGATCTGCATGACTCCGGCATCGGTGTTCGGCACGAAGTTGAAGGGGATCCTCGGAGCTATCAGGACGGCAATAATAACCAAGAGACCGGCGGACCCCGCGAGTATCCAGACGCCTGAGCGCAACACGCCTCCGAGTGACCGGGCATAGCGATCGCGAATCCAATCCAACCCCTTCTCCGTCCAATTGTGCAGCTGCGTTGTCAGGGCAGTAAGGAAGAAGAACGCTATTCGGCCAACGTAGTACACAAGGCCAAGAACAACCGGGTACGTCACAAGGGCAGCCAGATATACTGCCTTGTGCGTCAGGACAAGGATAAGGACGGCGGCGGCGAGCCCGATGACAATCCCAACGACTTTCCGCCAGGTCTTCAAGCCCCAACGGATGGACTCGGGCAGAAGGGTCACGCTTTGCAGGCAATCACGCCACGACCGAGGCTTCGTCTCTGGCGTGTAGGCAAGGCGCACGGTCAGGAAAAGCACTGCTTCCAGGAGTGAAAAGGCGACCGCCGCCGCCAGGCCAAGGGAGAACTGTTGGATGTACGCCCCGATGAAGCCGCCGATAAAGCTCACGGGCAGGAGCACGGAAAGCAGCGACAGGGTGGCCGCAACCACGGCGCTGAACACTTCGCTGGCGCCGCGAAGGACAGAGTCCTTCAGGCTGTACCCCATTGCGATATAACGATCCACATTCTCAGAAACGACAATAGAGTCATCCACAACGATCCCGATAGCGGTGATGAGCGCCAGGAGGGAGACCTGATTGAGAGAGAAACCGGCCAGCCTGTAGAGTACCGGCGAAGCGGACAGTGCGATGGGAATGGCGAGAATGACGGACAGAGCGGTATTCAGCTTTCCCAGGAACAGAAGCACGATGATGGCGACAACGAGGGCTGTAATGAACAGCTCGTGATACGTTGCGTTCACCGAGGCTTTGATCGGCTCCGTTGTGTCATTGCTGAAGTGCACCTCCCACCCGGACGGCAGCGTGGTTTTCCCGCAGCAGCTGTTTGACCTTGTCGACCACCGCAACTGCGTTTGAATCACTGGTCCGCTGGATGGAGAGCAGCACTTCAGGTTTCCCGTTCACGCGCGCGTAATCTGGAGAAACGGGATTCGACCACACGGCCCCGACCTGATCCACGGCGATCCCGCGCGTCGAGTCCACGAGGATTCGGCTGATCTGCTGTAAGTCAGCCGGCTGGTTCTGGGTTTGGAATGTCAGGTCGTTCCTGTTTTTGACGATCGTGCCGATTGGCATGTTGAAGGCGGATCCTGAGATCGCGTTGACGACATCCTGCGCCCGCAGGTTGTAATAGCGCAGCTTGTCGGGATTCAGGAGAACGCTGAACTGTTTGGTCGGCGCGCCGTCAGCAAGGACGGTGGCCACTCCATCGATCCGCTCGATGTTGGGCCCCAGGACATTCTGCACATAGTCGCTCACCAGGGAGAGATCTGTCCCCTGTCCCGAAAGGCCGAACTGCAGGATGGGAGCGGAGTTGGGATCAAAGGTCTGGATGGTCGGTGGCGTAATGTTCTGCGGCAGACTGCGGATGGAAGCGGAAACCGCTGTAGCCACCTGGTTGGCATCCGCATACTTGTCCGTGCTTGGGTCGAACATGAAGATCGAAAGACCCAGCCCCAGAGAGCTTCGGGAATTGATGTCGGTGATCCCGCTGATGGAGGAGACCACATTCTCGATGACCTGGGTTACTTGCAGGTCCATGACGCTCGGGGTGGCCCCTTGGTAGACGGTCTTTACGACAACTGCCGGAATCTGAATGTCGGGCAGGAGGTCGACGCCGAGCCCGCCCAGGGACACAAGACCGAAAACAAGAATAGCAACGAAAATGCCCACCGCAAACACGTATCTGGTCACGGAAAAGCTGACCAGTGGGTTGATCTTATTGAAGACCTTGGTTTCGTAGCTTCGTAACGTCTTCATCTTTGTCCCTTGTCCCTTCTTCTGCCGGCGGGAGCAACGTTTTGCCACCTCTGCCTATGGAGGTCGCAGAAGCACTATCCGGATCTTGCCCTGCCCTCTTTTCTGCTTGCAAAGCCCAGTTCTTCAGCACCCCTCAGACTTTGCTCAGACCAGGAAAGGCATTAGGAGGACGATTTCACGGATTGATTCCGTTTGGATGCCTGATTGTATTCCGTATTGTCCTTTGGGCAATAAACAGAAGCTAAAAGTTAGATAACACTTTGTTATCGTCTTTTAAACCCTCGTTCATGGGTTACAAAGACTAGAAGGTTTACGATCACGCATACAAAAAAACCGGGATCAGGTCGTTAGATGCTTCACCTGGATTGGGCAGAGAAACAGCGAATTTCAGCGCATTTGAAAGGCTGCAGTCAGAGGAGGAGGTTTTTGATGCTTCAGCGCGTTCGATTCGGGCGCACCGGTCTCGTGGTCACGAAGCTCGCATTCGGCGGGATTCCCATTCAAAGGGTCTCGCGGCGGGATGCCATCCGACTCGTCAGGGATGCTTTGGAGCTTGGGATCAATTTCATCGACACGGCTCACGGCTACGGTCACAGCGAGGAACTCTTCGGCGAGGCGATACAGACCGTGCGCCGAGACAGCGTCGTCATCGCCACCAAGTCCCCGGCGGCTGACGGCAAAACGCTCCTTTCTGATCTGGATGAAAGCCTTCGAAGGCTACGCACCGATCATATCGATATCTTCCAGCTCCATAATGTTGCATCCAGCAAGAAGATGGCAGCGGTGATGGCCCCGCGGGGTGCATTCGAAGGCTTGAAGGAAGGGATTCGAGCCGGCAAGATTCGATTTGCGGCTTTCAGCTCGCACAGCTTGCCCATCGCAGCAGAGATGATCCGGACAGGCGGTTTCGATGCCGTCCAGATTCCATTTAACTTCCTGGACTGCCAGGCAGCTGAAGAAGTGATTCCCCTCGCTCAACAGGCCGACATGGGTGTCATCGCCATGAAACCCCTTGGTGGCGGTCTCCTGGAAGACGCACGCCTCTGCTTTCGATACCTGCTCCAGTTTCCCGGCGTCATACCCGATCCCGGCATCGAAACCTTGCCCCAGTTATGCGAGATACTTGAAGTCGTCGAATCGAGCGGCCCTCTTACTGCGGAAGAAATCGAGCGAATAGAACAGCATCGGATCCGACTCGGAAAAGAGTGGTGCCATCGCTGCGATTATTGTCAACCATGTCCCCAGCACATTCCCATCAGCACCGTACTCATTGCAAAAAGCTTCGCCCGAAGGATGCCCGCGGAAAAAGCGCAGTCATTTGTCGCGGAGGGTTTCAAGGCGGCTGAAAACTGCCAGGAATGCCGTGAGTGCGTGCAGAGGTGTCCCTATCACCTGGAGATTCCAGCCCTTCTCAAAAGGCAGAGGGACCTCTGGGATGTCTTTCTCAAGACTGGGACTTGGGCGTAGACGACCAGGAGAACAGCAGCGATATCCAGATGTTAGTACCCGCCCGCCGCTCCACCTTTGCAGCCTTGTCCTATCCCAATTATCGTCTGTGGTTTTTCGGCCAGATGACTTCGCTTTTCGGCACGTGGATGCAATCCACGGCTCAGGCGTACCTTGTCTACCAGCTGACGCGATCAGAGGCGTACCTTGGGTACGTTGGTTTTGCTTCTGGAATCGCGTCGTGGGTCTTCATGTTGTACGGGGGCGTGATCGCCGACCGCTTCCCCCGGCGCAGCCTCCTGATTGTCACCCAGACTCTCAGCATGCTGCTCGCTTTCGTGCTGGCTGCCCTTACTTTCATTCACGTCGTTGCCCCCTGGCACATCATCGTACTGGCCTTTTCCCTCGGCGTGGTAAACGCTTTCGACGCGCCGGCCCGCCAATCGTTCGTGCTGGAGATGGTCGATCGATCCGTACTCACCAACGCTATCGCCCTGAACTCAACCATGTTCAATACGGCCATCATAGTCGGTCCGGCCATCGGCGGTCTCACCTACGCGCTCTTCGGCCCAGGATGGTGTTTCGTGATCAACGGATTATCGTTTGTGGCGGTGATAGCAGCGCTGGGGGCAATGAAGCTGGCTCCTTGGACGCCCCCGATGCGTAGTCGATCCACATTCGCCGAGATTCGCGAAGGCTTTGGGGCCGTAAACGCCGACCGCCGCATCCTCGCGATCATAGTTCTCCTGGCCTCACTGAGTCTCTTCGGCACCTCCTTTGCCACCCTCATCCCCGCGTGGGCCGTGCAAGTGCTCGGTGGGAACTCCCTTACCAATGGCTTCCTTCAGTCGGCGCGAGGCATGGGGGCGCTTTTGGCCGCGCTCACGATTGCTTCCATTGCGCATCGGCGGTTCAGGGGGAAGCTGATCACACTAGCGAGCTTCTGCCTTCCCCTTACGCTCATTCTTTTTTCCTTCACGCGAACCGTGCCCCTGTCCCTTCTCACGCTCTTCGCCGTCGGCGCGACCAACATCTTCGTGAACAATCTGGCCAACGCAATCGTGCAAGGGCTGGTACCAGACGCGGTACGGGGGCGCGTGATGGCAGTGTACATGCTTTCGTTTTTTGGAGTCACTCCTCTCGGGGCGCTGCTGGCGGGCGGCGTCGCAACGGCGCTGGGTGCGCCTTTGACCATAGCGATCAGCGCGGTGTGTTTCCTGGGCTGCACCGCCGCCATTACCGCTGCTGTTCCCGCAATCAGGAGATTGGGATAACCGAGCGTTCATGACGTATCGGACCGCCGATAGCCTCCTCGTACCACGGCCAGTGACGCCGTCCAGCCATCTCGCTCGTTCGGGTTTTCCTGGATTGCAGGGACCGTGGGGGGGTTCCCCATACTCATCATTGTGATGATAGCAGTAGTCGCTGCCGGGCAGGTGCTCCTGTCCCTGACACCACTGGGGACCCGGATCAAGGCGACAGGTTCCAGCGAGGAAGCAGCTCGTGCCGTGGGAGTGAGGACCACGCTCATCAAGATCTTCGTGTTTTCCGTCTCCGGTCTTCTGGCTTCGCTGGGCGGGATCATGATTACTGCCTGGCAGGATTCGATTTACCCACTTACCGGCCAGGGATACTCGCTCCAGGCCATTGCGGGCGTCATCCTCGGGGGTATCCCCTTCAGCGGAGGGCGCGGGACCGTGGTGGGAGCGGCGCTGGGAGCCCTTGTCATCGGCGTCATCAATGACATGATCGTTCTTATCGGCCTGCCAGCTCAATACGAATATATCTTCGTCGCGATCGTTCTTGTGCTTGCCGGCCTTCAGACCCGCGGAGGGCCCTTCGTGAAGTAGTCTTGGAAAGGTCACCCGATCGCCGTCGCATGCGGCCTGGCCTGCCCGTCCACGGAAGAGACGTTAAGAGAATTTAATCCGACCACAATCAAATCTCAAAGAGGCGCGATTACGTTTTGCGCTGGAGGTAGATATGCGTAGTTTTCGTTGGGCGCCGGTAGCATGCATCGCCGCGGTGGGCATGCTCGTGGCATCGGTGGATTCATTCGCTCAAACCCTCTCTGAGCTCATGGAAAAAGGGACGCCGGCGAGGATCGAGGCCGCATTCAAAACAGGAGCAAACATCGAAACTCGTGACAAAGACGGTGCAACGCCTCTGATGATCGCGGCTGGATTCAACCGGAACCCTGAAGTCATCTCCGTGCTCCTGAAGGCCGGATCGAAGCTCGAAGATCAGGCCAGGGGCAATGTAACCCCTCTGATGTATGCGGCGTTCAATCAAAATCCCGCAGTCATTTCCGCTCTCCTGAAGGCCGGGGCAAAACTCGAGCAGCGCGAGAGGGGCGGCTTGACCCCTCTGATGATGGCAGCTGGATTCAACCAGAACCCTGAGGTCATCTCCATGCTCCTGAAAGCCGGAGCAAAGCTCGACGCCCGCGACAACAAGGGCATGACTCCGCTGATGTATTCGGCGTTCAACCCGAACCCTGCGGTCATCTCTGACCTCGTGAAGGCTGGGGCAAACCTCACCGCGCACGACAGTAACGGCATGACTCCCCTGATGTGGGCGGCCCTCTGCGACCAGAACCGTGTGGCCATCTCCATTCTCCTGAAGGCGGGGGCCACGGGGAAGCGGAAGTCCGACGAAGGAAAGACTGCTTATGATTATGCCCAGCTGAACCGGAATCTCCAGGGCACGTCACAGTTCAATGAGCTGAAAAGCGCGGCCCTCGCGGCCGAGCACGGTGCGGCGTAGAATCCTCGCCGGACTTGAGGCACGCGAATGAGCGCGGAGAGGGCTCGTGGAACTATTGTGGAAAAGCGAATAGTTGTCGCCGTCGCTCTTGGAGTCCTTGTCGCTCTGGGTTCAGCACACGCCCAGAAAATTGAAAATGGAGGTCCCCAAAAGGTGCAAAACGCTATCGGCAAGGGGGCAGAGGTCAACGCTCAGGACAAAAGCGGTCAGACTGCGCTGATGCGGACAGCTTCAAACAGCCCAAACACAGAGGTAATCACTGCTCTCCTGAATGCCGGCGCGGATGTTAAGATCCGTGATGCACTGGGCAGGACTGCGTTGATGCATGCCGCCGCGGTCAACAAGAATCCCAAGGTAATCACAATACTTCTGAAGGCAGGTGCAGACATCAGGGATCAGGACGAGAGCGGCATGACCGCGCTCATGTATGCCGCGGCCAGCAACCCCAACCCCGAGATGATCACGGTTCTCCTGAAAGCCGGTGCCGATATCAACGCCACCGACGAGACCTCAGGGATGAATGCCCTGATGTGGGCGGCCAGGAGCAGCGTGAACCCGAAAGTGATCACAACGCTGCTGAAGGCAGGAGCGGATGGGAAAGCAGAGGACGACGGCGGAAAGACAGCATTTGCCTGGGCGCAGTCCAACGAGAGTTTGAAAGACACAGACGCGTACTGGGAGCTGAACGATGCACAGTATTGACCGACAGCGGGTTGCGCTACACACGCCGTAAGAACCGTTGAATGCACAGGGCCCGCCTTCTTGCGAAGACGGGCCCCGTCTCTCCCCGCGCGGCCCGCGGTCGGTCACTGCCCGGCCGGTCGGACTTCGCGGCTGAGGGACGCTTATGGTTCGTCCGGATTCACGTAACCAGGTAGAAGAGCGCTTCGGTTTTCATGAATGCTCTCCGCCGGCGATTATGCACAATCGTTCTAGCCTGTCAACCAGAGTACGAGTCCGAACATCTCAATGCAGCGCTGCTTTTGCACCCTGGCGCTCAGGCTGAGGGTTCCTCATCAGCCGCTCGAAGGCTGTGCTTTTGCTGGCCTCGAAGTGCATGTGTAAGGGTCAGACTGGCAGGCACCGCGTTTTCATGTGATTACTGAGTTCACCAAGTGAGACATTTCATGGGGGAGAAATTGGGCTGGAGTCGATCGGATCGCAGCCCACGAGGGGGGACGTTTTGAATCGGGTGATCCCACATTTTTAGGACACCTTATTTGCTGGCCGCGCGGAAATAATCCGTACAAAGTGCGGATTTTTGTGATTTTGGATTGTTGCGCGATTTGGTGGGCGTGCGTTATAATTACAGAAAATTGACATACAGAAAGGAGAATAAGGAATCGTTGCCTTGTCACAAAAATCATGATTTCCTGACGATATCGGCGCCGGCTTTTTGAAACAAGGACGGCTAAGAGCCTATCCGAAACAAGCCCGGAGATGTATGCAGCGAGCATTTGCACCCTGCGCTCGTAGGCATATCCTGACAGGGAGAAATCGGCAAGTGAAACCAACTGGAGTCGATCGCTTCCAGCTCTTCGCGTCGCGACTCTTCCCTCAGTGCTTCGACATCTTGATCATACCATAAGTGTGAACACCCAGACATACCCGTACTAAGTGCGGATTTTTGTGATTTTCGAGTGTTCCGCGATCTGGTCAGCGTGCGTTATAATTACAGAAAATTCACATGCACAAGTAGAATAAGGCATCGTTGCCTTGGTCACATACTCGTGATTTCCTGACGATATCGGCGCCGGCTTTTTGAAAGAAGGACGGCTTAGCCCTTGGCAGGAATCGGCTTCGAACTCTCGCAAAGCCCAAAGGCATGCCCAGCGTTTCTCGTCAGTTCGACGATTGGTTGCCCTTCTCGGACGAGCCTTCATCCCGCTGCCTGCCCTATGATTGGAGCCAACCGAAACGAGTGGAGAAATGGAAAATGAGTCTCGATTTGTCGCTCTGGTGGAAAATTCAAGATTTCCTCATTGAAGTTGGCGGTTCTCCAACGAGAGAAGAGTTCTGCAAGAGGACTTTCGACCAGATTCAACGTCTCATTCCTTATGACGCGGGAGCGGGCCTCTTCGATTCTCGCACAACACAGCTGATAGTCGGAGTAGGGCTCACAGAGTCAGCCCTGGATGAGTACAACAGTTATTACTATCGGATCCAACCATGGATGACACCTGAAGGGACGGCGAAGTTTGCCAAGATGTGGAGGGTAAATTGGCGCGAGTATGACGATTCCGAATTCGTGACCGATTATGTTCGGCCCAACGGCCTTGGTTTTGTAATGGCAGAACCAACGCCTCGTTACTTTCTTGGGCTCTCAATTCATAGGTCGCGGTGGGTCTCTGAGTTTTCCGACCGAGAGCGCGACATTTTGGCTGTGGTCAATCCGCATCTCACCAACATGTACCGACTGCATGATCGCTTGTCGAGAGGCTCACACGCCTCTCAGGACGAAATGGCGGAACGGTTCCCTTCGTTGTCACGCCGCGAATCCGAAGTCTTCGCCTTGCTGTTTGACGGACTGACGCCCACCTTTTTATCGGCGAAAGGACTGTTGAAAGCCACATGCAGGCTATTTACGCAAAGCTCAACGTACATTCAAGGCGGCAAGCTATCGAGAAGCTCTCTTGGGAGTCCTGATGAGCCACCAAGGGCGGAGGTCGAGCTCGACCGCCATCAAATGGCCGCCCTGAAATAAGAAAGCTCGTCCATTACTGACGGGATGGCTGTCCACGTCGCTTGACAACCCAGACTTCGCGTAGCGACTCTAGTCTCGTGCAGGGAATCGTGATCTTCAGCGCGAGGTATCTCTTCATCGCCATCGTCCTGCTCGAAGCTGTCTACCTGCTCATGCGGCATCGCAAGCGTTGGCGTGAGCTCTTTCTCGCGGCCGTCCTGATCGGTGGTGTCGCATTCTGTTGTCCTTGGTCGCGAACCGCTTCATTAGACCCGCCCTTGCAGCGATCATGCCTGTCATCCCAGTGCCGGAAAAATTTTCTTTCGCTCGCAAGGCGACTACCTGGGGCGGGCCTGCTCGGTCTGCTGGGCGCCATACTTGTGGGCCTCGCCCGCGTGCATGTCGGCGTCCATCACCTTCTAGAACGATCTCATCTTCGGGCATCGATGCTGTGATGTCTGCAACCACCATCGAAATCAACCGAGCGCCCGTACTCACCCTCTGGATCGCTGTCGTCGCTAACCACACAGGCTACGCCTGGGACGCATCACTGACCATCGGAAAAGTCTTCGCCGGGCTGAACGCTCAAGCCAAGGCAAGACTCCTCGGGATCTACTCCGAATCAGACGGGCCGTCAAAAAAACACGGGCTTGGTGAAGAGTACTGGATCCATGTCGACCTATCTCGCCAAGGCGTTCGGCGAATCGCTATCCGCCGCTTGCGAGGCGATGGAGCAACTCGCGAAGTCGTACCCTCCCCAGGAAATCGGCGCGCGCGCCTTCGGGCTCTACGAGAGGTTTCGCCCCAGGATCGCCTCAGGCCAGAGCGGCCGGGGACAGAAGGGCACGCTTGATCTCAGCGTGCTGCGCGGGCTGACGGCAAAAGGATGACTATCAAGGCGAACGAGTGGTATAGAGTTGGGACGACGCACCAGTACTGTCAGGTGCAGCGGATTCCCTCAACCATTGATCCCCGGATCAGCGTCCCGAAAGCAGACGAGAACACCCGTGGCTTTGAGGTGGCCCTCGTCTGGTTTGCGCCAGCGGACGAGACGTTCAAGAAGTGGACGAAGAGGGTCATGATCATGAAACTGAAAAAGGCCATTGCTCTGCTGAGGGAACCGACCGAGAAAGACAAGCAGGTCCTCGCAAAACTCAAGCCCATCGCCGCGAGCATCCCAGTCTCGTCGGCAAGCAGGGACGGCGAGTTCACTTGGCGAATGTAGGGCGCCCGTTGGCATAGCCGCCTTGAAAGGGAGAGGCCAGATAGGCTCGGCGCGTGCCAACCTGGCGTCATCCTCGTCGGCCTCCTTGCGTCGTGGGGATGCCAGAGCAGCGTTCACGATTGGGCAAGCCTGGGCCGCCCAGAGCCGTCAGGTTCGAGCGGCACCTTTGTTGCGCCTTCCAGTTTCGCTTCCGCAAGGATCGGCTGAAACAGCTCCACGGGATTGCCCGAGGGATCCTCCGCGATGATCTGCTTGCCACCGACACCCGTCACGATGTTGTTCCTGAACCTCACGCCGCCCCTTCGCAGCTTCTCGACGGTGCCCTCGATGTCTTCGACCTCGATCGCGAACCGATTCCATCCACCAGGTTCTGGCTTTCTTCCGTCGGGCATCGACTGTCCGCCGCCGCCAGCAGGATTCGGCGCGCTGAGAACAAGGCGAAGGTCGCCCTGGCTCAGCATGGCGAAGGCTGGCGCAGGGTGCATTACCTCCTTGAATCCGAGGAATCCGCAATAGAAAGCGATCGCATCATCGACGTTGTGGACTATGTAGCGAACTTGGACCGTGGCCATCGAGGAACTCCCTTCGAAACGGAATTTACCGATACGACAGGCAGCAGGGCAAAGACAACCAGCGCCCTTTGAGTCTGTGAAAAACTCAAATTCTTTGAACCATCAAAGAGCATGATGGTCACACCCACCGCCAGACAGCCTGTGTTGACCGCAGCACGCAACCCGACAGGCCATCGAGAAAGGTCCATCCCGCCTAACCTAGCTTGCTCAGGCCAAAGAAAATGACCGCACCATGCTCAATCTCGCTCCAGGAGGAAGCACCTGAGAGTGAACCCCAAGCAGGGATGTCGTGCAGAAAAAATCCGCAGCCACGCCAAACGTGAAAATGATATGCGAGGCTTCATGCGGGAAAAGGTAGCCGAGCCGAGGGATAAGCGGCAATAAACTTGTTCGTTGCCCCGAGGAGTCACTGATCCCTATCCTTCTTGTGAGATTGAAACGATTGACCAGAGACTCCGCTTACGGGACCAATACCACCTTCCCAGTTGCCTTGCGCTCATGAAGATACCGGTGAGCTTCTGGTGCCTCGGAGAACGAAAACGCCCTGTCTACATGAGGGTGAAGCTTCCCCTCGCTGTACCAAGCCATCAGTTGCCCGCCCCAGGCACGCACCTTTCGTTCTTGGCCTCGAAAGTGGCCGATATGGACTCCAAGGACTCCTTTGCTATCGTTCATCAGGCGAAGTGGAGCAAAGCGCGGCATCGAAATGACAAACGAAAGAAGAGCGCCAATTGATCGACGGCTGCCAGGCGCAATGCTGCTGGCTCCGAATGTGAGCAGTCGCCCAGTTGGGGCAAGGAGCTCGTAGCTCTGACGCAAAGACTGACCGCCTTGCGAGTTCAGGACAATCTCCACTCCTTGTCCCTCGGTGATCTGACGTGCTTCTTCGGCCCAATCGGAAGCGCGAGAGTCGATAGCGTGGTCGAGCCCTCGCCCTTTCAGAAAACCATGCTTGGCTGGAGACGCAAGCCCGATCGTCTCGGCGCCATGGATTCGGCAGATGTCCAGAGCGGCCAGGCCGAGCCCGCCCGCGGCACTCTGGATCAGAACGCGATCCTCTTTGCGAAGCGAGCCCATTACCACGAGTAGCGCGTATGCCGTGAGATAGCTTACGAGGAACCCCGCTCCCTCCTGAGCGCTCATTTTGGACGGACGGGCGAGAACTTGTGCGGCAGGTATGCAAACTACGTCGGAGTAGCCTCCGAAGTTGGTCATCGATATGACCGCATCGCCCGAACGGAACTCGCTCACGCCCTGACCAAGGGCGTCAATGACTCCCGCGACTTCGTAGCCAACAACGCACGGGATCTTGGGGGCATCGGGATACAGTCCCATCCGGGCCATGAGGTCGGCGAAGTTGACGCCGCTCGCCTGCACGCGAATGCGAACTTCGGAAGGTCCTGGAATGGGATCAGGCGCCTCGCGGACTTCCAAGACGCTCGGTGAACCAGCTTTCGTGATCCAGATTTGTTTCACAATGCTACCTCGCCTTCTTCCAATCGCTCAAGGTCATGGAGGGGCACCGCGGCCACGGGACCTGAAACGTCAGCCACAACCGCCGATGATCTGCTGGCCGTCATGCTTTCTTCCCTCTATATGCGTGCCGCCCTGCGCCGTCCTCTTTCGCGCGAAGCTTCGCGATGCGCGCAATCAGCTTCACTGGCACGGGCTGGGAAAGCGGGAATCGCAGGGTGCTCTTGTTGACCTTGAACGGCGTGAGTTCGCCCTTGAGTTCCTCGAAGAGACGACCAGTAAGGGGATAGATCGAGTAGGTCATCTTCCACCCCGCGAACCAGACCACAGGGCGATCACCAAGTCTGTACGCGGGCATCTTGTAGCTGATCACCTCCTCGGCCTCTGGCAGCGCCTTTCGGATCGTTCCTCGGAGCTGCTGGAGCACCTTCTGGGTGCCCTCGGGGAAAGTCGCGATGTATTCGTCAACGGACTTGAAGGCGGTGTTTGCCATCGTTTTCCTCCTACGTCTTTAGAATAACGACGCAATACGCCCATGGGGGAGGGAGAACGGCGACATTTTCAAGGGTTGATTGCGGCAAAGCGGAGTCTGAATCTATCTGGGTGCCGTTTCCGCAAGTTCTGTCTTATAGGACCGACTCGGAGTGCCCGTGGGCAGACTCTTGCGTCTTTCATGCGCTGCCAGCGACGCATCTCTCAGGCCCAAAGCCTTGTAGCAGCCCACCCCCGCTCGACTCGGTCGGCGCCTGAACGCCAGCGGCAGGTGTGGCCCGTGTTTTGACGGCAAATCTTTGGGTCCGTACCTTTGATCTCGCAGATGAGGACAAGGACAGAACGAATCGAATCCTCAGCCTTGACAAGCTCGGAAGGAGGCGACCAACATGATGCTTGACTGGAACGATTACCACAAGCAAGTTCTCGCGACGATCGCTGAGATCGGACGCATAAGCCCAGATATCGTTCGTGGGTACCGAACCCTCAGCGATGCAGGGAGCAAGACGAACAAGCTCGACGCCAAGACACGGGAGCTGATCTCTGTTGCAGTTGCCGTCACACGGCAGTGCGACGGGTGCATCGTGGTGCACACAGATGCCGCCCTCAAGAACGGAGCCACGCGGGAAGAGGTGACCGAGGCGCTCGGCGTCGCGATCGCCGTCAATGCTGGCGCCGCTCTGGTGCACTCGGCGCGCGTTCTTGATGCGTTGTCGGCGAAGGACGAAGCCAGAAAAGCGAGCGGTTGACAAGCGCCGGCTTCATAGTGGCCCAGCGGCCCTGCACATAGTGGTGTACTTGGGTAGAATCGGAAGGAGCATGAGCTGTGGTGACCATTTCAAAGGATCAGAAGGTTTTGACGCTGATCAACGTTTTCACTGTCGAGCCAGAAAATCAGAGGCAACTCCTTGATCTACTGACGAGCGCCACTGAAGACTCCGTGCGTCATGCCAAGGGCTTCATATCGGCCAGTGTTCATCGCAGTCTCGACGGCAAGAAAGTCGCCATGTATGCGCAGTGGCGGAGCCTTGAGGACTACCAGGCTATGCGCCGTATTCCAACACCCTACTTGGAGCAGGCGCTGAAGATCGCGAGGTTCGACCCTGGAATGTACGAGGTCGTCGAGTCGTTCGCCCCGCCAGCGGCTCAGCCCTCGGCGTGACCGTCCTTGCTTCTGGCACCGCCCCACCCGGCCTCGTGCACACCTCCGCCACCAGCACCAGCCTCCCCTTCTCCGCCCTGTCCGTTCTTCGGCGCCAGCGGCAGGCGTCATTGGCACTCGTCAGCGGTCGAAACAATCCGATCTCCCCAAGGATCTTCTTGCCACAACAAGGAAGCCGACAGGATGGCCCGAGAGGCAGCGAGAAGGGCCTCGCGATCGCGAGCTTTCCATCGTCAACCTGCGAAGGAAGACCACCGAGAAGTCCGTGGAAGTCGGCAGCGTCGGTGTCCACGGGCAACGGTTGACGATCAGGGTGGAAGTCGACGAGTACCTGCCCCTGCAACACTGCTACAAGTACAAGTACGAGGTCGTCTCACCGAAAAGCCCATATCGGGGGAACGTCGACATCATTTTCTCATCCGAACTAATGTCAGCGGGCCACACCTACTACGTGCTGTTCAACGAGAATCCGAAGAACCCTACGGTGCTCAAGGTGAATCGATAAGTAGCCAGAAAACATGAGCGGCAAGATTCAATACCCTCCAAATTGATGGGAGAAACGGTTCAGTGAAATAGACATTTGGGTCGTTCTCGGTGCGTTGAGATCTGTAGGGCACGACATGAGGTCCCGGAGTCAGCCGAGCCACCACCGGGCGAGACGTTACGGACTCAGGAGGCCTGGCAGTCGAACCGCCAGTCTATTCCTTACAAGCCTCACATCCTCGGTCTGCGCAGCCAGCTGGCTTCCGGGGGGTAGTTTCCCAGACTATTGTCATGGCAGTCCGCAGGCCGTCAGGGTGCACGAGCTAACTCACGACGTTTGCGCTGCATCACTTCTTCATCGGAGTAGTTCAGGTCGTAATTCCAAATGCCGTCATCTGACTTGTACGCGCGAATGTCAAAACTGCACACTAACTCGAGTTTCGAACCTTCAGTTCTGACGCGCCGTGCCAGCCTCCTCGCAGAGTCGCATAGCTCTGCTTCGCGACCGTCTGCCAGCTTGACGAGCGTGCCCTTTCGTAGGCCATAGGTTTTCATCGAGCAAGTCCTGTCCAGGGCTCGGCGGATCGAACGCCTTTCGTCCGACGCTACACGCCGAGAACCGCCTCTTGAAGGGCCATACGCGGAGCCTCCATCTTGGGAGCCACAACAACGATGGACACGGGGGTATCGTCCTCAGCAACCGGAACGAAGTGCGCTTTCCCCTCCGGGATTGTGATCCGCGTTCCGGCTGGGATGCGTACAATCTGCAGGCTCGCGTGGTCCGGCTTTCCACCCTTCATGTCCGCAAAGAGCATGATCGCCGTGCCCTCCAGAAAGTAGAACATCTCCGCGTCCACATGAGTCTCGACCTGGGAAAAGCACGGAACGCTCTTCCATGTCTTGAGCGTTCCGCCGCTGATGTCTCGAGTCTTGAAAGTGGCGGTGAGTGGCGCGGCCGTCCATTGGAAGTACGTCTCGCCATACGGCCTGTCACCAGGCATCGCAACCGAAAGCCCGGGGACCAGCCCGGGCTTCAGATCCTGAATTCGAATTTCCTTCATGCTGCCTCCGAAAGTACGTTTCAGTCGACGAACTCAATCGCTTGGAACGGGGGGAAACCCGTCCGAGGCGATGGCTCCTCCATCCACGGGGATGACCGTGCCATTCACGAAGTTCGACGCATCCGAGGAAAGGAAGACTGCAATCCCGAACAGGTCTTCCCGGTCCCCTGCCTTTCCCGCGGGAACTCGTGCCCGTATCTGCTCGTAGAAGTCCTTGTGACTCAGTGCTGGAGCGGTGAGGTCGGTCCAGCACCATGTCGGGGCGATGGCGTTCACGCAAATGCCCCGCGCAGCCCACTCGCACGCCATGGACTTTGTCATTAGATTGACGGCCGCCTTGCTGGCGGCGTACGCGGGGTCGCCCGGCCTTCCGGCAAAGCCCTGCAAAGAGGAGATGTTGATTATCTTCCCCTTTCCCTGCTTCAGCATCTGTTTTGCGGCTTCCCGGGCGCATAAGAATGTTCCCTTCACGTTGATGTCCATGATGGTTTCCCAGACATCAAGGGGAAACTCAGTGATTGGCCTGACATCGGCATAGCCCGCGCTGTTGACCAGGATGTCCAAGCGTCCAAACTCTCCCACCACCTTGGCCACCATTTTTTCAACCTGGGCCGGATCGCGCACTTCGACCTGCACCGCAACGGAGCGACGGCCCATGGAGACGATCTTGTCGACCGCCTGCTGGTTGTGCCCCTGCGTCTTTCCCGCTACGGCTACATTGGCGCCGGCTCCGGCGAGAGCAAGGGCAATCGCCTCACCCAGCCCCTTCGCTCCACCCGTGACGACCGCCACCTTCCCCGTAAGGTCGAACAGCGATGCAACCCTTCGCGCCTTTCCAACGAGATCATTGTCTTTCATGTCCCTGGCCCCTATTTCGGTGTCTGCTTCTTCTTATAGATCGCCATCTGTTCGGTAAAAAGATCCGTTGTCGCATAACCGCTCTCAAAGGGCATGGATGCGCCGCTATACACCCATATGAACTCCACAGGCTCGTCAAACGGATTTCGAAGCCAATGAATCTCGCCGATTTTTGCAAACTGCGTGTCGCCGGGAGTGAAGAGGTATTCCTCTTTCCCACTGCCAACCACGCACTTTCCACTCAGGCAAAAAATGAACTCCTCCGCATGGAAATGGCAGTGTGGCTCGTGATATGCGCCCGGGTTGTAGACCGACCTCCCCATGACTGTCCTCGTTGATCCCGCTTTCTCCCGAGTGATGATCTGCTCCGTCTCCACATTTCCGTAGATGCCCGGCCACCCTCCCTGGGGATCCGGCTCTACCTCGCGCCAGTTGATGGTTCCCGCCGGAAACTTGTACGATGCCCGCAGCAACTTCCCGTTTTTCTGCACCATTGCTTTCTCCTCCTTGCTACTCGATTGAAATGGATGGTGAACGTCCCATGGACTGTTCGCCCACCTTAGTGCCGATTTCCATCCTTCCTTCGCTCCTTCTGGAGCAGAAACATCCTTGCGCGCACGCCGGAGGTGCGCCGCATCATTCCGCTCACACGCGCCTTTCGTAACTGGCGACAAGGAGCTCTTTCATCTCCTGCAGCGTTGCCACACGCGGGTTGTTCTTGTAATCGGGGAGAACCTGCCCATCTTCGGCGATGCACTTGAGATCATTCGTCGATACTCCCAGGGCCTTCAGGTTGACCCACATGCCGATCTCTTTGAGAAATCCGTCGATCTCGTCGCAACAGCCTTCCGCGGCTGCGCCGTCGGAGATCTTTTCCAGGCAGGGGTTCAGGATCCTCCCAACCGCCGCGAACTTGCTTATTGCGCTTTGGCAGGTGTAGCGGGTGAACTCGGGATACAACGCAGCCAGGGCCTGCCCATGCGCCACCTGGGGACAGTGCCCGCCCACCTGCATTCCCAGGCCGTGGGGCAGCGTGACCCCTGCGGACGCTATTGCCATACCTCCCAGAGTGTCCGCCCAAGCCATAGCTTCTCGGGCCTCCTTATTCGACCCATCCTCCACCGCCGTCGGCAGATTCCCCACGATCAAACGAAGGGCGTGCAAAGCGAGCATTTCGACGTGAGGGTTTGTGCCATTGGAAATGAAGGCCTCGAAGTTGTGGGAAAACGCGTCGAACCCGGTCATGGCCGTCGCAGAGGCGGGCAGAGTCAGCATGAGCTCCGGGTCCACGATAGCGGCCTTTGCGAAAATGTTGGGATGCCAGAGCGCTGATTTGTCCTTATCTTTCTCGTTGGTGATGACCGCGCAGGGAGTGGTCTGGGAACCCGTGCCGGACGTGGTAGTGGCGCAGACTATGGGAAGGGTGCGTGCGCTTGGTGCCTTTTTGTAGAACAGATAGTCCCAGCAGGTCCCCTCATGCGACGCCTCAACAGCAATCGCCTTGGCGGTGTCCATGCTGGAACCACCTCCGAGGGCAAAAACAAGGTCGGCTCCTGCATCGCGGGCCATCCGTGATCCCGCACTGACCTGCGCCGCAGTCGGGTTCGGATGCACCCCGTCGAATTGGACCACGGAGACGCCTGCCGCCTTCATCGACTCCTTGACTCTCTGGTCAAGCTCTTCCCGCCTTGGGGAACGTGGACCGGTGACGAGGAGACACTTCTTGCCGAAACGGGCCGCCACCTGTCCGGCCTCTTTGATCCTGCCCGCCCCGAAGAGTATCTCTGTGGGTTGAGAGTAGTTGAACTGCTTCAAGGAAATTCCTCCCTCAGACGCGCTTTCGTTGAGCGCTGTAGGCGGCAACCGCCCCAAGGATGATAAGACCACGGATAATCCACTGGATAAACGTGTTGACCCCGATGAGATTGAAAATGTTGTTCAGCAAAGACACGATAAGAAAACCGGCAACGCTTCCCACCACGCTGCCAACCCCTCCGGTGAGCGCTGTCCCGCCAACCAAAACGGCCGCAATCGAGTTCAGATCATAGAGGCTGTAGTCCAGCCCGCCCACCTGGGGGTCTCCTACCCCCATGCGGCTGATGAGAAACAGTGCAGACAGGGCAGCCATGAAGCTGGAGAACAGGTAGGTGAAGAGGACCACCCTGCGGGTTTGAATCCCTGATAGACGTGCCGAACGCTCGCTCCCCCCGGTAGCAAACACGTGGCGGCCGATCACCGTCTTTGTGAGGATGAATTGGGCCGCAACGATTGCGACAAGGAGGAAAATAACAGCAAAAGGCACCGGGCCCACTGTCCCGTTTGCAAAGTAGCTCCACCATGGCGAGATCCGGCCTTTCGGCCGCTTGGTGTACATGAGCACAACGCCCTGGACGATCGAGCCCACAGCCATGGTGGCAATAAAGGGGGCAATCCGCAGCCGGTTCACAAGAAGGGAGTTGGTCAGCCCGACGGCCAACGCCATACACACAACGAGCAGAATGACGGGAATTGCCACGCCGAGCGCCGGGCTCCCCGCCATCAGCCCTGAGGCGTATACTGCCACCATGCTGATTGTCGCCCCGACGGAAAGATCTATGCCGCCACCAAGGATGACGAATGTATACCTAATCCCCACGAGGCCCAGGGCGACCGACTGAGTAGAACGTTGAAAAGGTTGCGCGATTTGAGAAAATCCGGAGCGAAAAGCGCGCCCATGACGGCGATAACCGCGAGGAACAGATAGATCAGTGAGTTCACTGTTTCGCTGTGTTGGCGAATGAAACAGATCGCCGACACCGAACCGTGCGTCTCGGGAACCCCCACACTATTCATGCTTTTCCCCGAAAGAAGCGAGCGTCACGATTGCCT
>CAVWBF010000010.1:0-176911 GCA_963753085.1 uncultured Spirochaetota bacterium | reverse complement strand
AGCGCACGGCCCAGGCGAGCGCGGCGCTTCTCCCGGTGATGGACATGCTGGGTCTGTCCTACAACATCGACGAGCTTTTGAACCGGGACCGCAACGTCTCCGCGAGCGCGAAGCGCCAGTACGCAACGAGCATCAATCCCGTCGTGGAGCTTGCCACGTCGATGTTCTCCCTGGACCGCCCCCAGGGCATTGTCGCCGCCGGGGATGCGGCCGCGTTCAACGTGGCCCGCCGGACGCAGGTGCAGGGGGCCCTCATCAGCATCGATCCGAGCAACGGGTACATCATGGCCATGGTGGGCGGCAAGGATTTCGGCGTGGACCAGTTCAACCGGGCAACGCAAGCGCGCGTGGAGCCCGGCTCCGCGTTCAAGCCGCTGTATTACTCCGCGGCCATCGATTCACGCATGTTCACCCCGGCCACAATCATCCTGGACGCTCCCGTTGTATTCACCAACCCGGACGGCACGCTGTACGAGCCGCTGAACTACAAGGGGGAGTGGCACGGGCGCGTCCTGATGCGTGACGCGCTTGCCGAGTCCATGAATGTGCCGTCCCTGAAGATCCTGGACGGGATTCGGATTCGACGCCGCCATCCAGCGGGCAAGCCGCATGCTGGGGATCACTGATCCGGCGGAGATCGAGAAGACTTTCCCGCGTTACTATCCCCTGGGGCTGGGCGTTGTCAGCGTGTCCCCGCTTCAGATGGCGCGGGCGTACTCCGTCTTTGCCAACGGGGGCCGCGAGGTCGTGCCCGTGGCAATCCGCTACGTGGAGGACAGGAACGGCAAGGTCATCCTCGAGCCGGCGAAGAAGGTCCTGGAACAGGAGGCGCGCAAAGGAGACGCCGCGCAGATCATGAGCCCGCAGACGGCGTACATCATGACGAGCATGCTGCAGAGCGTCATCAAGGAAGGCTCACTTGGCGGCGTGGGCAACCTGCTGGACATATGGAGCGGCAAGAGCCAGCCGTACGCCGGCAAGACGGGAACGACGCAGAACTGGTCCGACGCATGGACAGTCGGTTTCTCCCCCTATCTGTGCACGGCCGTGTGGTACGGCTTCGACGAGGGAAACAGGTCTCTGGGAACGGAGCTTACCGGCGCGGCCATCGCGGGTCCGACCTGGGCAAAGTTCATGAAGGCGGTCCACCAGGGCCTGCCGATCAGGCAGTTCGACCGGCCCCCGACGGGGCTCGTGGACATGGAGGTCAGCGCAACCTCTGGTCTCCTCCCCACGGCGTACACGAAGAAGACGATTGACGAGATATTCCTTGCCGGCACGGAGCCGAAGACCTTCGACGAGGTGGATGAATACAATGCGAGCCGCGCCGAGACGATCGAGGAGAACCTCCGAAGGTCTCTCATCGACACCGACATGGCCGGCGCCGCGAAGCCTCCCATCGATGTGCCGGCCCCTGATACGAACCCACCGATCCCGCACAAGGGCAATCCGCTTCTCGACTGAAGTCACCGGTTAAAGCCACCGATTGAAGCCGTCGGTTGAAAACCAAGAAGGGCCGCCGAGCCGCCGATGGTGACGCCCGCGGAAAACCGCGGGGTTGGATAGTCATGAGCAACGCAAGAATCGTCATTTTCGCGCTCGCCGCCATGACTCTTCCCCTTGGCGGCGCTTTTGCCAGGGGCGCGGGCGGCGTGACATGGAGCGACCAGCACTACGTCGAGGGGTTCAGCAACTCGACGTTTTCCGCAAGCGAGGTGGGGGGATTCGGGTACGGCGTCAGCAGCGGCGGCCAGCGCACCGGAGGGTTTGGGTACGCCATCTATTCGCCGCAAGGGACGGGGTCCGTTGTCGGGGGAGTCGGAGGCGCCATCATTGGCCAGGAGGTCCGCGCGGGGCCGTTCACCTTCGCAGTCAACCTCTGGACGGGTCTCGGAGGCGTCTCAGCGACTTTTGCGGGGACGCAGTCCGGGCTCGCCGTGCTGTTCGGCGAAGCGAACCTCGAGCTGGGAATTGCCGTCACGCCGTGGATGCAGCTCTCCGCGTATGCCGGCATGCAGGGCCTTGCCGACATCGATCCGCACAGCGGGATCGGGACGCGGCTGGGAACCTATTCGCCCGTGGTGGGCATGCGGCTCTCCTGGGGGTCGTTCAACGCGGCCTGGTAAGGCGGGCAACGCCGGCGCGGCGCGGGTGGGTGCGCAGCGGGGCGGCACGGCGGCGACGCCGGCGCGGAGGGCGCGGCGGCAGCGGCGCGCTTGACCCGAGCCGGCTTCTGATCTAACGTCCGTGAGATGGCAGACGCGATCAACGATGTACGACCTTTCCGAGCGCTCCATTATGATCCGACCGTTGTCCCCGACGTCGGGCGGTGCTTGTCCCAACCCTACGACGTAATCTCCCCGGCCCTCCAGCACGCGTATTACCGCCAGGACCCGCACAACGTGGTGCGGCTCATCCTGGGCAAGACCGAGCCGGGGGACAACGATGCGGAGAACCGCTACACCCGCGCGCGTGACTTCCTTGCCCGGTGGCTTGGGGACGGAACCTTGCGCCGCACGGTGCGCCCTTCCTTCTGGGTCTACGACCAGGAGTTCGACCTCCCGGATGAGGGCAGGAGGCGGATCCGGGGCTTCATTGGCCTGGTGAAGCTCCGCGATTATGAGGAGCGCCGGATCCTCCCCCATGAGAAGGTGATCAAAGGGCCGCTGGAGGACCGGATCAGGCTGACGGAGACCACGGCCACCCAGTTCGAGTACATCGTGGGCCTGTATCGGGACAAGGGCGCCAGCATCGACACCGTCATCTGCGACCAGACGAAGGATGCTCCCATCGTGGACTTCCTGGAGCAGCCTATTGGCGTGCGCCATCGCATGTGGCGCATGACGGACCCCGAGCGCTGTGACGTCATTCAGCGCACCATGGCCCGGCAGATGATCTACATCGCGGACGGCCACCATCGCTACCAGACCATGCTCACCGTCCGTGATCGAATGCGCGCGCGCCATCCGGATGCCGGTCCGGATGCTCCCTGGGAATACATCATGATGTTCCTCGTCAACTCCGAGCACGAGGACCTTGCCATCCTCCCGACCCACCGCATGCTGCACGGGATCAAGGTGGAGGACCTCTACCAGCTCGGCGTTTCCATCCTGGAGCACTTCCACGTGAAGAAGTACCCTTTTCGCGAGGACAACGAGCTGGAGGTGCGAAGCCGCTGGCTGCGGGACCTGAAAAACGTGGCGCCGGGGGAGCATAAGTTCGGCGCGTACGTCGTGAACACGGTCGGGTATTATCTGCTCACGCTGCGGGATGAGGAGGCGTACGAAGAGCTCGTCCGGCTGGATTTCTCTTCCGTGTGGAAACTGCTCGACGTGAACATCCTCAATACGCTGATCCTGGATCAGATCCTCGGGATAACCGAGGAGCAGCTCAATCTCGCCACCAATATCGCCTACACCAAGGACGTGGATGAGGCCATTGGCCAGGGTCCACGCCGGAGACATGGACGTGGCCCTTGTCCTGAACTCCACCAGCCTCGGGGACGTTCTGGCGATTGCGGAGAACAACGAGCGCATGCCGCGGAAGTCGACGTACTTCTATCCCAAGCCCGTCTCAGGCCTCGTGTTCTATCCCATGGCTTTCTGAGGCAACCCAGGGGCGCATCCGCCATTCCGGCGCGTTGACACCTGCCCAACACCCGCCGGGGAAAACTTGGCAAGGAACCCCTGGCTGGGGTATACTGCCCATTCAATGGAAAGCGGACTTGTCGATGAGCTTCACGAGGTGCCGCTCGACAGGGAGAATCAGGACCTGAAGGAGATCATCGAGATCGCCTTTCAGATCACTGCACAGCTCGACATCGAGAACGTCATCAAGAATGTGGTCTGGAGCTTCGTGTCCAAGTTCCAGATGGAAACCGTCACCGTGCTTCTTCCTGGTGAGATGGAGGAAAGCGCCCCCCAGGTCATTTTCTATCGCGGGGTGAAGCGGGAGGACTTGTCCATCGATTTGCCGTCCGTGGTCCCCCTTCTCGCGTTCCTGGACAAGGATGAGTACAGCCAGATCCCTTTCTCCTATTTCCGGGAGAACTTCCCCGACAAGGTCGTCGTGGAGAGATTTGCGGCCATGGGGATCGACATGATTGTGCCCCTGCGCACGGACAAAGGCTCCATCGGCATCCTGCTCCTGCCCGGCAGCGGGACGCGGCTCCCCCTACGGCCTTTCGGACCTGCAGTACGTCACCCGCATTGTCCGCTTCGCCTCCATTGCCATTGAGAACGCGAGCCTCTTCCGCCAGGCCACCACGGACCGCATGACGGGACTGTTCTCCCATCACTTCTTCGAGAAGACGCTGGACGAGGAGCTGGAGCGCGCGCGGCGCTACAAGTCAACCTTCTGCCTCCTCATGTTCGACATCGACCACTTCAAGGACTTCAACGACATCTACGGACATCTCCAGGGGGACAGGATCATCCGCGAGATTGCGCGACAGCTCGCGCGGTCCATCCGCCAGGTGGATTTCCCGGCGCGCTACGGAGGGGAGGAGTTCGCCATCATCCTCCCGGCGGTCGACATCAAGGGCGCGGTTGTGGTTGCGGAGAGGATACGGAAGAAAGATCGAGACTTTCGCCTTTCCCAGCTCGAACGGAGGGCCGCCCCTGCACGTCACCGTCTCCGTCGGTGTGACGGAGTTCGATCCGGAGACGGAGTACGCCCCGTCAGAGGTCGTCCGTGAGGCTGACCGGGCCCTCTACCAATCCAAGGAGAAAGGCCGGAACCGCGTGACCGTCGGAGCGCCCCGCTCGGGGTAAGGCGCGCGGGGACACAAGGAACATCCGCCATGGTCATTGTTCTCGAGCGCACAATCCGGGATCAGGACAAGAATCACATCAGGGAGTTCCTGACCGCCCGCGGATATACCATCCGCGAGATCGTGGGCCAGGAGGAGACCATCCTGGGCGCGGTGGGCATCCGGGCATGGACCTCCGGGAGGTGGAGCTGCTCCCGGGCGTTGCCCGCGTCATCCCCATCAGCTCGCCCTACAAGCTTGCCTCCCGCGAGTTCCGCAAAGAGGACACCGTCATCTCCTCCGCGGTCCCGCGGGGACCTGTGCGCATCGGCGGGCTTCGGATCATCGCCATTGCCGGTCCGTGCGCCGTGGAAAGCCGCGAACAGACCATGGAATGCGCGGCAGCAGTCAGGGAATCCGGGGCCGTGCTCTTCCGTGGCGGCGCGTGGAAGCCGCGCACCTCCCCCTACGCGTTTCAGGGTCTCGGTGAGGAGGGACTGAAGTACCTCAAGGAGGCCGGTGAGGCGTACGGGATGTCGGTCGTTTCTGAGATCGTCACCCCGGAGCATGCGGACCTGATGCGGGACTACGTGGACGTGCTGCAGATCGGCGCGCGCAACATGCAGAACTTCGAGCTGCTCAAGCGCGTGGGCAGCCTGGGCAAGCCCGTGCTCCTCAAGCGCGGGCTTGCCGCCACCATCCAGGACCTGCTCATGTCCGCGGAGTATCTCCTTGCCGCGGGCACCGACGACGTGATCCTCTGCGAGCGCGGCATCCGCACCTTCGAGACCTCCACCCGCAACACGCTGGACCTTTCCGCCATCCCCGTCGTGAAGAAGCTGAGCCACCTTCCCATCATCGTCGACCCGAGCCACGGCACCGGGATCCGGGCCAAGGTGAGCCCCATGGCGCTTGCCGCGATTGCCGCCGGCGCGGACGGGATCACGGTGGAGGTCACACGTGACCCGGAGAAAGCCCTGTCCGACGGGCCCCAGTCCCTGTACCCCGAGCAGTTCGAGAAGCTGATGAGGGACATCGAGGCCATGGCTCCCGTGCTCGGCAAGGAGCTGGCGCGGCTGCCGGAGCCGCTGCCGCGAGGTGCCGCCGGCCGTGGCGCGCACGGTCGCGGCGCGGGGAGGCCGGCTGCCGGCAGGGCCGGCGAGCCCGCGCCGGGCGGCCGCGCACACCGACGGCGCCGTGGTGGCCTACCAGGGTGAGCGCGGGGCGTATGGAGAGAAGGCCATCCGCCATTGGTTCGCGGGCGAGGTGAAAGCCCTTCCCGTTCCCGAGTTCCCGTCAGTGTTCGAGGCGGTGCTGGAGGGCAGGGCGGGTTTCGGGATGGTGCCCATCGAGAACTCCCTCACCGGCTCCATCCACCAGAACTACGACCTTCTGCTGCAGTATCCCGGACATCAGGATCGTCGGGGAGCAGAAGATCCGAATCGAGCACAACCTCATCGCCCTGCCCGGCGCATCGATTGCGAGACATCCGGCGCGTATATTCCCATCCCCAGGGGCTTGCGCAGTGCGGCAGGTTCCTCGAGGGGCACCCGGATTGGGAGCGCGTGGCGTTCTATGATACGGCGGGCGCGCTCGCTTTGTTGCGGAGAAGGACGTCGCTGGAAAATGCCGCCATCGCAAGCGCGGAGGCGGCCGAGGTCTACGGTCTTGCCGTCCTCAAGCAAGGCCTCGAAACGAACGTCCAGAACTACACGCGGTTCTTCGTGATTGCGCGGGAGACGGAGGAGCCGAATGCATCCGAGCCGCGGGAGAAGGGCAAGGCGTCGTTCTGCTTCTCCGTTGCGGACAAGCCCGGCGCGCTGTTCCGCGCCCTCCAGGTCCTTGCGGAACAAGGACTGAACATGAAGAAGCTCGAATCCCGTCCCATCCTCGGCAAGCCGTGGCAGTATCTGTTCTATATCGATGTGGACCTGCCGTCAGACCCGTCCGTGTTCGGCGCGTGCATGGGAGAGTTGAAGGGCGTTACGGAAGACCTGCGCGTGCTGGGGACCTACCGGGCAGGGTAGCCGGAGCCCTCGGCGGAGTCTCGCGTCGAAGCCGCGCGTCGAAGCCGCGCCGCAGTCAGCGCCTGCTCAGGTTGGCGAGGATCCGCCTGTAGAGTTTTGTGAACCTTTCGATCCTCCGGAGCTTGGCGCGCGCGTCAGCGCTCCAGACGCTTCGGGAGTGCTCTTCCACCACGCGGGAAAAATACCCGTGCGCGGCGCGGAGGAACGCGAGGCTGCTCGCAATATCCTCCTTGGCCGTGTATCGCCGCGTGAAGCGCGGCACGCGCCCCGCGGCGATCTTTCGGTTTATCTCGGCGATTCCGTGGATGGCGAGGGAGAAGTTGATGAAGCCCTGCTTGTAATAGGCGTAGGAAGGGTCCCCGTGAGGCAGCAATGGCCGAGCGCTCGAACGCGGACGCAGATGCACCCGATGCGGGTCCTGGTGCCGGTCCGGTGCCGGCCCCCCGATGCGGACGCGGGCGGCGCTGGCCCTTGCGACACCGCAGCGCCCATGAGCGCCGTGTAAGCTTCCGTCAGCGTGATCATGGCCAGATCCTGAAGGGGCTTCTTCTCCGGCGGAAACCTGTCGGGATGGTTTTCCATGACCAGTCGCCGATACGCCTGACGGATCTGAGCCCTGTCAGCCTGGGGAGAAACACCAAGAATCTGGCGGAAATAGCCGTCATTCATCGATAATCCGCGGCATCAGGCAGGCGACTTCTGGGTTGTCTCCGCGCGCGCGCCGTTTCGCTGCTTCTCCTTGGCCGTCTTCCGCCCTGTCCCGAACTCATGGCGCCGCTGATTCGCTTTCACGAGGCTGTTGCGAATGGCGAGCAGCTCCAGCTTGATTCCCCGTACGCCTTGCTTTCCCGCCGTGCAGCCTTCGACTGAAAAAGAGCATTGAAGCCGGCAAGACGGCGGTGGATCAGGAGAAGCTCGTTGAGTTGCTTGTCGACGAACCCGGCAAGGGAGGTCTCCGACGTCCCTTCCAGCCGCTTGTACGCAGGACCGGTCCCCGCGGAAATGGCGGCCAGAAGAGTAGCCTTCTTGCGGGCTTCCTGCGCGAACTGCGGGAAGCTCACCTTCTCCGCCTTGGTCGTTCCCGGAGCCGGTTCCGTGAATGTGATCTCATACGTGTGAGAATCCGTCTTTGCCCGCGCTCCCATCCCGAACAGGCGCCGCAGGGTCTGTCCGAAACCGCCCTCGCGGGGCAGCAAGAAGCCGTTCCGTCTCTGAAAGAGATTCGATTGCCGTGACCAGTTCCTCATACGGGCGGGAGAGGATTCTCACGGCCTCCATCAGGATGGGCTTACCTTCGCGCCGGACCTCGCTCTTCTGGGCGGGTTGCGCTTCCGGGATGGAAAGCGAGGCAAGCAGCCGCGCCTTGCGGGACTCTGCGTCGCTTTCCGTCTCCTCCGCGAACAGCTCCTGCGCGAGCGCCGGATACCACGGCCGACCCTCCATTTCCTTGCTGAAGATCTTTCGCATGAGACGTACCGTTTCATCCTTCTTCCCCGACGCTCCCGGTTCCAGCGAGAGATGGGGAAGTGCGACGCGGCGCAGCTCCGCTTTCCAGGATTCCCTGTGGTACGTCACAACGTCGGCGATGATGGAGCGGCAATCCTGGAAAGCCCGTTCGATCTGCATCTCCTGGTCCTTGAGGATCTGCGCCGACATTGCGTCCCGGTCCCAGGAGAATCTTCATGAAGGCGCGCGCAAAGGAGCGCGTGACAGGGCTGCCGGACGTCTCCGCAAGCTCCCCCCAATTGATGTAGCTGACGAGGGCGGCCAGCTTCTTCAGCCTCCCGAGCTTCAGTTCGCCCAGCGTGAAGACGGACTCCAACACGAACTTGAGCTGACGCCGAAAAGCGGCAAGGCGATAACTTGTCTCATCAGCGTTCTCGAAATCAGGCAGCGGGGCGTCACTGGGGACAACGATGTCCGTCTGGGTCTGTTCGTAGTTGTACGGATCTTCCCGAAGGAGACCTTTCCTGATCAGCATCCCCATGATGCTTTCGAAAAGGGTCTGGTAGCTCTGGATGGCTTCCCGGAGCCGCGGAATCTGCGTTCCCTCCAGCCACTGGCCGCGCCGGGAGAGTGCATCAGTGAGCTGCTGAAGGAATGCCGCTGAACCTTCCATTCTCCGCAATTATAAGGTAAAGTCAGAGGTGACGCAATGCAGCCGCTGCCACGAGGAGGAGGGCGGGAATGGGTGAGGCAACGCAATTCCTGCCGGAAAAGCTGGTCATGGCCGTCCTCATCTCGCGGCCGCAGACGGAGCAGGAGCTCCTTGGCATCTTCGACAGGACGTGGGGACCCAGCGATTTTTGCAGCCAGCTCATGCCGTTCTCCTACACCGACTACTATGACGCCGAGATGGGACCGGATATCCAGCGCTTTTTCGTTTCCTTCCGCCGCCTCGTGGATCCTCAATGATTGCTGAGATCAAGCTCCAGACCAATCGGGTGGAGGAACAGTTCCGCGAGGCAGGGGGGCGGAAAGTCAACATCGACCCTGGCCTCTTGTGCCTCAGCAGGTTCATCCTCGTGACAACCAAAGAGAGCGCCCACCGCATCCCTCTCTCGGGCGGGATCCACGCGGAGATCACGCTCCTCTTCCACAAAGGAAGCTTTCGCCCGCTCGAGTGGACGTACCCTGACTACCGCTCACCAGAATACCTTCACGTCCTCAACGAGATTCGCGGGTTGTACAAGGCGCAAACGCACGCCCATTCCTGAGGGCTGGCGAACCGTCTTCGCTTTCCCGGTGGAATCAAGCAACCGGCAGCCGGCCGCCAATGGAGGCGGGCCTGCAAGCAGCGCGCAGTTTCGGGCGTTGATTCCCAGCGTGGTGAAACCGCTGCGCTTTGCTGCCCTGCTGTCAATCGTTTTTCCCGCTTCGTGCGCGTTGTTCGGACCTCGAACCGACCTTCGCGTCAGGCTTCCCGAGCCGCCCGAGCAGTGGTCTCGCGCGTTCGCTGACCTCGGCTTCAGCCTGGTCTTCCGGGACGGAAGCGGAACCTGGCGGACGGTGACCGTCACGGACAGAAGCCAGGCGCCCGTGGTGTCATGCTGGAAAGCCGGCAACACACCTGTGCTGGCGTATCCAACCGCGGCGCGCGCCGCGGGATACCTGCGGCCGGCGGGCGGGCTTTACCCAGAGGACTGCGTTGACGGCAGCGGCAACTCCGAGATCACACTTTCGTGGGGTGACGGATGCCTGGCATATGTCTTCAAGCTGCTTGCCGAGCGCGGGTTCGACACTTCTCTGGTCAACGCCGGGAGGCTCGCTTCCTGCTTCGGGAGGCATGCAGATCCCTGGAGCCTGGACCTCGACGCAGTGGCGCAGAAGCTCGGCCAAGGTGACTTCAGCGCCTATGACATAGACCTGCTTCCGGCGCGGGACGTGACCCTGAGCCCCGGCGCCGGCGAATGGTTCCTGGAAAGCCCGTTCGCTTCAACCAGCCTGATCATCACGGTGGAGAGCATGACACTCCCGGCGCTCAGCGTGGGAATGCACGCGCTTTTCTCCACGCGCGGCGGAGCGTTCCGCATCTGCGTCGGGGAGCGGGAGACCGTGACAAGGCCGCTTGAATAGGCCGCGTCTTCAGAACCGGATGATCCTGGCGTTCGTGAGGACCTTCGGTCCGGCTTCTGTCATCAGGACGTCGTTTTCCCAGCGGACCCCCCCGTGGCGGGGATGGTAGAGGCCCGGCTCGAATGGTGAAAACCATCCCGGGACTGAGCTCCGAGTCCGCGCCGCTTCCTTGCACGTGAAGAAGCGGCCGTTCGTGCGCATCCAATCCAATCCCGTGGCCCAGAGCGTGTGGCATCCGCCAGCCCGCAGCCTGGAAAACCTCATCCGCCTTCACGGCCGGCTCACGGGGGAGACGTCGGGCCGCGCCGCCTGGAGCGCCGCGGCGTACGCTTTCTCCACGAGCTCGATCATGAGCTCCTGCTCTACCGTGAGCTTTCCGCGGGCAAACGTCATCGTCACGTCGCTCGTGTAGCCATCCACCTTGACGCCGAAGTCCAGGATGGAAAGTCCGTCTCCTCCGAAGGCTCCCCGCGTGGAGGCGGGGAAAGGGTGGATGCCCCAGCTGCGGCCCGGCCCTGCTGCAAGCGTCTCGAACCCCATGCCCTCGGCGCCACGAGCAACGGCCTCGCGTTCCAGGAGCTGCGCCATCTCATGCTCGGTGACCCCGCGGTTGGAAGCGGAGCGCAGGTAGTCCGCCGCCAGTACGGAAACTTCATCCGTTATCCGCGACGCCTTCTCCAGCGCCGCCAGCTCCTCCGCGTCTTTTCTTGCGCGAAGCGCGCCCAGGCGCGCGTCCGCGCCGTCCGGCCTGATGATGATTTCGTGGTCGGGGAGGTCCTCGAGCAGCTCGCGGTGTCGAAGGAACGTGGTATGGCCGCCGAACTCCACTTTGCGTCCGCCGGATCCGCCGCCGCGCTCGTTCAGCACGGTGATCACCGCTTCACGGAAGGACCGCTTGAAGTCCGTGTAGGGGACGATCTCGTCAACGGTGGACATCTCTCGGGCCAGGTTCAAGTCCCACGGGACGAGCACGGTGCGCGCGTCCGCAAAAACGAAGAGGATTGCATCCATGGGGTGGCCGCAGAGCCAACGCACGGAGCTTGCGCGCAAGCCCTCGAAATCGTCCAGCACGCAGGCGAAGATCCCGACTCAGCGAGCCAGGAGGAGAACAGCGCCTGCCGCCGCCGAAACGCCTGCCGCGCCAGCTCAGACGGAGGCAACGACGTTTACCAGCTTGCCGGGAACAACGATGACCTTGCGGATCTCCTTCCCGTCCAGGAGCTCCTTCATCCGCGCGTTGCCCAGGGCTTTCTCCTTTGTTTCCGCTTCTCCGAGTCCGGCCGGGAGGCTCTCCTTTGCCCGGATCTTGCCGTTGATCTGGAAAACCACCTCCACCATTTCCTCAACCGTCAGCGCCTCATCCCACGAGGCCAGGCCTGGGCGCTCACCGACGGGGCCCCGCCGGCCTTTTCCCACAGCTCCTCCGCCAGGTGCGGAGCGTACGGGGCCAGCAGGAGGATGAAAGGCTGCCAGAGCTTCCGGGGCACGGCGGAAAGGCCGGAGACCTCATTCATGAAGATCATCATCTGGGCGATGGCCGTATTGAACTCCAGCTTTCCCGTGTCCTGGCTCACCTTCTTGATCGTCTTCGTGGAGCAGCCGCAGGAGGGACTCCGAGGGCTCCTCATCATTCAGGGGAAGCTCCGCCGTGCGCCAGATCTTTTCCAGGAAGCGCTTCACCCCGGCAATTCCGCGCGTGGACCAGGGCTTGGACACTTCCAGCGGGCCCATGAACATCTCGTAGACGCGCATGGTGTCCGCGCCGAAGCTCGTGATGATGTCATCCGGGTTGATGACGTTCCCCAGGCTCTTGGACATCTTCACGCCGCCTTCTCCCAGGATCATGCCCTGGTTGATCAGGCGCATGAACGGCTCATCCGAGTTGACCGCGCCGATGTCGAAGAGGAACTTGTGCCAGAACCGGGAGTACAGGAGGTGCAGCACGGCGTGCTCCGCGCCGCCCACGTACAGGTCCACGGGCATCCAGTATTCGATCTTCTCCCGGGAGGCGAAGTCCTTGTCGTTGTGCGGGTCCAGGTAGCGCATGTAGTACCAGCAGGACCCTGCCCACTGGGGCATCGTGTTGGTTTCCCTCTTGGCAGGGCCGCCGCACTTCGGGCACGTGGTGTTCACCCAGTCCGTGATTGCCGCCAGCGGGCTTTCCCCGGTGCCGGTGGGCTTGTAGCTTGCCACCTCGGGGAGCTTCAGGGGCAGCTGGTCATAGGGGACCGCCACGGTGCCGTCCTTGGGGCAGTGGATCAGGGGGATGGGCTCGCCCCAGTACCTCTGGCGGGAGAATATCCAGTCCCGCAGCTTGTAGTTCACCGCGCTGCTGCCGATCCCTTTCTTCTGCAGCCACTCCACGATCCGCTTCTTGAACTCCGCGGTGGAAAGCCCGTTGAACTCCCCCGAGTTGACGGCAATCCCGTCCATCGGCTCCGCGGCTTCCAGGGGATACGTGGAGCCGTCACGGGAAACCACCTGGACGATGGGAAGGTCGAACTTCTTCGCGAACTCGAAGTCCCGCTCATCATGCGCCGGGCACGGCCATGATGGCGCCGGTGCCGTAGGAGATCAGGATGTAGTCCGAGATCCAGACCGGGATCTTCTTTCCGTTCACGGGGTTGATGGCGTAAGCGCCGGTGAAGACGCCGGTCTTCTCCTTGGCCAGCTCGGTGCGCTCCAGGTCGGACTTCATGGCGGCGGCGGCGATGTAGTCCTCCACGGCGGCCTTCTGCGCGGGCGGTGGTGATCCGCGCCACCAGGGGATGCTCGGGGGCCAGCACCATGTAGGTTGCGCCAAACAGCGTGTCCGGCCGGGTGGTGTAGACCTCGATCTCCCCGCCTCCGCTTCGGCCAGGGCGAAGCGGACGTTCGCGCCTTCGCTGCGGCCGATCCAGTTCCTCTGCATCAGCTTCAAGGACTCGGACCACTGGAGCTTGTCCAGGTCAGCGAGCAGCCTTTCCGCGTAGGCGGTGATCTTCATGATCCACTGGCGCAGGTTGCGCCGGGTGACCGGGGTGCCGCAGCGGTCGCACAGCCCGTCCTTGACTTCCTCGTTGGCCAGCCCCGTCAGGCAGGAAGGGCACCAGTTGATGGGCACCTCCGCCTCGTACGCCAGCCCCTTCTCCCACATCTTCAGGAATATCCACTGGGTCCAGCGGTAGTACTCCGGCTCGCAGGTGGAGATCAGCCTGTCCCAGTCGTAGGAGAAGCCCAGGGACTTGATCTGGGAGGTGAAGCGGGCGATGTTCTGCTCCGTGGACACGCGGGGATGCGTGCCGGTCTTGATGGCGTAGTTCTCCGCGGGCAGGCCGAAGGAGTCGAAGCCCATGGGATGCAGCACGTTGAAGCCGTTCATGCGCAGGTAGCGGCAGTAGATGTCGGTGGCGATGTAGCCCTCGGGGTGGCCCACGTGAAGGCCCGCGGCGGAGGGGTAGGGGAACATGTCCAGGATGTACTTCCTCTTCTCACGCGGGCACTTTCGGGTCTTCCGTGGCCCGGAAGGTCTTGTTCTTTTCCCAGTACGCCTGCCACTTCTTTTCGATGTCGCTGAACGGATAGCCAGTCATGCACGGGATGATACTGACAGGGGAGAGGGAGGGTCAAGCAAAGGCCCAGCGACGCACCGGCGCTGCGACCGCCGGGGACGGTCAGGGTCCGATCTGGTATTATTTCTCTCATGGCGGGACCGGCGCTCCGTTCATTTACATGGACAACGCGGCAACCAGCTGGCCCAAGGCGCCGGGCGTCGCGGAGGCGGTTGCGCGGTCCCTCGACCGAGCCGTTTGGAAGCCCGGGCCGGGGGACGCACGCCGGGGCCGTTTCCGCCGACAGGCTGGTCTTCGAGGCGCGGACCGCGGCCGCCGAGCTCTTCCAGTTTCGCGGACCCCGCGCGGCTCGATCTTCACCCCGGGAACCACCGCATCTCTGAACCTCGTCCTCCGCGGGACCCTGCGCCCGGGCGCGCTCGTTGCGCTCTCCGCGCATGGAGCACAACGCCGTCATGCGGCCCCTGCGCGCCCTGGACAAGGAGCTCGGGCTGCGGTTCGCGTTTTCAGGGACAACGGCGCGTTCCGGCGGATCGCTGAGGGAGAAGCCGGACCTCCTCGTCTTCACTTCCGCCAGCAACGTGACGGGCGCGGCCTTCCCTTTTGCAGAGATGGCGCAGGCGGCGCCCGCACATTTCTCCGGACACGCTGGTCGCAATCGATGCGGCGCAAAGCGCCGGGGAAGTCCCCATCGACCTGGGCTCCTTCCCGTTCGATTTCTTCTGCGTCTCCCCGCACAAGGGCCTTCTCGGCCCCGCCGGGCTGGGGCTGCTCTTCCTTGGCCCCCGCGCCGCGCCCGAGCCGCTCGTCTACGGCGGCACGGGAAGCGACTCGGAGTCCGAGGAGCAGCCGGCGTTTCTCCCGGACCGCTACGAGAGCGGCACGCAGAACCTTCCGGGCAATTGCGGGCCTGCTGGCCGCGGCGCGCTACATTCGGGAGACTGGAGTGGCCGCCCTGGCAGCCACGGAGAAAGCAGTGCGGCGGAATGCCTGCGGCGACGGGCTTGCGGACATGCCCGGGTTTCGCGTCCACGGTCCGCGAGAAGCCCGAGGAGAGGCTCTCCATTCTTTCCATGACACATGAGCGCATTCCGCTCGATGAGCTGGCACGGAAGCTCGATGAGAGGGGCATTGCCTGCCGGCATGGGCTTCACTGCGCGCCCGCCGCGCACGCGCCATCGGGACGCTCCGGACGGGCGGCACGGTCCGCCTCTCTCCCGGACCGTTCACCACGCAAGCCGACGTCGACCAGACTCTGCGAAGCGCTGCGCCGAGATCGGAGCTGAATCATGAAGCTGACCTCCTTCTCCCGTTTCGCCGGCTGCGGCGCGAAGCTCGGGCCGGGGCTCCTCGACAAGGCGCTGTGCGGACTGAGCCAACGCTCCTACCCCGACCTGATTGCCGACTTCCGCCACAGCGAGGACGCCGGGGTGCTCAGGATCAACGAGACGCAGGCGCTGATCCACACGGTGGACTTCTTCCCGCCCATCGTGGATGACGCGTTCCAGTTCGGCCGGATTGCCGCCGCCAACGCGCTGTCGGACGTGTACGCCATGGGCGGACGGCCCACCACGGCCGCTGCATTGTCGGCTTCCCCGTGGAGACTCTGGACGTCTCGATCCTCCAGAAGATGATGGAGGGCGGGCTGACGGCGCTGGAAGAGGCGGACTGCCCGCTGGTGGGCGGGCACAGCGTAGACGACAAGGAGCTGAAGCTCGGGTACGCAGTCACCGGGATTGTTCATCCCGAGCGCGTGTGGCTGAACAATTCCATCCGAGGCGGGAGCGGCTCATCCTTACGAAACCGATCGGGACCGGGCTCATCACGACCGCCGAAAAGGCCGGGCTCGCTTCCCCGCAGGCTCTTGGCGCCGCAATCGATGGCATGAGCGCGCTGAACCGCGTCGCATGCGATATCTTTTCCCGCCATGCCGTTCGAGCCTGCACCGACGTGACGGGCTTCGGGCTCCTTGGCCACGCATGCGAGATGGCGGCCGGTTCATCGTGCAACGTACGCGTCTCCGCCGCCTCGGTGCCGCTCCTCCCGTCAGTGAGGCAATACGCGGCCATGGGCCTGGTGCCGGAAGGGCACGTACCGAAACAGGAGCTTCCGCATGCCGTTTATCGTCACAGCAGCCGGGATGGACGATGACCTGTTGAATGTACTCTTCGATCCGCAGACCTCCGGTGGCCTCCTTGCCGCGGTGGATTCAGCGGACGCTGACGCCGCGCTTGCAGAGCTTCGGGCTGCCGGCGTCTCGGCGGCCATCATCGGTGAGACCGTTCCCGGCAAGGGGATGGTGGAGCTTGCCTGAAAGCAGCGTGGAGCTTCTTGTCGTTCTGCCGGGGATTCACCAGACTTTGAGCGCCGAGCAGACGTTGAAACGCCAGGGCGTTGCGGTGACCCTCGTGCCGACGCCGCCCGTAGTGAAGACCGGCTGCGGCTTCTCGCTTCTCGCAGGCGCTGAGAAGCGGGAGAAGCCTCCGTGGTGGGAAGCGCTGGGTCTGCCGGCCGTGCTGTATCGCGTTGTCATGCGGGAAGGACGGAGGAAATATGAAGAGATCGATCGACGCGAAGGGGCTGGCGTGCCCCCAGCCGGTGATCCTCTGCAGAAAGGCGATGGTGGAAGCCGGTCTGGATGAGATCGAGGTCGTTGTGGACAACGAGGCGGCCCGGGAGAACGTCATACGATTCCTGAAGTTCACCGGCGCCGCCGAACCGGTGACGGCCAGCCGCGGCAGGGTTCATGCAATCTCGGCCCTGGTAACTGACGCCATGCGGGAGAAAGCCCGCGGCGGCGGCGCCAATCCTTCCTGTGATGAAGAGCCGCCCGCCGCGGCTCCCGACCGCCAGTTTGCGGGGAAGACAATCTTCCTTTCCTCGGATCAGATCGGACGCGGGGACGAAGCGCTGGGAAGGCTCCTGGTGCGGGGGCTCCTTCATACCATTGGCGAGCTGGACAGGCCGCCGCGCGCTCTCGTTCTGATGAACTCGGGCGTGCGCCTGGCAGCCGAGCAGGAGGAGACGATCGAGCTGCTTCGAAAGATCGAGTCACGCGGCGTGGAAATCCTGGTCTGCGGCACCTGCCTGGACTACTTTCACCTGCTGGACAAGCTCCGCGCAGGCCGGGTTTCCAACATGTACGAGATCACGGAGAAGTTTCTCGGTCCGGGGGACGTTGTGACGGTCTCCTGAGCGCGCCGCCCGAAGCGCGAGGCTCGAGCTGGAAAAGGCCCCTTTCCCGGCCAAGGAGGAGAGCCGCCTCCAGCACGGCCCGCCCGAGGGCCCGGGCTTTGTCCGACACGGTGGATGCGTATTGCGCTTCCCCGCGCGGGTCAACGTCCCCGATTTTCATCCCCCGGCGCACGGCAAGCCCATGGTGGATGAGGCCCCGCAGGCACCCGTCGAACGGCGCCGTCACCGTCAGGTCACCCACGCGCGCCACCGGCTCCCCTTTCCTGACGATGGCCCCGATCTCCTTCACGTGGATCACGTTCCCGTCCGCGGGGGCGCGCAGCACGCGTTCGGCGCCGCGGCCCCCGATCTCCCCGGGCACGCCGCTGTCTTCCCGCGCAACCCCCGCGCGGATGACGCGTCCCAGCTCGTGCCCGCGCGCGGTCTCGATCACGGCGTCCACGTCCGCTCCCGCGTCCGCGCCGGCGGAACCCCGGGCCCAGGCCGATCACCACGCTGCGCTCCGCGCGACCCGTGCCCGTGTTCCGCTTTGCCATGATTGCGTCCACGACGAGGTGCGTGGACACGCGCGACAGGATGGCTGCCCGCGGGTCCACGAGAACGGCAACGGCGCCTGCCTCCACCACGGCCCGCCATCCCTCCGCATCCGTCCGCACGGCCCGCACGCCTTCGACGGTGTGGCCGCCCTCGTAGACGGCTTGGGCGAATGACACCGTCAGCCGAATGGCAGTCGGCTGGGCAATCTCGGTCATCACGACGCCGAATCCCGCCCGGTGCAGGGAAAGGGCGACCCCCGTGGCCAGGTCTCCTCCGCCCTTGACGAGCGCGAGCAGCATCTCAGAGGCCGGGGGTTTCGTACACGACCTCCTGCTGCAAGGAAACCAGGCTGCCATCGATCCCCTGGGCTTTGAGGATACCCAAAGCCTCGGCCCCGATGGGTCGTTTGGCCGGCAGGTCTCCCTGGTTCATGACTACGTGAAATCCCATCCCGCGCGCGACTCCTTTGCGACATCCGGCAGGATGGGCTGCAATGGCTGCCAGGGAGGCCGCGTCGAAGCTCCGTGTGCCCGGTGGCACGATGCCGGAAACCGCCTGGTGGTTATAGCAGTGCTCCTCGTCGATGGGCTCGCCAAAACCGGATGCCCCCATGAGAGCGAAGACAAGCGCGGTGCAGGCGGGAATGACGGGCTCCCGGCTCGTGGGTACCTTCAGAGGCTTGCGGCGCGACCCGTCCCCTTCCACGAGGAGAACCGAGTCGTCGCCGACCTCCATCCCGTCGAAAAGGGCGGGGTCGACCCCCGCGTATTTCCCCTGCCCGGCGAGCGCGGAGGAAACGATGAGCCGGACGGGCTCACGACCGCCGCATGCCTCCCTGAGCTCCCGCGCGGCCGGCGCAAAGAAAACGGGGAAGCCCGAGAACTCCTCGATCCCCACGCGGGTGGTCGTTGTCATGCGCGGGCGCAACCCGCTCCGGGCGAGGATGCGCGCGACTCGGCGCATTGCCGTGGATTTTCCGCCGGCTCCCACAAATGTGTAGACAGCGCCGGGGAGGAAGAGCTTTTTCACGAACGCTTCGAGGTCCGCCATGCTTCCCGTCCTATTCCAAGACCTCGCCGTCACGAAGCTCGTAGATCCTGTGGCCCAGGAGCCTGGCTTCGCTTCGGTCATGCGTCACGAGGATGACGCTCATGGAAAGCTCATCCCGAAGGGCAAGAAACTCCCGATGAGTCTCCTCCCGTGTCCGCGTGTCCAGCGCGCTGAAAGGCTCATCGAGGAGGAGCAGGCGGGGTTTCGTTGCGAGCGCCCTGGCCAGGGCCAGCCTCTGGCGCTCCCCTCCCGAGAGGTACGGCGGCTTCGATTTCCTCATGCGCTCGATATGGAACCTCTCCAGGTACTCCACCGCGTCGCGCCTCTTGGCGCGCGGCATGGCCAGGGCCACGTTCTCCTCCGCGCTGAGGTGGGGAAAGAGCGCATAGCTCTGGAAGACGAAACCCACGTTCCGCTCACGCGGAGGAAGGCTGATCCCGCGCGTGGATGAAAACACCGTCTTGCCTTCCACGAGGATCTCACCTCGATCAGGGTCCAGGAGCCCTGCAATGCAGTTGAGCACCGTCGTCTTGCCAGCCCCGGATTCGCCCCACAGGATTGCGGTCATGTTTTTTTCCAGCATGAACGCAGCCTTGAGCGTGAAGAGGGCAAGCTCCTTCTCGAAGTTGATCAGCGTCGTGGCGGGACCCTTCCCCCGGTCCGTCCCGCGCGTTCGCCGGCCCCGAGCCTCTCATAGAAGCTCACCACGATCACCACGGCGAAGGAGAGCGCAACCGTAACGGCAAGGAGTATGTTCGCTTCCGCCTGCCGTCCGCTTTCCACCGCGGAATAGAGGGCCAGCGGGATGGTCTGCGTCCTCCCGGGTATGTTGCCGGCAATCATGAGCGTTGCGCCGAACTCCCCGAGGGCCCTGGCAAAGGACAGGGCCGTCCCGCTCAGGATCCCGGGCGTTGCCAGGGGAAGCGTGACGCGAAGGAAAACTCTGCCTTCCCTGAGCCCGAGGGTGCGCGCCGCGTTCTCCAGCTGCGTGTCCACGCTGCGCAGGGCGGCCTTGCAGTTCTGGAACATCAGGGGAAGGGACACGACGAAGGAGGCAATCACGGCGGCCGCCCAGGTGAAGACAACGGAAAGCCCGAGCTGGGCCAGGAGGGCGCCGACGGGCTCCTCTTTCCCGAAGAGAACAAGGAGGAGATCGCCGGTAATGGTGGGAGGAAACACCATGGGCAAAAGGATGAGGGACTCCCAGACCCGCGGAGGCGCACGGCGCGGGAGGCAAAGAGCTTCGCCAGGCCCAGCCCAATCACCAACGTGAACGCGGTGGCGACCACGGCAACGCGAAGGGAAAGCAGGATGGGGAAAAGGAGGTTCATCTCAGGATGAACCCCGCGCTTCGAAATGCATTCCGCGCCGCGTCCCCCTGGAAGAACTCGATCAGTTTTTCGGCCTTATCCTTGTGCTTCGAGGCGCTCACCACCGCCACCGGATAGAGGATGGGAACCCCGACGGCGTCATCAGGGAACTCGAACAGCCGTTGTATGCTGCCCGGTGATACGGTGAGAGCATCCGTCAGGAAAACGATCCCCAGGGGCGCTGATCCATTCTGCACGTACTGGAGCACTTCACGGACGTTCCCGCCGAGGACCAGCTTCGACTTCACGATCGGGTAGAGACCGTACGTCGTCAAGGCGCGCACCGCGTAACGGCCGGCTGGCACGGTGTCCGGATTGCCCACGGCCACGAGGCTTGCGCCGGAAAGGAGCGCTTTCAGGGCGCTCACGGCCGTCTCCGTTTCCGCCGAGCGCAGGGGCGAGGCGTGCGGGCCCCCGATCAGGACGACCCTGTTGGAGAGGAGGTCTTTGCGCGTGCCGGCAACCAGGAGGCTTTTGGCAAGGAGCTTGTCGACGTCCTCCGAGGAGGCGGAAAAGAACACGTCCACGGGCGCTCCCTCCTCGATCTGGCGTCGAAGCGCTCCGGAGGCCCCGAAATTGAAAAGGAGCTTCGCCCCGATGAATTGCTCCGCCGGGGACGAAAGACTGGTGAGGACGTCCGTGAGGCTGGCTGCCGCCGAAACGACAATCTCCGGCTGTTCCGCGGAGGCCGCCGGCGCCACGGCCAACGCCAGCGCGAGAGAGATGACGACCAGTGATGCAAGACTTTTCATACCCAGCCTCCTATGTATTATTAGCAGGAAGGGGAGATCATGAAAACAAGCGGCGGGAGCCTCGCTCCTGGAGGCCGCGGCGACGTTCGGGCTGGAGGCCGTGGTCCGGGACGAGCTGCTCGCGCTGGGAATATCCGTCACGAGCACGATGGACAGGCGCGTGCTCTTCGAGGGGACGCCGGCGGACATGGCGCGGTGCAACATCAGGCTGCGGACCGCGGACCGGGTGTGGCTGCGGATGGCGGACTTCCCCGCCACGGATTTCGATGACCTCTACGAAGGGGTCCGCCAGGCCCCCTGGAGCGAGCTGGTCCCGCGCACGGCCGCCGTCGTGGTCAAGGCGCGGTCCACCCGCTCGCGGCTTGCCTCCGTGCCCACCCTCCAATCCGTCTCCAAGAAAGCCATCGTGGACGCGCTCCTGGGCGCGCGGGGACATCAGGGCCGTCAGCGCGCGGAGGAGAGCGGGCCGCTGTACACCGTCGAGGTCTCCCTGCTGCGGGACCGCGCCACGGTCTGCCTGGACACGAGCGGCCCGGGGCTGCACAAGCGCGGCTACCGGACGGAGACCGGCGCAGCGCCGCTGCGGGAGAACCTGGCGGCCGCCCTGGTGCTGCTGTCCCGCTGGGACGCCTCGCGGCCGTTTGCCGATCCGCTGTGCGGCTCGGGCACCATCGCCATAGAGGCCGCGCTGATTGCCCGCGGCGCGGCGCCGGGAATCAGGCGCCGCTTTGCCGCGGAGGAATGGCCCGCGCTGCCCGCCCGCATCTGGCAGGATGCCCGTCAGGAGTCGCGCGACTCAGAGCGCCGTGAGGCGGGGGTCACCGTCGCGGCCTCGGACAAGGACCCCGCAATGGTGGAGGCCGCCGCCAGGAATGCCGCGAAGGCGGGAGTCTCAGACAGCGTGCGCTTTCGGTGCGCGCCGCTTGGCGCGTTCCAGGCGGAGCAAGGCTACGGCTGCATCGTCTCCAACCCGCCCTACGGTGAACGCCTGGGCGAGCGGCGGGACGTGGACGCGCTTTCGCGGGAAATGGGTGGCCTGTACCGGAAGCTTGAGACGTGGTCCTTCTTTATCCTCACCGCGAGCACGGATTTCCCGAGGCTTTTCGGCACGCCATTCTCCAAGAACCGCAAGCTGTACAACGGCAACATGCAGTGCTACCTCTACCAGTGGTTCGGCCCGCTGCCGCGCGGATTACCGTGTTAGCACGGATTACCGGGCTAACGGACTACCGCGCTAACGCGGATTACTCGACCCGACGCAGCCGACAGATGAAGAAGCCCTCCTTCTCTGCGTCGGGAAAAAGCCGAAGCGCGTTCGAGACTCCCGGATGCAACCCCCGGGAGATGCCCGACCATGATCCGGGGATGGAGAGCGGAAGCTTTTCGGTCTCCAGCGCAAAGCTTTCCAGCGCCCAATGGATGACCTTTTCGTTCTCTTCGAGATTGAGAGTGCACGTAGAGTATACGAGGACCCCTCCCGGCCGGACCGCGTGAAACCCGCTTTCGAAGAGCTTGCGCTGAAGCCGGGCGCGATCAGCAATCAGCTTCCGCGACCAAGCCCGTGAGGTCCGGGAGCGCCGACAATGAACCTGCCCTCTCCAGAGCAGGGGACGTCGAGAAGGACCCGGTCGAATGCGCCCGGCATCTCGCCTCCGATTCTTTCCCCCCGGGCTTTCCTCACCTCCACGTTGCGGCATCCCTGGAGCGCCACGTTGTAGGAAAGTCGGCTCAGTCGTACTTCGTCGGGCTCGACCGCCAGGATGGAGCCGCTGTTTTCCATCAGCGCGGCCATCTGTGTTGTCTTGCCGCCCGGGGCGGCGGCGAGGTCCAGCACGCGCTCTCCCGGGCGCGGCGCCAGGGCGATGGCGGGGACCATGCTCGAGAGGCTCTGAAGATACAAGCGCCCCTCGCGATACCAGTCCCACTCTTCGACGTCCCGCTCCCGGAGCTCGGAGAGGATGAACGCGTGGCGGCTCCAGGGCACCGCGCGGAACTTCACCCCGGTTTCCCGCAGGAACCCGACGATCTCACGCGGGTCCGCCTGGAGCGTGTTCACGCGGAATGTCGTGGGGCGCCGGGCGCACATCCCACGGATGATCGCTTGTGACACGGCCTGAGGGAACGTCTGCTGGAGATTTTCGAGGAACTCGCGCGGAAGGCGCTGGCGCGCCTCGCCAATCGATGCCGTTTTAGCCAATCCCACGCCGCCAGACTATCACATGTGCGCGAGTCTTGACTTTCACGCCGTGCTTCCGTAACGTTTTGATCGAGCATTTCATATGAACGCCCGCATTACCGAGACCTTTGCGCTTCGGATGGCCTTGCTGAGGGACGTCGTGAAGCCTTCCCGGATAGCGGGAAAGCTTGCCCGGTTCCTCGTCGCACGGCTTCGTCATTGCGCATGTCGTTCTTTTTTTCCTCGTTCTCCTGGCAAGCATGGCGCTTCTCCGCCTCAACCCCCAGGTCACCGCTCTCATGGTCTGGAGAGGGGTGACCGCCCACCAGAAAGCCCAGCAAGTCCACTTCGTTCCGTTGTATCACATCCCGCTCGTGGCCCGGAGAATGGTGATCAGGCTGGAGGACTACCACTTCTACAACCACATCGGGATCGACCTGGGGGCCATCAGGGACGCCTACCTCATCGACAAGTCGATCGGCTACCCGCTGTACGGCGGGAGCACCATTCCCCAGCAGCTCGCCCGGAACCTTTTCCTCACCCCCCGCAAGACATACCTGCGCAAGTACAGCGAGGCGCTCATTGCAATCGAGATGGATCTTTTCATGCCGAAAAACCGGATCCTCGAGCTGTACCTGAACTGCATCGAGTGGGGGAAAGGGATCTATGGGATTGGCGCCGCTTCCTACCATTACTATGGCACAAGCGTGGCGAGCCTTTCCCTGGACGAGCTGCGCCGTCTTGTAACGATCATCACGAATCCGGTGAGGTACAACGTAAACACATTCGAGAAAAGCAGGCAGATGCGGGAACGCTACGATTATCTTCTCAACCGGTTCCCTGATCCGCAGGCCGAGCCCACGGAGCCTGGGCCGCCTCTTGAACTCCCGGACCAGGGCGGCTCCCCGCAGCAGTTCCAGCAGATGCCCGTTCCGCCGCCTCCCTCCGCCGCGGCGCCCAGCCAGCCTTCGGCGTCCGGTGCGGCCACCCAGCCTTCCGCGCCCCGTCAGCCCACGGCGGCCATTCAGATCCCGGTCCCCACGGAACCCGGGCTGTAAGCCGCCTTACTTTCTGTCTATCTCTTTCCTGTGGGCGTCGCACAACCTGTACAACATTCCCGTCAGGGGGTTCTTCCGCGTGACTCGTGCGCCGCATCTCACGCACAGGCCCTGGTCCCTTCTCTTGCGGTAAAGGAGAGCAGAGCGCTCCGTTCCCGAGGACTGGTAGCGGCTCACCTGGAGCCTGTATCCCTTGAACAACCAGGTGCCGATTGCCTTCTCGTCGCCGGTGCGCAGATCGGTGAACACACGCTTCAGAGCATCAGAGGTGATCTTCCTCGGTCCCATAGTGTGCCCTCCATCTGACTTTCACCCATGGGTTCATAATAGCATCACCTCCCGGGGAAGGCAAATTCGAGAGTCACGTCCGTAGAACTTCGCGCTGACGTATGGCGGGTTGTCGTGCGGCCGCGCAACGCACCGCCCTATCCGGCAGGCTGCATGGCGAGGGTCCCGACGTCGAGGAGTTTGTCGCCGCGGATGTAGTCGTACAGGAAGAACTCCCCCGGCACTTTCAAGCTTTTCCGGAACGTCAAGGGCTCATACCTTTCGTGCTCGAAGCCGATTGTCACCTGCATCCGCACGCTGTCGGAGTCACCGGTCTCCACGCTGCGGCCAGAAGCTGAAGTAGCCGCTCGTCTGTTCGTTGGTCAGATAGGGATTGCGCCAGCCGCTTTCAGCGGGCGGCGACACCTGGTCATTGATCCAGAGGGTGGCTCGCGCCGAGATCACGGGCTTTCCATCCTGTGCATCCACGATCCGTCCGAAGATGTGGGGCATGTTGTAGTAGTAGAGAAGCTGCCCGGGCGCCGTCCTCCGAGGCTGACGAGCGGGGAGGTCTCTTCTGGCCCGCCGAGGCGCCCGTTGCGCCGCCGCCGCGCAACCACCTCGATGGCCTGATTGATATGCGTGATCAGCTCGATCACGTTCACGAGGCGCTGCTCCTCCGTCCCATCCCCGCCCGCGGCCTGCACGACCTCGTGGGTGAAACCTCGCTCGCTCGTGATGTACTTGGGGGGCGTCCTGTTGAGCACGTACGCAGCCACGTCCAAAATGAAGGAGCGGCTGGGACGCACGTCCGCCCGGTCCTTCAGCACGACCTTCACCGTTTCCAGGACAAGATCTTCGTTATAGTTCTTCAGGCGCATGGCGATTGATCCTTTTGCCTGAAATGTACCACTCCCGTGGGGGCTTTCACAGTATTTCGAGGCGATTTATACTGCCCGCGCCATGGAGCCCGACAGGATACGCGCCATCATCTACGACTTCGACGACACCATCGTCGAAAGCGAGCGCATCAACGACGCGCTGTTTTCCGACCTGCTCCGCGCAGGACTACTCCCTCGAGCTCAGCCAGGCCGAGCTGGACTTGCTCTACGGCTTCTCCTGGAGCGGCGTGTTCGAATGGCTCGCCGTGAACCGCGGCTTCCACACGCCGCATACGGAAGTCTGGCGGACGTTCCTGCGAAAGAAAATCGAGTTTCTCAAGGGGAGGAAACTGCGCGTGGCGCGGGGCTTCGACAGGATGCTCTCCCTCCCGGTGCCCAGGCCATTGTCAGCGGATCCACGCGGGCCGAGATCGATGTGATGCTGGACAACGTCGGCATGCGCGCCGACAGCGTGGACCTGATCCTGAGCGATGAGGACTGCACCACGCGGCAAGCCGGACCCCGAGGGCTTCCTCAAGGCGCTCGACGCGCTGAAAGCGCCGGCGCCTGAGGCGCTTGTATTCGAAGACTCCCTCGCCGGGATCGAGGCGGCCCGCCGGGCGGGCATGGCGGTTGCGTTCGTGGCGGAGCTCGCCTCCCGGGACAACGCTCGGCTCGCGGATCTGCGGTTTGCCAGCTTCGAAGAAGCCTATCCCTGGGTAAAATCGAGGATCTGAGACCGCCTACATGACGGGTCTGAGCAGGGCTTCTTCCCTTTCTTTTTCGAGATATGCGCGCGTCAGGGCTTCCTCCGAGATGAAGCCCTTTTTGACTGCAATTCTGCCAAAGCGTTCGCGGATGTGGCCGGTCTGCTCTTTCTGCTCCCGCATGACCTCGTGCGCCTGATCAAGCGTCATGAGGTTGTGGGATACGAGCCACGTTGCCAGTCTCATCCTCTTGTTCGAGCCATTTCGTCTCCTTCCCCCCTCTTATATACTCGGCATATCCCGTCGTCGTTTCTTTGACCCGAAAGAACTTCTTTGCTACCATCGCAAGCCATGAGGGTCGGCGACCTGCTGGCGGACAGGTACAGGATCGAGCGCGAGCTGGGCAGGGGCGGCGCGGGAATCACCTTCCTGGTCAGGGACACACAGGACGGCTCCTCCGGCCGTGGCCAAGCTCCTCCATCTCGACCTGCTTTCGGACTGGAAAGCCGTGGAGCTTTTCGAGAGGGAGGCGGCGGTGCTCAAGGCGCTCCATCACGAGCGCATCCCCGCCTACAAGGACTTCTTCCGCGCCGACGTGGAGGGCACGGCGCGGTTTGTCCTTGTGCGGGAGTTCGTGGAGGGGAAAGCCTCCAGGAAAAAGTGGACGACGGGCTGGCGGGCAACGGAAAAGCAGATCTGCGACATTGGCGTGCGACTTCTTTCCGTGGTGGACTACATCCATTCCGTGCGTCCCCCGGTGATCCACCGGGACATCAATCCGCGAAACATCATTCAGCGCGATGACGGGGAAGTCTTCCTGCTGGACTTCGGCGGCGTGCAGGACGCCATCCGCATTTCCGGGGCCGCAAGCTCCACCATCATCGGCACTCCGGGCTACACTCCGCTGGAACAGTTCACCGGCCGGGCAACCGTACGCTCCGACCTGTACGCGGTGGCGGCCACGCTCCTCTTCCTTCTTACGCACAGGAACCCGGCGGACCTTCCCACGCGCGACATGAAGATCGACTTCCGCTCCGTGGTGGAGATTTCTTCTCCTGGGCTTGCGCGCGTGCTCGGGAACTGGCTGGAGCCTGATGAGGCGCGGCGCACGCTTCCGGTCCCCGACGCCGCGGCGCTCCTTCGAGGCGAAAAGGTTGCCGCGGCTGCCGAGACACCAGCAGCTATCCGCAGCCGTTGCCCGCACGGGTCCCGGATCAGCCTCGATGAGCGGGACGACGCGGTTGCACCTCGAGATCCCCGAGCGCGGGGGCAGGCGGTCCGCCTTCGGCGGCTTCGGGATATTCTGGCTTGGTATGGTCGGCGTTCTGGACGTATTCCGCGATGAGCGCGGGGGCGCCTCTCGGTTTTCGACTTTTCTCGCTTCCCTTCTGGATTGTCGGGGCCCTCATCGTTTCCCGGTCCCTTTTCGCCTTCTTCGGCAAGGTGGGCATCACCATCGAGGCGGACGGGCGTCACCTACGCGCGGAAGTTCCTCTTCTTTCGTCGCGAGACGAAACTCCGGCTCTGACGACGTTGGACAGTGCACTGTCAGGAGGGCAGATCATACTACCGACGCTCCGGGTATGAACGCGAGTACAGTCCCGCTCGTACCTCCTCATGGACCTCGGAGCGCGTACGGTGAGGTTCGGAGAATCCTTTTCCGCGCGGGAGCAGGAATGGATGCGGGACAGGATCAACGCGGAGGTCCGCCGACTAAGGAGTAGCGCTTCGCTACGCAGCCCCGGTACCCGTTCCCTGCGCCCCAATGCTTGACACCACCATCAGGCCGTTTTTAAATGGGTGAGTCCAAGGAGAAACGCCTATGCCCCCTGATCGATGGGATCTTCTGGGGGGTCCTCCTCATTGCCGTCGGGGTGTGGTTCATCCTGCGGCGTTTCTCCCTTTCCATGTCCCGGTCGTTCGGCTCATCATTGCCGTCCTGTTCGTGTACGTGGGGATCCGTGTCCTGGTGGGCGGGCCGTTCGTGAACCGTCCCGGAGCCCTTTCTCGAATCCCACCAGAGATACACGGCAGGGTGGGACAGGGACTACAACATCATCTTCGGAATCGGGGACGTGGACCTTTCCGACGTGACGCTCGGCGCGGCGGGACCTGCGCACCCAGGTGAATGTCGTCTTCGGCAGCGGCGTTCTGCGCATCGACCCGGCCCTGCCCGTGCGCATCGACATGTCCGCCGCGTTCGGCACGGTGGAGGCGCCAGACGGCCGCTCGGTCTCCTTCGGGGACACCGTGTACACCTCGCCCTCGTATCAAGAGACGGCGCCCCGGCGCTCGTCGTGCACGCAACCGCGGTCTTCGGAAGGCTCGTCATCCGAACCAGAGAACGGGGTGGCTCATGCAGGTCAACAAGGTCGCGGAGTCACGCAACGTCCACTCCATCCGGGAGATGATCGAACGCTTCAGTGAAGACTGCTCGGGCGTCCCGCGCTGAAGATGAAAGAGGGAGACCGGATACTGGACCATCACCTACGGGGAGCTGCGGGAGCATGTGCGCGCGCTCTGGCAACCGCGCTCCTCGCATCGCGGGGTCAGCGAAGGGCGACCGGGTGGGCCTCATCTCGGAGAACAGGAGCGAATGGGTCATCACCTACCTTGCCGTGACCTGCGTCGGCGCGGTGATCGTTCCCTACGACATATTATTGAAGACGGAGGAGCTGGCCTCCATCGTGCGCGCGAGCGGCGCCCGGATCATCTTCACCTCCGCCGAATACCGGGAGAAGGTGCCGCGAATGCGCCGGGGCGGCGCCGTGAAGCGCCTCGTGCTCTTCGATGACGTGCGCCGGCGTCCGATGCCGCGAGACATTTGCATCGCGCTGGTGGAGAAGGGCAGGCGCTCGATGTCGGCCGGGGACAGACCCGCTACGCCGCGCGCCGCGGTGGCTCCGGACGACCTTGCCGCCCTCATCTTCACCTCGGGCACCACGGGCACGCCCAAGGGCGTGATGCTCTCCCACAGGAACCTCGTGGAGAACGGGGACGGCGTGCAGATGACCACGCCGCTGGGGCCGGGAGACAACTGGATCATCGTGCTGCCCTTCCACCACACCTATCCCACGAGCATGGGGATCTTCACCCCGCTTCTCAGCTACGGGATGATCACCTCGGTCCCTTCCATGAAGACGAACGTGCTCGTCGGGATCATGAAGGACACCGGCGCCACCTGCGTGCCGGCCATGCCGCTCCTCATCGAGAAGATCTACAAGGGCATCCTTGCCAACGTGAAGGCCAAGGGGCCGCTCGTGCGGGTCGCTGTTCCGCCGTCATGTTCGGCGTGAGCCGCTTCTTCTTCAAGGTGCTGCACGTGCGCATCGGCAAGCTCCTCTTCGGCTCGGTGGCCCGGGAGCTGGGCGTGCAGAAGCTGCGCTTCTTCGTCTCCGGCGGCGGGCCCATCGCCAAGGAGGTCATCGACGGCATGGAGGCCCTCGGCCTCGTCACGTACCAGGGCTACGGCCTCACGGAGACCTCGCCGGTCATCTCCACCACCTGCCCCGCGCACAACAAGCCCGGATCCGTGGGGCTGCCCCTGTCCAACGTGGAGGTGCGCATCGAAAGCCCCGGACCAGAACGGCAACGGGGAGATCCTCGCCCGCGGCCCCAACGTCATGCTCGGGCTACTACGGAATGCCCGAGAAGACCGCGTGAGGTCATCGACGCGGAGGGATGGCTGCACACGGGCGACATCGGCAAGCTCGACGAGGACGGCTACCTGTACATCACGGGCCGGCTGAAGAACATCATCGTCACCAAGGGCGGGAAGAACATCTATCCCGAGGAGATCGAGAACCTGCTCAGGCGAGCCCGCTGCTCTCCGAGGTCGTGGTCGTCGGGCAAGCTGGACAGCGAAGGCGGCGAGTATCCCCATGCCATCATCTACCCCGATCCCGAGGTCCTCGCCGTCGCATGCAGAAGGAGCAGGACAGGACCTTGACGAGGAGGAGGTGCGCGGGATCGTGCGCGCGGAGATCCAGAAATGCACCGCGGGCGCCGCCGTCTACAAGATCCCCCAGAGCTTCGAGCGTCTCCCGCGAGGAGCTGCCCAAGACCTCCACGCGCAAGGTGAAGCGCTTCCTGTTCGCGGAGGCCGCGCGCTGAGCCCGCGCCACCGCCTGCTGTCCGACCGACTCTTTCCTATGTAGATTCTCCCCGGGAGGCCGAGATGGATGGAGGTCAGCCCAGCCGTCATGAAACGGCAACGTTCGGCGGCGGCTGTTTCTGGTGCCTGGAGGCGGTGCTCCAGCGGATCGAAGGCGTGGTGTCGGTGACCTCGGGATATGCCGGAGGCTCCGCCCCCGAGCCGACCTATGAGCAGGTTTGCACGGGAGAGACCGGCCACGCGGAAGTGGTGCGCGTCGAGTTCGACCCGCAGCTCATCAGCTACGAGGAGCTGCTCGACGTGTTCTGGCACGCCCATGACCCCACGACGCCGAACCGGCAGGGGGCGGACGTGGGGACCCAGTACCGTTCCATCATCGTCACTATGGGAGAGAAGCAAAAGAGCGTCGCGGAAGCCTCCCGGAAGAAAGAGCAAAAGAACTGGCATGATCCCATTGTGACGGAGATACGTCCGCTGGAAACTTTCTGGAAAGCCGAAGACTATCATCAGAACTACTACAACACCCACACGAGCGCCGGATACTGCCGGGTGGTCATAACGCCCAAGCTTCGCAAGCTCAAGCTGGAATAGAGACGGCTGCCCGGTTTTTGTTTAAATTTGCCGTAGCAACATACGGAGGTGGAAGAGTATGGGTAGCAAATACCTTCTCCCTTTGCTCTGTATCGTGCTGCTCGCATCCTGCATTCCGCTCTGGGCCAATCCTCGTGTGACTGACCAACGGGACGACACGAAGGGCAGTCCGATCGAGCTTTCGAGCGGAAGCCCCGGAGCAGGCGTTCTAGGCAGTCACGCCAGCCTGGTCTCCCCTCCGATCCTTTCGTCTGAGGGTTTTACCTCAGGGTATCTCCCTCTGCTTTCGACTCGTTCCATAAGCAAAGATTTGCCCGCTCACGTCGGGGTCCTCTTTCAGGACTGCTCCGCCGGGCCCGACTGCCTTTATGGGGTCGGCTTGATGGTGAGCTTTTAGAGCTCGGAGCGCCAGGGGTTGATGAGCTTCAGACTTGCCTCCCTCAACCTCTGCCGGGCTGCTATGTTGTACGCCTGCGCGAGTGCGCGCGCGGGCCTGGCCCGGTCGAAGTAGCCCCCTGATGCTCCGCCGGTGAGAGCCGTCGTCAGGACGGCGAGGATGGACTCCACGCCCTGGCTGACCGGCCCCAGCGGCGTGATACCCGCTTCACGCACCATGCCCGTGTCGAGGTAGGTCCCGGGGTGCAGCGCCTGGACCTGGAGCGTCGGATGGAGCGCGGCCAGGTCGAAGCTCATCATGATCAGGGCGAGCTTGCTCCGACAGTATGCCCGTACGCCGCTGTAACCGCGCTCACTCAGGAGGTCGTCGAAATCCAGGGCCTCCTGGCCGGCGGAAGCCACGTTGATTACCGCGAGCTTCGGCATGCCCCGGGCCAGCAGCTCCTCCGTGAGGAGAAACGGGGCCAGGTAGTTCACCGCGAAACGCAGCTCGTGCCCGTCCCTGCTCAGCTCCCGCCTGTTGCCGTCCCGCCCGAAACCGACGCCGGCGTTGTTGATGAGGACGTCAAGCGGGCCCGCCCGCGCCGCCTCACGGGCCAGGGTCGCGGTTTCCTTCAGGGAGGACAGGTCAGCGACGAACGTATCCACGCTTGCGCCAAGCCTGGCTGCCTCTTCCGCCGCGGAGCGGAGTTTCCCCGTGTCCCGCCCATGAAGGAGCAGCCTGGCGCCCGAGCTTGCAAGGGCGCGCGCGCAGGCCAGGCCAATCCCGCCCGTGGCGCCCGTGAGAAGGATGGTTGTGCCGCGGATCACATCGCTCATAACGCTCAAAAGATACCACGGGAAGGGCGCCGCGCGTATCACGGCCCGTCGGTCGCGCCCACGCGCGCCTGTGCGCCGCGCGCCTGTGCGCGGGTTGCCCAGCGCGGCGCGTTCTGGTAGCGTTGCACAAAACCATGCGCACACATGCCGCCATCCAAGCACCCTCTCGCGCTCCCGCCCTGCTCGCAGTCTGGGGGACCGTGATCTTCTGGGGCCTCTCGTTCGTGGCCTCCAAGACCATCCTCAACGCGGGCGTCCCGCCCATGACCATGGTCACTATCCGATTCCTCGCGGCCACGGTCATCCTCAACATTTTTCTTCGAAAGTTCGACCCGAGCGCGCGCCTGCGCCGCAAAGACATCCTGCCGCTCCTGGCGAGCGGGCTGTGCGGCGTGACAATCTATTTCTTCTTCGAGTCCCGCGGGATCAAGCTCACCTCTGCTTCCCACGCTTCGCTCATCATCGCGGTCATCCCCGTGGTCACCGTGGCCGCGGAAGCCATCTTCTTTCGCACGCGCGTCTCGTGGATGGTCGCTGCCGGGATTGCCCTTTCCGTGGTGGGCGTGGCGTTCGTGGTGGGCCGTCCCGGGGCCGGAAGCGCCGGAGCTTTCTCTCCCGCGGGGGACCTGTTCATGTTCGGCGCGTGCGCCGCATGGGTGGCCTATATCATCCTGAGCAAGAACCTGCACACGCGGCTGTCCGACATCGCCATCACGGCCTACCAGTCCCTGTTCGGGACCATCTTCCTGATTCCTTTCTGTCTCCTGGAGCGCGGGCAGTGGGTCACCATCACCGCGGCGGCCTGGCTCAGCCTTGCGTACCTTGCGGTCTTCTGTTCAGCTCTCTCGAACTTCCTCTACGTGTACGCGCTCTCAAGGCTAGGACCCATCTCCGTCAGCCCGTACGTGAACCTCATCCCCGTGGTCGGGGTGCTGGGAGGCGTGGCGCTGCTGGGGGAGAGCATCGTGTGGATCCAGGTGGTGGGAGGGGTGATCATCCTTGCCGGTGTTCTGCTTGTGAGCCGACACCAGCCGGCCGGACCGCCAATCGAAGGCTGACCACCGAGCGCGCCGTCACGGCAACCAGGATGATGGCGCCGCCCAGGAGCGCGCGAGGTCCGGGCCTCTCTCCAAGGAACAGGAACACCCAGATCGGATTGAAGATCGGCTCGAGCACGGAGGTCAGGATCGTCTGAAGGGCCGTCACGCGCCTGACTCCGTAGATGAGAAGAAATGAAGGGATTCCGATCTGGACCACTCCGAGCAGGGCGAGCCCTGCCGCGGAGGGGAGGCTCGGGGCCGGCCCCCAAAGGAAGGGGATGGCGATGACGAACGTGATGGCGTGGCTCAGCAGGAGCGACTCGAGCGGAGAGCCGTCCTTCTGCTTGCGAAGCGCCACCATGGTCCCTGCGAAGAACACGCCGCTCACGATGGCAAGCAGGTTGCCTGCCATTCCCCCGGCCCCGAGCTTGTCCAGGAAGAACAGCACCATTCCGCCCAGCACCACGACGATGGTGGCCCAGTCTATGGCGGTGGCCTTCTCCCGGAGGAAAACCCAGCCAAGGATCGCGGCGTACAGAGGGGCGGTGTATTGGAGCAGGATGGCGTTTGCCGCGGTGGTCAGCTTGTTGGCGGCCACAAAGCACACCATGCAGCCGGCGTACGTGACGGCGCCGGCGACCTGCGCGAAAGACCACGTGAACCGGGGCCGCCGGATCACGGCAAGGATGAGGAGGCCGCCAATCAGGCTGCGCGTCCCGGCGATGGCGAACGGGTTCCAGTCAACGATTTTGATGAGGAGGCCCCCGGTGCTCCAGAGGAGCGCGCACGCGGTCAGGGCGAGAAGCGCCTTGCCTCTCTGGTTCCCGGTAGTTGGCGCGAGGGCTGTCATGTGTCCGCCCAGGATGCCCATTCAGCGCGGGAATTGCAAGGCGCCGCGCAGTTCTTGCGCGCGCGCCGAGGATGGATTACTGTGGAAGAAATGAGCGGCACTCCCGCTGCAGCCGAGCTTGTCTGCCGGGTCCTCATCGTCGATGATGAGAAAGCCATCCTCGACGTGCTTTCGATGTTTCTCCAGCGCATGGGGTGCGCCGTCGACGCCACAACCCGCGGGTCAACGGCCATAACGCTCGCGCAGAAAACAAGCTACGACCTGATCGTGCTCGACCTGAAGATGCCGGAGATGGACGGGCTCAGCGTGCTGCAGGAGATCAGGAAGATCGATGAGAGCGCATCCGTCATCATCCTGACGGCCTACGGCGCGGTGAAGACCGCCGTGGAGGCAATGAAGCTCGGGGCTGAGGAGTACATGCTGAAGCCCCTGCAACTCGAAGCTTTCGGGTTGATCATCAAGAGGATCCTCGAGTACCGCAGGCTCAAGCGTGAATACAACGCGCTGCGGGAGTCCCTTGCCCTTTCGGGCGGCGGCGGGGCCATCATTGCCAGGAGCAAGAAGATGCTCGACATCTTCCAGCTCGTGGAGAAGGTGGCGCCGCTTCGAAGCACCGTGCTGCTGCAGGGGGAAAGCGGGACGGGCAAGGAGCTCCTGGCCAGGTCCATCCACGAGAAGAGCCCGAGGGCCGGGAAAAGGTTCGTCGGCATCAACTGCGGGGTGATCCCGGTGAACCTGCTTGAAAGCGAGCTGTTCGGCTACGAGCGCGGCGCGTTCACGGGCGCTGACAGCCGCAAGATCGGCTATTTCGAAGCCGCGGACGGCGGCACGATCTTCCTCGATGAGATCAGCGAGATGTCCGGGGAGCTGCAGGTGAAGCTGCTCCGCGTCCTGCAGGAGCACAGTTTCCAGCGCCTGGGCGGCACGGAGGACATCGCGAACGACGTGCGCGTCATTGCATCCACCAACCGGGAATTGGAGCAGGAAGTCCAGGAAGGCAGATTCCGCAAAGACCTGTACTATCGTATCAACGTCATCACGGTCCACGTGCCGCCGCTTCGAGAACGCACGGAAGACGTGTCGCTCCTGGCGTATCACTTCCTTCGCCGTTACGCGCTGGAGTTCCAGAAGGACGTGAAAGGGATTTCTTCTGAGGTTATGAACGCGTTCCTTCGCTACAGATGGGACGGCAACATCCGAGAGCTCGAGAACGTGGTGGAGCGCGCCGTGGCCGTCACCGAGGGGACCGAGCTACTCCCGAAGGACCTGCCGGCCAACCTGCGGGACCTTCCCGCCAGCCCTGGCCCCCTGGCGGACAGCCTGGTCAAGCCGTTTGCAGCCGCCAAGGACGATTTCGAGCGCGAATATTTGAAAGCTCTTCTGGCGCAGGCGGGCGGAAACATCTCACAGGCGGCTCGGATATCCGAAATTCCCAGGCCGAACCTTTACGAAAAGCTGAAAAAGCACGGCCTGAGCAGGGAAACCCCGGATTGAAAAAGCGTAGTCTTTTTGCAACGGTGTCATAGTTCTACAACACCGAACAGCGTTGGCTTCCAAAGCAACAGCGCCGCGCCTCTTTGAAGTGCACGCTCTATTCTCTTTGTGAAAAAACAATTAGGAGTTCTGATAATTCTTGTTGGCTGAACCCCTGTTTGGCCTGCCACTTGCATTCTGTCCTTAGCCGCGAGCAGGCGTGGCTAGGAGGCAACAGATGCTAAAGAACATTCGAATCGGGGCCAAGCTCATTACGGTCGGAACGATCATCATGATCATCCCTCTGCTGATCGTGGCGTTCTTCAGCGTCGCCCGTTCCACGACAGGGCTCACGGCAATCGAACGTGAACAGCTTGGAGCACGGGCCAAGGATACCGCCCAGGTGGTCGACAGGGTCTTCGCCGAGGAAAGCCGCATTGCCCTGAGCCTTGCAACTGACCCGACCATCGTGGCGGCGGCCGCGGCAGAAGCAGACAAAGGCGCGGCAAAGTCACAGAAGGAGCTCGCGGCGGCTTTTCGCAAGCTTTCGACGTTCCACAACAACCCGCAGTTGGGCGGGGCCTATGAAAGGGTCACCCTCGTCGGCTCGAGCGGATTGGTCATCACCAGCTCCGACAACAGCGACGTCGGGCTCGATCTGCGCGAGAGGCAGTACGTGAAAGACGGGCTGGCAGGAAAACCCAGCATTGGAATGGTGGTACAAAGCAAGGTTTCCGGCAAACCTGTGTCTCCCGTGGCCATGCCCGTGAAGGATGGGGATCGGGTCGTCGGCGTGGCCACGTTGATCGTGGACATCGGCTTCCTGAACGACATGATCGTCAAGGAGACAATCGGAAAGACCGGGTATGCCTATGTGGTTGACCGTTCCGGCATCATCATCGCGCATCCGAACGCGGAGAATATCCTCAAGATGAACCTGCTCGAACAGAAAGGCTCGGAAGGCTTTGCCGCCAAGATGGTCAACGGAGAAGCCGGGGTCGATCACTACGTGTTCCAGGGAGTGGCGAAGACCGCAGGGTACGCGCCCGTGGCTTCCACGGGATGGAGCGTCGGCTTTACGCTTCCGGACGCCGAGTACCTCGGAACGATCTACGAGGTGCGAAACCTCGTCATGCTCGTGGGTTTGGCGGCGGTCATTGTCGCTTTCCTCGTGTTCCTGCTGTTTTCGCGCGGCATCACGAATCCCATACGCCGCGGGGTCGAGTTCGCGCAGCTGGTAGCCGGGGGGGATTTCACTCAACAGCTCCCCATCCATCAGCGCGACGAAGTGGGGAAGCTCGCCGATGCGCTCAACTCCATGTCGGTGAGACTGAGAGGCATGGTTGCCACCATCCAGGAAAGCGCAGAGCAAGTGGCAGCCTCCAGCGAGGAGATCTCCGCCAGCTCCATGTCCCTTGCCGAAGGGGCACAGAGCCAGGCCTCGACGCTCGAGGAGACATCAGCTTCCGTGGAAGAGCTGTCCGCCTCCGTGGACCAGGTCAGTGAGAACGCACAGTCGCAGGCGGCGGCGGTGGAGCAGGGAGCAAGCTCCATGGCGCAGGTGCAGAAGTCCATTGACGACATCTCACACAGTCTCACCGAGATCTCGGGGCTTGCGGCGAAGTCCGTGGAGAATGCACAGGAAGGGGCGCGGGCCGTCACGGAAGTGGTGCGGGGGATCACGCTGATCGCCGAAAGCTCCGAGAAGATCGGCGGGATCATAAACGTCATCTCCGATATCGCCGACCAGACGAACCTCCTGGCGTTGAACGCTTCCATCGAGGCGGCGAGGGCAGGGGAGCACGGTCGCGGGTTCGCGGTGGTTGCAGACGAGGTGAGCAAGCTGGCGGACCGCAGCTCCTCTTCAACCAAGGAGATAGAAGGGCTCATCAGGGAAAGCGTAAAGAACGTGACCAGGGGCGTGGAGATTGCCAACGGCTCCCAGGGCGCCATGGAGCAGATCCGCGGCGCTTCTCAAAAGGTGAAGGACATGATTGCCGAGCTCACCGACAGCATGCAGCAGCAGGTTGGCGCCATCAAGGAGCTGGCCAAGGCGCTGGAGAACGTCAGCGAGATGAGCCAGAGCATCTCAGCCGCCACCGAACAGCAGAGCGCGAACTCGAAGCAGGTGTCCAAGGCCGTCGAGAGCGTGAACGAGCTGACACAGTCGGCGGCATCATCAGCGGAAGAGATGTCCTCCTCCACCGAGCAGCTTTCCAGCATGGCGCAGGAGCTGCAGCGCATGACCGCGCAATTCAAGATCAAGGCCGACGGTGACAACGGGGTCGCCCTTCCCGGCGCGCCGACGCCCCACATCGTGAAAGTCCAGATAGAAGGGAACGGCAACGGCCACGGGGCGAACGGCAATGGCAACGGTAGCGGCAACGGCCACAGCGGGAACAGTAACGGCGATGGCAAAGTGAAGAAGCTGGAGCTGGTCAGGTGAGGTTGGGGCACCGGGTGGGGAGTGCTCGTCATGCAGACGCATCAGGACGCGCACGGAGAGGCCCGCGCGGCGAAATATCGATCGATGTTCGAATCAACGCTCCAGCCGATTGTTCTTATCGGTCCGCAGGGATCGGTGAGGTTCAACCCTGCGGCTGCCGCGCTCTTTCGAAGCGCTGATCCGTCTGCCGGCGCTCTCCTGAACCAGATCCTTCCCGCCCGCCAGCCCGACGGGAGTGATTCACGGCTCGAGATGGCCTGGCGCGCCCAGACCGCCCGCGAGGGCTGGCCCCAGGCCTTCGAAGTGCGCCTGCGATGTTTCGACGGCGTCCTGTTCGACTCTCACGCGAGCCTGGCGCGCGCGGAGTGGGAGGCACCGCAAACGGTTCAGCTCACCGTCAGCCCGCTTGGGGAATCCGTGGACCGGGCGGCCGCGCGCCCGACGCGGCTCACGGAGCAAGCAGAGCTGACGGAGCTGGCGGAGCGATCTCGGACGCAGGAGGCAGTGGCCCGTCTGGCCGGCGGGGTTGCCCACGACTTCAACAACCTGCTCACCGCGATCATCGGGAACGCGCAGTTGCTGGAGTCGCGGCAGCTCGCCGCGGATGACCGGCATGCCGTGCGGGAAATCGATCAGGCGGCGGAGCGGGCCGCGCGGATCGTCTATAAGCTGCTGACCTTCAGCGGGCGCCGGCAGCGGGTCATGAAACGCGTCGACCTGAACGCTCTGGTGGAGGGGATGCGGGGCCGGCTTCAGGACCTCATGGGCCGCGGTACAAGAGTCGCGCTGCGGCTGGACCCGAGCGCGGCGTACGTCTCTGCTGATCCCGCGCATCTGGAAGAGGCGATCCTTGCAATGGCTCTGAACGCCCGGGAAGCCATGCCTTCGGGCGGTTCTCTCGACGTGGAGGCGAGCACGTCGGCCGAGAGGGTGGTGCTGTCAGTCAGCGACACGGGGTGCGGGATGAGCCCCGCTGCGTGCTCACGCGCGTTCGAGCCGTATTTCGCGAGCCGCGCGGGTGTCGTGGGCGCAGGCCTCGAGCTTGCAACCGTCTTCGGGATTGTCCATCAGAGCGGCGGGCAGGTGGAGGCGCACGCGCGGCCCGGCGGCGGGACCATGATCACGATCTCCCTGCCGCGCGCCTAGCGTTTTGAGGCGCGCCGTTCCCAGCTTTTGCGGCATGGGCCCCGGCGCCTGTACCCGCATGGCCTCCGGCGCCCGCCCCAGCGCACCCCAGGTAGCACTTGAGCTTCTTTCCGATGATTCCCGCGTACAGCTCGATGAACGGTTTTGCCGGGCTCCAGTCGATCTTGTGCAGGAGCACTTCCTCCACCTGGAAGAAGCCCACGGTGGCTTTCATTTCCACGGTGATGCGGATGGGCCGCTCGGCCCCCCGCTCGATGCTGCACGTTCTCGATGGCGGAAGCCGAGTACTTGTGGATGTCACCCACTCGAGATTCGGTTGCGATCATCATGGGGATTCGGGCGCGGCCTTTCTCCATGTCACATCCGTCAGCAATGAGGATCAGGCCCGCCTCCAGGGAGTGGACCCGCTGGGTGGCCATATGGCCCACAATGCACTCCACCGCCAGGGAGCGCACCACGACGCGACGCCCCACGTCATCCCCATAGAGCCGGGCAAGGACCCTGTCCATGATGGGGAGGGAAATCCACACTCCGTCGTGCTCATGATCGGCGCGGCCAATGGACATGCCGACGTCATGCAGCATGCCCGCCAGGAGGAGGGCCACAAGGCTGTCCTCGTAGGTGCCCGCGTCATCCGACTCCAGGCTGAGAGGGATGCCCGCGCCGTGCATCAGCTCCGCCATGACGAGGGCGTTGAGCACGACGGTGCGCATGTGCACCGGTCCGTGGTCGTTGTATCCCAGCCTTTTTATGGAGACGACGTTCGCATATTCCTGAAGATGCTGGACCTCCTGGTCATCCAGGAGGATGTCCGCGGCCGCTCTTGGGACGCCGCTCAGGCGGGAGCGGATCTCGTTTTCAAGTCCGACTTGTTTGGGTGATTTCATATGGATGTGAAGTTACCAGTCCTTTCTTTCTCTCAGGGAAACGATGTGCGCAACGTGATGACGGCAGTGCCAGGCGTAGAGCTGAAGCTGGCGGTCCAGCGTCTGCATCCCGCTTTCGGGGTGATTGAAGGCCCGCGCGAAGTCCGAAGGCGAAAGGGAGGCAACGAGGCGCGCCCACCGGGCATGAAGCCCTTCCAGGAGGGCAAGGGACGGCTCCACGTCCGCGCTTGTCACGTCCGCCGTGGTCACCCACTCATCCTGGTCGTACGGCTTGATGGTGGGGCTGGACTCCGTCAAGGCGAGCTTCCAGCGGATGAAGGCGTTCATGTGGCTGTCGGCAATGTGGTGCGCAAGCTGCCGAACGGTCCACCCGCCGTCGCGGTAGGGGGTATCGAGCTGGGAAGGGGACAGGCCGGACAAAGCGCGGCGCAGCTCCCGGGGAAGGTTCTCGATATCCCGTATCCACGCTGATCTTTTTTCAGGGGTGATGTCGGCATCGAAGCTGAACTTCCCTATTGGGTAGCGGAGTTTTTCCATGGTATAAAGGTACACAAAACTCGCCCTGCCCTCAACCCGGCCATCGTTTCCTTGACACCGCGGGAACGCGGCGGGTATAAGGTTGCATGATCCGCATCAACCCCAACTACCCGAAGCTGTCCTCATCGTACCTTTTCAGCGAGATCTCCCGCCGGGTCGCGGCGTTCAAGGAGCAGCGGGCGGACGCGAAGGTGATCAGCCTGGGGGTCGGCGACGTGACGCTTCCTCTGACGCCCTCCGATCGTGAAGGCATTCCGCCAGGCGGTGGAGGAGATGGGAAGCGCACAGACTTTTCGCGGTTATCCGCCCGACCTCGGGTTCGATTTTCTGCGCGCGGCAATCGCGGAGAACGATTTCAAGGCGCGCGGCGCGGACATCAGCGCTGATGAGATAGCGATCAGTGACGGCGCCAAGTCCGACACGGCCAACATCCAGGAGCTTTTTGCCGGCGACATCAGGATTGCCATCCCTGACCCGGTCTACCCCGTTTACGTGGACACCAACGTCATGGCAGGCCGCACGGGCGCCGTACCGGGACGGCAGGTATGGCGGGCTGATCTACCTCGACTGCACGGAAGACAACGGGTTCATCCCTGATCCGCCCAAGTCCCGCGTGGACCTGATCTACCTGTGCTTTCCCAACAACCCCACCGGGGCGACCATCGACCGCGCGCGGCTTGCCGCCTGGGTGGACTACGCCCGGGCGGCGAAGGCGCTCATCCTCTACGACGCCGCCTATGTCTCCTTCATCCGGGACGAATCCATCCCGCATTCCATCTTCGAGATCCCCGGCGCTCGGGAGTGCGCCATCGAGTTCCGCAGCTTCTCCAAGACCGCCGGCTTCACCGGGACCCGTTGCGCCTACACGGTGGTGCCCAAAACGTGCATGGCCTGGGATGCGGACGGGAAGGAGCACTCCCTCCACGCCATGTGGTGCACGCCGCCAGTCCACGAAGCTCAACGGCGTCTCCTATCCCGTGCAGCGCGCCGCCGCGGCCGTCTACACCCCGGAGGGCAAGAAGGAGACGCGCGGCCTCTCGGACTACTACCTGGGCAACGCCCGGCTCGTCCGCCAGAAGATGGACGCGCTGGGGTTTTCCTGCATGGGCGGGGACAACTCCCCGTACGTCTGGGCCAGGGTGGGCGGAGATTCGTGGAGCTTCTTCGACAGGCTGCTCGCAAAAGGCCGGCGTGGTCGATCACGCCGGGCAGCGGCTTCGGCAGGTGCGGAGAAGGCTACGTCCGCATGAGCGCCTTCAACACGCGGGAGCTCGAGAAGCCATGGAAGAAGGCCCATGGAGAGGATTGCAAAGGCGGCAGGGGAGCTCTGGCGCCAGCGCCCTCAGATGAGGTGCCCCATCTTGCGCTTCTTCACGTCCAGGTAGTCCTCGTCGTAGCGGTTGGCGGGGATCACGATGGGGATCCTGTCCGCCACGTCGATCCCCTCCGCCTTGAGCTGCTCGATCTTGTCAGGGTTGTTCGTGAGAAGCGACACGGATCGGATCTTCAGGAGCTGGATGATCCTGGCGGCCACCTTGTAGTCCCGCGCGTCCACGGGCATGTTCAGGAACTGGTTGGCCTCCACGGTGTCCAGCCCCAGGTCCTGGAGCTGGTAGGCCTTGATCTTGTTCAGAAGGCCGATGCCGCGGCCTTCCTGCTTGAGGTAGATCACCGCGCCGAAGGGCTGGCGGAGATGAACTTCGTTGCGGCTTCAAGCTGGTCGCGGCAGTCGCAGCGCAGGGAGCCCCACACGTCGCCGGTGTGGCACTCGGAGTGCACGCGAAGCGGCACCCGCTCCTTCCCGGCTACGTCGCCGTGGACGATAGCGGTGTGCTCCTTCTCATCCCGGCTGTCGAAGAACCCGTACAGCGTGAAGGTGCCGAAGCGCGTCGGAAGCTTGGCGCTTGCCACCATCTGCACGCACAGGTCATCGTCCAGGCAGTAGGCGCCCACTCCTTTGCAGTAGTGATCCTCCAGGATGAAGTCAGGCTTGCCTTTCATCTTCTTCAAGAGCTCTTCCTTTGTCACTTTCTTCTCGCACGTGGGCTCGATCAGGCTTGCCATGCTGGGTCCTTTCTTGTTGTTGCTGCCCTCGACTGACAAAGGTAGTGTTCACCGGCATTCAGTCAAATCAGATGCCGGACTTTGGTGAGATGCCGGATGTTGACGATCCGGTGGTGTCTCTCGTAGACTCAATCATGATTCCAGACAAGGTTCGCGCCGTGCTCGACGCGCACGGGTTGCGGCGCGACTGAGTTCGAGGCAGGCAGCACCGCCACCTCAGTTCTTGCGGCGCAGCAGCTCGGCGTGTCGGTGGGGCAGATCGCAAAATCCCTCCTGTTCATGGGCAAGGACGGCAAGGTCTTCATGGTCATAGCTCCCGGAGACCGCCGTCTTTCCTCCGCAAAGCTCAAGGCAGTCACGGGGGTCAAGTCCCGGATGGCGAGCGCGGACGAAGCCCTTGCCGCAACCGGCTTCGGGCCCGGCGGCGTCTGCCCATTCGGGATTGACGGCGCAATCCGCATTTTCATCGACTCAGAGTCTGTCGCAGTACAAGATGATCTACCCCGCCGCGGGAACGGATTGTTCGGGAGTCCCGATGACCTTCGACCAGCTCGTCTCGATCACCGGGGGGACAGTGGGGGATTACCTCAACGAGGAAACGGAGGCTCCGTGATGGATGCGTCTGTGGTGTGGAAGAAAGGGATGAGCTTCACCGGCACAGGGCTCACGAGCAATTTCTCCCTTCCCTTGGGCGCCAGCCCCAAGGTGGGCGGTGATAACGACGGGTTTCGGCCCCTGGAGCTGGTCCTGGTGGGACTGGCGGGCTGCACGGCAATGGACGTGATCTCCATCCTGGAAAAGAAACGCCAGCAGGTCACCGCATTCGAGGTGAAGACCCATGGCGACCAGGCGGAGGAGCACCCCCGATCCCTTACACGGTTTGAAATCGAGTACATCGTGACGGGCAAGGGGATTGACCGTGAAGCCGTGGAGCGGGCGGTGGAGCTGAGCCAGACCAAGTATTGCTCTGTTGCGGCCACCGTGCGGAACGCGGGACCTATAGAGACGAAGATCACCATCCGCGAGGGCTGACGCCACGGAGGAGGAACCTGCGCCGTGGGCGACGCGGCCTTCCACTCCAATGCGGCGTGCGAGCCTCAGCCCTCCAGGCCGGCTTCCTTGATCTTGTTGATGAGTGTCCTGCGGCTGATTCCCAGCTCCTGCGCGGCGTGAGTGCGGTTCCCGCCGTGGCGGGCAAGGGTCTTTTCGATGAGCTCCCTCTCCTGGTCCCGCAGCTTGCCGGTTTTTGGAACGCGCTCGGCGCGGGAGAACGGCGCGCCCAGGTCCCGCGCGCTGATGAGCTCTCCCGAGCTCAGGATGTACGCCCGTTCGACTGCGTTCTCCAGCTCGCGCACATTCCCCGGGAAACTGTACGCTGAGAGGCGGGCCAGCGCTTCCGGCTCGAACCCGCGCATTTTGCGCCCCACCTGGCGGTTGAGCTTCTCCACAAAGAAACCCGCAAGGGCCGGGATGTCACCGCGCCTTTCCCGCAGGGGCGGTACGTCGATGCGGATCACGTTGAGGCGGTAGTACAGGTCCTCGCGGAAGGTGCCCTCGGAGAGCTGCTTCTCCAGCTCCCTGTTCGTCGCGGCGATGATCCGCGCGTTGATGGGGATTGCCTGCGTGCTGCCCAGGTGCTGGACTTTCCTCTCCTGCAGCACGCGCAGAAGCTTGACCTGCAGGTGCATGGGCATGTCGCCGATCTCATCGAGAAAAAGCGTCCCTGATGAGGCAAGCTCGAACATGCCGCGTTTGCGCTCAGTGGCCCCGGTGAACGCCCCTTTTTCGTGGCCGAACAGCTCCGATTCCAGCAGAGCCTCCGGCACGCCGCCGACGTTGATGGCGACAAACGGTCCGTCAGGGTTGGCGGAGAGCGCGTGCAGCAGGCGGGCCACCACTTCCTTTCCGGTGCCGCTTTCTCCCGTGATCAGGACGGTGGAGGAGGTGGGCGCCACCTTCTCCGCGAGGGAGCGGACGGCTTTCATCTTTTCGTCCTCGCCGATCCAGCTTCCCGCGGCCATTGCGCGCCGCCCTGCCTCAGCCTGCCCGGCGAGGGCGTTCTCCGACAGCGCGCGACGCACCCGCAGGACCAGCTCCTCAGGGTCGAACGGCTTGACCAGGTAGTCTTTTGCGCCGAGCTTCATGGCTTGGACTGCGTCCCGCACGTCCCCGTAGGCGGAAATGACGATCACCGGCATCCGCGGCCCGGCTTCCTGCAGCCACGCCAGGACCGCGAGGCCGTCCATTTTCGGCATTCGCAGGTCGAGGATCAGACAATCGAATGCCTCATTTTCAAGCAGCGCCCTGGCTTCCGCGCCGTCAGCGGCAACGGCTGTCTCCAAGCCTTCTGAGGCGATGAAGGCCGCAATCGAATCCCGGATGTTCTTTTCATCATCCGCGATGAGGACTCTCATGCTGCAATCCGCGCCGGGAAGGTTATGCGGGCTTCGGTGCCGCCCCCGTTTCGGGCAACGAGAGTGAGGGTGCCGCCGGCAGCTTCGATAAGCCTGCGTGAAAGGGACAGCCCGACGCCCGAGCCATGCACCTTGTCGGTGAAAAACGGGTCGAACACTTTCTCCCGCAGCTCAGGAGGGATTCCTTTCCCGCGGTCCCTTATCGCAATGACGGTCGAAGCCTTTTCCCGCAGGAGCGCAAGCTCCACGTCGCGGCCGCCGTCCTCATCCGGGTAGCTCTCCTGCGCGTTACGAACCAGATTTTCCACGGCGGAGCGCAGAAGGTCGCGGTCAAAGCTCACCGTCAACTCCTGGACCCCGGCTCCCGCGGAATATGCCACGGGCATGGGCAACTTCTCCGCCAACTCCGCCAGGAACTCATGCAGGAAGATCCTCTGAGGGTCGCCTCGAGGGTTCTTCAGGAAGTCACCCACCCGGCGAGACAGAAGCGAAAGCCTTTCCACTTCCTCATCGATTGCGTCAAGCTGGGCGGAAGTTTCGCCGGGCATCTTCCTGCGCAGGAGTCCGGACTGGATCCGAATGGCACTGAGGGGGTTTCTGATCTCATGGGCGAGGGTCCGCGCGCTCTCCCCCAGCCTGGCCAGGGTCTCCTGTTCCTGTGTTCGGCGTCTTTGACGGAGATTGCTGAACAAGAGGAAGAAGAACAGCGAGGCAATTCCGGCAACCAAAAGCGGCGCGGCCACGGCCGCGGTTTTGTAAAGGAGCTGGGAACGGTAGTACGCGGAGATGTCCATGGAGAGGAAAAGCGCCCCGGCCGGCCCGTGAAGCATTCCGTGGGGCGGTTGCCCGAACAGCCGCGATTGCCCTGACGACCACGGCCCGTGAGAGCCGCCCATCATACGGCCCATCATGCCGCTGCCCATCATGGGGGCCTCCGGGCCTTGCTCTGGATCCGGCCCCATCATCCCGGGGCCCATGCCGAAGATTCGCTGGAGCGTGAGAAGCTGTTGTGCAGAGTCGTAGCTGAACCCAGGACGAGGGCTTCCCAGGTCGAACGAAGCGGGGGCGTCTCCGACGCGAGCCAGGGAGTCGCCGTTGGGATCATATAATCCGAACCCCCTGATCCTCGGGTCGAGTTTTTCCTGGTCAAGCGAGCCATCCGCGCGATAGGAGTCCGCCAAAGTCGACGCAATTCGATCAGCCTCGTATTCCACGAGTATCTGGGCCTTGCCGGATTCCCCGGTCAATAAAAAGACGGAGAGAATGCCCAGGCCCACGAAGAGCGCCAGGAATGCTGCAACGAGGAATCTCGTTTCACGAGAGGATGCATTCATTCGCGACAAGGATATCTCCCTGAACAAAAAAGGGCCAGCACGCGCTGGCCCTGAAGAGAATCGCTTTGGGCGAGGAGCGGAAAATCAATCCCAGCACCATGCGCCGGGGCCATAGCCCGCCCCATAACCGCCCATCATCCCGTAGCCTCGGCCATAACCACCGCCGGGTCCGTAGCCGCCCATCATTCCGTAGCCGGGGCCATAGCCCTGTCCGTAGCCGCCCATCATCCCGTAACCCGGGCCATACCCGCGGGGGCCGTACCCTGGGCCGTAGTTGGACAAGTCATAGTCTTTTCCCCCAACCGTGGCCTGGGTGACGAAAAGGCCGGTCAGGTTCTTGTCGTTCGCCGACGATCCGTACCGCGGGAGGTAGTTCATCTGGTAGCCCTGCACTGTTACCTGTGCCCCTTCCTTCACTCCGGACTGTTCGACCAGATAGGGTGGAACCATCAACAGGTATTCCTTGTCTCCCACCTTGAGGATTGTCTGCGGGAAGCTCTGAAGGGACACGGTGCCCTTGAGGGTGACCTTGTCGCCATGGAATGCGCCGCCCGGGCCCTGCTCGTTCTGGCCGTTGGCAAAAGCCGCGGTTGCCAGTGAGAGCGCCATAAGGACCATGATAAGTTTCTTAGCCATAGTGGCCTCCTTGCAATTGTTGCTGGCAATAATGCAAGGACCGTGCCAGGGTTAGGATAGAAATCGACCACTTCGAGACCAAATTCAGGGCAGTTCTCGGCAAAAACGCGTACCTGCGGGTCTTCCGCTGTGCAATCTTTTCACGCCGCCGCATTTCTGCGAAGGCTTTTCACACGTGCCCTGGAGCTCAAGAGGTCCGAGTACAGGGCTTGACTCGCAACGGCTCTGCACGCAATGTCGCGTATAACAGAGAATTATGAGATATTCATGGCCCATTCATGGCGAATATCGCGCCGATAATAACGATACAAGATAGAGGAACGTAAGAATGAAAGGCGGAAGCCGTCCTTGACCGTTGCCCAGTACAAGAAGCTCGAAAACCAGTTCGCGCAAAGCGTTGGTCTTTGGCTGCGCAGGACATGGGTCAAGCTCTTCGAAGCCTTCCTGACGGGAATGCGGAAAGGCAAGCAGCGGTTCACGGTGATGATCATTCCTCACACCGAGAACCGGATATTCAATTTTCAGATTCTCCTTTTTCTCACTCATCTTTTTCACCTGCCTTATTGGCATCATCCTCGCCGGATTCGCGCTTCTGGTCACCCATTTCCGCCCCATGAACGAGCGGCTTCAGCAGGCTTCCCAGGACCTCCGCGGAAGCGAAATGGCCATCCAGGACCTTCGGGACCAGGTGTCAGCGCTTCGCAAGGCCGAAAAGACTTTCCAGGTAAGCGTGCAGAGCGTGCGCAGGTCCATGGCCAACCAGGAACCCTTCACGCCTTCCGGAGCGAACGCGGTAGCTTCGCTTTTCCCGTCGCAGGAGATGCCCGGCCAGGGCAACATCAAAGAGCTGGCGGACCTCAAGAACACGGCCAGCCTGATGGACACGTCCACCGAAACGCTTGATGAAATCGGCAAAGTTCTGAAGACCTACAAAGAGCTTCTTGCCGACACGCCCACTCTCTGGCCGCTCAAGGGAGTGCATGGAATCATTACCACCCGGTTCGGCTGGACCATCCATCCGTTCACTCATATGGGGTATCTCCACCTCGGCGTGGACATTGCCTGGGGCATGGGCACGCCCGTGCAGGCCGCGGCAAACGGGACCGTCATCCAGACCGGCTACAACGACGACCTGGGCAACTTTGTTGCCATTCAGCACAAGTACGGATTCATGACACGGTACCTCCACATGATGCGCGTCGTCACACACAAGGGTGCCCACGTGGACCGCGGTGACGTCATTGGCTACGTCGGAACAACCGGGATGTCCACCGGTCCTCACCTCCATTACGAAGTGCATCTCGGCGGCAACTACGTTGATCCCATGAACTTCCTCTCCATCCCTCCTGACCTCGACGCCACAAAAGGCATGGCTGGCAGCGATTGAGGGACTCGATGATGGCGCCACCTTCAGCGCCGTCAGCTTGACGGGTCCCGCGGTCCGTGATACCGTGCCGGAAGTCCGGCTGGAAGAACAGTGCGAGAGAGAACTCGGGCGGGCGCGTGGCCCGCGCGGAAGGTCGCCGAAGGTGCAAACGGCGGGCCGGCACACGGGCCGCTGAAACTCTCAGGCAGAAGGATCGCGCTGGGACAGCACTCTGGAAAGTCGCCGGGCCGGCTCCCACGAGGGACGGCCCGGCCGCCGAAGGGGCAATCCCCGGGCAGGGCGGATGTGCAACGCGGCCGTCGCCGGGAGCAATCTCTCAGGCCCATGACAGAGGAGAACGGGAACGACGCCCGTTCTCTCTTTTTTTGTCGGCGAGGGGAGGTTGCATGCAGACCAAGCTGCATGACTGGCACGTGCGGGCCGGCGCCCGGATGGTCGATTTCGGCGGATGGGACATGCCCGTCCAGTACGCCACGGGCCCCCGGGAAGAGCACCTGCGCGTCCGCGACGCCGCGGGGCTCTTCGACATCGACCACATGGGACAGGTTCGAGATCACAGGTCCGCGACGCCCTGGAGCTTCCTCCAGCGCGTTCAGACCTGGGACGTCTCCCGCCTCGCGGAGGGCCGCGCGCACTACAGCCTGCTGTGCACGAATCCGGCGGCATCATCGACGACATCTTTCGTCTACCACCGCCCGAGTCCTGGCTCGTGATCGTCAACGCTTCCAACACGCCCAAGGACCTCGCGTGGCTCAGTCGCAGTGCGCAGGGTATGAAGGTCAGGCTCGAGGACATCGCGCGAGGAGACACGTGCATGGTCGCGCTCCAGGGCCCGGCGGCCCGGGAGATTCTCAGGCCGCTGTGCCGACGGGATGGACCTCGACGAGCATCGGCTTCCACCGGGTCAGGGAGTGCGGCCTTCGTGGGCGCCGGGTCATCCTCTGCACCACGGGGTACACCGGGGAGCCCGGCTGCGAGATGCTGCTCCCGGCCGGTGACTGCGAGCGCCTCTGGGCCGCCATCCTGGAAGGCGGGCGGCCCGCGGGCTGCTTCCCCTGCGGCCTTGGCGCGCGGGACTCGCTGCGGGCGGAGGCGTGCCTCCCCCTGTACGGCAACGAGATCGACGAGACCACGGACCCCATCAGCGCGGGCCTGGTCCGCGCCGCGGTGCGCCTGGAAGGCCACGAGTTCGTCGGCAAGCCGGCGCTGGCCGCTGCTCGCACGGCCTCCGTCGCAGGCGATCCTCGTGGGCTTCGAGATGACGGAGCCCGGCGTGCCGCGGCATGGCTACGACATCCAGCGGCCGGCAGCGGGAAGGTCGGCGCGCGTCACAACACGGGCCTTTCAGCCCGCGCACGGGACACTACCTCGGCATGGGCTACGTGGACAGCCGCTCTCGCGGAGGTCGGCAGCGAGGTGCAGATCGTCATCAGGGAATCGCCACAAGGCCGCGCGGATCGTCGAAGCGGCCGTTCTACACATCGCCCCACTGGAGGTGAGGCATGGAGTACAAGGTTCGACCGAGAAGGCGCGCTACTCGAAGACCCACGAGTGGGTGCGGGTGGAAGGAGGGGAGGCGGTGATCGGGATCAGCGACTACGCGCAGGACAAGCTCTCCGACGTCGTCTTCGTGGAGCTTCCCGGCCGTGGGCAAGGAGCTGAAGGCGGAGACGCGCGTGCATGGTCATCGAGTCCGTGAAGGCCGCGGAGGAAGTCTTTGCGCCGGTCTCGGGGAGCGTGACCGCGCGCAACGAAGCGCTGGTGAAGACCCCCGAGCTGGTGAACACGGATCCCTTCGGCGAGGGCTGGCTCGTGCGCGTGAAGCTCTGCGCGCCCGAAGGAGCTGCGACTCCCTGATGGACGCTGCGGCCTACACGGCATAGTCTCGTGGAGACCGCTATGAGCTTCATCCCGAACACGGACGCCGACCGCGCGCGCGATGCTCGAGGCGGTCGGCGTGGCCTCCGCCGCGGAGCTGTTCCACGACGTGCCCGCGGAGCACCGTTTCCCCAGCTCGATCTTCCCGCCGCGCTTTCCGAGCAGGAAGTGCTGCGCGAGCTGGACGCGCTGGCCCGGCCGGAACGCGACAGCGGCGCCGCGCCGTGCTTCCTCGGCGCGGGCGCCTACCGCCACTTCATTCCCAGCGTCGTGGACTCCGTGATCTCCCGCTCGGAGTTCGCCACCGCCTACACCCCGTACCAGCCCGAGATCAGCCAGGGCACGCTGCAGGCGATCTTCGAATACCAGAGCATGATCGCGCGGCTCACCGGGATGGAGGTCTCCAACGCCTCCCACTACGACGGGGCCACCTCCACGGCGGAGGCGGTGATCATGGCGCTGAACGTGGCGCAGAGGCGAGAGGCGGCGCGTGCGTCCTCTCCGCTGGCGTGCACCCGCAGTACCGCGCGGTGGTGCGCACCTATACGCAGGGCATGAAGCTGGACAGTCATCGGGGACGATGAGCCGACAAGCGGCCCGTCGGAGCTGGCCGGGCTTGTGCGATGACTCCACGGCGTGCGTCGTCGTGCAGAACCCGGACTTCTTCGGCAGGATCATCCCGCCGTGGCCAGCTCTCCGCGCTGGCGGCCAAGGTCCACGCCTGCGGCGCGCTGCTGGTGGCCGTGGTGAACCCGTTTCCCTCGGCGCTCCTCGTGCCGCCCGGGGAGATCGGGCGCGGACGTGGCGGTGGGCGAAGGCCAGGCGCTGGGGAACCACCTCTCCTTCGGCGGCCCGTACCTGGGGTTCTTCGCGTTCCGCCGGGAGCACGTCCGCAGGTCCAGCGGAAGGATCGCCGGGGAGACGCGTGGACCGGACGGCCGGCGGGGCTTCGTGTTCACGCTCAGCACGCGCGAGCAGCACATCCGGAGGGAGAAGGCCACCTCGAACATCTGCACCAACCAGTCGCTGAACGCGCTGGCCGCGGCGGTCTACCTGGCGTGCCTGGGCCCGCGCGGCCTGCGGCAGGTGGCGGAGCTGTGCTGGCACAAGGCGCACTACGCGGCCTCCGCGCATCGGCGAGCTGCCAGGCTACTCGCGTGCGACGAGGCGGAGTTCTTCCACGAGTTCGTCGTGCGCTGCCCCGTGCCCGGTCGACGCGGATCAACGCGCGGCTTTTCGAGAAGCACGGGATCATCGGCGGCTACGACCTGGCGCAGGACTATCCCGAGACTGAAGAACGAGATGCTCCTGTGCTGCACGGAGCTGAACACCAGGGAAGAGATCGACCTGCTTGTCACGGCGCTCTGGAGGATTGCGGCAATGCCTGAGCCGCTCCTGTTCGAGATTCCCGCACCGGGCGGGAAGGGGTATCGCTTCCCGCCTGCGATGTGCCGCAGACGCCGATCCCGCGACCTGCTGCCGCGCGCAGCCTGTCCCTTCCCGAGGTCTCGGAGGTGGACGTGGTGCGCCACTACCTCCGGCTCTCCCACCTGAACTACTGCGTGGACGACGGGCTTCTATCCCCTGGGCTCCTGCACGATGAAGTACAACCCGAAGGTAACGAGGCCGCGGCGCGCCTGCCCGGGTTTGCCCGGCTGCACCCGCTGCAGGACCCGTCCACCGCGCAGGGCGCCATGGCGCTCATGTTCGGCCTCCAGCAGATGATCGCGGAGATCGGCGGATTTCACGCGCGTGAGCCTCCAGCCTTCCGCGGGCGCGCACGGGGAGCTCACCGGCATCCTCATCATGCGCGCCTGGCACGCCGCCCGCGGAGACAGCGCAGGCGCACCCGGATCCTCGTGCCCGACTCCGCCCACGGCACCAATCCCGCCTCCACGGCCATGGCCGGCCTGGAGGTGGTGGAGATCCCCTCCGATCGCCGCGGCAACGTCGACCTGCTGCCACCTGCAGGCGCAGCCTGGACGATCGCGTCGCCGGGCCTCATGCTCACCAACCCGAACACGCTCGGCCTGTTCGAAGAGAACCTCCTGGAGATCACGCGGCTCGTGCACGAGGCCGGCGGCCTGGTGTACGGCGACGGGGCAAACTTCAACGCCATCCTCGGCGTGGCCAAGCCCGGGCCCATGGGCATCGACGTGATGCACTTCAACCTCCACAAGACGTTCTCCACGCCGCACGGCGGCGGCGGGCCCGGGTGCGGGCGCGGTGGGGGTGGTGGAGACGCTGGCCGACTTTCTGCCGGGGCCCGTGGTTGTCCGGACGAAGGCGTGCCGGCGCGAGGCGCCGCGCTACGAGTGGCGCATGCCCGCGCAATCCATCGGCCGGGTGAAGAGCTTCCACGGCAACTTCGGCGTGCTCGTGCGCGCCTACACGTACATCCGCATGCTCGGCGCCGGACGGGCCTGCGCGCCGTTGCGGAGAACGCGGTGCTGAACGCCAACTACCTGCAGGCCCGGCTGAAGGACACCTACCCCGTTCCCCATGGGGACCGCACGTGCATGCACGAGTTCGTGGCGCAGGGAAAGATTGCCGAGGCGCCCGACATCCGGGCGCTGGACATCTCCAAGCGCCTCATCGACTACGGCTTCCATCCGCCGACGAACTATTTCCCGCTCATCGTGCCCGAGGCGCTCATGATCGAGCCGACGGAGACGGAGAGCATGGAAACGCTGGACAAGTTCGCTGACGCGCTTCTGGAGATTGCCCAAGAGGCCTCTACGCATCCCGAGTTGCTGCACGAGGCGCCGCACTCCTCCCCTGTCCGCCGCCTGGACGAAGTCAGGGCTGCCCGAGAGCTGAAGGTGACCGCGGGATAGACCTCCTTGGTCCACGAGAGGCGGGCGCGAGCGCGGGGAGTGGGAGCGTTACGCCCCAAACGCGGCGGCGACGCTCCCTTCGGCTTTGCTACTTGCTCATGGTTCCCATGGGCATTTTCTCGATTGAGAAGACCGGGCAGTTCACCGTCGCAACGCCCCGCGCGAGTACTTTCGAGCTCATTGCGGTGTCGAGGTTCATTACACTGTTGAACGCCATGTTGTCATACGGGTTCACGAGCCAAAGGGGTGAATACTCCATGTCACCCGGCAGCGTCGAAACCACATTGTGGGTCTGCATCGTCCCCATGACCATTTTGAACCCTGAGGCGGGCCCGCCGTTGGGGTTGCCCGGGTTGACGTTGAAGGACACGTATATGGGAGAGACGGGGACCATCCCGTCCGCCGTCACCATGAGCGGCGCCTCGCTGAAGTTGAAGTATGAAACGATCTTGTTGCGGTACCAGCCGTTGTGCAGCCCCGTGTCACTACCGCTCAGGCGATGGACCGCCGTGGAGCCGTCCGGAACAACGGGGCAGTTGACAAGCGTGCTCGTCGGTTCGACGGCGTAGCCCGCGTCTTTGATCGCTTTCAGGCTCCCCACGGTGTTCGCAACATAGTCAGCGGGTACGGTGACTTTTGTGACTTGCCAGAAGTCGTTGTACCCCGGGTCGCCGGGAATGACATCCACGATATTTAGCTGTCCGGCAACCGGAGCGGTTTCCCCCTTGCGGAAGAGGACATAGATCGGTGCCGGCGTGGTGGACTGCACGTCGAAGTTGTAGTAGGTGACTACTTCGCCGTGTGGACCGAGCCCCGTTGTCACAAACGGCGGCACATCGAAGTCCACCGGTTGGTTGGGCCCGGGCAGATGGTTCATGCTGTCACGCATCTGAAGATGGCCCGCCGCGGAGCTGAACCTGTCAATGACTGCGTGCTCAGCCTTCATCGGATCCATCGCCATCATGGGATGCATTGACCCTGCCATCGGCTGCTGCGGTCCCATGGTCCCCTGCGTTCCCGCCATTAATCCCCCGGTGGAAGAGCAGCCGCTCAACGCGACTGAGACCGTCACGGCGAGCACTCCAAACGGGGCTAAGATTCCTGTAATGCCTTTCATAACACCTCCGTGAGGTCTCAAGCTATGATCGAGTTGTCACGAGGGGGTCACGAATGAATAAAGAATCCGTTCAATCGGATTGTCCGGCGTTCGCCGCGGACCGCCAAACAGTCTTCTCGATCTGGATTGATTCGGGATGCTCGAAATAGCGGACGCTCGCCTTTTCCGATGAAGCGAAATCGATCTCGTAGCTTCCCGGCTGCATTCCGGCGAGCGTGAAGTACCCCGCTGCATCCGTGGTTGCTGGAATGCACAACCGTCCGCTGCAAGCCTGTATCAGCGCTCCCGACACGGGCTTTCCCGCAGCGTCGATGATCCTGCCGCTTAGCTCACTTCCGTTGCTCGGCGCCAGTGACGCCGCGGCTGCGGCGAAGATGCGCAGGGTTGAAGGATTCTGCAATAGGGCGATGATGCGACGCGTCGTCCCCGGGCTCGAGGGCGGGACTTCCATCATCACTTCCCCGCTTGCGGCTGGCACAATCTGCGCAGCCCTCACGACATTTGAATGCACAAGGCTGCGCCCCGCATTCACCGGCGGTCGGCTTCGCCTTGAGATCGCCTTCAACCTCGACCAGAAGAACCTTCGCGTCCGCGGGAGAGCCCGCCACACTCAAGTTGATCCGGACCGACGTGGGAGATTCCTGGCGAGCAGTCAGGCCCAATGTCCCCTCCGCGGGGTGATTGGCTTCCGAACGAGCGTCTGCTTCAAGCTCATGCAGGTCTCCGGCATAAGCGGGCACCGTGCGCCCGTTGATGACCACTTGTGGCGTGTACACCGAAGACGGCAGGACGCGGGCGTAGGCGTACTGGCGCTGCGTTGCAACGCGTGAGTCCCAGCGGTCCTTCCACCCCAGGTAATCCCAGTAGTCCACGTGCCATTCCAAAGCGTAGATGGGGAGCTTCTGCTGATCAGCTTCACGAACGAGCTTTGAGAGCGCCTCGTCTGCCGGCGGGCAGCTTGAGCAACCTTCGGAGGTGAACAGCTCCACGACGGCGAAGCCTGCCGGCGCTCGCTGCTCTTGCTGCTCCGCAAACAGAGTTGGGAGCGCAGAAAGAACCAGGACAAAAACAGACAGGGAAGCCTTTGCGCGTGATGTCAAAATGCGACCCTCCTCGGCTACGATTGTAAGTCGGGAAGATCACAAAAGAGTCCCGAACGATTGCTGAACGATGGTAAACATCCAGTCTGTCGTTTCTATTTCGACACTGCGAAAAGATCGTCAGAACCGGCCTGGAGGAATGGCCGCAGGGCGAATAGGCACCCCTTATTGCACGATATTGGCCTTTCGTGCAATAATCGCGGAAGCTAATGCAATAAGTGAGATAGCGAACGGCAGATGAAGCGCTCCCCTACAGGTCGCTACATAGAGTCCTCAACGGGCGAAGAGACAGTCAGGGCATTTGTGCCCAATCCTCTGCCGCCTGAGCTCACCATCGACGCCGAGCTGCGGGAAAAGCTCGACCAGGCGCTTCTTTCGCTGGGCAGGCTTTCCGCATCTTCTGTCTTTCTTCCTGACAACAACCTGCTCCTCTACCTTTACGTCCGGAAAGAAGCTGTGCTTTCCTCACAGATAGAGGGCACCCAGTCATCCCTCTCAGACCTCCTCCTCTTTGAGATCGAGGAGGCACCCGGCGTACCGCTTGTCGACGTGGCCGAAGTCTCGCAATACGTGGCCGCGGTGGAACACGGCATCTCGCGGATGCGCTCCGGCTTTCCCCTTTCCAATCGCCTCCTGCGCGAAGTCCATGGAGTGCTCCTGTCCGAGGGGCGGGGAAGCGGCAAGGACCCCGGCAACTTCCGACGAAGTCAGAACTGGATCGGCGGAGCGCGGCCTGCCCTTGCGGCATTCGTCCCTCCGCCCGTGGATCACGTCGAGCCCTGCATGGCCGACCTGGAGCTGTTCCTCCATGACAAGCCGGCAAAGACGCCTTCGCTCATCAAGGCGGCACTTGCCCACGTGCAGTTCGAGACCATCCATCCTTTTCTGGATGGCAACGGCAGGCTCGGACGGCTTCTCATTTCTCTCATACTTTGCTCGGATCAGATCCTGCATGATCCGATCCTGTTCCTCAGCCTGTACTTCAAGAACCATCGCCAAACGTATTACGACCTGCTGCAGGCCGTTCGCGTTGAGGGCAACTGGGAAGCGTGGCTTGAGTTCTTTGCGAGAGCAGTCAAAGAAACCGCAGATCAGTGTACCGCCACCGCAGAGAAGACCAACCGACTTGCGCGCGTGGATCGCGCCAGGATCCTGGAGCTCGGCAGGATTGCGGGGAGCGCCACGCTCGTACACCAGGAGCTGCTGGCTCATCCGCTGACAACCATCGCCCGCATGAGCAAGGTGACGGGACTCGTGCCCAATACGGTGCGCAAAGTCTTCTCTGCTATGGCAAAGGCGGGCATTGTCAGAGAAATAACGGGGAAGCGGCGGAACCGGCTATTCGCTTACGGAGAGCTGCTCGATACCATGGACGAAGGAACCAAGCCCCTGTAGGGGCAGAGAGGGGCTGGACGAATGGCACTGCCGTTAGGGATGTTGGTTCGCTTGTCGTCAGCGTACTGGTAATGGATGACCTGCTGAGCATCGCCGCTTTTCCTATCGCCCTTTCGACCCAGGCAGAACGGCGGCACGCGAACACTGTGAGAGGAACACTTGCCCGCGCGCGACAGCCGGGTGTCTCTCAGTCTTCCACAGGTTCATCGATGAGCTGGTAGCCCGGAGCTCGGTCGCAGACCTGCCGAAAAGTGCCCATTCGGCCTATGATCGCCTGAAAGTATCCAACCCCACCGCGAACAGGAGGACGGCGCCCTTGATGACAAGCTGGTAGAAGTACTGGACGTTCAGGAGGATCAGCCCGTTCGCCAGGATGCCGATGATCAGCACTCCGACGAACACGCTCCCCAGCCTGCCGCGGCCGCCGGAGATGCTCACCCCGCCCAGCACTACCGCGGTGAGGACGTCGAGCTCGAGCCCTTCCGCGGTGGCGGCCTGACCGCTGTCCAGCCGCGAGGAAAGGATGGCCCCGGATATTCCGGCCATAAGACCGCTCAGGCCGAAAAGGATCAGCTTGGTCCGGTTCACGTTGACACCGGAGATGATTGCCGCCTCCTCGTTGCTCCCGATGGCGTAGATGTGCCGGCCGAGCTGGAAGTTGTTCAGCAGGAGAAAGAAGACGGCGAAGACGACGATCATGACGAGGACCGGGATGGGGATGAAGCCGATGTAGCTGCGCCCGAGAACCCGGTAGGTGAGGGGCATGCCGAAGACCGTGTTCCCTCCCACGACAATGAATGCGACGCCGCGGATGATCGTGAGGGTGCCGAGTGTGACGATGATGGGGGGGATCCGGATCCGCGTCGTGAGCATCCCGTTGAAGAGCCCGCACACTCCCCCGGCGGCGATCCCCGCGAGGAAGGCGAGGGGGACGGGAACCATGAGAAACTTCGCAAGCACCGCCGCTATCACCCCGGAGAGGGCCACGGTAGCGCCGACGGAGAGGTCGATCCCTCCCGCGATCACGACCAGGGTTTCCCCGAAGGCACAGATGCCGATGACGGAGACCTGCCGCAGGATAACGATGAAGTTATCGAAGGTGAGGAACGCCCGCGTCAGGAGAGTGAACAGGATGATGAGCGCGCCAAGAAACGCGTATATTCCCGAGCTCTCCATTCGAGAACAGTCGTGCAAGGACTCCCGCCCGCGCGGGCGCCTCCCTGCGGCGTGGGCCCGTGTCATATCAGCCATTTCAGGGCTCCTGATCGAAGAGGATGTCGTGAAGCACTTTCTCCTTGTCGAACGCCTCCCGCTCGTAGACGCGGACGATCCGTCCGTTGCGGAGGGTAGCGACCCGGTCGGAGACACCGAGAACCTCGCCGACGTCGCACGAGGCGAGCAGGATCGTGAGCCCCCTGGCTGCCAGTCCGTCCAAGAGCTTGTAGATCTCCGTCTTTGCCACGACGTCGACGCCGCGGGTCGGCTCGTCCAGGAGGAGGACCGTCTTCTTCGAGCTCAGCCAGCGTGCGAGGATCACCTTCTGCTGGTTTCCACCGCTCAAGAACTTGACTCTCTGGGAAATCCCCCGAGCGCGGATATCCAGGTCCTGGATGCTCTGCTCCGCGAGGGCGTTTTCCTTCTGTTTCAGGACATAAGAAAGCTTTGTCAGGAACGCGAGGGAGGAGATCGAGATGTTCCGGGCGACGTCAATATCCAGGAAGAGGCCCTCCCGTTTCCGGTCCTCAGGCACGAGACCGAAAATGGACGAGCCAGAACCGATTTTCCTACCGAGGGGGGTCATCTTCTCCCCTTCGCCGCCCGGCAGGAGGATCTCTCCCGCGCTCGGCTCGAGGAGTCCGTACAGGCATTTGAGGAGCTCGGTCTTGCCGGCTCCCACAAGCCCGGTGATTCCGAAAATCTCGCCCTCACGCAGCGTGAAGCTGATCCCCGAAAGCAGCGCGCCGTAGGACAGCCCGTTGACCTCGAGAACCGTCTTTCCGCCGCCAGGCCCGCGAAATGAACGGGAGAAGGTGGCGTCGCTGAGGGACCTCCCGCTCATCATCGTGACCAGTTCGTTCCGATCGATTTCCGAGATGGGCCGCGTGCCGACATGAAGGCCGTCCCGCAGGACCGTCACGCGGTCGGCAATGCCGAAGATCTCGTCGAGGCGGTGGGAGATGTACAGCACGGTGATGCCCCGGGTCTTCAGCCTGGAAATGAAATCGAAGAGCCGCGCCGTCTCGTGCTCACCGAGCGTCGCGGTGGGCTCATCCATGATGAAGAGCTTCGCATCTTTCATCATGGATTTGATGATCGCCGTGATCTGCTGCATGCTCACGGAAAGCGCACCGACCACGGTGCGCGGGTCCACGTCGATGTCGAACTCGGCGAATGCCTTCTTCGCCGCGGCGTTCTGGCGTGCCTTGTTCAGGAATCCGTACCTGACGGTCTCCTGGCCCAGGAAGATGTTGTCCGCGACGGACAACGAGCGCGCGAGGGGAAGCTCCTGGTAGATGCACGTGATTCCAAGCTCCATCGCGCTTGTGGGAGTCGGAATGTGCGCTTCCTGCCCGCCCATGAGTATCTGCCCGGAGTCCTTCTGCTGAACCCCCGACAGGATCTTGATGAGGGTGGACTTGCCGGCGCCGTTCTCGCCGACCAGCGCGTGCACGTCCCCCCTTCGGACTGCGAAGGTCACGTCGCGGAGCGCGGCGACCCCGGGGAAGCTCTTGGTGAGGTTTTTCAGCTCGAGGATGAGGTCTGTGTCCGTCGCTGGCCCCCCGAATGCAAAGAAGGGTTGCACGCCATCCGGCCTTCCGGACAGGCCCTGCAACCCTTTCACCAGTCTCCGTTTCCAGGACCGGAGCTACTTCTTATACCACTTCGAGAGGTTGTCCTTGGTGACCTTGATCATGTCGATGTACATCATCTCGGGCACCTTCTTGCCGTTGACCAGGTCGACGACCGCTTTGAGGGCGACTTCCGCCGTGCCCCGGTGGTTCAGGTCGACGCTGCCAAGGATCTCGCCCCTGTCGATGTACGGCCAGGTTCCCTTGTTGTTGCCCGCGCCGGCGATGACAGCCTCTTTGACGACGTCGATGCCGGCCTGCTGCATGGCCCCGACCGCACCAATGGCCGCGTCATCGTTTATGCCCACGACGCATCGCAGGTCCGGGTTCTGCTGGAGCGCTGCCTCGATGACGTTGGTGGCCTTCTCGATGGTGGAGCCCATGACGCCATCCACCACGATGTCGACCTTCACGCCGGGGAGCCCCTTGATGAAGGCGTCCTTGGCGCCGCCCATGCGGATATTGGAGGACGCCCATCCCGGGTCGCCCAGAACCGCGAGCTTGATTTCCTTCGCGTTGGGATACTTTGCCTTCACGCCTGCCGCGGCGATTTCGCCCGTCAGGGTCCCCATCTGCTTCTCATTGTAGCCGAAGTTGGCCGTGGACCAGGGAACCGTCTCCCTTTCCTGTCCCTGGATGAGCACGTAGATGCCCTTCTTCATGGCGTCCTGCACCGCCGCCTTGATCACCTGCGGGTCCACGGGGGAGATGAGGATGGCGTTGACCCCCTTCTGGGTCATCTGCTCTATCATGTCCACCTGGGTCTGCGGCTTGGCCGCCGGATCCAGCTGGATGAGATCGATGCCGAGCTCGTTCGCCACCTGCTTGTAGTTCTGCTCGAGGATGTAGAACCACTCGATCTCGGTTGTGTACGTGATCGAGGCGACCGTGATCTTCTTGGGAGTTTCCTTGGTGCCCCCTGCGAAGACCATGGTACTCGCGAGAACGAACACAAGAATCAACATGAACGATCCCAGTCTCTTCATCTATTGCCTCCTTCAGTTATTCGCACCCATCCAAGAAGGATGTAGTGTCTCTGATCAAACGGTCTCGCGGCGTGCGCGTTCACAGAATGTTTGGTAATGTACCGACAATTGGTGATCCTAACATCACCCCACCGGTCTGTCAACAAATAACGCAACATCTAGGAGCCTGTCGGACTGTGTCGGCGGCCGAGGCGCCCACCGAGCGCCCACGGCGGGGCATTTTCCGTCCGGTCGGGCTCGTTGCCAGTCAGGAGGTAGCCGGCCTCCCGCGAAGACCTATTGGCTGATCTTGCCGAGCCCACTTCGCCTCCCCTTCAGGCAGTGCTGAGGCTCCAAAGCCGTCTCATGTTGTACGCCAGGCAGACCAAGTCCCACTCGATACGCACCTTGGCTATGCCGCGAAGCAGAAACTGCCGCAGCCCCATCGCACTCTTGATGATACCGAATACCGGCTCAACGCTGGCAGCTCGCCTGCCATAGATGCGCTTGCCCTCATCAGATGTCACCTTCTCGCGCATGGCGATCAGTCGCGGATCAACGACCTTCTTGGCAGGCCGCTTCTTGGGCGGGCGATAATCGTAGCGGCGATAGGTGTTGTCCTCACTGCTGATCGCCACGTAGAGGTCTACCTTCTGCTGAACGCGCTCAATCGCCTCGGCGTTCACATAGCCCCCGTCTGCCAGCATCCCCTGCACGGGGCCCACGGACTCCACCACGTTCTCCAATGCCACCTCCAGCTGATTCGCATCGCTGGGGGTGGCAATGACATCGGTGGCCAGGATCAACTGGCTGCCCTCGGCGTCCACAACCGCCTGCGCGTTGTAGGCCTGTTCGTAGCTGTCGCGACGGCTCTTGCGCATCAGGGCGCTATCAGGATCGGTGAGGTTGATCTGCTGAGAGTCCTTCGGCTGCCCTCCTACATGGCTTTCGCCCCCCGGCTTCGGTCCCTCTGGATCCTCCGGGGGCTCCTGCGCACCATCCTCGCCCTTCGCTCGCTTCTGAAGTTCCTCGCGCGCCCAGCGCATCTTTTCCAACAGCGCTTCCCGTCGCGCTATCTCCTGGGGCAGCTTCTGCCCATCTTCAGCCGCCTCCGCATCCGCTTTTGCTGCGCGCTGCAACAACTCCTCCACGTCCTTGCGCAAAAGCTCTTCCAGTTCCCCTGCCCGATCATAGCGCACACTCTTGTGCTTGGAGGCGTTGGCTTTGATGTGGGTCCCGTCAACGCTGACCATGCCCACCTTCACCAGTCCCATCTGCCGCCCCAGGTGCAGGACCTCAACAAATGCTTCCTTTACTACCTTCCCGTTCTCCCGACGAAACTCGCAGATAGTATCGTGATCGGGATGGGTGTCCCCGCTCAGGTAGCGCACCGCCACGTCTCGATAGGTCGCCCGCTCGATGCGCCGCGAGCCGAATACTCCGTTGCAGTAGCAATAGATCAGCAACGCCAGCATCATTCGGGGTGGATATTGCTTGCTGCCGCTGCCGCGGGTGTTCACCGAGACGGCGGAGAGGTTCATCGAATCCACCGCGCTGATCACGAAGTGCACAAAATCGTTCTCGGGCACCCAATCCCTCATGTCCACTGGAAGAAGCATCGGCGTCTCCCGATCCACATTCACCAAGTTCTCGGCCATGCCTGAATCTACCACGAGCGCAGGATTTCCGGAATCCCTAACATTTGTCCGGTACTTTCGCCGAACAGCTATGGAAGGAATCAGAAATCGACTACTTCCATAGGGTAGGGACGTCCCGCCGGCGCACCCGCCGGCGAACGCGACCACCTGCCCCGGTCGCCCCCTCAGTCCGACAGGCTCCTAGAGGGGCTTGGCGCGAAATATTGACACCATAGGGAATGTATGATTATGTAGGTACATTACGTGCCAAACGCAGGCGCGTACGGTAACAGGAAGTAATGCTCGACGTGATGGACAGGGACTCCCAAGTTCCACTGCACAAGCAAGTTCGCAAGTACCTCGTTGATCTCATCGCGCGAGCGGGCACCACCCGGATGCTCCTCCCGAACTAGAACATCAGCAAGCAGCTCGGCATCAGCAGGTCCACGGTACGGCTGGCGATCATGGACCTGGTGAAGAGGGTGTGCTCGAGCGCATTCCCGGCAAGGGGACGTTCATCCGCCACGGCTCGACGCGGCTGATCTTTTCCAACTGGTTGAGCGCGGAAGACACGTTCAGACCAATGCTGATGGCGGCGATAGACCAGTTTGCCGCCGCCAATAGCGGGATAGAAATCGAAAACCTCGGCATCGCATACGATCACACCGAGCACCAACTCATGCTGATGACCAGCTCTGGGCGCGCACCGGACCTTGCCGCCCTCATCTACCTCTGGATCCCGATTTTCGCCCACCAGGGGGCCCTGCTTCCCCTGGACGCGCTGTACACGCCGGAGATCATCCAGCGGCTGTATCCCCAGTCCGCCGCCGCGGTGAGCTTCCGCGGCCAGCCGTATGCCTTCAGCTGGGGCAATTCCCCTCTCGTTCTCTACGCGAACCGCCGCCTCATATCGGATTACCTGCGCACCGACAGGCTCACCGCCGAGAACTACGACGAGCTCGCCGAGTGGCTGGTCCTGCTGTGCGAGCGCTCGGAGGGGAAGGTCATCCCGTACTCGATCCCGTTCCAGGACGACGAGATGCTCTTCCTGTACTCTATCTACACCTTCCTTATTGCTTTCGGCGGCGGGGTCATTACCGAGGACAATGAAGTGATCTTCGGCTGCGGGGAGAACGCCCAGGCCTATGCGTGGCTGCGCTCCTTTATCGCCCGAGGGAAAGTAGACATCTCCCGCAGCCACATGGAGAACAGGGACCTCTTCGCCCGGGACCGCCTTGCCTTCCTGATCGAAGGGCCGTGGCTGAGAAGCTACCTCCCCGCGCTGAACCCTTCCTGCAGCGAAGGGTGCGAGCACCTGGAGTATTCGGTTCTCCCTCGCGGGCCCCGGGGCACCTCCCCGTCCATCCTGTGGAACCACACGCTCGCCGTGTTCCGGCAGTGTCGGAACGTCGATGGCGCTCTTGCGTTCATACGGTTCCTCACCCAGGACCCTTCCGTCACCGAGAGTCTCTACCTGCGCACCGGGATGCTCCCCGTGCTCAAGGACCAGATGGAAAACAACCCCGTCTACGACGACGCCTTCGGGCGCGTCGTTCGCCGGCAGATGGAGAACGCCTTCCCGATCCCGTTCTCCGATTCACCGTATTTCATGACATGCGTCACTTTCTGCGCGAAGGCGTCGCGGGAGATCCTTCTTGGCGACGCGAACATCTCCCAGACACTGTCCACGTACGCGGGGCTGCTGGAGGAGCTTTTGAAGAAGTGAGTGCATCGACATGACAAGGAATTTCTGACAAGGCAATGCGAGGATGCGATAAGAAAGCGCGCGCCCGGCTCTGCCCTCGCATCCGCGGGAACAATCATGGAGTTTCGCGAAAAGGAAAAATGCCAATGGCTGACCCGATGAAAATCACCCTGATCGGCGCAAGCGGCTTCTATGCATTCGACATGTACCGCCGCGTTTTCAGTGACGAGAAGATGCGGCCCGTGGAGCTGCGGATCTGGAACCGCAACCCGAAAACAGGGGATGCGATCGGCGAGATGCTGAGCTACGTCCGCGCGCAATCCGGCATCGATGTGAAGTTCGATCTCTACAAGGACCGCAAGGATGCGCTGAGAGGCGCAGACTATGTCCTCTACACCTCCTGCGTCGACTACCCCCGTGTCCGGTTCCAGGACATGGCGGTGTGCGAACGCTTCGGCGTGTACCCCCTCGAAGGGGAAACGATGTCACCGGGCGGCCTGATGAATACTTTCCGGGACGTCCCGCTCCTTCTCGGTGTCGCCAGGGACCTGGAAGAGGTTTCCCCGAACGCGGTCATCATTCCCACCGTCAATCCGCTGGCGCGCGAGTGCGACGCGCTCAACCGCCACTCGAAGATCCGCTTCATCGGGCACTGTGACGGGATCGTGCACACCCGGGTGGATCTTTCCACGGCCATGGGCAAAAACCCGAGGGACGTCGAATGCATCGCGGCCGGGCTGAACCACCTCACCTTCATCCTGAAGATGTGGGACAAGAACACGGGAGAGGACCTGCTGCCGCGCATCGACGACGCTCTGCCGAACATCCGGCAGCTCGGGCCGTTCGGTTTCCGGTTCTCCAACATGGTGTACAAGCTGCTCGGTCATTATCCGTCTCCCGGGGACAATCACATCGCCGACCAGCTCCCGTTCGTGAGCAGGGCGATGCACGCGGCAGTCCCCATTCCCAGCCTGGACGTGATCTTCCCGCCGAAGGAGACGGTGCTGGCGGGAAAGGTGACCAATGCCCTCAGCTCGGTGGACGTCGACCGTCACATCAAGGAACCGAAGGTGCTGAAGGCATTCCTCCATCCCACCCGCACGGAAGAAACGGGAACCTGGATGCAGGCGATGCATGGCCGGATCCCGATCTACCATTTCGAGGCGCTCGACATTCCCGAACAACGGCCACATCACCAACCTGCCCAAGGGCTCGATCGTCGAGGTCCCCGGCGACATCGACATCAACGGCGCGCGCGGGCTCGCGGTCGGTGAGCTGCCTCCCGCTATCGCCAGCCTGTGCCAGAACATGCTCGTCGCTCACGAGTCGGCGGTCGAGGCCTGCGTCCATGCGAGCCGCGAAGCCGCCCTGCGCTCGATCGCCTTCGAGCCGACCGTGCAGGACCTCTCGGTTGCTGAAGATCTCCTGGATGCGCTGCTGGACGCGAACGCAAAGTACCTGGATCCGGCCTTCGTCGCAAAGATGAAGAAGAAGGACGCGCGCAAGCGGGTTGCGGTCGTCGAGGCGTCGCCTGACAACCCGTTGCGACCCGGACGCGCCGCCTCCGCCGCCTCCTCCGGCCATGGACCTGCTGGCAGGCACGCAGTGGGGAGCCGAGATGGGGAACATGTCCGATTCCGACTAGTGTCCCTAACTGGCGCTTCTTTACAACGGGCGATCTTGGAGAGGATCATGTCGGCGTCCTTCGTCCACATGAATTTCTTGGGCGACTGGTTGTAGCGAGCCAGATACTCTTCGATGGCGGCGATCAGTTGCTCGACACTTTCGAAGGATCCACGACGGATGCGTCGGCGGCTGATCTCGCCGAACCACCTCTCCACCATGTTCAGCCAAGAAGAGCTTGTTGGGGTGAAGTGCCGAGGTGGATTCGCTTGATGTCGCGCCAGCCACCGCTTCACCGGCCAGACTCTTGTGGGTGCTGGAGTTGTCCACGATCAGGTGAAGCTCCAGATCCGCCGCGGTCTTGCCGGTCGATCCGACGCAGAAAGCGAATAAACTCCGCTGCCCGATGTCGCGGCAGGCACTCTCCGATGACTTTCCCGTCCAGCATACTCAACGCTGCGTACAACGTCGTGGTCCCATGCCGAGTGTAGTCGTGCGTCTGTTGCGCCGGTATCCCAGGCCGAAGCGCCAGCAGTGGCCTCGTGCGTTCAAGCGCTTGGATCTGGCTCTTTTCATCCACCGAGAGCACCAGGGCTTTGTCCGGCGGATCCAGATACAGCCCTACCACATCCCGAAGCTTCTCGACGAACTTCGGGTCCTTCGATAGCTTGAACGTCTTCACCCGGTGGGGCGCCAGCCCGTGCTGCTGCCAGATACGGTGTACTGCGACGTGCGAGATCCCCATCTCCTTGGCCAAGGAACGGGTGCTCCAGTGCGTCTCCGCTACCGGGGTCTCGTGCAGCGTCTTTTCCACCACCTTTTTCACCAGCTCCGCGGAAATCGCCTTCTTCCTCCCGGGCCGCTTGGCATCGCGCATGATTCCCGGAACCCCCAAAGACCTGAAACGTGCTCGCCACAGGAGCACCGTCGGCCGACTGGTCCCCAGCCGCGCGGCTATGGCGCTGTTGGGTATTCCGTCGGCTGCCAGCAGCAGGATCCGAGCACGCAGACAGGCAGCTTCGAGAGTCGGAGGAAGGGATGCAGGAGAAGGCAGAGGAGAATAGTTAAGCTTGTCCTTTTAGTTCGGAATGAGATCCTCTTACGACCGTACTTCCCCAGAGGTTCGTGCGGGACTGCCTCGGCTGCGTCGCACACGGCTCCCGCTGGGCCACGGTTGCGCTATTCTCCGCGGAAGACGCCCGATTGACTTACTTGAGCCCGACACTTGGCAACCGCCCCGGGCACCCGTATGCTCCCCGTATGCCCGCTGCGCTCATCGAGCACATCAAAGCCCGCCTCCCCCAGGTCGACCCGCAGATCGTGGACGAGCACATGCGGCGGCTCGATGAGCGCTACTTCGCCCGGTTTTCCGAGGATGAGATCGCAGCTCACATCGTAGGGCTTGCCGGCCTGGGGAATGGGAAAGCGGTCAGCGTGCTGGGATCCCAGGCGGAACCGGGCATACTCGCCTGCACCGTTCTTGCCTTCGATCACCTGGGCGCATTTTCCCTGATCGCCGGGGTAGTTTCCGCCATGGGTTTCAACATCATCTCGGGCGACGTCTTCACATGGGCGCCGCCCGACGCCCGGACGCCGCGTCGGATAGCGCTGCGGCGAAAGCGCATCATCGACCAGCTGGCCTTCGGAGCGGAGGCGATAGGAGCAGACGATTCGTGGCTGGAGAAGCTGTCCGCTGCGCTTTCGGGAATCTTCGAGGCGCTGGAGCAGGGCGGGGACGCAGCGGTGAGAGCCCGCAGGACCGTGAACGAGATGGCGGCGGAAAAGCTTGCCGACCTGAAGCTGGACGCCCGCGGCGTGCTGTACCCGGTGCGAATCGAGCTGGACACTGAAGAGTCCCCCATCCCGCGCACCCGCATGCGCGTGAAGACACAGGACACTCCCTTCTTCCTCTACGCTTTCTCCACCGCGCTTTCCCTGCAGGACGTTTCCATAGAGCGCGTCACCATCAGGACCCAGGAGGGGAGGATCGAGGACGAGCTGGAGTTCGTGGATGGTGCCGGGAAACCCATCACGGATCAGGCACAGCTGGACCGGATCAAGCTCTCCGTTCTCCTCACGAAGCAGTTCACATCGTTCCTGGGAAGCGCCTCGGACCCGCTGGCGGCGCTGCTGCGCTTCGAACAGCTCGTGAAGGACATCGTTGCCGCCCCCGGCCAGGCGCGCTGGGTGGAGCTTCTCTCCAGCCAGGAGGTCCTGCGGGACCTCGCGCAGCTCCTCGGCGCAAGCTCCTTCCTCTGGGAGGACTTTGTCCGCCTGCAGTACGAGGAGCTGATCCCGCTGCTGGGCCCGGGCGTTACGGGAAAGAGTCTCTGCGAGCCGATCGAGCTTCTTCCGGAGAGGCTGGAGCTTGCCCTGGCGGGCGCAACGGACCCCGAGGATTTCGCGCGGCGGCTGAACGAGTTCAAGGATAGAGAAATCTACCTGTACGACCTGGACCACATCCTGGCCCCGCAGCGAAGGTCCTCTGCTGATGAAGAATCATTCATTTCGGATTTCCTCACCTTGAGCAAAAGGCTGACGGCCCTTGCCGAGGTGGTGGTGGATGCAGCCGCATCGTTTGCGTGGCGCCAGCTTGCCTCGAGGTTCGGGGAGCCGCGCACGGTGGCCGGGCTTCCCGTGAGGCTTGCCATCATGGGACTGGGCAAGCTCGGCGGAGTGGCCCTGGGGTATGCCTCTGACATCGAGCTTCTCTTCGTCTACAGCGACACCGGCTCCACAGAGGGTGCTGAGAGCGTCGGCAATGCGGAGTTCTTCGACAGCCTGGTGCGCGAAGTGGTTCGGCTGGTGCATGCGAAGCGAGAGGGGATCTTCCACATCGATCTTCGCCTGCGGCCCTTCGGCGCCTCGGGCCCCCTGGCCTGCAGCCTCGAGAGCTTCTGCACGTACTACACCCCAAGCGGGGGGTCGCACTCTCTGGAGCGCCTCTCCCTCGTGCGCCTGCGCGCCGTGGGGGGGGACAAGGCATTCGGACACCAGGTGGAGCGGCTTCGCGATGAGATGGTCTACGCGGCACGGAGCATCGACCTTGCGGAGCTCCGTGATATCCGGCTGAAGCAGGCGCAGGACAAGGTCCAGCGCGGCAGGCTCAACGCAAAGTTCAGCCCCGGGGCGCTCGTGGACCTGGAGTATGCGGTCCAGGTCCTCCAGGTCACCCACGGAGCAGCCGAAGCAAAGCTGCGCACGCCCCGGATCCACGAAGCACTCGACGCCCTGGCATCAGTCGGCCTGGTGGACACAACGGAGGCGGAGGAGCTTGTATCCGCCTACAGGTTCTTCCGTCACCTGATCAACGGCCTGCGGATGCTGCGAGGCTCCGCCCAGGACCTCTTTCTCCCCGGCCTGGATTCCGATGAGTATCTCCACCTGGCCCGGCGCATGGGCTATCCACCCGAGGCAGAGCTCAGCCCTGCGCGGAAGCTCCACCTGGACTTCGAGACCCACAGCGCGGAGGTGCGCGCGTTCGTGGAGCGATACTTCGGCAGGGAAACTCTGCCCGGCGCTCCCAAGATCACCGTTGCCGACATCGTCCTTTCCAGCGCCGTTCCCGAGGAGCCGGCGCAGGCCGCCCTGGAGGAAAAAGGCTTCGCGAACCCGGCCCGGGCCATCCTCAACCTTCGACAGATCGCCGGGGAAGCGGACAGGCGGCCCCTTTTCGCGCGGCTTGCCACCCTGGCCACGGACGTCCTTGCGCAGAAGCCGGACCCCGACATGGCTCTCAACAACTGGGAAAGGTTCCTGCGCTCCCTTTCCGACCCGGCCGCACATCTGAGCCAGATGCTCTCTCAGCCCATGAGGCTGGAGATCCTCCTTTCCATTTTCTCCGCAAGCCAGTTCCTTGCCGACACCCTGGTGCGTGATCCCGAGCTTCTCACCTACATCGGCCGCAAGGAAGTGCTGAACGTGCCTCGGGGCGCGGAGGAAATCCTCGCGGAGCTTTCCAGGATCTCGTCGGAAAACGCGGACAGGGGCGCATGGATGGATGCCCTGCGACGCTACCGCAGGCGCGAAATCCTGCGCATCGGCGCCCGCGACATATGCCTGGGCGCGCCCACGCAGCGCATCATGGAAGAGCTGTCGGATCTTGCCGACGGGGTCATCCAGGCAACGCTGGCGCGGATCCGCCGGGATTTCGCGGAAAGACCCGAAGCGGGCGCCGCGCCTGCTGTCTGCATCATCGCCTTTGGCAAGCTGGGGGGACGGGAGCTGAACTACAGCTCCGACATCGACCTCATGGGCATCTGCGGCGGGGGCGCCCTGGAGGTTGAAAAGGCCACGCCCATGATCGAGGCGCTCCGCGCAGACCTCTCTTCGCACACGAGCGAAGGCTACGCGTATCGCGTGGATCTGCGGCTGCGGCCATACGGCAGCTCGGGCCAGCTCGTCTTTTCCATGGATTCTCTGCGCGCTTACTACGACGGCGCCGTCGCCCTCTGGGAGGTCCAGGCCCTGCTGAAAGCGCGGCCCGTTGCCGGGGACGCCGAGATCGGGCAGGCATTCCTGGCCGCTGCTCGGAAGCTCCTGCTTTCCCGGCATTCACCTGGGGAGGTTGACGCTTCCAACAGGCGGCTTCGCAAGGAAGCCCTTCGCGCTCTTTCGCGGAGCATCCTGACAACCACGGACATCAAGACCGGCCTGGGCGGGCTGCGCGACGTGGAGTTCCTGGCCCAGGGGCTCCAGCTGGTCCACGCGCGTGAGAGGCCGGAGCTGCTCCAGGGCGGAACGCTTCCCGCGCTCCGCGCCCTCGCGAAAGCCGGGCTCCTCTCCCAGGAAGCGGCCGAGCGGCTCTCATCGGATTATCTGTTTCTGCGAAGGGTGGAGCACTTTCTCCAGATCTACGAGGATCGGCAGACGCACAATCTCCCCAGCGACCCGGCGCAGCTCAGGGCGCTGGCCCGCCAGATGCTGGGGGGCGGGGCCACTGCGCAGCAGCTCCTCACAAGGCTCTCGCGTCGGCTGGAAAGCGTGCAACAGGAGTACCGCCGCTCCATGGGAGACGCCGAAGGCACGAGGGGCGCCGAGGGCACGCACGGCGCCGGCGCGGGCGGTCCCCTCAGCTGAGCGGGCCCACCGCCTCCTCCACCGCGCGAAGGATAGCGCCGTCGCGCAGGAGATCCACCATCGCCTCGATGTCGTTTGCAAGAACCCTGTCCCTGTCCAGGTGTGAGACGCGGCCGCGCACCACCTTGTAGGCCGCTTCCGTCCCCCGGCCCGGCCTCCCCTTGGTGAGGAGGTCCAGCGCCTGGCAACCGCAGAGCAGCTCGATTGCGATGACCGCTTCCGCGTTTGCGATGACCGACCGGCACTTCCTCACGGAGATGGTCCCCATGCTGACGTGGTCCTCCTTGTTCGCGGAGGTCGGAATAGAGTCGACGCAGGCGGGATGCGAAAGGACCTTGTTCTCCGACACGAGGGCGGCGGCCGTGTACTGGGCGATCATGAATCCCGAGTTCAACCCCGAATCGCTCACCAGGAAGGCGGGCAGCCCGCTCAGCTGCGGGTTGACGAGCCTCTCGATGCGCCTCTCGGAAATGCTTGCAAGCTCCGCTGCGGCCATGCAGAGATAGTCCGCGGCCAGGGCGAGAGGCTGACCGTGGAAGTTTCCTCCCAGGAGGAAATCACCGGTGTCGGGGAAGATGAGAGGGTTCGTCGTGCAGGAGGCCAGCTCCGTCTCGAACACCCGGCGCACATGAGTGATCGCGTCCCGGCTGGCCCCGTGGACCTGCGGGGAGCAGCGAAGCGTGTAGGCGTCCTGGATCCTGTGGCAGTCCTTGTGGGACGACATGATGGCGCTGTCCTGCGTAATGCGGTACATGTTGTCCGCGGCGACCGCCTGGCCGGGGTGAGGCCGGGCCCTGTGAATGCGAGGGTCGAACTCCACGTTCGTTCCCATGAGGACCTCGAGGCTGATGGAACAGGCGATATCCGCGGTCCTTGCCAGCCTGGCGGCATCGTGTACAGCAAGAGAGCCGATCCCCGCCATGAACTGCGTCCCGTTGATCAGGGCCAGCCCTTCACCGGCGTCCAGGCAGACGGGCTTCAGGCCGGCGGCGGAAAGCGCCTCCGCGCCGCTCATGCGGGTACCCCGGTAGAAAGCCTCCCCCCTGCCGATCAGCACGAGGGCAAGGTGCGCCATGGGCGCAAGGTCTCCGCTGGCCCCCACGGAGCCCTTCTCCGGAACAACGGGGCAAACCCCGGAATTGAGGAGATCCACCAGCGCCTGGAGGGTCTCCAGCTTCACCCCCGCGTGTCCCTGGGAGAGGTCCTGGATCCTCACGGCCATCACCGCGCGCACGATTTCCGTCGCGAAAGGAGTCCCGACCCCGGCCGCGTGGCTCATGATGATGTTTTCCTGCAGGGCGCGCGTCTGGGCGGCTTCTATGGCAACCTCGCAGAGGGCGCCAAAACCGGTCGTCACGCCGTAGACCGCCCTGCCCTCCTTCACCCATTGTTCCACCAGGGCGCGCGCCCTGGTGACCCGGTCCCGGGCGGATTCAGAGAGCTCCAGCCGGGCCGCTCCGCGGGCAATGGCAACGAGCGCGTCGATAGTGAGGGGCGCGTCCCCGATCCTCAAAGAATCCATCCCGCCTCCATCAGGGTCCGGGCATGCGCGCGAGCCTGTCTTCGACGATACCTTCGATTCTCTGGGTTTCATCCATCACCTCGTGAAGCATCTTTGCGGTTCGGGCTGAAAGCTCCTCTCGGGCCACCGTGTCCCGGACCGACGGCAGGTTGACGCGGACGTTCCAGGCCGCGCATACCGCGCCGGCCCGGATCATCTGGGCCGCGCAGCCGGCATCCGTGACGCAGCTCGGGTTGCCCATCTCGGTCACGCGCCCGGCAATCGCGGAAAGCTCGCGCAGGGCGCAGAGAGTGGAAAGGGGGACCTTCGCGGATTGCAGGATGGCCTCCTGGAGGGATCTCTCCTTTGCTCTTCGCTCACACGCGGTCCCGCGAGGAAGCCTGCGCGCTTCCATGACAGCCAGGAAAGCCCGCGTGTCCTCATCCACCAGCTCCCTCAGGCGCGACTGGAGCGCCGCTGACTCATGGCCTGCCTTCTCCACATCTTTCCAGGAGCTCCTGTACTTTTCCTTTCCCGCGGTCAGCCCCGCCACCATCTCGCACAGCGCGGCCGCCAGAGCGCCCGAAAGAGCGGCCACGCTGCCGCCTCCCGGTGCGGCAGAAGCAGAGCTGAGCTCCCGCAGGAAACTCTCCACAGAAAGTCCGACAAGGTTCACAACGTCTCCCATGGACGTACCTCCGACGTCGTTCCTGCATCAGATGAATGGCGTATATCGAACCGCGACGAGCGGCGGAGAAAATGCGGCGAGACCGGCCCGAGGTCTTCCCAGCTACGGCTTGCCGGGACCGATGCGCTGGCTTTCCTGCCGGACTCTCTTCATCTGGTCCTCGATGTACATCAGCATGAGCCCCTCGAAGCTCAGCTTGCGGGAGCTGGCTTCATTGACAAGGAACTCGTTCATCTCGTCAGATATGCGAAGGTCGAACCGGATCGTTATCTGCTTCATATGCGCCAGTTGAACCATGATAGGAGTGCGGTGGGGAAAAGTCAACGAAAGGCGGCGGCGCGCGGGCTTTTGCTCGCGGGCCCCGGTTTTCATACATTCTCTCCATGGCCATCGGCAGCAGGGAAATGGTGGAGCAGATCCTCGGCGTCCTCTCGGAGGCGTTCGAAGGACCGCGGGAAAGCTGGAGTTACTTCACGGACACGGGAAGGGACAGCGGCCTGTTCGGGACCCTGGAGAAGCTCGGCGCGGCTGAGGCATCCCGCATCCTGGGAAGAACGAGCATCGCCGCCCACGTGAACCACGTCATCTTCGGTCTTCATGCCTCGGCGCGATGGATCGAGGGCGACCGCACGACGCGCAAGTGGGACGAGAGCTGGAGCCTCAGCAGCGCGGACGATGCGGGATGGAAGCACACGCGCGAGCGCCTGCGCACTGCCTTTCGCGACCTGAAGCACGCCATCGAAGTGTATGCCATGGAAAGCGAGGAGGCCCTGGGCGGGACGCTCGGCGCTCTTGCGCACGTGGCGTATCACCTCGGCGCCATCAGGCAGAAAGTCTCCATCGCTGCCGCGGATTGACGGAAAACGCGGACGGGCGCTACCCTGTGAGCACGATCATCCCACTGAACGAAATGTCATTGCCGCCGGACTGCCTCGTCTTCAAACATTCCACCGCGTGCGGAGTCTCTGCCCGCGCGGCGCGGGAAGTGCGGGCCCTTCAAACCGAGCTTCCCGTCTACTGGGTGAACGTCCGCGAGCAGCGGGAGATTTCCAACTGGATTGCCCAGACCTACGCCGTTGCCCACGAGTCGCCGCAGCTCATCCTGCTTTCCGGCGGAAAGCCGGGCAGGGTCTGGAACCACTTCCAGGTCAATCACGAGCTCATCAAGAAAGCCCTCACTCAAGCCTGATCCGTGACCGTTCGAGGGGCCATGATTGTGGCTCGCAGAGCGTGGGGTTTACTTGTTCTGCTTCCAGGTAGGATGCGTTATTCCGAAATGCCTGATCTTGTAATTCAGGACCCGCGTTGAAAGCCCAAGAAGACGGGCAGCCTCTTTCTGCACCCACCCGCTCATCGAGAGGGCCTGGAGAAGGAAATCCTTCTCCATCTCTTCCCACCTCAACCCTCCCGCAGGTATGCGCACGGAAGCCCGGCTGGGCCTGACCTCGGGCTTGAAGGGCAGCGACAAGTCATCGGGAGTGATCACATCGGTTTCCGCCATGAGAACGGCGCGCTCAATGGTATTTTCCAATTCCCTGATATTTCCCGGCCAGCGATAGCCCTTGAGGAGGCGCATGGCCGCGGGGTCGATCTTTCCTATCTTCTTGCTCAGCGGCTGCGAAAACCTCTGCAGAAAGAACTCGGAGAGGAGCTCGACATCGCCCTTGCGCTCGCGCAGAGGCGGTATCTTGATGGTCACGACGTTCAATCGATAATACAGGTCCTCCCGGAAGCGTCCCTCGGCAATCTCCTTTTCAAGATCCTTGTTCGTGGCAGCGATGATTCGCACGTCCACCTTGATGGTCCGGTTGCTCCCCAGGCGTTCGAACTCGTGTTCCTGGAGCACCCGCAGGAGCTTGGCCTGCGTCGGAAGGGTCACATCCGCAACCTCATCCAGGAAAATGGATCCTCCGTTCCCCTGTTCGAAGCGCCCGATGCGCAGCTTGTCGGCTCCGGTAAAAGCTCCCCGTTCGTGACCGAAGAGCTCGCTCTCCAGGAGCGTGTCGGGCAGGGTCGCGCAGTTGACCCGAACGAAAGCATTTCTGGCTCTCGGGCTGCTGTAGTGGATTGCCCCTGCCAGGAGCTCTTTTCCTGTTCCCGTTTCCCCGACAAGAATGACGCTCGAGTTGCTTGTAGCCACCTTCTCCACCAGGGCGAGGACCTTTCGGATAGCCGGGCTTCGGCCAACGAGATTCTTCGTCCTGTATATGAGTGTTCGTTCCCCCCGAAGAGCCTGGCCCTCCTGGTTCAGACGCTTCAGCTCTATCCCCTTGTCGACCTTGATCTCCAGCTCGGCCAGGTTGATGGGCTTGAGGATGAAATCAGATGCGCCTTCGCGGACGGCGCGGATGGCTTCATCGAACTTCGCCCTCTCGCTCATGGCGATGACCACGGCGCCGCTGTTGCTCCCCCTGACCAACCGGAGCAGCACTTCGGGAGGGGTGCCAAGGGTGTCGACATCGAAGATCACGACGTCGAAGATGTGCTGTTCGAGACGCTGGAAGGCGCTTTCCCGGTCGGACGCTACATCGATGTAAAATCCCTGTGCGCCGAAGTAGTGAGAGAAACGTTCCCGTACCGCCCCATCCGCGTCCAGAATGAGGAAACTTTCCATGTGCGTGCAACTATATCATAGTCCCCATGCAGGCTTTTTACGATGAGGTCTCCGTGCCGGACCTTGTCGAGTCAGAAATGAGGATGGAGTACGCCGCGTTGATGTCTTTGCATCTCTCCAGGCCCGACGGGTCGACATCGGGGTGATATCGCATCATGAGCTTGCGGTAGGTGAGGCGAAGGGACTCCGTGGTGCAGCTTTTCCCGTCCACCCCCATCACTCTTCGGGCCCACGCGCGCCTGGCTGAGCCGCGGGTCTGTCCCGGCTCTTCCTCCTGATCCCCCGCGGCGCTTCGATCCTCGGGATCCATGTATCCGAGTTGCGCGGCGGCCAGGCGGAGCCTTTCCTCCAGGCCCGCCATGAGGGCCTTTCGATCAAGAACATGCCGCTCGAGCATCCGCTGCAGGGACCGGCGCGCCGTGGAGCGGGAAAGCGGAGGCAACCCGTGGAGAGCCTGGAAGGATTCGACCGCTGCATCGAGCAGCGCGTCGAGATCCGTATGCTCATCGAGGTAGATGCCGACAGCGGCGCGCACGTTTGCCGTGTGCCGCAGCATGCCGGCCAGCTCCTCCAGGCGGACAACATGCGCCGCGCCCCGGGTCCGCGCGTGGAACATGAGCTCCTCTGCCAGCTCGATGCCCAGCGTGTAGGGCAGGAAGAGGCCGGCCCTGGTCATCTCCTTCTCCGCGCCATCCACCGCGAGGCGCTCAAGGAGCGTGACGAGGTCCCCCACGGAGTCCTGGGTCCATCCGTCGATGGCTTCCGAGAGGCTGATCCTGTCCTTCAGCCCGGCAACCGCGCGCCAGAAGGGGACCGGCTTGATGCCCAGGAGCCCGGCAACCTCCTCAGACCGTATGCTCCAGCGGCCTTCATCATCAGCCAGCTGGCACAGCCTCTCTATGAGTGCAGTCAGGTGAAGCTCCACAGCACAGCATCCTTCGCGCAAGCGGGCTGCGCAGTCAAGACCGGTCTCGTCATTGAACCATCCCTGCTGTATTCTCGTGGCATGAGCAGCTCTGAGGCGCCGGGCAGCACGGAGGCGCCGAGCGCCGGCGCCTGGCCGGCCGAAGACATCGACGGCCTCACGGTCCGTTTCACATCGCCTGATCCCCGGCCCCTGCCCGACGAGTACATGCCCGTGCTCGAAGGCGCGGCAATCAGGCTGGAGCCCATGCGGGAGGAGCACCTGGAGTCGCTGTGCGCGGTGGGCCTGGATCCTGACATCACGCGGCTGATGCCGTCTCCCATGAGGACGCGCGAACAGATGGCGGCCTGGGTCCGGGACGCGCTTGCCGCCCGTCGTTCCCTTGCCGCAATTCCGTTCGTGATAGTGCTCACGTCCACCGATGCAGGACCTCGGATAGTCGGAACGAGCCGGTTCATGAGTATCGACCCCAGGAGCCGCCGGATGGAGATTGGAGCCACCTGGATCGGAATACCCTGGCAGCGCACCCGCGTGAACACGGAGGCGAAATACGTGATGCTTCGTCACGCCTTCGAGGTGCTGCAATGCATCAGGATAGAGTTCAAGACTGACTCTCTGAACGTTCCCTCCCGGCGCGCCCTCCAGAGGATCGGCGCGGTGCAGGAGGGCGTGTTCCGAAACCACCTCATCACGGCGGACGGAAGGATCCGCCACTCGGTATTCTTCAGCATCACCGCGCAGGAATGGCCGCGTGTCAGGCAGCGGCTGGAAAGGATGCTGGAGCGGCGGCCGTCATGAAAAAAACCGGCCTGAGCCTGTCAGCCTCTGCTTTTTACAGTCTCTATCGGCCCAGCGCATGCGAGAAGAGGGTTTTCCTCACGGCACGGGAAGAGGTGCGCGCCGAGCCGTCCGAGCTGGAGCTCCTCATCAGGGAGCTGGGCGAGCAGCACGAAAAAGATCACCTGTCCACCTTCACCGATGTCAGGAACCTGGGCGACGGAAGCCTGGCGGACAGGGCGCAGCGCACGCGAGATGCCGTGGAAAGCGGCGCCGCCGTCATCTACCAGGGCGTGATGCGCTCTACACTTCCCGGATCCCGCGATGTGGTGACGGGCATTCCCGACTTCATGATCCGCGAGGGAAAATCGTATCGCATCCGCGACTGCAAGCTCTCCAGGAGCGTCCGCAAAGGCAAGCACCCGGAAATCGCGGGCCAGCTCCAGACGTACGGCTGGCTTTTCGAAACGACTTTCGGCAGATCCCCCGCGGCCCTCGAAGTGTACCTGGGAGACGGCACCGTTGATGTCCTGACCTACGAGGGCAGCGACCCGGCGGTGAAGGGCCTCGAGCGGATCCGCAGTCTTCTCCTTCTTCCCGAGGAGCCTTGGGAGCCCATCGGGTGGTCCAAGTGCGGCACCTGCCCGTTCCAGGAGCGTTGCTGGGACCGTGCTGCCCGGGACCACGACGTCTCCCTGATCTACGGTGTCGACCAGGCAACATCGCGCAGCCTCCGGGAAAAGGGGATCAGCACGTATGACCAGCTGCTGGCGCGCATGGACGGTAGCAGCCTTGCCGCGATGACGCGGCCGCGGGCCGGCCGCCAGCAGCGCGTGGGCGGGGCGGCCGCTCGGATCCTCGCTCAGGCCCGGGCCCTGGCAGCCGGGAAAATGATCCGCCTGGACGATCTCAGGCTGCCCGAAGGGCCGATGGTGATGTTCGACCTCGAGGGAGTGCCTCCCCAGTATGACGAGCTGGACAAGGTGTATCTGTGGGGAGCGCAGGTCTACGGCCAGGACGGTCCTCTCGGTCCCTACTGCCCGACCCTCGCCGGCTTTGGCCCTGACGCTGACCGGGACGGGTGGCGGCGCTTCCTGGAGATGGCGGCCGGGATCATGCGGGACCATGGCGCAATTCCGTTCGTCCATTGGGCGGAGTACGAGAAAGCGAAGCTGAGATCGTACAGGGACAGGTTCGGGGATCCGGATGGTATTGCGTCGAGAGTCCTCGAAAACTGTTTCGATCTGCTCAAGGCCGTGCGCGCCGCATTTGCCCTTCCTGTCCCGAGCTACGGGCTGAAGGTCGTGGAGCGGCTCTCCGGGTACAAGCGGACCATGGAGGATTACGGCGGAGAATGGTCCATAGCCCGGTACATCAAGGCAAGCCGAATGGCGGACGTGGCGGAGTGTTCGCTGATTCTCCAGGAGATCGCCCGTTACAACGAAGAGGACCTGCGGGCCATGTGGGCTATTCTTGTCTGGGCGCGGCGCCTGGCGGCTTGATATCCCCTGGCGGCTTGACATCCCCTGGCGGCTTGAAACCGCCCGCCAGCTCACCTGAACGCCTGCACGAGGTCCTGCAGCGGTTCTTCCTCCTGGCTGTCGTGCGCCCCTTCCAGCGTGAACACGTTCAGGTTGTCCATGGCCCTCGTCATGGCAACATAGATGAGGTTGCGTACAAGGGTTTCTCCGGTCTTCCCGTCGTACTCGGTCCGCGGAGGAAGGGAAGGCAGATACAGAAGGACCACGGGGAAGTCGAGGCCCTTGCTGGAATGGAGCGTGGAGAGCCGGATGGTCTTCTCCTGCTTGAATGAGAAATCATCATCGCGTACGTTCGCGTGCTGGTAGCCGGCATGGCCAAGGATGTCGCCGATGGCTGCAAGGTCGGTCTTTGTGGGAGCAAGGACAGCGATGTTCTCGGGATCGTAATCGAGCACGTCGATGAAGAGGGAGGCTTTCCGCAAGAGAAGCAGCGCCAGCTCGTTGCGGGTCGGGGCGGTGTACAGCTCGGGGACGGGGCCCTCCCGGAAAGCCACCGTGGCGCCCGCCTCCTCGTCCTCCAGGCCCGCACGCGCGCGATATGCCTCGGCCACATCGTGGATTGGGACGGTGTTCCGGAAGCTCATGTGGAGGACACGGGACCTGCCGGCAATGTCGACGCCCGCGCGCTTGTACGGGGAGCTGACCCCATAGATGCTCTGGCCGGTGTCGCCGGCCATGATCAGGCCCCGACGGGTCATGAGCTTCAGGGCCCTGAGGTCCGCCGGGCTGAGGTCCTGTGATTCATCGACAAACGCCATTTCCAGGTCCCTGAGCCTGGTGTCATCGGGATGAGCCTCCAGGTATTCGATCAGCTTCATCCGCGAATAGTTCTTGCTCAGGATCCCGTCATGCTCCATCTCCGCGGCCATCCGATCCCTGATTGCCCACACGGCCTCACGCTGCCCCGCGGTGAGCGGCTGGCGCATGCCCTTGCGGGGGATCATCTCATCCACGTACTCGCGTCGTGTCACGAGGCTCCCGAAAATGAGCTCTTCCACCTCAACGGCGAGCTCCTGGACGGAGAAAAACCCCGTCGTGTTGTACTTCTCCGCCAGGCGGGGGATGACGGTGTAGTCCACCCTCTGCCTCTGGCCCAGGAGGCGAAGCCGGCCAAGGAAGAAGCTGTCCGCCGTAATGATGAGGTCCTCGGCGTCCTTCTCCCGGAGGATCTCCGCAACGTAGCGGTCGTATTTCACCAGGGTGTTCGTATAGGTGAGAAAGAGCATCCGCATGCCCGGCTTGAGATCCAGCTCGGCCTCACGGGCGCGCCGGACTTTTTCCAGCGCGTGCAGAAGGACGATGGTCTTTCCCGTTCCGGCCCCGCCGCGGATGAGAAAGTCGAACCCGGGTCTAAGGCCGTCCACCGCTTCAGACTGCTCGGGAGTGAGCTTCATGACGCTGCGCTCATAGTCCATGCGGGTGCGCGTGTACAGGGAGAAGCGGCTCACGTGGTCCACGTACAGGTCCAGGTCGCGGTAGGCGGCAAGCTGCTCCACCAGCCTGCCCTTCTCCCGGGCAAGATCGTTCAGCTCCTTTCGAAGCTCATCCAGCCTTTCCGCCTTTGCATCCGCCCGGGCCTTTTCCCTGTCCAGCCGCGCTGCCAGGCGGAGCGCCTCCCCTTCCAGCTCAGCCAGGCGCAGCTTGTCCTTTGCCCACGCCTCCGTCCCGGCAAGGAGCTTTGCGGCATCGCGTTGCGCGACAGACAGCTCCACCTGGATGCGGGAAAGCTCTTTGCTTCGCCCCAGCGGAGAGCGCTTGTCGTCCCACAGGGAGAGCGACCTGCCCAGCTCCTCCAGCCTCTTCGAGCCGATACCGCAGAGGCCGCAGAATCGAAGGAAATTGTGGGTTGCCGCGAGCGCCTCTTCCCTGTCCAGCCGGGTGAAGGAATGCCGGACGGAGTTAGTCAGCGCGTGCTCCTGGATGATGCGGGAAAGAGTCCTGAGATCCTCAGGACGGCAGCCCTGTGACCGCAGTTGATCGCCGAAGGCGCGAAGGCGATCGGAAAAGTGCTCGATGCCCCTGAGCCCGGGATCCCGCTCACAGATGTATGCTTCCATGAAGGAATGGAGGGCAAGGACATAGAATCCCTCGTCCGTCCCGGCCATTCCGAGGATCCGCGCCAGGCGCTCTTCGAGCACGGCTTGCGTTTGCGGGCTCCCGTCCATTTCCGCCGAGGATACAACGGATTCTCCGCAGTTGGAACTGCCGGCTGAAAAACGTTGACCTCCCCGCGGGGCGGAAATAACTTCTAGCTGTCAGTTTTTCAATCGATATCTGCGGAGGTGCTCCATGGCTGATACAGAATGGGGTAAGCGCGATTCTCGCGGAGAATGGGTCCCGGAGCCGCTTCCGACGCCGAGCCCGTTGTTCCGATTGCCGTGGAATCTGGCGAGCATCGCCAGATACCTTTTTGCCCCCGAGGGATTTCTCTGGCCGATGAACCTGTTTTTTGTGGCCGTTGCCGTGGTCAGCTGGTTGTTCTTTACGCCCGGCTTCGACCGCACGGTGCGCTGGGCGCCCGGGTGGGTTGCCGAGATATACGCCCGCAACGCCGTGCTCCTGATCCTGGTGGCCGGAGGGCTTCACCTGAGATTGTACGCGACGCGGGCGCAGGGAACAAAATACAAATACAGCAACAAGTGGCTCGCGACGCACGATCCGAAGTTCCTGTTCTCCAACCAGACCTGGGACAACATCTTCTGGAACATGGTCAGCGCATGCACCATCTGGTCGGGCTACGAGGCCGTGACGCTGTGGGCGTACGCGAACAAGTGGATTCCGTATATCGACTTTCGCACCCATCCGGTGTACTTCGTGCTTCTCATTCTCGGGGTCCTCTTCTGGCGGCAGTTCCATTTCTACTGGATACACCGATTGATCCATTGGAAGCCGCTGTACAACGCGATCCACTTCGTTCATCACAAGAACGTCAACGTCGGGCCATGGTCGGGGGTGGCCATGCATCCCCTGGAGCACCTGCTCTACTTCTCAGTGGTCATGATTCACTGGATCGTGCCGTCGCACCCGATCCATGTGATCTTCAACCTCCAGCACGCGGGGCTTACCCCGGCTCTCGGACACGCCGGTTTCGACAAGATAGTGACGCAGGAAGATCGCGGTCTGAAGAACGAATACTTTTTCCACTACCTGCACCATCGGTTCTTCACCGTGAACTTTGGAACCGAAGCGGTGCCCCTGGACCAGTGGTTCGGCAGCTTTCACGACGGCTCGCCCGAAGCGCATGCCAGGATGATGGCGCGGAGGGCCGAGAAGCGGAAGAACAAGATGCCTGACGAAGGCTCGGTGGAAAAGGCTCCATCGCCGGGGACCTGAGCCTTCGCCCGTGGAGGAGAAGGCCGGCTATCCCGCGCTCTTGAGCCGCTCATCCAGCCGGTAGTACTTGTTGGCCTGTTCGCGGTTGATGTAGCCGTTCCTGAGGTCTTCCTTGACAAGCTCCAGGTCTCGTTGCAGGGGGTCTCCCCAGCCGGCGCCCGTGCCAGTGATGATCCTGATGACCTCTCCGCGGTTCACCGTGAGGCCGCTCACCACCGAGTGGTCTTCCGTTTTTCCGTCAGCACGGACAATGACGACGTGATTGGGTGATCCCTGGCAGCCGCCCTTCAGCGGCCAGGGCAGGACGCGGGACCTCGTGTAGGCCACCGTGAGCCAGGCGTTGTCGGAGCGCATGCGATAATCGATCCGCACCCCCTTGCCGCCGCGGTGCAGGCCGGCGCCGCCGTCCTCATCATGGAAGCTGAGGTAGTCCACGGTGACGCCGTAGCGGGCCTCCGCCACCTCTGCGGGGCAGTTATAGGTCTCCCCGTGCAGGGCGGAGAACTGGCCCGGGTTGCCGTCAGCGCGGGGTGACCCGCCCCACCCGCCCAGCTCCGGCTCGATCACGGCGTACGTTCGGCCCGTGTCAGCGTGGATGCCGCCGAACAGCGTGCCGCACACGGAGGCAAAATGGCCGGCAGGGATGAGGTCCGGCAGGCGCTGCGCCAGGCACCGCGTGACCAGGTCCTCCAGCCTGATGGTCATCTCGTAATAGATGCCCATGGCGGCTGGGAACTTCGGATCGAAGATGCTTCCGTTGCGCGTGAGGACCGTCAACGGCCGGAATGTCCCGCCGTTGGCAACGCGCTCCGGCGAGGTGGCGCTCTTGAACGCCATCTGGCAGGACACGATTGCCTCGTCGCGGCTCATATTGAAGGGGCCCCTGTCCTGGTCCGGGTTCTCCCGAAGGTCGACAATGAATGCATCATCGCGGACCTCCACGGCCACCTTCCAGGGCAGCCCCTGGTCCTGCTCCTCCACGAGGGTGTACATGCCCTTGGGAAGCTTGCGAAGCGCTGCCAGGCTCACCTGCTCCCCGTATTCCAGGTACTTCTCAACCGCCCGCAGAAAGACATCCTTTCCGTATTTTGTGACGATCTCAAGGACCCGCCGCTCGCCCACCCTGACCGAGGCGACGCCCGCCCACAGGTCACCGGTGAGGAAATCCGGCATTCTGCAGTTGGACGTGAGGATGTCGAACACCGACCGAATGGGCTGACCGCGGGAGAAGAGCTTGATCCCCGCCAGGATCATGCCTTCCTGGAAGATCTCCCGCGCGTCGGTGGACATGCTCCCCGGCACCATTCCGCCCACGTCGTTCCAGTGGGCTATGTTGGCGGTCCACGCCACGATGTCGCTGCCCGAGAAGACCGGCATCACGAGGATGACATCATTCAGGTGGGTCACGCCGCCGTTGTAGGGATCGTTGGTGGCAAAGATGTCCCCCGGCTCGATGTCGCCGGGCTTGTCGAACTTCTGGAGCACTTTCTTCACTGTTTTGTCCAGCACGCCGACAAAGGCGGGAATGCCGGCGCCGGAGCCCGCAAGGTCGCCATTTCTGTCGGTGATTCCAGTGCCGCAGTCGAGCACCTCGTAGATGATCGCGCTCATCGCCGTGTGGCGAAGGGCGGCGAACATCTCGTCCGCCGCTGCCTGGAGCGAGCTCTGGATGATTTCAATGGTGATCGGATCGTCGTGGCTGCTCATTTCGCTCCTCCCAGGATGTAGTTTCCGTACTCGTCCACGCGGCAGCGGATACCGGGCGGAACAACCACGGTGGTGCCGGACTCCTCGATGATGGCGGGTCCGGAAAAGCTCATCCCGGGCTCAAGAATGTCCCCGTTGTAGATGACCGCCGTGTGCACGCCGGCTTCCGCGTAATCGACCTCGCGCCGGCCCTTGACCGCTTCCTTGATTTTCTTCCCCGTTGCGGCGCGCGCCTGCGGAGCAAGCTTGTCCACCTCCGCAATCGCAACGAGGTGGAAACAGACCAGCTCCACCGGCGCAGGAAGGCGGTAGGTGTACTCGCGCTCGTAGCTGGCATGGAAATGCTCGCGGACCGTATCCAGCGCGGCGGAATCGATGTTCCCGGCCGGGATGTCGATCTCCACCGAGTGCTCCTGGTTCTGATAACGGCATCGCCCGAAGCGCTGGAAATGCAGGCGGCCGCGGTCGATGTTTTCCGCCGCGAACTGGCGGACCGACTCCTGCTCCAGCGACGCAAACCCTTCGGCCAGCCGGGCCGCCGCCTGCGGGTCCCCGAGGTCGATGATCCGGGTGAGGAGGTAGTCCCGCCTCAGGTCGCTCAACAGCATCCCCCACGCGGAGAAGACCCCCGAAAGGCTCGGGATCACGACCTTCTTGATTCCCAGGTCCCCGGCAAGGGCGCACGCGTGCATGCCTCCGCCCCCGCCGAATGCAATCAAGGTGAAGTCGCGTGGGTCGAGGCCCCTGTTGACGGAGATGAGCTTGATTGCATTCACCATGTTGTTGTTGGCAATCCGGACAATCCCTCGGGCCGCTTCCCTGCCGTCCGTGCCAAGAGTGGCTGCCAGCTTCCCCAGCGCCTTTTCCACTCCGTCCATGTCCGCCGTGATCTTTCCGCCGCAGAAATAATTCGGGTTGATGCACCCCAGGGCCAGGTTGGCATCCGTGGTGGTTGCTTCCGTTCCCCCGGCGCCGTAGGAAACAGGGCCCGGCACGGCCCCCGCGCTCTGCGGGCCGACATGGAGCCTCTTGAACTCGTCCACCCAGGCAATCGATCCTCCGCCGTTGCCGATCTCCACGAGGTCCACAACGGGCACCATGACGGGATACCCCGCGGAAAGCTCCGTCCGCTCCACCATGTAGTTCGTGTTGAGCTTGACCTGGCCGCCGGTGATGAGCCCGCACTTGGCCGTGGTGCCGCCGATGTCGATGGCAATTGCGTTCGGCGCGCCGATCAGGCGGCCCAGCGCCGCGGCTCCCCAGACGCCGCTGGCGGGCCCTGATTCGATCATCGTGATCGGTATCTGGCGCGTATTCTTCACCGTATCCACGCCGCAGTTGGACTGCATGATGTAGGGAGTGCAGCGCATGCCCGCGTCCGAGAGGGACCGGGTCAGCCGGTCGAGGTACCGATGCGCTATGGGCTGCACGTAGGCTGACATCACGGCCGTATTGGTGCGCTCGTATTCGCGCCACTCGCGCGTGATCTGGTGCGATGCCACCGTGGAGACCTCGGGCCACAGCTCCCGTATCTTCGCGACCACCGCTTCCTCGTGGGCCGGGTTGGCGTACGAATTGATCAGGCAAACGGCAATGGCCTCCACCGCTTCCCGCCGGAAATCTTCCAGGATCCCCGAGAGCGGCGCCAGGTCCAGCGGCTTTGTCTCCTGGCCCTTGTACGATATGCGCCCCGGCAGCTCGCGGCGCAGGAACCGGGGCACGAAAGGCCGGGGCTTGCGATACTCCAGGTTGAAAAAGTCGGGCCGGTTGCCGCGGCCGATCTCCAGCACATCACGGAACCCTTCCGTCGTGATCAGGGCCGCCCGGGCGCCCTTGCGCTCCGTGATGGCGTTGATGACGATGGTTGTCCCGTGGACAAAGGAGGCGAACTCCGCCGGAGGGATGCCGCACGCCTGGATCACATCCATCACGCCCTTCTCATACTGGTCGGGCGTGGTGTCGCTCTTGCCCGTTCCAACGGTCCCATCGGGACGGACAAAAACGAGATCCGTGAAGGTTCCGCCGATGTCAGTGGCCACTCTCACTGTGGGGACTCCTTTCATAGAGATGGCAGCGAACCTGGTGTCCGGGAGCTCCTTCCACCATCACGGGATCCACCCGGCGGCAGATATCCATCACGAAAGGACACCGGGTATGGAAGCTGCACCCCGAGGGGATATCGACCGGGCTCGGGATCTCCCCCGTGGAGATCACTTTGCGCGGCTTCAGCTTCTCCTCCTCTTCCGAGATGACCGGGATGGAGGAGAGCAGCATCTGCGTGTACGGGTGGAGGGGGTTCTTGAAAAAGTCGGACGTCTCCGCGACCTCGCAGATCCTTCCCAGGTACATGATGGCCACGCGGGACGCCACGTTTCGCATCAGGCCCAGGTCGTGCGTGATGAAGAGGTAGGAGAGCCCCATCTCCCTCTGCAGCCGAAGGAGGAGTGTAATGGTCTTGGCCTGCACGGAGACGTCCAGCGCGGAAGTCGGCTCGTCCAGGATGACCAGCCGGGGATCGCTGGCAAGCGCCCGGGCAATCCCGACGATCTGCTTCTCTCCGCCGCTCAGCGTGTGGGGGTAGCGGTACATGTACTCGGAAGGCATGTCGACAGTCTCCAGGAGGTGGAGGATCTGCTGCACCCGGTTGTGCGCCGGCTGGTGGACCCGAAGGGGCATGGACAGGATCTCGCGGATCGTGTGCCGGGGGTTCAGGGAGGATCCGGGGTCCTGGAAGACGATCTGTATCTCCTTGCGAAGCTGCTGAGGTCGGCGTCGTTTTTCAGAAAAGAGATCCTGGCCGCGGAAAATGAGCCTGCCGGAGGTGGGTCGGTACATCCCGACGGTCGTATACGCAACGGTGCTCTTCCCGGAGCCCGACTCGCCCACCAGCCCGAGGGTTTCCCCTTCGCGCAGGCTGAAGGACACGCCGTCCACGGCCCTGACCGTGACTGGCCGGCGCGCCCCTCCCTTGCGGCCGACAACGAAATGCTTCTTCAGGTCCACCGCTGTCAGGAGGTCGTCGCTCATTGCGCCCGCCTCTGGTCTGCGCCTGCGGAGCTCCCGCTTTTCCCGCCCGCATAGAGGAAGCAGGCCGCCTCATGCTCGTCATCGATCCTGAACAAGGGCGGCTTCCTGACCCGGCAGATGTCCATGACGTGCGGGCAGCGCGTGTGAAACCTGCAGCCTGACGGCGGGTTGAGATAGTCGGGGATGCGCCCGGGGATCCCGCTGGCAATGCCGCCGCCTGTCAGCCGGGGAACCGTCTCCAGCAGGCCCTGCGTGTAGGGGTGGGCGGGCCGGGCGAACAGCTTCGGTGTCCTGGCCGTTTCCACCACGGTCCCGGCGTACATCACGTACACCCGGTCGGTCAGCTCCCGCACGACGCCTAAGGTGTGCGTGATGAGGATCACCGACGCGTGCCTGTCGTTCACGAGGGCCTGGAGGAGCCGCAGGATCTGGTCCTGGATGGTCACGTCCAGCGAGGTGCCCGGCTCATCCGCGATGAGGAGGGCCGGGCCCGTCGCAAGCGCCATGCCGATGCAGACCCGCTGGCGCATGCCGCCGCTCAGCTGAACGGGATAGCTTCCCAGGAGCCTCTGCGGGTCTGCAAGCGCAACCTCCCGCAGAGATGCGATTGCTTGCTGATGGGCTGCCCGGCGGGTAACTCCGCGGCCGCCGGCTTGAGCGGAGTGGGAAATGACCTCTTCCAGCTGCTCCCCGACCGTGAATACCGGGTTGAGGGCCGCGGTCGGGTCCTGGAAGATCATGGAGATGCCGCGCCCACGAACGCGGGAAAGATCATGCTGGCTCATCCCGAGGATGTCCCTGCCCATGAAGGAGATCTGGCCGCCGCTGATCCTTGCCGTCCCGGGAAGCACGCGGAGGATGGCCTTCATGGTGGTGGTCTTGCCGCAGCCGGTCTCCCCGACAAGCCCCACCTTCTCTCCGCGGCGCACGGAAAGGGTCACGCCGTCCAGCACCTTGAGCGAGCCGCCGTAGACGGCAAAGTGCAGCTTGAGATCCCTGACATCCAGGAGGAGGGAGGAGGACCCGGCGTCATTGGACATGTCAGGCCTGCTCGGACGCGAACATGTCGCGGATGCCGTCGCCCAGGAGATTGAAGCCCATCACGACCACGACGATTGCCAGGGCGGGAAAGACCGCTATCCACCACTGGTCGGGAAGGTAGCGGGCGCCGTCGGCAACCATGGAGCCCAGGCTCGGCTCGGGGGGCTGAACGCCCAGGCCCACGAAGCTCAGCATGGAGCCGATGATGATGACCCAGGCCACGTCGAGGCTCATCTTCGTCAGCACGGATGAGACCGTGTTCGGGAAGATCTCGCGGAAAAGGATGTGCCAGAGGCTGGCGCCGTTGACCTCCGCGGCCGCCACGAAGTACTCGTTTCGCAGCTGGCTGGAAAGGCCATAGACGAGCCGCGTGTACCAGGGCCACCACATGAGGGAAACGGCCATCATGCCGTGCCACAGGCTCGGCTGGAGCACCGAGGCAACCGCAAGCGCCAGGATCAGGGGAGGAACGGCAAGGAAGACATCCGTCACCCGCATGATGAGAACGTCGATCCAGGTTCCCCGAAAGTAGCCGGCCAGGAGGCCCAGGAGAACGCCGGGAGGCACGACAAGAGCGAGCACCAGGACGGCCATCAGGAGCGAGGAGCGAAGTCCGAAGATGATGCGCGTCAGGATGTCCCGCCCGATCTGGTCTGTACCGAAGATGTACTTTGCGCCCGGGTGGACCTTGGCATGGGCGAAATCGGTGAAAGCCCCCGCGTGCCGCGGGAAGGGAGTGACAAAAGGCGCAAACACCGCAAGAAGGACAACGACCGTCACGATCACGAGGCCGGCCACCGACAGGGGATTCCGGGAGAACTTGAACCAGGCGCGGCCGAAGTTTTCCCGGCGGGAAGCCTTCTCCAGCTCCCTGAGCCTGCGGGAAGCCACCTCGACCCCGATCTGGCGGGTTACATCCGCTGATTCGCTCATGCTCTCTCCGCGCTTCTTGTCGCCGCAAGCCGGATGCGGGGATCCAGCCCGGCGACGATCAGGTCCACGACAATATTGACGAAGGCGAAGACCGCCCCGAGCACCAGGATCACCGCGGATATGGCGTTCAGGTCCTTGTGGAGCATTGCGCTCAGGCCGTAGCGGGCCAGGCCGGGCCAGTTGAAGATCAGCTCCACGAGGAACGCAATGCTGAACAGCGACGCGATGTCCAGCCCGAGGATCGAGACGGTGGGGATAAGGGAAGGCTTCAGGAGGAACCGCCCCATGACCACCCTCTCGGAGACGCCGAGGGCCCGGGCCGCGGTGATGTAGTCCTTTCCCAGGTTATCCGCCATGGAGGACCGGGTGATCCTGGATTCCTGCGCGACGGAGCCCATTGCCAGGGCAAGCGCCGGCAGGACCAGGTGGTGGAGCGCATCGACAAAAGCGTCCAGCCTCCCTGCCAGGAGCGAGTCGATGGTCATGAGGCCCGTGATCAAAGGCGGGGCGTGGACCTGCTCGCTGAGCCGCCCGATGACGGGAAAGAGGTGGAGTAGCCAGCCGAAGAGAAGGACAAAGAGAATGGCAAAGACAAAGGATGGCGTGACTACGCCGGTGTAGGAAAAGACGCGGACCAGGGCGTCAATCCAGGTGTCCTTGTGACGGGCGGAGAGCACTCCGAGGCCAATCCCCCCGACGGCCGCGAGGAGGCCGGAGAAGAGCACAAGCTCCAGGGACGCGGGGAAAAACTCGATGATGTCGCTCATCACGGGACGTTGCGTCACGAGGGAAAGACCGAAATCACCGTGGAGCGCGTCCCGCAGCCAGAAGACGTACTGCACCGGAAGGGATTGGTTCAGGTGCATCTGCTCGCGCAGCCTGTCCACGACCCACTGGGGCGCCATCATGCCCACGGCCATGCGCGCCGGGTCCCCGGGCATGATGCGCGCGATGACGAAGATCACCATGGACAGCCCCAGGAGAACGAGAACAGAGTAGGCCAGGCGTCGCCCGATGAAGCTCAGAATTGACAAACCCGGCCTACCGATCAGTCCGGGGGGAGGCTGCCTGCCTCACCCTGTTACTGGCCGACCCCGATGTCCGCCGCGAAGAATGCGTACCCCTGGATGAGGCTCGTCTCCCCGCGCGCGGCCGGCCAGTCCACCGTGGTCCGATACGCGTGCTTCTCGATCTGGTCATAGATCCAGATCGAGGGAGCCATGGCAACCAGCTCCTCCTGGATCTTGTCATACTTGGCGAACCGATCCGACTCGCTCAGCGTTGCCAGGGCATCGTTGATCTGCGCGTCGAGCTTCGGGTCCTGCAGCCATTCGTTCTGCTGCCACGTTCCCGCCGTGCTGGAGCTGTAGCGCTGCTTCAGCATGAGGCCGGCCTCCGGAAGGTCGGAGGACACGTAGATGGTCGCGATGTTCGGGCTGCTGGAAAGCTTGCTCGTGTTCTCCACGAGGCTCAGCCACGGAACCTTGACCACGTTCACCTTGATGCCGACATCCGCCATGTTTGACTGGAAGAGGAGCGCGTACTTCTCCTCATCGGGCACCTCCGATACCCACTGGACCACCACGGGGTTCTGGTCCAGCTGCCCGGCATACCTGCTCTGCGCCAGCTCGGCCTTGGCCTTGTCAAGGTCCCTCTTGTACACGGTGACATTGTCGTCATGGCCGGCAAGCAACGCAGGCACCGGCCCGACCATCTGCTTTGTTCCCGGCCATTCCAGCCCGACCGCCGCGTCGTAGTCGAAGGCGTATTCCATGGCCAGGCGGAAATGAATGTCGTCCGTGGGGGCTTTCTTCGTGTTGACCATGTAATAGAAGGAAGTCATGGAGGGCAGCGCGGCCACTTTCACTCCGTCGATCTTCTCCAGGGCCTGGTAGGCCTCGAAGCTCTGCCACTGGTCGGTGATCTCCAGCTGCTTGTTCTGCATGAGGGTCCGCACGGTGACCCCCTCCGTGGTGCCGATGAATCGGACCTCGTCCGCGGCGTTCGGGTTGAACTTCCCCCACCATTTCGCGTTCTTCCCCATGAGGAGGTACTGCTCCAGGGGGAACTCCTTCACCATGTAGGGCCCCGATCCGGCGTCATGGGTCTGGAGCCACGTCGTGCCGAAGTCGCCATTCGCCCCGTACGGGCCTTCCTTCTTCGTGTTCTTCCTGACGAGGGACTGCTCCGCCACATAGAGGCGCACGAGGCTGGGCAGGAAAAGGGCGCTCGGCTCCTTCAGGCGGAAGACCACCGTTGCCGCGTTTAGGGCCGTGACATTGGCGATGTTGGGCGTCACGAGGTAGGCGAACCCGCGGCCGATGGTCTTGAACCGATCGTAGCTGAACACGACGTCGCTTGCCTTGAGAGCGCCGCCGTCGTGGAACGTAACGCCCCGGCGCAGGTGAAAGGTGTACGTCCGCCCGTCGGGGGAAACGTTCCACGAGGTTGCCAGCCAGGGATTCACGCCTCCCTTCGCGTTGGGGAATACAAGAGTGTCGTACAGGTTCACGATCGAAGAGGAGCTGGCATAGTCATTGCCGATGGCCGGATCGATGGCATCGGGCCATGCAAAAGTAACGCGAAGGACGCGCGGGTCAGCCGCCGCTGCCGGAAGAGAAACCAGAAGCAAACCGAGGCCCAGGAGGGCGGCAAGAATGACAAGGGATTTCTGTCTCATCTTCTTCACTCCTTTAACACGAATATATCATACGCCGGGCCGGGGGGCTGAGAAAAATCTATTGGTTCAATCGTTCTCCAGGAGCTCGATCGTGGCCTTCAGGTCCTTCGACGCGTCGACGTACGCGTAGCGGCCGCCCGTGTACTCTCCGGCCTGGAGGAGCTTCATCCCCCCCTCCCCGAGAGCCGCGAGCTTCTCCTTCATCCCTTTCACCTGGAATGCAATGTGGTGGACGCCCTCCCCTTTTCGGTCCAGGTCCTCCCGCCACGTGCTGGGCTCCCGGTCCGGCTCGATCAGCTCCAGCTCCAGGGACGGGCCGATATCAAAAAAAGCAAGCTTCGCGCGCGCTTTCGTGGGTGCGCCCTTGAACCGGGCCTGGGATCTTTCCAGGGCGTCGGTAACCCTGATGGTCGGCTTTAGAACACCGAGGAAATCCGCATATACCTGCGCGGCGGCCTCGATGTCATTGACCAGGATCCCGATCTGCGTGACCGTGTGCGTCCCAAGGATGTTCTTCTTCACTGTCGACCCTCCTGCGGCGTATTCTGCTGATCCGGGGGGAGCGCGTCGAGTCCCGCGGTGACTTGCGCGCGCCCCTTGCCATGTTCGGCGATTGCCCCTATAGTGCGTGCCGGAAACCCGTGAGACAGGTGAGCCAGCACAGCACAGGGGGCAGCCGCCTATCATGACGCCGTTCCCCAACAAGATCCTCTTCCTCGGCTTTGGCGCGGTTGCCGAGTGCACGCTCCCCATTTTCTTCCGCCACATCGATTGCTCCCCGAAAAACATCACCATCCTGGATTTCGAAGACCGGGCGCCCCGCCTCCGGGAGTGGACCGCAAAAGGGGCAACGGTGGTGCGCGACCGGGTGACCCCGGACAACCTTGGCGCGCTCCTTGGCAGATACGTGGGACGCGGCGACCTGATCGTGGACCTCGCCTGGAACATCGACGCCGGCGACATCCTCCAGTGGTGCCACGACCACGGGGTCCTGTACATCAACACCTCCACGGAGGTGTGGGATCCCTACGCGTACGGCGCCGTTCCTCCCACGGAAAGGACCTTGTACTGGCGCCACATGAAGCTCCGCGAGAGGACCGGGCGGTGGAAGGAGCCGGGGCCGACCGCCATTCTCGAGCACGGAGCCAATCCCGGCCTCATCTCTCATTTCACCAAGCAGGGCCTCATCGATATTGCCACGGCGGCCCTCTCGGAAGGCAAGGCAAAGGGTCGCGCGGCCCAGGTCATCCGGCAGCATCTCGATTCAAAGAGCTTCAACCTTCTTGCGCAGGCCCTCGGCGTGCGGGTGATCCACTGCAGCGAGCGCGACACGCAGCTCACCAGCCTCCCCAAGGCGGTGAACGAGTTCGTCAACACGTGGAGCATCGAGGGTTTTCGCGAGGAAGGAACCACGACGGCCGAAATGGGATGGGGCACGCACGAGAACTGGGTCCCTCCATTCGCCTTCCAGCATACCACGGGCCCGCGCAACCAGATCTGCCTTGCCCGCATGGGGATGAACACGTGGGTGCGCTCCTGGGTCCCCTCCGGACCCATCCTCGGAATGGTGATCCGCCACGGGGAAGCGTTCTCGATTTCCCACCGGCTGACGGTGGAAGAGGGAGGCGCGCCGGTCTACCGCCCCACGGTCCACTACGCCTACTGTCCCTGCGACAGCGCCATCGCCTCCCTGACGGAGCTTCGGGGCAACAACTACAGGCTCCAGCCGAAGCTGCGGATCGCCACGGATGAAATCACGACGGGAAGCGACGCCCTGGGCGCCCTCCTCATGGGCCATCCTTTCACCTCGTGGTGGATCGGGAGCGACCTGAGCATCGAAGAGTCCCGGCGGCTCCTGCCCCACCAGAACGCCACCACCATGCAGGTGGCCATTTCCGTGGTGGCCGCGGTCTCCTGGATGATCGGCAATCCCCAGCGCGGCCTGCTCCTGCCGGAGGACCTGCCGCACGATTACATCCTGGAGGTCGCCCGCCCGTACCTGGGTGATTTCATTTCGACCAGGTCGGATTGGACACCGTTGAAGGATCTGCCGCGGCCATTCGAAGGGTACAACGACCCGGATTTCGACATGTCGGACCCATGGCAATTCAGGAACTTCCTCGTCAAGGAAGGCGACTGATGGGAGCCTGCCCATGATATCCCTGGATAGATTGCAGCAGCTCGCCCGGGAGCACGGCACGCCCCTGTTCGTGGTGGATCACGATGAAATCCGCCGGAGCTACCGCGCCTTCCGGGAGCATCTCCCGCGCGTGCAGGCATATTTCGCGGTGAAGGCCAACCCCGACCCCGCCATCGTGCGTACTCTCTTCCAGGAAGGCGGGAGCTTCGACGTCGCTTCGATGCCTGAGTTCATGATCGTCTACGAAAACATCAGGAACATGCCCGCCCGCGAGCGCCAGGAATGGATCTGGGACAAGATCATCTATGCCAACCCGACCAAGACCCCGCAGACCCTGGCGGAGCTTGACCAGTACAAGCCCCTCGTGACGTTCGACAACGACGACGAGATCCAGAAGATCAGGGAGTTTGCGCCCCACGCAGGGCTGGCCCTCAGGCTTCGTGTGCCCAACACAGGGGCGATGGTGGAGCTGTCCTCCAAGTTCGGCGCCTCCCCGGGGGAAGCTGTGGACCTCATCCTGGAGGCCGACCGCGCAGGGCTCACCGTGGAAGGCATCAGCTTCCACGTGGGCAGCCAGACGACGAACTTCACAAACTACGTGCAGGCCCTCGAGCTCACCGCGAGCGTCTTCGCGGAGGCGCGGGACCGCGGCTACACGAAGATGAACCTCATCGACATCGGCGGCGGGTTTCCCGTTCCCTACGACGGGACGGTCAAGCCGTTCCCCGAGCTGGCTGCCATCATCAACTCGGAGCTCGATCGGCTTTTCCCCAGGGACATCGAGGTCCTCGCCGAGCCGGGGCGGTTCCTCGTTGCCTCATCCGCGTATGCCGTCTCGGAAGTCATCGGTACAGCCGTGCGTGACGGGAAGAAATGTTATTACGTCAACGACGGGGTCTACCACACGTATTCGGGAATCATCTTCGACCACTGCCAGTACCGCGTGAAGGCGTTCAAAGACGGGCCCACGCAGATCAGCGCTGTCTTCGGGCCCACCTGCGACGCCCTTGACGTCATCTCCATTGCGGAGAACCTGCCGACCCTTCGCAGGGGAGACTTCGTGTACAGCGACATGATCGGCGCCTACAGCCACGCCTCAGCGACATACTTCAACGGCTTCCCGCCCGCAAAGGTCGTGCACGTCAACCAATAGCCGCGCGCCACTGTAAGGGTCAGGACCGCGCGACCTCTGCCCCTGTTTCGCTGCCCGTGGCATGCGCCATGATCCTGTGCTCGTCGACATCCGCGCGGCCAAGGATGCCCGTCACCCGGCCCTCGTGCATCACCACCACCCTGTCCGCCATGGCAATCACCTCGGGAAGCTCGGAGGAGATGAGGGCAATTGCGATCCCCGAGCTTGCCAGGCGCCGGATCAGCTCATACACCTCGGACTTGGCTCCAACATCGACCCCGTGCGTCGGCTCATCCAGGATAAGCACCTTGGGCGACAGGGCAAGCCAGCGCGCAAGCACGGTCTTCTGCTGGTTTCCGCCCGAGAGGTTGCGCACCAGCTCATCGACGGAGCGCAGCTTGATGGCGAGGCTGGTGACGAAGCTCCTCACGGTCTCCCCCACGCGCCTGCGGTCAATCGAGAGCCGGCGCTTCATTCCGTGCAGCCCTGCCAGCGCGACGTTGAACCACACCGGCTGATCCATGAAGAGGGAGAGCTTCTTCCTGTCCTCGGGGACCATGGCAAGCCCGGCCGCGATTGCGTGACGCGGGGATGCGAAATGCACGCCCCGCCCATCGAGGATCACTTCTCCCGCGTGGCGGTGCTGGGCGCCGAAGATGGCGCGCCAGACCTCGCTGCGCCCCGCGCCCACGAGGCCTGCAAAGCACAGGACCTCTCCGCGGCGCAAGTCGAAGGAGACGTTGGTGAACCCGTCCCCCGAAAGCCCCCGCACGCTCAGGATGGTCTCCCCCGCCTCTCCGCGGGGAACGTACTCCCTGGTCAGCTCACGGCCCACCATCATCTTGATCACGGACCCCGCGGTGGCCTCCGCCTTGTCCACGGTGCCCACGAGGGCTGCGTCACGGAGGACGGTGATCCGGTCGGAGATCCTCAGCACCTCGTCGATCTTGTGGGAGACATAGATGATGGAAACGCCCCGGCCCTTCAGGGAACCGATCACGGAGAAAAGCCGTTCGGTCTCCGTGTCGCTGAGGGATGAGTTGGGCTCGTCCATGATGATGAGCCGGGCCTTGATGGAGAGGGCCTTGGCGATCTCCACGAGCTGTCGATGGGAGATGGACAGGTTGCTCATGAGGCTGTGTGGATCGATATCCAGGCCCACCTCGGCAAGCGCCGCGCGGCTGTTCGCCTCCAGCGCTTTCCAGAGGATCCTTCCGCGCTTCGTGGGCATGCGGCCCATGAAGAGGTTCTCCACCACGTTCATGGTGGGGAGCACGGAGAGCTCCTGGTGGATGACGGCGATGCCCGCGGCAATGGCCTCCCGAGGGGACGCGAAGGAGACCTCACGCCCGTCCAGCTCCGTGCGTCCCGCGTCCCGGGGGATGATGCCGCCAAGGATTTTCATCAGCGTGGATTTTCCCGCGCCGTTTTCTCCCACCACGGCGTGCACTTCCCCCCGGCGCACCTCCAGAGAAACCCCGGCCAGCGCCCTGAGGCCTCCAAAACTTTTCTCCAGGCCCTGCACGCTCAGGAGCGGCGCGGCCGTGTTGGAATGCATGCGTCCCCCGTTCGAGTCCCGGGACGGGCCGTCGGCGGCTGCCGACGGCCCTCCGGGAGATTGTCGTTATTTGTAGAACTGGGAAATGTTGTCCTTGGTCACGAAGTCCGCCCTCGTGAGAAGCCTGCCCGCCGGCGGAACGACGCCGCCGACGAGGTAGTTGTACAGGCGGATGGCCGGGTCATGGCCCTGGGCAAAGGGGTCCTGCCCGAGGGTCCCCGTGATGACTCCGCTCTTCACGAACTGCATGGTCTCGTCCACGAAGTCGTAGCAGATGATCTTTATCTGGCCCGCCTTTCCCGCGTCCTGGACTGCCTTCGCCGCACCGAAGGGTCCGCCCGCAGTGACGTAGATTGCCGTCGAGGTCAGGGTTGGCAGTCATGAAGTCCTGCGCCTGGCTGTACGCGGTGTCCGCCTTGTCCTTGTTTTCCACCCGGCCGACGATGGTGATCCCCGGGGCGTCCTTGGCAATCTCGTCCTCGAAGCCCTTTCGGCGCAGCTCATGCGCCTCCACGGCAGAAAAGGCCCGTGATGATGGCGACCTTGCCCTTTCCTCCGAGAACCTCGGCCATGTTGCTTGCCCGGCGGTGAGACCCTGCTGGTACAGATCGGCGCCGACAAAGAACAGCCGCTTGTTCGGCCGTTGCAGTCTCCGAGTTGAAGGTGGCCACGGGGATTCCCGCGTCCACCGCCTTGTTGATGTAGGGAACGAGGCCGGAGTCGCCCGGCAACAATGGCGATGGCGTCATAGCCCTGCGCCATTGCGGCCTCAATGGCGGGCCGAACACGTCAGTGGTGTGCTGCGCTCCCGCGTTGATCCAGTCCACCTTGCAGTTCAGGGGCGCGAGCTCCTCCGCCGCCTTCATGGTTCCCTCTTTCACCGGGATCCAGAACGGGTTGTTCTCGAGGCCGAGGACCGCGATCTTGATGGGCTTGGGCGACTTCTGCGCCACCGGCTTCACGGTCCCTTCATCGCTTGCTGTCGTTGCGCTGTCGAACGCGGGTCCCGGCGGCAATGCCTTCTTCTCAGCGGTCCCGCCTGCCCATGCTCCCAGCCCGACGAGGGCCAGCACGCAGGCAAGGATGATGACCTTTCGAGTCATGCTCATGCTTTGTCTCCTTCTCCAGTAACCATGCAATTTCGCGCCGGACAACGTCCGGTCTTTCTTACCGCTTGTTCATCCCTGGCCGGGGCGGCGCCTTAGGTTGTCCGACGCCACGGCAAGGATGATCACCACGCCGATGGAAACCGTCTGGAGGAACGCCGGCAGGTGGAGAAGGACGAACGCGTTGCGAAGGACCGCCATGATCGCTGCGCCGATGATGGCGCCGATGATCGTTCCTACACCGCCGGAGAGACTGGCCCCGCCAATGACCACCGCCGCGATGACGTCCAGCTCGTTGCCCTCTCCCGCGTTCGTGGCCGCCGTGGCAAGGAGGCCTCCGCTCATGATGCCCGCCAGCGCGCACAGGACGCCTGTTGCCGAGTAGGTGAACAGCTTCACCCTGTCCACGTTGACTCCCGAGAGCCGCGCCGCCTCTTCGTTGGAGCCCACGGCGTAGATCTGCCTGCCCAGGACCGTGTTGCGCAGGAACCACGTGAAGACCCCGACGAGCACGATCATTTCCACGATCGGGAACGGGACAGGGCCGAGGTACCCGTCCCCGATGAAGTTCACCGTGGGATTGCGCATGGGGATGTTGGAAGCCACCGTTCCCTGCACTCCGGTGGCCAGGAGGTAGGTGAGGCCGCGGCCGATGCTCATCATGCCGAGGGTCGTGATGAAGGCGTTCACCCTGACCTTCGTGATGATGAACCCGTTGAGCATGCCCATCCCCAGCCCGAGGGCGAAGCCAAGAAGGACGCAGAGCCAGGGGGAGACGCCGGAATACATCAGGCGGGCGGTGAACATCCCCGTCACCGCAAGGAGGGCCCCGACGGACAGGTCTATTCCGCCGGTGATGATGACCATGGTCACGCCCACGCACATGATCGCGATCGTGGACATTCCGCGAAGGACGTTGAAGATATTCAACGGCTTCAGGAAGTACTGGCTGGCAAGGGTCATCACGATGACGAGCACGAGGAAAGCCAGGAGGACTCCCACCTCCCTGCTTGGCCAGCACGCGGCGCAGGGCGGAGCCCATGGGGTTGACCATCACTTGCTGCGCGCTCTTGGGGCTGTTCTCCACGATTCCCGTCCTTTCGGTCTTACGTTTGATCCGCCGGGGATGACTGGCGATTGTACTTTTGGCAATCGCATGAATAAAGCACGATCCGTGCCAAGTGCCGGCGACCTTCCATTCAAGGGCTTCATCGATCTGCTTTCCCGACAAGGACTTGCAGGCAAGCTTGTTGCCGGCTCCTGGCTCAGCACCGCTCGGCAAGGCACCCTGGGGCGTAATCTCCCCCTGCCACGCCTCACCTGGGGAGCCTTTTCCCCACCTGTGCGCAATCCGGCCCCCATGGTTTATACTCGCCGAGTGAAGCGGCAGATACTCATCGTGGACGACGACCGCGCGGTGTGTGACTCTCTTTCCGACCTCCTCATCGGCAAAGGCTATGACGTAGCCGTGGTGAACGACCCGGCGGGCGCCCTGTCCGCCATCGACCCGAAAACAACGGCGCTGGCCCTCGTTGACCTTCGCATGCCGGGCATCGGGGGGATCGAGCTGCTGCAGGGCATCAAGTCACGGCTGCCGGATCTCCCCGTTGTCATCATCACGGGGTTTGCTACCGTGGACACCGCCGTGGCCGCCATGAAGTACGGGGCGGCAGATGTCTTCACGAAGCCCATCAAGTCCTCGGCGCTCCTGTCCCAGATCCAGCGCATCCTTGCCGAAAGGCCGACCCGGGGAGAGCTTCCCGATGATGAGGGCATCATCACCTCCGACCCGCTTATGCGTGAGGCCCTCACCCTCCTGGAGCGCGCCGCGCCGACGGATGCGAATATCCTCATCCGGGGAGAGACGGGCACGGGAAAGGAGCTGGCCGCGCGGATGGTCCACAGGGCAAGCGGGCGCCGCGGACGCTCTTTTGTCGCGGTCAACTGCGCCGCCATGCCGGATACGCTCCTGGAGAGCGAGATGTTCGGCTATGAGCGGGGCGCCTTCACGGACGCCCGGGAAAGGAAGCTGGGGCTCCTGGAGGTGGCAGACGGGGGCACGATCTTCCTTGACGAGATCGGCGAGATGAGCCTTTCAACGCAGGCCAAGATGCTCCGCGTGCTGCAGGAGAAGAGCTTCACGCGACTGGGAGGCGTCGACACCGTCCACAGCGACTGCCGGGTGGTGGCGGCAACCAATCGCGACATCGAGGGGGCGCTCGCAAGCGGCCGTTTCCGCGATGAGCTGTACTACCGCCTGGCCGTCGTCGAGGTCCGCATCCCTCCCCTGCGCGAGCGTCCCGGGGACGTTCTGCGGCTGGCCGAACACTTCCTTGCCCTGTACGGGCAGGCATATGGGCGTTCGGGCCTTTCTCTCTCCCCGGAGGTCGCCTCGACCCTCCAGGCCCACACGTGGCCGGGGAACGTGAGGGAGCTGAAAAACCTTGTCGAGCGGGCCGTCATTTTCTGCGAGGGCGGCCCCCTCCAAATGTCCCACCTTTCACCCCAGTACCGCGGACGGGGCGGGAGATCCGGTGGAGAGCTCACCGACCGATTCGCGCAGTCGGCCCGCCAGATCATCGCGGAAGCAATTGCGCGGGCAGGAGGCTCGAAGAGCGAGGCGGCGCGGATCCTTCACATCGACAGGAAGACCCTGTACAACCGGATGAAAAAGCTCGGCATGGGGGGAGGCGATGGCCGATCACCGGAAGCTCCTTGAGCTTCGCAACATCCATGTTTCCTACGGAACGGTCACCGCGCTCGACGGGGTTGACTTCGACCTCTATGCGGGTGAGATCCATTGCCTCGTCGGTGAGCACCGGGCGGGAAAGTCCACCCTGGTCAAAGTGCTGAGCGGCGCCGCCCGGGTGGCCGACGGCTCCCTGCTCTTCGAGGGACGCAGGATGGAGCCTTTCACGCCGAAGAGCTCCAATGACCAGGGAATCGGGATCGTCTACCAGGACCTTTCGTTCATCCCCCACCTGAACGCGGTTGAGAACATCTTCACGGGAAGGATGATCCGCCGCCCCCTTGGGCGCCTGGACCACCGCGAGATGGAAAGGCAGGCCGAGCGGCTCCTGGAGTCCCTGGAATGCAGCATTGACGTGCGTGCTCCGCTGTCGAAGCTGAAGCCGGCGCAGCAGCACATGGTGGAGCTGGCCCGCGCCCTGGCCCTCAGCCCCAAGGTCCTGATCCTCGATGAGCTTTCCAACAAGCTCACCCCCGTCGAGATGAAGGTCGTCTATCGCACCGTCCTGGACCTGCGGGAAGGGGGATGCGGGATCATCTACATCAGCCATGACATGGATGAAATCCTGCGGCTCGCGGATCGGATCACAGTGTTGCGGGCCGGCCATCGCCGGCTCACCACGGAGCCCAAGGGACTGGACAGGTTCCGCCTGCACGAGCTGACCTACTCCTTCAGCCTGGACGAGCTGCAGAGCGTTCGAAGCGACACTCCCCTCCAGCGGCTGAAACGGGACCTGCAGAACGTGATCCAGATACTCCCCGTGGGCGTCGTGCTTCTCGATGAGAGTGGCGCCATCCAGCTCTACAACCTTGCCGCCCATGAGCTCTGCAGCCTTGACGGAGGAGAGCTGGGCCGGCCCTTTGCGGACATCCTTTCGGGCCTCGTGAAAGAAGGGGGGGAGGCGGGAGCCGTGCCGGACAGCTTTGCAGGCGGGGAGCCGGTGCGGCTGCCAGAGCTGAAGCTCCGCACCGGAAAGACTGTGTCCATAGCCACTGCGCCCGTCCGATCCCTTGATGGAGCGGGGTCGCTCCTCGTCATCGAGGACGTGTCCCTGGCGCGCTACCTCGATGATTTCGTCGTGGAAAACGCCAGGATGTCCACTGTCGCCCAGTTGGCAGTCGGGGTGGCCCACGAGGTGAACAACCCCCTGTTCGCCATCCAGAACTACCTGGAGGTCATCCGCGGGCGCGTGGCCGATCCCGAGGTGGAGGAGCGCCTGACGCGGATCGAGCGGGAGGTGGCCCGGATCTCAGAGATCGTCTCGAGCCTCCTTTCCTTTTCCCGCGTTGCTTCGGCGCCGCGCAGCGCAGTGGACGTGCGGGAGGTCATAGAGAACGCCATCATCCTTCTGCAGCATGCGTTCCGGGAGAAAGCGGTCTCCGTGGATCTTGACCTCCCCCCCGACCCGCTGAGAGTGCAGGGGGACGAGAACAGGCTCACCCAGGTCGTGCTGAACCTCGCCTCGAACGCCGTGGACGCCGTGCTGAGCGGGGGCAGGATCGGGATCCATGCGTGCAAGGCAGCCGACGGCTGGATCGAGATGCGGGTCAGGGACGAGGGGTGCGGGATCCCTGATGACGTGGGCGCCCGGATCTTCGACCCGTTCTTCACGACCAAGCTCAGCAGAAAGAACACGGGGCTGGGCCTGTCGATCTGCCGCAACATCCTGGAAGAGCACGGCGGCACTATCGGCTTCGAGAGCAGGCCGGGGTCTGGCACCACCTTTACCGTCCGCCTGCAGCCGGATTGAAAGCGGGGCCGGCAACGAGAACGAAAACGGCCGGCGTCCTTATCCCTGCGGCTTGTCCATGTCGACGCTGGTCACCGTGGCCCAACCTGCTGGGTTGACTCCGAGGCCAGTGGGGACGTCCAGGCTTCCGTAGAGGATCTGGTTCTGGTTGATGCTGAAATCCGGCGTCCAGGCCCTGCAGGGATACGTCCCATCTCCGTTGACGTCCACGCCGATCTCCAGGTTGACGCCCGTGAGGTCGTATTTCCCGAGGTTCTGCACGCTGTAGGTGACGTGCGTGTACGAGCCTCCCGGCCACGTAACGCCTGTTATCTTCCAGGTGACATTGATCCCCATAAAAAGGTCGCACCCGCTCACGATGAGGAGCACCGCGGCAAGGACCGCCAGGACTCCCAGCAGCTTTTTTTTGCACATGTTCTTTCCTTTGAAAGGTGTATTCACATTGTGCAACACCCATGGCGGGAAAAAACTGCACCAGGACGGGTGTGCCCGCTCGGCTGTCCGTAAAGTTGCTTGACAAATGTTATAACGTATACCATCCTAGTCGATTGCACCTTTCCAGGTGCGGAAAGCAGAATGAGCGAACCGACATACCTGCTCGGCATCGACAACGGCGGGACGGTCACCAAGGCCGCTCTCTACGACACCGCCGGAAGAGAGCTGGCGGTCTCGGGCGTCAAGACCGAGATGCTTTTCCCCCACCCCGGGTACGCGGAGAAGGATCTTGGCGCGCTGTGGCGCGCGAACATCCAGGTGATCCGTGATGTTCTCTGCAAGGCAAGGATTCATGCCGAGGCCATTGCCGCGCTGGCGGTGACGGGACACGGCAACGGGGTCTACCTTGTGGATGAGAAAGGAAATCCCGTCTACAACGGCATCAATTCGGCCGATTCCCGGGCGAGCAGCTACGTGGAGACCTGGTACCGCGACGGAACGTTCGCCCGGGTCCTGCCCAGGACATGCCAATCCATCTGGGCCGCGCAGCCGGTCGCCCTGCTTTCCTGGTTCCAGGATCGCATGCCCGAGGTGATCGAAAACACCCGGTGGGTGTTCATGTGCAAGGATTACATCCGCTTCCGGCTCGACCGGAGAACCCTTTGCCGAGATAACGGACTATTCTGGAACGGGTCTGGTGAACGTGCACGACATGCGATACGATGGCGACTTGCTGCAGACCTTCGGAATCCCCGACGTCATGGGCAAGCTGCCGCCCCTGCGGAAGTCTGCCGACATCTGCGGAAGGATCAGCAGGCGCGCCGCGGAGGAAACGGGATTGCGGGAAGGGACTCCCGTCGCCGGAGGCCTTTTCGACATCGACGCATGCGCCCTTGCCACGGGGATCACGGACCCGAGCAGGCTCTGCCTGATTGCCGGATCGTGGAGCATCAACGAGTGCATCAGCACGGCGCCTCCGCAATCGGACACCCTCTTCATGACCTCGGTCTACTGCCTCCCCGGCTTCTGGCTGCTCACGGAGGGCAGTGCCACCTCCGCAAGCAACCTCGAGTGGGTGATAGCGGAGCTCATGCGCGGCGAGGTGCAGGAAGCCAGGGCAAAGGGTATTTCCATCTACGCGGTCTGCGACACGCTGGTCGAGGAGGCCGGAGGCCCTGAGAAATCGGACATCGTCTTCCTGCCGTTCCTGTACGGGAGCAACGCCGGGCCGAATGCCTCGTCGTGCTTTCTCGGCATGCGCGGCTGGCACACCAAGGCGCACCTCCTTCGCGCCGTGTTCGAGGGAGTGGTGTTCTCCCACCGGACACATGTCGAGCGATTGCTTCCGTTGGCGGAAAAACCTCGTGCGGCCAGGATGGCCGGGGGGGCGGTGAAGTCCACGCCCTGGGTGCAGATGTTCGCCGACATACTCCACCTCCCCCTGGAGGCAACGGCAACGGAAGAGCTCGGCGCCACGGGGGCCGCAATCTGCGCGGGGGTGGGAGCAGGGATCTTCGAGTCGTACCCCGAGGCGGTGGCGGCAATGGTGCGGGTGAATCGGACCGTCTGTCCGGATCCGGGGCGCGGGCAGATCTACGACGAGAAGTACGCCCGCTACCAGAGGTTCGTGGGCGCGCTCCAGGAAGCCTGGAGTTAGGAAGGGACATGGAAGACCTACAGCAGATCGTCAGTGTTGCGCGCATGTACTACCAGCGCGGCATGAAGCAGGAAGAAATAGCAAAACGACTCAAAGTTTCCCGCGCCTCGGTTTCCCTCATCCTCACCGAGGCCAAGAAGAAAGGAATCGTGGAGATCACGATCCACAACCCCCTCGAGAATCATGAGGAAATCTCGGGCATGCTTTCCACGGAGTTCGGCGTCCGCAGATGTATCGTCGTGCCCACCTCCATCCGGGAAACGGATGCTCTCATCGGCCTCACCGCGGCGCGCGCCGCTGAGATCTTCGATGAGGAGGCGAAGAACGGAGACAAGGTCGGCATAGCGTGGGGAAGGACCTGCTACGCTTTCATGTCCAGCTACCAGCCCAGGCACCACCTCCAGGGGGTCCATGTCATCCCGCTGGTCGGGGGAAGCAACAGGAACCTGAAGCGCTACCAGCTCAACGAAATGGTCAGGCAGTTCTCGGAAAAGGTCAAAGGGTCCCCCACCTTCATCCATGCCCCCGCGCTGCCCTCGTCCCAGAAAGACTACGAGCTGTACATGAACAGCTCTTCACTCCGCAAGATGATGACCCTGTGGAAAAAGATCGACATTGCCGTCGTCTCGGTCGGCGCGCCGCCGATTTCCCGGGAGTTCGACGGATCGAAGACAGTGGCCAGCAGGAAGAAGCCCGCGGATCCCGCCCGCCTGCCGGTGGGAGACATCTGCGCGCGATACTTCGACATCAACGGCCGCTTCATCGATGACCGTGAATACAAGCGCATCATCGGGATCCCCGTGGAGAGCCTCCGCAAGACCGAGAAGATCATCTGCGTGGTGGGGGGAACGGAGAAGGCGTATTCTCTTCTGGGAGCACTCAAGACGGGGCTGATCCACACGCTCATCACGGATGAGCAGACGGCGCTGGCCGTCATGAGGGCCAGGAGAGAAGAGCAGGCGGGGACCATCAAGCGCAGCATCGAGAGGCTCTTCAGCCAGTCAAACGGGCGGTAGCGAAAAGAGGGCTCGAAGCCCGCGATTTCAAAAAATTTGACAGATGTCATGATGTATGTTAAAGTCCGTCATCCAAGGTTCGCGGACACCGGACTCGGCACGACAAGGGGGGTCTCTTTCTTCCGGCTCTGTCGAGTGAGCCCCTGCTTCGAACCAACAAGGAGGAAGAGAATGAGGAAGCCTGTTGCATTGATCCTGGTGGCCCTTTTCCTCTGCGCAACCGTCATCGGCGGATTCGCGCAGCAGAAGAGCGTGTTCCAGGGAAGCTCCAAGGAAGTCTACTACTTCGTGGACTTCGTCAGCGGCGTCGAGTACTGGGTCGGGGTCTACGAGGGGTTCAAGCTCGCGGCTGCCCAGCTCGGGGTGGAGACGGTGTACACCGGCACTCCCGAGTACGACCTGAACAAGGAGTTGTCGGTCTACGCCCAGGTCGTCGCGAAAAACCCGGCGGGGATACTCGCCTGCCCCATGGTCCCGGATGCTTTTGTGGATCCGATCAACGCCGCAATCGACAAGGGAATCCCCGTGATGACCTTTGCAACCGATTCTCCGCAGAGCAAGCGGTTCGCGTTCATTACCTCGGACAACGTGAAGGAAGGCTATGCCGCGGCGGACGCCCTGGCCAAGGCAATCGGAGGCAAGGGAGAACTGGCCGCGACGGAGAACCCGGGCCAGCTCAACCACGAGATCCGCGTCCGTTCGTTCAAGGAGCGCATTGAAAAGAACTGGCCGAATGTGAAGGTGGTTGCCACGTTCGCCACCAACCAGGACATGAACAAGGCCTTCAACGGAACCCGCACGCTGCTGCAGGCGCACCCGAACGTCAAGGGCATCTTCACCCCTGAAGCGAGCTCAGGTCTGGGCGCCGCGCAGGCGGCACTGGAGATCAGCCACGGGGACATCAAGGTGATCTGCAGCGACATCAACGAGTCGGTCCTCGACATGATCCAGAAGGGCGACATGTTCGGCGCCATCCAGCCCAACGTGGTCATCCAGGGATACATGTCCATGATGTTCCTGTACATGGCGAAGCATCAGCTCCTCGATCCGATGAACGGATGGAAAGAGCAGGGCAAGCCCTACGGAATCTACCTCCCGTTCGTCGACAACGGTCTCGATGTCGTCAACAAGGAAAACGCGAAATACTTCTACACCAAGAACTACCTGAAAGCGCGGAACAGCAAGGGAGTGGAAGAGGGTGCGCTGGAGATGAAGCGCCCGACCCTCACGTTTGGTCCCTAGTCGTCCGTCGAGATGTTCCTGAAGCGGGGGGGAAAGCTTTTCCCACCCCCGCTCTGTCCCTGGCCCGGGCGTGAGATCGGATGTCCCGTTGAAAGAGAGGGTCCATCCTGTGCGCGGAGCTGCCATTCTGGAAGTAAGAGACATCAGCAAGCGCTTCCCCGGCACCCAGGCGCTGGCCGAAGTGAGCCTGACTCTCCACGCCGGCAGCATTCATGCCGTTGTCGGGGAAAATGGGGCCGGCAAATCCACGCTTATGAATGTCATCGCCGGCGTCTACCAGCCTGACAGCGGGAGCATTCTCATTGACGGCGTCGACGTGAGGATGGCCAACCCCTACGCGGCGCAGAGGCTGGGAGTCGGCTTCGTTCACCAGGAGATAGCTCTGTGCCAGCACCTCAGCGTGGCAGAGAACATCTTCATGAGCACGATCAATGATGCCAACAGCCTCGTTTTCAACATGCGGGAATACAACCGCAGGGCAGCGGAGCTCCTCTCGGCATTCGGAGCCAACATCGGGCCGCGCCAGCGGGTCTCACAGCTCAGCATCTCACAGCAGCAGGTCGTCGAAATTGCCAAGGCCCTTTCGATGAACTGCCGCGTGATCATCCTCGACGAGCCGACCGCCGCGCTGACGGAGACCGAGACGGAGGCGCTGTTCAGCATCGTTCGCCGGCTGAGGGATTCGGGAATCGGCATTCTCTACATCAGTCACCGGATGAGGGAAGTGTTTGAGAACTGCGACACGGTGACCATCCTCCGTGACGGTCATCACATCGACACGGTTCTGACGGCGGAAACCACGCCGTCCGCGGTCGTGGACAAGATGGTCGGCCGCGCGCTGAGCGAGATGTACCCTCCGAAGCTCGCCTCGGCGCCCGAAGCGGGCGATGTGCTGCTCGAGGTACGGGACCTGGCCAGCGGGGATGACTTCACGGCGGTAAGCTTCCAGCTTCACCGCGGGGAGATCCTCGGCTTTTTCGGGCTGATGGGCGCGGGGAGAAGCGAAATTGCCAAGACCATCTGCGGGCTGCAGAAGGTGACGGCGGGGGAGATCCTTCTCCAGGGCGCGCCCGTCCAGATGGCCTCCTATTGGAATGCGATAGACCATGGCATCGTGTATCTGACCGAGGATCGCAAGACCGAGGGACTCTTCCTCCAGATGAGCATGAAACACAATATTTCCGCCATCGACCTGCGCTCCATTTCCTCGCGGGGCATCCTCGATCCACGCAGGGAAGCGCAGCGCGCCGAGACCTACCAGTCCAAGCTGAGCATCCGGTCCACCGGCGTGCTGCAGAAGGTATGGAGCCTCAGCGGAGGAAATCAGCAGAAGGTCCTCATCGCAAAGCTGCTCTCGGTTGCGCCGCGGATCCTCTTCATGGACGAGCCGACCCGCGGGATCGACGTCGGGGCGAAGTCAGAGATCCACCGGCTTCTCCGTGATCTCGCCGGGGAGGGAATCGGGATCGTCATGATCTCTTCGGAGCTTCCCGAGGTGATCGGCCTGTGCGATCGCGTGCTCGTGATGCACGACGGGAAAAGCCGCGGCATCATGCAGGGAAGCCAGTTGAGCGAAGAGTCCGTGATACGCCGAGCCTCCGGGCTTTGAAGGAGAGAATGCATGAACCCTGTCACTGAGAAAGGCCCGCAGGGCGGCAGCGCCTGGATACGATTGACCCGGTTCCGCGAAGGCACGCTGATCCTCACGATCATTGCCATCTGTATCGTGATGTCGTTCCTGAGCCCCTATTTCTTCACGGCGGACAACCTGCGCACCACGATCCTGAGCTTCGCGATCAACGGGATCGTGGTCATCGGGATGACCATCGTCATGGTCAACGGAGGAATCGATCTTTCCGTCGGGTCGGTCATGGCCGTCATCGGGGCGGTTGCCGGGCGGCTCTACCAGGCGGGAGTCAGCATCTGGATCGCGGCCCCCGTGGCGCTTGTCCTGGGCGCGCTCCTCGGGGGGTTCAACGGATTCTTCATCACGCGGGTCGGACTCAGCCCCTTCATCACGACCCTTGCCATGCTGAGCATTGCCCGCGGCGCGGCCTTCGTGGTCACCCAGGGGATCCCGCTCTCGCTGTACAGCATGCCGGACGCCTTCAAGTCCATCGGAAAAGGAGACGTCATCGGAATCCCGGTCGTGATCATCATCTTCATCGCTTTCGTCATCCTGGCGGACTTCCTGATGAGGCGATCCACGCTCCTGCGGCGCGTCGTGTACACGGGAAGCAGCGAAAAGGCCGCGATATTTTCCGGCATCAACGTCCGCTCCGTGAAGATGGGCGTCTACGTCCTTTCCTCGTTTCTTGCCGGCCTGGGCGGAATCCTTTCCATCGCCCGCTTCGCAACCGCAACACCCTATTTCGCGTCGGGGCTGGAGCTGCAAGCCATTTCCGCCTGCGTCATCGGAGGAGCCAGCCTGGCAGGGGGGGACGGGTCGATCATCGGATCGGTATTTGGAATCGCCCTTCTTGCGATCATAACGACCTCAATGATCCTTCTGAACGTTTCAGTATACTGGCAGGACCTTGTGAGCGGAATCATTCTCCTGGCAGCGGTTTCCATCGACTACTTCACGCACGCGGGGACTAAATGAGCGCCGCTGGAAAGAAAAACACGCCGTGCCTCCTGGGGATCGATCTCGGCTCCACCAGCCTCAAGGCCGTCGTCTATGACCTGTCGGGCAATGTGCTCTCAAGCGGCTCCCGTCCCACGGAGCGGTTTCATCCCGAACCGGCGCATCCGGACTGGACGGTCTGGGATCCGGCGCAGATCTGGGGCGGCGCCTCCGCGGCCGTCCGGGAGGCGCTTGCAAAGCTGGCCAACCCGGCTTCGGTGGCGGCCGTCGCGGTGACCGGGCTCGGGATGGACGGAGTCCCGGTTGATGAGAAGGGCCAGTGGCTCTATCCGTTCATCAGCTGGCTGTGTCCGCGCACCGAGCCCCAGCGTCAATGGTGGGACACGAACATCGGCGCGGAAAAGACATTCTCCGTTGGCGGAAACACCCTCTGGCGGTACAGCACGGCGCTGCGGCTTCTGTGGATGGCCGAGCACGAGCCCGAGATTCTCAAGCGGACGCAGAAGTGGCTTCTCATCGAGGACTTTCTCAATTTCATGCTGTGCGGAAAGGAAGCCACCGACTACAGCATGGCATCCTGCACCCTCCTCTTCGATCAGAAGAAGCGCTGCTGGTCGGAGGAGATTCTCGGCCTCTCGGGAATCGACAGGAGGCTTCTCTCGGATCCGAGGCCCAGCGGCACGCCTCTGGGCGAAGTGACCGCGGCGGCGGCGAATGCCACGGGGCTCCGCGAGGGAACCCCTGTCGTGCTGGGCGGACATGATTACCTGTGCGGCGCGCTGCCCGTTGGAGCGTTTTCTCCCGGCGTGCTGCTCGATGTCAGCGGCACATGGGAAGTGGTCCTGGCCACAATTCCGCGGCCGGTCCTCACCCCGGAGCTGCAGAGAATCGGGGTCACGGTGGAAAGCCACGTGGCCCGGGACATGTATGCCATCATGGGCGCGGCTGTATCCGCGGAAATGCTCGAATGGTATCGCAAGGAGTACGGCTTCGAAGCGAAAGCAAAGGCGGCCGCGCGCGGATGCGCGGATTGGGACACCCTCATGGAGGAGGCCGCGGCATCTCCTCCTGGCAGCCATGGGGTCCTCTTCCTTCCCCACTCAAGCGGCTCGGGCTGTCCCGTCGTGGACACGCGCTCCCTCGGCGGATTTGCGGGTCTCAGCACCACGACGAGCCGGGGAGACATGCTGCGCGCTCTGATCGAAGGGCTTGATTACCAGCTCCTGGACATCATCCGCCAGATGGAAAGCGGCGTCGGGTTCGATGCGGAAAAGCTGGTGGTTGTCGGAGGCGCCGCGCGCAATCCTTTCTGGATGCAGAACAAGGCCGACGTCACGGGGAAGGGAATCGAGGTTCCGGAAGTGGAGGATACCAGCCCGCTCGGCGCCGCCATGCTGGCAGGAATCGGGGCCGGGTTGTATCGAGACGAGACAGACGCGTATGAATCAGTCAGGAAAAATGGAAAGGGATACGAGCCCGACCTTCGAATGACGAAGCGCTACGCCGAATGGTTCGAGACATACAAGATGTTGTATCCAGCCCTCAAGCCCGTCAGCCACGCAATATCCGAGAAGCTCAGCTCAGGCAGCTGACAAAAAAGAACGGGGTGAGGATTCCGAGGAATCCTCACCCCGCCTTCTGTCCAGGCCCGGAGCGCCTCTAGTTGGGTCCGAACGTGAGAGTCGGGCGCTTCATTTTCAGGGCGCCTTCTTCCACGCCGCCGCTGTTGCGGGATTTCAGATACGCCTTTGTGTAGAAGTACTTGGCATTGTCCTTGTTGACGATATCGAGACCGTTGTCGACAAACGGGAGATAGATCCCCCAGGGTCTCCCCTGCTCTTTCCATCCATTCATCGGGTCGAGGAGCTGATGCTTTGCCATGTAGAGGTACATCATGGACATGTATCCCTGGATGACCACGTTGGGCTGGATGGCCCCGAACATGTCGCCCTTCTGGATCATGTCGAGCACCGACTCATTGATGTCGCAGCACATTACCTTGATGTCTCCGTGGCTGATTTCCAGGGCAGCCTGTGCGGCGCCCAGGCCTGAGCTGGCCTCAGGGGTGAAGATGCCGCGGATGGCGGGATGGGCCTGGACCATGGTGCGCGTCCCGTTGAACGCCTTGTTCATGTCCTGGTTGGTCGCGACCGACGCAACCGTCTTCACGTTCGGCCAGTTCTTCTCGATGCGCTCTTTGAAGGAGCGGACCCGGATCTCGTGGTTGAGCTGGCCCGGGTTCTCCGTGACCGCAACCTCTCCCTTGCCGCCGATGGCCTTGCAGATGGCGTCCGCCGCCGAGTAGCCTTCCTTCACGTTGTCAGAGGTGATGTAGGCCATGCGGTTGCTTTTCGGCGAATCCGCGGCGAAGGTCATCACCGGGATGCCCCTGGCGATGGCCGCGTTGATCGGATCGATGAACGAGTCCGGTTCCATCGGGTGAACGACGATGCCCGCGGGGTTTTTCGTCATCACCTGGTTGAAGACGGCAAGCTCCTTGTTGATGTCGTATTCAGGGGTCCCGGTGTAGACGGTGTCCACCCCGAGCTGGGCAGCGGCGAGCTTGAACCCCTCGTACACGCCCACCCAGTATTCCACCCCGCTCACCATCATGACCATGTAGTAGACTTCCTTGGGGTTGCCCTGGAAGACGCTCGGCTTCTGCTGGGCCCACCCTGAGAAGACCGCCGCAGCGGTAAACAGGATGATGAGAGCCACGAACAATCCTTTTCTCATGACCACTTCCCTCCTCTGTCACATTCGTGCATTCCGTTCGAACGGAACGGCTCTGATGTTGACATAGTTCATGACGTTTGTCAACAAAAAACCATCCGACTCAGGACAAAAACCGTTCCGCGGGGAGCACTTTCGCAAGCGCGTCCCCGAGCAGACGGCGCGCGGCAGCCGCCGCGGATTCCGCATTGGGGGACTCCTCGTTCCACATTTCCACGACCAGGGGGCCACGATAGCGCAGCTCCGCCAGCGTGCGAAAGGCGGCCTCGAAATCCACTATCCCGCCGCCCAGCGGCACTCCCCGCAGCTGTCCGACGCGCGTGTCTTTCAGGTGCAGGCCCACGATATGGCTGCCCCCCAGGAGAAGCTCCCTGCACATGTTCTTCTGCAGGGCGCACAGGTTGCCGATGTCAGGGTACACCTGGAACCAGGGTGTATTTGCGGCACGCACAAAGGAAAGCGCCTTCTCGACGGAGTCCACAAGAGCGCAGTCCACGTTTTCCAGGGCCAACATCACGCACGCCTGGCGCGCCCAGGCCGCTGCCTGCAGGATTCCTTCCCGGTAGCCTTCCCGCGTCTTCTCGGTGGATTCCTCGTAGAACACGTCGTAGCCGGCCACCTGCACGATGCGGATTCCGAACTCCGCGGCAAAATCGATGGTTCGCCGCATGATGTCGAGGGCCTGATTTCGCACGACGGGGGACGGGCTCCCGAGCGGGAACCTGCGATGCCCGCTGAGACACAGGGTATCGATGGAGGCCTGACCAGCGCGCAGGGCATCGTGCAGCTCCCTGCGCTTCGAAGGCGGCCAGGAAAGGCGCCGAAGACGCTCCTCGGTCTCATCGATGGATATCTCGACAAACTGGTAGCCCGCCCGGGCCGAAGCGGCAAGCCGCTCCTCCCAGGTGAGCGTCCGGGGAAGGGCTTTCTCATACAACCCCCACCGGAAGCACGGCTCAGGCACTACTTTTTCCCCTGCCCGTAATGCCGGAACGTCTCAACCGCCTCCTCCACCTGCGCCCCGGTGAGACCCCGCGGCTTGCCCATGGAGCAGGCCGCGCAGTACGAGCGGCAGGCATCCTCGAGATAGACGGCGGCGTAGAGGGCATCTTTCAGGGTGGGGCCAACGGTAATGACACCGTGGTTCCTCAGGATCAGCGCCCGCTTGTCCCCGATATGCTCGACAGTCCTGATTCCCATGTCGAGGCTCGCCGCGGAGCTGTACGGGGCAACGGTCACGGCGCCCAGGGTCGCGTTGACGAGAGTCGTGCAGAAGGCGGGAAGCTCATCCATGACAAGGCCAACCGCCGTCGCGTAGGGCTGGTGTGTATGGATGACCGCATTGACGTCGGGCATGTGATTGAAGATGTGCAGCAGCGCGACGGTGTCCACCGAGGGACGCCGTTCCCCCTCGACCACGTTGCCGGCCAGATCAACGACGACGACGTCCTGGGGCACGAGGGTCTCGTAGGCCATGCCTGATGGGGTCACAAGCACGTGCTCACCCATCCGCAGGCTAACGTTTCCGCCGGAAAGACTGATGAGACGATACCGGTCCAGCGTCATCCCCACGTCGATGATCTGCTGCTTCTCACATTCGTGCATGGGCGCCTCCCGCGCAGAGGTTGGTTCTCTCTTGACGAAGTTTATAACACATTCTAACATGGGGATCGGTTCCCGTCAAGCGGGACCGCTTTGAAATCTTTCCATTCGCGGGGGACAGGGCATGCACGAGCTGACAGGCGAGCAGAGGATCATCCGCACCCTGAAGAGGGAGGAGCCGGATCGCGTTCCGCATTTCGAGTGGATCATCGACAGGAAGGTCCGAACCGCAATCCTTCCCGGGTGCGCTTCCCACACGGAGTTCGCCGTAAAAATGGGTCACGACGCGGTGATCGTGGATCCCCGTTTCGAGAAAACCTCGGCGGGCCCGGGGCTGTGGCGGACCGAGTGGGGGTACACGGTCCGGGAATCCGCGGAAGAGCACAGCATCGAGGTCCAGTCTCCCATCGCTACCATGGAAGATTTCGAGCGATACACTCCTCCTGATCCGCACCGCCCGGAACGCTACGCGGGAATCGAACAGGCAGTTGCGACGTTCGGCGGTTCAAAGGCGGTCATCGCGCACCTCAACGACGTGTTTTCACTTCCGCGCTATCTCCTGGGCTACGAGGCATTGCTGATGGCAATTGCCGCGGAGCCCGCCCTCGTCACGGCGCTGGTCGAGCTGTCGGTCGATATCAACCTGGCCATGGCAAAGGAGGTTGCCGCGCGCGGAGTCAGGATCGTGTATACGGGGGATGACTACGCCGGGGATACCGGGCCCCTGATGTCCCCTTCCCATTTTCGCTCTCTGTTCGCCCCGGGGCTTCGCCGCGTGATGGGCGGCTTCAAGGAGCTGGGCCTCCTCGTCATCAAGCATACCGATGGGCTCCTTTGGCCGATCATCGACATGATCGTGGACTCGGGCATCGACTGCCTGGACCCGATCGACCCCGTTGCCGGCATGGATCTCCGCGAAGTGAAAGAAAAATACGGGAAGCGGATAGCGCTCAAGGGGAATGTCGACTGCGCGCACCTCATGACCCTGGGCACTCCGGCCCAGGTGGTTGCCGCGACCAAAGAGGCCCTGCGCGCGGGTGGTCCCGGCGGGGGCTACATCCTTTCCTCGAGCAACTCGATCCACTCCATGGTGAAGCCTGAAAACTACATGGCGATGCTCGACACGCTGAAGGAGTTTGGGAGCTACCCGATCAATTGCTGAGCCTGGCTCGGGAGCCTACTCCAGGCTCTTCGGCGCGAGGTCTCCCAGCGATGACTCCAGGGAATCCTGCTTCTTCGGCATCAGTTGAGGGCCCCGGAGATTCCGTGGTATACTGCGAACCGCATTAAAAGTCATTCCACGAGGCAAAAACATGTCGCGAAGCTCCGCTTTCCTCCTGGGGATTCTTGCGTCCTGTCTCCTGCCGGCTTTCGCGGCCGCGGCCGCTTCCCCAGTTCTTGATTCAGATCAGCTTGCGTCGCTCACCGGCAGCTCGCAGACTTTCCTCCACATTCCCGCGGCCGGCAGGTACTCCCTCTCCGCGCAAAGCCCCACCGGAGCCCTCATCCAGATCGTCGACAGAATGGTGGGGACCATCGCCTCCGCGAAGGCTGATGATACCGTCGCGGACGCCTCGGGCCGCAGCGCGCGAATCGACGCATTCCTCGAGCCCGGAGACTACAAGGTGCGCGTCGCGCATTCCCCGAAGGAAACCGTTCTCCTGGCTGTGCAACGCTTTTCGACGAGAACGGGCACCGAAGAGAGCTCGACGCCGGTTCTCACGGAGGGAGGCAATTTTTCCGGACAGCTGCGCGACCTGGAGCTGTTCTCTTCCTGGGTCACCGTGGACGCGAAGAGCCCCAACCTGCTCATCGAAGCGAGCGGCCGGAACCTGAAGGACATGGTGCTCTGGAAGGACGGCGTCTGGGACACCGGCGTTCGCCCTCTCTCCAGGACCATGGAGCGGGAACCGGGCAGGCCTCTCACCGTTCTCGAGCTGAGCACGAAATTGCAGCCGGGAACCTACCTCCTGATCTGCGCGGGAGGGCCTCGAACGACCTGGGCGCAGGACGTCGATGCCGAGCCGTTCTCCATTGCGCGGGGCGCGCGGTTTCTCGGCGAGATGGGCCGCATGAGCCTCACGCTGCCGGGGCAGGGGACAACGAGCTTCATCGTTTCGGGAACCGTGGATGACGTGGAAATGCAGGCCTTCAATGCGCTCGGCTATCGCCTGATTGTCAGCGGTTTCCAGGCGGGACGCAGCCGCTACGACGGCGCGCGGCAGGCAGAGATCACGGAGAAGTCCGCTTCCTATCGCTGCTCGGTCCGCGGCCGCTCGAGCTCCCAGCCCTCCTGGGTGACCCTCCAGGGACCCGCGGGGCAGACCGTCGAGGTGCGGTGGTTCAGCAACACTGTCTCCCGGCCCGGCGGCCTTCTCCAGCCGTTTCGAGAGAGCGGAAGCTACCTCACGAGCGTCCTGTCTTCCCTGGAGGGAGAGGACTCGATCGATGCGACAGGCCTGATCCTCCAGGTTGCCCGCAAGGGGAATGCGGGGACGCTGGAAACCCCGGCGCTCCAGACCGTCACGATCTCCCCTGAGCAGCCATTGCGTCGCAAGGTGAACTGTCTGGGTCCCCTGACCTTCATCCTGCAGCCCGGCAAGAAAGAAACGTATGCCATCGTGGAGAAAGACAAGGACGGCCCCAGCGCAACGTATCTGTTCAGCCTTCTGGATGACCAGTTCTTTCCCAGCGAGGTCCGGCCTATTGGGGTCCGGGGGGAGACCGCATCGAGCTTCTGGAAAAGCTCTATTCCGTCACCATCGTCCCCGTGAAGTCTGGGGTGCTCGATTTTGCAATTGTTGCTGCCTCTGTGCCGGAAGGCGCGGCAAAGGACCTCTTCAATTCTCCTCCTCCGGCGCCGCAGAACGACATCTTCCTGCCTGCCACATCCATCATGCAGGCAGGTTCTCTGCAGTCCTTCCTGGTCCTCGGACAGAGACAGGGCGTCGTCCAGGGAGTGGTCGTGAGGAAGCTGCCCGTCGATCTGTCGCAGCCCGTTCCCGTCCGCGTGGACCCTGGAAAGACCCTCACTTTCTCCTTTTCGTTTGCAGCTGATCAGGTCCTGTCCTCGACACATCCGGGTTTCTCGCCGTCGACAGTCACGGTGGACTCCGTTCCGTGGGAACCGGGACGGATCATTGCACGGGGCATTCACCAGTGTGCAATCAGCAATCCCACGCAGCAGGCACAGTGGCACGTCGTTTCCGCCGGCCCCCAGGATCCTTCCATGGGCAATCCCAGCCCGACAGTGGTTGATCCCCAGTCCCAGTTCCCCGCCCTCCCGGAAGGCGTCACGACCTGGATGAGCTACGATCGAGGGCAGACTGCCTCATACCTTCTTGCCGTGAGGGAGCCAGGCTCGTACCGAGTCTCCACGGCCGGCCGCCTTGCCATGGGGGCCACCATCCGCACCCCGCTGAGGCTTTCCGTCGCGGATGCCTCGGAAAACGCGGACGGGAGGAATGCGCAGCTCACCGCGTATCTTCGTCCCGGGATGTACCTGGTGCAGGCGAGCGCGCGCGGCTCTTCCACCGGAAGGGCCGGGATCCGCCTGGAGCGCGTCCCTGTAGTCCCCGCGGGGGCCGCCCGCGATGGAGAGATCCTGCGTGCCACCGTGGCTGCCGGGGAGCTCATGCAGGCGGATGTCCAGGTTGCCACGGATGGTCAGTATGCCCTTGAATGCCTGGGCCTCGGCCGCGCATTTCCATACCGGCTGGAGGACGACGATGGCTGGCCCGTGGGTGCGCCGATCCGTCAGGGTCTCCTCTCGGAAAGACTGGCGGCGGGCACGTATCACTATATCTCCCTGGCAGACAGGGAAAGGACCCGGCGGGTCCTCTCCTTCCGTGCCGCAGGCGCCTCGCAGGGCATTGACCCCGATGCGAAAAGTGCCGTTCTCCGCCTGAACCAGACCATTCAGAAGACATGGAACGAGCAGCCCGGCCGTCCGGCTGACGTGTTCACACTCGCTCTCCCGGCTGAAATCCACGGCGCTTTCTCGCTCTCCGCGGGCATGAACTACCGCATCATTGACCCTCGGGGGACGACGGTCTACCAGGGGATCGGGGGAAAACGGCTTCCTGTCGAGCTTCCCGGAGGCTCATGGCGAATCGAGATCGTGTCGCAGCAGGAGGACAATCGAAAAAAGTACCAGATCACCCTGACAACAGAGGATCTCTTTGTTGGCGGCCTCCGCTTTGTCTCGTCGAGCTACGGGGTCCTTCCCGTGACCATCGGAACCTCGGGAACCGTGGAAATCTCAAGTTACGGAAAAAACGAGCTGGACGCGTCGCTCACCGACGAATCGGGGCGCATGGTTGCAGAGGGGCAGACTATTTCCAACGACTGGAACTTCCGCGTCCTGGCAAGTGTACCGGCGGGCCGCTACCAGCTGCGATACTCCTCCCCGCTTTTCTTTCCCTCTCCCCCCGGGGTCGTGCGCGCACAATCGGAAGGGAACCCGAAGGAGGGAGCCGCAGCGCCCTCGTCGGGCATGGCGCTCCCCCAGCCCCTGGGATCGGAATCGGAAGTGCGAATGATCGTGCGGGAGGAAAAAGCCGTGGCCCCGGCCACCGGCCAGCTGGCCACGGACATCGACCTGGCGCAGGAGATCGCCGTGGCAACTTTTTCCACGAAAGAAGGAGGCGTCTACAGGATCGCCGCGCAGTCACCGGCCCCTGCCAGCGTCGCAGTCTTCCGTGAGGGCAGGCTGCTGGCGTCCAGCGCGAGCCCGCTTTTCCTCCCGCTGGCCCTGAGGAGCAAATACACCCTGCGATTCTGGCTGAACGCCGAGCAGAGGTGGCCGGTGGGTCTGCGGGCTGGGCCCCTGAGCTCGGTCGATATGACCGCGGACGGAAGCATCCGCGTGCAGGCCGGCACGCTGCGAATCGTTTTTCCTGCCGGATCGAGCTTTCGGCTCGAGAGCGACGCGGGTCCGCTCCTGTTTGCGTCCGGAGTCGAGACCCCGTTTCATCCAGTCGGGGATGCGGCTGTAAGCACCGCGGCGGGAACCGGCTGGGCTCTTGGAGCAGACGGAGCTTCCCTGGGCGCCTGCCGCGTCACCTCCCTTGCGTTGGAGGACGGGTCCGCGGAAGGAGTGCTGCTCGGGGAAGGAGGGGGGAGCTTCTTCCTTCGTGTCCCGAAACAAAATGTCGCGCTGGTGCGAACGGAAAACGGCGGAAAGCCGGTTGGCCTCTCAGCCGCGCTTTCGGCCGCCGTTTCAGCCTCTCCTTCAGCCAACCCTCGGGGCTCGCGCAAGACGGCGGCGAAGGTCGATTGGTCCGGGGCCGCAGTCGGGCCGCGCGCATCCCTGATCGGCCTGAGGGAGGGCACTTTCCGAGGCAGGCTCTGGGAAACCGCGCCGGCATCCGGCGGTGAAAACCGCAGGGTGGCGGTAGCCGCGGAAATGCTCACGGTGGCGACGGAGACCACCCTCGGGAAGGGAGGGCGGACGCTGAGCGTACCGGCGCGCTCCGCAGTTGCCCTGAGGCTCGCGCAGGGACAGAGATCGGTGGAGGCATCCCTGGAACAAGGCATGACCGCGTTTGCCTGGACGAACGCGCCGGCAGGCATCCTTGACGCGTCGGAAGGCTCTGTCACAGGCGTGCTGAGCGCGCCGGGCGGCAGCATCGTCGTCATGAACCATGGAAGCGATGCCGCGATGTGCAGGATCAGTGACGCGGCTCCTCCGCCCTCCGCGGAGGTTTCCGAGGACAGCGCGTGGGAGTCGGTGAATGTCGGCGATTCGCAGCTTTCTTTCACCATCAGGCCGACACGCTCTTCCTCGCGGCTGTATCTCTGGGGCTCGGTCGAACGGGCACGGTTTGAAAGCGAAGAGGATGGCCACATCTACGACGGAGAGATGATTTCGGCCGAGCTCTCACCCGTCCTCTCTTTCCCCGCCCAGTCCGGCCGGCTCGATGTCAGCGCCTTCCCCGGACCGATCAGGGTCTGGATCTCCACGCCGGACTCGATGCGCAAAACCTTCGTCGGGCGCGATGCCCGGGTAAAGCAGTCAGCCCTGTCTGCAAAAGGCGGCATGCTGCAGCCGCTTGCGCAGGCATGGACTTTTTCCCTCGAGGCCGGCTCATTCGTCTCGCTGCAGGCTGACGCGGGCGGCGTGATGGGATTGTTCGATCGTTCGGGAGCGTGCCTCAAGGCAGCCGCCGCGACAACGGGGCGAAACATTCTGGCGATGCTGGCCCCGGGTGCATACACGGTCTACACGCGGCCTTTTCTCAATACAGCGGCTTCCGGCGGCCTTGTCACTGTTCGTCCGATCAGCGCTACGAGCATCGAGGCCGATGGTGAAGGCCCCTCAGCGATCCTGGGCCCGCACGACACCGCCCTCTATCGATTCGCGGTCACCGCCGCGGGCCGGGTCGGTTGCGGGATCCGGGCCGGGAGCGAGACGGCCGTCGCGACTCTCTTCGATTCCCAGTTCGTGCCCATCGACACGGGGAAGATATTCATCCGCTCGCTGCAGCCGGGACCCTATTACCTGCTGATCACCTCCACGCAGACTCAGCGCTGCGTCCCGGTGGTCTTCGGCCGGGAGGGAAACGGGGCCCCAATCCCCGACACCATCATAAAGTCCTACCGAGGAGAATGAGAAATGTGGAAGACACGCGCGACACGGGCATTTCTGATCGTCTGCGGCCTTTGTTCGGCAGGACTTTCCCCGGCCTTCGCCCAGGCAACAGGGACGGCCGGAATCGTGCCCGACCGCTTTCTCCGCGGCTATGATCCCGTCACCATCTCCTATGCCGCGCAAGTCGGACCGTCGGGAGGAGGCCCGGCCGACGGCCCCGGGGAGTTCCTGGCAATCGTCCCCCCGGTTCCCGGGGAGTATCGATGGCTCGACGCTCGAACCATCCAGTTCCTTCCGGCTGTAGCCTGGCCGCCGCTTCGCAAATACCGCATCCAGGGGCGCGGGACGAGCACCTCGCTGGTCACCATGATGGTGCCGCCGGCGGCAGTCACCCCGTCGCCGGGAAGCACAAGCCTCGATCCCATCAACTCCTTCACGCTCGACTTCAGGACGGACCTGGAGGCTGACGACCTGGCCCGCATGATCACCATCGAGGTGCGGGATCTGCCGGGCGTCTCCCCGCAAGGATCGATCGTGATGTCGGGCTCCGACATCAAGGTCCGCGCCCTCAAGGACAGGGCAAGCCTCTTCCAGGTGGTGCCGGAGAAGCCCATCCCGTTCGGCAAGAAAGCGATCATGCGCCTCCGGCTGGCTCTTGACGACTCGATCCCGGATTCCGTTGCCAGCTATTCATTCTCCACCAAGCCTGAGTTCAGCCTGGTCGCAATGGGGGCGGGCACGGTCCGCCTGCCCGTCACCCCCTCGGGGGCCGCATATTCCCGGGAGCAGGCGATCAACTGCGGGACGGAGAACGCTCCTCTTTTTCTCGAGTTCAGCGAGGCGATCTCCCCCCCGTCGCTGGAGATGGTGAAGCGCCTGGTGAGCTTCGAGCCGGCCGTCCGCAATCTCGCGGTCTCCACGGACGGGAAGAGACTGACCCTGAAGTTTCAAGCCGACCGCGAGAAGCTCTATCGCATGAGTCTCAGCTTCCAGACCCTGGCAAGCGCGAGCGGCAGGACCCTCGGCCGTTTTGCCGGAGCTTCCTTCTCCTTCTATTACACGCAGGCTTCTCCGTACATCGTCTGGAAGCCCGCGGGAGGGATCGCAGAACGTTTTGGACCCCAGTTCCTCCCCATGGAAGGTCGCGGCATGGGCCGCGTGGATCTCCGCGTTTACAAGGTAAGCCCCGAAAGCCTCGAGTTCTGGCCTTTCCCAGCCCAGGCGGTGGCAGTGGATGAGACCGCCCGGCCGCCCATGCCCGGGGAAGAGCAGCAGAGCCCCGGCGACGTTGTGAGCAGGATCCGGCTCCTGGGCTCGCCGGATATCTCCCGCCTCATCGATCTGCCCATCGGAGAGCAGAGCGTCCGTTCCAGCTTCGGGATAGACCTGCGCCAGATCCTCGCCGCACGCTTCGGCACCGGCGCTCCCGGGACCTTCCTCGTGGGCTACCGGAGCCTGGACAGCTCGGTGCAGCGCTCGTATGTCCGGCTCACCATCACGGATCTCGCCCTGAGCACCGTGGAGGAGGAAGACTCCGTGGTCTTCGTCGTCACCTCCCTGCAGACAGGCGCGCCGGTGGCCGGAGCTTCCATCCGCGTGGAGACCCGGATGACCGACTCCACGAGAGGAACGCCTGCCATGAAGACGTTGTTTTCCGGAACCACGGATCAGACCGGGCAGTACAGGTATCGTCACGTCGCCGCCCTGAGAGGGACGCCGGCGCGTATTCTCGTCCAGAAGGACGCCGATATGCTGGTCCTTGATCCGCGTTCCCCGCCGCCGGTCTTCGCAAACAACCACTGGTCCCAGGGCTCTGCTTCCTGGCTTGCCTGGGTGACCTCGGATCCCCGCCAGGTTCGCCACGACCGCCGCACGCGGGCGTACATCCTCACGGAGCGCCCCGTGTACCGCCCCGAAGAGACGGTGCATGTCCTCGGGTGGGTGCGCGACCGCAAGGACGGGAAGATCCTGCCGCCGGCAGAGACGGGCACTTTCGTCCTCATCGTCTCGGGTCCGGGGGGAAAGGAATGGAGATATAATGCGGAGCTCAACGGGAACGGCCGGTTCTCCGTTGAGTTCAAAGAAAGCAATCTTCCCACCGGGGGATACACCGCAGCGCTGCGGAACCGCAGCGAGGTCCTGGCTTCCGTTGGATTCCGCAAGGAAAGCTACCGGGTGCCGACCTTCGAGATCGCGCTCTCGGGTCCCGACAAGGTCTCCCTGGACAAGCCATTCGAGGTCGTTCTCACGGCGAGTTACTACGCCGGAGGACGGGTGGTCGGGGAGCGGGTGGACTGGGAGGTGACCCGCTCCCCGTACACCATCACAAACCCGTCCTACCCGGGGTTCGTGTTTTCCACGGACGAGCGCTTCTCCGCGGCTGACGGTTCTGCGGCGTCCGGGGTGCTGAGCCAGAGCGCAAAGCTGGACGACGATGGCTCCGCAAAGATCAGGGTCAACCCCGCGGCGGAGGGGGATGCGCGTGCCCGCCGGTATTCCGTGCGGGCCACTGTCCAGGGCGCCGACCGGCAGACCGTCACGACGGTGAAGCAGGTGTTCGCCCTTCCCTCCTTCAGCATCGGCCTCAGGATGGACCGGTTGGTCACCAACTCCCTGGAGATAAAACCACGGATCATTGTCCTGGATCACCAGGAGAATCCGCTGGCAGGCAAAGAGCTTACCGTGCGCCTTTTCCAGAGGCAGTGGCATTCGTATATCGCGGAGACGGACTTCACGACGGGCGAGGCGCGCTACGTCACGGACGTCGTCGACGCGCGGCTGACGGAGACCCAGCTCACCTCCACCGAGCAGGAGCTCGCCCCGTCGTTTCCTGTTCGCGAGGCCGGCGTGTACGTGGTCGAAGTGAGCGGCCGCGATCTTCTGGGGAGGCAGATCTCGGTCAAGAGCGATCTTTTCGTGGCCGGCTCCACCCCGGTGAGCTGGGAGAGGAAGAAGGCGAGCGTCTTCGACATAACCCTCGACAAGGCCAGCTACCAGCCAGGCATGACGGCCAAAGTGCTTTTCAGGAGCCCGTACCAGGAAGGGTTCGCGCTCGTGGTGGCCGAGGGTCCGGAGTCGAACACGTATGCCTGGGTGAAAGTCTCTGACGGTCAGGGTATCTACCAGCTTCCCATCACGGCGGCGATGGCGCCCGGAGTGCCTGTCAGCGTGCTCCTGGAGCGTGGTCGGGTGGATGGAACCGGGGAAGGGCATCCGCGCCAGGACCTCGGGAAGCCTGCCAGCCTCGGCGCCTCGACCTGGCTCGTTGTGCAGCCGGTCGCCAACCAGGTGACACTCACCCTGAGGCACGAGAGCCGCAGACAGCCCGGCACTCGTCTGCCCATCCACATTTCGCTTCGGGACTGGAAGGGAAACGCCCTTGACGGGGAGGTGGCGCTCTGGCTGGTGGACCGGGCCGTGCTCTCCCTGGGCACCGAGCCTCCCCTGACGCCCCTTGCGCCTTTCATCGAGAAGTCTCCCAGCGCCCTGCGGCTGCGCGACACCAGGAACCTCGTCCTCGGCAACCTGCCCGTGGAAGAGGTGGCCGGAGGGGACGGCACCATGGACATGGACCTCCTCCGCGACCTCATGGAACGGACGACAGTCCGCAAGAACTTCAAGACCGTGCCGTACTTCAATCCCGCCATCCCCGTCACGGGAGGCGAGGCAGACATCGAAGTCTCCCTTCCGGACAACCTGACGGACTTTGCCATTCGGGCTGTCGCCGTGTGCGGCTACGACAGGTTCGGGGCCGCGCGCTCGGCCGTGTCCGTGCGCCTGCCCGTCGTGGCGCAGTCCGCGCTCCCGCGCTTCGTGCGGCCGGGTGATTCATTTTCAGCGGGGGGGATCGGACGGATTGCCGAAGGACCGGATGGACCCGGCATCGCGGGGATCAGCGTGGAGGGGCTCGCCCTCAATGCCGCCAATCCCGCTCAGGCCTCGCGCGAGATCACCTTTGCGGGCCGCAACGCGCAGAAGCTCCTTTTCCCGATGTCCGTCCCCCAGACGCTGCGGGAGAATGGAGGCGCCGGGGTTGCCGTGAGCTTCTTCGTGGAGCGCCTTTCCGACAAGGCGCGGGACGCCTTTCGAATCGAATTGCCCGTTCGATCGGACACCGAGCAGAGAAGGATCACGCGGAGTGCGACCTCTGACGGCTCCACCGCTCTCGCCATGCCCGACCCTCCGGAGCCTTTCCGCGAGGGCACCCTTTCGCGGCGCATCGTGGTTGTCCGCGACCCGCGGGTGATCACCGTGATCCAGGGCCTCAGCTACCTGAACGACTACGCCTACGGCTGCGTCGAGCAGCGCGTTTCCAAGCTCTCCCCCGTCGTCTTCCTCAAGGAGCTGCTCGAATCCACCGGCCTGTCGAAGATCTACCCGGTGAACGAAGCCGCATTCCAGGAGACCTTCACCTACATGGCCTCCTGCATCGACGACGAGGGGTTGTACGGCTACTGGCCTGGATCCCCCGGCGTGGTGAGCCTCACGGCGTATGCAACGGAGTTCCTCCTTGCGTGCAGGGATGCGAACATCCCGTTCGATCAGAAGCTTCTGGACCGGCCCATCGCGGCCCTGACACGCGCGCTTCGCTCGGATTACACGAGGTTACTGTCCGGATACTCCTCGTACGAAAGGGTGGAAGCGCTTGCCGCGCTCCAGGCGGCGGGAAAGCTTGATGAAGGCTACGCGAACGACCTTCTGGCTTCCGCCACCGGACTGCCCCTCTACAGCCAGGCCCGTCTCTATCTTGCCCTGCGGCACAGCGGGCTTGTCGATTCCGCAAGGATGCGCGACCTGGCCGCGGCCATCTCCGCCGGCGTTGTCACGAAAATGGAAGGGAGCCGGGAAATCTTCGCCGGGCTCCAGGGAGCGCCCATCGAATGGGGCGGTCTCGTGCTGTCCAGTGAGCTGAAGACAGTCGCTGCCGTCACAGAGGTGCTCCTCAGCGCCAACCCCGGCTCGCCCAAGCTCGGCATGCTCACGGATTACCTCATCTCGCGGTCCGGCCCCAGCGGATGGGGGAACACGCAGGACAACATGGCGGGACTGAAAGCCATGACGGCCCTCCTTGCCAGCAGCGCCGCGGGAGACGGAGAGATCGTTCTCGAGGTCTCCCAGGCCAAGGGCTCACGCCGCCTTTCCACAAGCGGCAAGGGGCTGGCCGTCTTCACGCTGGATGACCCGGGACCGCTCACCCTTTCCGTTCGAAAGGGAGCGGCCCGCGACCAGCCGCTGAGCTTCATCCTGTCCGTCGATTACCTGCCCGCGGCTCGCGGCACGACGGCAAGAGCGGAAAACTCGGGCTTTGCCGCGGAACGCGAGCTCATTACGATCGGGCCGCGGGGCGCGCCAACGGATCACTTCCGTGCAATCACCGGCAAGGCCATCGAGCTGCCCCTCGACACGGTGGTTGAAGAGCATGCGCGCGTGGTCAACTTCGAGGATCGCACGTTTGTCGCCGTCACCGTCCCCATAGCCGCGGGCCTGGAGCCGCTGAACCCGAACCTTGCCGGCGCCTCCCCCGAGGCCACGCCGCGCGGCAGCCTCACCCTTGCTCCGACCTACTCGGTCTACGGGGACGATTCGGTCACGTTCTACTACAACGCGCTTCCGAAGGGGAACTATGATTTCTACTTCCGCGCGCGGGCCAGCTTCGGCGGATCCTTCACCGAGCCCTCGGTTCGCGCCGAGTTGCTGTACAACCTCGATGTTCGGGGCCGGTCGGACGGATGCGAGCTTTCGATACGACCTGCCGGCGAATAGCGGGCCTCGCCAGGAGCCTTGCCGCAAGGGGCAGACAGGCGACGTGGGCGGCGCGCCGGGCAGCGCTGGCTTCCTGGCAGGTCGCGCGGGCGACGTGGGCAGTCGCCGCCGTGGCGCTCACCCCCGCATGGGTGCCCTGGTGCATCGCGTGCCTCCTGTTCTGCCCCTTGCTTGCGCTCCTTGCCGTGGGTGCCGGCCGGGCCGTCCTCTTTTCCCCGCCTGCCACGCCCATCATCGAGGACCGGGACGGCAACTTTCTCACCGAGGGGGCGGGAGTGTACCCTGCCCTCGGCTACTGGGACGTCCAGGGAGCTCTCAACAAGCGCATCGTGGACTGCGTGACGGCCGTCGAGGATCGCCGGTTCTACGGGCACCCCGGTGTCGATCTCATCTCCCTTGGCAGATCGATTCTGAACAATGCGAGCGGCCGGGCTCGACAGGGCGGATCCACGATCGCCATGCAGGTTGCACGGCTTGAGTACCCGGCCGATCGCACCCTTCTCAACAAGGCCCTGGAAATGTCCACCGCCGTGCTCCTGGTGCTCAGGTTCGGTCACGAGAAGGTCATGCGTCATTATCTCAAGATCGTGCCCCAGGGGAACCAGATCTACGGGGTCGCCTATTCCGCGCGTCGCTTCTTCCGCAAGCCGCTTTCTGACGTGACCCTCGCGGAGGCCGCTCTCCTGGCCGCCCTGCCACGGGAGCCCGGCCGCATGAACGTGTTTTCCTGGTTCGGCTTCCTGCGCGCCAAGGAGCGGGCACGGATGATCCTGTCCCTTCTCGAGCGCAGGGGGCATGTCGGGCAGGAGGAATACGCAGCCGCCATCCGCGAATTGTCGCATCTGCCGTTTCCCACGCGCGAAGTGCGTCCCGCAAACAGCTACCATTTTGTGCTGCGTCTCCTCGCGGAAGAGAAATCGCGGGGTCGAGCCTCCTACGCGAAACCCCTGCGCTCGAGCCTGGACCCTGCCATCCAGGACTTCATATCGAGTGTGGCGGAAAGCGCCCTTCGGGAGAACCGGCGGCTGGACGCCCACAATATCGCCATCATCGTGGCGGAGAGGACGACGGGCGAGGTGCTCGGATACCTGGGCTCCGGCTCCTTCTTCGACAGGGAGAACTCGGGGAGCATCGACTACGCGCGCACGCCGCGCTCATCAGGGAGCATCCTTAAGCCTCTCCTCTTCGCCCTTGGCCTGGACTCGGGGCATTTCACTCCGGCCAGCGTTCTGCCGGACCTTCCTTTCTTCGTCCTGAGCGCCCAGGGCGAGTACCGCGCAATGAACTTCGACGACGCGTACCTGGGCCCCATGCTGTACCGTCGCGCCCTTGCCAACAGCAGGAACGTGCCTGCGCTGCGGGTGCTGGAAGGGGTGGGCCTGAGGGAGTTCTACGAGCTGGCCAGGCGGATGGAGCTTGCTCGTGACCAGTCCCACGATGCATCCTACTACGGCTACGGGCTGGCAATCGGCGGCCTCTACGTCACGCTCTCCGATCTTGTCGCCGCGTACGGCACGCTGGCCAACGACGGCCGGGCTCTCGGTCTTGGCTTCCTCCGCGGGGAGACCGGGGGGAAAGCGCCTCGGCAGATCTTCTCTCCGTACGCGGCCCGGGAAGTGGGGCTTTTCCTCTCCGACGACGCGGCGCGCCTCCCCTCTTTTCCGCGGATGAGCGTCCTCGAGTTCCCCTTCCCCGTGGCCATCAAGACCGGCACGAGCCAGGGATTCCGCGATGCATGGACCGTCGCGTACAGCGCGCGCTACGTCGTCGGGCTCTGGATGGGCAACCCCGACAACCACCCGATGAACCACGTCGCGGGCGTTGTGTCAGCGGTCTACGCGGCACGCATCCTGCATTTCCTGCACCCCCTGCAGGAGGAGGGAATCGACGCCGCCCCGTTCCCGATTCCTGACGCAACGGAGAGCGTGCGCATCTGCAGCTTGTCGGGAGAGGCAGCGGGCGCTGACTGCTCGTCGACAGTCGTCGAGCACTTCCGACCAGGGGAGGCGCCGCGGAGCCTCTGCAGCGTGCATCGCCGCTATGCAGTGGATACGCGGGATGGGTCCCCCGCGACACGGGCCACACCGCCGGCGCGGGTCGCCCTGCGTCCCTTCTCCGTGCTGCCTGCCGTGTACGCCCTCTGGGGCGCGCGTCACGGCTACGGTGATGTCCCGCGGGAAACCGACGCGGCCGGCGGGAGGTTCATTGCCATCACCTACCCTCAGACCGGCGCCCGCTATCTCCTGGACCCGGACCTTCCGAGGCGGTTCCAGACTGTTCCCCTGGAGGCCTCGGTGGGCCCCAGGGTCCGGGCTATCATCTGGTACGCGGACGGAAGCCCCGTTGCGAAGGTCGGGTTTCCGTACGCGGCACGGTTACCCCTGACGCGCGGCGTTCATGAAATCCAGGCCGTCATCCCCGGCACGCAGGAGCACAGCGCTCCTGTGACGATCAGGGTCGAGTAGCCGACCGGTACCGATTGCTCAAGGAGAATCTGTCACGCTCTCAAGGCGTGGCTCCAATTTCGGTCAGGAGGAAAAGATGAGAGAAAAGTTCGTGGTCGTCGCGTCACTGACCCTTGCCGTTCTCTGGGCAGGGTCGGCGGGAGCGCAGAACGCCGGGGATATCCGCATTGGCGTCATCGCACCTTTGTCAGGCGCGGTTCCCACCTTCGGCGCGGCCATCAAGAATGGCGTCGCCATGGCCCTGAAGGAATGCAACGACAGGGGTGGAATCAACGGACATCGAATTGTCGCGATCTACACTGACGGGCAGTGCAGAGCCGGCCTCGCCACCGAGGCCGCCCAGAAGCTTATCACGCAGGACGGCGTCCGCTATATCATCGGCGAGGTCTGCTCGAAGGCCTCCATTCCAGTATCCGAGCTTGCAAACGCTTCGCGGGTCATCCAGGTAACCCCCACTTCGACCAACATCGCGGTGACCGTGGATGCCCAGGGACGCGTGAAGCCGTACATCTTCAGGGCATGTTTCGTCGACCCCTTCCAGGGGTTGGTCGCGGCAAAGTTCGCAACCAATCAACTCTCGGCGCGAACGGCCTTCATCCTCTTTGATTCCAGCAACGAGTACGTCTCGGGGCTCGCCGGTTCATTCGAAGAGAACTTTGTCCGCCTGGGCGGCACGGTGGCCGGGAAGCGGACGTACAGCAACGATACCACCGACTTCTCGGCGCTTCTCGCCGAGGTCAAGAGCCAGCAGCCCGATCTCGTATACCTTCCCGACTACTACAACGTCGTCAATCTTGCAGTCAAGCAGGCCAGACGAGCGGGCATCACATGTCCTTTCATGGGTGGGGACGGCTGGGACTCATCGGATCTCGACATGAGAGCCACGGAAGGGTGCTACTACACGAACCATTTCTCGCTGGAAGATCCCCGTCCCGAGGTACAGACCTTCCAGGCGGCGTACAACGCCTTCCTCTCCGACAGCCCGGTCAAAATGGAGCCTGACGTGCTGGCCGCACTGGGCTACGATTCGGCAAACCTCATCCTGCGCGCCATGGAGAATGCCGGAAGCGACGACGTTGATTCCGTGCGGCAGGCACTGGAGGGCATTCAATTCCACGGAGTGACCGGACGGCTCACGTTCGACGGCTCGCACAATCCCGTGAAGTCCGCGGTCATCATGGCCGTGAGGCAGCACGCCGCGCATTTCGAGGCGCTCATCGAGCCCTGAAACGCCGGGCTCCTGGCACGCCGATGTCAATAGGCGACGTCGAACCCCATGAACCCCGCGCCGATGCGCGGAGTGAACTTCACGGTTCCGGAGTCGACCAGGCTGGTCGCTTCCCTGCTCGCGGCCTGGGAGGACCACGACCTGATGATCGCATCGACGATCATGCCCCCCAGAAAGACTCCAAATGAGGGCAGGTAGTCCACGATGCTGTGTCCGTTCCAGGCGCTGCTGATCGAGGAAAAGGAGTCCCTGAAGTAGTCGATCCTGTCGAACCGAAGGTCGGCGGGCAGAGTGTAGTAGATGCCGACCAGGGTTCCGGCGATGGTTGCAAGGTTCAGTGCCATGAATCCCAGGCCGCTTGCCGTGTCCCCGGTCTCGAGCTGACCGAGCCCCGGCAGGGCCATCGAGTGCAGGGAAATCGATCGGACATACTCGTCCTTTTGCAGAGCGATGCTGAGCCGCTCACGCAGGGATGCCAGTGCCGCCACATCGAAATCCCCGAGCTTCTGCTGACCCAGCTCGGCCTGAATCTTGAGAATCTCGGCCGTGTAGTAGGGGCCTGCCTCCGGGGGTTTGATGTCGAACTGTTGGGACCGGGGCCCGTACCAGGAGCCGTTGGGAGCCGCGAAGAGAGCGGCAGGCAGCATGCAAACCAGGATCACAAGGATAGCGCGTTTCATGTGTGTTCTCCTTTGACAAATAGAACAACTCCCGGGGCGTTTTTTGCCACTCACTGTCCCTTGAGGCCGAAGTAGGCCTCGGAAATGGCCCTGTTCGCCCTCACTTCCTCCACGGTTCCCGCAAAGGCGATTCTGCCGCCGTCGAGGACATAGACGCGATCAGCGATCTCCAGGAACTTCACATTCTGCTCCGCGAGCAGCAGGCTCGCTCCCTCGGTACGAAAGCGCACGAGCATCGTGAAGACCTCGGCGACGAAACGCGGAGAAAGACCCGATGAGGGCTCATCCATGATGAGGAGACGCGGGCTAGCCATGAGCGCCTTCGCCACGCCGAGCATTTTGCGCTGTCCACCGGAAAGAGCTCCGGCAGAGTGGTGACGATGCCTGCCGAGGTCCGGGAACAGCCGGAAAAACTCCTCGGAGCGCGCCTTGACGGTTTCCCGCGGCTGGTAATAGCCGCCCAGAGAAAGGTTTTCCTGCACAGTGAGATTGATAAAGACTCCCATCTCGGTCATGAAGGAGATGCCCAGGCGGATCTTCTGGTCGGTACGCAGGCGCTCAATCCGCATGCCCCGAAAAACCACCTGCCCGTCTCGAAAGGGTTGAAGGCCGACCAGGGTCTTGAGCAGCGTGGTCTTGCCCGCCCCGTTGGGCCCCAGGAGGACGACGTTTTCTCCCTCTCCAACCTTGAGCGCGACATCCCAGAGCACCTGCATGGGGCCGTAGCCCCCGCTCACGCCAATGGCCTCGAGAATCGCTTCCATTGCCTATCCTCCCAGAAAAACCTCGGCCACCACGGGATCTTCAGAAGCAGCCGCCATCGTTCCTTCGAAGATCTTCGTCCCCGCATTCATGACAAGCACGCGGGAGGTGAGCTGATTCAAGAAGGCAAGGAGATGCTCGACCACGACGAGGGCAATGCCGGACGCGGCCAGGGCGAGCAGTTTCCCTGCCACGTGGTCCAGCTCCATCGGCGCGAGTCCCGCCGCCAGCTCATCGATCAAGAGGACGCGAGGGCGAGTGGCGAGGGAACGAGCGAGGTCGAGCATCTTCTGCTGACCCACGTTCAAGTTTGCGGCTGGACGATCAGCCAAGGAAGCGAGACCAGTGAGCTCGAGAGCCTTTTCCGCCAGCTCCACGCTCCGCCCCGTATGGTACGCGGCAACCCGCACATTCTCGCGCACCGTCAGCGTGTGGAACGGCTTGGGCACCTGAAACGTGCGGTTGAGGCCTTCGCGGGCCAGGCGATGCGGGGCCAGTCCCGTAACCCGTTGCCCGTCGAGCAGGACCTCGCCTCGGTCCGGGTGATAGATCCCGGAAATGAGGTTGATCAGGGTCGTTTTGCCTGAGCCGTTCGGACCGACCAACCCCAGGATTTCCCCCGGCTTGAGATCCAGGCTGATGCCATCCACCGCCTTCAGGCGTGCAAAGCTCTTCGCGAGGTCCCGGGCAACCAGGACTGTCTCAGGAGACATCTGGTCCGGGCCTCCTCGCAAGGGATGCTATCCCCCGGGGCAGGAAGAGCACCAATGCCATGATCAGCACGCCATAGATCAGCTGAAAATACTGGGGCTCGGTAATCCCGATCAGGTTGTAGAGGCTATAGAGGACCACCGCCCCGAAGATGGGGCCCAGCAAGGTGCCGGCGCCTCCGAACAAACAGAAGACGATGGCAAAGATGGAGATGCTGGGGTCGAAAACCGCGTCCGGATAGAAGACCGATATCTGCCAGGCGAAGGTCGCTCCCGTGAGACCGGCAAAAAGGGCGCTCCAGGCCAGGGCGAGCATCCGCTGCCGCCCCACGTTGATTCCCGCCATCTCGGCGCTCAGAGAGTCGTCGCGAACCGCCTTCAAGGAGAGCCCGAAGTTGGATCGCTTGAGGTAGACGACGACCGCCGTTGCCAGGCCGGTGATGAGCGCCATCGTCAGGTAGCTCGCCCCGGGGTTGAAAATGATCGAAAGGTTGATTCCGTAGGGACCCCGGGTGACAGCCGTCAGGTCAGGGTTGGCAATGACGGCGGAGACAATCTCCGCGGCAGCCAGGGTGGCGACGGCGAAGTAGGCGCCCGAAAGGCGCAGAAGGGGAGAGAGAATCAGGCTCAGCACGAGCGCCGTCAGGCCGCCAAGCAGCACTGCCACGGGAGCCGGGACGTGGAGGAGCAGGACGGAGAGGGCAGCCCCATAGGCCCCGGCGCCGAAGAGGCCCATGTAGCCGAAGGGCAGGTAGCCCGTGAATCCATAGATGATGTTGATTCCCTGGGAAAGTGTGAGAAAAACCATTGTATTGAAGAGAAGGAGCCTGTTGTTGTAGACGAAGGGGACCACGGCGAAAACGGCCGGGATGAGGACGACGAGCCCGACGTCGAGAACCCGCCTACGCACGGCGCACTTCCTTGCCGAGTATGCCGCCCGGCCTGGCAAGGAGGGTCGTCACCAGGAGCACGTAGGGCAGGACATTGGCCCAGGAGGACAGGTAGCTTTCCATCACCATGAGAGCGATGCCGTAGAGGAGACCGCCCAGGACCGTACCCACGGGATCGCCCAGGCCGCCCAGAACGACAACAGCAAAGGCCGTGATGATAATGCCCCCGCCGGAGTTGGCGCTGACGGAGCCGAGCATGAAAAGGCTGAGCATCCCGGCAGCGGATGCAAGAAAGAGCCCGATGCCGAAGGCCAACGCGGAGATCAGGTCCACGTTGACCCCGCTGGCAGCGGCCTCCTCTCGGCTCGCCATGACTGCTCGCGTGGCGGAGCCGGCCCGGGTCCGATAGAGGTAGAGATAGACAAGGACCATCAGGACAAGGCTCACCAGCGCACTCATGGCCCAGGCGGCGGGGATGGTCTGGCCAAGGAGATGCACCGGCTCCCTGCCGAAGACCGGCTGAGAGATGGAGTGCGGGTCGTTTCCAAAAGCAATCACCCCCAGTGCCTCGATGACCTGCGAAAGCCCGAAGAAAAGCACGAGGGATATCATGTCGAAATCCTTCATCCCCACGAGGCGCGGCACCAGGAGGTAGTAGAAGGCCATCCCCGCGAGCACGAAAGCGACCCCCTGCACGGGGACGGTGATGAGCGGGTTCCAGCCCAGCAGCTGCCAGGCCCAGAACGCCCCAAAGGCGCCCAGCATCATGAAGTTGCCGTGGGCCAGGTTCACGATGCGCATGACCCCGAAGACGAGGTTCAGCCCAAGCCCAACCAGCCCGAAAAAGAGACCGAAGAGGACTCCGGCGAGCAGGGAAAACCCCAGCATACCTGGCAAGGCCCTCTGGCCCGACCCTGCCTAGTTCGCCGGGTAGATCTCCCTGCCGTTGGCAAGATCACCCGGGTACACAATGACCGGTTTCAACGCGCCGCCGGAGAGCTGGAATTGCGCCACCGGCAGGAGCTCACCCACCTGTGCGCCGGTGGTGGCGTCGATCCTGAAGGCGCCGTCAAGAGTGTTCAGCTTGCCCGAGAAGCTCGCCACCGCCGCGCGCAGATCTTCCTGCTTCAGGCTGGCCGAGGTTTCCAGGGCCTTCCCGATGACGAGGCCCGCGTTGTACCCGGCGATGTGCAGGAAGTTGACGTTTGTGCCGTTGTGCGCTGCTTCGAAGGCTTTGACGAACGCATCCATCCCCAGTCCGTAGTCGACCTTGTTGAACCCGTACAGGGGCGGGGTCGGATACGTGTAGGTGCCCTGGAGGGCCGCATCGCCGACCGCCTTGTCTATGATGGAGAACTGCTGGCCGGAAAAGACCGTGAAGGCCATCTTGAAGTGGTAGCCGCCGCTCTGGATCCCCTGCAGGAACGCAATGTCATTCGGCGCGTAGCCGAACTCTATGACGGCGTCCGGTGACTGTCCGGCAATGTTTCGGAGGATCACCCCGTAGTCCCTGGTGTCGGTTGCCACGGACTGGTAGGAGATCGGCGTCACCCCGCCTTCCGCGAGCTTGCTCTTGAGCGTTTCCGCCTGGGACTGGTCGAAATCATTGGCCGCATAGACAACGGCGATCTTCGAGATCTTCCTGTCCAGGAGGAAGCCTGCGAGGCTGGTAGGCCAGATTCCCGACGATGGCAGGGAGGTCAGCACCAGGTAGGGATTATCCGCGGTGAAAAAGCTCGCCCCCGTGCCGGTCGGGTCGAACAGGAGCATCTTGTTGTTCTTGGCGATAGGGACGGCAACCGAGGTCAGGACCGACCCGAAATCGGAGACGAGGATGTCGACCTTGTTCTGCGTGATCAGCTGGTTATACAGCGTGCTCGCGGTAGCCGTGCTGCTGTTGTCGTTGTACGCAACGATCTTGACGGGGACCTTCCTCCCGTACGCCTTGACCATTGCGCCTCCGTTCTTGTTGACCTGGTCGGCCCAGAACTGGAGCCCCTGGTACTGGGGCATGCTGGAAACGGCGAAAGCGCCCTGACCGGCGTACAACGTTCCGACGGTGATCTCCTGGGGAGCTGCGCCTGCGGGCGCGGCGCCGAACAGGGCCACGAAAGCAAGAACGGACGCGACAGCGGTCAGCGCCCGGTAACCCCGAAACATATTGCCCATATGCCACCATCCTTCATAGAAGTTTCTCAAGCCTGAGAGAAAAAATAGAAAAGCTTGCTCAATTGGGCAACAGGAAACCGTCCATTCGGTGGTCCGCGAAACAGGAATTTCCTATCTTTCCTTTGCAAGAGAAACCATGGGAAAACTCCTTTTCATGACAGCTCTTCTCCTTGTCGGCTTGAGTCGTTCCGTGGAGGCGCAGGACTGGCCGACTTTCGGATGGGACGTCGGCCGCTCCAGCGCGCCGAACGTGGCAACGGGCCTCAGCGCAGACAGGATCAGCTCACTCTCACGCCAGCAGGTGATTCTGGACGGAACCGTGGATGGGTCTGTCATCTATCTGCACCGGGCCACCGTGGGGGGGTCCCCCCATGACGCTTTCTTCGTCACGACCACGTACGGCAAGACTCTGGCAATAGACGCAGACAGTGGCGCCGTGCTGTGGGAGTACACGCCGGCGAGCTACGAGGACCTGAAAGCAACGTATCGAATCACGAACGCGACGCCTGTTGCCGACGCGGATCGGATGTACATCTATGCCGCCGCCCCGGATGGGATGATCAGAAAGCTGGCGGTGGCGGATGGCCGCGTCGTATGGGCAACGGCAATCACGAGGCTTGCGGAGCGCGAGAAGATCGCATCACCGTTGTCTTTTTTCCACGGCAGGGTGATTGCGGCTACGGACGGCTACCTGTACGACGAGCCGCCCTACCAGGGGCACGTTGCAATCCTGGACGGCGAAACCGGCTCCCTCCTCCACGTGTGGAACTCGCTGTCCAGTGACCGTCACGAGCTGCTGGACCCTTCATCCGTTCCGCAAAGCGATTCCGGGATCTGGGGGCGCGCCGGGGTGGTCATCGACTCAGCAACAGGCAATCTGTACCTTGCAACAGGCAACGGCATGTGGGACGGCGCGGTCAACTGGGGAGACGCCGTCATTGAGCTTGACCCGGACGCCACGCGCATCCTGGGTAATTACACGCCCGACAATACCGAGGAGCTGAACGACGAAGACCAGGATCTTGGTTCCACGTCGCCGGTCCTCCTTGGCAACGGCCTGATTGCCCAGGGGGGGAAAGACCGTATCATTCGCGTGCTCGACTGGCGCACGATGCTTGGGATCACCCCGCATCGAGGCGGCGAAGCGAGCAAAGTCCCCACACCCTCCGGGAGCCGTCTTTTCACTGCCCCTGCGCTCGTGCGCATTGACGGCACGCAATGGCTGTTCGCGGCTGATAATGGGGCCACCTCGGCGTGGACGCTGGCCGGCGTTTCACTTCAGCCCAGGTGGCGGACAGGCTACCCGGGAACGAGTCCGGTGGTCGCGGACGGCATGCTCTTCGTGTACGACCCGAATGGCGGGTTACGAATCTACCAGGCGACATCCGGGCGGCCCATCGCCACGCTCCCGTGCGGCTCAGGGCACTGGAACAGTCCGATTGTCGCGGATGGCCGCATCGTCCTGCCTGAGGGAAATGCCAACTCGCATCGGACTGACGGAGTCCTGGACATATGGCGTCCTCGAAAATAGAGTGAATCGGATCGGCATCCTCCGAGATCCGCTGTTCCTCCTCCATGCCAACGGGCCCGGCCACCCCGAATCTCCGGAGCGGCTGCGTGCCGTCTCGGCGATGCTGGAAGAGTTCCCCCTTCGGGATTTGCTCGTGGATCTACCTTCCCGCGATGTGACACGTGAAGAGCTGTCGTGGATCCACGAAGAGCGCTACATCCGGAGGGTCGAGCTCACCAGGGATGTTCCGCGCACGATGTTCGACGCCGATACGGCCGCGAACGAGCACTCGTACCTGGCGGCTGTCAGGGCGGCGGGCGGGGTCATTTCGTGTGTAGAGGCGGTCACGGCCGGTGTCCCGGCGGCCGGCGGCCTGGCGGCGGCCTTCGCGCTGGTGCGGCCGCCGGGGCACCACGCCGAGGCAGGACATGCGATGGGATTCTGCCTGTTCAACAACGTCGCGGTTGCAGCGGAGTACGCGCTGCGGCGTCTCGGCCTCGAACGGGTCCTTGTTTTCGACTGGGACGTGCACCACGGCAACGGGACCATGCACTCCTTCTATGGGACGAATCGGGTGCTGTTCCTGTCCATTCACCAGTTCCCCCATTACCCCGGGACCGGGAGGGTGGAAGAGATTGGCGCCGGCCCCGGAGCCGGATATACGGTGAACGTGCCTCTTCCTCCGGGCCAGGGCGACGCTGACTATGCGGCCGTCGTCGAGCGTGTCCTGCGGCCGACAGCTCTCCAGTACAGGCCGCAGCTGATCCTCGTGTCAGCGGGATTCGACATAGCCCGCGGAGATCCGCTTGCCGGCATGAACGTGAGCCAGTCCGGCTTCGCCCGCATGACCGATGCGCTCCTGTCGATCAGCGCAGCGTGCTGTCCCGGGCGACTCGTCTTTGTGCTCGAAGGAGGCTACCAGCTCGACGCGCTCGCGGGCGGAGTCTCGATGGTCCTGTCGACGCTGGCAAATGGAGGCGCTCAAGGGAACGAGCAGCCAGGCCGTCAGGACAGCGGGCCGAGCCGGGAGACTCAAGCGGTCATCGAAGCCGTCAGGCAGACGCTGCGGCCGTACTGGTCATTGTGATGGGCCCCTACGCCGCGAAAGCGCTCATGAGCTCCCTGACCCTGTTTTCTCCATTTGCGCTGTAGGCCTTAAGCAAGCCTTCCTCGGGAGCCTTGCCTTTCTCGAGCTGGTCGAGCATGAGGCGGGCCACGACCTCGGGGCCGATAACCACGTCGAGTTTTGTCAGGACCTCGATCGAGCGCGCAATGACCTCGGCCCTGACGCGACGCTGGCCGTCTTCGCCCTTGGGATTGAGATAGCTCACGAAGCGCAGGACGCCGGACATGGCCAGCAGGGGGTCCTTTTCGAAGGTTTCAGCAACGATCTTGAAGTCTCCCGTTCCCGTAAGCTCGGGACCGAGCAACGCCTTCAGGACCACCGCGGGGGTCGTACACGCGCGGATGCCGGCCAGTCTGAGGACTTCTGCGTTCAGGGGGTGTTTCGCGTTTCCGCCGAAGGTCCTGGCGGCGCCCAGGAGCAGCATTCCGAATACGGCCTCGTGCCGCGTCATCGGGGTATCGATGGCGCCCGGAGCGACCGCAAAACCTTCCACGCCGAGCCCCCGGGCTTCTTCGGTGGCGATCTTCTTTGCCTCGGCCTTGGTGGACTTGTACTCCTCGTCTCCTTTGACCGCGATGCCTTCGGCCGCGACGATCGAGCTCAAGCCGACAAAGAGGCCGCGCCCTGTCGGGATATCGTTTGCGAAGGCGTACAGGAGGTTGAAGGTTCCGCCTTCGTTGATGTCCTTCATCAGCTGGACCTGGACGGGATCCCCCCGGCGGCTGATGCCGGCGCAGGCAACGACGTTCAGCTTCTCCGGCGTCAGGTCCCTCTCCGCAAAGGAACGGATCGTGCTCGATCGGAAATACGTCATCTGGTCCGGCTTCGAGACGTCGGCCTGGAAATAGAGCGATCTGTCCGTCAGGAGTGATGGATCGATCTTTTCCCGCGGCTGGATATCGCAGAAGGCGACCGGCCATCCCCTGGCAAGGGCATCTTTGACGCTGGCCGCGCCGATGCCGCTGGCGCCGCCAGTGATCACGAGCCCGTTCTTGTAGCATCCCATATGGATCCCCCTCGGTTTCTTCTGGAAAAGGATTTATCCCGTGGCGACAGGCCGCCTGAAACGACTCGGCGAAGATTTACATCAGAGCGTAGGTTTCCAGTATATAGAAAAATCGCCAGCTGTCAAGCCGACCTCACGCCCGCCGTTCGCCCGCCGTGCTGATGAGCTCTCTGACCGGACGCACTTCGATGCAACCCACGCGGGCCGGAGGGATTTTCGAGGCGATGTCGATGGCCTCGTCACGATCCCGCGCTTCGATCAGGTAGAACCCAGCAAGCTGCTCTTTCGTCTCAGCGAACGGCCCGTCTGTGACGGAAATCCTCCCCTCGCGAACGCGCACCGTGCTTGCCGTCCTGATCGGCTGAAGGGATTCAGAGGCCAGGCATCGCCCGTCCTGGCGAAGGCCCGCGTCATAGGCCATGCATTCGTCGTCGTCCATGGCTCTGATTTTCTCTTCTTCACCGTACACAAGGCAGAGATATTTCATGCGGTCAATTTACTTGAACGCAGACCCTTCGGCCACGGACTTTTCGGCGGACATGTGCCTTGACGCACGTCATCGTAGAGGTGACGTCCGTCTTCGAAAGTCAGTATCTTCAGCCCAGAAGCCATGAAGCTGAATGTTTTTGAGAAACTGTACATCAACAGTCCGCTGCATACGATGGCGCAGCGGCGGGTGGTGAGCTTTCTCAGCGGCCTGAACCGCCTGCAGTCCGGCAGCCGGGTCGTGGAGATCGGCTGCGGAAGGGGCGTGGGCATGCAGCTCATCATCCGCGCCTTCCAGCCGGCCAGCGCGGAGGCCCTCGACATCGATCCGCGAATGATCGCGCTGACCGAGCGGCGGCTGCGCTCGCTCGCCAACGGGCGTGTGGCCGCCCGGGTTGCGGACGTGCACAAGCTGCCCTACGCGGACGGGTCGATCGACGCGGTGTTCGACTTCGGAGTCCTGCACCACCTGGAGGAATGGGAGCGCGGCCTCTCCGAAGTGGCGCGCGTGCTGCGACCCGGGGGTCACTTCTACATCGAGGAGTATTTCCCCGCGCTCTACGCCAACGCGTTTTTCGGAAGGATCATGAGGCATCCCCGGGAGGACAGGTTCGACGGGGCGGATTTCCGCTCCGCCCTTGCTGCCCGGCGGTTTCGGCTCCTGGACGGGTACGTCGAATCGAAGTACCGGCTCATCGGGGTTGCCGTCAAGGAGGGATGATCATCCCGCGCAGGCTGTCGCTCTTCGTATCCCTTTCCCGGCTGCCTCACGTCGTCCTGGACATCGCCACCCCGTGCGTTGCCGCGCTCCTGTGGTACGGCGGCTTTCCCGCTCTCTGGATTGTCCTGGTTGGCATTTTCACGGCGTTCTCCGGCTACGCCGCGGTGTACGCCTTGAATGACATGATCGACTACCGGCTCAACCGTGCCAGCCTTGCCGGCGCGGACCCTGCCCGCACGCGCTCCCTGGACTCGGCGGGCGGGCGGCACCCTGTGGCCGCCGGGCAGGCTGACCGTTCGGGCGGGATGGGCCTGGGTTGCCGGGTGGGGCCTTGCCGCGACGGCTGGCGCGTGGATCCTGAGACCGGCCTGCGCTTTCATCTTTCTTGGAGGATGCCTTCTGGAGCTCCTCTACTGTTCGCTGTACCGGGTGACCATGTTCCGCGCGCTGGTGAGCGGGTTGGTCAAGATCCTGGGCGCGGCCGCCGCCGTGGTGGCGGTGGATCCCCAGCCTTCGCTGCCGCGCCTTGTCCTGCTCCTCGGCATGGTCTTTCTCTGGGAGCTGGGAGGGCAGAACATCCCCTCCGACTGGAGCGACATCGAAGAGGACAGGAGGATGCGCGCGCCGACCATTCCCCTGCGCCTGGGGGCCTCCTGGGCAACGGCCATCATGATGGCCTGCATGGTCGCGGCCGTCGCGCTGAGCGTGGCGGTCGTACACGTGTTCCCAGGGGCGCATGACCTTGCCACCACTGCCGGGTTCCTGGCAGCCGGGCTCGGCTTGCTCATCTACCCGTCCATCCAGCTGTTCCTCCGCCGGGAAAGCTCGAAGGCCGCCCTCGTGTTCCACGCGGCCAGCTTCTATCCCCTCGCCCTCCTTGCCGTCGTCGCCGTCAGGATCCTTGCGGCGCCATCCGCGTGAGCCAGCACCCCACGGTCGAGCAGTACGAGAGGGAAGTCGAATCCATCTTCGATCGGACCTCTCGGACCTACGATGCCCTCAACCACCTGCTGAGCTTCAACGTGGACCGCGCGTGGCGTTCGCGCCTGGTTTCCAGGAGCGGTGCCGCGCCGGGTTCGCGCATCCTGGACGTGTGCACGGGAACCGGGGACGCGGCCATCGGCTTCGCGCGCCGCTTTCCCCAGGCAAGGGTGGAGGCCGTGGACTTTTCCACCGCGATGATCGAGCGCGGAAGGTCGAAGGCGGGCCGGCTCGGCCTTTCGTCCAGCATAGCCTTTCACGTGGCCGATGCGCTCGCGCTGCCGTTCCCGGATGGCGGCTTCGACGTGGTGTGCAGCTCTTTCGGTCTGCGCACCCTTCCCGACCACCGGCGGGGGATCCAGGAAATGACCCGCGTGGCCCGGGCGGGCGGGCGCGTCATGATCCTGGAGTTCGAGCAGCCGCCGGGGACCGTCTTCGGCCGGCTGTACCGCTGGTATCTGCACTCGGTGATGCCCTTCGTGGGATCGCTCCTCTCGGGCTACCGGGCTTCCTATGTCTACCTGTACGATTCCATCGAAAAATTCCCCAGCCCGCCGGACCTCCTTGGCCTCATGGGCGAGTGCGGCCTCGGAAAGCTGGAAAGCGAAAAGCTCGCCGGCGGAATCGCCTGGCTTTTTCTCGGAACGAAGGGCGGATGATCCCGAGATGATGAGACACCAGGAGGCACCGCTTTCGCGGAAGCTGGGAAGGCTCCTTTTCGCATGGAAGACGGATGCCCGGGGCCCGGGCCGGCTGGACGGCCTGATGGCGACGGATGACGTCCGTGGCATGTTCGAGACGATCGCCCCTTCATACGACCTTCAGAATCGGCTGCTCTCGGCGTGGCTGGACACGCACTGGCGCAACGTGTTCGTCCGGTGCCTGGGGCTGTCAGACGGCGGCCTCCTCGGAGACCTGGCCATCGGGACCGGGGAGATCGCCCTCAGGGCATGCCGGCGCTATCCACGCATCCGCGTGATCGGCGTGGATTTTTCCCCGCACATGATGGAGATTGCCCGGCGCAAGATCCGCCGTCGCAGCCTGGAGCACCGCATCGAGCTGCGCAAGGGCGACCTGCGGCGGCTGCCGGTGGAAGACGGGCTTTTCGATGCGATCACGATTGCCTTCGGGATCCGCAACGTGGACCAGCGAGACGACGTGCTGCGCGACTGTTTCCGCGTGCTCAAGCCGGGCGGGCGGATCCAGATCATGGAGCCCGGCTTCCTGGAGGTGCCCGTGCTTGGCAGGGCCTACAAGTGGTATTTCGACCACGTGATGCCCCTTGTCGGGAACCTGCTCTCGGGCACGGACTACGCCTACACGTACCTGTCCGAAACCGTCTACGCGTTCCCCTCGGACGAGAGCTTCATCCGCAGCCTGAAGGGGGCCGGGTTCGTGGACACGAGGGTGATCCTGCTCACTTACGGGATCGCGCGCATCTACCGCGGGCGAAAACCTTCAGAAGGCCAACGCAAAGCCGCAGACCGTCCTGCAGCTGTTCGCGTTCACGATGATTTGATTCGAGAATGACGCCGGCCGCCTTCATAGGCGGCCGGAATGATGCTACTTGCCCTTCATGTGGGTCTGATTCTTCAGCTGCTCAGGCGTCAGCTTGACAATCTTCGTAGTAACGGTAATCAGCATGCCATTTTCCGTCCAGCTTTTTGTCCCCAACTGGGGGGCAACAGGTTTTCCGTTTTGTGAAGACGGAACAATCGATTTGATCCCAGACCCAATCTTGTACAAGCCGTCATAATAGAGACCCAGGGTGAAGTAGTTGTCTTTTCCGTCCGCAAGAAGGGATCCCTTGTCCGCCTCGACGGTATAAGTGCCTTGGTAAACGAGCGTGGCATCATTAGGATCGGGATACGTGATGGGATCGTAAAGGTTGGCATACCATGCGGGGTAGTAATAGTTGGCGTCATAGAGGTTGAAATAGAAATCGTACATTCCTTCTTGAGTCTGATAATATGTATCCAGATAAGCGTAGCTAGGAAAACTTGAAAAATAGGATACATCCAAGGCAACAGGATCATAGACACTGACCTGCCCGTAGACGGCTCCAGCCTTGCCGCAGCTCAGCGCGGACAGGGCGACCCCCAGGACCAGAACCGCTAGACCGATGCGCTTTGCGGCCCACAACGCACTTTTTGCGCTCTTCATCTCGATGCCTCCTCGAGCAAAGAAATAGGGATTGAATGAGCCCATCATAGGTCGGCAGAAAGGGGACGTCAACAATCCGGGAAAGGGACGAAGGTCGCGCCGACTAATCCAACGCGGTGAAACCGTACTTCCGCAGTATCTCCATGGGAAACTCGAAACGCACGGTTTTCAGCGGGTCCACGATCTGGCAGAACTTCAGCTCGCCAACGAGACTCATGAGCATTCCCGCCTCATTGAGCGGCAGGCGCGCAAAGCGCGTGAGGAACTCCGCCATCGCGTGAACGGCAGCGGATGCGGCTTCATCCGTCGTCTTAGCCGCCGCAATGACGGCCGCGACCTTCCCGTTTGCCACGAAAGGAGTGGGCAGTCCCGGAAGGTCGACCGTGCGCGCGCTAAATCGCACGGTCCCGGCCGTCTCCGCGCCGCACACCACGATCTCCCCGTCCCCCATGGCCGCGTGCAGGTCACCGGCGCCGAAAAGCGCCCCATCGACGCCGACGGTGAGGTAAAGGCTCGCGCCTTCCGTGATCAAGGTACAGTCCATGTTGCCGCCGTGCGGCCCGGGAGTGCCGTTCGGCACCTCCCCCTGGGCAGGGGCCACGCCAATCACCCCGATCATGGGCCGGAGGGGAATGCGCACGCCGCGAAACACAAGGTCGCTGCCTTCCCGCCTCAGGACCGCGGTTTCCATTTTGCTGATCACGTCACCGATGGCTCCCTCACCGGGGATCGTCACCATCATGGAAGTTTCTCCGACCGACACTTCGTGGATGTCCACACGCAAGATGTCGCCCTTTTTTACACCTTCCAGGTAGACGGGTCCGGTGGCAGGGTTTACGTGGCTCCAGTCGAGCGTTGAGATCAAGTCATGCTCGCTCTTGAGCTGCCCCTGGAAGCAGTCATGCGTTTCCAGGACAACTTCTTCTCCCTGCTTTGCGCGTGCCCGCGGCATCAGGGAAGGATTGAAGGCAAAGAAAACATTCTCCCGAGACACGCGAACAGCCATATCAGCACCTCCTTCGGGCTTCAGGCGGGCAGGCCGGAAAACCCCGCTTCCGAGTTCAGTTTTTCCCACATGGCTCGGTACGCAGGATCGGAAAAGGAAAGATCCTTTCGGGAAGCCAGGCGCGCTATCCACGCCTCTGTTTCCAGCGCCGCGCGCTGGAAACAATGATCCATGAACTGGCTCTTCTCAGCAGGGGTTCCCCCACGGACCGCGGGCGCGGCGACCAGGAACTCGCGCTCGAGGACATCGAAGGAAGCGCGGATCTCCGGCATGACTTTGTGGAAATCCGCCATGACGCTGCGGTGCAGAAGCTCATGCTTCCACCACAATGATGCCGGGTCAAAACGCTCTGCTGGCAACGGACCGACGTCAGGGAGCGGAAGGCATGGAAATACCGGCTTGAAGATGGACAGGCAGTTGGCGGAGGTGCCCGTGACCCAGACCAGGATGTCGTCTGACCGGACGTCCGCCACCATGACGCCGTCCGCCTGCCACCACCGGTCCTTCTGAGGCCCCGCGTGCATGCACAGGCCCGAATGGACGGGAGCCAAGGCAGGGTCATATCCGTCGCCGTGCTGCCGCACCAGGTCGAAGATCGTTGCCGCCGTGATTGCTCCCCGCGCCGCGGCCAGGCCCTGAGAGCTGGCTTTCTGGCGCTGCGGCGCGCCCAGCCTCTGAGGAACATCAGCAAGACCGAACGTGGAAGCCCAGTCCAGAGGACCGGCGCCGGCGGCCGGGCAGCGTTCCCAGTCCGCCCTGATGCTCAGTGCGTTGGAGATGGAACCAAAATCCTTGACCTTCCGCGCAGCCCACTTACGGCCCGCGGTTTCCAGGATCCAGGCCTCCCGCGCATCCGCCATGAGAAAACTGGAATCGAAGTGGGAGTTTCCCTTGAGCTCCGCGCTCCCGCCCTGGCCGTATTTCTCAAGCAGCGCGGTCATCACCTCAATGGCTTCCCGGCAGGTCCGAGCCCGCTCCAGGCCCAACCTCATGAGGTCAGGGCCAATGAGCCCATCCTGCGCTTCAGCCATTTCAGTCGTGAACACCGCCTCCTCCCCCATGCAGAGGCCATGCTCGTTGACGCCAATCTCGCAGCCCCAGGTCCAGAACGCCTTGGTGAGGAGCACCTCGTGCGTCTCAAGGGCCTGCGGGATCACCAGGTGCGTCACGCGCACGGCTTCCCCGGGCAGGTGACGGGCGCGCGGAATGCGCACGAGGGCGTTGGCTTCATTCACCTCGCAGTCCGCGCTCTTGGCAAATAGCGTCTCCCCGTCCGCGGTTGCGGCCGCGAGGGCCACAAGCGTGTCGCACATGCGCCGTTACCTCCCAGGCCCCCCGCGCCTGCGGACCAGGGAAGCGAGATCCCCCCAGGCGATCTCCCGGCCGCCCATGATGCCGGAGGGCCGCAGGATCAGGATGACGATGAGGAGGCATGCCATGACCACCTCGGTGAAGCCGACCAGGCCGGCAGGGAGGATGCGGGACATGTTCACGTTGTTCTCTATGGAACGCAGTCCCTCGCGGAGCACCGTCACCAATACCGTCCCGATCACGGCCCCGGAAACGCTCTGGGGCCCTCCGATCACGAGCATGGCCAGGAACACGAACATTGCGGAAAGGTAGAAGGCGTACGGAGAGAACGAGGTGATGAAATGCGCCCACAGCGCGCCGGCAAACCCCGCCATGAACGCACTGAGGATGAAGGCGATGTATCGCATCACCACGATATTCACGCCAATGCAGGAGGCGGCATAGGCGTCGTCGCGCGAGGCGCGGAGCTTCAGCCCCACCGAGGATTCCTTGAACCACCAGGCGACTCCCAGGAAGATGAGCGCGAACACGGTAACGGTGCCCAGGTACGTGTAGCGGTCCACGCCGAAGAGAGTCCGCGGTCCGTTGGTGACCGCTGACCAGTGCACCAGCACGACGTTGATGATCACGAGGAGAGAGAAGATGGTTATGACCCCCGCCGCGTCCGACAAGCGCATGAGCGGGTAGCTCACAATGGCGGCCACCAGCGCCGCCAGAAGCGCGCCGACCAGGAGCGATACAAGAAACGGAAGCTGGACGTGGGACAGGAATGGGTAGAGGTCCGGGAGCGCGGCCGCCTTGGCCGCCGGGCTCATGGAGAACAGGACTGACCCGTACGCGCCGATTCCCATGAACCCTGCCACCGCAAAGGAAAGGATCCCCGAGTTGCCCATGAAGACCTGCAGGGCCAGCACAAGGATCAGCTCCATGAAAAGCACCGTGACAATGCGCTCTATGAGAAGCTCTCCTGCGGCATACGTGATGCCGGATGCAGCGAGCAGGGGAACTGCCAGGATGAAGAACGTCGAGTTGCGGGAAAACCACTGCGTGAGCTTCATCATCATCCAACTCGTTTTGATGAATAGACACCGCGAATCAAGCCCTCGGGACGGAAGACCAGGATCAGGATCACCACCAGGAACATGAAGGCTTCACGGAACTCCATCATTGCCGGCGGAAGGAGCACTCCGATGAGGCTGAAGACGATTCCGTAGATGTAGCCGCCAAGCACTGCGCCGGCAAGGCTCCGCATGCCGCCGATCACGGTTGCAACAAAAGCCACCAGCAGGGGCGCGGCGCCGATGGTCGGTGTGACCGAAGCGGTGCGTCCCACCCAGAAAAGCCCCACCACGCCGGCCAGGAGGCCGCTGATGGCGAAAGCCACCGAGATGACAAGATTGGCCGGCACGCCGAGAAGGCGCGTCATGCGGAAGTTGTCCGAGGCGGCGCGAAGCGCAATGCCGAGCACCGTCTTTCGCAGCAGCAGCACCAGGAGAAGGAGCAGGGCTATGCTGGTGACGATGGCCAGGATGTTTCGAAATGGAACGTCCTGGCCCAGCACCGCCACGCTGGTGCTGAAAGCCTGCGGAAGGGGCACGCCGCGGGCGCGCGGTGAGATGATCAGAAGAGCGGCGTTCTGGAGAAGGGCGCTCACCGCGAAGGACGTGATCAGCATGGCCGTCGGTGAAGACTCGCGAACGGGACGGAAGGCCACGCGTTCCGTGAGGTAGCTGGTCAGCACGGCCACACCCACGGCAAGGACGGCCATGACGATCCAGGGGAGAACCGGCGTCAGGGCCAGTACGAAGAGGGAGTAGCCGGTGATCATGATCAGCTCACCGTACGCGAAGTTCACGAGATTCAGGATGCCGTACACGATCACCATGCCCAGGGCAAGCAGGGCGTACGTGCTCCCGAGGCTGAGCGCATTGATGATGAAATCCAGCGTGATCACTGTCCTTGCCTCCCCTACCGCCGGTGGTCCCCGAGGTACACGCCTTCCACATCCACGAAACTGCGGATGTGCTCCGGCGTGCCTTCCACCTCGATCCGTCCCGTGTGAAGGAGGTATGCCCGGTCCACGATGTCGAGCGTGCGCTCCACGTTCTGCTCGACCAGCAGGATGGTCACGCCGCGCTTACGAAGCTGTCCAATGAGCTGGAAAATCTGGTCCACCAGGACCGGAGCGAGCCCCAGGGAAGGCTCGTCCAGCATCAAGAGCCGCGGATGGGACATGAGAGCCCGGGCAATGGCAAGCTGCTGCTGTTCTCCCCCCGAAAGCGTCCCGCCGGCCTGGCGCAGCCGCTCCCCCAGGATGGGGAACAGGCCGATCATCTCCTCCAGGTCTTTCTGGAACTCCGCGCGGCTGTAACGCACGAATGCCCCCAGGCGGAGGTTCTCCTCCACGCTCAGGCTCGAGAGGATGTCGCGGCCTTCGGGGACCAGGGCAATCCCCTTTCGAGTGATGTACTCGGGCGCCCGACCTTGAATCTGCTCCTCCTGGAAGACAATGGTTCCCTGAAACGGCTTGAGCGCCCCGGGCAATGGTGGAAAGCGTGGTGGTCTTTCCAGCACCGTTCACGCCAATCAGCGCGACAAGCTCGCCTTCCTCCACGGAGAGCGAAACGCCGCGCACGGCGCTGATGGCCCCGTATCGGACCGACATGTCGCGCACCGCGAGAATGCTCATTTTCGGCTCCCCGTGGATCCGAGGTACGCTTCCACCACGGCAGGAATGCTCCTGACCTCTTCCGGCGTCCCCTCCCCAATGGTCCGGCCGTAGCTCAAGACATGAAGATGATGGCACAGACGCATGATGAGCCGCATGTCGTGCTCCACGATCATCATCCCGAGCTTCTTCTCCTGCGGGATGGGCGCGAGCATTGCCAGGAGCTCATCGCTTTCCTCTTCATTCAAGCCGGCCGCGGGCTCATCCAAAAGGAGAAAGCGAGGCTCCATGGCAAGCGCACGGGCCACTTCCACCCTGCGCTCCAGGCCGTAAGGAAGCGCCCCCGCCCGCTGGGGTCCCCAGTCCGACAGCGCCAGCTCTTCAAGCACGCTTTCCGCGCGCAGGCGCGCGGCCTGCCGGGACAGGCCCATGCTGACCGCCGCCACCTGGACATTTTCCAGCACGGTGAGCTCGCGGAAGAGCCTGATGGTCTGGAACGTTCGAGCAATGCCCGCGCGAGCAATCCGAAAAGCGGGCAGTCCCGTGATATCGACGTCGCCCGCCGTGATCTTACCGCTCGAAACCGGCAGCAGTCCTGTCACGACGTTGATCAGGGTGGTCTTGCCGGAACCGTTGGGTCCGATCAGGCCGAGAATCTCGCCCTCCTGGAGGCGAAGGCTTACACCGTCAAGCGCACGCAGGCCGGCGAAGTCCTTCGTGACCCCCTGGAGGACGAGAAGGTGCTGTCCGCTCACCTAGGGAGCGGGGATATCTTTCGGCCGCACCCAGCCGATGAACTTGGGCGATGCCTTGTCCAGCTGAATGAGCGGAGCCTCGATGTCCGGCTCGTGCCCCGTGGCGGCGTCGGACCACTTGAGCTTGCCGGTGAGCAGCGAGAACTCGGTGCTTTCCATGGCCTTTGCCATGGCCGCCCCGTCGGCGCTGCCGGCCTTCTTCATGGCCTCGGTGAGGATCATGACGGCATCCCATCCCGGCGCAACCCAGACCGCGTCCGGCTCGGCGTTGTACTTGGCCTTGTATGCGGCCAGGAATGCGTTCATGCCCGGCGTGACCCCTGGGGCGAGGAAGCTGTGGGAATCGAAGTAGATGTCGCTTCCGTACTTCTCTCCCAGCGCCTTGAACAGCCCGGGATCGTCGTAGGAGTCCCCGCCCACGATGGGAACGGTGATCCCTGCCTCGCGGATGCTGCGGATGATGGTCCCCAGGTCAGGCATGTACGAGGAGATGAAGATGAACTGGGCAGCCTTTCCCGTTGCCTTCAGGCGCGCCAGCTGCGCGGAGAAGTCCTGGGCGCCTTGCACGTAGGTGTCCTCGAAGATGATCTTCCCGCCCAGCTTCTGGAAGTGCTGGATGAAGTAGCGGCTGAGGGACTTGGTGTAGTCGATAAAGGTGTCGGTGACCACGTAGCCCGTTCGCCACCCCTTCTGATTGTAGGCGAACTCCGCGGTGGCAGCGCCCATGGTTGTGTTCCACATCGACATGGTGAACTGCTTGTCCCCGAGGGTCTTCGAGCCGTAGAGGGGAGAAGAAGCGCACGGTGAGATCCCGACAATGCCCACCTTCTGGGCTTCCCGGCTTGCAGGGCCGCCGAAGTCGAAATCACTGGGGGCGATGATCGCCTTTGCGCCCTTCTTGATGAGCTCAACTGCCACGTTTCCGACCGTGACGGGGTCGCTTTTGCCGTCCAGGTTGACGAACTCGACCTTGCGGCCAAGCACGCCGCCGGCCTTGTTCACCTCTTCCACGGCAAGCTGCGCGCCGCGGACGGACGGCTCATCCAGGGGCGCCTGGATGCCGGTGAGGCACAGGGCGCCGCCGATCAGGATGGTCCCGCTCTCCTTTGGCTTTGCAGGGCCGCAGGAAAGAAGGACAAACCCGAGGGACACGGCGAGCACAAGGAGACCAACCCATTTCAGCTTTCTACGCATTTTCGTTCCTCCTTTTCCATCAGACATTCGTAAAAATATGACGTTCGACCTGAGCAGCCGGCGGCCGTGGTACCCGGAAAAGATGCTTGAATGGCGCTTGGCTTGCCTCCGATTCTACAGCCTCATGCGAGCGCCGTCAAGGAAATGCTTTGCCAATGGCTTCAAAACTTGAAACCGAAAATCCGAACTCGAAGTGCGGAACCCGGTCCACGCTCTGGAACTGCATGGTCCGTCGAAATCTGTCACAACCCCCAAGGAGGGGCCCGGAAGAGCCGCGGCCGCGGGATTTCAATCATCGATTTTCTTTCAGCCTTCCGCGGTGCGCTCGCGGCGTATCCGCATCCTCTCCGCCACGAATGTCCGGATGCCTGTGAGGGAGAAGGCAAACAGGAGCACGACCCCGATAACCACCCTCTGCATGTAGGAGTCCACGTGATACATGTTCATCGCCGTGTTGAGAGAGGCGAAGAAAATCGCTGCAACGAGCGTGTTGAAGACGCTGCCTTTGCCCCCGGAAAGGCTGGTGCCGCCCAGCACGACCGCGGCGATGACATCAAACTCATAACCGATCTTCATGCCGGAATTGGCCGACCACATGCGAGATGAGATAAGCATGGCCGCGATTCCGGTGAACGCCCCGACGAGGGTGAAGATGAGCATCCGAAGGCGCGCGATGCGGATCCCCGAGATCGCGCTGGCGCGAATCGAGTTTCCGACAGCGAGGGCGGACCTTCCGAAGGGGGTCCTCCTGAGAAGGTACGTGCCGACCACGGCAAGTCCGACGAAGAGGACGAAGGGGGTCGGGATTCCTGCAAGGCTGCCGTTGCCCAGGTCGGTGAACCAGGCCTGCTGGAACTCGACGGGGTTGCCGCTGGTCACGATGTACGCCACGGCCCGATAGATATAGTACATCGCCAGCGTGGCTATGAAGGCGGGAATCCGAAGTCGCGACACGAGCAGGCCGTTGAAAAGCCCGCACGCTGCGCCCATCAGAGTCACGGCCACGAGCCCCAGCACAAGCCCGGTCCGGCCGACGATGGCCACGATGGCGATGCCCAGGAGGGAAAGCATCGAGCCGACCGAGAGGTCGAAGTCGCCGGTGATGATGCAGAAAGTCATTCCGATTGCAGCCACGCCGACAAAGGAGCTCTCGCGCAGGATGCTCGTGTAGGTGGAGAGCTCGCGGAACATGGGGTTGGTCGCCGCGCAGATGGCCCAGAAGAGGGCGAGAGCAAAGAGGATGCCGCGTTCACGGGCGTTGAACCATGTAAAGGCTGACGCGCGGACGGCGGCCTCCCGTTCGGGTTTCATCTACCCTCTCCTCTCCCGAATGAGCCGTCCCATGGAGTCGAAGGTGAGGGCAACGATGAAGATCAGCCCTTTCGCAAGCCTCTGATACTGATCGGGAAGACCCATCAGATTGAGTCCGTTGGCAATGATCGTGAGGAGCAGCGCCGCCACGAGCGTGCCCCAGATATTTCCTCTCCCTCCCGAGAGGCTCGTTCCGCCCAGAATGGTCGCGGTTATGGCCTCCAGCTCGAAGCCCTGTCCGACCCGTCCGTTGCCGGTGAGCAGCTGGGAGGTGAGCAAGGTTCCCGACACCACCGTGGTTACCGAGGTGATCACGAAGATTCCGATGAGTGTCCGGTCCACCCTGATGCCCGAGATTCGCGAGGCGGCGATGTTGGACCCGATGCTGCGCACGCGCACGCCGAAAGGCGTCCAGCGGTACACCGCGAACGCGGCAAGAAAAACGAGGGCGGTCAGCACGATGGGGACAGGCAGCTTCAGAATGTCTCCTCCCGTGAAGACCTTGATGTCGAGGTAGGAATACAGCGTCGCATCATGGCCCTGCGTGTAGATGAGGGCAAGGCCGCGGAAGATGATCATTGTCGAAAGGGTCGCCACGAAAGTCTGAATGCGGAACTTGGTGATGATTACGCCGTTCATCGCGCCGAGCCCGGCTCCAACGGCCAGGGCTACAGCGATGGCGCCCCACAGCCCGATCTGGGGGATGAGCTTGCCAAGTATGCAGGTGGTCAGCGCAAGCGTGGATCCGATGGAAAGGTCGAAGCCGCCTCCCGTGATGGCAAACGTCATGCCGGCCGCAGCGATGGCCACGGTGGCAGCGTTGGTAAGGAGGTTGACGATATTGGCACCCGAGAGGATCTTGGGTGTGAGGATGGCAAACACCGCCAGGGTGACAGCGGCGACTGCATAGATGAAGTATTTTTCCCAGATTCTGGCAAACATCCGCTCACCGTTCCCCGTGAGAAAACCGACGGGTTCCCGTGGCGCATTGCATGACAGTGTTTTCCTCCATGTCGGGGCCCGAGAGATCCCCGGTGATCCTCCCCTGCCATACCACGAGGATGCGAGTGGATATTGCGATCAGCTCCGGCAGGTCCGATGATACGATGACCAGGGCGATGCCCTTGCGGGAAAGCTCGCCAAGGAGCTGATAAATCTCCGCCTTGGCCCCTACGTCGATTCCCCGCGTGGGCTCGAGGAGCAGGAGGATACCGCACTCGGCGGCGAGCGCGCGCGCGAGAACGATTTTCTGCTGATTCCCGCCGCTGAGATACATGACGGCCTGGTTTTCCGAGGCGTAACGGACGTTGAGGAAACTCCGGTAGCGTGAAAGGAGCGCCCGCTCCCTCTTCATATCGATATATGCGCCGGCAAGGCGACTGATCCTGGTGATCACATTGAGGCTGACGTTTTCCTTCACCGACATCAGCGGGAAGAGCCCCGCGTCTTTTCTGTCTTCCGTGACGAAGCCAATGCCAAGGCGAATCGCATCCTTGGGATTTGCGATCCGCGTGGGCGTCCCGTTCACCGCAATTTCTCCCGAGTCGTACGGGACGAGGCCGTACAGTGCTTTTACCAGCTCCTCCCGTCCGCAGCCCATGAGGCCGGCGATCCCGAGGATTTCGCCGCGGGCAACGGAAAAGCTCACATCCTCGAAAGAGCCCTTGCTTGTGAGCCCTGAGACCGCAAGGGCTGTTTCCCCCGCCTCGGCTGCCGCATGCTGATAGAAATGCTTCACATCACGACCGACCATCATGCGAACAACGGCATCCTGCGTCACAGAAGAAACCTCCTCCGTGCCGATGTAACGTCCGTCGCGCAGAACGGTTACCCGATCCGCGATATCGAAGATCTCCTTCAGGCGATGGGAGATGTACAGAATGGTCTTTCCGCCCGCCTTGAGGGTTCGAATGATCTCGTAGAGCTTGTCCACCTCAGCCGCCGTGAGCGCCGCCGTGGGTTCGTCCATGATGATGAGAGAGGAATCGAGATGAAGGGCCTTGGCAATTTCCACCATCTGCCGCCGCGAGACGCTGAGATCTTTGACGTATGCCGAGGGGGAAAGATCCAGGGCGAGGCGCGATACGAGCTGCTCGGTCCGGCTCTTGAGCATCCCGAGGCGCAGCAGGGGCGGAAAAGGCAGCGTTGGGAGATCCGCCACGAAGATGTTCTCCGCCACGGTGAGCTCGGGCATCAGGTTGAACTCCTGATAGATCACGCTGATGCCATGAGCGACGGCATCCTGAACGGATCTGATGTGCGCGGGCTTCCCGTTCAGAATGATCTCTCCCCGGTCGGCCTCGTAGACGCCGCCGAGGATCTTCATGAGGGTGCTCTTGCCGGCGCCGTTCTCCCCGACAACCGCGTGCACCTCCCCTGGGCGCACCGAGAAGCTCACGTCGGACAGCGCCACGACGCCGGGAAAGGTCTTGGTGATATCTTTGATCTCGACCGCGTCAGCCATGGTGCACAGGTTGATACAGAAGCGTCGCGGGGTTTCCCCGCGACGCCTTCGAATGCTACTTGAGCGCCTTCAGCGCCTCTTCCACGTTGTCCTTCGTGATGAGCTTCACGGGAACATAGATCTCCCGCTTGGCAGCATCGTCGAAGGCGAGCTTCTGGCCCTTGATGAGCTGGTCGGCCAGCTTGGCGGTCAGCTTGCCCATGTCGTACGGCAGCTGCTGGACAGTGGCGACCATGGTTCCCGCCTGGATCGCTTCGAGAGCGACCTGGTCGGCGTTGAACCCGATGACCATGATGTCCTGGCGCTTGGCATCCGCGCAGGCCTGCGCCGCTGCAGCTGCCATGGGATCATTCTCCGCGAAAACTGCCACCACATTGGGGTTCGAGGTGATGATATCCTTCATCACCGTGTAGCCTTCCTCGGCCTTGTCGTGGCCGGAAAGCTCCTTGACGACCTTGAATCCGGCTTTCTGCACGACGGCCTTGAAGCCTTCGCCCCTGCGTACCGCGAACACGTGCGAGGGATCGACCTTGATGATGGCCATTTCGAGGGACTTCGTCTTGCCCTTCAGCTGGTCAACCGCATACTGCCCCCCGATGGAGCCGCCCTCGTAGTTGTTGGACACTACCAGCGCGTCGTAGTTCGATCCGCCGCCCCCGATATCGTCGATGACGACAGGGATCTTCTTCTTGTGCGCGGCTTCAACGATGGGCCCCATGACCTCGGGCTTGATGGGAGACACGATGAGCGCCGCCACCCCCTGGTTGATCAGGTCCTGGCAGCCGGCGATCATCTGCGCTTCATCGCCCTTCTGATCGTGGAGCACGTACTTGTAGCCGGCAGCCAGCGCGCCGTCCTTGGTGCCCTTTTCCATCTGCTGGAAGAATCCGTACTGCATGTCGAAAACCGAGAAGCCGATTGTCTTCTCTTTTGTCTCGCCCCCGCCACTTGCGAATCCGAGGCTTGCGGCCACGACCAGGCAGATCGCAAAAACCATTGCCTTTTTCATTCCCATTTCTCCTCCTTTGAAAAGATTTTCTGCCACTCTAAACCATTCGCGCCTTCCCGTCGATGTACAAATTCCACTTTCTCGTGCACTTTTCGGTCGCAGCAGCCGCTGAAGGACTGGAAGGGCGGCGACGAGTGCAGCGGCCATTTGCTGTCGGGCGGGCTCGCAACGGTCGAGGCCCTTGTTCCTTTCGCTTTCTGAGAAGGAATTCTGAAAACGCGAAAGTGATGCCGTCGAGTCAGGCGATAAGCACGCCAGTCGGTGTCCTCTGGGTCCGGTTTACCCGCTTACTCATGGCTTCTGCACGTGCCTCGGCGCCCCAAAGGGGCGGCGCGGAGCAAATGAGTGACTCCGCCGGTTGGCACGGAGAATGCAACATCTTCCCTAGAGATCAGGCTGCAGGAGGCGAAAAATGGAATCTGTTGTTCAAAAGGCGCAAAGCCTGCCGGCATGTGGACGGTTTCCTACTGCGGGGTACATGGACGTTCCTCTCCCGGGACGGACGATCTGCAGGATGGATGGGGACTCCCGCGGCGTTAGGCTGATCTGCCTGGATGGTATTGTGTGGGTCACCCAACCCGCAGATGCGATAGACTACGTTCTCAGCGCCGGCCAATCGTTCACGGTGACTCATCCCGGCACGGTGCTGGTCCAGGGTCTGCCGGAAGGCCATTTGCGCCTGGCACCTGTGATCCACGGCTTCGGCAAACCGAGCAATTTGTGGCGAACCCGCAATCGGGTGAGCGTCCTGGCCTACTCCCCCTGCTTCAGCCGGTAGAGCTTGTCCTTGGGGATGCCGGTCGCCCGCACGGCCTCCATGATGTTGCCCCGGTAGCGCTCCAGCAGCCGTTCCAGCAGCCGCTCCTCCAAACCTTTCAAATCAAAGGCACGCCGGTCCAGCTGTTCGCAGAGGGTGTCAAATACGTCGTCCAAGGAAACGCCCCGGGCGGTCGGCGGGCATGTCAGGCAGGTGAACAGGTCTTCGTCCAGCAGGTCCTCGCCGGGCCGAGCCAGAATGACCGCCCGCTTGAGCACGTTTTCAAGCTCCCGGATGTTGCCGGGCCACGGGTAGGCGCTCAACAACCGGAAGGCGCCGTCGCTCACCTTCAACGAGCTGCGATGCAATTCCTGGCCGAAAGCTTCAAGGTAATAGGCCAGGAACTCCGGCAGATCTTCCGGGCGCTGGCGCAAGGGAGGCATGTGGAGCGGGAGGGTGGAGACCCTGTGGTAGAGGTCTTCGCGAAACCCGCCACGACCCACTTCCTGGCGCAGATCGCGATTGGTCGCGGTGATCAAACGGAAGTCGACCCGGATCGGTGTGTTGCTGCCCAGTCGCTCAATGACCCGATCCTGGATCACATGAAGAAGCCTCACCTGGAGCTCCGGTTTCAGCTCGCCGATCTCATCCAGAAAGAGCGTTCCTCCCTGGGCGGTCTCGACTTTCCCTTTCCGGTCTTGATAAGCGCCGGAGTAGGCGCCCTTGGCATGGCCGAACAGCTCGCTCTCGATCAGGCTTTCCGGCATGGCCCCGCAGTTGATCTTCACGAAGGGTCCCGTGCGTCGATCGCTCAGCGTATGAACCGCGCGGGCGATCACCTCTTTGCCGGTACCGGTTTCTCCGGTGATCAGCAGGTTCGCGTCCGAACCGGCGAAACGGCGAGCCTGTTCAAAAATCTCCTTCAATCCGCCCTGCAACCCGATGATCCTGGGTCCGAGCGACGTGGTGTCCGACAGCAGCTGCTCGTAGTGAAGCCGTTTCTGCTCCTGCTCGAACAGATCCTGTTGGAACGTGCGGCACTCTTCCGTTGCGCGGTCAAGGGCTTCCTTCAGCCGCTTCAAGTCAAGCGGCTTCTCCAGCACGAGGCGGATCAGGTTGTGGCTGATGAACCGCTCCAGCAGGTCCTTGTCTGCAAAAGCGGTCAACAGAATGCCATAATGGTACGAGTTGATCTTCTTTGCCTCGATCAGGAGATCCAGGCCGGACAGGCCAGGCATCCTGTAGTCCACCACGGCGATATCGAAGAAGCTCTGCCTCATCGCCTGGAGTGCCTGTTCGGGGTCGCAGAACACGGTGACCGGCCGATCGTCGAAGTAGTCCCGGATGCTCTCGACGATCACTTCCTCATCGTCGACCACCAGAACCCGGGCCGCCCCCGGAGTGGGCGGGGAGCCAATGGCTGGCTTTTCTCTGTACGCCTGGGTTCTTGCTGCCACGCGCCCATTATACCATGAACAGGGCATCTCAGAGGGGAAAGGAGCGCAGGATGAAAGAATGGTCGAGCTTTGCTGCACTGGCGCCGGTTGTGATGTATACTACTCGACGCGCCGAAGGAGGAACCGGATGACAATCTCCGGCCGGCCTCTGTGGATCGGCCTGCTTTGCCTGGGCCTTCGGGTGGCGATGCCGGCTTTTGCCGAGCAGAGTGCGCGGCTGCCGATCGTTCTCACGGATGTCACCGAATCGGTGGATCTCAAGAAGTATCTGGAGGTTTCCCGGGAGAAGCCGGGGGACCGCTCCCCGGCGGACCTTGAACGTCCCGAGCGGTCCGGTTCTTTCATTGCCTTTACAACAGCGGCACGCTTCTTCGAGAGCAGTTCCACCCGATACTGGGCACGCTTCACCCTGCGCAATCAGAGCGCGCGATCGCGCTGGATGTTCACCCTGCAAACCTGCCCCGAAGCAGATCAGTATTCTCATCTATTCGTGCCCGGCCCGGACGGGACCTACCAGCCGGTCTCACTCTCCCTTCGCCTGCCGGACCGGCCGGCAGAAGAGTCGGCCTACCGCAGCCGTTTCCGCGTGGTTCCCCTCATCGTGGCTCCCGGCGCCGAGCAGACTTTCTACATGAAGATCTACAAGGAGGACGGCCTGCGCATGGGACTCCGTTCCCCGGAGTCGCTGACCCGTTTCCTGCTCCAGGATCAGATCCTGAATGGATTGTTCTACGGCTTCTTCCTGTTCCTGGCGTTGTACAGCGGATGCATTTATCTGGGGCTGCGCGACCGCAGCTACCTCTACCACGGCATCCTCTTCCTGGCGGTTGCCGGACTCCTGGCCTACTGGGACGGAACCGCTCTGGGCACCTTTCACCCGTCGCGGTTTCCCGCCAATCCCCTCGTGATGTTCCTGCTGTTCGGCAACTTCGCCTTCCTGGTCTTTTTTCTGTTCCTGCGCCGGTTCCTCGACCTGCGTCGCAGATTCCCCCGGCTGGAACGGATCGCGCTTGTGTTCATCGGCCTGCACCTTGTGGCCTTTCCAGTCTTTTTTCTCGGCATCGAACAGCGGCTCCTGGCTCTGATGGCTTACATGATTTTTCCGTCCACCACCGTGTACATGGTCGCCACCCTGACGGCCGTGCGCCAGCGCTTCCGTCCGGCGATCTACCTGCTGCTTGGGCTGACTCCGTTCGCCGCCGCCATCATCCTCTCCAGCCTCACCAACTTCGCCATTACCGTCGATGATGTCCCCATCGCCAAGCTGGCCAGCCTTGCGATGGGCCTGTTCTTCTCCTTCTCCCTGGCCGACCGGTTCGTCACGATCCGCCAGGAGAGGGAGCTGGCACTGCTGGAAAAGCAGCGCTCCGAGCGCATCCGCCTGGCCCAGACCGATTTCTTCGTCAACCTCGCTCATGAGATCAAGACCCCCCTTACCCTGATTGCCAATTACCTGGAGGCGTTCGCCCGTCGGCACGGCACGTCCCCGGAGCTGGACGTCGTGCGCCGGGGCGTGCACAAGCTCAGCCGCGACATGGTGCAGTTCTTCGATGTGCTGAAGATGGAGAAGGGAATGAACTCCTATCTCCATGAACAACGAGCCGATCTTTCGACTCTCCTGATGGACCAGGCGACGCTTTTCCGGCCGACGGCAGAACGACACCAGGTCCGGCTGGATGTGTCGGTTGAGCCCGGGCTTTCTTTGCGGGCCGACCCTTCTGCCCTGGAGCGGGTCGTGAACAATCTGCTTGACAATGCCCTGAAGTACAACCAACCTGGCGGCTCGGTGCATGTCACGCTGCGCACGAGCGATGGCCATGTGTTGCTGCGGGTGGCTGACACCGGAATCGGTATGGAACCAGCCCAGATTCCACGCATTTTCGAGCCCTACACCCAGCTTTCCAATCGCAAGAGCAACCGCCAGGGGATCGGGATGGGGCTGTGCCTGGTCAAAAGCATTGTTGATTCGCTGGGTGGAACGATCCAGGTGGAGAGCCGACCTGCCGTGGGGTCCACCTTCACGGTGAATCTGCCGTTGGGCGGCGAGGCCGGTGAACCGGCGCCAACGGAGTGCGCCCCCTGGCCGCTTGCAGCCCCGGAGGCGAGCCTGACCGGGGCACCAGCCACCCCGCCGCCGACAGCTGCCATCCACCGGCCCGGTCGGCCCACAGTGCTGCTGGTGGAGGACAACCCGGACCTCCTGGCCCTCCTGAGCGAAGAAGCCGGGGAACATTACAATATCATTACCGCGTCCAACGGGAGGCAGGCACTTCAACGCCTGCAAGAGACGGGCGGCTGTGACCTGATCGTTTCCGACCTGATGATGGACGAGATGGACGGCTACGGGCTGCTGGACGAGCTGCAGCGTCTGGAAGCCTGGAAGGAGATTCCGTTCCTGATTCTCACCGCCCGCGCCAGCAACGAGGAAAGGCTTACGGCATTGAAACGAGGCGCGGTGGACTACGTGTTCAAGCCATTCGCCGTGGCGGAGCTGTTGGCCCGGGTGGATGCGTTGTTGCGCCTCCAGGAGCTGAAGCGCCTGGCAGCGGAAAGGGAGCATTTCGCCTCGCTGGGGGTGCTCCTGGCCGGGATCGCCCACGAGATGAAAAACCCCTTGAGCGGGATCACAGGGCCGCTGGAGAATCTGCGCAAGCTCATCAGCGACAGCAGCCTCAGCGGTGACCCGCGGGTGGAGAAGCACCTGGACTACCTGAACCGAAGCGTGGACAAGCTCAACCGGCTGATCGGAACTCTGAGTCTCATCCTTGCACGGAGAGAGCTCAGCAGCGAGCGGGTGAACATGGCGTCGTTGATCACGGGCGTGTTGGCACCCTTCCGCGTTCAGGAGGGGGAACGCATTCGCTTCGGCTGCTCGGTGGACCCGGCCGTTGTCGTGCAGGCAGACCCCGAGGCGGTCACGTTGATCCTTACCAACCTGGTGGCCAACGGCGTGGACGCGATCGACTCGGAAGGGTCGCTTGAGATACGGGTGGAGCAGGCTGACGAGGAGCGACGGATCAGCGTGACTGACAGCGGCCGGGGAGTCGCTGCGGAGGATCTGCCCCACATCTTCGAGCCTTTCTTCACTACCAAGAGCGCCGCACATGGAATGGGTCTTGGACTGTTCCTGGTGTGGACGCTCTGTCGCCAGCTGCGCTGGAACGTGCGGGTGGACACCCGCGAGCATGCCGGTACCACGTTTCTTCTTACCCTCCCCGACGAGCCGTTGTAAAGACGAGCTGACGCGCCTGCAATCCCACCTGTCTGTTCGCCACGGGCTGACGCGCAAATCCGCAAGGGCGTGATTCTTCTCAAAATGCGAGCGCATTTCTCGACATGAGAAATGCAAGCCTCTGAAACGGAGACTGCATCTTGAAATCCCGCCGTTTAACGGCCGTTTTGTCTCAAGCAGCCGATTGTGACGTGGCACGAGAATTGCAAAGAGTGTGAAAGGGAAAGTTGGATTGAAAAAGTCCCCCCTGAAGGGGGCGGAACCCTGGAGCTTTCCCGGGGAGTGATCACATGAAAAGACGGATACGGATCGGGTGCATTGGCTACGGCCGAATGGGGCGGGATTATGTGTCGGCGATGCTGGCCGTGCCTGAGCTGTGGGACGTGGTGTACATCTGTGACATCAATCCGGCGGCCCTGGCCGAAGCAAAGCAGCGTGTGCGGGCGGTCAAGCTGGTTGCAGACCCCGACATCGTTCTTACTGACCGCTCGCTCGATGCGGTGGGGCTTTTCACACTGGCAGACGACCGGCCGGCCCAGCTCTGCAAAGCGCTGCGGGCCGGCTTACACGTGCTGGCTGAGAAACCGCTCGCAGCGGACGTCGAGACCGAGTGGAAGTTGCTGGAAGATATCGAGGCCAGCGACCGGATAGTCGCGATCAACACGTTCAATCGCAACGCGTGGTACCACCACGAGATGCTCGCATTCATCGCCGACGGGGAGATCGGGGACCTTGCCATCCTGCGCCTGTGCCACATGACTCCCGGGCACATGCCCACCGAGGGGCACGACCCCGAGGGGCCGCCGTTCCATGACTGCGGCATGCATTACGTTGATGTGGCCCGGTGGTACGCGCGCAGCGAGTATGCGCGCTGGCACGCCCAGGGTCTGCGAATGTGGGGACACAAGGATCCGTGGTGGGTGCAGGTGCACGGCTGCTTCGAAAACGGGGTCGTCTTTGACATCACCCAGGGGTTCGTCTATGGGCATCTTGCCAAGGATCAAACGCAGAACTGCTACATGGACGTCATCGGGAGCAGGGGCATCGCGCGCATGCATCACAATTTCAAGGAAGTGGTGCTGGAATGTCACGGCGTCACGCGCACCGTGCACAAGTCCGGCCCCTATACGAACAAGAACCTGGACCGTCTATGCGATCTGTTTGCCCGCAGCGTCCTCGCCCGGCGGGATCTCGGCTGCCCGCGCGCCTGCGACGTCGTCGTGGCCAGCTCCGTAGCCTGGGCCATGCTGAGAGACGCGATTCGCGAGCGCCCCCCCTCCATCGGCAGCGCGGAAGAGATGAGGAAGATTCTGGAAAACCGCGCTCGCATGCCCCGCGGCGCCGGATATGGCCTGCCCGTGAGGCCGGTGCAGACGGGAAGGTTCGCTGCAGCTCAGCTGGCACGTGTCGGATCTTTGAACGCCGTGATCGAGGGCGGAACGCTTCTGGCGAGCCACGCGCCAGGCTGACGCTTCAGGAAGGAGGCAGAAACGAGACGGGGGAAATCGTACGGGTCGTGTCCATGAAAAATGAGATCAAGAAGGAGTACGTCATGAGAAAAATGACAGCAATCGTCGCGTTGACGGCAGTTTTTACCCTGGCGATGTGTTTCATCATACTGGGGTCCCTATCCGTGGAGCTGATGTCCGCCTTGCGAATCAACGCAGCCCAGTTTGGCACGCTCGTCATGGGTCTGTTCCTCACCTGCTGCATCGTGCAGCTCTTCATAGGCCCGTTCATTGACAAGGTTGGATACAAACCAGTTGCCATTCTTGGATTTTCAGTCACCTGCTTCAGCTCTTTTCTTCTTGCTTTTGCAACGAGCTATCCTGTTGCATTGCTCTCCTGCGTCCTGCTCGGTGTTGGTGCCATGTGTCTGAATACCGTCGGAAACACCATTATCCCGATAGTGCTTTTTCGAGGTAAGGATCCGGCACGAGCAGGCAATTTTGGCAACGGCTTTTTCGGGCTCGGCTATGTATTGACTCCCCTGCTGATTGTTTTTGTCATGAAAACGCTGAACCTGGGATACAGCATCGCGCTGATCACCATTGGCGGCCTTTCCTTTGTTTTTCTTGTCCTTGCTGCGATCACCACCTTTCCCAGGGTCCCCACGGGATTCAAGCTCTCGATGGCGTTCAGAATACTGCTGAAACCCGCAGTCCTTGTCGCCGCCCTTGCCCTTTTCTGCTACATCTCGCTGGAGATATCCATGGGAACATGGATCAAGAAGCTCATGGAGGAGCTCTTCGGCGGGAATCTGAAAATAGATTCTGTCATGAACGCCGGCCTGGTGCTGAGCCTGTTCGGAGTCGCCATGATGGTGGGCAGGTTCCTCGGCGCAGCAGTGAAGAATCTGACCGTCATGGGTACAAAGGTGATTACCCTCTGCTCCGTCCTGTCGCTGCTGGCCATTCTGCTCATGATTGTCGCTCGGCGGCCTGCGCTGGGCGTGGCAGCTGTGGTGCTTGCTGGTCTTGCTTTCGCCCCGGTCTTCCCGACAATTGTCGGTGTTACATTCGCGAAATTCGACTCGAGCTTTTACGGGAGTATCTTCGGTATCATCTTCGCGATCGGTTTGCTGGGCGGTACCTTTGTTCCGAAGTTCATCGGCAACCTGAGCGTTGGATCGTCAATCCAGCAGAGCCTGCCAATTGCCGCCGGGATGGCCGGTATACTGCTGGTTGTCTCGCTGTTTATTGGCCGAATCGGGGTGCCGCGCCCGCACTAGCCGGCTGGCGCGGCGCGCCATCCGGTCACGGAACGTCTGTGCGTTTTGAAGGCCAAGGGGCGGAGCCCCTTGGCCGATTACCCTCCTGCCACGAACTCGAAAAAGGGTGGGAACGTGGCGACCAGTCCGCTGGATTCACCGGGCGTCACCTTGTCGAGCCCGACGGCCGTGGGTGCGAATATTCGGAATACCACTCGACGAATTGTTTGACGGAAAGATGGGCAATCTAGTAACTTGGAGTATGTTTTCGAGCGCCCACCCAAAGACTGAAAAACGTAGATTGTTCGCGCGATCACCGGTCTGGATGCTGGCAGCCATCGTGGTGTTTCTTGCCCCGAGTGCATTCGCGCAAACGGTCGGGAACCCGCTCGACAGGCCGGAATATCGAAAGTTCTGGAATCCGGTTGTCGGCAGGGGCTCTCTGTATGAGAGCTCAGAGAAAGATTCCGGCAGGAAGAACAGGAACCTGGAAGTTCAGGTCGTGGGGAAGCAAAACATCGAAGGCAAGGATGCCTACTGGATCGAGTTTGCACTCGATAGCCCGGAGCTCGGCGGAACCAGTTACGGAAAGGGTCTGTATGTCTTCGGCGAGACGCATCCACGCCGGATGATCATCCAGTACGGGGGATTGGATGCCATGGAAATGCCCCTTCATGCGACCTCCAGCTCCACTGCAAAAGCGCAGGATCTCCACCTCAGAAAACTCGGGACAGAAACTATCACCGTTCCCGCGGGCACCTTTGCCTGCGAGCATTGGAAGAATGACAGCTCGGATTTCTGGATCAGCACGAAAGTCTCACCGTTCTCGGTCGTGAAGGTGGTGAGCAAGACCTCAACGGAGGTTCTGGTCAAGATGTTCGAGAACGCGAAGGACCACATCACGGGACCGGTCAAACCGTACGATCCGAAGGCCCTGATGCAACGCATGATGGAGCTCAAGAAGAAGCAATAACGGAGATGGATATACGGCTGTATTTTCCTCCTCGCCCCGGCTTCCCTCCGTCCACGGTCATCGTGACGGGCGTTCCGGACGGCGCTGAAAGGAGCCACGTCGAGGCGGTCGCGCGAAAGGTACTGGATTCGAGAGCTCTCACCCCGTACATGGGCCGCGTGGGATGGGCGGAGATCGAAAGCGCGGGACTGAGATTCGGTATCGTGGCAAAGGGGAATAAGCCTGCGAAAAGTCCTCGGAAAAAAAGTGCTTCAAAGACGCGCCGGACCCCCAGGAGGAAGCGGGGATCCTAGGCGAGTCCCTCAGTCCGTGCGGACGTGGATCCCCGATTCGTCGGCCACGTACAGCTTGGCTCGCGAGGAACCGTCGCGCGGCTCGCGTGTCTCCAGGAGCACGGGCCTTCCCCAGAGGGTGTGGACATACTGCAGGGTTTTCGTGCAGTACTCCTCGTCCAGCGGAAAGCCTTCGTACGAGTGCTGCAGATACAGCTACAAGCGCACCTTGCTCAGGTTTCGAGCGATTGCCTTTGCGTCAGTCCTCCTCATGCTGACAGGGTGCGCTTCGGTAACACCTTCCAGGTCGCCCAGCGGCCGACCCGCAATCGCGGTCCATGCGCTGAATGCGAGCGTTTCCGAGGTGAAAGAGATGCCTGACCCGGTGAGCGATGACGAGATTTCCAAGGCGCGGGCCGCGCTTCGCGACGCCTCAGCGTGGGGCGCGGAACTCTATGAGCCCCGGAAGTATGCGAGCGCTCAAGCCGCTTTTGAGGCTGCGCTGGCCGTGCGTACTGCCGACCCGGTTCGATGCCGTTCTCTTCTTGCCCAGGCAATGGAAGTCGCGAACTCAGCCAGGGAAGCGGCGCTGCTGGCTTACGAGGGGGACGTAAAGAGCCGGTTTGAAGCTTCGCGCACAACCCTCGTGGACGTTGGAGCCGACCGAGCCTTCCCGGATGAGTTTGCCCGGCTGGTCTCGGGCATCGATGCCACGGCCGGCCTCTTTGCCGCCGGGTCCTACTGGGATGCCCGTTTCAAGGCCTACAGCACGCTCAAGGGCATGAGCGAGCTCAATGAAAGGGTCCGTGGTCTCCGGGACTGGCTGAAGGACGCGCGGGTGCGTGTGGAGAACGCCATGAGCGCTGCTCAGTCTCTTGATGCGCAGAGGTGGGCTCCCGCGGAAATGAAAAATGCCGAACAGAAGTATCATGATGCGCTGACGCAGATGCAGGCCGGCGATCTGAAAGCAGCCGTCGATTCCATGAAGGCCGCAGGCCAGATCGCTCTCCGGCTGCCTCTCCTCCAGGACAAAATGGACAAGCGCGAAGCGAGCGTGCCACCTGCGGGAAGTCCAACTCCTCCCGAGTCTGACAAGGACTTTCAAGGTCCCGCCCCCGACGTTCAACCCCCTGCTACCGCTCGTTCCCTTTCTGGCCAGCAAATCCGGATCGCGGGCATGAGCATGAGCTCTCTCGGTGCCCCGCAGAGGTTGTACACAACCTTTTCAGCCGCCGTGGCCCGTTTCGATGTCGTGGCGGCCGAGGGTCTCAGCGACGCAGGCGTCATGGAGAAAGTGCTGTCGGGAATGGATGACGGCTGGGAAGCCGCCGTCAGCAGAAAGGGATATTTCGGTTTCATCTACAATGACAGGATTCAAATGGTCAAGGACCTGGGCGCTTACCTGGGGAAAGGCGAGTTCCTTCGGACTCCCTATGCAGCACAATTCAGGCTGGTGGGAACCCGCTTCGCCGTGAACCTTGTGCTCTGCCATATCGCGACAAAAGAAGACAACAGGCTCAAGGCGGCTGAAACTGCACGTCTGGCGGACGTCTATCGCTACTATGAGAATCTTACAGGCAACCACGGGATCACGCTCCTTCTGGCCGGAGGTTTGAGTGATGTGACGGAGCAGGCTTCTGAGTCGCTGATACCTCAGGGGGAAATGGTGTCACTGCACTCGAACCCCAGAGCTCCAGAAAGCTCTCACGACAAAGGACGACGAATGTTTGCCAGCATTGCCCTTCGATCGCAGATCGAAGAAGCAGGGTTTGGCTCATCGGCCCCCCAAGTTGCCTATATCGTCCTCAACGCACGCAAATAAGTCCTGCAGCGCCCCTCGGAGCGCGGACGGTCACGATCACGTCCTCCCGCGAGGCTCTCCGCTTGCCTCCGGCGCGCCGAAAAATCCTTCGAGCACCGGAGCGACGACTTCAGGGACCACGGTATGAAACTCGCTTTCAACGGCCTGAAGAACGCTTCCAGGCACGGCCGCCACCAGGGCCTCGGCTGCGTGGCGATCCCGTTCAGCGTGCTGCGCTTCGAGAGCTCCTTGAGGATCTCATCACAAAGACACTCAGGCCCCGCAGGCGCCGGCGCGCCCCGCGTGGAACGGTGGTAGCAGGATCTGAAGATTAGCGGTAAGATACATGCTAAAAACGGAGGGTTGCCATGACGGGGAATCCTGTTCTTCGGTGTGCCTCCGGCCCGTTCTCCGCGCTGCTCGCGGTCCTGATCTGTCTCCTGGGAGCCGCGAACGCATTTCCGGATGAAAAAACCGATTTCAATTCCTTCTATAGCTATCCCGTTTCCTTCGGGTTCTCGTTCGAAAACCTGACCCCCTACGTGGGCGAGAAACTTGACTACAACGTCTACTACGGCCTCTCGGGAATCGTTCGCATGCCCCTGCCTTTTGCTCCCTCCATTACGCCCTTCCTGCGGCTCGGCATGAACTCCTTCACAACCTCCGACACCTCCGCTGACTCGATCTACCAGAACACGCAGTACTTTGTCATCCCGGGCGTCGGGTGGTCGAACCGTTTCTCCAAGAGCTTTGAGCTGGGCGTGGATGTCGGAGCCGGCTATTCGATGACCGTCTTCCCAAAGCTCGATGTTCTGAACACTCCTCCTCAGGCGGTCAGGACGGATGACCTCCTCGGGTACGCTGGCGCGCGTCTCAGCTTCAGCCCGTCGTTCAACTTCTGCCTCGACTTCACACCGAGCCTCACGTACCGCTACAGCATCCAGCCCCTTACGCAGTTCAACGGGCTCACCTTCGGCCTTCTGTTCACCGGCAGCTATCGCCTCGGGGAAGATCCGGACTCCCCGAAAGCCGCCATCCGCAGCGTCAAGTTCGGCGACCTCGCCCTCCCGCCAATCTATGCGGCGATGCAGAGCTATTACGCAAAGAAGCCATTCGCGAAGCTCGCCATCACGAACACGGAAAGCTTCTCGCTGAAAGACATCGAGGTTTCCTTCTACCAGGCAGGATACATGGACGCGCCGACCAAGCTCGCCTCCATCCCGACCCTGGGGCCCGGAAAGACAGCGGAGGTGGACGTCCTGGCGTCCTACAACGCGGAGGTGTTCAACACCAACGGCGACACGCCGCTGAACGGGGAGATGGTCGTGGAGTACACCTCCCGCAGCCGGCCGGCAAAGCAGAGCCTGCCCGTCTCCTACGTGCTGTACGACAGGACCTCCATCAGCTGGGACGATGACCGCAAGGCGGCGGCCTTCATCACGAAGGCGGACACAGCGCTTCGCAACTACGCGACGTTCATCCGCCAGACAGTCAAGGACCGGGTCAACCCGGGCTACAGCGAGCCGGTGCAGACGGCCATAGCGGTCTTCTACGCTCTGAAGGAGTTGGGCGTCATCTACCAGCTGGCACTCACCTCCTCCTTCGCGCAGGCGCAGGCGAACCCCCTCGTGGTCGACCACGTTCATCTTCCGCGGGAGACCCTCCAGAGGAGGGCCGGGGACTGCAGCGATCTGACCGCCCTGTACTGCGCGCTCCTGGAGTCGGTGGGGATACCGACGGGATTCATCACAGTGCCCGGGCACATCTACACCGTGTTCGGGACAAAGGTGCCTTCGGCCTCCTACCGCGAGCTGCACCCGGAGAAGGCAATGACCTTCGACGTGAACGGAGAGCTGTGGATCCCGATCGAGGTGACGATGATCGGAACCTCCGACTTCCTGGCGGCGTGGCGAAAGGGCGTGGAGGAATGGACGGCGCTGGACGGGGATCCCTCGCGGCGCAGGATTTATTTCACGGATGAGGCGCACCAGGTCTTCCACCCTGTGGGGCTGAAGGAGGAGGACCTCGGCCTGCAGTATGGGGAGACAGCCCGGAAAGTCGCAGACCTCTTCCGCAACGAGACGGAAAAGCTTGTGAACACGGTCATCGACACCTATACGCGCATGGCCATCGCCTCGGGAGCGAAATCCGACTACAACAGGCTCGGAATCATAGCCGCCCAGCTCAGCCGCTACGACCAGGCGCAGAAAGCCTTGAACACAGCCTTGTCCCTCGACCGCAACTACCTGAGCGCCCTTGTTAACCTGGGGAACGTTTTCTTCCTGAGGCAGGATTACCAGAACGCGCTTCGGGTTTTCCATGAAGCGGAGGAGAGCATGCGCGTCAGCGACCGGGTCGGCTCGCCCCTGTACCCGCGGATACTGCTGAACATCTCCCGCTCCTACTACGAGCTGGAGGATTACGAGCAGGCCTCCCTTTACTACCAGAAGACTGCGGCGATCGCCCCGGACCTCGTGAGCGCCTATGGGTACCTGAAGGCAGGTCAAGGCGCCGAGGCATCCACGCGCGCGGCGGGATCCACGTCTTCCCGGATCCTGTACGCGGAAGGGGCTGAATGAGGAGCCATGCGCAACCGGTCGCGCATTTTCATCGGAGCAGCATCCCTGGTTTTTGCGGGCGGCATCCTCCTCGTGGTGTCTTTCCCGCGCGGCGCGCCGCAGCGGGCCAGACCTCCTGAGCCTGTCGGAGGCATCGCAGAGGCTCCCGCGGAGCCTGCGCGGCCTGCTGCGAGGGCTGAAGCTCCGCCGGTGCCCGCACGGGCGACGTCGGCGCAAAGTCGAGCCGCATCGAAGCTGCCCCCTGTGGCCCCGCCGACCGACCCCTTCATCCGCATCGATTCGCCTGCCGACGGCGCCGTGTACCATTCCAGCGTCCAGGTGAACGGGCAGGTGACGGATTCCGCCGGCTCTGCGAGCGCGCGGGAGATCGATTCGGTCTCCTGGGCGATCCCGGGAACGGACCTCGGCGGGATCATTCCTTTTTCTCCTGATGGCACTTTCTCCGTCAGGGTTCCGCTCGCCAGCCTTCGGTCGAATCTCGGTCTGGTGATCCTGGTCAGAAAAACGAACGGCCGTGCTGTGGAAAAAACCGTGTCTCTCCTCGACGACGGCAAGGGTCCCGCCCTCACCCTTCTCTCTCCCCGGGACAACAGCTCCTACGCGTCGAGAATGACAATCGAAGGAAGCGTAGAGGCGCCGGCGGAAACGGGAGGAGATCCAGCTGAGGAGCTGGGGTCCTTCTCCTGGTCCCTGGCGGGCACACAGCAGCGCGGCACCGTGGAGCCGGCCGGAGACGGAGGGTTCAGGGTCCAGGTTCCGCTTGCCGGCCTGCACGGAGACCTCGTCCTGGACGTCCAGGCCGTGGACAGGAACGGCCGCGTCACCTCCATTTCCCGAAGGATTCGCGAGCGCACCGCGGGTCCCGTCCTGGAGATCCTGTCGCCTGCCGATCGCAGCCCAATCACAGACACTGTCACCATCGACGGCAGGGTCGGCGATCCAAGCGACCCCGAAGGATCCACCTCCGACGTAAAAGGGCTTTCGTGGCACGCCATCGGTCGGCCATCGCTCTCCGGCGATGTCGCCTTCAGAGAGGACGGCTGGTTCAGCTTCACGTTTCCCGCCAAAGGCCTCGCGGATGATCTTGTGCTGGAGCTCAGGGCTGAAGATCGAAACGGCCATGCCTCGGTCAAGGCCATCACTCTCGTGCGGGCGCCGGCGCAGCCGGCCGCCTCCCGGGCTCCCTCTGCGGCTGTCGCGCCACAACCCGCGCCCTCGCTCACGTTGACGGCGCCGGCAAACGGGAGCTTCTATCGGTCCTCTATCCAGGTCTCGGGCCGCGCGCGATCTGAGGGGGCGGGAGGCCGGATTTCCATGCGCTGGGCCCTCGCCGGCACGACGCTCGCCGGGACCGCTGCCGTGGAGGATGACGGGGCGTTCAGATTTGCCGTTCCCGCAGCCGGACTGCGGGGAACCCAGGCGCTGAGCGTCATGGCTGCGCAGGGCGGAACTGCCGCCGAGATCACCGTGGTGGTGTACGAGGATACCCGGGCGCTCTCCCTCGCGATCTCCGCTCCTGCGGACGGAGGCTACTACCAGGCAGCCACAATCGTGGAAGGAAGCGTTGGCGATGAAAGCCTTCCCGCTTCCGGCGAGCTTGCCTCTCTCTCCTGGAAGATCCCCGCCCGGGCCGATCTCACCGGGCGCGCCGTGGTGAATGCCGACGGAAGCTTCAAGCTGGCCCTTCCGTTTTCGGATCTGTCGGGCGATGTCACGGTTGCCATGGTTGCCGAGGACAGGCGAGGGCACCTCACGGAGAGGGCACTGACTCTCCACGACGGCACGAAAAAGCCGTCTCTTGTGCTCAGCGCTCCTTCTGACGGCAGTCAATTCGGCTCCCTCATCCGCGTGGCCGGCAGCGTCACGGATCCCTACGCGGGGATTCCCGGCATGGCCGGTATCCGGACCATTTCCTGGATGGTGGCTCCGGTCGACTACTCCCGGCATTCGACCCCGGTCAAGGGCGTCACGGCGCTGGGACCGGACAATTCGTTCCGTTTCTCGGTTCCCGCCTCGACGCTTCAGGGTCCCCAGCAGCTGAGCGTGACCGCGCGGGCGGCAAACGGCAACGAGGGCGAAACCACCGCGCGCCTCGTACCCGGCGACGGTGATGTCCCCGGCTTCGTGGTGGACCCCGGGGATGGCCGGGTGAGCGTGAGCTGGGAAGAGGCACCCTTCGCGATGCGCTACGAGCTGACGTACCGCCTGGCGGGCCGCCCGGCCGGCGGGCAGCGCGCGATCAGCCAGGCCTCGACTCCCTGCGTGCTCGCTGGGCTCGACAACGGCTCGCTGTACGAGTTTCGCCTTGCGGTGAAATTCGATGACGGCGGCACAGGATCGTCGATCAGCCTCCGGGCCATCCCCCTTGCACCCGAGACTCTCGCGCCTGTCGTGACGGGGGACTACCAGCAGATACGGCTCGCGTGGAGAACCATACCAGGAGCTTCCGCGTACGATGTGTGGCGATCTCTCTCCCGCGACAGCGGGTACGCGGCGATAGCCTCATCGCTTTCCGCGGCGCGCTACGAGGACACAGCAGTGGAGTTCGGCAGGGAGTATTTCTACGCAATCAGCCCGTCAGGCTTGAAGGCTCCCCGAAGCGCCCCGGGCTCGGGGAAGACCCTGGCATTTCCAGAAGACAAGCTCGCCTTCATCGGCAGGGCTGCCGTCGCAGGGGCGCGCAGGATCACGATCAACGGGGGATACGCGTTCGTTGCCACGGGCGCGGGGGTCACGATCGTGGATGTGTCCGACGCGAAATCTCCCGCAGTCGTCGGAAAAGTTGCAACCCGGGATGCCCATCACGTGGCCGTGCGAGGGGACTACGCGTATGTCGCCGACGGAGAGGCCGGCCTCAAGGTGCTCGACGTTTCCAATCCGCGCGCGCCGGAGATCATCGGCTCATGCAAGACATCTGACGCGCGGGCGGTGGCCGTGTCGGGGAACCATGCATTTGTCGCTGACGGGACAAAGGGGCTGAAGGTGATCGATATTTCGGATGCGCGCAACCCCACCCGGGCTGCCGTGCTGGAGACCGCCGACGCGCGCGACCTTGCCGTGAGCGGAGGCAGTCTCTTCCTGGCCGACGGGGCCGGGCTTTCGATATTCAGCCTGGCCCGACCCCTCTTCCCTTCCCTCCTTGCATCCCTTCCCGCAGCGGAGGCCAGGAGCGTTACGGTTCACGCCGGCTCGGCGGTCCTTACCGGTGGCAGCGGGGGACTGCACATCGTCAGCGTGAGGGATCCGGCCCGGCCGAGCATTGCATCGACTTTCGAAGCCGCCATGGCCGCCTCTGCGGCAACGGACGGCCGGTTCGTCTATCTGGTCGATGAGAGCGGCTCGATCAAGGTCATCGACATCAAGGACCCGGGTCGTCCTTCGCTTTTCACCGTGCACAAGACGAAAGGCCCGGTCTCGGTGACCGTTGCCGGACGCTATGCGTACGTCGCAGGCTCCGCCGGCCTGGAGATCCTGAGAATCCAGATCTACGGCCAGTCCTTCCGGGTCGCCTCCTGTGATACCGGCGGAAAGGCGTTTCACGTGACCGTGAGCGGCCCCTGGGCATATGTCGCTGCCCACGGGCAGGGAATGCGGATCGTCAATGTCAGCGACCCCTCGCGGGTGACAGACGCATCGGCCGTCGCTTCGCTGCCAACGCAGTACGCGGAGTCGGTGGCGGTGCTGAACGGGGTGGCACTCGTCGCGGACGGGAGCGCGGGGATCAGGATCTTCGACGTCTCGCCGGCCTGGGGAGACAAGGCCGGCGCTGCGGTGCAGCTCGGCACCTATCGCACGGGGGGCGCAGTCACACGCATTGCGGCGAGCGGAACGCTCGCTTTTGCTGCCAACGGGGATCTGGGCCTGCGGATCCTGGACATCTCAAACCCTTCAACGCCGTCGGAGCTCGGGTCACTGCGCACTGACGATGCGCACGACGTTGCGGTTCGAAACGGGATTGCGTGGGTTGCCGACGGGGATTCCGGGCTGGTGGTGATCGACGTGTCAGACCCTGTGAATCCCGCGCTCGTCCCCGGGCCGCAGAGAGCAGGAAACGCGACCGCCCTCGCCCTGAGCGGGAATCTCCTTCTGGTGGGAGGCGCAGAAGGAGTGAGGATTTTCGATGTCTCCAATCCGCGGGCGCCCCGCCTGGAGGGGCGCTACGAATCCGGGACCGTGAACGGGCTCTCGGCACGCGGCCGCCATGCCTATGTGGCAGAAGGCTACCGGGGGCTCACGGTCCTGGACATACAGCGTCCGAGCGAGCCTGTCGTCGTCAGCTCCTGCGCGGATGTGTTCGCAGTCGGCGTGGCCGTCACGGGCGACTATGCGCTCGTGACAGACTCGGACCGCCTGCGCGTCATCAGGATTCTCATCCCCGACTGGCTCTCTCAGTGATCGACTCTATGGCTTGTCCGCCTCGACCGCGGGGGCGGAAGTCGTGTTTCCTGCAGCGTCTTTGAGCGACACGTTCAGGGTCACCGTCCCCTTGGGGAGTCCGCTTACGTCGACGGACACCGACTGATCGGTTGAGCTGACCTGGCCGCTTACAGGCCCGATCGTTGTATGGCCGCCGGTCACGGTGTAGGTATACGTCGTGCCCGTCTCAGCTCCGGCAAAAGCGAAGCTCATCGCATCCGTGGTCAGGTCCGTGATGCTCACCGTGAAGGCAGGGGGTGGCGTGGCGTCCTTGTTCACGGTCGCCGTGGCCGCCGGTCCGGTGTTGCCTGCTGCATCCGTCAGCGTCACGGACAAATCCAGCGTCCCGTCGGCGAGAGCGTGCACGTCGATCGAGCCCACCGTGTCATTGCCCGAGATGATCGGTCCGCCGCTGCCCGTCACCGAGCTTCCACCATTGCGAACGGTGTAGCTGTAGCGAGTCCCCACCTCAGCGCCCGTGAAGGTAAAGCTCATCGCATTCTCGTTCCCGCTGTTGATGACCGTCTGGCCGATGTTCACCGTGTAGCCGGAGGGCATAGTGCGGTCGAAGGTGATGCTCGACGCGGTTTCCACGGGGGCACGGTAATTCCCTGCCGCATCAGGGTAGCTGATCTCGAAGGTGATGGGCCCTTCAGCGTCCGAGTCCGACATGGGCCGGACGGCCGTGTAGGAATGCACCGTCGGGGAAAAGGGAGGCTCGGGCGTCACAGAAAGACGGGCAACAACAACCGTGGGCTTCTCCTTCAGGTCACGCGGCGACGTGAAGCCAAGGCTCACCGTGTCCGCGGCGTTCGCCCAGTTGGGATGAAGGGGATTCGAGACCAGTGTCACCGAGGACAGCGGCGGAGTGCCGGGATAGTACGTCACGTTGTTCGGCGTGGTCGTGACTGTACCCGTGTTCCCCAAGACATCCGTTGCCGTGATCGTAAAGGCAACTGGGCCATCCGGCGAAAGGGCGGACAGCGTGGTGGGCTGGGTAGAGTAAAACCCTCCGCTCAGCGTGAGGGGCGCGGCTGTCCCCTGGATCGTCGCCGTGGGGTTCCCGGCCATCCCGGATCCCTGGTCCTGAACCTTGAACCTGAGCATCACCATGTCACCGGTTTTCGCGTACGCGCTGAGCCCGTTGGTCAGCGTCACGTCGCTGACGTCCGGCGGCGCGGAATCCTCTGCGATGGTGAACTGCACAACGGTCGAGATGTTGAACTGATCGGGGATGGTGATCGTCACCTGGGCCGGGCCGTGCTTGCCGGTGAGGTCCGCCCCGCCCAGGTTGAAGGAGAAATTGCCGTAGATGTCGAAAAAGTTTGCCGGGTTCGGCGTGCCCGTGTTCGTATAGACCTGCACCGGACCGAGGGAGAACCCGGAGCCCGTGACCTGGTACGTCACCGCCTTCACCGTCGGCACGTCCGCGCTGAGGATGATGCCGGACACGGTGACAGGCGTGAAGTGCGTCGAGCTGTAGAAGAGACCAGTCCTCGGGCTCGTCAGCGTGAGCTGGGGGCCCGAAACGTCCGCCACGAGCACCGTCGTGCTCGTCGTCGCATGCCCGTTGAGATCCGTCGCGGTGATCGTGAGAATGAGCTGCGTGTCGTTGATGAAAGGCACGACGAAGCTGGTGGTGAAGGTCCGCGTTGACGGCGTGTACGTGAAGTTCTGGTTCACGGAAAATCCCGTGTTGGCGACGCTGATCGGGCCGGTGGCAAGGTTGACCCCGGTGAGGGTTGCGCCCCAGGGCTTGCCCGTCACGCCCCAGCTGATGCTGGAAATGTTGGTGGCGGAGGCGGGATCGTCCCAGGCGTTTGCCACGGTCCCTGTCAAGGTGATCGAAGTCGTGCCGCCCGTGTACAGAACGTCAGTGGGGCTCGTGAGCGTGATCAGCGGTCCCGTTCCCTCGGAAAGCTGGACGACCTGCGACGTCACGTTCCCGTTGGCGTCAGTCGCGGTCACTGTCACCGTGACAAGACCGTGGATGGGAGACGGCGTCACCGTCGAGAAAGAAAAAGTGAAGCTCCTTGCGGCATGAGACCAGCTGATGACTCCCGGGCCGTAGCTGGCGACCTGCTGTGCCGTTCCGTCCTGGCTGATGAGGATCTTCCCCCTGAGGAGCACGTTGTTGGCAACGGAGTAATCGATCGAGCGCACCATGCCCTTCCCGTCTCCCGGGCTCACCGCATCGTCGGTCACGGTTCCCCCGAAGGTCACGGCCGCGGTGTAGGTCTGGCCCGCCCCGGGGCTCGTGATGGTGAGGATGGGCGGGAGCTTGTCGGCTACGACAGTGGCAAGGGTGTTGCTGACGGGAGGCGGACACGCTGCAAGAACTGCAGGGAGGGCGAGCATGATGAGAGCCCTGGCGGTCCGACGCCAGGTGATGCCGCGGGTCTCATCAACGGACGATCGCGAGACCCCATTCCGCATTTCAGCCTCGATTTTCCATCTGAAGACTTCAATCGAAAAACTTCAACTCATACCCAGGGCAAACTATAGCCCTTTCCCAGATCCGGTTCCAGACCCGCATCCGGGGGCCCCAAAAAGCGCCGGGCCTTAGCTTTCACGCTCCACCCGGCAGGCGGACAGCTTGAAGGGCTGCAGTCCGTCGAGCCGGCGTCCGATCATCTGCATCGAGGCGGCTTAACGCTACCTATGACGCAGAGAATCCGCAAGGAGCAGCACTTTCAACGAATCTGTCTCGTATGTCTTTGGACGTAAAAAAAGCCTGGCAACGACCTACTCTCCCACCGTCAAGCGGCAGTACCATCGGCGCGGCAGGGCTTAACTTCCGTGTTCGGGATGGGAACGGGTGGGTCCCCTGCGCCATAGTCACCAGGCAATAATCAACTGTCACAAGAGAAGTGAACGAAGAACAAAGAGCGATTGTAAGAGCGTGGGCGTAATGCTCCCGCTGCTTCGCCCCTTCGGGGCTCCAGCAGTTGCCGCATTCCGCCTGTCCCACAATCTCCTGTGTTGCCGGCGGGCGTAAATTGCACAAATGTGGCGGACGAAAATTGCACACTTTCTCCCCTCCTGAAGGCGGCTGAGCCGACCCCGTAGGGGGCAGGCAGCCGCTTCTCGATCACACTGGTCGCCTTCGAGGTGGAGGCGACGATGTACGGAAGGGAGAAGCGAGTGCTGCTACGCGAATATCTGGAGCAGGGCTGGTCCAAGAGCGCGTTGGCCGAGAAGTTGGGCATCAGCCGGCGGACGGTCCACCACTGGATCGAGACAGGCCAGTTGGAGCGCGACGCAGATGAGGAGGCGGTGCGCTACAAAGCACGCCCCGCCGTTGAGCGCAAGATCGATCTCTACCGCCCGATCATCGAGGCACGGTTGCAAGCCTATCCGCTGTTGAGCGCCGTGCGGCTGCACGAAGAAATCAAGGCCGCCGGCTACTCTGGCAGCTACACGCAGGTCAAAGAGTACGTGCGCCAGATCCGCCCGGTCGTCCTTGACCCCGTGGTGCGCTTCGAGACGCCGCCCGGACATCAGGGACAGGTAGACTTCGCACATTTCCGCCTGCCCTGGGGTCGGCGGTGGGCCTTGCTGGTGGTGCTGGGCTTTTCGCGGCTGCTGTGGCTGCGCTTCTTCCGCCGCCAGGACATGGGAACGCTATTTGCGGGGCTGGAGCAGGCGTTCACCTTCTTCGGGGGCGTGCCCCGCGAGTTGCTGTTCGACCAGATGAAGGCGGTGATCGTCGACGACGAGCGCCTCAAGGGCGGGCGCCTGGTGGAGAACGCCGAGTTCCTGCGCTTTGCCAATCACTGGCAGTTCCGTGCTCGCGCCTGCCGCCCCTACCGAGCCAAGACCAAAGGCAAGGTCGAGCGGCCCATCCGCTACGTGCGGGAGAACTTCTTCTACGGACGGACCTTCCTCAACGACGAAGACCTGAACGCCCAAGCGCTGTCGTGGCTGCAGCAGGTGGCCAACGTGCGGCTGCACGGGACCACGGGCGAGCGGCCGATCGAGCGCTTCGAACGCGAAGAGCGAATGGCCCTGACTCCCTTGGCAAACGGCCCTATCGCTCGTTGGTGCTCCCCTCGGCTGCACAGCCGCCCGGCGTTCGGCTCCCAACCCTCAGCTGCACGTGCAGCGACGACCGCTTGAGGTCTACACGCGGATCGTCGGGGGGCGGCCATGAAAGCCGCCCCTTCCTCGCGCCGAGAGCAGATCCGCTGGATGCTGGCCGACTTGAAGATGCCCGGCGCCCTGGAAGCGGTGGACGGCATCCTCTCCAAGGCCGACGGAGGCTCGATCACCGCCGCGGAGGCCATCCAGGAACTCCTGGGCGCTCAGATCAGCCTGAGGAACAACCGTCGGCTGCAAGCCGCCATGCGCTCCTCGCGGCTGCCCGCCGTGAAGACCCTGGAGGAGTTCGACTTCTCCTTCCAGCCCTCCATCAAGCGCGAGCAGATCGAGAGCCTGGCGGAGCTCAGCTTCCTGGAGCGCAAAGAGAACGTGGTGCTGCTGGGCCCGCCGGGCGTGGGCAAGACCCATCTCGCGATCAGCTTGGCCATCGCTGCTGCACAGAGTGGCCGCCGCGTCTACTACGGCACCCTGGCCGACCTGGTCAGCTCGCTGGAGGAGGCTCGAGCCGCCGGCGCGCTGAAACGCCGTCTGGCGGTGCTGGCCGCTCCCTCGCTGATGGTCGTCGATGAGATCGGCTACCTGCCCGTCAGCCAGGCCGGGGCCACGCTGTTCTTCCAGCTCATGAGCCGACGCTACGAGCACGCCTCCACTGTGATGACCTCCAACAAAGGCTTCGAAGAATGGGGCGAGGTCCTCGGGGACGAGGTGATGGCCGCGGCGCTGATCGACCGCATCCTGCACCACTGCCACATCGTCAACATCCGCGGCAACTCCTACCGCATGCGCCAGCACACCGAGCTCTGGCGGGCCCTCCACCAGGGCTCCGAGGAGTCATCCACTCGTTCACGCAGAAAGGCGAAGGAGGGCAAAACGGCATAGTTGGGCTTGTTACCCGAAGGGGCGGAGTGTGCAATTTTCACCCGCCAAAAGTGTGCAGTTTTCGTCCGCCGTTG
>CAVWBF010000009.1:0-50953 GCA_963753085.1 uncultured Spirochaetota bacterium | reverse complement strand
ACTTCCTCCGCGTTTCGAGATTCTTTGAGAACAGGCTATCGACGGAAAAGTGGCACCAGGATCTGCTGGAGAAAATGCTCCTGGAGGTTCCCGGGCTTCGACCGAAAGTTGTGTCCCGGGTAACCTTTGAGATTCTCCGCGAGCTTATGCGCTTCCGTCACTTTCGCAGGTACTACTACGAACAGGATTACGACTGGGATCGCCTGGAGTTTCTCCGCAAAAAGCTTGAAGAGCTCTTCCCCCTCCTTGATACCGACCTCTCCCGCTTCGCTTCCTTCCTGACCGCTCTTTAACCCACCTCCCATGGCCGGACTCGAACCAGCGACCGGGTCGTTAACGTGCCCCTTCTCCGCACGCTTGATCGAGGATGCCATTTACTTTCAGTGCATCATTCGCCTGCGATCAAGGATCGGGACACGCTGGCGCGATTTCCCTCGCCGACAAACCGCCACGATCTGTTCATCATTTCTCATTTCGACCCGTTCGACGGTGACTTCGACCCCGAGCATTTCTGTCCGGAACGGCACCTGGAGGTTGTCTTCAAGCATCGTGTAGAAGCCGACAGTCTGCTCTGATTCTCCGTAGGCATCTACGATCGCCTCGTCAATCATCTCATCGAGCATGGCAGGGGAAGGGCCTTTGCGGAGCCCTCGACGATTCCGGTCGCAAAAGGAATACGCCTGCCTCTCCAATGATCTCCAGATCCCGGATGCAAGCGTGCTGAGTCTTCAGGTCACTCATGAAACTGCCCGGTCGTCATCCCGGAGGTGAATTGCCCGATGTTCTTGATGGCTTCAAGGATGTCGTCCAAATAAACCCGACTGCTACGCGACATAACGCGTCTCGGACAGGATCCCCTCACGAAGGCTCGGCTTCAGGGTGCTTTCCAAGACGAGATCGATCCTTCGGCCCGGAAACATGCGTTCCAGATAGAGCTTCAAATCCATGTAGTTGTCGAAAGTCCGCGCAGGCTCGTGAAAGCGGACGAGCACATCTATGTCGCTGTCCTCGTGCATAGTGCCGGCTGCGCACGAACCGAACACGCCTATCCGTTCGACTCCGTATCGGTCCAGCTCTTGTAGCCGTGATCTGATGCTCGCCAGCACCTCTGATGAATCCATGGACAGATACTACCAGAGAGGATAGTCGGCGCAAACCAGTGTCGCAGCGCGCAACTGCTGCTCGGCCTATCGACTCGTTCGACTCAACCTTCGCCCCCCCTATTGGACGAGCTCAGAACTTACTGCTACGAGCACCAAGTCGAGGAAATACCAGCCCTCTTGGTAGTTTCGTGAAGCTCCAGTAGTCGACGACACCTTGATATATGTATAATGTATGTATATAATCGGGTCATGCGAGTTGTGTGGGATCCTCGGAAGGCACCATCGTCGTTGTCTACGCCTTTCGCGGTCAAACAATCCGGCTGATTTCGGCTCGAAACGCGACTAGGAGTGAAAGGAATAGCTATTAGGAAGGAATATGACTTCAGCAAGGCCAAGCGGGGGGCGGTGATCCCTCAGAAGGGAAAGAGCAGGATCAGCATCTACCTCGACGTCGAAATCCTTGAGGAGTTCCGCGCGCGCGCAGATGCGGCAGGCAGGGGGTACCAGACAATGATCAACGACGCGCTGCGTGAGTACCTGGGAAGGTCGGCGCGTGCGATCGATGCGGAGACCCTCCGACGGATTCTGCGAGAGGAACTAAAGAACGTAGGGTAGCCCGCCCGAAGCGGCCTGCTCTCCATGAACAGGCCGTTCGAGTCAGGCTTTGCTCCCCCGGCGGACTCGAACCAGCGACCGAGTCGTTAACACGGTCCGCCGTCTCGATGATAGAGGACACTATCTGCTTCTCACCCATCAAGTGTCGGAATCAGGGGAAGGAGGAAGTGCATCGGTCAAGATCGCCAATCTGCAACGTTGCGCTTGTGGCATTATGCAATCGTTGAGTCGCGCGATGCCGCGCGGCCATGAAGGGAGTCGAGCCCGACCGATGTCCCGCGCCGTCATTTACAGCCCTGCCTTCCCGAGCCTGTCGATGAAGCTCGGCTTTCAAGCGTGAACCTGTCGGAGCGTTTTCATGCGCGACTCGAAGCTGTCGCCTTTGCCGCGCGCGTCGAGATCGTGGAGGTCGACGAGGATTTTCAACAGCCAGGTCGTAGCTCGTCGGCTGCGTTGTCGTGATGAGGGCGTCCACCTTGGCCCACAACTTTTGCTCGCGACCGACCAGGCTGAGGGGATGCTTTTCTCTGGCGATTGCGGCTTCGCGTTCATGACGGGCTTGGGCCTCGGCGCGTATCTGCGACTCGATGTGCTCCCGCTTCTCTGCAAAAGTCTCGGCTTCCCAGAGGAGTTGTTTCACAGTCCGCTTCGGAACCGTGCCCGTCTCGGCTTGAGCCGATCGCTCCTCGAGGAAACGCTGCAGCAGCTCCATGTCCGGAGCGTGGTCAGTTTGCATCATGAGATCTATGATCAGCTCGTCCTTCTCCTTGGTTACGAGCTTGTTGACCCACGTTCGGACCTCGTTCCGATCCAAATTCGTGTTTCCAATCGACCTACTGGTCTCAGCGGCAACGTGCAGCAGGTCGCCGTCAATCCGTAGGAACGAGGCCAGGCTATCCAATGAGGCGCTGGGCTGGCTGAGGCCTGGCGGAACGGGCGGCTCGATATCTTCGTCGTCGAGCTCCCCGGCTTGCGCACGAAGGAGCCAACCCAGGTACAAGGCCCGCAGGTCAGCGCGCGCCAGCTCGGCCCGCACAGAGATCATCGAAGAAAGTTGGCCTTCGCCCTCGCTCCACTCGTCGTCATCCTGGTCGTCGGACAGGTAGGTCAGGATAACCTTGCCGGCTTTTTCGCGGATGAATGCGCGGTCGCCACCGCAATACTCAATGGCCATTGCCGGGTCCAGCAGCCTCGAAGGTAGGCTCAGCTTGAGCATGTGCGTGCCCCAATTGGCGAGGTAGAGGAAGGCGTCGAAGTACTTTTCCATCCACACGTCACCGTCGCCCTTGAAACTGCCCCACTCGTAGTGGTTGACGAAGCTCGTCGTCGTGATGCGGGCCCGCGTCGAGTACGACCGCAGCTCGCTCATCTCCTTCGCGCTGAGCGGCCGGTCGATCGCCTGGAATTCGTAATACTGGTACTCGCTCATGGTTTCCTTCCACGTGGTCGCTGACCTGCATTACGATCTACGCTATCGGAAACGGCCTTGCGTTGCTGCGGCGTCCCCTTCCTGCGTGCGACGGAGAGCATCTTTTCGCTCTCGCTATTGCAGTGGTGTTCCAGCAAGACAGTAATCCTCTCGGCATACTCTTCGGCCCCGGCAGTTGCTGAAAGCACTCTGAACCAGGAAGGCAGAACCTTGCTCCAATCGACGCCAACCTGCCAGGATCCCGCCTCGTCGGCGAAGAAGATGACGTCATCAAGGCACTCGTCGATATGGTCCAACAACCTGAAGATGATTTCGAAGGCTTGACGGACATCAACAGGATCGCCCTTTTTTGCCTGGGTCGTGCAGCAGTCTAGAAGCCGATGACAATCGGCGATCCACGCCCTGGTGCCGGTGGATTTCCCCGTGCAGTTCTTCGAGTTGACGTTGAAGCTCTCGTAGTACTCGCCGGACAAGCTCGCCTTTTCGAAAGCCTTCACGTCGGAGAGCAGGTTCCCTCTATCCTCACCATCCGGTTCAAGCTCTGACGGATCGAGGTAACGCTTGGCCAGCTTCAAGAGCTTAGCCTGGGGCAAGAGGTCGATAGCCTCGTTCAACATATAAAACACGTAATCATCGCCCAGCGTGCGGAGGGCAGCCCGAAGCTTGTCTGGATCGATCTGTCGATTGACCATGGTTATTTCCCTCGCGCCCAGCGCCGATAGGCGTCGATCCACTCCGCGCCCGCGGGAGGTGGATCGGGCAACGGTAGGTCGAGGATGGGGACGCGCTGGCGCGACTTCCCGCGCGTACAGACAGCAACGATTTGTTCATAATCGTTCATGTCAATCCGCTCGACCGTGACTTCGATGCCAAGAATCTCGGTGTCGAAGGGCACTACAAGGTTGTCTTCGAGCATCGTGTAGAAGCCAACTATCTGCTCGGACTCCCCATTGGCGTCGACGACGGCCTCGGCGATCATCTGGTCGAGCCTCGCGCTGGATGGGGGCTTGCCGTGAGACTTCCTCCTGGGCGGTGTTTTCTCATCTCCGGCCATTGCTCTCCTCGCGTATTATCCTCGGGGTTTCGAAGCCGCGAGGAGGCCCGTCTCCATGGCTCTTTGGGCCGAATTTTCCATCTCCCTGCTATCTTTATCGCATACCTTTTCGGCTTTCAAGACCGGTGGAGGAATAGAGGAGATGACCCTTGTAGGCTCTTGCCGTGGTGTCTCATAAGTGTTACACTTGAAGCTGGAGGTACGTAATGCCTACCAAGAATCCACGCATCAACGTTGCTCTGGAGAAACCGATTTATTCTCTGATCGAGAGAATGGCTCAGGAGAGAGGATTGTCCTTGTCCATGGTGACTCGCGACCTGGTCCGGGAAGCACTGGAAATCCATGAGGATGCTGTGCTTGTCCGCGTCGCGGATGAGCGCGTTGCGGCACTGGCCGGTCGCAAAACCTTGACGCACACTGAAGTCTGGGAATAGAGGTGCCCTACCGCATCCGGTATCATCCGGACGTCAAAGCGAAGGACATTTCCAAACTCAACCGAACTGTGCAGAAACGGATCAAGACCGCCATCGAGCAGAGGCTACTAGTGTCCCCGGAGAAGTACTCGGAGCCATTGAGAAGAACACTGAAAGGCTATAGAAAGCTAAGGGTTGGGGACTATCGAATCGTTCTGAAAATTGAAGGCGCAGAAATCCTGATTCTGGGTATTTGCCACCGAAAGGATGTCTACGAGAGAATGGAGTGGCGCAGTCAGTAGTTCTCCCGCAAGAGGCGGTGTGGTCTTGCCGTGTTTCGCTAGCCTCTGGCTGGCTTCTTTCCGCTCCGTGAAAGGCGGCAAGACCAAACGGGCCGCCTCTGGTGTTAACCTTAAGGCGGCCAGTTCGACTCTGTTTTCGCTCCCCCGGCCCGAGTCGAACGGGCGGCCGGGTGCTTAACAGGACCGCCCCCACCCCTGATCGAGGACGCGCTGGAATTGCCGACTCGGCGGCGTTTTCTCCATAGAGGGTAACATCAGGGATCAAACTACTTGACATGTACGCGGAATCAGGATATACAGGATACAGTTTATCCTGTATCCGAGGTTCTTTTTGCAATATTCTACGAGTATCGAATATGCCGTTCACGGGCTCATTTACATGGCTGGCCGCCAGCCGGGGGCCGTCCTTGTCGGCGACATCGCCCGGGCCACCCATGTGCCGGAGAGCTACCTGCGAAAGGTGCTTCAGCTCCTGGCGCGAAACGGCCTTGTGGCTTCGCACCGGGGGGTGAAGGGCGGGTTTTCCCTGGCTCGCGAATCGCGCGAAATCACGCTGCGAGACGTGGTGGAGGCGGTGGACGGAAGCCTGCCGACGTGGTGCTGCGTGAAGGAAAAGAAGGCGTGCGGGGACGTGTCCTGCCCCGTGTCGGCCGCGTTCGAAGAGGCCCGGCTGAAGATGGCCGAGACCCTGGACAAAACCTCCATCGGGGACCTTGCGCGGCGCGTCGCCCGGCGCTCCGATGACTGGCTTATGGTGAGAAAAGGAGAGGCGTGATGCGCGAACGTGTGGAAGCGGTGATCAACGAGATACGGCCCATGCTCCAGGCAGATGGGGGAGACGTGGAGCTGGTGGATGTGTCGGATGAAGGCGTCGTGAAGGTGCGGTTGACCGGCGCCTGCGGGGGATGCCCCATGTCCCAGATCACGTTGAGCCGCGGCATCGAAAGCAGGCTGAAGGAGTCCATCCCCGAGGTATCCCGGGTGGAGTCGGTTCCGCTAGCTGAGTGAGCTTTTCATCCGCCTGTTTTCAAGCAGGGAGTGGTCGATCGCCCAGTCTTTGAGGAAGGCGACAGTTGTCTGGAGCGCGTCAGCGGGGGCTTTTTCCAGGTACTTGCGAACGCCGTCGAGCTTCTTCAGAAACTCCTCGTTGCCGCGAATAATCGACTGGAAGTCGGAATCCGGCGCGCGGCTGAGGAGCGTCTCCTCGTAGTGCAGGTGTGAGCGCGCCAGGCTCACGAACCTGTCCACCATGTCGGCAACCCCGTCGCCCCGCTCCCTGCCTTCCGCCATGGCGGAAATCCCGTCCAGGATGCTGAACATCTCCCTGTGCTGCCCGTCCAGCGAGGGGATGCCCACCGCGAAGGCCTCGTTCCATTCGAATCTCATCTCGGAGCGGAAGTTCTTCAGCCGCCTCTCGTAGGTCTCCATGAGCTTCCACTGGACGATGGGGATGTCCTCCATCGCTTCCCCCGGGATGGCATAGAGGGTCGAATCCAGGAGCGCGCGCGCTTCGAAGAGATTGATTGCGGCCTTTGCGCTGTGATCCCCATGCGACCGCGCGAAGCGCTCCTCCCATCCCCGGGGCAGCTCGCGCGTGCCCCGCAGCACCGACTCCTCACCGAAGAAATCTCCCGGGGTGACGTTCTCTATCGGGATCTTGCCAAGGAAGACGGTGACAAGGCCGTCCGCCAGGAGGAAGACTTCCGCCTTTCCCGCGGGGCGCAGCACGGTGTCCTCCTTCACGACCCGCCGTTCCATGAGGCTGGCAACCCTGTTCTGGAGGGGGAACGACGCCATCTCGCCGAACAGCCACGTGCTCTGGAGGAACTCCCGGTTGGAGCGCAGTTGCTGCATGGTCTCCATCAGGCGCTGGTTGCGCAGGAAGTCCATCCACGCCTCCCGCGGAATGGGAAGGGCGGTGACGTGGCTGATGGCGCGGCACACGCCGTGCGGGCTTTCATCGCGAAGCGCCTCGATCTCCCCCAGGAGGGACCCGGATGAAAGGGTGGCGGCGTTCGCTTCATCCCCGGGGTCGCCTCGTTCGACGATCCCGCTCACCACGAGGAAGACGTGGCTCTTGGGGATGTCAGGGGTCTGCACGATTGTGCCGGGAGCAAATCGCATGAGCGGGAAAGACGCCAGCGCCTGCACGTCCCGCTGAGGCACACCCGGGAAGTACGACAACAGGATCCGCTGGGCTTCCAGCTTCAGGGCGTCGTACTGCGCCGCGATCAGAACGTCCTCCTGCCCGAAGACCGCAACGGTCCCGACCTTTTTCTGAGCTTCCGTCAGGGGGGAGGAAAAGTGGCTGAGGTAGCGCTTCCCCGAGGAATCCTCCGCAAAATCCTCCGCCATCCCGTGGATCAGGCCCCCGCCCACATCGATTTTCTTGACGTCCGCGGGCGCCAGGAGCTTCGCGGTGCACTCATCGTAGAAGCGCTGGGAGATGCCGTTTTTCTTCGGGTCCTCCGTCACCATTTTTCGCAACACCTCGAAGGCGCTGATATCCGCCAGATGGGCGTAGGAGCGCCAGGTGTTCCCCTGCTGCACGCGGAAAAAGAGCACCGTGGTCTCAACAGGGTGCGGGGAGAAAACAGGCAGCACCTCCAGGCCCTCGTCCAGCCTGTTCCACTGCTCCATCACCAGATCGCGCGGCTCGAAGTAGCGGTAGAACGTCTCCTCCACCCTTCCCGTGAGGGCCGCGTATTTCTTCATGACGCTGGAGCGGACCGGGGCAACGGCGAAGTAGGGGACCCGCCTGTCCGCGCGCGCAAGGGAGGTAAGGCCCGCGAAATGGTCGTCATGGCCGTGCGTGTGGAAAATCCCCGCCACCTCGTTGCCGCTGATGCCCAGGGCGGCCAGGGAGTGGTGGATGCCCGGGCCGGCGTCAATGAGGTACGTCCTGCCCTGGAAGCAGATAATGCTTCCCATGCAGGGCCGGCTGACGTCCCATCCGTCTCCTTCACCGATGTGGATCACGGAGAAGTGCTCCCGTCGCGCGGGCTTCTGCTCCAGCTGGTAGGTGGAGGGGTACTCCTCCGCGTCAGCCAGGTTGAGATCCACGGTGACCGCGTTTCCCTTGTGGATGAGCTCGTAGCGGTTGAAGCCGCGGCGCCGCACGAACACGTTATCCCGCAGCTCCACGGCGGGGGTGTCCACGATCCGCAGGTCCATCAGGTCCTCGGTCCGCCGTATGTTGTCGAATGCGAACCATCTCTTGATCCGCAGCATGTCGCGGGCAAGGTCTTCGGGGACCCCGGTGTCCATGATCTCGGCAAGGGAAGCCAGTCCGTAGGTGCCCCGGTAGATGTAGTTGCTCTGGCTCCTGACCTGGTCCTCCAGCCCGATGAGCATTGGCTTTCGGCCCGTGTTGTTGGGATGGTTGGGGAGGATCATTCCCTGGAGGTAGAGCATCTGCAGCACCGGGAACTCGGCAAGGTTGGAGAAGCTTCCATGCTGCATGGTGGTGTCGGACAGGAGGATCGCGTTCGGGCCTGTCTGGGCAGGGAAGCCGTTCCTGGCCCTGTCCACGATGTGGCCCGTTTTCATGAGATGTTTGACGCTGTCAGCGGGGCAGCCGCACAGGATAAAGAGGTCGGCCTCGGGAATCTCTACCCAGAAGACCCCGTTGGTTACCTTTACCTTTTTCATGGGGCTGCAGTCCCGTCTTTCTGCGCTGCCCGGATATTCTGGCCCTCCAATTCAGTATAGCGACGATGATGCCATAATGCAAAAGGGTTGTTGCCGCGGTTCGGCAGCTTCAGTGGGCCGTAGGCCGGTGCGGATAGTACTGGATGGCCGTGTCGAACATCGCGGCGATGTTGGCGGCCGGCGTCCCCGCCTGGATCCAGTGACTGGGACCCAGGATGTACCCGCCTTCCTTCGCCGAGAATGTCGATGCGTTCCCTGACTTCCCTTCGCACATCCTCCGCGGTGCCGAAGGGGAGCGTGGTCTGCACGCTGATCCCGCCTTCGAAGGAGAGCCCGCGCCCGGCCCGCTCCTTGAGCGCCACCGGGTCCATGTTGTCCGCGCTGAACTGCAGGGCCTGAAGCACGTCGATCCCCATGGACACCAGGCCGTCCACCGCGGCCATGATCGAGCCGTCGGTGTGGTAGATGACCTTTGCGCCGTGAGCGTGGATGGCCTGGTTCAGGCGGTAGTGATACGGCTTGAGGAGCTTCTCCCATTTGGAAAGGGGCATGAGAAGTCCGCGCTGGTCCCCGATGTCGTCAGCGGTGAAGATGAGGTCCACACGGCCGCGGGCGGCCGCGAGCACTCTCGTGAAAAACTCCACGTAGAACCGCGTCACCCGCTCCATGATCCTGTGAACGAGCTCTTCCTCCGTCATGACGTCCATCAGCATCTGCTCGAAGCCGCGCATGTACCAGGAGGTCTCGAAGATGTTGCCGTTTCCCACCATGACGCACTTGTCGTCCCCGTTCAGGGCTTCATCGATCACCGCGGGAAGCGCCTCGTAATCGAACCAGGAGGGATCCGGCCAGCGATGCGCGTCGAGGTCAGGAATCCCCCCACCGGCGCCCAGGGGATAGTGCACGATCTCGTTGTAGCTGCCTGATCCGTAGCTCACATCTCTTCGCCGCACGCCCCAGATATCCGTGTCCGGTGGCAGGGGAGGGCCTTTGTACGGCGGGCTTACTTCGATAATGTCGACAATGGGCCGAAGGTACTCCTCAACCGATATCCCCCGGTCCGCGGCAAGGAAGTCGGAAAGCGCCCGGCGGGCTGGGGGGTTCAGGCCGGCGCAGACCATGCCCACCGGAATGCGGTCCGTGGCGCGGTGCTGGAGGGCAAGGGCCACCCGTTCGCGGCCCGTGAGCGCTTCCCTGTTCGGCATTGGATGCGATTGTAGCCTGACGCAGCTTTGATCGACAAGCACGCGTCAGGCTGCCGATATTCAGAGTGACGGATGCTTGCATGAACGTCGCCTATGTGCGCCTCCTCTCCTCGCGGCGCGAGGATCTCTGGCGGGGCCCCGGCACATCCTCCGGGCCAGATGATCTGCGCCGGCTGCGGGAGAGACACGGAGAGAAAATTGCCGCGGTGGACCCGGAGTCCGAGCGGCTCATGGGGTGGATCAGTCTCTCCCCGGAAAGGGACGCGGGCGGCACCCTCTTCACACTGGCGGGGATCGAAGTGCTTCCGCAGTGGCGCGGCATGGGGATCGGGACAGGCCTCGTGGACCAGGCGGGGGAGTACCTGCGCGAGCACAAAGTGACCAGGATGAAGTTCGGCACGAGCCCCCTCCTCACGTGGAACGCGGGACTGTACATGAAGCGCTTCGGGATGCGCTACACGTGGAAGGAGGGGGTCAGGACCCCCGAGGGAAGACCGTGGCCCTGGGTTACCTGCGAGTGGGAGCTGGACGACCCCCTCGTGAAACCCCCGCACCTCAGGACGGAAGACCTGCCCGCTCGCAGCGCAATAGACTGGAAAGGTCACATCCCGGTCATGCGCGGCGGCCATGTCTTCTCAGGCCCCCTCTTCCTTCCGCTTCCCGACATCACGAACGATGACCTCGCCGGCCTGGCGGAACAGACGCCGGATTTTCTCCCGGCGGCGTACCGGGTGTTTCAGAACCTGTTCCGCCACGGGTATCGGTTCGCGTGGTTCGACAGGATCCGGCAGGATGCGGTCCCGGGATGCAGCTGCTATTATTTCATGGAAAATCCCCTTGCCCTGTGATTGCACACGCCGGTGGAAATGGATAGTATCCGGGCATGGAAAAGACGCTCACCGTTGAGCTCTCACGCAGCGAAAGGGAGCTCGTGCTCAACATCCTCCATATCAACCCGGAGGTCGAGAAGAAGCTCGTTTCCACGCGGATCACGGGAAACAGGTATCATATCGAGTTCACCACCACCGAGCTTCAGGGGATTCTCAACGGACTGACTTCGGAATCGAACCACACGGACGACCGCACGCTTGCCCGCGCCTACGACGAGCTGCACGAGAGGCTGGAGAAGATCCTGGAAAAGGAGACGCCGTAGCGCCCTCACCGCCATGGAGAGCAGCGACCCGCAGGCCGTCGTCTACCTTGCACTGCTTTCCCTGGTTGCCATCCTGGCCCTCATCATCGTCATCCTTGCCTGGCGCTCCGAGCGCAGGCGCTCCTCTGAGCGCATCGAGCAGCTCCTCGAAGGCCGGGAGAGAGACCTGCACCTGGCCCGCAGGGAAAGCGTGGAGAAATCGCGAAGCTCGCTGAAGGGGCAGATCGCGGAGCAGATGGCGCCGCTTCTGCCGGGGTTCCTCTACGTGCCCGCGGACGCACGGTTTCTTGGCGACCCGGTGGACTATGTGGTTTTCAACGGGTACACGGGTCTCAGGGACGAAGGGACAACGGGAGACTCGCTGGAGATCGTGCTCCTGGAGGTCAAGCAGGGCAAGTCCGCTCTTTCTCCATTCCAGAGGAGCATCGCGCGGTCCGTGGAAGAGGGGAGGGTCCGGTTCGAGGTCTGCAGGATCCAGGACGACGGCTCGATTGCCTCCGAGACCTGGCGCCCGCGGCGGCCCTGACATTGCAACCGGCCTGCGCGCGTTGTATCTTGGTGCCTGGAAGGATCACGTGAAATACCCCGCCGTTCTGTTCTGCCTCGTCCTGGCCTTCGGCGGCGTCTCCCAGCCTGCTTGCGCAAAGTCCCTGCTTCTCCCGCCGCTGCTTCCCCCGTTTCCATTTCCGTTTCCGCGGCGCGGCCGGGGAAGGAGATCAGCCTCCCGCCCAGCCAGGTGCGCGACACGTTCTTCGCGTACTTCCTGGGCATCTTGATGACCGGGCTCGAGGTGGACATCGACAACGCCCAGATGCGGGACATCCTCACGGAGTTCCAGACAAAGCTGAAGTTCCCTTTCGACCTCGTGACGCGCGTTATCCAGCAGGATCAGGCTGGCACGGGTGCGCGCACCATCTCCCTCATCTTCAACGGTGACGTTGACATTCCCATCCCCTATTCGTTCCTCGGCTATCACCCGGGGATGCTCAGATCAACGCAGGTCCTGAACTTCCGCGTCACCCGCACGTCGTACATCGATCCCAGGAACCCGCTCGTCTACACGCCTGTCTACGACCTGGCCCTTTCCGACGGAAGCATTCTCCTCGACGTCGATGACTGGCTGGTCTACCTGCTCAACCGGATCATCGACAAGCTCCAGATCCGCCACATCGTTTTCTTCAGCTACCAGGGGAAGTGGATCGGCCTGGTTGAGGGCCGGGGCAGGCTCTTCGGACGGGACATGCGGGAATACTTCGACTTCACGCACAACAGGATCATTTATCCCGTTCCTGATGAGCTGGACCTCATGGGTCATGGCTTCATCACGGCCAGCAATTCCCCGGCGGACAAGTAAAATCATCCCTTGATTCCGAGGCCCCGGGGGCGTATTCTTGGGGCCGGGAGGGGCGTGTGAGGGTCGTCATCGCCTGCGCGCAGATGTCATGCGCCGCGGGTGACATTCCCCGAAACATTTCCCGCATGTCTGAAATGGCCGTCCAGGCGTCGGCGCTGGGCGCGCGGCTTCTCGTCTTCCCGGAGCTTTGCCTCAGCGGGTACTGCGCGCCGGCGGATGCGTCGCGCCTTGCAGTCGCAGTCAGCGGGCCGGAGGTCCAGAAGCTTCGGAGCGTGTCGCAGCAGGCGGGAGTTGCCCTGTGCTTCGGTTTCCCTGAGCGCGCCCCCGACGGCCTGTACAACAGCATGGCGTTCGTTGACACCGACGGCGGGCCGCCGGCGGTGTACCGAAAGATCCACCTGTGGGTGACCGAAAGGGGATGGGCAAAGGAAGGCGGCCGCCTTGTCTCCTTCGGCCTGGAGGAGGCGCGCTGCGGCATGTGGGTGTGCTACGACTCGCGCTTCCCCGAGGTCGCGCGCGCCCTTGCGCTGCGCGGGGTCACCCTGGGGCTGGTGGGCTCCGCATGGTTCGGGCCGGCCGCGGAGTGGGAGCTTGTCGCGAGGGCGCGCGCGCTTGATAACGGCATCTTTATTGCCGGCGCGACGCTCCAGGGCAGCTTCGGGGAAGCCCGCTTTCACGGCGGAAGCATCATCGCGGACCCGCACGGGAACGTGCTGGCCGGCATCGAGGAAGGGGAGGAAGGCGTGATTGCCGCGGAATACGATACGGGGGCGGTGGACTCCTTCCGCAAGAGGCTGCCCCTTCTGCAGGACAGGCGGCCGTCTTCCTGGACGGTGGCTGACCTGGAATGAGCACTGCGGCCCGCAGCTTCGCTGAGACGGACCTCGCCGAGCCCCTGTGCACGTGGCTTGCCGCGCAGGGGTACACCGTGCGGAGCGAGGTCAAGGACTGTGACATCGCCGCGGTCAAGGGTGACGAGCTCCTCATCATCGAGATCAAGAAGACGCTCAACCTCGCGCTCATCGTGCAGGCCGCGCAGCGCCAGAGGATCACGGACACCGTCTACGTGGCTGTCCCCAGGCCTTCCAACAAGTGGAAGTGGTGGCGGGAAAGCCGCGGGGTGTTTCACCTCCTTCGACGGCTGGAGCTGGGCCTCATCCTCGTCTCCCCGTCGAACGGCGGGCCGCCGGTGGATGTGGTTTTCCGTCCCGCGCCCCTTGCCCGCAGGCGGCGGGCGCCGTCCCGCCGCGCGGTCCTCGCCGAAATCTCCGGGCGGACCTCGGACCTCAACACCGCGGGAAGCAACCGGCGCAAGCTCGTCACGGCATACCGCGAAACCTCCGTCCACATTGCCTGCTGCCTCCTTGCGCGCGGCCGGATGTCACCCGCGGCGCTTCGCGCGCTGGGCACCGGCCCCAAGACGCAATCCATCCTCCATTACAATCCGTATGGGTGGTTCAAGCGCGTGCGCCGCGGCCTCTACAGCTTGAGCGCGCGCGGCCGGCAGGAGCTCAAGGAGTATCCGCAGCTCACCGCGCACTACCAGTCCCTGGTTACGCGCGCCATCGGCGCGGATTGATTCGCTCCGGCTTCCGGCATTATTCTTCCAGCAAGGGGGACATCGTGGCTTTTCAGCACGTGGACGGGGCGGACAAGGGGAGGATCCTCGTGTACGCTCTCAGCACCTGCATGTGGTGCCGGATGGCGAAGAACCTCCTGAAGGACCTCGGCATCGGTTTCGAGTACGTCGACGTGGACCTCCTGCCCGTGGAGGAAAAGGATGCCGTGAAGAAGGAGATCCGCAAGTGGAATCCCGACGGCTCCTATCCCACCATCGTCATCAGGGACAAGGACTGCGTCTCCGGCTTCGATGAGATCGAGATCAAGGAGAAAATCGGAGTGAGCGCCTGATGAGCACGGGCGGCGACAATCCCACCATCACCCCAGAAGAGGTACAGCGCCTGTTCGAGCGCCTCACCAAGGAGGCGGAGAGCGCCGGTTACCACCTCAACCCGAACGCGGACTTCACGAAGGGGCTCGTGGAGGGGCTCCTGGTGAACGAGGCACGCTACGGCTACTGGGCGTGTCCGTGTCGGCTTGCATCCGGATCCAAGGAAGAGGATCTGGACATCATCTGCCCGTGCGACTACCGCGACCCTGACCTCGACCAGTATGACACCTGCTACTGCGCCCTCTACGTTTCCCAGGATGTGGTGGATGGAAAGAAAAAAGCAACGCGAATCCCGGAGCGCAGGCCCGAGGAGCGCGCCTCCGCAGGCGGTGCGGGACCTTCTCCAGCGGGCAGCGGGGGCCTGCTCCCGTGGACAAGGGCCCGGTCCTTCGCTCCCCGGCGCCCAGTCGCTTGGCTTTCCCGTCTGGCGCTGCCGGGTCTGCGGCTACCTCTGCGCTCGGGACCAGCCTCCCGCGGTCTGCCCTATCTGCAAGGCGAAGAAGGAACGCTTCGAGAGATTTCTCTAGGTGAGGGACGGCGGCAGGAGCGCGGCTCCCTGGTCCTCCTGGATGAGCGCAGCCACGCGCCTCCGAGAGGCGCCCAGCGATCCGGCTCGGATGATCTTCAGAAGCTCCTGAAATCGTTTCTTGTCGGAAAGTCGGGAAAGAAAAGGAAACTCATGGCGGAGCACCCAGAAGCCCCATCCCGGGTCCAACTTGAAGCTCGGCGTGCGGGAGCTGCCGCGGACTCCGCTCTCGATGCTTCGAAGCCGCCGGTACTCTTCATCGATCTGATCGCTCACCCCCCTGCCCGCAATCCGCCGGACAACGTCCATGCGCACCAGCTCCATCTTCCTGTCGAGGTTGGTCCCGCTCCTGAAGCTGACCGGCAGCGGGATGGAAACCAGCATCTCCCCGTCAGGGGTGAAGCCGGTCAGGCCCTGCGTGTAGAAGCCTTTTTCCAGGAGCACCGGAGTTGAACGCGGGGTGATCCGCAGTTTCCTGTACCCATCGAGCTGCTCGCGGACCCGGCGCATCTGCTCCTGGAGACCGGGGTCTCCCGGCTCGGCCTGGAGGCGCTTCGCGAGCTGCGGCAGAAGCTCGTTCTCCATGTAATTGATTGCCTGGGAAAGCGGGAGGCGCATGGAGCGCGAATGGTAGATCTGTTCTTCTCCCTCCTCTATGCCGTAGGGCGGCTTCTGCGGCCTGAGCCGGATCATCACGGGAAAGAGCGCCAGGAGAAGCTTCTGCACGAGCGGAGAGTACCTCTCGATCTCCAGGGGCGGGTAGCGGTCATCTTCCCCCATGTGGGTGCGGATGACGCTGACGATGGTGCGCGAAAGGATGCGTCGTTTCTTTTCCTCTATCTCAAGCGGCTCGAGGTAGCCGCCGCCGCCCGAGATCAGAAACTCCTCGAACAGCCCCTTCACCTCCGCGAAGCGGGGGCTTGCCTGGACGATTCCCTTCTGGTCCTCGGACACATTCGCGCTCACGAGGCTTTCCACGAGCCGGATGGCCGTGGCGGCCCGCTCACCGATGTTCCCAGCCTCCTCGGCGCTCAGGCCCCCTGTCCTCATCATCGCCAGGCAGAGCCGCAGCTTCACTCGAGCCAGTGTCAGAAGGAGGTCGATGTCCTTCAGGCCTGACAGGCGGGTCTCCATGTCCCGAGCCAGGTCCTCCAGCCGGGTCTCCTCGGCGACCAGCGCCTCTGTCTCGCGCGAAAGCTCTCCCATGCGTCATCCCGGCCAGGCGCCGAGTGCTCTCCGCACGTCGACCAGCTGGCCGACGTGGTAGGCGTTGTGATCGATCACGAGAAGGGCCTCGCGAAGAAGCGTCTGCCCGTCACCGTGGGGGATGCGCGCAAGGAGGTCGTTCTTTGCGTCTCGGACAAGCTCGATCATGGCGTTCAGGTCGGAGCGGAACTTCTTCACCGTTGCTTCCCACTCCGAAGACGCCTTCGGCCCGTTCTCCTTGGGCCAGTAGCCCTCGGGCCACCCCGGAGACTCGTGAGCGGGATCCCGCACGAACTCCAGGATGTCCCACTGGGCCATCCAGAGGTGGTACACGATCTGCCACGCCGTGTGAGCAAGCCCGGGAACGCTGCGTCCGGCAAGCTCCAGCGGAAGTCCCGCCACCGCCTTGTCGAAAGGAACGTGGGCGCCCTTGCCGCTCAAAGACACTGCCAGCTGCTCGCGAAGTTTCTTTTCGTCCATGGGGTCAATGTACCACATGCGCTTTTCCACGGCCCCTGTTCCGACTATAGTGTCGGAGAATGCAAGGAATGAAAGAAAGGAGCATTGTCGGCCCCCCGCGGCAGGGGACGTTCGCCGCCCTGGCCTACCCCAACTACCGACTCTGGTTTGTCGGGCAGATGACGTCCCTGTTCGGGACGTGGATGCAGACCACGGCGCAAGGGTATCTCGTCTACGAGCTTACAAAGTCAGAGGCGTTTCTCGGGTACGTGGGGTTCGCTTCCGGGGTGGCCACCTGGGCGTTCACGCTCTACGGCGGCGCGGTGGCGGACCGTGTTCCGCGCCGTAACCTCATTGTCGTCACCCAGACCTTCAGCATGCTCCTTGCCTTCGCGCTTTCCCTCCTGGCATTCCTGCGCATCGTTTCACCGTGGCACATCATCGTCCTTGCGTTCCTCCTTGGCGTCGTCAACGCCTTCGACGGTCCCGCCCGGCAGTCGTTCGTCCTGGAGATGGTGGACCGTCCCGTGCTCACCAACGCCATTGCCCTCAACTCCATGATGTTCAACTCCGCCACGGCCGTCGGTCCGGCGGTGGGTGGGCTCACCTACGCTCTCTTCGGCCCGGGCTGGTGCTTCGCCATCAACGGCATCTCGTTCCTCGCCGTCATCGCGGCGCTCCTTGCCATGCGGCTTCCGCCGTGGACCCCTCCTCCCCGCCGCGGCTCCACCCTTGGAGACATCAGGGAAGGGCTGCGGGCGGTTCTTGCGGAGAAGCGGATCCTCGCGATCGTCTGCCTCCTTGGTTCCGTGAGCCTCTTCGGCATGTCCTTTGCCACCCTCATCCCGGCGTGGGCCGTGCAGATTCTCCATGGCGATGCGCGGATCAACGGCCTGCTGCAGTCCGCCCGCGGCGTCGGTGCGCTCCTGGCGGCGTTCTGGATCGCCTCCTTCGCCCATCGCCGGAGCAAGGGGAGGACCATCACGGCCGCCAGCTTCCTGTTCCCCGTCATGCTCATTCTTTTTTCCTTCACCCGCGTTCTTTCCCTTTCCCTCCTGGCCATCTTTGCCGTCGGGGCGGTCAACATCACGGTCAACAACCTGGCCAATGCGCTGGTGCAGACGCTCACGCCGGACAAGGTTCGAGGCCGGGTCATGGGCATCTACATGCTTTCCTTCTTCGGCTTCATGCCCATCGGGGCCCTGCTGGCCGGCCAACTGGCCACCGTTGCCGGGGTGCCCATCACCGTGGTGATCGGGGCTTCGGGGACGCTCCTCTGCGCCGCCGCGGTTGCCCTGCTGGTCCCGTCCGTGCGGAGACTCGACTGACATGGAGTGGCTGGCGCACGTCATCGTCACCTGGATCGGACAGCAGATGGAGGCCGCCCGGGAGAACTACGGGGTCAACCCGGTGGTTTTCCTTGCCATCCTTTTCGGGGCGAGCCCGGTGTTCTATTATTCCATCTACCGCATGGTGCGGGCGGTGGCGCAAAAGCGCATGAACGAGATCACTCTCTGGAGCATGATCTTCCTGCTGTCCACCGCGGCCCCGTATCTCTACGTCCTTGTGGCGGGGAAGAACATTCCCTGGTGGGTGTACATCATCATCGGGCTTCTCCTTGCGCAGGGGATCTGGTCCCTGGTGCGGAGGGTCAGGAAGAAGCCCGAGCCGGACAAGCAGTAGCCGGGAGAGAGGAGGACCTGCATGGCGAGATTTTCCCGCAGGATGGGCTCGGCCCATCGGTCGTTCGTGCGCGAGATCCTCAAGGTCACCGAGGATCCGTCCATCATCTCCTTTGCCGGCGGTCTGCCCAACCCCCGGTTCTTCCCCGTGCGGGAGCTCACCCGCGCTGCCGAGAAGGCCCTCAAGGAAGACGGCGCCGCGGCGCTGCAGTACGCGACAACGGAGGGCTTCCCGCCCCTTCGGGAATACATTGCCGCCCGCTACGCTCGCCGGGGCGTCCGCGTGGCAGCGGACGACATCCTCATCACCAACGGGTCGCAGCAGGCCCTGGACCTGATTGCCAAGGCGCTCCTGGACCAGGGGGATATGGTGCTGGTGGAGCGTCCCACTTACCTCGCGGCAATCCAGGCCTTCGGTCTGTTCGAGCCCCGCTTTCGCGCCCTCGAGCTGGCGGAAGACGGAGTCCCGCGAGAGCTGATCGCAAAGGCTCTCCAGGAGGACAACCCGAAGCTCTTCTACGCCATCCCTAACTTCCAGAACCCGTCGGGGATAAGCTGGTCCGCCCTGCGACGCCGCGAGGCCGCGACGCTGCTGGCTGCCGGCGACACCGTCCTGGTGGAGGACGACCCGTACGGTGAGCTTCGCTTTTCAGGTGAAGCGCTCCCGCCAATAGGGGCCGCGGGCGAAGGATCGAGCCTGGCTCCCTGGGCGGCGCTCCTGGGCACGTTCTCCAAGACCGTGGCGCCCGGCCTTCGACTGGGGTGGGTGTGTGCGGGCCGGGAGATCATGGAACGCGTGATCGTGGCCAAGCAGGCGGCGGACCTTCACTCCAACGGTTTTGCGCAGCGTGTCCTGCATCGCTACCTGTCGGATAACGACGTGGAGCGTCATATCGCGCGGATCCGCGAAGCCTACGGCCGGCAGCGGGACCTCATGGTGCGCATGGTGGAGACCCTGTTCCCGCCGGAGGTCCTCTGCACAAAGCCCGAGGGCGGAATGTTCCTGTGGATGACGCTGCCCGAGGGCATGTCGTCCACGGAGCTGCTGGAGCGGGCCATCAAGGAGAAGGTGGCGTTCGTCCCGGGTCAGGCCTTCTTCACCGACGGCTGCGGCGCCAACACGATGCGGTTGAACTTCTCCAACGCGGATGAGCCCATGATCGAGGAAGGGATGAAGCGCCTTGCGCGCGTCTTCGCCGGCATGCGCGCCGGCGCTTGCCGAATCTGAGAAGCCGGACCTATACTCGAAGAAGAATGGCGAAAGCAACTCTTGATGACGCGCGGGAAGTAACCTCGACAATAGTCTCGGTCCTCGATCCCTTGGCCGTGCTCGTATTCGGAGGAGTCGGGCGCAGCGGAGAAGGGAATGACCTCGACCTGCTGGTCGTCGTTGAGGAAACGGGAAGCGCGGGAAATGCGGCGTTGAATGCTGCGCTGAAGCCTTTCCATAGACGCTTTTCTATCGATCCATTCGTGATGCCTGCAGAAACTTTTCGCGACTATTTTCGCCGCGGGAGCCCGTTCCTTCGAACAGTGATTCGGGAGGGGAGGCGACTGTACATGAAAAACGCTGAATCCGAATGGATGAAGGACGCACGGGACGAGCTGGCGGCAGCCGAATACCTCAGGGAAGGGGGTTTCTGGAAGCCGGCGTGCTTTCATGCGCAGCAGGCAGTTGAGAAATCCCTGAAGGCGCGCCTGCTCGGGAAGGGCTGGGAGCTTGAAAAAGTTCACAGCATTGCCCGACTCCTGGCGCTCTCCAACGATTACAAGATCCCCTCAAATCTGGGCGATGAAGAGATTCAGTTCATGGACAGCATCTATCGTGGGCGCTACCCGGGCGAAGCCGGGCTCCTGCCGCTCGGGGAACCGAACCGTGAAGATGCGGATCGCGCCTTCACGATTGCCGTGAAGGCCCTGAACCCCGAAAAGCAGTAACGCGTCCCGGCTCACGTGAAGAAGTTCCCCGTGTCGCGGGCAGTCCAGTCGAGAATCAGCGGGGTTACGGCCACTTTCTTTTCGACGGCCAGCACGTAGGCGTCGGTTCCCGGAGCGAACTGCGTCACGTCGGTATACAAAGAAGCATCTGCAATCACGGCATCATCGGCTTCCTGCTTCAGCCGGGTCAAGTAGTAGGGGCTCAGCTGCAGCGTGCATACCTTCCATTCGGTCTTTTCATCTGCGTCGATGGGCACATCGATCTTCAGGACGTCGAATCCTGAAAACCTGCGCTTCTCCACGAAGCGGCGGATGAACATACGGAGAAAAAACTGCACCGCCTTCCAATCCATTTGTGCGTAGGTCCTGTGACCGTCGAGCTTTGTCTGGAGGGAAACGGCAATTGCCGGAACTCCCCAGACCGCACATTCCATGGCAGCTCCGACGGTCCCCGAGTTGCTGATGTCGTAGGCGAGGTTTTCTCCGTAGTTGATTCCCGATATGGCCAGGTCGATCTTCCTGTCACGGAGCACCGTTGAGAGTGCGTGCCGCACCACGAGGGCGGGAGTCCCGTCGAGATGCCAGGCTGATGCTTTCCCGTTGCCTACCGGGATTTCCGTCCTGGAAAATGGCCGGGTCCTTTCGCCAATCAGGCTCCTGCCTGCCCCTGTCTTCTGGTCGGAAGGCGCTGCAATAGATACATTCCCGAGCTCGCGCGCGGCCTCGACAGCGGCCGCGAGCCCCGGCGACAGGACTCCATCGTCATTCGTACACAGGATTTCCATCCGTAACCTTTCATCGCAAATGAGTGATGGGGCGCCGTCAGGGTGCCCCCCCAAAAAAGCCGCGCTCAGGGTGCCGCCCTCACGAAAACGTAAGAAGCGGCAAGGAAGTTACCACTTTCGACGTTTTCATGAGGGTCAGGAGGACCGCTGGATGTTGCGCAATTCTTACAACTTTGCGGCCTCTACTTCCAGTCGTACCATCTTGACAACCGCCTCGCCCTGGGGCGTCAGGGGATGGGCGGAAAGGTATGCATCCACGCACTCGGTGAGGAACTTCTCCCGCATGCTTTCGGGAAGCCTTTCCGTATAGGGCATCCAGGTGGTTTGTACCCAGCCAAGAAGCCCGTCGCGCCCTTTCTGTCTCATATCGCGAGGAATGAGCTCGACCCTCCTCGGAGCCAGGCCGGCCTCCCTGAGCCACGGGATGTACTCCTCCGGCCCGTAAAAACCCCACGGGAACTCGAAGCCCCGGAAACAGCCCTGCCAGGCGCCTTTTCGAACTACCTGGGCGGCCACGGAAAATATTTCTTCGCCGTTTCCCCGCCCTCCCATCTGGAAGAGGATGCGGCCTCCCGGCTTCAGGCTGTCTGCGACCCCTCGCAGCAAGGTCCTGTGATCCTTGACCCAGTGGAGGGCCGCGTTGGAAAAGATCACGTCGAAGGGTTGTTCAAAGGAGAGCGCACGCGCATCCATGACCATGAAGGAGAGACCGGGGACCGAGGGAAAAGCAGTCCGCGCCCTGCTGATCATCTCCTGCGAGCTGTCGACGCCCACCACCTCTCCGCGCGGGGCCTGCCGGGCAAGCTCGGCGGTGACCTTCCCGTCCCCGCACCCGATGTCCAGGATCCGCTCGTTTCCCTGGAGCGCGAGCTTGGCGATAAGCTCGACGGCCCACTGGAACTGGGCGGCTGAGTTCCGAGCGTACTGCTCCGCGTCCCAGCGATATTCCCCTGACCGCATCATTGTCCAATGCCCGACAGGGCTTTGACCAGCCGGCGAACGTCTTCCTTCGTGTTGTAGTGCGCGGCACCGACACGCACCATGCCGCCGGTTGCCTCGAGGCCGAGCCGGGTCGTGACCTCCACCGCGTAGTAGTTCCCATCCGAGGCCGAGATCCCCTGCCGGTCCAGCTCTTCGCAGATGCGCCGGGGGTGGACCCCGCCAAGGGTGAAAGAGTAGGTCGGGGCGCGCTCTGTCAGCCGCGCCGGGTCGGTGATGCCGAAGATCGTGAGGCCGCGGATCCCGGAGAGTCCTTCGAGCATTTCCCTGCTGAGGTCCGCCTCCCGGGCGCGGATTGCGCACATGCCGGCTTTGAGGGCGGAGATGCGGTCCGGCCGGGCCGCGTGAAGAGGGTCGGAGAATCCGCCGAAGGTCCTGCCAACCCACTCCAGGTATTCCACGGCGCCCATGGTGCCTGCGATGGACTCGAAGCTCTGCGTTCCCGTTTCCCACTTGTCCGGCGGCGCGTCTCCGGCGGGACGGACCTTGTACGCGGTGAGTCGCTCCATGAGGTCCCGCTTGCCGTACATGACACCGATGTGCGGCCCGAAGAACTTGTACGCAGAGCAGACCAGGAGGTCGCAGCCAAGAGCAGTCACATCGATGGGGCCGTGAGGGGCGAAGTGCACGGCATCCACGAAGCATACTGCGCCGACCTCATGGGCCATCTTCACCGCCCTCGCTATCGGCGAGATGGTGCCGGTTGCGTTGGAGGCATAGCCGACTGCCACGATTTTCGTCCGAGGCCCAACCTGCTTCGAAAGCTCCTCAGCGCTCCACGCGCAGGTGGCAGGATCGAAGTCCACCCACTTCACGACGCAGCCCTTGTCACGGGCAGCGAGGACCCAGGGGGTCACGTTCGCATCATGATCCAGGCGGGTCACGACAATCTCATCCCCCGGAGAGAGCTCTCGGGCGAGGCTCCGCGACACGTGCAGCGTCAGGGATGTCATGTTCTGGCCAAAGGAGATTTCCTCAGGGTGAGCGGCGCCCAGGAAGTCAGCCAGGGCGCGCCGCGCATCGTGGACCATGGCGTCCGACTCACGACTGGACCGGAATGCGCCTCCATGGTTGGCGTTCCTGTGAACAAGGTAGTCGTTCATCCGATCCATGGCTTCCCGGCAGATCTGCGTGCCGGCGGGATTGTCGAAATAGATGACGCCGGACTGCAGGGCCGGAAAGTGAGAGCGTACAGCTTCCGGATCCATCACGAGGTGCCTCTCTTTCTCAAATCTCTTTCCATCGCCTGCATGCAGCCCGGTGACCGGGTCCCACATCGGCAAGCTCGGGCTCGGGCGCGCGCCGGCACTCCTCCGTGGCAAAGATGCAGCGGGGGTGGAACCTGCACCCTGACGGGATGGCGGCGGCGGAAGGGATCTCCCCGTGGATGGGCAGCTTCCTGATTGTCGCCACCCTGCCCGGCGACGGCTCGCACACCGCGGAGATGAGCGCGCGCGTATAGGGATGCGCCGGCCTGTCCACGATATCGTCCGGCGTTCCGATCTCCACGATCCTGCCAAGGTACATGACGGCCAGCCTGTCTGTGAAGAACCTCGCCGTGGAAATGTCGTGGGTGATATAGAGGTAGCTCAGCCGGCGCGCCCTCTGCACCTGCTTCATCAGGGAGAGGATTTCCGCCCGGGTGGAGAGGTCGATCATGGAGACAGGCTCATCGGCAACAAGGAGAGCCGGGGAGAGGATGAGCGTTCGCGCCGTGGCCACCCGCTGCCTCTGCCCGCCGGAGAGCATGTGGGGAAACCTGTCCAGGTAATCGCCGGCGGGCTCGAGCTTCACCTCGGCAAGCGCGGCGCGCATCATCTCCTCCCGCTCCGCGCGGCTCCTGCCGATCCCGTGGATCAGGAGCGGCTCGGCCATGACGTCGCGGATTCGAAACCGCGGGTTCATGGAGGCGTACGGATCCTGGAAGATCATCTGGGCACGCCTGCGGTAGGAGGCAGTCTCCGCTCGAGAGAAACCTGTGATGTCCGCGCCTTCAAACCGGATTGCGCCTGACGTAGGGGAGAGGAGCTTCACCACGAGCCTTCCCGTGGTGGTCTTTCCGCAGCCGGATTCCCCGATGAGACCGAGGATCTCCCCGCGGTCCAGGTGAAAGCTCACTCCATCCACCGCGCGCACCACCTGTCTGCGGGCGCGGAACTGTCTGGCAAGGCCCTGCACGGAAAGAAGCGGCTCGGCCGGCATCATGTGCATCTCCAGCAGGCGGCGAAATGGCCCGGGGCAATCTCCGTGAGAGGAGGATCTTCGCGGCAGCGCTCGAATGCAACGGGACACCGTTCCCGAAACCTGCATCCCGCAGGGGGAGACAGGAGATCGGGAGGCGTACCGGGGATGAAAGCCAGCTCGCTCACTTTTTCCCGAAGACGCGGAGTGGCGGAGAGCAGCATTTTCGAATACGGGTGGCATGCGCCGCCGCCGAAGATGGCCTGGTTGGAGGCAATCTCCACGGCGCGGCCGGCGTACATCACGAGGATCCTGTCGGCAACCTCGGCCTCCGTGGCCAGGTCGTGCGTGATGAAGATCAGAGAAAGGTCGAGCTTCTGCTTCAGCTCCTTGATCGTGTTGAGGATCTGGGCCTGGACGATGACGTCCAGCGCGGTGGTGGGCTCATCCAGCACGACAACGCGAGGTTCCAGGAAGAGCGCCGTTGCAATGACCACCCTCTGCTTCATGCCGCCGGAAAGCTCGTGCGGGTAACGATTGATGACATCGGGGGCCAGGCCGACCATGCCGAGGGAGCGTTCAATGATACGGCGCGCTTCGGGTCTGGGAATCGTGCGGTGCCTTTGCAGCGTTTCCATCATCTGGCGGCCCACGGTGTACACGGGTGTGAGGCTGTTCATGGCACCCTGGAACACCATGGAGATCTTCTCCCACCGGACCTGTTTCCTCACGTCGCTGTCCGACAGAGAGAGGATGTCGATGCCGTCTATCGTGATCCGCCCGGCAACGATCTTCCCCGGGGACGCAGGCATTGCCAGGAGGGCCGTTCCCAGGCTCGTCTTTCCACACCCGGACTCACCGACCAGTCCCAGAGTCTCTCCGCGAAGAAGCGTGAAGCTCATCCCGTCCACGGCCCGCACCGGACCGCGTCGGGTCATGTAATGGAGCGCAAGGTCTTGAACAACGATCACAGGATCAGCCATGGCGCGCTTCCTACCGTGTCCTCAGCTTCGGGTGGAGGATCCTGTCCATCGCGAAGCCGATGAAGGAGAAGGTCATTCCCATCAGGGCAATCATGAGCCCGGGCGGCACCACCCACCACCACAGGCCGGCAAGAACGGCACCGCCGGTGAACGCGTCGTGGAGGATCTGCCCCCAGGTCACGATGGAAGCGTCCCCCAGCCCCAGGAGGCTGACGGTTGATTCGTAGACCACGGCCCCGGGAACCGACAAGGCCATGGAGGCAAAAGCGTACGGGATGAGAAGCGGGACCATGTGACGGAAGATCAGCCTTGCGCTTCCCGCCCCCAGGGCGCGGGAGGCTTCGATGTAGGTCTCCTCACGGATGGAAAGGGCCATCGCGTACACCGTCTTCACCGGCCCCGTCCAGAAGAAGACGGACATGATCACGATGAGAAACCAGATGCTCGGCTTGAAGATCGCGCTGATCACGATGAGGAGGGGCAAGAGCGGCTGGTTGGAGAAGATCTCGAACACGCGCTGCATGAGCCAGTTGATGGGCCCCCCGAAGTAGGCAGCCGTGACCCCCCATACCACGCCAATGGCCACGGAGACGAACGCAGTCAGGAGCCCGATGAGCAGGGCCCACTTGATGCCCGCAACCACGCCGCTCCACAGGTCCCGCTTGGAGCCGTCGGTGCCCAGCAGGCCGCTCACCCGCCCCGTGATGACAAGCGCGGGATTCGACACCTGCGCGGCGTTGGACGTCAGCACGGTGAGCAGGGTCACCTGGTAGTTCCCCTTGAGAGGCTGCGGCTGGGAAAGCATCCCCGGTCCGGCCTTTGAGAAGAGCACCGAAGCCGGGTGGATGCGGTCCACATCCACCCCCGCCAGGGCGTCTGGAGATTCGTTTCCCTGGAGGAAACCCATGACGGCATCCCCCGCGCTCCTCTCCATGGAGATCCGCACATCCGTCCCCGTTCCCGCTGCCACCTGCTCCTGGTCCAGGGTGATCTCCTGTCCGTCGGGCCGGGTGAGGGTGATTGCCACGGGGATGTCTCCGGCCGCGTGAAAGTGCACCACGAGGTCGCGCGGCGGAAGGTCATAGCCATAAGTGTAGGAGAAGATGCGCGTCTGGAGTCGCGCGCTGTCGGACGTCTCCTCCGAGGTTTTTGTCGGGGTGAGTACCAGTGACACGGCGGATTTCTGCCAGGCAAAGGCGTTCGTCCATACCGGCGGGGCGTTTGCGGGCTGCTCATCCCAGTAGGTGATATCGTGCCAGCGTGAGTTGGTCTGGGGAAAAACGATGAGCCTCTTCTCGAAGACCGCGCCCGCCAGGAACAAGGCGAGCATGATGACGCCCGCTATCCCCGCCGGCTCACGGCCCAGCTCCGCCACGAGGTCCCGCAGCCACGGTCGCGGGCTGCTCGAGGCGCGTGGCACCTCGGGGCTGCTCATGCGGAGGCCCCCGTTTTTATGCGGGGATCAAGCAGCCCGTAGATGAGGTCCAGGGTGGCCAGGCCAGCAATGTAGAGGCCGGTGGTCACCGCAAGGAGGCCAAGGGTCACGGCGGTATCGCCCTGCTCAACGGAGACCCAGTAAAGATTCCCCATGCCGGGCCAGCTGAATATTCCCTCGAAGATGATGTTGCCGAACACGGAGGACAGGAGAGAGAGAAGGGCGATGGTGGTGATGGGCGGGGCGGCCGTGCGCATGGCATGGCCGTAGAGCACAACCCTTTCGGGCAGCCCGCGCGCGCGGGCCGCGGTGATGTAGTCCTCCTGGAGGATGCCAAGCACGATGTTCCGCGACAGGAGCGCGACACCCCAGAAGTTCACAAGGATCAGGGTGATCACCGGAAGGATCATGTGCCAGGCAAGGTCGAGCACCGCGGCCAATCCCTGGGGCGGCGGGAGAGAGTGCAGGCCTCCTGACGGAAAGATGGGCAGCTTATAGGCAAGGAGCATGATCAGGATCATGGCCACCCACCAGGTGGGCAGACCGTAGACCACCATGGTGATCACGGAGGAGGACCTGTCCAGCAGTCTGCCCGCTCTCTGCGCCTGCCGGAGGCCCAGCCAGACTCCGAAGGCCACCTCCAGGATAATGGAGGTGGTAAAGAGCAGGGCGGTGCGCGGCACGGTCTCCAGGATGATGCGCCATACGCTGCGCTCCCCCTGGGAGCTCTTGATCGTGATGGAGTTGCCGAACTGCAGGGTCACCGTGTCCACGGTCCGCCAGAGGATCCGCACAAAGACCGGCTGGTCGAGGTGGGAGACGCGGTACAGGTATGCGCGCCTCTGGGCCACGAACTCCTGGACCTGCTGCGCGGAGACGTTGCGCAGCCGCGCCACCTCGGGCTGCAGCGACTCTTCGATCTGCGCGCGCAGCGTCCGCTCCGCGGTTGCCGTGAAGAGCACGGAGAAGATGAACATCTCGATGCCGAAGATTGCCACCGCGTTCAGGATCCGCCGGATGGCGTATCGAAGGTACATCCCTCCCCCTAGAAGAGAACGAGGGTCGAGGTCACCACCGACGGCGTCTCCGCGCGAAGCTGCGACTCCGCGATGATGGTATAGGTCCCCGCGGCAAAGAGCTTCGTATCGGAAGCGGGGATGATCACCGAGTACTGGCCCGGCCGGACAAAAACTCCCCTGTACGTCTTTTCCGCGCCCGGGATCACGACGGTCAGACGAATGCGAGCCGTGGCGTCCGCTGGAGAAGCGGCTGTCTCAGGATACTCAATGGTGGAGACCTTGATGGCGACCGCAACCGGTTTCCCGTGGAGAGCCAGCGGGGGAGGCGTGACCGCGTCGATCCTCGTGGTGGCCATCTTGAAGTACCTGTTCCAGTACCCGGCCTCGAAGGGATACGAGGGGTCGCGGAAAGCGGAAAGGGTGATGAAGCTCGAGCCCAGGTCCACGCTGTCGATGAAGAACGGGCCGTTGTTGATGTACGCGTTGTGATGGGCGTCGATCCATGCAATGGCAGCCTTGTACCGGGCAACGCACTGATCAGGCGTCGTGAACTGGCTGATGGAGGCAGGCACGTAGGAAGCATCGATGAACTCCTGGAGCTTTGCCTTGATGTCCTCCAGGCACCGGGGGGCCAGCACGTCCACCTCGGTATACGCGGGGTCCGAGGAGAAGCTCCAGGCCGTTCCCGATTTGCCGCCTTCCGCAACCATCTTTGCCAGCGCCTCGATGATCTCCCACGAGCAGTTCACCGGCTGGCCCGAGGCGCTCACGGAGGTGTACAGGGCCCCCGAGGCTCCGATGCGCGCGGGATCCATGTGGTTGAAGTTGAAGTAGACGGTGATGCTCGTGTCGGGATTGATCACGATCCCCTTGATGATTTCCTGTCCCGGCCGCATGACGCTTTCATAGCCGGCGTCGTAGTACCTGTCCTTGTCGGAGACCTTCGTGATCCATTTCCAGGTGAACGCCTGGGCGTACATGATGTCGGCAATTCCGATCGGAACTCCCGTGTGCCATCGACCCCACTTGTACGTGTACGTCGCCCTGCTGTACGACGTCACGCCCGGGCCCACAGGGGTCCCACGCGGAGGCGCGGGGATCATACACGATTGCGTCCGCCGGGACGGGGATCTCCCCCTCCATTCCCGGCTGGCTCGTGTCATTCGCTTTCATGCTCACCTTGGTCAGGACGTCGCTCCAGCTTGCGCGAAGCGGGGCGTCCTCCGCGGTGTTGGGCGTGACGAACGTGGCCCTGTCCACGGTGGGGGCAGAGATGAACAGGCTGTACATGTCCTTGAACCCGTCTACGCCCACGGGGTCCCAGGCGCCGGTGAAAAGCGACCCCCGGGCGGACAGCTGCGTCACGCGCAGCACCTTCGCGCCGCTTTTCTCCGGCTTGACGTCCGCGGTGATGAGCGACCACGCATCCAGGCCGTCTCCGAGCCCGTAGACCATGCGCCCGTTGAACCGCGCCTTGTTGGCGGCATACAGCTGCGACTGGTAGGAAACCTGGATCCTCGTGGCTTCCGTCAGGCCGATTTCCGTTGCCCGCAGGATGGCGTCCCAGTACTCTTTTGCGTCCCGGAACTGGCCGTTCTGGATCCTGCGCGTGAGGGTGTCCAGCTCCTCGTTCTGGTAGCGCCAGAAACGGGGGTTGGTCCCACCGGCCTGGTATCCCTGCCAGGGGGCGTACCACTGGGAGACGATGTTGTCCCAGTACTGCCGGGTGTCCCCGGCGCCCCATCCCTCGGTGTAGATGTTCCACTGGTAGTGGGCAGGATCATCCTTGTAGGCCACCTCGATGCACTTCACCCTGTCCCATTCCAGCCGTTCGACCCGTATCCCCGCCTTCTCGATCTGGTCCGCGATGTAGCGGCCCTCCTTGAGCCGGCCGTCAGGGTCGTCCACCCTGATGAGGAACCGGACTGTCAGGTCAGCGCCGTTCCACTGCCAGAACTTCTCTCCCTTGACGAGCCTGCCCTTGAGCGCGGGAAGCTCGGCTGCCTTCTCCAGCGCGGACGTGATGTCCTGGATGGCCTTCTTCTCGTTTCCAGCGGGGGTCATCCCGAGCTTGACCGGAATGAGGTTGTAGCGATACGTGCCGGGCTGCCCGGGGGTGGCCATGGTGAACATCGGGCCGCCGGCGCCGCCGAGGATCTCGTCAACGATGTACTTCCTGTTGATGAGGAAGTTGAGGGCGAACCGCACCTCCCTGATGGCGAACGGGTTGAAGAAGTCCTTCCCGTCCGCGGTGACCGTGTACGGCGCCGCGTTTGGAACCGGGTTGATCATGAGCGACCAGCTCCCCGAGGGGACGTTGTAGACGTCCAGCTTTCTCTGCATGTCCGCGGGAAGTGTCCGGAATGTATTGCCCTGAACGGGGTACATGAACACGTCGGTCGTGCCCACCGCCGTATCCTTCAAGGCGAAGTTTTCCTGCATCCGGACGTCGAACAGGACCTTGTCGACGATGGGCCCCTTGCGGGGCTGCGCCGCCTGCCCGAAAAGCATGGAAGCGCCGAGCGCCAGGGATATCGTCACGGCCGCTGCCAGGGGGAATGACCTCGATACTCCGCGCATCATCAGGGTGAGTATATTAACGTTTGGAGAAGCATACAATGAACAAAGCATTCCTGAGTGCTGTCTGCCTCATCCTGGGCCTGGTTTCCGCGGGTTTCCTTGCCGCGGAGTGCACGGCAACGGATGGTGAGCACCTGGATGCCAATTACAAGCCCGAGGCGCCCATGCGATCCAGCGTCGGCTCAGGCTATGTCCTCACGGGAACCGTGCGGGCATCGGGGGATTGCAAGCCCATCCCCGGCGCGACGGTGGAGCTGTGGCTCGCAGGTCCCGGCGGGTATGGAGACAACTACACGGGGACCGTGGTGGCGGACAAGGCGGGCCATTACCGGTTCCAGAGCCCCTTCCCGTCTCCTTCCACGGGGCGGCCGCCTCACATCCACATGAGGATAGCCGCGGACGGCTTCCTGCCCATCCAGACGGAATGCTTTCCGCGCACCGGCACCGCGACGGGAGTCTTCGACATCGTGCTGGAGCCCGGCGGTTAGGGGCTCCGGCCCTGGGGGTGGTCGAAACCCTTTTGGGAGATCGGCCTATTCTTTCTCGAATACCATCCTGAAATGATCCAGCACTTCCCGTTCGAAGCACAGGATGTTCGATCTCAGCTGGTCACGGGAGAGACGTTGCCGCAGGTCGCGGCGCGCAAGGTAGCGGGGGACCAGGGAAAGATAGAACGCATATTTCTTCGCACCGAAGCGCCGATAGCGCGTTCCCCACTGGCGGATGGTCTCTATGTAATCCAGCCTGCCGCTTCCCTTGAAGACAGTCCGAAACCACGGCCGCGCGTTTCTTTCGATCTGCTCGCTTCCGAAGGGAAGCCAGGAGCCGGGGAACTGCCGTCTCATGACGGCAAGCACATAGGGGGTCGAGCCACGCTCCGCGTGGATATCGATCCGCGGATAATCGATCATGTTCCTGCCGAAGACCATGGTTTGCAGGAACAGCCTTCCACCGACAGGAAGGAGATCGGCCACCGTGCGGAAGAAGCTTCCATAGATGGCATCCTGCTTCCCCTGCTGCCATTCCTCCACGGAGCAGAAATGCTCGAAGGCGCCCACGCTCGTAATGGCGTCGAATTGTCCGAACGTCTCCGGCCTGATGGCCCTGCAATCCATGATCTCCACGTCGAACCCGGCCCGCCTGCATGATGCCGCCTGGGCGCTGGACAGGGTCAGGCCCTTTGCCTCCGCGCCCAGGTCCGAGAAGAACGCAAGCAGGGGCCCCCACCCGCATCCCATGTCGAGGATTCTCGTTCCCTTCCTGACTTTCAGCATGTCGGCGATGAACCTGTGCTTCCTGTCCTGCGCCTGTTCCAGGGACAGGGAGAAGTCTCCGTCGTACATTGCGCCGCTGAAATCACCCCTCTCCCCGATGCTCAGACGGAAGATCTGATCCATCAGGGAGTAGGTGTATTCCATCTCCTGGCGGCTGGCCATGCGCGGGAACTTCGGGATTCACCCTTCGGGATTGAAGAGCCAGTCTGAGATGACTCTTGCATCATCCGGAGGATCATAGATGAAGCGCGAGGCGGGGAGACCTGTGTTCACGCGCACGTTCGCCATGTCCAGTGAGATCGTGTCGCCGCTCTGCTCGATTCCCTCGATCCTGCGGATCTGGGTGCCTTTCACCGAGACCACGAGCTGGCTGAATCCCGTTGTCGTCACCGGGACCAGCTTCAGCTTCACCACCATTTCCTTCGACCCTTGTTCCAGCGGGACGGGCGAAGGCCCCGAGAGATATCCAACGGAGTAGTTGCGCTGCAGCAGGAGGAGCCCCTGGCTGCTCACAAGGTTTTCCACGGAGCTGTCCGCTTTCTGCCTGTATCTCTGCTCCAGGACAACGCCGTACTGCGGGAAATAGGCGGTGAGCTGGTCGTTGTCGATGACCAGCACCTGCCCTTCAGGATCATCGAAGTTTATGCGAAGGCTGGACGGCGCCTTGTAGTACAGCGTCCCGTGGGACGACGTCTTTCCCTGCGTGACGGCAACAACGGCCGTGTAATCTTTCACTCCTTCGAAGTCCTTCGAGAGGTTTGAGAGGAACTTCTCCGCGGACAGGACATTGTCCGCGAAGGTGAGCGAAGGAAGAAGGAGGAAGAGAACCAGCAAGAGACGCAATGTCAGGGTGCCTCAGACCACGACAAAGGTACCCACAGCGGCCGGCGGATTCAAGCGCTCAAGACCATCAGAAAAGGTCCTTCAGGCCGGAAACTGCTTCCACCGCGCGAATCCACGAGTCCTTCTCTTCGGCGAATCCAGCGCCTATATTGCGGTAGTCGTACCGGTCGATGAGCTTTTTCAGCTGCGACAGGAGGGCCTCCATCTTTTGCTTCTGCACCCGAACCAGCTCTTTCCTCGCGCCGGGGTCCTCCGCTTCCCGCAAAGCCGCGGAAAAGTGCGGAAAGCAGAGGCCCGCGGAAGCTTCAAACGCGCCGCTCATCTCCGGGTCCCCCAGACCCTGGAGCAGGGTGCGCACATGCGCCGCTCGCAGGCGTGCTTCCGTCCGGCAGGCGGGACACGAATCCTCTCCCGTCCGCGCAGACCGGGCCCGCGGCCTTCCCCGGCGCGGTCCGAGCTCCTCGAGCAGCTTCAGGCGAAGCTCGATCTGGTCAGCGTACAGGATGGCGGTTCCCAGGCCGTCGCCGAAAGTGACAAGGACGTGAGCATGTCGAGGGCAGAAGCCGCGGGATTTGACCAGGGCGCCGCGGATGCCCGGGTCAGTTACCTTTTCATAGAGGAGACCTTCGAAATACCCTGTGAGCTCCCTGTGCTCGAGGCTGCAGAAGGCGCAGCGCCTCTCACCGCGTAATTCCTCCAGCATCTGGTAGTACGCGCGATGCTTTTCGAACTTCCCTGGGGCCATGGGCTCCCTCGCTTCCAATACCAGGCTTCGATGTCTCAAACCAGCGTCTCACTTCCACAAGCAACGTCGGCGGCAGGGGCAGGAAAAGCTCCGCGCCTTTCGCGGTCACCTGGACACCATCAGGCTGAACCGAGACAGCCTGGATCCGCGATCGCGGGATGAAAAGGCTGTCCACTCCGTAGGAATGAAACGATTCCACCGGATCACGGAGGGAGACAAGCTCAAACGGTGTGAGGATGAGAAGGTGACCCCGTGGAACCCAGGCTCCCTTGACGCGCGGCGCACCCTGAAATCCGAACACCCGCGGAGCTTCCGGATCCAGGGTGGTAAACGGGTACTGGAGGAGGAAGTTCCACTTGAAGGGAAGCGGTCCCGTCGGGCTTCCCCACGATGGCACGGGGCACCCGGGTCCCGCCAGCTTTTCTCTCAGCCGCTGGAGCACCGGCTCGAGGATGCGGCGGCACACGGTGTTGTAGCGGATGGTCAGGCGATTGTCACGGGACAGGAAGCTGAGCCTTCCGTAGAGGAGGATGTGCACATCCTCCAGCGCAGCCAGCTCATCCAGGTCGATGGCAACCCTGACCGCGGGCGCCGGCTTTTCCACCCACAGGCCGACTGCCCTGGTCCCCACCGCGAGGACCTCCATGGGCGTTATCACTTTGCGATTGCGCCGTCCCACCGAGCGGACCGAGGAGGGGATGATCAGCAGCTGCTTCAGGCTCTCCAGGCCGCACGTTTCCCGCAGGGATTCCCAGGCGCCCGCGGGAACGTCCTCCGGCCCGCTGGGAGCGAACGGATGACCGGCATAGATTCCGCGAAAATAGAAGCCGCCCTGCCGCTCAGTGTATGGCAGCTCCCAGCTTTCCGCCGGATCCTGGGGCCGCCGTCCCGCTTTCACGCCCTCACGTTTCTTCATAGGCTCTCAATAGACACTGGAACGCGTGTTTGTCAATAATGCGGCATGCACAACGACGCGTCCAAGTATCAGCTTCCCAAAAGCGTGGTGCCTCGCCACTACGACATCCAGGTGAGACCGGATTTCGGCTCGTTCCGCTTCAGCGGCCGGGTGGCCGTGGATGTGGATGTGGGCGAGCCGGTGAGCCGGATTATCGTCAACTCACTCGGATTGAAGATCACCGAGGCCCACGTGGTCGACGGAAAAGGGAAACGCCTCGATGCTGTCACAACGCATGCCGTCGTGAGCTTCTTCGACCCCATGACCGGAGAGGCCGTCGAAGCAGCAGTTCTCGAGCGCTGCCGCCATTGATGACAAGGCCCAGACGGCCGTTTTTTCGTTTCCCCGCAAGCTTGAGAAAGGCAGTTGGAAGCTCGTTGCCGAATATGAGGGCAGCCTGGTCCAGCCAAGCCTCGAGGGTTTCTACCGCAGCGGGTGGACAAATGGGAACAAGGAGGACCGCTGGGTGGCCACGACGCAATTCGAGGCAACCCACGCGCGCCGCGCTTTCCCCTGCTGGGATGAGCCGGCCCTCAAAGCCACCTATGCCGTCACCCTCGTCATCGACAAGGGGCTGACGGCGCTCTCCAACATGCGCGTGACCTCGGAAACAGTGGAAGGCGGCAGGAAGACCGTTGCCTTCGCGACGACGCCCCGCATGTCCACGTACCTGCTTGCCTGGTGCATCGGGGAGTTCGAGGGCTCGGAGCCCGCGTGGGCCAACGGCAAAGAGCTCCGCATCTGGTCCGTGCCGGGAAAGAACAATCTCAAGGAATACGCCCTGAGGTGCGCCGCGTACGGCGTGCAATGGTATGAGCGCACCCTCCGCGTCCCCTATTTCGGAGGGGACAAGATCGACATGATCGCAATCCCGGAGTTCCGCTCGGGGGCCATGGAGAACACCGGGCTCATCACGTACCGCGCCACGGCGCTCCTGGTGGACGAGACGAACGCCACCATCGGGGAGCTGCAGCGCGTTGCCGAGGTGGTCTTTCATGAGCTGGCGCACATGTGGTTCGGCAACCTCGTGACCATGGCCTGGTGGGACGGCCTTCCGCTCAACGAGTCGAACGCCACCATATTCGCCTACCTCGTCATGGCTGACTTCCAGCCAGAGTGGCGCATCTTCAACTCCTTCGGGCTGCGCCGCGCGGCGGCATTTGCCCTTGACTCGCTCAACAGCACGCACCCGTGCTATGCGCCCGTCGGACACCCCGACGAGGTGGAACAGCGCTTCGACAGGATCACCTATGAGAAAGGCGGCAGCCTCGAGTTCCAGATCCACCAGTACGTGGGCGACGCTCCCTTCTATAATGGAGCCAACCTCTACCTGACCCGCCACAGCTACGGAAACGCCGAGGTCACCGACCTGTGGGACGACCTGGAGAAGGGCGCGAAGCAGGCAGGTCTCACCGTGCCCGTGCGCCGGATCATGGACGCATGGTTTCTCACGGACGGCCACCCCGTTGTGACGGTCTCTCCATCAGACAAGCCGGGCTTCATCAAGCTGTCCCAGGAGCGGTTTGCCTTTCTGGCAAGGGAGAGTCAAGCCGGACAGCTCTGGCCCATTCCGCTTCACCTGCGCTACGCCACGGCGGACGGGGTTGTTCGCGAGGACAAGCTCATTTTCGCGGAAAAGGAGCGGGAGGTCTCCCTGATCAAGGGGTTCCACTATGTGGTTGCAAACGCCGGGGGCTCGGGCTTCTATCGCGTGCGCTATACGCAGGAATTGCTTTCGAGGCTCCTGGATGCTCCATCAGAGCGACTGCAGGTGATCGAGCGCTTCAACCTTGTCAACGACGCGTGGGCGTTCGTGCGCGCTCAGAAACTGGGCTCCGATGCGTACCTGGACATGGTGCGAAAACTCTCCGGGGAGAGAGACCCGAATGTATGGAGCATCATAGGCGGCTCGCTCCATGTGCTCCACGGCATCACCGGCGGCGGGGAACGCGCCGCATTCAAGAAGCTCATCCGTGACCTGGTCAGGCCCGTCTTTCGGGAGCTCGGGTGGATGCCGAAGGCGGACGACTCGACGGCCATTCGGGAGCTGCGCGGATCTCTTGCGGCGCTGCTGGGCACCGTTGGGGAGGACGCCGAGGTGCAATCCGAAGCCGAGGGGTTCTTCGCATCCTGGATGAAGGATCGTGGCTCGGTTGACCCAAACCTGGTTCCCGCTATTGTCTCCACCCTCGCGTACACCGGGGACAAGTCACGCTTCGACGAGTTCCTTGCGCTTTCGCGCGCCGCTCCTACAGACCAGGAAAAGCTGCGCTTCCTTCGGGCGCTCGGTGAGTTCCGCGTGCAGGAGCTGTTCGCAGCGGCAATCGAGATGGTGTTGACCAGGGTAAAGACGGATGACGCCCCCTTCATCCTCGGCGCGTACCTGACAACCGAGCATGCCGGCCCGGCAACGTGGAACGCCATCCACAAGAACTGGGAAACGATCCTCAAGAGGTTCCCCGCGTCGGGCACCGTGCGCATGATCGACGGGTGCTCCGCGCTTGACACCCCGGAGCTCGCGGCGCAGGTGGAACAATTCTTTGCCGCGGCGCGGGTTCCCCAGGGTGAGATGGCCGTGTCCCAGATGCTCGAGCGGCTGAGCGTGAACGTTCGGCTGCGCCAGGCGGAAAGCTCGAGGCTCACGGCGTACCTGAAGAGATATTAGCGGCTTTTTTATTTGCGCCGGCTTCCAGGCGGGTTTAGAGTCTTTCCCGTCAGGGCGGAAGGAGAACAAAGAAATGCCTCATTTCGACACGGGAAACACCGGATTCATGCTCATCGCAGCCAGCCTTGTCATGCTGATGACCCCGGGGCTCGCCTTTTTCTACGGCGGTCTCGTGGGCCGAAAGAACGTGCTCACCATCATGATTCAGAGCTTCCTCTCCCTGGCGGTGGTGGACGTCATCTGGTTTGCCGTCGGCTACTCGCTGTGCTTCTCGGGCGGGCAGGGGGCGGTCATCGGAGATCTGCGGCTTGCCTTTCTGAACGGGGTCGACCTCACGTCTGTCTTCGGAGACGGCCAGATTCCGATGTTTGCATTCATCGTCTACCAGATGATGTTCGCCATCATCACCCCGGCGCTGATAACGGGCGCTTTCGCCAACAGGGTCCGCTTTCCCGCGTATTTCATCTTCCTGGTCGTGTGGCTCATCCTCGTGTACTTCCCCCTGGTGCACATGATCTGGGGCAATGGCCTGCTTGCGCAGTGGGGTGTGCGTGATTTTGCGGGCGGCATTGTGGTCCACGCCTCAGCGGGCTTTGCTGCGCTGGCCTCCGTGTTCTTTGTCGGCCCCCGGCACGTGAAGGACCGCGGACCGCACAGCATTCCCCTTGTCGCCCTTGGCACGGGGCTTCTGTGGTTCGGCTGGTACGGGTTCAATGCGGGAAGCGAGCTTCGGGTAGACCAGATCACCGTAGCCGCTTTCCTGAACACGGACCTCGCCGCCTCCTTTGCCGCGGTCACGTGGCTGATCCTGGCATGGGTCTTCGAGAAGAAGCCGAAGTTTCTCGGGCTGCTCACCGGCTCCATTGCCGGGCTGGCCACTATCACGCCGGCGGCCGGCTACGTGACACCAGGGGCGGCAATCATCATCGGCATCCTCTCTGGCCTCGTCTGTTACCTGGCCATCAACCTGAAAAACAGGCTGGGCTGGGATGACGCGCTCGATGTGTGGGGCGTTCACGGGGTGGGAGGCGTGCTCGGGATCCTCAGCCTGGGGGTCTTCGGGAGTCTTGCGGTGAATGCCTCCGGGTTCGACGGCGCTCTTCGCGGCGGCTGGGCATTCCTGGGCAGGCAGGCCGCGGCAGGCTTCGGGGCGGCTGCCTATTCCTTCCTCATCGCGTTTGCCGCTCTCTGGGTGATCAACAGGATCACGCGGGTGAGGGTGGCCGAAGGGGAGGAAGAGGTCGGCCTGGATACCGCGCAGCTGGGAGAGCACGCGTACCTGTAGCACGATGTCCCACTGAGCCCTCCCTGTTCGTCATAGTGGCAAGACTGACAGACAGGAGGGAACCATGAAGAAGTTCATAGTGCTGTATAGCGGAGGAAAGGCTCCGACCACTCCCCAGGAAGGGGAAGCGTCCATGAAGACGTGGATGGCGTGGTTCGGGAAGCTGGGCTCCGTGGTCGTGGAGGGAGGCGCGCCATTTGCCGGATCAAAGACGGTAAGCGCCTCGGGTGTCCAGGAAGGCCCCAGCGGCAACGTCTCCAACGGGTACAGCCTGTTCCAGGCTGACGATCTGTCCGGGGCGACGAAGCTCGTCAAGGACTGTCCCATACTCCGCGAAGGCGGCAAGGTTCACGTTTTCGAGCTGGCCGCGATGTAGTTTCCAGGAGGCTTCCCCCGCGGGAAGCCTCTTTGCAATTGAGGGGCGCGCGCGGCCCGGCCAGGCTTGGCCGTGGGGCGGCCCGCTGTCTGGGGCGGCCTACCGGGTGCCCGGGGTGTCGCGCAGCTCTGGATACAGCTTCGCTGCGCACTCGGGGCAGATCCCGTGGCTGAACTCCACCTCGGAGTGATCCTGCATGTAGTTTTCCACCTGGTGCCAGTACCCCTGGTCGTCGCGGATCTTCTTGCATGAGGCGCAGATGGGGAGAAGGCCGCTCAGCCTTTTCAGGTTGGAAAGCGCGTCACGCAGCTCCGCGATCAATCTCTCACGCTCTTTCTCCGCCAGCCGGCGCTCCGTGATATCGCGAAGCAGGAGGACCTTCCCGGTCTGCCTTCCTGAGCGGTTTGTGAGCCACGTAACCGACACTTCAAGGGTCGCGGCGGTCTCATGCGGAGAGCTCAGCGTCAAAGCATCCGCTCCGGGGCTCTGGCGTATGAGGTCGTTCAACGCTGGAAAGATGTCAGTGAGCTTCCTCCCGATTGCCGGTAACTCGATTCCCAGGAGACGGACCGCGGTGGAGTTGATATCGATGACCCGGTCCATGGCGTCCAGCACGAGAAACCCGTCCTGCAGTCGCTCCACCACCGTGGCGCGCGCCTTGGGAACGAGGTCCAGGAAACGCAGGCGGTTCAACGCCGCCAGGATCAGGATCCCGCTCACGGTAAACCCGAGGGACGTGGTGTCCAGCCCGGGAAAAGGGCCGTTGGGAAGCACGAAGAGCAGGAAGCCGACCCAGGGAATGGCGACACAGGCCAGGAGGATGAGGGACTGAAGAACGTACAGGCGCGCGGCCCGCAGCGCGACGCGAACCAGGTGGAAGGAAGCGAGGACGCAGAGGCCGAAGAACCATGCCACGGCGATGAAGTACCAGGTGCCGTGGGAGTAGACCACTGTGTTGGTCCCGGCCACCGGTCCTTTCGTGAACCCTGCCCAGATGAGATGGTGCCAGCCGTTCGTGAAGGCCAGGACAATGGTTGCAAGCGGGACCGACCAGTACAGGGCGAGCGCCCACGTGGTGAGCGGCCAGCGCGAGTCGGAGTATTGAAGAGCAAAAACCAGGAAGAAAGGCGCGACGTTGCACACGCCGATATAGCTCACCGCATCCCACACGTACCTGTGGGCGGCGTCCAGGGATGTGGTCTCCATGGCCGAGAAGAAGCACCACACCGCAATGGAAAGCAAAGTGAGCATCAGGGCCAGGCCGCCGGGTACCTTTCTCCTGCGCCAGGCGAACGCGGCTGCAATCAGGGTTGTCAGAGAGGCTCCAAAGAGCACGAGAGAAAAAGTGGTCAGCATTGTCGGGCCGTCCCGTGGTACAGCGAATCGACGGACTGGACCAGGAACGATTCGAAATCGATCCGAAACGGCTCAAGAGAGTCATCTTCTTCGATCAAGGCCCGCACGGTCCGGGGCGGGAAAGCAAGCTGCGATATCCCGACCACGAGCGCGTATATCCCCATGACAAGCCTGAAGCCGCTGCCTTCAATGCCGGGATACCGCGCTTCGAGGTCCCGGGAAGCTCTCTCAGCGAAATCGCGAAACCACGTCTTCATCCGCCGCAAACCTTCCGGGCTCAGCCCCGGCTCGATTGTCATGTGGAGGCTTGCAATCAACCGGACCAGGAGATTCCGCTCGGCAAGCACTCGGCACAGGTCATTGCCGGGAGAGCCCGTGGCGGGTGCCGCCATGGCGGCTTCCCACCAGGCCTCCATCTCCTCGACCAGGATCGATGCAAACAGGTCCTGCTTTGTCGGGAAGTAGAGATAGAGGGTCCCCTTGACGAGGTCGAGGTCCCGGGCCAGGTCGTCGAGGTGGATCTCGTCGAAAGACCTCTGGGCGATCCAGGCACGGGCGTGCTCCACGATGGATGCGCGTCGCTCTTCCTTCTTCTGAACAGTCGATGCTCTCTTCATTACTGACCCTTGGTTATTAGCGTTGACTTATCCTACGGTGGTTAATATATTCTGACTTGAAGTCATTAGCAAGATGGCTTTGGTGAGCGGTGAATAGCACCAGGGGGGTCAGCGTGGCAGGAGACATCAAGGGGAAATGGGCGCTTGTAACGGGCGCCTCATCGGGAATTGGCGCGGAGGTTGCCAGGCAGCTGGCGGCCCGAGGGGCAAACCTCGTCCTGGTTGCGCGCAGGCGCGAGGCGCTCGACACGCTTGCGGGTGAAGTGAAAAAGCGCGAAGGCGTTGAAGTCCAAGTGGAACCTTCCGATGTGGCAAAGCCGGGAGCGCCGGAGCGCCTGTTCGAGCTGCTTCGCTCACGCGGCATCACCATTTCCATCCTCATCAACAATGCGGGTTTCGGCGCGTACGGACCGTTCGACTCCATTGATGCGTCCACCGAAGAGGCCATGCTGGACCTCGACGTGAAGGCGCTGGTCCGCCTGACCCGGCTCTTTGTCGCGCCGATGCGGGCCGCGGGCTTCGGAAGGATCCTCCTCACCGCCTCCACCGGCGCGTACCAGCCGACCCCTCTCTACGCAACCTACTCGGCGGCCAAGGCCTTCGTGCTCAGCTACGGTCACGCGATCCGCCGGGAGCTTCACGGCTCGGGCGTTTCGGTGACCGTGCTTTCTCCCGGGGTGACAAGGACCGAGTTCCACCGCGTGGCCGGCCACGAGGACAATGCGTTCAAGCGCGCCACCATGATGGAGGTCGGCCCCGTTGTGAGAGAAGCTGTCCACGCGCTCCTCGGCGGCCGGGGCGAGATTGTACCTGGCTTCCTCAACAAGGCAATGGTCATGTTCATGCGATTTGTCCCGCGCGGCGCACAGGCGGCCCTTGCCGCCGCCGTCATGGGTTGACAACCCGTCCCGTGGTATATAATGGGCCATTCACCGCAAGGAGAAAAGAATGGCCATTAAGACCGAATGGGTACGGTATGAAGACCAGGTGGGATTCCTCGCTTTGCCCGCCAGGGCGGCACCGCCACTGCCCGCCGTTGTCGTCATCCAGGAGATCATGGGAGTGAACGAGCACATCGAGGACGTGACGCGCAGGATGGCCGCGGCTGGATACGTGGCGCTCGCCCCCGACCTGTTCTCCGTCAAGGGCGAAAGACCGCCGGCGCTCACTCGTGATCGGATCAACAGCGCAATGGCATTCGCCCGCCAGCTGCCTCCGGGGGCAATGGGCGACCCGGCCATCAGGGAAGCCGGGCTTGCAAAGCTGCCGGAAGGAGAGCGTCGGCTGATCGGCGAGAGCCTGGGGCAGATCTTCGGCTCCGCCGGCCGCGCGGACGCCATGACGTCCCAGCTTCGAAGCGCGGTTCGCTACCTGAGAACCGAGCGGCTCGAAACCAGGCAGCAACCGGTGGGATGTGTCGGCTTCTGCATGGGCGGTGGCCTTTCCGCCCTTCTTGCATGCGAGGAGCCCGAGCTTGGCGCCTGCGCCATCTATTATGGAAACTCTCCGTCAGCCGAGAAGGCAGCAAAGATCAGGTGCCCGGTGATCGCTTTCTATGGAGAAAAGGATCAGCGGGTCACCGCTGGAGTCCCCGCATTCGCGGAGGCCATGCAGAAGGGCGGCAAGTCCTTCGAGCATCATATCTACCCCGGGGCGTTTCACGCGTTCTTTAATGACGATGGGCCCGCATACAACGTGCAGGCAGCGCGGGATTCTTTTGCGCGGCTCCTGACGTTCTTCGCAAAGAACCTGGCGGGGTAGGGTCCTCGAGGAGGATCCACGTCATGGCCCAGACGGCAGATTTCCTTGTCATGGCAAAGCCAGCCGGTCCAGGCTGCAACATGCGCTGTACCTACTGCTACTACCTTGGCAAGTCGGCTCTCTTCCCCGACGGACCGTGGCGCATGCCCGAGGACCTGCTGGAGCGCTACATCATCCAGCGGCTGGAGGCTTCAACAAGCCCGACCCCAACCACGCATTTCGAGTGGCACGGCGGAGAGCCGACCCTGCTCGGACTGGACTATTTCCGCTTCATCGTCAGCGTGCAAAGGAGTCATCGTCCGCCGGGCAGGAAGGTGACCAACGGGATCCAGACCAATGGCCTTCTCCTGGACGAGGAGTGGGGAGAGTTCCTGAAGGAAGAAGATTTTTCCGTCGGGTTGAGCTTGGACGGCCCGGCGGACCTTCATGACGTGAATCGAAGGGCGGCCGGCGGCGGTCCCACCCACGCGCAGGTCACGGCGGCCTTCCGCCTCCTCAAGCGCCATGGCGTCTTCTGCAACGTGCTTTGCGTACTGAGCACAGCGAACGTGACCGAGCCCGACAGGGTCTATGACTTCTTCCGCCAGCTTGGGGTGACACACCTGCAGTTCCTGCCGTTGGGCAAGGTGAGCCCGGGCGCTCCGCCACCGGAGGCCGTTGGCACTTTTCTCTGCCGGGTCTTCGACAGGTGGATAGCGGAGGACGTCGGGCGGATCGTGATCCAGACTTTTGACGAGGCCCTGCGGCCCATCTATGGAATCCCCCACGCGCTGTGCATACATCGGGAGACCTGCGGGGATGTTGCCGTCCTGGAGCACGACGGCGGGTTGTACGCGTGCGACCACTTTGTGGATGCGGACCACCTCATTGGAAACCTGAAGGACAGGACGCTGTCGGACATGATGGCTGATCCGCGCATGAGTCTCTTTGGCCGGGCAAAGCGGGATGCGCTTCCGCGGGCATGCCGAAAGTGCGATGTCCTCTCATCCTGCAACGGAGGCTGCCCCAAGGACAGGATTGCACTGGCTCCTGACGGTGAGCCGGGACTCAATTACCTCTGCCCTGCATACAAGAGGTTCTTCCGCCACAGCCGGCCGGGTCTTTATCGCCTTGCACGGCACATGAAGATGGGCGGCCCGCTCAGGGCATTCAGCTTCAAGGCCGCCCCGTCCCGCGGCCGGTAGCCTCCGGGCGGCACCGGGCCTTTGTTGCACTCCGTCTCCGCGCCCGCTATAGTCGCTCCCATGGAGACCATGAAAAGAACCGACACCTGCGGCGCGCTTCGCGCAAAAGACGCCGGCCGACGCGTCACCCTCAACGGCTGGGTGCACCGGCACCGCGATCACGGGGGAATCCGTTTCTTCGACCTGCGCGACCGCTACGGCCTGACCCAGGTGGTGGTGGACTCCGATGCCTCCCCCGAGCTGGCGGAGACGGGCAGGCAGCTGAAGTTCGAATACTGCGTTGCCGTGGAGGGGACCGTGAGGGCGCGCCCCGGCGCCATGGCCAATCCCAACATGCCCACCGGTGAGATCGAGGTCAAAGCGGAAAAGATTTCCGTCCTGAGCAAGTGCGAAGTTCTTCCCTTCATGGTGGACGAAAAAGCGGATGCAAAAGAGGACACCCGTTTCAAGTACCGCTACATAGACCTGCGCACGGCGCGCATGCAGCGAAACATCGCGCTTCGCCACACCGCGGCGCTTGCAGCGCGCGAGTTCCTGTCGTCCAAGGGCTTCTATGAGATCGAGACGCCCATGTTCATCAAGTCCACACCCGAAGGCGCGCGGGATTACCTCGTGCCGTCCCGGCTGAACCCGGGCCGGTTCTACGCGCTGCCGCAGTCTCCCTCAGCTTTACAAGCAGATCCTCATGGTGTCGGGGTTCGACCGGTATTTCCAGATTGCCCGCTGTTTCCGTGATGAGGATGCCCGCGGTGACAGGCAGCCGGAGTTCACGCAGATCGATATCGAGATGAGCTTCGTGTCGCGGGAAGACGTGTTCGATCTCTGCGAAGGCCTCATGGCGGACATCTTCAAGAAATCCATCGGCAAGGACATCAGCGTTCCTTTCCAGAGGCTGGCTTTCGATGAAGCCATGAACCGCTATGGCTCGGACAAGCCGGACCTCCGATTCGGGCTGGAATTGAATGACTTCGCCGCGTTTGCAAAGAAGGGAAGCTTCGAGGTCTTCAAGAAGGTGGTGGAATCCGGCGGCTCGGTGAAGGCGCTTGTTGCCCCGGGGTGCGGGGAGTATTCGCGCAAGCAGATCGGAGAGCTGGAAGCGGTTGCGAAAGTGTACGGCGCGGCCGGGCTTGCCTCCATGAAAGTCACCGAGCAGGGGCTTGAAGGCGGAGTGTCCAAGTTCTACGCGGACCAGGCTGCCGCCATCCGCGAAGCGCTGGGAGCAAAGCCCGGCGACCTGATCCTCATGGTGGGGGCAGAGCATCGCAAGGCGTGCGTCGCCCTTGGCGCCGTGCGCACGCAGCTGGGGAAAGACCTCAAGCTTGCCGCGGAAGGTGATTTTCGCTTCTGCTGGATCATCGATTTTCCCCTTTTCGAGTGGAACGAAGAGGAAAAAAAATGGGACCCTGCCCACCACATGTTCACCATGCCGCAGGAGAGGTTCCTGTCCGATTTCGAAAAAAGGCCGGCAGAGGTCAAAGGAGACTTGTACGACCTGGTCTGTAACGGCGTGGAGCTTGCCTCGGGCTCCATCAGGATCCATGACCCCGAGCTGCAGAAGCGGATTTTCCGGTTCCTCGGGTTTTCCGAGGAGCAGGCGCAGAGCCGCTTCGGCTTTCTCCTGGAGGCCTTCCGCTACGGGCCGCCTCCCCACGGCGGCATTGCCCCGGGCTTCGACCGGCTGGTGGCAATGATGGCGGGAGAGACGACTATCCGCGAAGTGATCGTTTTCCCCAAGAACACCCTTGGGCAGTGCCCGATGGACGATTCACCCTCCGAGGTGGACCCGAAACAGCTGCGCGATCTGCACCTGGAAATCCGCAAGGAGGAGCCGGCAAAGTGAAGGCCTTGCCATGAACAGACGGGAACGAGTTGCCGCGGCAATATCGCACAGGCAGCCGGACAAGGTGCCCTATCACATCAGCTTCACGGTGCCTGCCCGCGAAGCCATGTCACGCTGGTACAAGGACCCCGGCTTCGAGCGCTCGCTTGGCAATTGCCTTCTTATGCTTGAGACAGAGCCGAAGAACTGCTGGCGCCGCGTAGAAGGGGAGATCTGGGAAGACCAGTTTGGCGTTCAGTGGGACAGGACAATAGACGCTGACATCGGCACGGTCTGCAACTCACCGCTTACCCCGGAAAATCTTTCGACGTATCCTTTTCCCGATCCGCTTGACCCGTCGCGCTTCGAGGATTGGGACGCCCAGCTGGCCGCTCGCGCGGACTCCTTTGTGGTTGCGAGTATCGGGTTCAGCCTCTTTCGAGCGGGCGTGGACGCTGGCGGGAATGGAAACGGTGCTCATGGCCATGGCGGCGGACAAGGGATTCCTGAATGGTCTCCTGGACCGGATCCTTGATTTCAACCTGAAGCTGATCGACAAGGCCTGCTCGTATCCCATCGACGCAATGCGATTTGGCGATGACTGGGGCCAGCAGCGCGGCCTCATCATGGGCCCGTCGCTGTGGCGGGAGCTGATCGGCCCCCGGGTGCGCCAGATGTACGCCCTGGCGCGCTCCCGCGGCAAGCGCGTATTCATCCACTCCTGCGGCAAGGTGGATGAGCTTTTCCCCGACCTGATCGAGTGCGGCCTGGATGTGTTCAACCCGTTTCAGCCCGAGGTCATGGACGTGTTCGAGATGAAGAGGCGCTACGGCGACAGGCTTTCATTTTTCGGCGGGATCAGCACGCAGAAGACGCTCCCCTATGGAACGGTCCAGCAGGTGAAGGACGAAGTACGGCGCCTCCTGGAGGCAATCGGCAGGAACGGCGGCTATATCGCTTCCCCTGCGCATGACATCCCGAAGGATGCCAGGCCTGAAAATATCGCCGCGATGATCGAGGTGCTGCAGGGGCAGTAAGGGGAGGGCATGAAAACGACGAGGACCAGGCGACTGCCCGCCTTCTTCACCCACGTGATCGGTTCCCTTCCGCGGCCGCGGCTGGTCCTCGATCTGCTGGAGGGCCGCGACCGAACGGATCCCGCGCGCTTCCAGAAAGTCATGGACGACATGGTGACGTTCGCCATCCGCCTCCAGGAGCAGGCGGGAGTGGATGTGGTAAGCGACGGTGAATGGCGCAGAAGGCACTACACGGATGAGCTCCTTCTTCGACTCGGGGGATTTTCCCCGGTGCGCGAGTTTCAGCACCAGGGGGAGACCAAGCACGCCCTGGTGGTAACGGAGAGGATGTCCTGCCGCGAGCCGGTTTTCCGCAGGGACGCCGCCTTCCTTGTGTCACACACGGACCGGATCACAAAGTTCGCGCTTCCCAGTCCGTTCCTCATCGGCATCCGGTACTGGGACGAACGCTACAGCGGGGCAGCGTATGCAACCCGGCAGGCTTTTATGGAGGACCTTGCGGCCATTCTGAGGAAAGAAGCGAGCGGCCTGGTGGAGGAGGGAATCGACATCGTTCAGCTCGATGACCCGGCGCTCACGTACTTCTGTGACCGGCGCCTCACCTCAGGAGAGAAGATCCACGACGAGCGACTTCACAAGGAGTGGGATCCGGACAAGGAGGTTCCTTTCGCTGTATCGCTTCTCAACTGCGTGGCCGAAGGGCTCAAGGCCGAGGTGCACCTGCACTGCTGCCACAGCGTCTACAAGAGGATGAGCGACGTGAAAGGCAACTATGCGCCTCTCCTGCCGAGGCTGCGGGAGCTGAAAGTCGATCAGCTGAACCTGGAGTTCGCCTACGATGATACCGGAGACGTCGAGGACCTCAGGCTTCTCCCCGTTCAACTTTCCGTTGGGATGGGCGTGGTTGACGTGCGCAAGGAGCAGACGGCAGGCCCCGAGCATGTCGCCGCCCTGGCGGAAAAAGGAGCGCGCATCCTTGGGAACGCAAGGGTCTCGCTGAATCCCGACTGCGGCTTTGCCCCGGATGCGCACGAGCCGCCGAGCATCGATGAGGCATTCACGAAGCTCAGGATCCTTTCGGAAGGCGCCCGCCTTGCCAGGGAGCGGATGATTGCCTCGAGCGCTTCGCGCTGAGAGGCGTCACGTCGAGCGTCGTGCGGTTGAGGGCTATTCCTTCTTCTGCTCCAGGACTCCCATCACGATCCTGGCAATGATGTCCACCAGCCGCGGGTCCACGTCTTCCAGCCCGGGCTTCGGCTTTCCCCATCCCTGCTGCTCGCGAACCTTGTACAGCGTCGTGATCTCGTTCTGGGAAAGCGGCTTGGGCTCACCGAGGATCTTCGTGACCAGCCTCACCCGCGCGTACATCTCCAGCACTTCCATGCGGTAGTACGCCTGCATCACGTCGGTGCCCACGGTGAGCGCTCCGTGGTTCGAAAGAAGTACGGCGTCGCAGTCGGGGATCTCCTTTTCCACCGCGTTGGGGATCTCGTCGGTGGACGGAGTGCCGTACTCGGCAAACCCGACCTTGCCGAGCCCGAAGATAACCTCCGGAAGGATCACGTCGGAGTCCAGCCTGATATGGCACGCGGCAAACCCAGTGGCCGCCGGCGGATGGGCATGAACGATGGCCGTGACATCCGGCCGTGTCCTGTAGACCACCAGGTGCATCTTGGTTTCCGAGCTTGGCCGCAAGCTGCCCGAGATGACTTTGCCCTGCATGTCTATCTTCAGGATCTGGTCGACAGTGACGTCGCCCTTGTTCACGGTGGTGGGAGTGATGAGGATCTCGTTGGCCGAGAGCCGCGCGCTGATGTTGCCGTCGTTGGCTGCCACGAAAAACCGATCGCGAAGCCGCTTGCCCGCCTCCACGATCTGCAACCTGGCTTCCTCTTCCTGCATGAAGGCGATAGTAGTGAATTAGGACGGTCGCGTCCAACGCCGAAATCCCCAGGCCAGGATGGGCACGCTCACGGCCGCGGTCAGGACCTCGCTGGCGGACCCGGCCCAGAGCACGCCGTCCAGCGCGAGCCAGCGGGGAAGAATCACCATTCCGAGGATGAGAAGGACGTTCCGCCCCAGGAGGAGCACCACGGTTTCCGCGGGCCTCCCAATTGCCTGGAAGAACTGGGCGCCGACGCAGCGAAGCCCGTAGGAAAAGAAACCCAGGAAGAAAATCGAAAGGCCGTGCGCTCCCAGCTGAATGAACCGAGGATCGCCTGCGTTGAAAAGGGTGACGAAGGCCCGGGGAAAAAGCTCGATCACAACGGTGCACACGGCGCTCATGCCCGTGCTCCAGGCCAGCGCGTGAATGGTGACGGCCCTGACCCGGTCCAGTCTTCCCGCCCCGTAGTTGTAGCCCCACAGCGCCTGGGCACCTTGCGTCAGGCCATCAACGGGGAAGCTGAAGAGCCTGTAGAGCGCGTTGACAATGCCGACCATGGCGATGCCGAGCTCCCCTCCGTAACTGGCGATGCTCGCGTTGGCCGTTCCGAAAACCGCAAGCTGCACGATGTTGGTGAGTGCCACGGGAGCGCCGATCACCGCCATCCTGCTGATGGTGGCCGCCTTCGGCCTCATTGCGGATGCCTGGATCCTGAGCCGGCTCGTCCTGCCCTGGATGAGCGCGAGCATGAGCGCCAGCACCACGGCCTGAGCGATGACCGTGGCCCACGCCGCACCGGCGAGGCCCCAGCGGAAACCGAAGATGAAAAGCGGGGCAAGCGCCGCATTCACAAGCACTCCAGAGATCACTGTCAGCAGGGCAGCTCGAGGTCTTCCCTGCGAGCGCAGGGAGCCCCCGATCCCCATGGACGGGATCTGGAAAAAGAAGCCGATGAGGACGATTGAAAGGTACCGCCGCGCAAACGGAAGGAGCGCATCGGGTGCGCCGAGTGCCCGCAGGATGGGTGTCATCAAGAGAAGAGTGAAGGCGGCAACGACAACAGCGGAAATGATGGACATGGCGAAGGCCTGGCTGAGGACAGACCGGGCCTCCGCCTCACGCCGCGCCCCGAGACTGATGGAGATGAGAGTGGAGGAACCCGCACCGAAGAGACTTCCGACGGCCACGGAGACAAGCATGAGAGGAAAGCACGCGGTGACGGCGGCAATCCCCGTGGTCCCCATGCCATGGCCGATGAAGATCTGGTCGATCGTGTTGTACAGGCCGTTCACGACCATCATGGCGATGGTGGGAAGAGAGAACTTCAGGAGGAGGCGGCCGACCGGCGCCTCCCCCATCTCGATGACGGCGTCCATTATCGAATGGCGGCGGTGACGAGGTTGATCACGCCCTCGCGCGCCTTATCGTCACTGAAATCCTTCGGGCGCGGATCCCCGTGGCGATGGATGGCAAACCAGGCAATCGTCTCAACGATGAACCTGGCGGCAACGCGCAGATCAGGGACCGGTCGAAACGCCCCGGCGGCAATGCCGCGCTCAAGGTAGACGGACAGCGCCTTCACGAGCGGCGCGCGCAGCCCCTCGTAGAAAACGTCCGCCAGCTCGGGCCAGTCGATTGCCGACTTTTCGATGAGGTTGATGCCGGTGCGCCGTTCGTACGCGCTGTCGTAGAGCTCAGTGATCAGCGCCTCCACGTTCGCAAAAGCCCCGGCCGCTTCCGAGGTTCGAAGCGCGGAGGCGAGCCTTGGCGCATAGCCTTCCAGGGTCATGGCCTTGCGAAGCATCTGCATCGTGGTGCCCGGCGGGGGCGTACGTATGGGCGGCTCGGGCAGCTTCGCGCCCGGGTTGACCGCGGTGTGCAGGGCCAGCAGATGGAAGAGGGCCTCCTTGCTTTCCACGTAGAGATAGATGGTCCCGGGAGCGACTCCCATCTCCTTGGCGATGTCGGACATGGCGGCCCGGCGGTAGCCGCGGTAGATAAAGACTTTGGCTGCCGCGGTCATCAGCTGTTCGAGGCGGGAGGCTTGGAGGGTTTCCTTCATACTCTCAATATATGACTGAATGAGTCATTCAGTCAATAAGGGGCGGGACGATGGGACAAAAAAAGCCCGTGGACTGTCCTCGTCAGCGCTGACGAGCCTCCCAGTTAAGGACCAGTCCACGGGCTTAACAATTGTTACTTCTGTTACAACTCCATGTATAATTGACTATTTTCTAACAGTTGTCAAGATATTTTCTAAACAATCCGGCCTTGATTGTCGAAATCAATGTTGTAGATTAACAAGGCGAATGTTAATATGAACGCCCCTCAGGGCTGGCCATAGAATGGCAACAAGAAACAGGCAGGGCAGGATCGCTCAGATTCTTGAGTCTCTTCAGACCGGCCGGGCGGCGACAATCCAGGAGCTGTCTCAGAGACTCTCTGTCTCCGAAATGACCATCAGGCGCGATCTCACGCTTCTTGCCGCCCAGAACAAGGTGCGGCTCGTCAGGGCCGGCGCTGTTCTGCGCTCGGGGTTGCTCGATGCTCCGCAGAGCGCCTACTCCCTTGCGTCAGACCAGGGGCCCAGGGCGGAGGAAAGGGTGAGGATCGGAACCAAGGCTGCGTCCCTGGTGGAGCCCGGCGATGTCGTGATCATCGACTCCGGCTCCACCACGGAGTGGCTGGCCCGCAGTCTCCCCTCCGACATGCCGCTGACTGTGATCTGCTTTGCGCTCAACATTCTCCTGGAGGTGGGAAGCCGCGAAAACTGCACCGTGGTGTTTGCCGGCGGCACACTGCAGAGCGACACCCTGGTCTGCGAGAGCGCCGAGGGAATCCAGCTCATACGGCGCTACCGCGCCAACAAGGCGTTTCTCTCCGCGGGAGGGGTAAGCGATTCCCTGGGCGTCACCTGCGTGGACGCCGCGGAGGCGGAGCTGAAGAAGGCGGCCATGCAGTCGGCCCAATCGAAGATCCTCCTGGCTGATTCAAGCAAGCTGGGACGGGTCACGCCATCCTGGTTTGCCGCCATCTCGGACTTCGATGCCATGGTGACCGACGCGGGGATATCGCTTGAGTACGTGGAGATCGCGCGCTCCCGCGGGATAGCGCTTCATATCGCCTAG
>CAVWBF010000008.1:0-6836 GCA_963753085.1 uncultured Spirochaetota bacterium | reverse complement strand
CAACCCATCTGGCGGCGCGGAAAGAGGTAGACCCTCTGGGCCAGCTCCGTCATGAGCTCCGCAAGACCTGCCCGCGTTCTCTGGTAGCGAAGAACTTTCTCAGTGAGACTTTCCACGACTTTCCTCCTCCATGAATCCGCTGGGGAGGAAAGAGCAAGATGCGTGCCAGACAAGGCGCATGGAACACGCCTTTGGCGGCCCGATCTTTACATTCGTTTACAATTCACGACGGCACCGGCGGGGCCTCACGAAGGCGGGGAAAACCTCCAGGATCGTTGCCTTGACCGAATCGAGGGTTCCCTTGATATCGAACCCGGCCGCCTGCCTGTGGCCTCCGCCACCGAAGCTCGCGGCCATCTCTCCCACGTCCACGTTTGCGTTGGATCGAAGACCGACGGAGTACAGGCCTTCGCGTTCTTCCTTGATAAATGCCACTGCCACGTTTCCCCTGACGGTCTGCAGGAGACGGTACAGCTCGTCCTCTCCGCGCTGGTTTGTGCCGTGGCGCTTCCTGTCCTCCAGGGTCTGCCACGTAATGAGAAGCCGGCCGTCCCAGTGGCTCTCCACGCGCAGGAGCATCTCACCCAGGAGCTTTCGGCCTGACAGGTTCCGCCGCCCGTAGATCATCATGTAGACCTCGGCAGGCGAAGTCCCGCACTCCGCGATGCGGGCAAGGGTGCGGAACGACCTTGCGCTGTGCGCGCCAAGATGCCGGAAGAAGCCCGTGTCCGTGCAGAAACCGAAAAGGAGGAGGTGCGCTGTCTGCGGGTCCACCGCGATCCCGAGCTTCTCGAAAAGGGAAAAGATCATGAAAGTCGTGGAGGGTGCGGAATCATCCACGTAGCGTGCGGTGCCGAAAGTCTCCCCGGCGGAGTGGTGATCGATCACCAGAGTCGGCAGGCCTTCCAGCCTCCCTCCGAGACTCCCGGTGCGATCAGGTGTGGAGCAGTCGACAATGACGGCAGCGGCGCCCCGCAGCTTTTCGTCCGGGATCACCGATGTGAAGCGATCCGCGTACACTTCGATCTCGGGCCGGTCGAAGGGGCCCACCGAGTGCATGCTCGCCTTCTTTCCCATGGCGATGATCAGGGATGCAACGGTGATCTGGGAGGCGATGCAGTCCCCGTCAGGCTCCTTATGTCCGATGACAAGGAACGAATCATGCTTGCGAAGGAAGTCCACAGCGGCGGTCTTTGACGCCATGCCGTCACCCCAGGAGAAGAAGCGCCCGCTGACGCTCCTTTCCCGTTATCTCGAGGCGCCCGTTGTGGATCCAGCAGTCGATCTCCGTGCGCATGCCGAAGCGGGGCAGGTAGACTCCCGGCTCTATGGAAAAAAAGGCGCCCTCGGGAAGGACGCGGTTGTCGGGGAACTCCACCGAGTCGAGGTTCACGCCAAAGCCGTGCACGCGGCTGCCGATGGAATGGCCGGTCCTGTGGCGCAGGGAATCACCGTAGCCCAGGCCGACAAGCGCGGAACGGGCGGCCGCATCAACATCGGCGCCGCGTATGGCCCTCCCCTGCTCCAGGCCGCGGACCAGTGCCCCGATTGCCTCCTCACGCGCGCGCACCACTGCGTCGAAAGCGCGCGCCTGCTCAGGGGAGGGCTCCCGCGCGGCGACGCCGATCCACGAGATATCGGCGTAGACCGCGCGCCCCGGGGCTTCCCGCGCCCACATGTCAAGCTGCACCACGTCGCCCGGAGTGATGGCCGCGCCGGTTCCCTGCACCGAGTAGTGGGGATTGGAGGAGCTCACACCGGCGCCGACAATCGGAGGCCCGTCGCTGACCAGGCCCGCGCGGGCAAGCCGCGCCGTGATCAGGTCGCGAAGCTCCCCTTCATGAAGCTGACGCCTGCTGCCGCCATCGCCCAGCCTTTCTCTCACCAGGGCCCAGGCTTCCTCCACGGCAGAAAAAAGGACAGCCGCGGCAGCCTGATGAGAGCGCATCCCCTGTGCATCCACCGTGCCCAGGCACCGGGCTACGAGGTTCTCCGCCGGCACGAGCCTGCACCCGAAGCTCTCAACCAGGCTCGCTGTTCCATGATCCAGGAAGGACCCGACGGGGATGGAAGTGGAAAAATCGGCCGCGATGTCGCCTCCCTTGGGGAGGACACGGGAGAGGGCGGCCAGGAGCTCCTCTCGCGTCGCGTAGGGGATGGTCTCACCGGGCACGTGGTCCAGGATGGATGCCTCGATGCGATGCACTATTTTCACGGGAGCGCGCTCGGGGAAAAGCAGACACAGCCACGGCCGGGTGTTGGTCCTTTCCGCGGGGACCTCAAGCAGGAGATCGGCGATCTCGTCCCTGTGAAAAAGGTTGACAAGCAGCCACGCGGAGAGGCCTTCCTCCCGCATGGCAGTGCGTGGCTTTTCAGTGTCAGGCATGAGGGCCAGAGACCTAGTAGTCTCTGGGAGGTTCCTGGATGTTGAACTGCGACGTCAGGTCGACCGTCGGGCCGAGCGTGCCCCACGTGGGTCCCATCATATCCGACTGGGCGTTGATGGAGATGTGATCGAACTTTCCATCCACCCAGCTGATTGTGACGAAAGGTCTTTCAGGATTGCTTCCGTAGGTGATGTTCGCCGTGGAGGTGAGTCCCCCGCGAAACCATGCCAGCGGCACATAAAGGTAGCCGACGGTCATGTCGCTTCTCCAGTAGACCAGCTCGTAACCCAGGGGATGGAGGAAAACCCTGATGAGCGGGATGTTCTTGACGTACGCGTCCTTGGGATATCCCTGGTTCTGCGCGGAGGCCGGCTGCGCCGCCTGCGTCTGAGCAAACGCCGATATCGAGACAAGCAGCAGCGTCACTGCCACGAGGTATGCGACCGCCCTTTTCATCCCGAGCCTCCTGACCCTCTTGAGCGTCCAGTCGATCACCTCCCTATATCATAGTGGTTTTTCGGACCGTTTCAAGGGAAATCCGTGCCGAATGGTCCGGACCGGGTCCGGGTCGGGCCCCGGCCGGCGCGGGGAGGCGGCTATCTGCCTTCCATTGTAGCCAGCATCAACGCCTTGATCGTGTGCTTCCTGTTCTCAGCTTCGTCCCAGACCCGTGAGCGCGGTCCTTCCATCACCTCCTCGGTGACTTCCTTGCCTTTGACCGCGGGAAGACAGTGGAGAAAGATCGTCTCCTTTTTGCCGGTCTTCTCCATCAGGTCCGTGTTGACCTGGTAGGGGGAGAGGAGCGCTATCCGCTCCGCGCCTTTTTCCTCCTCCCCCATGGACACCCACACATCGCTATACACCGCATCGGCACCCCGTACGCCTTCTGCAACGTCGGATGTCACCTCGACCTTCGAGCCGGACTTTCTGCCCATGGCAAGGGCCCATTCGACGTGCTCGGGTGCCGGAAAAAGAGAAGGCGGGGAAACGATGGAGATATGCACGCCGGTCTCGGCGCAGCCGACAAGAAGGGTGTTGGCGACGTTGTTTCTGCCGTCCCCGACGAACGCGAGCTTCCTTCCGGAAAGGGAGCCGAAGACCTCCTCCATCGTCATGAGGTCGGCAAGGACCTGGGTGGGATGCCAGTCATCCGTGAGCCCGTTGTACACGGGCACCCCTGCCCACCTGGCAAGCGTTTCCACCGTGGACTGGCTGAAGCCCCGGAACTGGATTGCATTGAACATCCTGCCGAGCACCCGGGCAGTGTCCTCCACGGACTCCTTGGTTCCCAGGTGGATGTCTGCGCCGGAGAGGAAAACAGGGTGTCCTCCTTCTTCCCCGAAAGCAGTCTCGAAAGCGCAGCGGGTGCGCGTGGAGCGCTTCTCGAATACCAGGGCGATGGTGCGTCCTCGGAACCTCTGGAGCAGCTTTCCGCTCTTTCGCTCTTTCTTCACCGTGTGGGAAAGCGCAAGAACGTAGCGCACCTCCTCCGGAGTCCAGTCCTTGAGAGTCAGAAGTGATTTTCCTTTCAGGGGAGACTTCATTCCAACCTCGCTTTCAAAATCTCTTCCAGGTCGGGGGAGCTCAGTTCCTTGAGCTCGTAACGCACGCGGACCATGGGCTTTTCAATGCGGATGATCCGTGTCAGGTCCACCGGAGTGGCCACGATCACAAGGTCGCACGGCACCCGGCGGATAGTCGCCTCCAGATCGCGCACCTGCTCGTCCCCGTACCCCACTGCCGGCAGGAGCGCCGCGATCCCCGGATATTTCTCGAACATCTTGCGAATCCGCCCTGTTGCGTACGGGCGCGGGTCAACGATCTCGGCTGCGCCGTTTGCCCGCGCGGCCACTGTCCCCGAGCCGTAGCGCATTTCCCCGTGGGTCAGCGTTGGCCCGTCCTCCACAACGAGGACGCGCTTGCCCCGGATCTTCGCCTCGCCCTCCAGGAAGATCGGAGATGCGGCGTCCACCACCTGGGCCTTCGGATTCAGGGCGCGGATATTATCGCGAACCGTCTGTATCCCGTGCGGCTCCGCGGTATCGATCTTGTTGATGACCACGACGTCCGCCATGAGGAGGTTGACCCTGCCCGGGTAATAGGAAAGCTCATGCCCCGGGCGATGGGGATCAACCACGGTGATGAGCACGTTCGGCGTGTAGAACGGCAGGTCGTTGTTCCCGCCGTCCCACAGGATGAGATCTCCTTCCTTCTCAGCCTCACGGAGGATGTCCGCGTAGTCCACCCCCGCGTAGACCACGAATCCCTCGCTGATGTGCGGCTCGTACTCCTCCATCTCCTCGATGGTGCAGCGCTGCCGGCGCATATCTTCCACCGTGGCAAACCTCTGCACCCTCTGCGCCTCCAGGTCACCGTAGGGCATAGGATGACGGACGATGACGGGCCTGCGGCCGAGCTTTTTCAGGATCCGCGCGACCCGGCGCGTTGTCTGGCTCTTGCCGCTTCCCGTGCGGACAGCGCAGACGGCAACCACGGGGAGCCGTGAGCGCAGCATGGCCGAGCGCGCGCCGAGGAGGCGGAAGTCCGCTCCCAGCGCAACCACCCGGGAGGCCTGCTCCATGACGTGCTGGTGGGAAACGTCGGAATAGGAGAACACCGCCTCATCGACGGGGTGTTCCTGGAAGAGCGCCTCGAGGTCGGACTCCGCGACGATCGGGATCCCCTTCGGGTACAAGGGACCTGCCAGCGAGGCCGGATAGAGACGCCCGGCGATGTCGGGAATCTGCGTGGCGGTGAACGCCACGACGTGTGCTTCCGGCGAGCTTCGGAACACGCAGTTGAAGTTGTGGAAGTCCCGGCCCGCCGCGCCCATGATGACAATGTTTCTTGTTGCCATTCAGATGATCTTTCCGTGTGGGACAGACTCTACAGGGCAGGCGGATGCGTGGCAAGGCGCGGATGCCGTTATGGCCTCGGGCGGGGCGGCAAGCGCGGGTGGCATGACGGGCGGCGAACGCGGCCGCCGTGGCGCGCCGCCCTCAGGAGCGGGGCTGCTTCTCGGGGAGCCCCTCGGTCTGGTACATCGTCCTTCCCTCCCAAGCCAGGAACGAGCACCGGCCAAAGTCCCGGCTGAAGATTGCAACATCCGCGTCGTCGCCGGGAAGGAGGGCGCCCTTTTCAAGAAAACCGAGATGCCTGGCCGGGTTGAGGCTTGCCATGGCCACTGCCCAGGGAAGCGGGACGCCGAACAGGGAAATAAGCCGTGAAACCCCGGTGCTCACAAGCATCCGGGAGCCGATGAGCACGCCAGACTCCGCGTAATAGACCCCTCCTCCGCGAGGGACTACATGCTTGCCGTACACCGTGAGGTCCTGCATCGTGCCGTCTTCGAGCCCCGCCGGCGGGAAAGCGTCCGAGATGAGAATGATCCGCTGCCAGGGCCGTGTGCGAAGCGCAAGCTTGACCGCGGCATCGTGCACATGGGTCCCGTCGCAATTGAGCTCGGTGAAAACGGTCTTGTTGAGGATGGCCCACTGGGCAAGCCCGGGGTCCTTGTGGGAAATCCCGCTCATGCCGTTGAAAAGGTGGGTGACCCCCAGTGGAGTGATGTTCTCGTATGCCTCCAGGTCGGAAAACCTGGCGTCGGAATGTCCAAGCGACGGAAGGATCCCAAGGGAGACAATAGCATCGAAGAGCTCGGAAGCCCCGGGGAGTTCAGGGGCGAATGTCATCACCCTCAGACGGCGCTTGGCAGTGTCCGCGAGCGTTTGCAGGTATTCTATAGAAGGATCCCGAATGAGATCAGCGGGGATGCCGCCCTTGCGGACAGGCGCGACAAACGGTCCTTCCACGTGAATGCCGAGGGCGCGGCCCCGTAGATCTGGCAATTCGCCTGCTGTCTCAAGCGCGCTGCCAAGCCCCGCGAGCATGGACTCGTTCGCAACAGCGGTCGGAAGGAATGCGCCGACTCCCCTGGCGGCGAGAAACCTCCCCATCTGCGCCAGGGAATGGCCTGTCATGCCCTCCATGCTGACGCCGCCGCATCCGTGGATGTGCACCTCCCAGAGGCTCGGGCACACAAGCGATCCCTCCGCCCGGATGCGCGTGCATCCGGCCGGCAGGTCGGCCCGCACCCTGTCCGCGGGGCCCACTGCGGTGATCTTCCCGTCCACCACCAGCAGCGCGCCCTTTCGAATCAATCTGTCTGGAAGGACGATATCCCCTTCTTCGATGAGAAGCGGAGGCGCATTTTTGTCTTCAGCCACAGAGCCAATATACGGCAGGGAGGAGTCGTCTGCAAACAGAGGTCAGGCGTCTGCGCGGGCGGCCTGCGGCACACAAACACTGCGCGGACAGCGTCTTTCTTGACACTCTCCGGGTGAACAGGTAGTATTCGCCGTACTGGCTGCGGTGGTGGAATTTGGTAGACACGCTAGCTTGAGGGGCTAGTGCCCGAAAGGGTGTGCTGGTTCAAGTCCAGTCCGCAGC
>CAVWBF010000007.1:0-110512 GCA_963753085.1 uncultured Spirochaetota bacterium | reverse complement strand
TGACCGTGTCTTCCACGCCGCCGCGGCGATAAGCAATCACTGGCTTGCCGCATGCCATGGCTTCCACAGGCACAATCCCGAAATCTTCCACGCCTGTGAATACAAGAGCGCGGCAGTCCTCGAGCAGCCGGGTTACACGGTCATCACTGACTTTCCCAAGAAAGGTGACATTCTTGCCTGCCCGCCGCTGGCACCGGTCCAGCTCTGGCCCGCCACCGGCCACGATCAACTGCCTGCCATTCGAGCTGAAGGCATCTACCGCGAGATCGGGTCGCTTGTACCTGACGAGCTGGCCGAGCCACAGGTAGTACCCTTTGTGATCCGGATGGAGATGGAACCTATGGATGTCCACGGGCGGAGGAACAACGGCAGCCGGCCTTCGCCAATACTTATCGATACGCCGTGCAGTGAAGGTGGAATTCGCAATGAAGCTATCCACGCGCGCGGCGCTGGTCACATCGGCTAGACGCAGGTAATGGAGCATGGCCCGCATGACCGCTTTCAGAAAAGGACCGTACAGTGAGGTGTACTGGGAAGACATGTCCCAGAGATATCGCATGGGTGTATGGCAGTAGCAGATATGAAGCGCATCGGGATCCACAATCACGTTCTTTGCGGGTCCAGACTCGCTGGAGATGACCAGCTTGTACCCGCTGAGATCGAGCTGCTCCAGGGCAGCCGGCATCAGCGCCAGGTACTTCTGATAGAGGCGGGAAGAAAAAGGCAGCTTCTGGATGAATGTGGTTCTGACCCTGTGGCTGCGGATGACGCTGGATACCGCTTCCGGCACATAGACGTTCGTGTAGATATCCGCCCGGGGGTAGAGACGGCAGAGAGACTCCAACACTCGCTCCCCGCCGCGCATGCCGACAAGCCAGTAATGTACCAGCGCAACCTTAGAGTTGTTCATTTCAAGTATCACGGGACAAAAAGGTCTCCTCCATGCCCTTTCGAGGTAAGGACCTGCTCACAAACCTACCTGCCCACCTGCCCAAGGCCGCCGAAACGAGCTCTTATAACCTCCACTAAGCCACCAGGCGTCAGTCGAACGATTGGCTCAACAGACACCACGGCGATCCAGGCACCCCGCCGGCAGGCCCGACGGCGGTTACCAACGCGCAGCTCAGCAGTCGCGCAACATCTACAGGGGCAAACATAGCTACGCCTCTCACCGGGCACCCTACCACGCGTACAAAGCTATCGAACGAACAATCACTATCATCCCAGGCAATAAGATTCTGACCAACTACGGTGCACACTGCAGCGACCAACTCCGGCGAGAACGAGCTGAGGACGCAATTCATCACTGCGAGAGAAGAACATGGCCGAGGTAATAAAACGCCAAAATCTGGAGTGCATGGATAGTATCCCTCGATGAAAGTATTTCGAGCAGACTTTGTACAAGCCTTCTCCTCACAACGCATATCCGTTAGTGCTTGGGTGGACATTATTTACGAGCGGTCTCTGCTGGGAGATCGCGATGGCAGCGAAAATCCATTCGATATATTTCTATTATTATCTCCATCAGGCGCTATAACCCTGCTCATAAGTCACCTAAATATGTTTCTTATAGATCGTCTGACTGGACGATTATCGTCTATTTTAGACCATTCTGTCAAGAAAAAGTCGAGTATGTTCTGAAGGCTGTAAACGCGCTCAACCTTCTTCCCCCCGGGAATAAATAACGCCTGCTGACCGCGCTGACCGCGACTCCGCTTGTCGCAACGGATACGAAGGGCTAAGATCACGGCCCGTCACGTTGCGGAGAGAATGTCGTGGTCGATAGAATGGACAGGATAGTCGAAATCCTCGCGCGCAAGGGCTACCAGAGCGTCAACGAGCTGGCCGCCGTGCTTGGCGTCTCCGACATGACCGTTCGCCGGTACCTCGACAGGCTGGAGCAGAAGGAGCGGATCAGGCGGACCCACGGCGGCGCCTTTGCCGGGCAGCCCATGATCGAGGTGGACTACAGCATCCGTGAGACCGTCAGGCGGGCGGAGAAGGAAGCAATCGGGCAGGAGGCTTTCTCCCTGATCCAGCCGGGCGAGTCGGTGTTCATCGATGCCGGAACCACCCCGGCGTACCTGGCATATGCCATCAGCGACACGATACGGCTCACGGTGGTCACGAACTCTCTTTCCGTCGCGCGCGCATTGGAGAGCAAACCGAATGTCCAGTGCCTCCTCCTGGGCGGAACGGTCCATGGCGTGACCCACTCCCTGGTCGGGCCCCTGGCGGAGGAATCCATCGGGCAGTTCCGGTTCAACAAGGCCTTCCTCGGCACCAGCGCCATCGACCTCGGGCAGGGACTGTCGCAGAGCAACTTCGAGGAAATCCCCGTCAAGAAAAAGGCCGCGCGCCAGGCCACGGAGGTCATTGTCCTTGCCGACAGCTCCAAGTTCAACAGCGACGTGACGTTCCTGTTCCTCCCCCTGGGAGCGGTCCACACCATTGTGACTGACCAGGGGATCGCATCCGCTGACAGGACGGCCCTCCAGGAGAAAGGCATCAGAGTGCTGGTAGCCCCTGCCCGGACTCGCTGATATGTCTCTCTTTTATCCGGCGCAGTGCTGCGGGAGATTCTCCCTCACCCTGGGCCTGACACCGGGCCTCTTGCACGACCGCTACGGCCTGGATTTCGGGGAGCGCTTCCACCGCGACATCGCATGGCGCGTGGCACGACTGATGGAGATCGATCGGGCGGTCTGGGGAGACTTTCGTTCCATCGGCCTGGGCTTCAAGGAGCCGTTCCCGCGCGCCTCCATCGAGCCGTTCGGCCACCGCTTTATTCCCACAATGTTCGGGTGCCGCACGGTCTACTCGGCTTCTGAGGACCCCGCCTGCGAGCACCGGGCGCTGGACCCCGAAGAGATCCGCGCGCTTCCCCGGTGGACGCGCGCCGGCTTTGCCGCGGCGGAGCCGGTACGCCTGGTCCTGGAACAGGCGCGCTGGGCACGGGAATACTGCGACAGGGAGAATGCCGAGCGCCGGCTGGGGCACAACCTGCACAGCGCGCCGCTGACGACCCTCCAGAACCTGGGATCCGTGATCAACACCGCGGTCTCTGTTTTCGGGGAGGAGGCTCTTCTTCTGGGAGTTGATGACCCCGAGCTGCTTCGTGCCTTCTACGGCAGCGTCACAGATCTCATGAAGATCTGCCTGGAGGAGTTTCCCGCAATCGACGGGAGGAAGCTTTCCACCGTATTCGTGGGAGACTGCACCGTGGCGATGATCTCTCCCGCGCAGTACCTGGACTGCAACTTCTCTTTCGACCAGGCCCTGGCGGATTATGCCGCCTCCATTGGAGCCCGGTTCTACGTCCACCAGGATTCCGCCGCCACTCCCCACCTGGAAAGCTACGCGCGTCTGGGCCGGGTCCACGGGATCGATTTCGGGCAGGACACGGATTGGGAAAAGGCCGTACAAGCCTTCCCCGCGGCAGAGGCAAACTGCATCCTGTTTCCTGGATGGCTTCGCTCGCATTCGCGTGAGGAGATCCGGGATGAGCTCGAGCGGCTCCTGCTTGCCGGCAGCCGGTTCCCGAGGTTCTCCTTTTCCATCCTCGAGGTGGACACCGAGCTGGCAAAAGGGAAAGTCTTCGAGCTGTACGAGGAGCTCGTCAGAGCAGCGAGCTGATCCTTCGCGCCAGCAGCCGGCATTCTATCAGCACGCACCTTTCTGTGTCAGTACGATCCAGAGAGTTTTCACAAGGATAAAAGCGTCCAGCCATATCGACCAGTTCTGAATGTAGTAGGTATCGAGCTCTACTCGCTTGGCATAATCCGTGTCTGATCTGCCGGAAACCTGCCACAGCCCGCTGATGCCCGGCAGAACGCTGGACGTCTCATGCCAGGCGGAGCCGTAGAACCGAAGCTCCTGTTTCACGATGGGCCGCGGGCCAATGAAGCTCATCTCCCCCCTGAGCACGTTCCAGAGCTGCGGAAGCTCATCCAGGCTTGTCACCCTGAGAAACCTGCCAACCCTCGTCACGCGCGGGTCTCTCTTGAGCTTGTGGTTGTGGTTCCACTCGTTGTAAAGCGAGGGGTCCTCCTCAAGGCACCTCATGAGGCGTCTTTCCGCGTCCGGGGTCATGGTGCGGAACTTCAGCACCGTGATTTCTTTGCCTTTCTTGCCCAGGCGTAGATGCTTGAAGAATACGGGGCCAGGAAAATCGAGCTTTATCAGGATTGCCATGATGAGGCAGAAGGGGATTGCCACCAGCCCGATGACGGCCACGCCAAAGATATCGAGCACGCGCTTTGCCGTGGAATTGAAGGGAACAAGAAGCTTCTGCTTTGTCGAAAGCCCGATGACCCCTTCGAAGTCCCTGACCTTGGCCCAGACACCAGTGATGCCGATGAGCTCCGAGAAAGTGATGAATGTCTGAAAGGTCCTGGCATAGCGGAGAATGATCTCGCGGCGCTTGAGGGGATCGTTTCCCGGGAAGGCGACAAGCGCGGTTGAAAACCGTCGGGGAGCTGCCGCCTTGATCCCCGCTTCGAAGCCATAGATGATCGGCACGCCTCGATAGCCGGCTCCGTTTCGAGGCTCATCGGTCACCAGGAGCTCGGGCCGATAGCCGATCCACCGGCACCTCTGCAGCCGGTCAATCAGGCTGTGCGCCTCGTTCCCCGAGCCGAAGACCACAGCCGGTACGCCCCACCAGCGAGAGCGCGAAGCCAGCGCCCGCACAGCGACCCGGCAGGCCCACAAGGCGGGAACGCTCGCAAGCCAGGCCACCAGGTACACTGCCTCGTCCCCGTCGTAGCCAAAATAGAACTTCGTGTTGATGGCCAGGCCGATGGCGGTCACGAAGAACGTAGCCCTCGTATAGCGCCGCAGCTCCTCGGCGGGGGCCAGGCAGAACCCGGGGTACAGACCGCTGACGGCGAACGCGACGATATAGATCGGAATACAGGGGAAGAAAGTGCTGAAAAAGAGAAAGAACCCCTCGCTGGTGAGCAAGGGGAAAAAGAGACTGGCGCCTGAGAAGCAGCCGACGAGCACGGCAAGGTCTGCGGCGGCGAATGCCAGGGAAGCGAGGAGGCGCGCAGATCTGCCGTCAGCGGGCCGCTGCTCAGTCCTTGGCAGAAACGTCCGCGGCGATTTGAAAGATCGAACCCTTGTTCGATTCTTCACCTTCGCGCTGGCAGGCATCGATTGTCTCCTGTATACATTTTCTGAAACGAGGTTCGGCGAAGCGTTGTGACCATGCCCGGATACGGGCGGGAGACTGTTATCTAACCTTTCCAACTTTCAATGTCGATGAGCCCGATGCGCACGGCATATTTCACGAGGTCCACGGTGGTTTTCAGCCCCAGCTTGCGCAGGATGTTGATGCGATGGTTCTCCACGGTCTTGACGCTTATAAACAACCGTTCGGCGATGTCCCGGGGAAGAATGCCCTCCGCGATCATCCGAAGGACTTCCTGCTCTCGCGGCGAGAGGCTCCCGTATTCGTTGTTGACCACCCTCCGGACCCTGGACCCCTTGTCGCCCAGGGCCGTGAGCAGCTCCTGGGGCACCACCCCATCAAGGGAGAGCCGTCCTTCGGTCACCGACCGGATGCATTGAAGAAGCGCCTCCGGGGTTGAGCCCTTGGTGACGTACCCCATCGCGCCCGCCTCCACGTATTCCCGTACCAGGTCTGCCCGGGAAAACATGCTGACGATGATGATCAGGGCGGACGGGACCTTCATGCGGATCTCCCGGGCCAGGTCAAGCCCGCTGCGACCCGGCAGCGAGATATCCAGGAGCACGATGTCCGGCTTTGCCTCCAGAACAGCCTGCATTCCATCGTCCGCGTTCCTCGCTTCCCCGACCACCGCGAGCGTGTTGTCCCGGCGCAGGATCGTTTTCATGCCTTCGCGAAAAAGGTCATGGTCATCGATGAGGATGATGGTCTTAAGCTGTGGCATTGGTTTTTTCGCTGTCCGGCAGCGGCGCCGTCTGGCTCGGATTCCAGTCAATCTTATCGACCAGGGCGCCGCGGTCTTCGTCGCGTTTGCAGACACGGCTGGTCCGTCTTCCCGAGAAAGCGAGCCAGAATGACGCTGCCGCAGCGGAAAAGCAGCCGAAACATGCTTTTTCCCGGATGACAGCTTTGATGATTTATGCAAGATCGGTGCCAGGTTTCCTGGGAATTAATCCTATACGATCTATGGAGTTACGGATCTGGAGGCGCTCAGCTACTCCAGGCTTTGCAAAACTGGTTGCAGTTCTGCAAGAATGGTTGCAGAAATGCAACGGGAGGGGACCAAGACGGCTTTCTGCATCAAAGCCCGCTTTTTCTGTCGCGCTTCAAGTTTGAGCTCTGGATCGCTTTGAAAAGGCTTATCAAGGAAAATTCCAGATCTTCAACAGCTACGTCGTCGACGAACGCCGATTGCGAACGGCGGCCCATTGCCTTGGCCTGCAATTTGCATGATGAGCAGTATGCCCCGCCGGGAAAAGGGCGGTTTCACAGCTGAAAGTCGGTCCGGGTAGGAGGTCGATCGTGGGTAGAAATATCAGGATTGTCCTTTCTGCTCTGCCCATTGTGCTGTTTCTTTCCCTGTTGACTTTCATGTCGGACTGCAAGAACAACCTCGGTGGTGGGCATGAGACTCCACCGGCGGCCCCCAGCCTTCTCGCGGCCTCGGCGCTGTCTTCCTCATCGATCCGGCTGACGTGGACAGACAACTCAGACAACGAAACGGGTTTCAAGATCCAGCGAAGCCCCAACGGAGTGGCCTCGTGGGCGCTGGTGACCACCACGGGGGAAGGCGCGACGCTTTACGACGACCAGGGGCTGAACCCCAGCACGACCTACTACTACAGGGTGTGCGCGACCAGCTCGCTGACAGATTCCGATTGGTCGAACACGGCATTTGCAGCAACGCAGCCCATCGGGGGGTCTCCTGGCATCAGTCTGTCGCCCACAAGCTTGAGCTTCTCCGCCTCTCAGGGCGGGGCAAGCCCGGCAGCAAAGACCGTCTCGGTGACGAATATCGGAACCGGCACCTTGAGCGGGCTGAGCGCGAGCGTCAGCTACGCGAACGGCAGCGGCTGGTTGAGCGCTTCGCTGAATACCACCACGGCTCCCGCTACCCTCACCGTCACAGCCACCACGGGATCGCTTGCCGCTGGACCCTACAACGCGACGGTATCCGTTTCCTCGGGGGTGGCGAGCAACAGCCCGCAAACGGTGGCCGTCAGCTTTGTCGTTTCGACCGGCGCAACCTACACACTGACAACATCGGTGAGCCCCGGTGGGGCGGGTTCCGTCACACGCAACCCCAACGCGGCGAGCTACAGCTCGGGCACGGTCGTCACCCTGACGGCTGCCTCCAACTCGGGGTACGCCTTCTCCAACTGGAGCGGAGACGCCGCGGGAATGGCCAACCCGACCACCGTCACGATGAACGCAAACAAGTCCGTGACGGCATACTTCTCCAACGTGCCGGTGCTCTCAGGTCCGTCCTCTGCGACGGGACCTTTCCAGTTGACGTGGACCTACACCTGGCCTGGACTTGTTTCGACAAACGACCATTACGAGCTGGAGTACTCATACAACCAGACGTCGGGTTACTCCCTGCTTGCCAAATACCCGGACAACGTCAGGACCTCTCCGTACACTGATACCATTACTCCGGAGGCCGTCGACATCGGAAAGACCAGTTACTTCCGCGTGCGGGCGCTTGTCAACGGGAACTACACCTCCTACAGCAATGTCGTTGCGGTGTCGGTTCCGTATCTGACCCTGACCTTCTATCCCAACTACGACAACGGAATGCTCTACAACTCGCAAGACTCTTCAGTCGGAAACGCGGTTTACTCAAACGCCAAGGACATGGCCGGCGCCAGCTATTTCTACGACATGTATGGTTACCTTTTCGGGTACCTCATTGGATCCAGCGCCTTCCGGTTTGACATTAACAGTTTCATCGCCGGCAGAACCATCACCAAGGCCACTTTGATTCTCTGGCCCTATGACCTGCCGGGAGATTTCACCGGCACCTACGCGGTGAATGCTCTGGCCGGCAACTGGAGCGGGTCCACCATCACCTTCAACAACTGCCCGAACTACTACACTTCCGGCGTCTCGACCAAAGGGGCGCCGGTGTCGACTGCTGTCTCCTGGAACTTCGATGTCACGGCAATCGTTCAGGCCTGGGCAAGCGGGTCGATGAGCAACTACGGGCTGCTGCTCCGCGACTACAGCATCGTAGCGCCGGGATATGAGTGCTACAGAGGATTCGACATCAATTCCATGGAGTCCGCGGTGAGCGTCCGGCCGACTCTCTACGTCGAGGTGAGATAGGCGGCAAGCGCCGCGTCAGGATTCGGACACATATAGGAGAAAAGGCCATGAAACCAAGAAAGTGTCTTTTTGCAGTCGTTCTCCTCATCGTGCTGACTGCTTTGGCGTGCTCAAATCCCACGGGAGGGGGCGGAGGTCCTCAGGAGCAGCAGACCGTTGCCTCTGTGGAGTTTTCAGTTCCCGGGGGCAGTTATTCCTCCGACCAGCAGGTAACGCTCACCAGTGCCACATCCGGAGCGACCATCTATTACACCACTGACGGCAGCTCTCCAACGTCTTCCTCGTCGGCGTACTCGGCTCCGATCGCGGTTGCCGGAAATGGTACAACGATGACCATCAAGGCATTCGCGGCAAAGTCCGGAATGACTGACTCCGCAGTGACCTCGGCAACCTATTCGATCAATTACAATCAGGTTGCCTCGGTGGAGTTTTCTCCCGCCGGCGGTGGTTTTTCCTCGGACCAGCAGGTAACCCTCACGTGTGCCACATCCGGAGTGACTATCTATTACACCACTGACGGCAGCTCTCCAACGACATCCTCGTCCACCTTCACCACGGCCATAGCCGTGGCCGGTAATGGTACAACGATGACCATCAAGGCATTCGCAGCAAAGCCTGGGATGATCGATTCCGTGGTCACGTCAGCAACGTACACGATCACATACGGCCAGACATCGACTCCCCAGTTCTTGCCGACACCCGGCACATACAGTGCCAACACGACGGTAACCATCTCCGATTCCACCAGCGGCGCAACGATCTACTGCACCACGGACGGAACCACCCCGACCACCGGTTCGTCTGTCTATGCCTCGGGGATTGTGATTTCTGGCCCCTCGACGTCAATGACCATCAAGGCGCTGGCAACGGCGCCTGGGTACACCGCCTCACCGGTGGCCAGCGCTGCGTACACCGTCCTGTACCGATACACACTCACTCTCAGCACTGGAACCGGTGGAACCATCACGACGCCTTCATCGAGCTCGGTCATGGTCAACTATGGTGCGGCCACGACCATCGTTGCCTCTCCAAGCACCGGCTACTCATTCACGAACTGGACCGTGGTGTCGGGAACCGGAGTCACATTCGCAAGCGCGACCAGCGCAAGCACGACCGTCACCCTGACCGCCGGGAATGCAACGATCAAAGCCAACTTCGCCATCATCCAGTACTCGCTCACGGTAACCGCGGGAAGCAATGGCTCGATCACCACTCCCGCTTCAAGCCCGGTGACGGTGAACTACGGCGCAGCGACCTCGATTGTCGCCTCTGCGAACACCGGCTACTCATTTGTGAACTGGACCGTGGTATCGGGAACCGGAGTCACATTCGCAAGCGCGACCAGCGCAAGCACCACGGTCACCCTGACCGGAGGAAACGCGTCGATTCAAGCCAACTTCGCGGTGACGCAGTATTCGCTCACCGTTGCCGCGAGTACCGGCGGATCGATCACGACTCCCGCATCCAGCCCGGTAACCGTCAATTACGGCGTGGCAACGGCAATTGTCGCGGCAGCAAGCACCAACTACTCATTTGTAAGCTGGACTGTAGTGTCGGGCTCCGGCGTCAGCTTCGCAAATGCCAACCTCGCGAGCACGACGGTAACCCTCACGGCCAGCAACGCAACGATCAAGGCCAACTTCGCGCCCTGCATCTATGCTGCAACGACGGGAGGCGTGTGCATCTCCACAAACGGCGGCACGAGCTGGACCACCTACACCACAGGAAACGGCCTGGGAAGCAATACAGTATACCGTGTCTTCGTCTCAGGCTCGACAATCTACGCCGCGACTGCAGGGGGTTTGTCGAAGTCTACGAATGGCGGTACGATCTGGAGTACAATAGCCAACGGCCCGGGCAGCAACACCGTCAAGGACGTCTACGCTTCCGGCTCCACCATCTATGCGGCAACCTCCTCGGGAGGTCTTTGGAAGACAACCAACGGTGGTACAACCTGGACAAACTACTCGACAGGTACTCCCGGCTTCAACAGCAGCGTCATCAACGGCGTCAGCGTCTACGGCGTGAATGTCTATCTTGCAACGGGCAATGGGGTGACGTATTCCACCGATAGCGGCAGCACATGGAATTCGAGCTCGTCGGGCCTTGGCAGCACCACGGTGAACAGCATCTACGGCGCAGGAACCATCTATGCCGCCACCGCGGGCGGCGTGTCAATTGCCCAGTTCGGCCCGGGAAGCTGGACCAACTACACGACGTCCAGCGGTCTGGCGAGCAACACGGTCTACGACATTTACAGCTATTCGTTGTCAGGCACGACTATCTACGCTGCAACCGCCGCAGGCCTCTCGATGTCAACCAACGCAGGTACGAGCTGGACAAACCAGACCACAGGCACGGGCCTGGTCAGCAATTCTGTCTACGGCATCTACGTTTCAGGCTCGAATGTGTACGCGGCAACCGCTGCGGGTCTGTCGGTGTCCGGGAGTGGCGGCGCAACCTATACCTGGACGACCTACTTGAGCGGCAACGTTGTCAACGATGTTTGGGCCCCATAACGCAGATACCGAAAGAGGACTGGACGGCCGCGCGCGGCGGCCTGTGACCGGCGCCGCGCGCGGTCCTAGAACAGGCGGATCATGGCGGTGAGCCCGACCCAGGGAGTCATGCTGGTGAAGTTTTCAAGGTCCCAGATGGACTGGACGGGGTAGAACGCAACCACGCCCACGGAGACGGGCCCGATGTTGATATCGCCTGAGAGCTTGAGGTTCGCCGCGGATGTGGCGCTCACCGATGGGCCGCTCATGGGGATGAGGATGTCCGGCCCGATTCCGGCGCCGAAACGCAGGAAAAAGATGTCGATGGAAAGCCCGATGTCGGTCAGGGCAAGGATGTACGATGAGCCTCCGACGGTTGCGGATGGGTAGTAGAGCCCCGTGAGGCCGAGCTGGAGCACGCTCAGGAACTTCAGGCGGCTTTCCATCCCGTAGGTGAAACCAGCTCCCGTGATGGGCTGGGATCCAAGCGTTGCAATATCGCCATTGTAGATTCCCGTTCCGCCCAGCTGGAAATCGGCATGGGCCATGACGGGTACGAGTGCAATGACAAGTATGGCCAGCGCCTTCTTCATGCGTGGGAGCTCCTCGTGTCTGGAAGCAAGAACGTAGCGCGCGAAGAACGGGATTTCAAGGCAACAGGGGCGCGATCCTCCGTGCCGCCTTTCGGCACGCATCCCCCAGCCGTGAGATGTCCGAAGCCGTGTGGGCCGCGGATACCGACCCGAGCCCGTGCATGACAAAGACGTCCTCCAGGAGGAGGGCCAGCTGCAGGACCGTGTCGGCCAGGACAACGTCGCAGATATCGGGGTTTCTCGTCTTCTCTGGAGAATCGAGAACGCTGGATTCGTCGAAAGGGAAATGGACGGACGCCATGGAGCTCGCAGGCAGCGCGTCGTTGCCGTACCCAGTGCACCGGGCCCGCAGTCCCTCCGCGCACAGCGCCTCCTGGACCGTCACTCGCGCCTTCTCCCCCAGAACGCCCAGGCGGGGATAGATCTCAGCCTCCTTGTCCACGAGGTGACGGACCATGGAGACGGACGCGAGCATGGAAGCGGGGTGACACGAGTAGGTCCCGCCGGAAAACTTCACCCCGCCTCCCCGACCGGCCAGGGCCATGAGGTCGGCCTTTCCGGCCACCGCTGCCACGGGCATCCCACCCCCGATGATCTTCGCAAAGGTAGCGAGGTCCGGCTGGACGGAGAAGACCCGCGAGGTGCTTCCAGCGCAGAATCGGAAGCCCGAGATCACCTCATCGAAGATGAGAAGGGCGCCATGCTTCCGCGTGAGATCCCGGGCCGCCTGCAGGAACGCAAGGCTTGCCGGGATGTTGCCGCCTGACCCCATGAACGGCTCCATGATGAAGCACGCGATGCTCGATCCGTTCCTGCGAAATTGATCCTCCAGCATCACGGTGTCGTTGAACCCGGTGACGATCACCTGCTCGGCAACGGCGCTCGGCAGCCCGCGGCTTTCCGCGTGCTGGAAGCTGCGCGGCTCCTCTTCATGGTAGTCCACCCCGACGAGGCCCCAGGGCTGCGCGCCGTGCCACCCGCCTCCGATCTTGAGGACCTTTTCCCGGCCGGTGGCCGCGCGGGCAAGCATGATGGCGTACATGGTGGCCAGGGAACCGCTTGAGGTAAAGCGCACCCGCTCCGCCCCCGTGCGGGCGCACAGCAGCTCGGCAGCCTGCGCCTGGAGGGAATCGGTGAAGCCGGACTGCAGCCCGAACCCCCGGGAAAGCGCGGCCGCCAGCGGCTCCGTGATCACCCGGGGATTGTGGCCAAGGATGTTGGCGTGGTGACCCTGCCAGAAATCCAGGATCCGATGCCCGTCCTCATCCGTCACGTATGCGCCCTGCGCTTCCGTGATGCGCGGCGGAAACGGCTTCAGGAGCCGTATGGCGTGACTGCCGCCGTCCACCAGGACGCGAAGGGCTTCCCTGTTGATTGCGGCGCTGCGAGGGGACCTGCGTGTGTACTCTTCGGAGAGAACGGCAAGGAGCCGCGCGTGATCTTTCATCAGCTTTTCTCCCTCACGGCTGTCCGTGAGGTGACCAGGACAGCGGCAAGGATAAGGAGGCCGCCCGCCAGCTTTGCCGGCGTGAGCGCCTCTCCCAGGAGGAGCACCGCCAGCGTCACCGCGACGGCCGGCTCCAGGGTGGAAAGGATCGAAGCGCTGGTGGGACCGACGCGCTCCAGCCCGGCAAAGAAGAACGCTATGGCGGCAACGGTGGAGACGAGCGCAAGCGCGGCTATGGAAAGCCACCCTCCGGCCGTGGCCGGCCAGACGGGACCGCGGACGAAAGCGATTCCGCCGTAGACGACAGCGGTGGAGCAGATCACCACCGTGGCGGCGGCCAGCGGGGGCACGTTCCTCATCAACCGGGTGCCTGCAAGGATGTACACCGCGTAGATGCTGGCAGCAGCGATGGCAAGGGCCACGCCGGCGGCTGACCCTCCCCTCTCGAAGCCGATTATGAGGGCAGCCCCGCCAAGGGCAAGGGCAAGCGCTGCTCCTCGGGCAAGCGTGAACTGTTCGCCGTACAGGAGGGTCGCGCCGACGGCAACAAGGACGGGATACAGGTACAGGATCAGGGCGACCAGGCTCGCCGGTGCCCTGGTCAGCGCGGTGAAATAGCAGAGCGCCTGCACGACGTAGATGACTGCTCCCAGGCAGATAAGGGCAACCAACGCGGCGCCCCGGGGCAGCCGCACCCTGCGCAGCGCAACGAGGGCCACCATCACCGGGGCGGCAAAGGCAAAGCGGAGGAAAAGAAGCGTCACGGGGCTCACGCCGGAGGAGTATGCAAAGCGGGCAAAGATGGGCATGGCGCCATAGCATGCCGCGGATATGACGATGAAAGCGGCTCCTGCACGGTGTGACATGATGGGCAGTATATTCGTATTAGCCATGAAAAAGCTCAATCCCCTGACGCCCGCGGAAGAGCGCGTCATTGTTCATAAAGGTACCGAACGGCCATTTTCGGGAGAATACGAGTCCCACTGGGAAAAAGGGACCTACGTCTGCAGGAGATGCAACGCCCCGCTCTATCGGTCAGAAGACAAGTTCGACGCGCGCTGCGGATGGCCGAGCTTCGACGACGAGATCCCAGGCGCGGTGAAGCGGACCGTGGATGCGGACGGCTCACGGACGGAGATCACGTGCACCAACTGTGGCGCGCACCTGGGTCACGTGTTTCTGGGGGAAGGATTCACCGCCAAGAACACGCGTCATTGCGTGAACTCGATCTCCATGAAGTTCGTAAAAAACGCTTAGGTGGGGTTCGCCTCACACCATTTCATTTCCCTTCCCCTGCTCGGACAGAAGCTTGTTCTCGAGCAGGTTGATCGATTGCAGGAGCACAAACGCCTCGTCTTTCGTTTTGGTATCGAACGTGATTCCATTGTGAGCCAGCAATTCCTTCATCCTCTTTGCAAGGTACGATGTCGTATTGGAGATGTAGAACGGGAAATACCAGAAATAGAAGAATCCAATCAATATACTTATGGCCCCGACAACGGCCATGGCGTTGACCATATTCCCCGCGTTATGTCTTGTCGACAGGCTCTTGCGTTCAATGGCCTGCATATTCAGATCGTTGATTACAAGAATTGATTGTCTGACACTCGTATAGGCTGGAAGAAAATCGCTGAAATACAAATCGGGGGACGCTCCCTTTCCAAGCATTTGCGCGCCGAGCTTCAGGAAAAGGGCATACGCGCTGTTCAGTTCCCCCACGTAGTCCTTCTCATGTATTTCGGTGATGTTCCCCCTTTCGGCACCCAGGTTGCTTTCAAAAGACGACTTGCCTGTTTCGAAGAGGTTCGCGTAATAGGCAGATGACCTGGCGAGGTTCGAACGGAAACCTCGGCTACTGATGCCGGTCCTCATGTCATCCAATGCAACCAGCATATTCTTGCAATACACCAGGGAATCGTAGTTGTCTCGAATGATCTTTTCAGCGTCGTTGGATAATGCTTGTATCTCAAACGAGCTGTAGATGGCCAAAGCGAATATGATCAGGAACAGGAATCCAAGCCCTGCTGTCAGTTTGCTCCGTAGCGACATACTGCCTCCCGCTGCTCAAAGAATCCGAAACTACATTCTCCTTGAGCGTATGTGATTGGCCAGATCGTAGATTCTTTTCAATTCTATCTTTTCGAAATCGCTTATTCGGCTTATGAACTCGGTTCTCAGGCCCTGCTCATTGAGAAGCCCTGAGAAATCTTTAATGCTGACTGGCCTTTCTTCGGGAAACGTCCTGTTGTAGAGCTCTATGAATTGATCAGGTTTGAGCGTTTTTGCCAGTTCGTACAGCTCACGAATGTAGAAATCAAGCCTTCGGTCGTTCATGTCTTTCGTTCGCACCTGGCCCCGCTGATAGCATAGGCCGCCCCCCGTGGGGGGTCAACGGCTGCAGTTCCATCTCCTTGCGGTTCCTGCCTGCCTCGTCTTGATCTATACTGCCCTGCGTGAGCACGGCGCGCGGCGGCGGGACAAGCGAACAGGAGCTTCGCGTTCTTTACGAGGACAACCATCTCCTCGCGGTGAACAAGATGCCCGCCGACATCGTCCAGGGAGACAAGACGGGCGACGTTCCGCTTGTGGACAAGGTCAGGGACTATATCCGCGCTTCACGCGCGAAACCGGGGGAAGTGTTCGTGGGGATACCGCATCGGCTGGACAGGCCAACGAGCGGCGTCGTCCTCTTTGCCCGCACCAGCAAGGCCCTCCAGAGGCTGAGCGAAATGTTCAGGGACGGCGCGGTTGAGAAAACCTACTGGGCGCTTGTCGCGGAAAGGCCGCCTGCCGACTCTGGGACCCTGGTCCACTGGCTGACGAGAAATACGGAGCAGAACAAGTCATATGCCTGGCAGGAGCCCCGGCCCGGCGCGCAGGAGGCGCGGCTCACCTATCGTCTTCTCTTCAGCCTCGAGCGCTATCACCTGCTGGAGATCGATCTGCACACGGGCCGGCATCACCAGATCAGGGCGCAGCTGCATGCGGTGGGATGCCACATCAAGGGGGACCTGAAGTACGGCGCCGCCCGGTCCAACCCCGGCGGGGGAATCCACCTTCACGCAAGAAAGCTTTCCTTCATTCATCCGGTGAAGAAACAGGCACTCACGATCCTGGCTGATCCGCCGCAAGAACCGCTGTGGAATGCGGCCCTGGCAAGGTGGAAAACGACGGCTGGCGCTGACGCCTGAGGGCGTCCGCGGCCACGGGCGGCTAAGCGTGTCCGCGGGTGCCTTCTGACGCGCCGTTCCACGACCTGGCCCATTTTTCCAGCCCGTCCATGACGGGAATGAGGGCCTTGCCCTTGTCCGTAAGCGCGTAGATGACGCGAACCGGGGTGCCTGTATCAACCGTCCTCGTAAGGATGCCGGCCTCTTCCAGCTCTTTCATGCGCTCGGTGAGCACGCGGGCGCTTACCGCGGGTATTCCCCGTTCCAGGTCGCAGAAATGGCGCGGCCCGGCGGAAAGCTCACGGATGATGAGCCCCGCCCACTTCCTTCCCAGCAGGTTGAACGCCGCCTCCACCGACGGGCAGAGCTGCTCCACGGTTCGCACCGACTTCCCCATGGGGAAAAGATACTATTTTTCTTGCCTTGATGCAATTTAACTACTAACTTACTAATTGTAACTTACTTGTTGAAAGGAGCTATGAATGGAAATGAGAGTCTGGGACGCACTTCCTTCAAAGGAGGCCCTGGAGCGCACGCTGGCGGCCCTGAAAGCGAACGGAATCGATGCGTCCCTTGCGGAAACCGCCGAGGAAGCGAAGAAGGTGGTCCTCTCCCTGCTTCCCGAAGGAGCAGAGGTATTCACGATGACCTCCATCACCCTGGACCAGATCGGGCTTTCCAGCCACGTGAACGAATCCGGCAAATACGACGCGGTGAGGCCCGTCCTTTTCAAGATGGACCAGAAGACCCAGGGCCGGCAGATGCGAAAGCTCGGGGCGGCCCCTGATTTCACAATCGGCAGCGCGCACGCGGTGACGGAGACCGGAACGGTGATGGTGGCCTCCATGACGGGGAGCCAGCTCCCCGCTTACGCAAGCGCCGCGGGAACGGTGATCTGGGTGGTGGGCGCCCAGAAGATCGTGAAGAACGTGGAAGAAGGGATGCGCAGGATCAACGAGTACCTGATCCCGAAAGAAAGCGAAAGGGCGCGGAAGGCGTACGGCCTGCCGGAGACCTTCATGTCGTCTCCCAACAAGATCCTTCTCTTCACGAAGGAAGTGCAGCCCGGCCGCGCAAAGCTGGTGCTCGTCAACCAGGTCCTCGGCCACTGATGGCGCGCTGCTATTTCTTCGGCAGGAACTGCCGGTACTCCTTGTCGTAGATGGTACAGCCGACGCGCTTGTTGGACCCCAGGAGGGTGGTGCATTCCTGGCAGGTGATGCACCACCTGACCTCTGCCTCGCGGCCCTCCAGGATCTTTCGGGCAAACTCGGGATCCGCGATGGACTGGCGTCCAACGCCGACGAGGTCGGTGTGCCCGTCACGCACGTTCTTCTCCGCCCAGTAGAGGAAGTTCGCCTTGTCCATGTCGGAGATGTGGAGCGCCTTGTCGCCGTTGGAAAGCCGGCTGTATCCCGAGCCGATGATGGGAATGGAAACGCTCTGCTTGATGGCTCGTGTCCAGCTGAAATGGCGGAACACCCCTTCCGGGTAGGAGGCCGTGGGCATGAGCATCTCGAGGTTTCCCGCGGCCGAGCCGGCGGAGACGTTGATGAAATTGATGCCGTGTTTTTCCATCAGCCGTGCAAAGGCAATGGGCTCGGTGAGATCCTCCGCAACGTCCTCGGGGCCGGCGGAGCCGAATGCCCCCGGCAACCCTTCGTAGGGCGTGATGCGCGAGCCGATGATGAAGTCCGGATCTGAAATCACCTCCCGCATGCGAGTGAGCGTCTCGCGGAAAAAGCGCGTGCGGTTTTCCCAGCTCCCTCCGTACTGATCCGGGCGCGTGTTTGCCGGGTGGAGGAAATCGTCACCGATGAAGCTGTGCGCCTGCTTGAAATCGATCCCGTCAGCCCCGACCTTCCACGCGCGGCGCGCCGCTGACACGAACTCCTCCCGTGTCTCCTCGATATCGCGGATGCTCATGATCCGGTCGCTGCCGTTGGTCCGGTAGACGTACATCGGAGGCTTGAACACGGGATCGCTCAGGCGGCCCGCGTGGCTGAGCTGGAACACGATAAGCGACTCCGAGTTGATTGTGCGGATCTCCTTCACGAGCTTCTCGAGACCCGGCATGTTGTGGTCCAGGATCAACAGGCGGTTGGACCGGGCCTGCGTGCGCGTGGTCACGTCGCTGCTCTCGATGTGGATGATTCCCGGCCTGCCCCGGGCCAGCGCCGCGTACTTGCGCATGGTGTGCTCCGTGGCGCTTCCCTCGGAGTCGCAGTTATTTGCCTCCGTGGGCTGATACACGATGCGGTTGGGCGCCGTCTTCTTTCCGATCGCGATGGGCTTTGAAAGCCACTCGATTGCCATCTCTCACACTCTCCTTTTCGCGTAGAACGAAACGGCCGCAATCAGCACAAGTCCCTTGAGCACGATCTGGAGATACGCGTTGACGCTCAGAAGGTTCATGATGTTGTAGAAGACCCCGATGATGAGCACTCCGGCAAACGTGCCAAGGACACTGCCGGAGCCTCCGGCCAGGCTGACGCCGCCAATGACAGCCGCCGTGATGGAGTCCAGCTCGTACCCCACGCCCACCTTCGGCCCGCCGCCGCCCAGCCGCGATGCCATGAAGGCAGAGGCCACCCCGACCAGGATCCCGCAGATCAGGTACGAGAGGAAGCGGACACGCCGGACGGGGATCCCGGAAATCTGGGACACGTACGGGTCCGACCCCACGGCGTAGATGTGCTTTCCCAGCCGGTTCATCCGAAGCAGGTACCAGCACGCCGCAATGACGATGATGAAGAGGATGATGCTCGCCGGGACTCCTGCCACCTGGCCGTCGGAAATGAAGCGGTAGGATTTCGGAATGCCCCCGATTGTCCGCGGCGCGTAGAAAAGCACGGCCCCCTGGAACAGGGACATCGTTGCCAGTGTGGCCATGAACGGTGTAACGCGCAGGCGCACGACAATCATGCCGTTGATGGCTCCCGCCGCCGCACCGAGGCCGACCAGGAAGAGGGCAACCAGCACGGGGTTGAGCCCGGGCTGCGAGCGGTAGAGGCCCGCTGCCAGGGAGCTCAGGAGCGAGATCAGGGAGCCGATGGAAAGATCGATCCCGCCGGAGATCACGACGAACGCCTGCCCGAGGGCAGCCAGCCCAAGACCCACCGGCTGGACCAGGAAAACATTGTCGAGGTTTTCCGGCTCCAGGAAAAGCGGGGAAGCGATTGCGCACGCCAGGAGCAGGGCCGCAAGGATGACCCACACGAGGACCTGCGGTTCTTTCAGTCGCTTCTGCCAGGACAGGGCGGCCCTCATCCGGATGCTGCGCCTCCGGCGCTGAACGACCAGGCGTGGCCCACCGCAAGGGACATGACCTGCTCTTCGGTAGCCCTCCCGTTCTGTTGGTCGATGGTTCCTTCTATCCGCCCGGAGCGCATCACGATGATGCGGTCCGACATCCCGATGATCTCGGCCAGCTCCGAGGAGATCATGAGGATGGCCTTCCCCTCCGACGCAAGCGCCCGCATGATCCGGTAGATTTCCGCCTTTGCCCCCACGTCGATCCCGCGGGTGGGCTCCGAGATGATCAGGATGTCGGGATTGCGCAGCAGCCACCGCGAGATGAGCACCTTCTGCTGGTTGCCGCCGCTCAACGTTTCCACCGCCTGGGCGATGCCGGTGCTGCGGATGCTCAAGCGCTCCACCTGGCTCTGGGCATCCGTATTCTCCCGGCGCCGCCTGAGGAAACCGATTGCCAGGTAGTCGCGAAGGCTGGCGATCGTGAGGTTTTCCGCAATCGTCATCCGTCCCAGGATTCCCAGGGCCTTCCTGTCGTCGGTGATGTAACCGAAGCCCGCATCCATTGCGCCGGGAAAGCCCTTGCCGTGATGAAGGGCGCCCTTGACCTTGATCCAGCCCGCCTCGTAGCTCTCCAGGCCCAGGATGCAGCGGGCAAGGAAGTTCCTCCCCGACCCTATCATGCCGGCGATGCCCAGGATTTCCCCCGCGTGGAGCTGGAAGCTGATGTCGCTGAGCTTCCCCGACCGCGAAAGGCCGCCCGCCTCCAGAACCACTGGCCCGCGCTTTTTCGAGAGGTCCGGGAAGTAGTCCTCGATTGTCCGTCCAACCATCATCCTGACGAGCTCCCCTCGCGTGAGCTCCGCGGCGGGCCGCGTTCCCATGACCTTGCCGTCCTTCAGGACGGTGACCCGGTCCGCGATCTGGAAGATCTCCTCCAGCATGTGGGAGATATAGATGACGGTGACGCCCCTTGCTTTCAGGGTCCGGATGATGTCGAAAAGCTTGCGCAGCTCCTTGTCCGTCAGGGCGGCGGAAGGCTCGTCCATGATGAGCACGGAAGCACGGCAGGAAAGAGCCTTGACGATCTCCACCACCTGTTGCTGGACCACGGTGAGCTCTTCCACCTTCCGGGAGATGTCCAGCTCGATCCCGATCTCCGCCAGGAGCGCGCGGGTCATCTCCCGGGCTTTCCGCTTGTCCATGTGGCCGAAGAGGCGAACAGGCTCGCGGTTGAGAAAGACATTGTCAGCGACATCGAAGCCGCGGATCAGGCTGAACTCCTGGAAGATGATGCTGATGCCGGCAAGCTGCGCCTCCTGCGGGTTTCTGAAGGAGACCTGGCGTCCCTTCAGGAAGACGCGCCCGCCATCAGGCTTGTAGACACCGCAGAGGATCTTCATCAGGGTTGATTTGCCGGCGCCGTTCTCCCCGACCAGGCCGTGGACCTCCGCGGGGGCGAAATCGAGGCTGACGTCGTCCAGGGCTTTCACGCCCGGGAACTCCTTGGTGATGTTTTCAAGCGTCAGCACCGATTGGCCGTTCTGCATCTCTTCATACTCCCGAGAAAGGGTCCGGCGGCCCGGCCGCCGGACCCTTGTCTCATACGCCTTACAGCTTGGGAAGGAACTCAGCGGGCATCTGGTCGTCCCCGATCCACCACCAGTCCGACAGGTTCGGCTTGGTGAGCTGCTGGATCTTGTCCGGCCCGTACCCGGTGATCGTGATGAAGACCTTCTTCTCCACCTTCTCCCCCTTGACGGCCTTGAGGGCCTGCCGCACCGCCTCGGCGGACAGCTGGGTCGTCATGGGATACGCGTAGCCCCGCAGGTTGTTCGCAACGAGGAACTTCGTATACCCGTTGAGCTGGTCCCCGGTGCTCGGAACGAGCGGCCGCCCGGCCTCTTTCAGGGCCTGGAGGGCAGGCCACGACTCGAGACCGCTGTCTGCCCAGATTCCATCGATCTCGGGGAAGGCCTGGATCATGGCCTCCATGATCGTCTTTGCCTTGGGGGGAGACCAGTCGGTGTACTGGAGATCCAGGATCTGGATGTTCGGGTACTGCTTGAAGACTTCCTTGGCTCCGGCCAGGCGGTCTTCCGCGGTGGTGTTGCCGGCGATCCCGGAGAGCATGACGATCTTGCCCTTGCCCTTCAGCTCTTCGGCAAGCCACTTGGCCTGGGCTCGACCGAATGCCAGGAGGTCTTCCTCCACGGAGCAGGTGAGCTTGTCCGTTGCGATATTCCCGCCGAAGACGATGACGGGTATTCCCTTTGCGTACACCTTTTCGATTGCGGGAATGATGGCGTCAGCCACCGTCGGGTAGACGATGAGCGCGTCGACCTTCTTCACGAGCAGGTCGTCGATGTCGGCCAGCTGCTTCTCGGGCTTCTCGTCCGCGTTGGTGATGTACGCCTGCTTGATCTCCGGGTGCTTGGCCACCTCCGCGTTGAAGTTGGCCACGAGGAACTGCCGCCAGGAGTCCCCCATCCCCGCGTTGCTGAAGCCGATCACGATGCCGTCCTTCTTCGGACCGGTCTTCTCTGCGCTGCCCGCCGCAAACGCGGCCATGCCGACACCGGCCAGGAGCAGCGCGATCCCTGCGAAACGGATGAATCTTCTCATCTCTTCGATTCCCCCTTTTCCTTCGTGTGTATTCCCGTTGACAACGGGATCTTCATGCCGAAACCTTCCGACGCGCGGTGAGCCACAGGGCAAGGATGATGACCCCTCCCTTGATGACCATCTGGCTCTGGATGGGGAAGCCCATGAGGAGGGAGAGGTTTGTCAGGACCAGGATGATGACCGCGCCAAGGATCGTTCCGCCCACGCTTCCCGATCCCCCGCCGATTGCCGCCCCGCCCAGGACCGCCACGGCAATGGAGTCCAGATCGTATCCTTCCCCGATCTTCTGGTCCGACATTCCCGTGTAGCCCCCCAGGAGAACTCCGACGAAAGCCGCGCACACCGCCGAGATCATGTAGCTCAGGATGATCACCCGGTCGCTTCGCACGCCGCTCAGCGTCGCGACGGATCTGTTGGTTCCCACCGCGTAGAGTCGGCGTCCGAATCCCATGCGCCGCAGGACAACGGCCATGAGGATGGCGCAGGCCAGAAAGACGTAGAAGAGGTTGGGGACCCCGAGGCTTGCCCCGACCCCAAGCGCATTGAGGTTGTCGGGTATGTGGCCCTGCGGAAGACCCTGCGTCCACATGAGCCGGGCGCCGCGAAGCACGATCGAGGTGCCCAGCGTGGCAACAAATGCGGGAACGTTCCTCTTGGTCACCAGGGCCCCGTTGAGAAACCCGACAAGGGCCCCGAGGACCAGCGCGAGCAATGTCACGGGGATGAAAAGCGCGTCTTTTCCAGCCATGAACGTCGCGGCGAAAACGTTCGACGTGGAAATGACTTCCGCCACGGAGAGGTCCAGCCCTCCGCCGATGATCACCACCGTCTGGCCGATAGCCGTGATGCCAAGCAGCGAGAAGCCGCGGGCCATGTTGAGAATGTTCGTTGCCTTGAAGAAATTGACGCCCGTGGAGAGGTACACGACAAGTGCGGCGACAAGGAGGGCCGCCACCGTCATCGAGAGGCCTTCCTGGTTCCTGATCCTCCTCCCGGCGAGCGAAGCAAGCAGCATGGCCTTCGAATTGTGGACCCGCCCCCGGAGCCTGTCCATGGAGAAATACATCCGGTCATAGGGATTTTTTTTCCTTCACGCCGGAGGATGCCAACCTTGACAGCTGCCTGACGCGGTCCTCATCATGGGCCCGTGAGAGCGTTCTGGAAACGTACAAGGAGCGTTCGCTCGACCCTCTTTTTCTCCTATCTGCTGCTGATCGTCCTCACAATGGCTTTCATGACCGTGTTTTCCTATTTCTACACCTCCAATGCGCTGACGCGCGTAGCGATCAACGGGCTGCGGGATCTTTCCGCCAAGCTCATCGATGCCCTGGACACCGAGCTTTTCAAGATGAACAGCGTCTCGGTTGCCGTGGCTTCATCTGAGGCCATCAAGCAGCTGATCCGGGAACGCCAGGCCATACCCCGCTCGGAAGCAGGCTCCCCGGAAAGCCTGAAAAGGTACCGAAACGCGGTGCGCATTGTCGGGGTTGTCCAGACGATGGTCGGGCCTTACAAGCCGGTGGCGCAGGTCAACGTGTACGACCTCTTCGGAGAGATGGTGGGTGCCGGCGTTTTCAGCCAGGCTGCGAACGTAAGCGTGTTCGATGTGCCCTGGCTCTCCCGGATCGACCTCAGGTCGGGCACGAAGCAGCTCTCCCTCCCGCATGCGGATGCGCGCCTGGCGGAGACCATCCCGCAGTACCGGGACCGGATGTACATCTCCCTCTATCGGACCTTCTACGACGAATACGGCTCCGCGCTCGGCGTCATCGAGGTGGAGCAGTTCTCCGACACGATCTTTCGGGGCATGTCCTCCCGGTCCAGCGATGTCATTGTCTTTGACCCGGGGGGCTCCTCCCTGTTTCCCTACCGCGGGCAGGCAGCTCCCACGCCGCCTGTTCTTCGCGTTGCCCCCGACGGCCAGATCCTGAGCCTGCGGGAAGCCGGCACGGGCCGGGCGGAAATCGCCATGGTTGCCTCCAGCGGTCAGTCCGGCTGGCGCGTCGCCGTGTCGCAGGAAAAGAGCCTTCTCCTGAAGCCCGTGCGCGACTTCACGACCATCATCCTTCTCTTCGGCCTCCTCCTCCTGGCCGGCTCCACCGTGATTGCCGCGCGGCTTGCCGCCCGGCTCACCGTGCCGCTGCGGGCAATTCACGACGCAATCAGCGGCCTGGACTGGAGCACGGTGGCAAGCGGTTCCTCACAGCGGCCCACCTCGGATCTGGACGAGCTGGAAGAGCTGCAGCTCGCTTTCCAGGACATGCAGCGAAAGCTGCGGGAGTCCATGGACGAGGCCCTCGAAGCCAGGGCGCACGAGGTGCAGGCCACGCTGCTGGCCCTCCAGTCCCAGATGGACCCGCATTTCGTCTACAACATGCTGACCACCATCGGGATCATGGCGGAGGAGGGAATGAGCGGGGAAATCGCGAAAACCGTGGAGAACATGACGCACCTTCTGCGCTACATATCCTCGGGGAAGTCGTCCACGGCCAGCATCGAGGAAGAGGTCGAGTATGCGCGGCGCTACGTGGCATGCATGAAGCTGCGCTTTCAGGACAACCTGTCCTCTGAGATCTCCATCGATTCCGGGCTCCTGCCGGTGGAAGTTCCGAAGCTCATCATACAGCCCATCATCGAGAACGCAATGAAGTACGGCCTGGGAGATCGGCCACCCTGGCACCTGTCCATCCGCGGGGAAAAAGCGGACAACCGATGGACCATCCGCGTCCGCGACAACGGGCCGGGGTTCGAGGCTGATCGGCTTGCCGAGCTTCGCCGCACCATCGAGATGCGCATGAGGTCTGCTCCCGACCCGGCTCTTTCCATCAGCGGCATGGGCCTGCTGAACATCTCCACGCGCCTTCGCATCTTCTACGGAGACGACGCGGTGTACAGGATCGAAAACAACCCGGAGGGAGGCGCGAGTGTCATCATCGGCGGCACCCTTGAGCCAAAAACGAGCGTACTCGGTCCTCGTCGCTGAGGACGAGCCGCTGATTCGCGCCAACATCGCAAAGAAGCTGGCGGAATGCTGTCCCGAGTTCGAAGTGGTCTTCCAGGCAGCCGACGGACAGCAGGCCCTGGAGGCCATCGGTGAGCTCTTTCCGGACATCCTCATCACTGACATCCGCATGCCTGTCCTCGACGGCCTCGCCCTCATCCAGGAGGTGTATTACGGCTTTCCGGACACGAAAGTCCTCATCATCAGCGGGTATGACGATTTCAGCTACGCAAGATCGGCACTCAGGTTCGGAGTCAAGGACTACCTGCTCAAGCCCATAGAGATGGCAGAGCTTCGAAAGGCCATGGCGCGGCTCCTTGTCCAGCTGGAAGCGGATCGAAACAAGTTCGAAAGCGAGCATCCGGATTTTGCCGGGTCCACCGCGCAGGAGGAGGTCGTGACGCTTGCGAAGGAATACCTTCGCAGTCATTTCTCCGAGGAGATCTCCCTGAACAACCTGGCCGGCCGATTTCACCTGAATCAGCCCTATCTGGCGCGACTCTTCAAGCGGAGCGAGGGGGTAGCGCCTGTTCACTACCTGCGTGATTTGCGGATCAACCACGCCCGCCGGCTTCTCAACGAGCACCCGGAGATGGAGATCAAGCAGGTCGGTGCGCTGTGCGGGTATCCGGACCAGGGCTATTTTTCGCGGATCTTCAAGCAGGAGACGGGTGTCAGCCCGCAGGAATATCGCGAGCGCTCACGGTAGCGCCGGTGCTCGCGGTGGCACGGGCGCCTCTTGCGCCCCGCGAGGCCGCCGTTTACAGCACCTCCGCAGCCATCTCCATCACGCGCGCGACGTTCTCTATGTCCACGATGTGCTTGCCGGTGAGCAGGCAGTAGTGGTGGGAGTAGAACGCCTTCATGATGGCCTGTCCGTCCTTCACCTTCAGAAGCGCGCCGTTTCTGCAGTCCGTTCCAGGGTACTGCACGTAGCCCTCCAGCTCCCCGGCAATCGCCTGGATGCTTCTCAGCTCGGGATGCAGCTTAGCCAAGGTCATGGGTCCGGTAGCCATGCGCGCATCCATCATGTGCGCGTTGTCGTCCACGATGGCCAGAGCCTTGGGCCGAAGCGTCCACTGGCCGCAGAACGGCCGCGGCACCACGCCGAAGTATCCGCAGTGCACCATGAGGAGGTGGTTCTCGGGCTCCGGCACGTCGGGGAACTTGTCGATCTTCTCGTGCTTGAGAGCCGCTCCGCCCATGAGGAACGGATAGAGGTTGCTCATCATGACGGGATTCTGGAGCGTCCTCTCGAGGAGGAACAGCGTGAGCATCGTCAGGGTATCACCCTCGCAGCCCCAGATGAGGCGCCTGTCCTGGTACAGCAGGTCCCAGGCGAGACAGGGCGTCGTGTCCGAATACTCCGACTCGTTCAGGCAATTGATCCCTGCCGCCTGAATGGAGGGATCTGCTTCCACCTCGCGCTTCACCGCGGCGTACATCTTGAGCGCGGAGGCGAGCGGCCGCTCCCCGACGCCTTCCATGGGGATCTGCCTGCCGGCAAGCGCCGCGCGGGCGTCGGCGTCGCTCATTGCCTTTGCCTGCCCGGCAAGGGTCTTGAAGCTCTTCTTCACGATGCGGATGCCGAACTTCTCGCGGATCATCTCGGAAGCCTTGTCCTCCCACCACCAGAACCGCTTGAAGATCTCAGCCTGCTGGCCTCCGACTCCCGGCCTGTCCTGGAAGACCAGAAACTTCACCTCTTTCATCTCGCGCTTGAGCGCGAGAGCGCGGCAGATCCGCCTGGTCTGCTCGATGTTGTACGGAGTGAAGGCGTTCATGCCGAGGGAGCGCATGAAGGTGACAATCTCCCAGTCCCACATGTTCACGGTCCCGAAGTCCGAGGTCAGCACCACGACCGGGAGCTTGATTTTCTTCAGGGCATCCAGCTGGGAAAAAGCGTCCCCCAGGAGCTGCGGAAAGACCACCGCATCCGCGCCGGCGGGGAGCTTCCCTCCCAGGGCCACGGGCGGAAGCACCTCCGCCTCGGCGGCAAGGAGGTCCTTCACGATGGCAAGATGCTTGGTGAACTCCGCATCCATCCCTGACTTGAAATGGATGGGAACGAGAGTTGCTTTCATGGCGCCTCCAGTGACGGCTTTCAGCCGAGCTCGACGACCTTTCCTGTCTCCGCGGAGCGCAGGCCTGCGTCCAGGACCTCCATCTCCTTCATGCCGTCATAGAAGTTCGGCTCGATCTTCGTCTTCGTGCCCACCGCCTTGAGAAAATCCACCATGGCGTGCACGAACTCGTGCTCGTAGCCGATCATGTGCCCGGGCGGCCACCAGTTGCCCACGTAGTCGTGGACCCCGCCCTCCGTGGCGATGATCGTTCTGAAGCCCTGCGCGTTGGCAGGGTCTTCATTCGAGAAGAACTTCAGCTCGTTCATCCTCTCCAGGTCAAAGATGATGCTGCCCTTGCTTCCGTAGATCTCGAAATAGTTGTAGTTCTTGCGGCCCGGGGCAAAGCGGGTTGCCTCGAAGCTTCCCAGCGCGCCGTTGGCAAAGGTCACCGTCATGAAGGCCGCGTCCTCCACGGTGACAGTTCCCTTGCCGGTGCCCTTGGAGGCGCCGCTAAAGGTCCCCGATGCCACCTCGTCAGGAAGCGGGCGCTCCTTGATGAACTGGGCCGTCATGCAGGTGACCTTCGTGATGTCGCCCACCAGGTAGCGGGCCAGGTCCACGCTGTGGGAGTTCAGGTCCCCCTGCGGCCCGGACCCGGCGAACTGCTTCTGCAGATGCCACGTGAGGGGGAACTTGGGATCCACGATCCATGACTGCAGGTACGCCCCTCTCCAATGGAAGATTCTTCCCACCTTCCCGTCATCGATGAGCTTCTTTGCCAGGCGCACCGCGGGACAGCGGCGGTAGTTGTGGTTGATGTAGTGGGTGATCCCCTTCTTCTCGGCGGCCTCGTACATCTCTTTTGCCTGCTTGAGGTCCATGGCAAGGGGCTTCTCGCAGAAGATGTGCTTGCCGGCCTTGATAGCCTCCATGGCAATCTCGTAATGGAGGTACTGGGGCGCGCTGATGTCCACGATATCCACGTCATCGCGGTGCACCATCTTCTTCCAGTCGCTCTCCGTGTGCTCCCATCCCCACTTGTCCGCAAAAGCCTTCAGGGACTCCTGGTGCCTGCCGCAGGCAACTTTGAGGACGGGCTGCACGTCCAGGTCGAAGAAAAGCGGCGCCTGCTTCCACCCGTTGGAGTGCGCCTTGCCCATGAACTTGTACCCGACGATCCCTACGTTCAGTGTCTTCACCTGGCGCCTCCTATTTCACCGCGTTCACTATCCGGCGCAGCTCCTTGATGCTGGCTGCCACGGCCTTGTCCTCGTCCCAGTTGTAGTCGGGATGGAGGAAGTCGATCTCCACTGCCAGGAAGCCCTCGTACCCGGCGTCCTTCAGGAGCTGGGCAAGCTTCTGGTTGTCCACCAGCCCGTCTCCGACGGGCGTGGAGGAGAAGAAGTACCAGTCGTCCACCGACGCCTCGCGGTTGGGCTTCAGGTCTTTCACGTGCGTCGAGAGGGTGTACTTCGCCAGCTTCTGCATGCCCTTGATCGGGTCATCGAGGACCCGCATGAAGTTGCCCGTGTCGAAGTTGATCCCAAAGTAAGGTGAGTTCACGGTTTTGATCAGGGAGAGCATCTCGTCGGAGCTGAAGTCGATGTGGTTCTCATCCGCGATCTTTATGTCATGCTGCGCGGCCACTTTGACAGCCTCGGAGAACTGCTTCGCGAGCTTTTCCAGCATCGGGCCGTGCGGCTGGTTGCGAAACTCGAGGCTGGCTCCGCACACGCGCATGACCTTGGCTCCGATTGCGGCAGCGTATTCGATGCTCTTCATCATGTCCGCAAACGCCTTCTCGTTCCTCCCGCCTTCCAGTCCGTCCGGGTGGCCCCACGCGTAGACCCGGTCCAGCTTGTATTCGTCCAGCATGCCCTTGACCTCGCTGAGGTAGCTCGCGTCCGTCCGGGCAATCAGAGGAGGCTCGACAGCAACGCCGTCCACCTTCAGCTCGTGTGCGCGCTTGAGAAACCACTCCAGGTCATGCCTCACGGTGGTCGGCTTTTGCCCTGTGGCAATATCCCCCCAGAACCTGTGATAGCAGTAACTGTCGATGCCGATCTTCATACCACTGCCTCCTGGTGCGACCTTGTTTTTCGTATTGCTTTTGCCGGGATCGTACTCCCGCCAAAAACAGTTGTCAACAAATCTCGCGCGACCTTCGGTCGCGCTACGTATGTTTTTCTGTGTCCCCGAGAGCGCCCTTTTCCTGGCGCAGCTGTTTCAGCTCCCGCGTGTACTCCTTCTCGTACGTGGAGCAGCCAACCGGCACCTGGCGGATGAGGAACTCGATGCAGTTGTCGCACACGGTGCACCACTTGATCTCCTCTTCCTTGCCCTGCTCGAGCTTCGACGCGAAGAACGGATCAGCCAGGGACTGGCGGCCAAGGGCGACCATGTCGCACACCCCGTCTCGAATGTTCTTGTTCCCCCAGTACAGAAGCGATGACTCTTCCCGCTTCACGCCGCGGAAGGTGTTCTTCCCGTTCCTGTAGTTCGAGTTGTTGGAGCCGATGACCACCGTCTCCGGCTTGAGAACGGATTTCAGCTGCTTCTGGAAACCGAAGTGCAGGTAGCACGTCTCGGGCACAATCTTCACCGCCTGCACCAGGGCAACCGTGAGGGACGGATTTCCGGCGGATTCGATGATGTATTTTGCCCCCCGCGCCTCGAGCCCCTTCACGAGGTCCAGCACCTCGGTGAGGTCCATGATCGGCGTGTCGGGACCGGCGCTCCCCATGCCGCCCGGCAGACCTTCCCACACGGAGATCTTGGAGCCCACAAGAAAGCCCGGGTCCTTGATCTCCTTCGCGATGCGCTCGTAGAACTCGTAGGCAAACCGCGCGCGGTTGGCCCAGGAGCCACCGTACTTCCACTTCCTGTCGTTGAACGGCCGCAGGAGCTGCGTGCCCAGGTAGCCGTGACAGAGCTTGAAGTCCACGCCATCCGCGCCGCAGTCGTGCGCCATCTTCGCGGCCATCACGAACCGGTCCAGGATCTCGTCCACCTCCTCTTCCGTGAGGAGCCTGCCCTCGTAGCCGGGGAACGGCTTCGCGCACACCCGCTCGGAGAACTCGGGGCTGGAAAGCTCCCCCGCGTGGGTGAGCTGCCAGAGGATGATCGGCTTGGGGTTTGCCGTGCGCATGGTTGCCACGAGGTCGGTGAGCCCTTTCTGATTCTGGGGCAGCGCGGTGAGCTGGTGGAGCCTCCCTCGGTTCTCGTCCACCACGGACAGCGCCTCCACCACGATGACCCCCGCGTCCCCGCGGGCCAGCCGGTCGTAACGGCGGAAAGCGGTCTGCGTGGGGTTGCCGTTGGTGTCAGCGTCGCAGCACTCCATGGCGTTGATGGCGATCCTGTTGGCGGCGGTCTTCTTTCCGATCCTGATCGGCGTCAGGAGCGGCATCGTTTCCTTCATCACAGGATCTCCCTCTTGGAGATCTCCGTGGAGACGAACACCTTGAAGAGGCTCGGGTTGGAGCGAAGCTCCTTGAGCGCGCTCTCCAGCTCTTCCAGGGGGACGATCATGGAGAAAAGAGGCTCCGGCTTGATCCTGCCGTACGCGATCAGGTCCATCGCATCCGTCCAGTCGGGGCCGACGCCGGCGCACGAGCCGGTGACCTTCTTCTCCCCCAGCACGAAATCGAACGGCTTGATCTTGATCTCGTCGTCACCGGCGCAGATGCCGAATGCGGTGAGCGTGCCGCCCCTGCGGGTCATGGCCCAGGCCTGCTGGTAGGTGGCCGGCGTGCCGACAGCCTCTATCACGTAGTCAGCGCCGCGGCCGTCGGTGAGCTTCATGACCTCGGAAAGTGCATCCTTTCCTTCCTTGATGTTGATCGTGACGTCAACGCCCATGTCCTTTGCGATTCCCAGCCTCTTGGCGTTATCCCCGATCACGATGACAGGCGCGGCGCCGCGCAGCTTGGCCAGCGCCCCGTGGAGAACGCCCAGTCCGCTTCCGATGACCGCCACGGAGCTGCCGTGCGTCACGTTCGCGGCCTTTGATGAATGAATGACGCAGGACACCGGCTCGATGAACGCTGCCTGGAGGAAGCTCAGGTTTTCCGGGAGCTTGTGCACCTGCTCCCAGGGAGCCTTCACGTATTCCGCGTACGTCCCGTTCACGTGGATGCCCAGCTGATGGAACTCGGGGCAGAGGAGCTTCTCCCCCTTGCGGCAGTAGTAGCAGGTGCCGCAGCCCATGTTGATGTCCGCCGTGACCCTGTCGCCTTCCTTGAGGTTTCGCGCCTTTTTCCCCACCTGCGCGATGGTGCCGGAAAACTCGTGGCCGGGTATCAGGGGCAGCTTGTCCGCGGAATACTTGCCGGTGTAGATGCTCCAGTCGGTGCCGCAGATCCCCGTGTACTTGACCTTGATCAGGACCTCGTCGTCCGAGATCTCGGGGACCGGGACCTGCTTGACCACCAGCTTCTCGATCTTCTCGACAACAGCGGCCTTCATCATCCTTGCCATATCATGCCTTCCTTTCAGGTGAACCGGACGTATCAGGTGAACAGCACATCGTGACGGCCCTCGTAGGGCTTGTCGATGAGGAGCGGCTTCAGGTAGGCGATGGTCTTGGTGATGCCGTCCTGCCGGCTCATGGTCACGTCCTCGTGCTCGTAGCTCATGACGTAATCGTATCCGATCATGGAGAGCTCCGTGATGACCTTCTTCCAGGGAACCGAGCCCCACCCCGGAATCCGGAAGCGGAACCCGCGTCCCAGCCTCTGCCAGTCCCCCTGGGGGATGCGGCCGGAGCGCTTCACGTTGTGCTCCACCACCTCGCCGTCCTTGGCGTGCACGTGGAGGATGTGGCCCTTGAGCTGGTCCACGAAGTTTTCCACGTTGATGTCGAGGTAGATGAGGTTGGCCGGGTCGAAGTTGAACCCGAACTCCTTCCTGTTGCCCAGGAGCTCCACCGCCCGCAGGGCCGTGTCCACATCGTAGACAAGCTCGTTGGGGTGCGGCTCGTGGGCGAACGTGACCCCGTATTCGCGGAACTTGTCCAGGATCTTCCCCCAGCGCTCCACGAGCTCCTGCTCCATGTCGGCCCAACCTTTCGAATACGGCCAGGGGAAGAAGCGGCCGAAGTTCTCGCAGCCCAGGAAGCCGGTGACAACGGGGACCCCCAGGGCGTTCGCGGCCGCGGCTGTCTTTATCATGCGCTCCGTGCCGAACCTGATCTTCTCTTCCTTGGTGCCCTTGCAGATGGCATCCGTGTCCTTGCCATACGGCCCGAGCACGATCTGTCCCTCGGGGTGGTTGGCGAGCGCGGAAATGATCAGCCCGTGCCCGTTCACCATCTTCAGGAGAGTCTTCGCGTTGGAGCCCTTCACGACATCCTCGATGTCCAGGTGCGGGTTGCCGGCAAAGGCGGGCATCTCGATGGCCTGGTAGCCGAGGCTTGCCGCCATCTGGCAGACCTCATCCAGCTTCTTGTCCAGGAAGGTCGCGGTGAACAATCCGATTTTCATGGAATCCCCCTTCTCTAGATTTCGATCCCGTGAAGCAGGTCACCGAGGGCGGCCTCGTTCCTGCGCATTGCTTCAAAGGCCGGCGCGAGCTTCCGATAGATCTCGGCGTTGCGCGCAATAGGCTTCTCCACGCTTTCCACCGTGTGCGCCTCATCCACCCGCGCGAAGCTCTTCCACAATCCGGCGCCCACCGCGGCAACCGCGGCGGCCCCGAGCGTGGCGGCTTCCTGGTCTACGCTGGTCTTCACGCACTCCATGCGGTACACGTCGGCGAAGATCTGCCGCCACAGGCGGCTCTTGCTTCCTCCCCCCACCATGAGCATCTGGCCGGACAGCGGGACAAACCTTCGAAGCACGTCGAGGACCGCCCCGAGGTTCATTGCGATCCCTTCCATGGAAGAACGCACAAGGTCGGCGCGGGTGTGCCGAAGGTCTATCCCGGCAAACCCGCCACGGATATTGGGGCTCGGCTCCTGCGAGCTGCCTCCGGCAAGGCTCGGGTTGAAAAGGAGCTTGTTCGCCCCCACGGGAGATGAGGCTGCCATCTCGGCGAGAATCTCGTAGGGATCCCGGCCGCGCGCGGCGCTCTGGTCTCCCAGGAGCAGATCGCGGATCCAGCGGAAGGAGCTTCCGCCGGAAAAGACGCTCACCGCGGAGGTGAAGAGCCCGGGGACCACGTGGGTGAACACGTAGGGGCGGGCAGCGGCATCCAGAACGGGCTTCTTGGATGAGACGGCAATCCAGGATGACGAGCCAAGGGAAGTATATACCCTCCCCTCCTCCGTGTTGCGCGCTCCCAGCGCCATGCAGGAATTGTCCACGCCGCCGCATGCCACTTTCACGGATCGCGGAAGGCCGAGCGCCGCGGCGGCCTCCGCGCGGAGGGTTCCCACGATTTCCGTGGAAGGAACGATCTCGGGGAATATCTCGGCGGGGAGGCCGCTTGCGCGGATGAGGCCGGCGTCGTACTTCCACCCGGCAAGGTCGTAGACGCCCGAGCCCGACGCGTAGGAATAGTCAGTCAGGATCCTTCCGGTGAGCTTCAGGTTGATGTAGTCCTTTGACCCGATGATCCTGTGGACCCGGGAGAACAGGGAGGGCTCGCTGTCCCGGTACCACATGATCTTGAAGACCGAGTAACAGGCGGCGGGAAACCCATTGCCGGTGGTCATGTACCAGCCCTTCTCATCGGTCTTCTGGAAGAAAGCGGCGGTCTGCCGGCCGGCACGGGTGTCGGACCAGATGGGGGTGGTTTCCCGGAGAAGCTTCCCGTCCTTGTCCACCGGGATCACGCCGAGGCTCTGGCCTGAAATGGCCAGGCAGTCGATGTCCGAGCCGGGAGTCCCGCTCTGCGCCAGGAGCCGATGCGTGCTTTCCACGATGGCCTTCCACCAGTCCTCGGGCCGCTGCTCGTGCCAGCCGGTGTCGGGGTACACGGTCTGGTAAGCGGCAAACGTGGTGGCCAGGCATGCCCCGTCGAGGTCGAACAGGGAAGCCTTGCTTCCGCCGGTGCCCAGGTCGTACGCGATGATCTTCTTCGCCATCCCCAGCCTCCGGGCCTCTACGCTTCTATCCCGCCGCCGGGAAGCGCGGCCACCTCGCGGACGATCTCCACGGCGGTCTTCAGGTTGATTCCGAACCGTGAGACCCCCATGCGGTACATCTTCACCAGCGTGTCGAGGCTGCGGATGCTCCCCGCCGCCTTCACCTTGATCCGCTCGCCCACGAGGGACGTGATGTACTGGACCACCTCGAGGGTTGCGCCGCTCGGCGCCCAGCCGGTAGCAGTCTTCACGAACGCGGCACCCGCGCTGATGCAAGCCTCGCAGGCCTCGCGGATCTGCTCACGGTCCAGGTAGTGGACCTCGATGATGACCTTCACGGGCACCGGCCGCACCGCCTGAACCACGGCGCGGATCTCATCTTCGCAGTAGCTCCTGTCCCCCGAGCGCAGCCTGCCCACGTTGAGCATCATGTCCATTTCCTGGACTCCGTCCTTGACGAGCATCCTGGCTTCCGCAAGCTTTATCTCGGTGCGGTGACCGCCGCCGGGAAATCCCACGGGCGCGCCAATGAGGATGCCCTCGGCCCCGGCAAGCTCTTCCCGCAGGAATGTTACCCAGCAGGGCAGAACATGGACAGCGATGAAGCGGTGCTCCCGGGCCGCGCGGACCATCTGGCGGATCTCCGTCTTCCCGTGCGGCGCCTGCACGGCGCTGATGTCGATGAGTCGGGCAATCGATTGTGCGGTGAGTTTCATGTGCCGTTTATTCTCCTGGGCGGGCGGTCCTTCGTATGAACGCAGTACTCATAGCGCTCCGCAATGATCAACAGGATTGCCACCTCGACCGGCCTCCCCCCGCTGTGCGTTATGCGGCGCACGACCAGGAGCGGCGAGCCTCGCGGGACCTGGAGCCTCTCCGCCTCCTCGGCGGAAGACTGGCGGGCGGAGATGAAGTCCGTTGCGGCCTCGATGACGATGTGGTATTCCGACTCCAGGAACGAGTAGAGCGAGCTCATCCCGCTGATGCGCTTCTCCACCCCGGGGGCCAGGTCGGGGACAAGGTAATTCGTCATGAGGGCAATCGGGGTCCCGTTGGCCAGCGTCACCCGGTTGACCTTGACGAGCCTCGCCCCCGGGTCGACTCTCAGGTCAACGGCTATGTGCCGGGGGGCGGAAACGAAGTCGACGGAGATCTGCGATTGTGAGACGTAGAAGCCCTGCTCGCGCAGCGTCTCGGAAAACGAAGTGACATAGTGGAGCTTCTGCGTGGCCTTGAAATCCAGGATCTCCGTCCCCCTGCCCTGCCGGATGTGGACGAAGCCCTGCTGGGCGAGCATCTCCACGGCCTTACGGACGGTGGTCCTGCTCACCTTGAACCGTGTCTCGAGCTCGGGCTCGGGCGCCAGGTAGTCTCCGACCTTGTAGTCGCCGAGCTCGATCTGGGACTTCAGGGAGTTGTAGACCCACCGGTAGCGCGGGATGGAACGCTCCACCTTCAAGGACCTCGCCTGCGGGATTCATCATGACGTCATGATGTTTTGGAGCTTTCAACCTAACACGGGATTTTTGACATGTCAAGAAGATTCAAGCATACTGAAAAGACACGATATACTAATAAAGGGAAATACTTGACAGAAAAAAAGATAGATGCACAATAAGAAACGATAGAAGAAGTATAGTGTAGCGGCTATTTCGAAGAGGCTAAACTAACCGAAAGGGACCGGATGAACAGGGATAACCTGACAAAAATAGGCATATGTGTAATCGGCTCGGGAAGAGCTGGCATGATACACGCCCGCAACTTCTCCCGGCGCGTCAACGGCGGGCAGCTCGTCGCGCTCGTGGACGCCCACGCGGAAACTCTGAAGGCGGCCCAGGGGGAGCTGGAAGTCGAAAAGGGATACGCTGACTACCAGGATGCCCTGAGGGACCCGCGGGTGGATGCCGTCGTTGTGGTCACCCCGACGGCGCTGCACCGGGAGGTCGTGCTGGAGGCGGCCCGCGCCGGCAAGCACGTTCTGTGCGAAAAACCCATGGCGATGGACGTGCGCGAATGCGACGACATGACGGCGGCCTGCACCTCTGCCGACGTGAAGCTCCAGATCGGATTCATGCGCCGATACGATGAAACCTTCATGGCCGCGCGCCAGCGCATCGAATCCGGGGAGATCGGCGATGTGGTTCTCGTGAAATCCCTGACCCATGGCCCGAGCGTCCCCCAGGAGTGGATGTACGACATCCGCAAGTCAAACGGCCCGCTTGCGGAAGTGAACAGCCACGACATCGACACCCTGAGGTGGTTCGCGGGAAGCGAGATCACCGAGGTGTACGCCATCGGGGGAAACTTCCGCTGTCCGCAGGCGCTGGAGCGGTTCCCGGACTTCTACGACAACGTGGCCATGGTCTGCAGGTTCGCCGACGGCCGCCAGGGCTTCATCGACGGGGCGGTCTCCGTGGGCTACGGCTATGACTCCCGCACGGAGATCATCGGGACAAAGGGAATCATGTTCGTCGGGAGGACCGGGGAGAACTCGGTTGTCGGGTGCTCCACGGAGCGCGGCATCTCGCAGCCCTTCGTCAAGAGCTGGCGCACCCTTTTCACGGAGGCGTATGCGGCGGAGGACCAGGATTTCGTGGACTGCATCCGGGAGAACAGGGACCCGAGGGTCCGCGGCATCGACGGCCGCATGGCGGTGGCCGTGGTGAACGCCGGCAACCGATCCATCTCGGAGCACGCCCCTGTCCGCGTGGAAGCCGGCGCTGAGAAACTGGGCGCGGGAGGACGACGATGAAAAGCGCAACCATGAAGACACCAACCATCAAGACCGCAACAATGAGGGCCGCTCTTCTTTTCGGCAAGGAAGACCTGCGGGTGGAGGAGCTGCCTCTTCCGCGGATCGCGGATGGTGAGGTCCTCCTTCGCGTGCGAGCGGCGGCAATCTGCGGGACCGACATCCGCATGTACAGAAACGGCGCCCGTGGCGTCGGGCCGGACTCCCCGCTCGTCCTGGGCCACGAGGTGAGTGGCATTATCGAGCGGGTTGGCGCCGGGGTGGCGGGCTATCGGGAAGGGATGCGCGTTGCCGTCGCTCCCAACATGGGCTGCGGCGTCTGCGACATGTGCGTGAGCGGAAACACCCAGCTGTGCGCCACGTACAAGGCATTCGGAATCAACATCCCTGGCGCCTTTGCCCAGTACATGAAGATCCCCGAGGCTGCCGTCCGACAGGGCAACCTCGCGGAGATCCCCGAGGGGGCTGACTTCATCGACGCCGCTCTGGTGGAGCCGCTTTCCTGCGTATACAACGCGTTCAAGCGCACCGCTACAACCGCCGGGGACACCGTGCTTGTCATCGGAGCAGGCCCCATCGGCCTCATGCATGCCAAGCTCGCCCTCATGGGCGGAGCGGCCCGCGTGTACATGAACGACATCAGCGCGGAGAGGCTTGAGCTGTGCACGAAAGCAGAGCCGTCCATCATCCCTGTCTCCGGCGGACCCCTGGTGGAACGGATGAAGGAGCTGACGGGCGGCCGCGGCGTAGACGTCTGCATCACCGCTGCTCCCGTGCCGGAGATCCAGGTGGCTGCCCTGGAGGTCGCTGCCGTCAACGGCCGTGTCATGTTCTTTGGCGGCCTGCCGGAGGGAAAAAGCAGGGTGACGCTGGACACGAACCTCGTGCATTACAAGCAGATCACGATATCGGGAACATCGCGCTCGAGCCTCAGCCAGTATCGCCAGACACTCGGCCTTGTGGCCTCGGGAGCGGTCAACGTGAAGGACCTCGTCACATCGGTCTCACCGGTTGACGGGATCCGCGCCTCTTTCGAGCAGGTGATGCAGGGCAAGGGCCTGAAGAACGTCCTGGAGTTCCCCTGATGGCAGAATCCCTTTTTATCGGAGTGGACGTCGGCACGCAGGGGGTGAAGGCGGCAGTGTACGACCGCGGGGGGCGGCTGCGGGGAGAGGCTTTCCGCAAGTCCGACCTGAAGCGGCCGTCCGCGGGCGTCGTTGAGGAAGAACCGGAGTTCCAGCTTTCTTCGGTGTATCAGACCGTTGCAGAGTGCGCGGCCTGCGCGCCGTCGGGTGCATCCGTGAAAGGCATTGCAATCGACGGGCAGATGGCGGGGATCATCGGCGTGGGGGAGGACGGAAAAAACGTCACCCCGTATGACTCATGGCTGGACACCCGCTGCGCGCCCTGGATCACGTATCTGCAGAAGGAAGCAGGCGCCGAGATCGTGCGGAAATCCGGCGGCCCCCCCAGCTTCAACCACGGTCCCAAGATCCTCTGGTGGAAAAACGAGCATCCCGATGTCTTTCGCCGCATCCGCGCTTTCGTGCAGCCCGGCGGCTACGCGGCAATGCGGCTCACCGGCCGCGACGGCTCGGGAGCTTTCATCGACAGGAGCTATCTCCACTTCTCGGGTTTCGCGGACAGCAGGGCGGCCGCGTGGGACAAGGCCCTGTGCAGCCGTTTCGGCGTGGACGTCGCGGTCCTTCCCCGCATCGTTGCCTCCCACGAGGTGATGGGCGGGCTCACGGAGGGCATGGCGAAGCTCTGCGGGCTTCCCGCCGGAGTCCCCGTGGTGGCGGGATGCGGTGACACCGCGGCGAGCTTCCTCTCCTGCGGCGCCACGCGCCCCGGCATCTGCGTGGACGTGGCAGGCACTGCCTCGGTGTTCGCCTGCAGCGTCACTGACTTCAAGGTGGATGAGAAGGACATGGTCCTCAGCTGCGGCCGCTCCGCCGTGCAGGGCCTCTGGCACCCGTACGCCTACATCAACGGAGGCGGGATGAACCTGGAGTGGTTTCGCGAGCAGCTGGGGTGCGGCGGAGATTTCGACAGCCTCAACGCCGCCGCTGCCGCCGTCCAGCCGTCCGCGGATGACCCGATCTTTGTGCCGCACCTCGGCGGCAGGGTCAGCCCGGGGCAGCCGCTCCTTCGGGGCGCCTGGGTCGGCCTCTCCTGGAGTCACGGGATGGGCCACCTGTACCGCGCCGTGCTGGAGGGCGTGGCTCTTGAATACGGAATCTACCTCGGGTGCCTGGAGTCCCTCTACGGAAAGGGCAAAGTCACCGAGGTGCGGGTCACGGGCGGCGGGGAAAAAAGCGCGGTGTGGAACAAGATCAAGGCAGACGTGCTCGGCGTGCCCATCGTCCAGATACCCGGGGCGGGCGGTGCGCCCCTTGGCTCGGCCCTCCTTGCGGCGTACGGGGTTGGAGAGGTGAAGGACCTGGACGCCACGGCGGCGGAGTGGGTCCGAACGGGGGCGGTGACTGAGCCTGACCCGTCGCGGGCAGCTCTTGGCCGCTCTCGGGTGGCGCGCTACACGCGACTGCTGGAAACGATGAACGCCTGGAGCGAAGAAAGGGAATAAGATGAAGGAAAGCGGAAAAAACGCCACGGCGGACGCCGTGGCCGTGATGAAGCCGTTCGGAATGGACTTCGACCTCGTGTGGGGCATCATGAAGGACCCGGACAACCACATCATCAGGCTGGCCTCCAGCATGAAGGGCCACTACAAGGACGTCGCGGCCCTGGAGGACCTGGTGAGGCACGGGGACCCGGTGCACTACGAGGTCTTCGAGAAGAAGATCCCCGAGCAGCCCGGACAGCTTCAGTTCTGCATCAGCAAGACGAACCCGGGGACCGTGGGGGGCGAGTGCTTCATGACCAAGGGGCACTACCATGCCGTAGCCGGCACGGCGGAGGTCTACCTCTGCCTGCGCGGCGAGGGGTACATGCTGATGAAGCTGCCAGGCGGGGAGAGCGCGGTCGAGCGCTTCCTGCCCGGACGCATGGTCTACGTGCCGCCCTTCTGGGGCCACCGGACAGTGAATACGGGAGAAGAGCCCCTGATCTCCTTCTGCGTGTATCCCGGGGAAGCAGGCCACAACTACGGCGACATCGAAAAAGAAGGGTTCCCGGTCCGCGTTTTCAAGCGGGCGGGGAAGGTCGACATCGTGTCCACGAAGGGCTGACGGGAATGGCGAAGATCCTCATCACCCCGCGGTCCCTGACACGGGACGGGGACCCGGCGCTCGACCAGCTGAGGAAGGCCGGCTACGAGCTTCTCACGTGCACCCCGGGCAAGTCGCCTGATGAGGAAGAGCTGCTGCGGCTGGTGCCTGGCTGCGTCGGATGGGTTGCCGGTGTGGAAAAGATTTCCGAGAAAGTGTTGCGCGATGCGCGGGACCTGAAGGCCATCAGCAGAAACGGCACCGGTGTGGATTCCATCGATCTGGAAGCGTGCAAGCGCCTGGGAATTGCGGTCCTGCGCGCGGAAGGGGCCAACGCGAGGGGAGTTGCGGAGCTGGCAATCGGCCTCCTTCTCTCCCTGATGCGCTCCATACCTTTCGGCAGCTCGCGGATGAAGGCAGGCGGATGGGAGCGCCGCCAGGGCGTGGAGCTCGAGGGGAGGACGCTTGGGATCATCGGGTGCGGGAAGATTGGAAAGCTCGTGGCCCGCTTCGGCCTGGCGCTGGACATGGAGGTGCTGGGCTACGATGCGTACCCGGACACCGCTTTCAATCCTTCGCCCCGGTTCCGCTTCGCCACGCTGGAGGAGGTGCTTTCCTCCTCCGATGCGGTCTCCCTGCACTGCCCCCACGCGCCGGGCGAGCCGCCTCTGATCGACCGGGCAGCCATAGCGCGCATGAGGAAAGGGGCGTACCTCGTCAACACCGCGCGGGGCGGCTTGGTGGATGACGCTGCCGTCCTGGAAGGGCTGGAGCAGGGGCGGATTGCGGGGTATGCTGTGGATGCCTACGATCGTGAGCCTCCCGAGCCTGGCCGGCTCCTGTCCCATGAGAAGGTCATCACGACGCCGCACATCGGGGCGTTCACGGCGGAGAGCGTCTCCCGCGCCACACGCGTGGCGGTGGAGAACCTGCTGTCCTGCCTGGGTGAGGCAGGGAAAAAGTGACACGGCGTGCGCTGGAATCAATTTCTTTTTCACGGAGAGGGACGATATGCTGAAAGGTTACTGCGGCCGGGTGCTGCGCGTGGACCTGGGTCGACGCGCCGTATCGACGGAGCCATTGAAGGAAGAGCTCATCAAGATGCTCCTGGGCGGAAGAGGCATCGCGGCAAAATACTACTGGGACGAGATCCCGGCGGGAGTTGACGAGCTGGGGGAAAAGAACAAGATCTTCTTCTTCACCGGCCCGCTCACCGGCACGCCTCTGGTGTCCACCACGAAGTTCCAGCTTGCCACCAAGTCTCCTGAGACGCGGATGTACCTCTGCTCCAACTGCGGGGGGGACTTCGGGCCCCAGCTGAAGCAGGCAGGCTTCGACGGGCTGATCATCGAGGGCAGGGCTTCGGACTGGACGTATCTCACCATCCGCGACGGCAAGGTGGAGTTCGGTGATGCCGGCCCGTGGAAGGGTTTGCCGTCCACCCGCACGCTGGAGCTGTTGAGGGAAGCATTCGGGGAAACCAAGTGCGGCGCCATGTCCATCGGCCCGGCGGGTGAAAATCTCGTCCGGCTTTCCTACATCAACGTCGACAACAGGGCCTTCGGGCGCGGCGGTCCGGGCGCGGTCATGGGCTCGAAGAAGCTCAAGGGGATCGCGGTGAAGGGAAGCGGCGATATCACGCTGGCCAACCCCGAGCGCGTGGCGGAGCTCCGCAAGGCGGCCGTGGTGGATCTGAAACAGTCCCGGGCCAACCACACGAAGTTCGGGACGCCGCAGTACATCGAGCCGCTCAATACGCTGGGATGCATGCCCACGCGCAACTTCCAGACCGCGTACTTCGAGGATTGCGACAAGGTGGACGCCCATGCGATGCGCGACCAATACCTTGAAAAGAACTACGCGTGCTACCGCTGCACGGTGGCCTGCGGGAAAATGTGCGTCGTGAAGGAAGGCCCGTACGCGGGGGCACGAGCGCGCACGGAGTTCGAGACCGTCGGCCTCCTGGGGCCCAATTGCGGCATCTCCGACTTCGGCGCCATCGTGAAAGCCAACCAGCTCTGCGACGAGCTCGGGCTGGACACGATGTCCGCGGGCAACGCCGTGGCGCTCACGATGGAGCTCTACGAAAAGGGCCTGATCAGCTCCACGGACACGGTCGGGATAGACGCGCGGTTCGGAAATCCCGAAGCGCTTCTTGGGATCATCCAGCTGATCGCCTCCCGCCAGGGCATCGGTGACCTCCTGGCGGAGGGGATGTACGGGGTGAAGAAGGCCCGTCCCGACTGGAAGCGCTTCATTCTGGACGTGAAAGGCATGCCCTTTGCCGCGTATGATCCGCGCGGGTTCACCGGCAACGGCCTCACGAACGGTACGTCCAACAGGGGCGCATGCCACAACGTGGGGGGGTGGACCATCCGGGCGGAGCTGCAGAGCGGGAAATACGACCGCTACGCGCTGGAAGGCAAGGGCGCGCTCGTGAAGGCCGCGCAGGACAGCCGGGCGTACGTGGACAGCATCGGCATGTGCACCGTTGTCCGCGGCGCGTTCGGATTCTCGGAGAAACCCAGCGGCGACGTCCTGGAAGCGGTCACGGGGCATCCGTTCACGCCGCAGCTCATGGACATCGCGGAGAGGATCTACAGCATGGAGCGGATGATCCTGAACCGCGAGGGAATCAGGCGAAAGGACGACCTCCTTCCGGATCGCATCACCAAGGAAACCATCCCGAGCGGGCCCACCAAGGGGCGCATCCTCACCGCCGAGATGTATGACGTCATGCTCGACGATTACTACGGGCTTCGCGGCTGGGATCGCGACGGCATCGTGACCCAGAAGACCAGGGAGAGGCTCCACCTCTCGGAGATCCTCACATGACGGCAACCGGGGTCACCGTGCGCATCCGCTACCTCTCGGGGCTGCGGGACACGACAAGGACACGGATGGAGGAAGTACGGTTTCCGTCGGGAACGAGCCTCCAGGATGTCTCGCGGTGGCTCAAGGAGAAGTACGGGATCACGGTCCCCAGCCCATCCCTCATGAGCACGCTGAACGGTCGCGGCTGGAGCCAGACGCCCCGCGCCCTTGCTACCGAGCTGCAGGACGGCGACGAGATGGCCCTTTTTCCGCTTCTTTCAGGAGGATGAACGTGAGCAACCAGGATGTCTTTGAAGCCGTGCGGAAGCACGTCGTGGTCCCTGTCATCGCAATCGATGATCCGCAGTCCGCCATTCCCCTGGCCGACGCCCTCATCGAGGGCGGCCTCCCGGTGGCCGAGATAACCTTCCGTACCGCGGCGGCGGCGGACGTCATTGCGAAAATCGCAAAGGAAAGACCCGCCATGATCCTGGGAGCCGGGACTGTGCTTTCAGTTGAGAACCTCCGCCGTGCAAAGGATTGCGGCGCTCGCTTTGGCGTTGCTCCGGGCCTGAACCCCGATGTGGTCTGCGAGGCCAGCCGCATTGGACTGCCTTTTGTGCCGGGAGTGATCACGCCGTCCGAGGTGGAACAGGCGCTCTCCCTGGGCGCGAAGCTCCTGAAGTTCTTCCCCTCGGAGGCCTTTGGAGGGTTGAAGATCATCAAGGCTCTCTCCGCGCCCTACGCTCACACGGGAGTCAAGTTCATGCCGACGGGCGGAGTCACCACGGCAAACCTCCCCGACTACCTCGGGGTGGACGTGGTGGCCTGTGTCGGCGGCACGTGGATCGCCTCCCGCGAGGCAATCGCGGAGAAGAAATGGACCCAGATCAGGGACGCCTGCAGGGCCGCGGTGGAGCTGGTGAAGAAAATCCGGGGGTGAAGCCCGTGAAGCGCCCCGGCAAGCGCCCCTTCACGACCGCCCGGGTGGATGATCAGGGCCGCATCACGCTCCCTCCCGAGCTGGGCCTTGGTTTGGAGCCTGGCGCCCTGGTGCGCGTCCGTCAGGACGGCAATGGCGTCCGCATAGGACGATCCACTGCGAGTCTCGCGAAGCTCTACGTCGAGCTCACCACGGAATGCAATATCGGCTGCACCACGTGCATGCGAAACGCGTGGGAAGAGTCGGGCGGCCGCATGGGGGCGGAAACCTGGAAGCTCGTTCTGGCTGGCGCAAAGGAGATGCGGCCAACACCCGCGCTTTTCATCGGGGGCTACGGCGAGCCGCTCTGCCATCCCGATGCCCTGGACATGATGGCGGACGCCAAGCGGGCCGGGCTGTCGGTGGAAATGATCACGAACGCGACTCTCCTCGACCAAAACGCCGCGACCAGGCTCGTCGAGCTTGGCCTGGACAGGCTCTGGGTTTCCCTTGACTCTGGCGGGGAGAGCGAATACGCGGGTGTGCGTCGCGGAGGGTCGCTTTCACGCGTGGTTGAGAACGTCTCCCGCCTGGTCGCGGCGCGCGAGCATGCGCTGTCCGAGACTCCCCTCATCGGGATCTGCTTCGTCGCCATGCGCGATACGATTCACAGCCTGCCGGAGGTGCTCCGCCTTGGAAGGCGGCTGGGCGCCGACAGGTTCCTCGTGAGCAATCTCCTCCCCCACACGCAGTCCATGCTGGGCCAGGCGCTGTACCAGCGCTCACACTACGAGCCGGATCTTCCCGCCAGCGAGCGGACTCCGCTCCTCGACCTCCCGCGGATGGAAATCAACGACGTGACGCAGCTTCCCCTGGCCGAAGCCCTGAAGGACTCGTTCACGGTGAGCATTGCGGGGCAGCGGTTGAGCCTCGGGAGCTGCACCTGTCCGTTCGTGGACCAGGGGAGCATGGCCGTGCGCTGGGATGGGTCAGTGCACCCCTGCCCGCCTCTCATGCACCCGCACACGAGCTACCTCGCGGACCGGGAGAGGAAGGTTGGCGCTTTTGCGGTGGGGAGTCTCGCATCGCAGGGGCTCGGCGAGATCTGGAACGATCCCTCCTACGTCGAGCTTCGTGAGAGGCTGCTTGCATTCGACTTTGCCCCCTGCACCACCTGCAACGGCTGCGAGGAAGCAGGCGCGAATGCCGGGGACTGCTTCGGCAATGTTGCGCCTGCATGCGGAGGCTGCCTGTGGGCACAGGGCTTCATACGGTGCCCGTAACAGCGCCCGGGCCGCTTCCGAAACACACCTCTCGCGAAAATGCCGAATTGTACAACGCTCAACGTACAAACCGCCGCATTCGCAAGGTTCGCAATCGCGCGAACCCGCCCAAACGTACAAGGTCCAATGTACAAATCGCCGCATTCGCAAGGTTCGCAATTGCGCGAACCCGCCCAAACGTACAGGGTCCAATGTACAAATCGCCACATTCGCGTGATGTTGTTTCGGCGGTCCCAGGGGATTGACAACTCTTCGGTTGTAATATACAACTGTTTCATGCTACATCACATGCATTCCTGGAGGCGCCGATGGGCGATCCTTCGATTCGCGCGCTGAGAAAGGACTTGCGCGTGCTGGAAAGAGAAATCGAGCTCACCCTCTCTTCGCAGACGGGCTGCTGCGGAATAACCGTGGCCCAGTGCCACCTCCTCCTTGAGGTGGAGCAGCGGGACCGCACGAGCGTTACAGAGCTGGCCGCCGCGCTGGAGCTGGACAAGAGCACGCTGAGCCGGGCGGTGGACGGCCTGTGCCGGGTCGGCCTCCTCGCCCGCGAGGCCGACCCTTCCAGCAGGCGCCAGCAGGTGATCAGGCTCACGACGAAGGGGAAGGCGAAGGCGGCCTCCATCAACGGGCTCTGTGATCGATTCTATGCGCGCATCCTGGACTCCATACCCGGGGAGAAAAAGCGCGTGATGATGGAATCCGTTGCGCTTCTCGGCCAGGCAATGCAAAGCGTGAGGAGAGAAGGAGAAAACCCGTGCTCGGATTGAATGGAGTTCCCGTGGTCTCGGCCCGGCTTGCGCCACGCGATGTCTTCGGGGCATGGAAAGTGCGCTGGGGGATCGGAAGGGACCGTTACACCGTATCGCCCGGGCTGTTCGCCGTCGGGAAACCGACGGCGGAGTCCCCGGTCCTCGTGACAGCCAATTACAAGCTCAGCTTCGACAGGCTCCGCGCCGAGCTTGCCCGCACTGATGCATGGATTCTCGTCCTGGACACGAAAGGCGTCAACGTGTGGTGTGCGGCCGGCAAGGGCACCTTCGGCACGCGCGAGCTGGAGATGAAAATCCTCCAGCATCGCCTGGAGGAAGTCGTCTCCCACCGCACTCTCATCCTGCCCCAGCTCGGCGCGACGGGAGTCTCCGCCCCCGAGGTCAGGAAGGCAACGGGCTGGCGGGTGGTTTTCGGTCCCGTGCGGGCCCGCGACCTCCCGGCATTCCTGGCCAACGGGATGAAAAAGGACGCGGCCATGAGGCGCGTAGAGTTCCGCTTCACGGAGCGCATGGCGGTAGCTCCCATGGAGCTCGTCCAGTCGTGGCCTTTTCTTCTGGGGATCATCGCCGCCGCGCTTCTCCTTGCTCTTCCCGCTGGTCCCGGTTACGTGCGCCAGTTCCTCGGCATCTGCCTGCCCCTGATCGGAGCTGTCCTTGTGGGAACCATTGCGTTCCCGGCGCTCCTTCCATTCCTTCCCTTTCGGGCTTTCTCCGTGAAGGGAGGCCTGGTCGGTGCCCTGTGGGGGGTCGCGGCATCCCTGGCCTTGAAGACGAGCATAGCCGGCATTGCTGCCATGGTCCTGGCGGCCGGCTCGATCTCGGCGTTCCTGGCGATGAGCTTCACGGGAGCCTCGACCTTCACGTGCCAGGCAGGGGCGGAAATGGAGGTCCGGCGGGGAACCATTCCCATGGCGGTCTCACTGGTGGCGGGGACGGGCCTGCTTGCAGCCTCGAGATTCCTTGGCGTATAAGGGAGATGCACCAATGAGGATGACCTACATTCGAAACGGCGAAACTCTTGTCCTGGACCAGGCACTCTGCAACGGCTGCGCGCGCTGCATCGAGGTGTGCCCGCACGAAGTGCTTGCCATGGCGGAGGGCAAGGCCCGCATCACGGACCGGGAGGCCTGCATGGAATGCGGGGCATGCATGACCAACTGCGAGCCGGGGGCCATCAGGGTCCGCGCCGGAGTGGGCTGCGCGACGGCCGTGATAAACGGCATGCTTCGGGGAACAGGTCCCGAGTGCGGGTGCGGCGGCCCGGGCGCGCAGAAAGGCGGTTGCTGCGGCTGAGCCCCGGCGGAACGCGGCAGCCACGCGCAGGCCTCACGCCTGCCGCACCGCCTGCCGGGCGAAATCCCTCACTTTTTCCCTGATCGCGTCCCGCACCTCGCGCACCTGCCCCAGGACCTCAGCCTCTGTGCCCGTGAACGTGGAAGGGTCAGGAAACGGCCAGTGGAGCCTCTGGGTGATACCGGGGAATATCGGACAGCGGTCCGCGGCTTCCCGGGAGCAGACAGTAATCACGTAATCGTATCGCCTGCCCGCCTTGTACAGCTCGAACACGCTCTGCGTCTTCTTCTCCGAGATGTCGATGCCTTCTTCCGCGAGCGCCCGAACGACAACCGGGTTCAGCTTCCCCGGCTCCAGGCCTGCGCTTTCCACCTGGAAACCGTCGCCGCCGAACTGGCGGAGGTAGGCCTCCGCAATCTGGCTCCGGGCTGAGTTGTGGACGCAGAGGAACAGGACCTTCTTCATGGGGCTTCCTCCACGATCCATGGTACTTGCGGATTGTTAGCTTTCGATGAAGCCCTGGGGCTGCCCCGCGGCCGGAAGGGTGAAGACGAACCGGCTTCCTTTCCCTTCTCCCTCGCTCTCCGCCCATAACCTTCCCCCGTGCAGCTCCACGAGCTTGCGGGACAGGGAGAGCCCGAGCCCCGAGCCCTGCTCTTTTGCCGTTCCTCCTCGCTTGACCTGGTAGAACGCGTCGAAGATCCGGTCCAGCTCGAGGGCGGGGATCCCGATCCCCGTGTCAGTCACGCTGATCTCCAGCTCCGAGCCGCGGACGGCCATCCCCACGTCGATGCACCCGTCATCCGGGGTGAACTTGATGGCGTTGGAGAGCAGGTTGAAAAGCACCTGCCTGAGGCGCCTCTCGTCCACGCGCACCTCCCGGTCTGAAAGCTCCGGCGGCACGTGGTCCAGGACGCGGATGCGGCGGCGGCTCGCTCTCTCCTTCAGCATGGTAATGGGGTACGCGACAAGGGACCCGACCTTCACGACGGAAAGCTCGAGCTCGGTCTTCCCGGATTCGATCTTCGAGATATCGAGGATATCGTTGATGAGGTCCAGGAGATGATGCGACGCCTGGAGGATCACGTCGATCTGCTGCTTCTGCTTCTCGTTGAGCGTGCCGAAATACTCGTAGGCCAGGATCTCCGCGTACCCGATGATGGCCGTGAGCGGTGTGCGCAGCTCGTGGGACATCCCCGCGAGGAGATCCGACTTGGCCCTGTTGGCCGCGTCCGCCGCCTGGATGGCAAAGGTGAGACTGTCTTCCGCGCGCTTTCGTGCCGTGATGTCGCGGGCCACCACCGTGACCCCCGCGAAAGTGCCGCTGTCGTCCTTGAGGGGCGACACCTTGGCGTTGTACCACGTCTGCGTCGCTCCTGATGCAATGCTGTAGTCGAATTGCTCCACGCCCTCGGAGGATTGGACCGCCAGGAACGCGGCCTGGAAGCGCGCGGCAACAGCCTCGGGGAACACCTGGCCGAAGGTCTTCCCCCGCCAGGCGGAGGACGCGGTGGCGGAGGCGGACGGCGCCCGGGTGGCCACGAGGACGCCATTGCGGTCCGTCACGAGGACCGCGTCATCCATGGACATGAGGATGGAGCGGAGCCTTTCCTCGCTTTCCCGGAGGTCTGCCTCCACGCGGAGCTTCTGCCGCGAGGTTTCCGCCTGGCGGATGGCCCTCTCGATCACCGACGGCAGAAGGTTGAAGAACTTCTCGTAGCTTTCCTTGTTGATGTAGTCCGCGGCGCCCAGCTTCATGGCGCGCACGGCGATCTCCTCATTTCCCGCTCCGGTGGCCATGACCACCGGCACGCTGCTCCTGCGGGACACGAGCGCCTGGAGCACGTCGAGGCCCGTGCAGTCGGGAAGCTGGTAGTCCACCATCACAAGGTCATGGATGGTATCATCGAAGGCCTGCAGGCCTTCCCGTCCGGTGGGCGCGCTGTCGACCTGGTAGCCTTCAGGGGCGAGCTTGGCCTGGACCAGCCGGGCCAGCCCGGGGTCATCCTCGATGTAGAGGATCCGAAGAGCTGCGCTCACGGTTTCAGCCTTCACCCCGCGGAGCCCATGATGCGCCGAACGCATCGCACCAGCTCCCGCGGCTCATAGGGCTTGGGGAGGATCTGCTCGCCGCCGGGCCGGGCGGCCGACTCCTGGTCCCCCCATGCGTACCCGGTGCAGAGTATCACCGGCAGCGCGGGCCGAGTCACGCGGATGCGATCCATGACCGCCCGTCCGCCCGCCTTCGGCATCACCTCGTCGAGGATGGCTGCCCGGATGACGTCCTTGTTGCGCTCGAACAGCTCGATTGCCTCGTCACCGTCAGCTGCCGCCAGCACGCGGAATCCCTCCTTGCCGAGCACGTGGGAAGCCAGGTCGCGGATTGCCGCGTCGTCCTCCGCCAGGAGGACGGTTCCCGCGGGGGCGGATGTCGGCGCCTGCGGGCTCTCGCGCCGCACGGGAACAAGGACCTCGAGCTCGATGCCGCCGGAGGGCGGGCTGTGCGCCGAGATCTGCCCTCCCAGGAGAAGGACTGTTCCCCGGGCGGCGGCCAGGCCGAGCCCCATCCTCCTGCCGCTGACAGGAGAGACGTAGAAAGGCTCGAAAAGGTGCGCTTTCTCGTCATCCGGCACGGCGGCGCCTGTCTCTGTCAGTCGAAGGAAAATGAGACGGCCCGCCTCTTCACTCCCCGGCGCGAGGCCCGTTTCGACTGACACCCTGCCGCCCTGCGGCGTTCTTTCCATTATATAAGCCACGAGGCTCGCGACAAGCCGCTCCACCTGGTCCGCCGATGCAAGCAGGCGCGGCAGCCCGGCGCCGGCGACAAAGCTCGCCTGGACAGCGGCTCCCCGGGCGGCACGGCCCTGCTCCAGGCCCCGGCCGACAGCTTCGTTCACGTCGATCTCCGACTGCACGGACGGCGCCCGACGGGCGACGGCCAGAAGCTGCCCGATGACGTCAGAGGCGCGGCGCACGGCAGCCGTTACTTCCTGGAGGTGATCCCGGGCGCCCGGGCCCAGGTCCTTCTCAGCGAGGGCCAGCTCCGTGTATCCCCGCACGACCAGGAGAATGTTGTTGAAGTCGTGGGCCACCCCGCCCGCCAGGCGCTCGATGGCACCCGCGCCGTCCGCGGAGCTTTCCACGGCGCTCCGTGACTGGGCGCTCTCTGATCCGGCGCCCGCTGGTGGGCTCCGGGAGCTGCCTCGCAGAAGCCGCATGAGAGCGGCAAGGACCTTACGCGCCATCGAGGGTTTCGCGCACCTTGCGGGCAAGCGAATCCGGGGTGAACGGCTTGGGAAGGAAATGGACGGCATGGCTTCCCAGGCCCAGGCCCGCATCATCCGGGTACCCTGACATGAAGAGCACCTCGGCGGAGGGACACAGGGGAAGGACGCGCATCGCCAGCTCGCTTCCCCTCATCCCCGGCATCACCACGTCCGTGAGGAGAAGACGGATGGCGCTCCCTTCCCGCTCTGCAATTCGGACTGCCTCAGCCGGGTCGGCGGCCTCCAGCACCATGTATCCGCGGCCGCGCAGGAGCGTGCAGGCCAGGGATCGAACGGCCCGCTCGTCCTCCACGAGGAGGATGGTTTCCATCCCGCGGGGGGCTTCCGACGCCGCCTGCTCAACCTCCTCCCGGGAGACGTCCCCGGACACGCGCGGAAAATACAATCGGAACTCCGTGCCCTTGGACGGTTCGCTGGACACCTCGACGTTACCGTGACTCATGTTCACGATTCCGTACACGGTTGCCAGGCCGAGCCCCGTCCCCGCCCCGGGCTTCTTGGTTGTGAAGAACGGCTCGAAAAGGTGCGACCTCACCTCCTCGTTCATGCCGATCCCCGTGTCGCGGACCGTGAGCACAACGAAGTCCGTCGTGGAGGCGGAAAGGCCGGGGGGCGCGACGGTCCGGTGCAGGTTGCAGGTGTGGAAGGTGAGCGTGCCGCCGGCCGGCATTGCATCGCGGGCATTGACGGACAGGTTGAGGATCACCTGCTCTATCTGCCCCGTGTCGGCAAGCACGGGCCACAGGTCCTTCTCCAGCTCGTAGACGAGCTGGATGTCCTCCCCGATGAGAGGCCTGAGCATCGCATGGATGTTCTCCACCACCGAGTTCAGGCTGACCCGGCGCGGGGAGATGACCTGCTTCCTGCTGAAAGTGAGAAGCTGCCGCGTGAGACCCGTGGCGCGGCGAGCGGCCGCGAGGATCTCCCTGACCTCCGAGGCGCGCGGGTCCTCCTCCCCCAGCCCCGTGAGAAGCAGGTCGGCGTACCCCGTGATGGTGGTGAGGATGTTGTTGAAGTCGTGAGCCACTCCGCCGGCCAGCCTGCCGACGGCCTCCATCTTCTGCGCGTGGCGGAGGCGCTCTTCCAGCTCCACCGCCTCGGTCACGTCCCGTTTGACCGCGACGTAGCTCACGATTCGGCCATCCTCCGCCTTCACCGGGCTGATGGTTGCCTCCTCGGAATACAGGCTGCCATCCTTGCGTCGGTTGACCAGCTGCCCGCGCCAGACCAGTCCGGCCGTCAGGGTCCGCCACATCCGGTCGTAGAAGGCCTTGTCGTGGCGGCCGCTCTGGAGAAGACTGGGCCTCCTGCCGATGGCCTCATCACGGGTGTAGCCGGTTATCTTCTCGAAGGCCGGATTGACGTACGTGATCCTGCCCTCGATGTCCGTGGTCAGAACGTACTCGGCTGCCTGCTCGATGGCCGCGTACAGCCGCGCGCGCTCCTCCTGCGCCCGGCGACGCTCGGCATTTTCCCGCGCCATGGCCTGAGAAAGACGCGCTCGTTGAAGAGCGGAGCCCATCTGGAGCGCGAACGCCGTGACCACCGGAAGGTCCGCCTCGGTCAGACCCGCGTTGTCCAGGGCTACCATGCCGATCACACTTTCATCGTCCGCGAGCGGCGCGAGGACCAGTCGGGAGATGCCCATGGTTTTCGCCACGCGCGGAATGAGCGGTCTCGACTCTTCTGGAAGGATGGACTCCAGCAGCTTCTCGAAATCCTTGATGAGAAGGGTTTCGCGGCCGCGAACCACCTGGCCGAAATCGCCGCTGTCCGAGAAGGGAAAGGGACCTGCATTGACAGGGTCTCCGAACATCTCGGCTAATTCACCGGCGACACGGGGTTCCTTTCCCATGAACCGCAGGGAGAGCTGCTTCCCTTCTCCCTCCAGCATGAACACGGCCATCGAAAAATCGATGGACGCAAGCTCGCGGGAAACTGCCAGGAAGATGCCTTCCTGGGAGGAGGAGCCTGCCATGGCGAGCGACGCCCGGTTGAGCGCCTCCTGTACCTCCCTCTGGCGTCGGGAGGGAGTCACATCGATCAGGAAATGAAGGGTGGATGCCCTCCCGCCCCAGGGCACCAGGACGGTGCTGGCCTGCAGCCAGCGGACAAGGCCCTGGCGGTTGATGATGCGAAACTCGTACAGGGAGGCGAACGCGGGCTCCTTGCCGTCGAGCACCCTGCCGAAGTCGTTCAAGACCCTGCGCCGCTCCGCCGGATGGAGGAGCCCCTCGACGGGCAACCCGAGGGCTTCCTCCGCGGAGCAGCCGAGGATCTGCCTGCCCCGGGCGTTCACGTATGCCAGCCGCCCGTCCTGAACCACCGCAACGGCTTGCGCGGCGTTCTCCGTAAGCGCCCGAAGCCGTTCCTCGGAATCAGGCAGCTCCATGGGAGCAAGCTCCGTGTTGTTGATCCATTCGTAGGCGCCCACGACCCCGGTGATCCGTCCCGCCGCGTCGCGCAGGGGCACCTTCGCCGTGCGCATGAAAACCCGCGTGCCGTCGGCAGTTGCGGGGGATTCGTCGTACGCCCGCCAGGGCTCGCCGGTTTCCATGATCCGCCGGTCTTCCTCGCGGAACTTCTCCGCCTTCTCCGCCCATGGCATGTCGAAGTCCGTCAACCCGGCCACCGCCGCGGGACCGGACAGCCCGACCGCGCGCGCGAAGAACTCGTTGCACCCCACGAACCGCGATTCCCTGTCCTTCCAGAAGATCGACAGGGGAATGGCGTCGATGATGTCCCACAGGGGGTTCGCGCTGAGGAAGGGCAGCGGCTGGGCCGAGAGGGAAGACATCAGGGGCCTCCGGGAGCCCCGGAGCCGGCCAGCCGGGGCCTGAGCCGCGCCCACGAGGAGAGCACCTGCTTGTCGATGGAGGCGATGGGGACGTTTCCGCCCTGGGCGTTCCTGCACAGCTCCTCCAGGTTCGTGAAGCACGCGGTGATCTGCCGGATGATTTCCGGATCCACGGGAGAGGCTTCGGAGGATTCCGCGGAGGGCGCCGCGGCACGCGCGGCCCCGCCCGTCTGCTGAACGGACGGCGCGCCCTGCTGCCGGGCGGCAACGGCTGCAGCCTTCCCGCCCTTCATGGGATCCAGTGCCTCGGGAAGGTCCAGGGCAATCTCGTAGGGCTCATACACGCGGATCGGCTCCGAGATGTTCTTCACGGTGATCCGCCCGATCTCCCGCGCGTGGACGAAGTCCTTGACCTTCTCGTGGACCTGCTCGGAAACAAGGACGGAGCCCGGCTGCGAGGAGCTCTCCAGGCGGGAGGCAATGTTCACCGTGTTGCCCAGGACGTCGCCCTGCTCCTTGCGCACGACGCTTCCACAGTGGATGCCGATGCGGATCACTACCCGCGAGGTCTCGTCCCGATAGCGGTTGAAGCGCCGCAGGGACTTCTGCAGCCGGATGGCGGCAAGCACGGCGGCGATGGGCTGGTGAAAAACAAAGAGGTGGCCGTCTCCCATGCGCTTGATGAGCTCCCCGTTGTGAGCTTCCACGAGGGCCAGGAGGATCTTCTCATAGTCACGGATGAGCGCGGAGAGCTGCATTGGCGCGAGGGACTGCGCCTTCTTCGAGTAACCCTGGATATCGGTGAAAAGGATGACGAGGTTCTGGACGTTCTCGCGCTCGAACTGGAACGCTTTGCGTTCCGTGCGGAAATCGACGGCGGCGCCGGGTTCTTCCGCGAAAGGCTGCTCGCCATCTTCCCCGCCGGCAGGGGTCCCCCGGAGACGAAGGACGAGCTCCAGCACTCCGGAACGAAGCTCCTCCGGGGCGCCCAGGAGCAGCTCACGAAGCGGCTCGTGGATGGCGAGGCTCTCATTGGCCAGGAGAGGAACAAGGGAAGGAAGGAGGCCCGCCCGAAGAAGACCCTTCAGGGAGCGGATGGTCTCGGCCTTTTCCTCCGTGCTGCCGGTGGAGAGGAAATCCCGCATCACCTCGGAAGCGTAGTCGTCCCCCAGTCTCCACAGGAGCACACCGGCGGCGCGACGGCGCGGGGAGTCGGTGCCGCGGAGGATCTTGTACAGGAACTCCACGGTCCCTTCCCGGTTGCCCACCAGTCCCGCGGCGATCCGCCTGCCCATGATGTCCAGGACCGCGGACTTCCGCGCATCGTCCCCCCCGGCGTACAGGTCCCTCAGCCGATCCATGATGTCCAGGGATATCCTGTCCCCCAGGTAGATGCTGAGCGACTCGATCACCTCCCTGCTTCCCGCCAGGGACAGGCGGGTCAGGAGCGCCTTGGCAAGGTCGCCATTGGAAGAGGCCGGCGAAGCGGAAATGGCCTCAACCGCGTTGAGGGTGATGTACTGATCATCCTGCGCGGAGAGCAGGCGCGCGGTGGAAGGCTCCAGGGCGGACGGGTTGAGCTCCCGCAGAAGATGCAGGGAGGTTATGGCCAGGACCTTGCTCGCAAGCGGCGGAGTAAGGCATTCTTCACAGGCGGCCATGGCGGCCGCGGGATCCACTTTGGCAAATGCCCACAGCGCGGCCTCGGCAAGCCGAAACAGCTTGGCTTCGCGGGCCCAGGCATAGATGGCTTTCAGCGCCGCATCAGCGGCGCCCCCTGTTGAGGGCGTGAGCATGGCCCGCAACAGGCGGATGGCGCGGACCAGGCGCTTGAAGAGGAGGCCCTTGCCGACCTTCGTGAGGGCAAGCTCACGGGCAAAAAGGGCAATCCCCGCCCTCTGGGGGTTCTTGATGATCTCGGCCAGCGCCGTGTAGCCGTCGAAGTGGCGGACCTCGACGCGCACGGCAGTGGCCTTGAGCTTCTTCAGGAGCTCGTCCTCGGTGTCCGTGGAGGCGCCCTTCAGGAAACGAAGAAGCGCCGCCTTGAAATCTTCCTCGCAGTAGAACTCGACGTACTCCTTGGACCGCGTGATGAGCCAGCCCAGCTCGTGAGAATCGCTGGAGATGTGCCGCCCTTCTTCGCGAAGCTTGTTGAACAGCTCATCGACCAGGCTCAGCAGGCGGCTTCGAAGCGCCATGGGCACGCCCACGGCAGCCCCTTCCAGCCGGGCCATCCTGTCGAAAGCCTCGTAGGCTTCATCTTCCAGCGCGGCAACGCTTTCTACCCTGGCCAGAAAACTGTCGATGACGGCGGGGAAGAGCGTCGCGTGGTGCGCGGCAGTTGCAAACGAGGTGTACGCCGCCCTGCGGACCTCGGCCACGGGGTCCGAGAGGGCGCTCTGCAGTATCCCGCTGGATTCTTCCAGGTCCTGGGCCAGGGCCAGGGGGACCAGGGCCGCCCGGCTTCTGGCGTGCAGGTCGCCGTACAGCGTGGCGTACCATCCCACCGTCCTGGGCACGAGGGTCGGCATTTCGGAGGCCGAGCGCAGGACCTGGTCGGTCGTCTCCTCGCGCGCATCAGGCAGGAGATCGTCCAGCACCTCCTCACCGCGCAGGCGCAGGAGTAGGCCCACGGCATGACTCCTTGCCCCGGGGGATGCCAGCGGGGAGCGGGCGATCTGTTTCACGAACCCCGCAAGCTCCCGGTCCTTCGGAGCCGAGGAAGCCAGTGCATCCAGGATCTCCCGGCGCAGCGGCTCCTCGCGCGTCGTTTTCAGCAGATCGACAAGCGCGCGCGCTGATGAAGGATGACGGATCCTGCCCAGGGCGCGGACCGCGGCAGCCTTCAGCTGATCCACGTTGGAGGAAAGCATGCGCGTGACGAAGGGGAAGCTCGACGGGTCGGCGCGCGCCGCCATGGCTTCCATGGCCGACAGGGCGACCTCCGCCCGGGAATCGAAAAGGTCCCCGTGCAGCCACTCCAGCCCACGGGAGCCGGTGTCGAAGGCCTGGAGGACGCGATGCGTCGTGACGAGGGGCTCCGCTGCGAGTCGCTGGGATTCAGGGGCCTCGGGGCTCATGCTGGTCAGTCCTGGTCACGCCTGCCCGGTTCCCCCGGAAGCCGCATGGAGGGAGCCTATCTGTGTCCTTTCCTCCGCGGTGAGGATGGCGTCACTGTTCAGGAGGACGATCAGCTTGTCGTCCACCTTCCCGACTCCCGTGATGAACTCCTGGGAGAACCCGCCGAACACCGGCGGAGGAGGCTCGATCTGGTCCGCCGGGATCCGCACGACCTGGCTTGCCGAGTCCACCACCATTCCCATCAGCTTGCCCTCGACCTCCACGACGATGACGCGCGTCATTGTCGTGGCTTCCTTGGCCTCGAGGCCGAACTTGTCCCTGAGGTCGATGATCGGGATCACGTCACCCCGCAGGTTGATGATTCCCTTCACGAAGCTGGGCGCCTTGGGAAGCCAGGTGATCTCGCGGACGCGGATCACCTCCTTGACGCGGAGGAGCTCCAGCCCGTACTCCTCCTCCCCGACGGAAAAGCTGATGAACTGCCGAAGCTCACCTCGCGTATCCACTCTATTCTTCAGTGCATCCATGACTCGCACCTCCGCTCCAGGATAAACCGGCCCTTCACGCCGGTCGGGAACTGGCCTGCACCCGGCCCTGGATCGACCAGGTCGATTCGGGTGCATCCAGCAGGATTTTTACGATTTCAGGATCGAATTGCGTTCCGGCATAGCGCTCCAGGCTCTGGCGGGCCTCGGCGAGCGAAAGAGGCGGACGGTAAGGACGCTCAGAGGTCATCGCATCCAGGGCATCCACCACGGCAAAAATCCTCGCGTGCAGGGGGATGTCCGTCCCCGAAAGGCGCTTCGGATAGCCCGTCCCGTCGAACCTCTCGTGGTGAGAAAGCACCACGTCGGTTGCGTAGCTGAGGAACTCGATGCCCCGCAGCATGTTCCACCCCATGAGGGGATGTTTCTCCACGATCAGCCGCTCCTCGGGGGTCAGGTTCCCCGGCTTGAGAAGGATCTGCTCGGGAATGCCGATCTTGCCGACATCGTGCAGGTAGGCGCCCCACTTCAGGTTCTGCAGCTCGAAGGCGGAGAGGGCGAGGAACTGGGCCAGGCAGACGCTGTTCTCGGAAACCCGCGTGCAGTGATCCGACGTCTCGTGGTCCTTGAGGTTCAAGGCGGCCCCAAGAGCGGCCACCGTCGCGTCGCGGATCTCGTTCAGCTGGCGGGAAGTCTGGGAAACCTCGTTGGCCTTCACGACCACGAGGTTTTCGAGCGCCCGCGCATAGTAGCGCATGTTCGCGCGGCTTTTCCATTCATCCATCACCCTGTCCAGACGCTGGAGGAAGTCCCCCACCCCGAAAGGCTTGGTGATGAAGTCGATGGCGCCGTCGCGGATGGCCTGGACGGCCGTCTGGATGTCGCTGCACCCGGTGATGACCACCGCAAGGGGAGAAGTCCGCGATTCCTCCGCGAGGGTGAGGCCGCTGCCGTCGGGGAGATTCACGTCGAGGAAATAGATGTCATAGACCTGCCGCGCCACGAGCGCGCGGGCTTCCGCCAGGGTCCCCGCGGTGTCGCACGAGAAGCCGCGGATCTTCAGCATGGCGGTAATGAGAGAGCGGATCTCCGGCTGGTCCTCCAGGACGAGGAGGCGCGGCGGAGGGGTCTGCGGAACGGCAAACGGCAGCTGCCGCGTTTCTTTCCCCAGAAGGTCCTGCATGAACGTACGCTCCTTCAGTCTCAGCTATGATGCGGGTGGCGCTTGAGCTTCTTGAGACCCGAAGCAATTGCCAGCTCGATCTCCACCTGCATTGTGCGCTCAATGTCGGGGCGGGGTGTCAGGGGCGCGAGGAGCGACGTGTAGTAGCGCGGCGTGACATGGTTCAGGGTCCACGCGGCGAGGTCCAGGACGCATTCCTCGCAGGTGCACATGTCCGCCCCGGCGTCGACCTGCTTCCCGATTGCCTCGAAGACCAGCTCCTCGGCCCTGTTCCCCATCTTCTCCAGATCGTATCTATCGCTGAGCTTCATACGGTATTCCTCGCAGCCGCCCGCCCGCACACGTAGTCGCGAAGCCGGGAGGCAATCTGGTCAACCGGGGCCACGTCGTGCGCGTCCCCGTTCTGAATCACTTCCTTGTTCATCCCGTAGATGACCGAGGTGCCCTTGTCCTGCGCAATGACGCGCCCGCCACGCGCACGCAGCTCGTGCAGGCCGTCCGCGCCATCCCTTCCCATCCCCGTCATGATGACTCCGCATGCGCGGGGACCGTACTCCCGGGCAACCGAGCGCATGAGAGCATCCACGGAAGGGCGATGGCCGTTGATGGCGTCCTCCTGGTTGAGGAGCACGCGCGGCTCCCCGCCGAGGCGCGACACGGTCATGTGCCAGTTCCCCGGCGCTATGAGCACCTGGGCGGGGAGGATGGGGTCGCCGTCTTCCGCTTCCTTCACCCTCACGGCGCAGCAGGCGTCCAGCCGTTCGGCGAACGCCCTGGTAAACACGGGCGGCATGTGCTGCACGACAACCACCCCCACCGGAAAATCCTTCGGGAGCCGGGAAAGGACGGTCTTCAGGGCCACGGGGCCGCCCGTTGAAGTTCCGATGGCCACGAGGTCGCAATTCTCCGCCTCGAAGGGGCAGGCGGGCGCCGCGGGCGACACTGTCGGCGCGGCCGCCAGGGCAGCCGGGTACGGGGTTTCAGCGGCGGTCTGGGGCGCAATGCCAGTGTCGCCCTGCAGGCCCACCACGACGCGTGCCGCGTCCCTGACCTTCTCCGTCAGCTCCCGGGCGATCGCGGGGATGCCGCCGGAAAGGGAGCTGGAGGGTTTGAGAACAAAGTCCACGGCGCCCGCCTCCAGCGCCTGGATGGTGAGGTCCGCGCCCTTCTTTGCGTGGGCGCTCATCACCACGATGGGGGTGGGCCGCAGGCTCATGATCCGGCGGATGGCCTCCAGGCCTCCCATGCCGGGCATCTCGAGATCCAGGGTGATGACGTCAGGGCGCTCCCGGTCCAGCCTGGCAATGGCGATTTCGGCTGTCGAGGCGGTGGCGGCAACGACGATCTCGGGGTCGGAGGAAAGGACGTCCGATGCGATCTTGCGCACGAGGGCCGAGTCGTCGACGACCATGACGCGTATCACGATGCTCCCTCCTTCTTCATGCGGTAGATGGGCGCCTTGAACGTGGAAGTGTAGCGGAACTTCCGGGCGAAGCCGCTCAGGGACTCCGAGTGCCCGATGAAGAGGTACCCGTCGGGGTCCAGGGCCCTGGCAAAGATCTCATCCACGAGCTTCACCTGCGTCGCCTTGTTGAAGTAGATCATCACGTTGCGGCAGACGATGACGTCGATCTCCAGGAAGGGAGGCGGGTCGTCGAAGAGGTTGTGGACCCGGAAGTCCACGCGGGCCCGGATCTCGGGCCGGATGCGTCTCACGCCGCCTTCGGCGGGCGTGAAATATTTCTCCAGCATGTCCTTCGGCACGAGGCGAAGGGAGCGGTCTCCGTACACGCCGTCTCGCGCCCGGCTGATTGCCGCGGTGCTGATGTCCGTCCCGATGATGCTGACCTCGGGCGCCGGATGGGGAAGGTCCCGGGAGGCTTCGGCCAGCCCCTCCTCCACGACCATCCTCAGCGTGTATGCCTCTTCTCCCGTCGAGCAGCCGGCGCTCCAGATGCGCACGGCGCGCCTGCGGCGGAGCAGCTCCGGGAGGATGACCTTCTGCAGCGCGTGAAAATGGTTCACCTCGCGGTAGAAATACGTCTCGTTCGTGCTGACGGCATCGATGAAATTGTGAAGCTCTCCCTCTCCGGCGCGTCCCGAGGTGAGGAGGCTGTAGTACTCCTCGTAGGTGGAGAGGCCCAGGGCCGCCAGCCGCCGCCGCAGGCGGTTGGAAATGAGGATCTGCTTCCCGTCGCGCATGTTGATCCCCGTTTTCTTGAAGATGAGCGCGCGGAAGCTGTCGAAGGTCTCCTGCGAGAGGAGGGGAAGCCCGAGCGCCGTCAGGGAAGCGCTCATGCGGCCCCTCCGACGGGCAGGGTCGGATTCAGGGTACGCACGGAGACCTCGCCCTTCTGGTTGTCGAAGAGAACGGATCTGCCGCGCGTGCCTCCGGTATCCTCGAAGACGATGGGCACATCCGCCTCCTGGAGGGCCTTGCGCGCCGCGTTGATGTTCTGATCCCCGATGGAGCCGATCCGGGAGGTCGACAGGGGGAACATGTTCGCGCCGCCGATGAGGTAGGCGCGCAGGGAAGACACGCGGCTCGTGCCGTCCGTGATCATTGCCAGAAGCGCGGGAATGGCGGTGTCCGCGTATTTTCCGACGGCCGAGTCCCCCCGTATCCTTCGGGGAAGCATCACGTGGGCCAGGCCGCTGATGCGGCGCGCGGGGTCATGGAGGATCACCCCGACGCAGGAGCCGAGGATCGTCTTGAGGCTGCCGGTGTCCCGGACAGTGTTCATCTCTGCCATCCGAACGTTCACGATGTCACCCGCCATGGGAGCCCTCGAGGGCATCCATGAGCTTTTCCAGGGACGCCGGCTCCAGGAAAAGGACGAGATGGCAGACCACCGTCTCCGAGCCCGACCCGTAGATGACCGCCTCCGTGAGAAGGATGTCGTTGCCGGGCTGGTTGAAGTGAGCCAGAACGGAGTCGATCACGGGCAGGCACATGTCCACGCTGATCTCGGGCACCCCCGCGGTGACCGCGAGGCTCGTGCTGTCCGCCATCGTGTTGATGAAGCTCGCGGCAAGAATGTTTCCCATCTCGCACATGGCGGAGAGATCGACCCCGGCGAGATCCTGGGTCGTCCCCACCGGGCGTCCATGCACCAGGTCGTCCATCTCCAGGAGGTTGGCGAACGGGAGGACCAGGAGAATGCCGCCGCTCAGGTCGCCCTGCACCTCGACATAGATCCCGCCGACCGTCGACTCTTCCCCTCCCATGGTTTCCGCGACATCCCGCAGCGCGACGAGGCGCGACTCGGGGAAGCTCACGCGGACCTCCCGGCCCGTGAACTGGGAGAGGGCAATCGATGCCTGGATGGCGCTCGTGTTGTTGACGACCTCCAGGGCCGTTCCCTGGCTGTTGATCACCTTCTGCGCCAGCTGGTCCAGCTCCGGGGAAGCCTGCTCACCCGGGGAAGCCTGCTCACCCGGCGCAGGCTCAACGGCAGGCGCAGCCTCCGGGACCACGGATGCCTCTGCCGGCGCGGTGACTCCCGCCGAAGCGGCAGGAACGTCCGTCGGCACAGGGGCGGGTGCCTGCGCGGGCCCGGCCTCCGGAGCGGCAAAAGCTTCGATATCGACGCTCCCCGCGCCGCTGCCGTGCCCGTTCACCTTGTCGGTGTGGTAGTGCTGCCTCACCAGTGTCTCCACGTCCACGATGAGCGCGATCTTCCCGTTGCCCAGGATGGAAGCGCCGATCAGGCCATCCACCTCGCGGTAGTGCCTGCTCAGGCTCTTGATGACGATCTCCCGGGTCCCCAGTATTTTCTCCACCTCGAGACCGATCTTTCGGCCCTCGAAATCCACCACGACCACGGGCATGCCTTCGGAGGGTGCTTCGCGGCTCTCCGCCCTTGCCGTCCCTGAGCGCGCTGCCCAGGTGGACCAGAGCGAGGACCTCCTCCCTCAGAAGGATGACGCGCCGTCCTCCGACGCTCTTCAAGGCGTCAGCGTGGATCTTCAGGATCTCCCGCACCGCGGACAGGGGGATGGCAAAGGTGGAGCGATCCACCTCCACCAGCACCGCGGTAATGATGGCCATGGTGAGAGGGAGCGTGATCGTGATCGTGGTGCCGGCATGGGGCGTGGAGCGCACGCGCAGGCTCCCGTTCATTTCCTCCACGGCGGCCCTCACGGCGTCCATCCCGACTCCCCTGCCCGAGATGTCGGAGACGCGCTCCGCGGTGCTGAAGCCGGGGAGGAAAATGAAGCCCAGGATCCGCTCGGTGCCCGCCCGTGGAGCCTCCTCCCGGCTCAGGAGCCCTTTCTCGAGGGCCTTGCTCAGGATTGCGTCCCGGTCGAGCCCGCGCCCGTCGTCCGAGACCTCGATGCATATGTGATCCCCGTCCTGGTAGGCGCCCAGGCGGACCCGGCCGTTGGGGCTCTTCCCCAGCGCCGTGCGCTCCGAGGGCGGCTCGATCCCGTGATCCACGGCATTGCGGATCAGGTGCACGAGGGGCTCCCCGATTCGATCGATCACCTTCTTGTCGATCTCCGTCTCCTCGCCGAAGATCTCCAGGGTCACGTTCTTTCGGCTCGCCTTGGACAGGTCCCTCACGACCCGGTTGAACCTGTTGAAAACGTTTGCGATGGGAAGCATCCGCGCCTTCATGATTCCTTCCTGAAGATCGCGGGTGATCGCGGAGAGCGCTTCGGTCTTCTGCTGAAGGTCGTACAGGAAGGCAGCTTTGCCGTACTGCTCGCGAAGCTGCTGGGTGACCGCCACGAAGCCCGAGTTGTGGATGACGAGCTCTCCGACGAGGTTCAGGAGCGTATCGAGCTTCGTGACGGAAACGCGCACCACCTCATCCAGGTGAGATGCCTTGCCGCCATGGGCAAGGGGGTCTGAAAGCGCGGAGCCCACAGCGGGCGCGGGGAGGGTTGACGCGGAGGCGGCAGCGGGCGCCGGAATCTCCAGCGCGACGGTCACCTGGTCGATGTTGAGGGCGCCGGCAAGGGCAACAGGGTCCAGCGCGGTTTCCAGGGTGACCGCGTAGGTAAAGGGCCCCGTGCCGTCCTTCAGGGAATCCGGGGAAGGATCTTCGGAAACGATTCTCCCGAGACGCTCCAGCCTGTTCTTGACGAGGAAGGATCTGATGTAGGCTTCGCGGGCCTGTCCCTCGATGGCAATGGAGAGTCGGCACGCGGTCGTGGCGCCTTCGCTTGCGGTGCTCCCAGCCTGCCGGGGCTGAGTCGCGGCATTCGGGGCGGCGGCCTTCAGGGCGGGGGCCTTCGGGGCGGCGGCCTTCCCCTTCATGGCAGAGAGCCGGGAAAGGAAGTCGCTGGCATCGACGCCCGCGTCACGGCCTTCGGTGAAGGCGTCGATCATGGACCTGCAGAGGTCAAGGCCCTCGAAAAGGAAGGAGGCTGCCGTGGCGTCGAACTGGCTGGCCCCTTCACGCACATCCTGGAGGGAAGATTCCAGGGAGTGCGCAAGCCCTGCCAGCTCGTCGTACCCGATGAATCCTGCCCCTCCTTTCAACGTGTGGACGGCGCGGAACATGCGGTTCACCTGCTCGCTGTCTCCAGGGCTTTTCTCGAGCGCCAGGAGGCTCTCCTCCCATTCCCGCAGCTGGTCAGCGGCTTCTTCGCTGAAAATGGCCCTGTACTCCGCCTTCACTTCCATGAATCTTCCTCCCGGGCTCAGGATTCGCTCAGGGCATCTTCGAAGGCGTCGGTCTCGTTGAGGGTCTCCTTCTCCTCAACGGCAATGCTGATCTCGATGGGACCGTACTGCGTGATCAGCCCCAGAACCAGGGCAGGCTTGGGCACGAGGTGGATGCTGAGGTTGTCCCCGGCGGCAATGGCGGGGGTCGTGATGCTGAGGACCTGGTCCTGCTTCTGGTTGAGGAGAGCAGTGGCGTTGCCGGTGATCATGTTGGCCACCTCCCCGAGGGAGTCGAGGAACATGATCCTCTTCTGCTGCGGGGACTTGCCCTCGAGGAGCTTGTCCACGAGGCGCTCGGCCAGCTTGCCGTCCAGGCTGTAGACGATCTGGCCGGTGAGGAACCCGTAGATCCCGATGATGATGGACACTCCGAAGGAAGGCTCCACCTTCGGCTTGTAGGAGAGATGCCCCCGGCGGACCTCGATGCCCGCCACCTGGTTGACAACCTTCATGGCCGCTTCCACGAACGGATTGACGTGCTTCGCGTTGATCTTCATGTGTGATGTCCTCCGCGCGCCCTACACGAGGGCTTTTTCGACGGCTGAAAGGATGCGTTCCGCGGTGAAGGGCTTCACCACAAAATCCCTGACCCCGAGCGCAATCGAGTCCAGGAGCATCTTCTCCTGGCCGAGAGCCGTCACCATGACGATCCGGGCATTCGGGTCCGCCGCAAGGATTTCCCGGGCCGCCTGGAGGCCGTCCTTCACCTTCATGGTGATGTCCATGGTCACCAGGTCGGGCTTCAGCTGCATGTACTTCGTCACGGCCTCGGCCCCGTTGGTAGCCTCGCCACAGATCTGGAACCCGCGCGGCGTCAACGTATCCTTGACGATCATGCGCATGAAGTTCGCGTCGTCGACAACCAGAACCCTTCTTGCCATTTTGCCATCCTCCCTCAGTGCAAAAGTGTCCACTCCATTTGAATGCAAACAACGTGCCAATCGATGAAGATTTGGTTCAAGCCCGGGATGGGAAAAAATGGCCTGAAAACTTCATAAATCGCCGCACTTTCAGCTCAAGAGCTCCAGCGGCGGCCGCTTGAGGACCTGGGAATAGCGAAATGTCTCGCGGTGGAACAAAATGTTCCACCCCTTGGAACAGCCCTGGAACATCACTGCGGCGCATCGATTCCATACTTTTTCATCTTCCTCCACAGGGTATTGCGCCCGATTCCGAGAGCTTTCGCGGCCTTTGTCTGGTTTCCGTTGCCCTCGAGGAGGGCCTTCATGATTGCCTGCCGTTCCTGCGACTCGCGGAGCACGGGCTCGCCCGCCGCGTCTTTCGCAGCTCTGCCCGACGCCGGCCGCGTGCCGGCAGCCTGGCCTCCCGGCTGATCCTGCGACGTGCGGCCCAGGAAAAAGATGCGTTTGAACTCCTCCGCGGGGATGTGGGCGCCCGGAAAAAGAGTCACGGCGCGCGCTATCACGTTCTCCAGCTCCCGCACGTTGCCCGGCCACGCGTACTCCATCATGGACTCCATGGAACGAGGGTCGAGGCTGGGGGCATCCCTCCCGAGCTTGCTCGCGTGCACGGCAATGAAATGCCTGCACAGCGGAACGATGTCCTCGCGTCGCTCGCGCAGGGGCGGGATGCCGATGGGGATGACGGCCAGGCGGTAGTAGAGGTCTTCGCGGAAAGAGCCCTGGCGGATCAGGGACGCCAGGTCCTTGTTCGTGGATGCGATGATCCGCACGTCCACACGGCGCGTGGACGCGCTTCCGACCCGACGGACCTCCCCCTCCTGGAGGACGCGCAGGAGCTTGGCCTGGAGCGCGGGGGGCATGTCGCCTATCTCATCCAGGAGAAGCGTTCCCCCGTCCGCCTCCTCGAAAAGGCCCTTCTTCTCCGCGGTGGCCCCCGTGAACGCGCCCTTGGCATGCCCGAAGAGCTCGCTCTCCAGGAGGGCCTCCGGCAGGGCCGCGCAGTTCAAGGCGATGAAAAGGCGGGAAGCCCGCGGTCCCCTGTAATGGATTGCCCGTGCCACCAGCTCTTTTCCGGTGCCGCTCTCCCCCTGGATGAGGATGCTGGAGTCCGAGCCACGCACGATGTCCACGAGCTCCATCACGCGGCGCATTCCCTGGCTTTCGGCCACGATGTTCTGCGGGCCGTAGCGCCCCTGGACCTCGCTGCGCAGCTCGTTGACCTCGCGCTTGAGGTTGCGCCGCTCCATGGCCCTCTCCACCGTCAGGAGAAGCTTCTGCGTGGAAAGTGGCTTGGTGAGATAATCGAATGCGCCCCCGCGGACCGCCTCCACCGCTGAGTCGATGGTCCCGTACGCCGTGATGAGAAGGACCTCCGGCTGGTACGGCCGCGAGCGAGCGGCCGCCAGAACCTCGAGGCCGCTGCCGTCGGGGAGCATCAGGTCCGTGAGGACGACCTCGAACTCGCGGTCGCGCAAGGTCTGGACCGCGGCAGCGGCATCCTTCGCCTCCTCCACCTCGAAGGAGTTTGCCTCCAGGAGGTCCCTCATGAACTGCCTGATGATCTGGTCGTCGTCGACAACCAGGATCCTGTGTCCTCCGGGCATGGTCCGACCGCTCACTCCTTTCTCGATCCGTCCCGCTTGAGATATCCGGCAATCTCGGTGAGAAAAAGCCGCGTCGACACAGGCTTGGCGATGAACCCGTCGCAGCCCGCGCCGGCCGCTTTTTCCGCGTCCTCCCTCATGGCCTGCGCCGTGAGGGCCACCACGGGGATATTCCGCGTGGGCTCGCGGGACTTCAGGAGCCGAGTAGCCTGCAGCCCGTCCATGCCGGGCAGGGCGATGTCCATGAGGATGAGGTCCGGCGGCCTTCCCGAGGCCTGGGAGATCCCGTCCTCCGCCGTGGACGAGGTGACAACCTCGTAGCCTTCACGCTCGAGGAGAACGACGAGGAGATTCGTGATGAGAAGGTCGTCCTCGATCAGGAGAATGCGCTTCATGTACAGGTGCCGCTTACGCGCCGAGCACGCTTTCCCGCCCCGGTCAGCGTGTCGCCCATAGTATGCATCAAGGCACCCGTAATTGCCAGCGGCAGATCCGGCAGATCCCGCGGCTCGCCGCCGGCGGGCAAATGGAATACCTTCAACCAGAGGAGCTTTGATTGAAATGAAGAGAATCGTCGCGCTGGTTGACGAGATCTACGAGGACCTCGAGCTGTGGTACCCGAAGATCCGGCTGGAGGAAGAGGGATGGAAAGTCACGGTGGCCGGACCTGAGAAGGGCAGGGCGTACCATGGCAAGCACGGCTATCCCTGCACGCCGGACGTCGACATCGCCTCCGTCGATTCATCGGACTTCGACGCTCTCCTTGTCCCCGGGGGGTTCGCTCCCGACAAGCTGCGGCGGAGCGAGCGCGTCAAGGAGCTGGTCAAGGAGTTCGACGCGGACGGCAAGCTGATCGCTTTCATCTGCCATGCCGGCTGGGTCCTCATTTCCGCCGGCATCCTCCGCGGGAGACGGGCCACGAGCACGGTGGGGATCCGCGACGACATGCGGAATGCGGGAGCCGTCTGGGTGGACGAGCCGCTGGTGGTCGACGGCAACCTCGTCAGCTCGCGGACGCCTGCTGATCTTGCCGAGTTCGCCCGGGGGATGGTGGAATGGCTGAAGCAGGGCGGGGCGGTGGCCGCCGCCTCCTATTCCACCAGCGTCAGGCTGGTGAAGCCTCGATAGCTGTGATACTGCGTAAAGGAGGCCTGGTCGCCCATCGCGAAGATCATGTCCAGCGTTGACTGGCCCCTCTTTGCGTAGGCGTCCGCCTTGAGCGCAACTTCCAGCGTGGTTTTCCCGCCCGCCTGCTTTATCGCATAGGACTCCAGGCTGGCTGCGACGTCGGCGGGAGCGTCACTATGGCGGTGCCCCTTTCCGACCAGCGGCTTGAAAGTGACTTTCCCTTCCTTCAGGAACCCCATGAAGATGTCGGCCCCATCCATTCTTGGGGAGCCCACGCCGACCGCCACCCACCCGCTGGTGTTGGCAACCACGGCGAGATACAGCGTGGTGGCAGTGCGGCTGGCGTACAGGGTGATTTGCTGATCGAAGTCGTGCGAGTAGCTGTATTCGTTGGCCTGGACCACGCCGTCGACGGACGCTTTGCGGGAGCTCATCCCCAGCTTGCCCTGGGCAAAGACCGCCGTAACCCCGCCGGCCAGGAAAACCGCCACAACCACTGTCATGACTCGCACGTTGCTCATTATTCCCATCTCCAGAATCCGTTCCGCTACCTGTTTTCTGTCGTGATCGTGCGCACGTTTCCACACTGGCTCAGGAAGTACTCATGCACGTACTCGATGCGCTTGAGGATGTTGTCCGTGACTGTCCTGGCCAGGGCCGCGGCGTCGGGCTGGAAGCGAAGGCACCCCTTGCACAGCTCCAGGAGCATCTTGCGCCCAACGCGGCTGAACGCGTCGAAGCGCATGTCGAAGAACTCCATATCGTAGCCCAGGAAATGCTCCACCTTGAGGGGGGTGAGGCAGCGCGTCTTTTCTATCTTTTCCCACCCGAATGAATCGGATCGGCCCTTGATCTTCGTGCCGGGGAAAAGCAGGTCGGCGTTCGAGAAATCGATGGCAATCACCACCTGGTCGCCCCGGGATGTGGAGCGAACAAGGTAGCTGTTCGGGTTCCTGTCCTCGTCGCAGTAGATCCAGCGGTTGACGAGGTCCAGGGCAAGCTGCTCCTTGAGGCGCGGGACATCCGCGTAGCCGGCCCCGGTCAGCTGCTCCGCTCGGGGAATGATCTTTGCGGCCTTGTACAGTTTCCCGCCGATGCGCGTCACGACGGTCGGCGCGGAAATGGTCCTGGCAAAGAAGTCGAGGAAGAAGCAGATGGACCCCATGGCCGCGCCCAGGGCACCGTCCTCCGGCACCTCCTTCACGATCCAATGGTGCTGCGGGCTTCCCTTCTCCACCGCGCCGACATAGTCGCGCACTTCCGCGAAAAACGGGACTTTCATGCCCGAGTCCACGGTGAGAAAATCATCCGTGAGAAGTCGCTCCATCAGCTCAGGGTACGTTGCATCCGCGCAGAGGAGACCGATGAGGTCCTCGTCGTGGAGAAAAGCGGGAATGTCCCGGTAGTCGAAATAGCTCATTGCATCTGCTCCCCGTTTCGTGGCGATGTCAGGTGTTTGTTTTTTTTAGCGCCCCCAGGAATGGTCTCTGCGACGACGGCGCCCCCATAGTGGTGAGGAATCAGCGGAGTGTCAACGTGGGTTCCCGGGGCGGGCAAAAGTCAGGGCTGGGCGTACTCCGGCTCGTTGCCGGGTTTCCACTTGATGCCGCAGCCGATGCTCGCCCTCTGCTCGCCGGGCACGGGCTTTCCGGCAAGAACGGCGTCCATGGCGCGGCGCAGGTCCGCACCGGTGATGGGGGTGTCGTTTCCCGGTCTGCTTCCATCCATCTGGCCCCGGTACACGAGCTTGCGCTTTGCGTCAAAGAGAAAGAAATCAGGCGTGCAGGCCGCGTGGTAGGCCCTGGCGACCTCCTGGGTTTCGTCGTACAGGAACGGGAAGGTATAGCCGATCTCCCGGGCCGCTTTCGCCATGGCTTCGGGTCCGTCCTCGGGGTGGCTCGCAACGTCGTTGGAGCTGATGCCGACCGCCTCGACTCCCTTTGCCTGGTATTCCTTCACGAGCGCGGCCAGGGGCTTCTGGATGTGCTTCACGTAGGGGCAGTGATTGCACATGAAGATCACCAGGAGCGCGGGAGCGGAGCTGAAATCCTGGAGGGACACTGTCCCGCCCAGGCAGCTGGGCAGGGAGAAACGGGGCGCCGCGGTCCCGAGGGGAAGCATCGTCGATGTCACGGCCATGGAGGACTCCTTTCCCTCAAGATACTCCGCCGGCCAGCAGGGCGTCGATCCGTGCCGCCATGATGAAGTCGTTCTCGTGCAGGCCGTTGATGGCGTGGGTGGAGAGGGTAACCTTCAGCCTTCCCCAGGCCACCAGGAGGTCAGGGTGGTGTTTCTGCTTTTCCGCGATCTCGGCAATCCCGTTGGCAAGGGCCATGGCCTGGCGGAAGTTCTTCACGGTGATCTCGCGCTCCAGGTGGTGCCCGTCGACGATCGCCCACTCCCCTGAGATCTCCCGACGAAGCTCCTCGATCCTCTCGGAAGGGAGGGGCGGAACGCCGCCCCTGCAGGGAACGCAAGCCTTCTCCGCCAGCCGGCCCTCCCCGCTCAAGCGTTCACCTCGAGGGGTTTCTTTGCTGACCGTCGGGGAAGACGGACCCGGAACGTGCTCCCTTTTCCCGCTTCGGACTCCACGCTGATCAGGCCCCCGTTCAGCTCCACCAGCTCTTTGCACAGGATGAGCCCCATGCCGCTCCCCCGCTCCTGATCGGTGCCGGCGCAGGAGAAATGCGTGTCAACGCGAAAAAGCTTCTTCACGTCCTCGGTCCTCATTCCGACCCCCGTGTCGCTGACCGACAGCACCTCCCACTCCCCCTGCGTCTCGGCCCTGAGCACCACCTCTCCGCCCGGCGGGGTGAACTTGATGGCGTTTGACAGCAGGTTTCGCACGATAGTGGCCAGCATGTTCTCATCAGCGAATGCCGTTGCGTCCGGGCCAACCGCGGACCTCAGGTGGATGCCCTTGCCGCGCGCCGCGCCTCCCTGGACGTCCGTGATCCCGTTGCAGAGCTCGGAAAGCTGCACGCACGAGGGTCGCGCCTGAAGACGTCCGGTCTGGGCCCTGGCCCAGGCAAGGACGGCCTCGAGGAGCTCGGCCCCCTCACGTGCGCCGTCATGAACGAGGCCGCACATCTCCCGGATCCTTCGCGGCTCAAGCTGCTCGAACCTCTTTGCAAGGACTTCGGAGATGGTGAGGATTCCTCCGATGGGGTTGCGCAGGTCGTGCGCAAGAATGGAGAAGAACCGGTCCTTGGAGAGGTTTGCCTTGCGCAGGTCGCTCTCACTCTTCTCAAGCCCCGCCTTGGAGGCGGAAAGCTCCTCGATCAGCCTGATGCGCCTTCTCACCTCGGATGCAAACAGCGCCTGGTACGCAAGGAAGAAGGACCCGATCTTCAGGAAATGCCCGATGAGGTTCTGGTAGCCGTACGCGCTCACGTAGAGCGTAAAGACCAGCTCGCTTGCGATAGTGAGGCCCAGGGCGGCAATCAGGATGTTCGCCTCCTGCCGGCCGACGGAGGTCCTGTTTCCCGCAAGGACGAGGATGCAGGCCGCGAGGATGGCGGAGATGACGTATTCACTTCCCTTCTTGAACGCCGTCACCCCCTGGCCTTCGACAAGGCACACGGGAAAGATGTTCCACCAGAAAATGGCCATCACGCAGGCGGCAGCGGCCGAGCCGATGACAATGAAGGAAAGCCAGTGGGGAGCGGCGCGGCGAGCCCACGCAAGGAGGACGAATGCCATCGTTACGAGGGCCTGCAGCCCGCGGGCGGCAACCCAGAGCTTTGTCGCGTAGTCCTGGCCGGACGGGAGAACGGCCATGCCGCGATAGGACAGCGTGTGCAGGAGGTCGAGGATTGCCACGAAAAGGTAGCCGATGCCGAGCAGGACGAAAGGCCGGGTTGCCGCGTACCCGCGCGAGCTCCAGGAGAACAGGAACACGGTGCATGCGACGGCAATGCTGAAGATCTCCGCCACACTGTGAAACAGAAGGTAATTGTACAGGCTGGCAAGCCAGAGAGCCGCGCCGATTGCAAGGACCAGGATGAGCCAGGAGAGAGCCGTTCGCCAGGGATGCGCCACGGGCGCAACGGCAAAAGCGTCCATGGCGCAAAGTGTATTCCGGTCCCCGCGGGGTGTAAAGGCAAGCAGATGCCGCCCGAGCGTTGACGGTGCGACTGCCCTGCTTTACTCTTCGTGCCGATGCGGGAAAGCCGCCACAGAATACTGCGGGGAGACGCCGCCTGCCTTTCCTTCCTTCCCGATGCGTCGGTTGCGCTGGTCGTCACCTCACCGCCCTACCCCATGATAGCGATGTGGGATGCGTTCTTTCGCTCCCGGGACCCGCGGATCGCGCGCGCCCTTGATTCATACGACGGGCCGCTCGCCTTCCAGCTGATGCACGAAGACCTGGACCGCGCGTGGCGTGAGATCCATCGCCTCCTGATTCCCGGCGGCTGGGCATGCATCAACATCGGGGACGCGACACGGACCCTCGGCAACCGTTTCCGGCTCTACCCGAACCACGCGCGAGTGCTGTCGGCGTGCGCGGCGCTGGGCTTCGACGCGCTGCCTGCCGTGCTGTGGCGAAAGCAGACGAACGCGCCGAACAAGTTCATGGGCTCGGGGATGCTGCCTGCCGGCGCGTACGTCACGCTGGAACACGAGCACATCCTCCTCCTGAGGAAAGGCCCGCGGCGGGAGTTCGCCGGGGCTGAGCAGAAGCTGGCGCGCCGGCAAAGCGCCATCTTCTGGGAGGAGCGAAACCGCTGGTTCTCCGATGTCTGGGATTTCAAGGGAGCGCGGCAGGACCTGGGAACGAAGGATGCCCGGGATCGAAGCGCCGCTTTTCCACTTGAGCTCCCCTTCCGTCTCATCAACATGTATTCCGTTCGAGGGGACACGGTCCTCGATCCCTTTGCCGGCACGGGGACGACGCTCCTGGCGGCCATGGCGAGCGGGCGCGACAGCGTTGCCGTTGACATCGACCAGGCCCTTCTCGACGCGACGAGGAAAGAAGCAGGATCAGCCGTCTCACATCTCAACGGTTTTCTGGAAGAGAGGACACAGTCGCACCTGGGTTTCGTGCGGCGTTACCTCGAGGAAAGGGGTGAGCTTCCGCATGTCAATCGACCGCACGGCTTTCCCGTCATGACTGCGCAGGAGGAAGAGCTGACCCTGGAACTCATTGACAATGTGCGGGTCTGCCCCGACGGCTCGGTGTCAGTGACCTACCGACCCTCCGCCTGATCCAGGACGCGCAGGAACTCCTCGGGTGTTTCCTGGTGAGGCAGGTGTCCGGCTCCCGGGATGATCGACAGGACAGCACCCTCATGGTGAGCGCACGCGGCTTTGCCGGCCGCAACGGGCAGGATGTGGTCCTGCTCGCCCCAGACGTATGTGGCTGGTATTGCGAGCCGCGAGGCGCGACGCGCAGAAAGCCTTCCCTTGAAAAGTGCCCAGACGACGAAGCCTCGAAACGAAGAAAAATAGGCACGCATCTGCGTCGGGCTTGCGACGCGCTCTCCGACGCGTTCGCGCAAGAACTGGCGCTCAACGGCGGGCAGTGCGCCGAGGCTCCCATAGTAGGGCTGGAGGGACGCGTATGCCGCATCGAGGTCTGCCGCGAGACTTCGATACCGCCTCTCCCCCGGACCGGGCAGCAGCATGAAGAGCATGCCCGCCCGGGGCCGGGTCATCGCAAGAAGGCCTCCGTCCACCAGGATGAGACGGGAAACGATGCGCGGGTCGGCAAGCGCGACAATCTGCGCAAGGGCCGCTCCGAGAGAGCTTCCCACGAGGACCGCCGGCCCCAGCTCCAGGTGCCCCATGAGCTCGATGAGGACCGCGCTGAGATAGCGCGGGGTGAGGAAGCGCCGCGGGGGCAGCGGGCTTCTACCGAAGCCGGGGAGATCGGGGGCGATGACGCGGTGACGGACAGCAAGCGACGGAAGGACCCTGCGCCACGTATCCGCCTCGTCGCCCAGGCCGTGCAGCAGGAGCATTCCCGGGGCACCCCGCGGACCGGCGTCGTAGTAGAACAGGCTCGCGCCGGTGACGGGGAGCGTTGCAGTTCGCGCAAAGGAGTCGAGCCCGGGCGGGATTCGCATGAAGGGGACGATAGGCGCTCCAGGGCGTTGGATCAAGCCCGCCCTTCCGGTATAATCGTTCGAACCCTACAGCAGAAGGAGGAGCACGTCATGAAGTCCAGCGGGGAGATCATTCGAAAAGCCCGGGAGCTGGGAATCGCGCTACCGGCATTCAACATCCCTTTCCCTCCGATGATGCAGGGGGTGGTGCGCGCAATCGCGGATGAGGATTCCTTTGCCCTCGTCGAGGTGGCCCGCATCGAGTGGCTCACCTTCGAGATCGAAGGTCCCGAGCGCTTCATGGAGGAGTACGGCAGGTGCGCGGACCCCGGCCACGTGAGGACGCACCTGGACCACATCCCGGTGGTGGACGAGGAAGGCCATAGGGTCGAATACCGCCCGTTCATCGAGAAGGCAATCGCGCTCGGGTTCGACTCGGTCATGATCGACGGATCACAGCTCCCCCTGGAGCAGAACATTGCCGCCACACAAGAGATTGCGGCAATCGCTCACGCCGCCTCCGTTCCCTGCGAAGCGGAGCTGGGAGCGATCCTCCGCTTCGGCGTGGGCCGCCTTCCGCCCTACGAGGAGCTCTTTGCCTCGGGGGAGGGCTTCACGAAGGTGGATGAGGCGGTGCGGTTCGTCCGGGAGACCGGTTGCGACTGGCTCTCCGTCTCCATCGGCAACATCCACGGAGCCGTTGTGGGAGCCCTGCGCGACCGGCCCAAGGGAGAGTCGCGCCTGAACCTCCAGCACCTGGAGACTCTCAGCCGCGCCACGGGAGTCCCCATCGTCCTGCACGGGGGCTCGGGAGTGAAGCACGAGGACGTGCTTGCCGGCATGAAGAAGGGGATCGCCAAGGTCAACGTGGGCTTCGAGATCCGCAAGGCATACGAGGACGCCCTGAAGACAACGAAGAGCATCGACGCGGGCAGGGAGGCGGTCTACAGGCGCACACGCTCGCTCCTCAAGGATTATTTCAGGATCTCGGGGATTGCGAGGTCCATCCTCTCGTGAGCCTTCTCGGGATCGATGTGGGGACGACGGGTTGCAAAGCCGCCACCTTCACTGCCGGGGCCGAGGGCAGGCTCCTGTCCATGGCCTACGAGGAGTACGACGTCAGGAGCGCCTCCCCCGGCCAGGCTGAGCTGGATCCCCGGGAGGTGTGGGCCAAGGTCGTCAAGGTCATCCGGCAGGCTTCCCAGGGAGCCGGCGCTGACCCCGTCCAGGCGCTTTCTGTCTCCTCCCTCGGGGAGGCAGTGGTCCCCGTGGGAAAGGACGGGTCCATCCTCGGGCCCTCCATCCTCAACTTCGATGCCCGCGGTGCCGAGCAGGTGGAGGAGCTGCGCGGACGGCTTGATCCCGAGGAGCTGTACCGCATCAACGGCAACACGCTGGAGAACTGGTACACGCTGCCCAAGCTCATGTGGATCCGAGACCGGGAGCCGGCCCTTTACCAGCGGACATTCAAGTTCCTGCACTGGGGGAGCTTCGTTCCTTTCATGCTCGGCGCGGAAGCTGCCATCGACTACTCCCTGGCCAACAGGTCCCTGCTCTTCGACATGGAGCGCGCGTGCTGGTCGGATGCAATAGCGCGCCGTGCCGGCGTGGACACCGGGAAGCTTCCCCAACCGGTCCCTTCGGGGACAGTGACCGGCCGAGTAACCCGGGAAGCGGCCGCGCTCACCGGGCTTCCCGTCGGGACGCTCATCGTCGCCGGCGCGCATGACCAGTGCTCCAACGCCGTAGGCTCGGGAGTCGTCTCGGAGCGGATCGCGATGTGCGGCATGGGGAGCTACCTCTGCGTCGTTCCCGTTTTCAGCCGCAGGCCCGAGCCGGCGGCGATGATCGCACGGGGCATGAACACGGAGCAGCACGCCGCTCCCGGGCGCTATGTCAGCTTCCTGTATACCAGAGGCGGGTCGCTCGTGAAGTGGTTCCGCGACACTTTTGCCAGGGCGGACCGCGATCTGGCCGCCGAGCAGGGGCGTGACATCTACCAGATGCTCCTTGCCGAGATGCCGCCCGGACCGGGCAGGGTTGTCGTGCTTCCCCGCTTCGCGCCGATGGGACCGCCGGATTACGCGGCGGATGCCGCGGGGGTTATTGCCGGGATGACCCTGGAGACCACCCGGGGGGAGATACTTCGCGCGATCATCGAAGGCACGCTTTTTCACATCCGCGACCTCGTGGACGGCATTGTTTCCGCCGGCGTTCCCATCGACGAGCTGCGCGCCGTTGGAGGCGGCAGCAAGTCATCCGCCTGGGTGGGGATGTGCGCCGACATCTTCGGCAGGCCGGTGGCGCGGCCCCGGGTCACGGAGGCCGGGTGCCTCGGGGCAGCAATCATGGCGGGCGTCGGCAGCGGCGCCTTCTCGGGGTTTGCCGATGGCGTTGCAGCCATGGTTTCGCTGGGAGAGAGGATCGAGCCTGATGCCGCGCGCCAACGCGCCTATGAGCCGGTCTACCAGCGGCATCGAGCGCTGTGGCCCCTGCTCAGAGACTACCTGAGGGGTTTCGTGTAATACTGGCATTTCATGGATACATCCGAAGCGGGAAAGCTTCCCGCGGGGTTCCGCAAGCTCGACCAGGAGGCCCGGCGCGACGCGCTTCGAAACGCGTTCGCGTTCCCCGAGGACGAATGGAGCTTCCTGTCGTGCCAGTCCGAGGTGCTCGAGCTTTCCGACATCATGGTGGAGTCGGCCGTCGGCTGCGTGCCCCTTCCCCTCGGCATCGCGGACGGCTTTTTGATCGACGGAGAGGACGTTTCCATTCCCATGGCTGTCGAGGAGCCATCCGTCATCGCGGCCGCCTCCTTTGCGGCGCGGCTGGTGAGGAAGGACGGCGGCTTTCACGCATGGTCGTCAGAGCCGCTGATGACGGCGCAGGTATTCCTTGAAGGAGTGGGAGGAGACGGAGAGCTTGCCCTTTCCCGGTCGGAGAACGATCTGCGGAAGGCGCTTTTTGCGTGCCTTGAATCCCTTTCCCGCCGGGGCGGAGGATTTCGGAGGTCGACCCTCACACGCCTCCCTTCCGGCATCATTCGGGTGGACATCGTCATTGACGTGCGCGACGCCCTGGGGGCCAACCGGCTCAACACCGCGGCCGAGGCCGCCCGCCCGCTTTTGGAGCGGCTGAGCGGGGGGCGAGCGCTCATGGCCATCCTCACCAACGCGGCAACCGAGCGGCTCGCAGGCGCGATGTTCTCCATTCCTGTCGAGCGCCTGGCGCCGGGGCTCCCGACGGGCATGAGCGCCGCGGAGGCGGCCCGCAGGGTGGCGGCCGCTTCCGCCGTGGCGCAGGAGGATGCCTCCCGGGCTGTCACCCACAACAAGGGAATCATGAATGGCATCGCGAGCCTTGCCATGGCCACGATGAACGATGCCCGGGCCGTGGAGGCCGCCGCCCATTGCTGGGCGTCGCGGGACGGACACTACCGGGGGCTCAGCCGCTTCACCACGAACGGCCTGACCCTGAAAGGAGTTATTGAGCTGCCGGTTGCCTTTGGCGCCGTGGGCGGGTCCGTGGATCTCCACCCGGCAGGCCGCGCATCTCTTCGCATCCTGGGCAACCCGGATGCCGGGCGCCTGGCGCGTATTGCCGCCTCACTGGGGCTGGCTCAGAACTTCGCCGCCGTGCTGGCCCTCGTGACGCACGGCATCCAGAAAGGGCACATGAAGTACCACGCAGCCCGCCTGGCCTGGCAGGCCGGTGCGCGGGGGGCCGAGGCCCGGCGTCTTGCCGAACAGCTTTCCCGCGCCGGCACGCTGGACCTTGCGTCTGCCCGCGCCCTTCGCGGGCGCTCGGAAGACAAGCCGCGGAAATGAGCTCCTGGATCACCTGCCGCGCCTCACCGAGCCTTGCTCTGCTGAAGTACTGGGGGAAGCTCGACACCGGCGACAACCTCCCGGCAACTCCGAGCCTCGCGGTGACCCTGGGAGGCCTGTATAGCGACACATCGGTGCGAGTCTCCACGGAAGATTCTCTCAGCATCGGGGGAGAACGGCAGGAACCGGGGCGTTTCGCTCCTTTCCTCGAGTGCCTGAGGTCCCGGCTGGGAGTTTCACAGCGCTTCGAGGCTCGCAGCACCAACTCATTTCCCACCGCGGCGGGCCTTGCTTCCTCATCCTCAGGCTTCGCCGCGCTTGCCGGGGCGTGCGTGCGAGCCGCAGGCAGGGATCTTCCTCCGGAGGAATTGTCCCAGCTTGCGCGGTCGGGCTCAGTCTCTGCTGCCCGATCGGTTTTCGGCGGCTTTGTCCTTCTCCCCGCGGGCGGCCGGTCCGCGCACCAGGTCTTCGACGAACATCACTGGCCCGGGCTGCGGATCGTGGTGGCCGTGACGCATCGCGGTCCCAAGGCCGTCGCATCACGCGAGGCCATGAGGAAGACCAGCCTGAGCTCACCGTTTTACAGGCAATGGGTCACCGAATCCGCGGCTCTTCTCCCCGAGGCGCTTCGGGCACTCGAAGCACGGGACCTGGAGAAGCTCGGCGACCTCACTCGCGCAAGCTACTGCATGATGCACGCCGCCATGCTTGCCGCACGGCCTTCCATCCTGTACTGGCTTCCGGCCACTCTCGCCGTAATCCAGGCTTGCCAGGCGCTCAGGCGCGGCGGCACGGGAGCCTGGGAGACCATCGACGCAGGACCGCAGGTGAAGATCCTCTGCCGGGACTCCGACGTCGAGGCCGTGGTTGCCCGGGTGAAGGAGAGCTGGCCGAAGATCGAAACTCTTCTCTGCTTCCCGGGAGCCGGCGTTTCCATCTCCGCGGGCGAAAATCCGGTCTCGCGAGATCCGGTCCTATGAAGCTGAGCGTTCCGGGGAACATCATCCTGCTCGGGGAGTATGCGGTGCTCGAGGAAGGAGGCCTCGGGGCAGCGGCGGCCGTGGAAAGGCGCGTGCATCTGGAGGCCGAGCCCGCTCAAAGTCTTTCCATTGAAGGGGTGTGGAGCGGAGGCTCTTTTTCCTGGACACCCGAGCGCAGGGACGGAAGCGCTCTTGTCACGGCCGTGTACGATGTTGTGCGGGAATGGATGCTGTCGCACGGAAGGCAAGACGGGACGCCGGCCGTTCGCATCCGGATCGATTCCGCGGAGCTGTACTCGAAGGCGGGAAGAAAGACGGGCTTCGGCTCCAGCGCCGCGGTGGCGGTTGCCCTTGTCCTGGCACTCACGGGGGGCAGGAGGTTCGACAGGGTTGTCCCGCGGCTGGCGCTGGAAGCCCATCGCCTGGCCCAGGGCGGCGCTGGCAGCGGGTATGACGTGTATTGCTCGTGCTTCGGAGGCTGGGGGATGTTTCGGGGAGGAGTCGAGCCCTCCTGGACGGGGCGCAGGCCTCACATCGAGGTGCGGCTGTATGTTTTCCCGGGCCCGGCTCCCGTTTCCACAGCCGAAGCCATTCGAGCCTTCCATCAATGGAAGGTTCGGGAGCCTGGCCTCGCGCGCCGATTCACCGAGGAGTCAAACGCAAATATCGAAGCGTTTCTCTCAGCTCGAAGCGCGCTCAAGGCAGTGGCCGCGTTCGGCAACGCGCGCGATACCGGAATTGCCCTCGGGGACGCAATCGGCATCGAGGCCCGGATTCCCTGCCCGCCCGGGGTGGACCCGGAAATGTGCAAGTCCCTGGGCGCTGGAAACGAGCTGGGCGTCTATCTCAGGCTGCCCGGCGAACCGGAGCCGCCCGCGGAAGCCGGGTCCGACCCCATCGAGGTCTCACCGCGCGGAATCTCATGGCAGCGCTAGGGACAGGCTTCGGCAAGCTGATCCTTTTCGGAGAGCACGCGGCCGTGTTCGGCCACGCTGCCGTTGGAGTAAGGCTGCCGGAGCGGACCACGGTGACCATCCAGGGCAGTGAGGCGGAGGGGTGGGACCTTCGACTGGTTGCAGAGCTCGACAAGCCCGTGGTTCGGAAGCTGCTGGGTAAGCTCGAGACGCTCCTGCCCGAGCTTGCCCACCGCGGAAGGGGAGAAATCACCATTCAGTCAAACGTGCCGCGAGCGGTGGGCCTTGGCAGCTCGGCCGCCGTATGCTCCGCCATGGCGGAGGCGGCGCTCAGGCACGTCACCGACGCGGATGCGTCGCCCGGCTCGTCTTCCCCCGCGACCCCAGGCCTGGCGGCGACCTGGGAGCTTGCGCATGAGCTGGAGCGCATTTTTCACGGTACCCCGTCGGGGATCGACACCGGGCTTTCTCTCCTGGATGGGCTTTCCGCTTTTTCCCCTTGCCCGCCCGCGCTCCCGGCCTGGGAGCCTCTTTCCAGCGCGGAGCTGTGGCTCTGCTTCGGCGCGTTGCCCCGAGCCGGCGGCAGCGCTGAGCTCATCCGCGGAATCGGGGACCGCATGCGGGCGGGCGATCAAGCGGTGCGGGATGCCCTTTCCAGGCTGGGAGCAATTGCATCCGAGGCTAGGCAGTCCCTCGCGTCGGGATGCACGGCATCCGTGATCGGGAGGCTCGCCGACGATGCCATGGAGGTGCTTCGAAGCCTCGGGCTGAGCAGCCCTTCCCTGGACTGGATCCTGGAGGAAGGCATGCGCCGCGGCGCCCTGGGAGGAAAGCTGAGCGGGGCGGGTGGGGGCGGCGCTTTTTTCCTGGCGGCGAAGGACGGAAAAGCATGCGCACAGATTGCCCGCCAGGTGGAGAAGGCCGCTCGCGGCCAGGGCATCGAGCTTGTCGCCCCTCCGCGCGCCCTTTTCATAGGCCCGCGGACGAGGTGACGCCAGGGTGGGCGCCGCGGACCGGGCCCGTACACGGAGACCTGCGCGGCCGGCCTCTGAGGATCACGTCCTGGCAAAAGCCTCGGCGTTGAGGAAAGCGTCGACCTGGGCGTTGAACGTCGGCTCCCGCCAGATCGCGGCCCTGCGGAGGGATGCGATGTCCTTCGAGCCGGTCAGGAGCATCACGGAGCGCAGCGTCTTCTCCTGCCTCTGAAAGAAGCGCGTTACAGCGTCAGCTCCGCCGGCAACAACTTCCCTGATCACAGGAAGGGCAAACCCGGCCATCTGCGCTCCCATGGCGATTGCCTTTGCGCCATCCATGCCGCCGCGGATTCCCCCTGAAGCCAGGAGCCGTATCTGCGTTCCGCCGAATGCGGCCAGGAGCACGGCGGTGGGGATCCCCCAGTCGGCAAACTGCGAGGCCGCGGCGCTCTCAACGTCCGACAGGCGATAGGATTCCACGAGGATCCAGTTGGTCCCTCCCGCGCCGGCAAGGTCCACGTAGGCCACCCCCGCGTTGAGGAGCTCACGCACCAGGTTCGGCGCGATCCCGAATCCCGTTTCCTTGACGATCACCGGCAGCGGGCATTCATCGCATGCCCTGGCAATCGCCTCTTTCAAGCCGCGGAAATCCCGGTCGCCCTCCGGCTGGAACAGCTCCTGTCCCGGGTTCATGTGGATGACGAGCGCCTGCGCCTCCAGGCGCTTGAGCATCTCGTAGATTTCGGGCCGATCCATGTCCCTGACCTGGACGGCCCCTATGTTTGCCAGCACGGGAACGCTGGGAGCGAGCGGCTTCATGTTGAAATGGGAGAACAGGTCAGGGTTCTCGAGAAGCACCCTCATGGAGCCGAGCCCCACGGGTATCCGCAGGGTTTCCGCGGCCCGGGCAAGCTCCCGGTTGGCGCGGAATCCACCGTCAGAGCCGCCGGTCATACAGGAGATGAAGAAGGGAAGCTTGACGTGATGGCCAAGAAACTCCGCGCCGGTGTCGACCTCGAGCTCGCTCAGCTCGGGGAGGGCGACATGGAGAAAGTGGATTCCGTCGAATCCCGCGCCTTTGCCTTCAACGGAGTATCGGGACGGGTCTGTGCAGATTGCCAGATGTCCCGCCTTCCTCGATGCGGTTGCCCGGCTCCTTTTCCCCTGTGAACGCGTACTCACGGTATCCATCCTTCCGTATTCCGTTCAACACGAATACCCCGGACGGCGGCTTTGCGCGGGAGAGAAGCTCTGCGTACAGGTCCGGCTGGGCGGGGCTGGCAATCCAGGCCTCGTACTCTTCGAAGCCGGCCCGGCGCGCGGAATCCAGGACACGGTCCAGGCGCCATCGCGAGATGACCTTCGGGGCGTCGGGGGCCACCCTGCCGGCGAAAACGATCATCGTGTTGCCGCTCCCGTAGGATGCGAAGAGGATGCGCTTGCCGACAATCTCCTCCCCGAGCGCCTGGCAGCGCTCTGAAAGAAGGAACGCAAGCACGGCGAACAGCGAGCCGTTGTAGATATTGCCGATCCTTCCAAGGGGATCAACGCCCGCGGCAAAGCTCTTCTCCTTGAGAAAGGCCTGCGTCTGCTCCGCGTTGAACCCCAGGACCCGCTCGAAAAGCTTCTGGAGGGCGGTTTCGGGCATCCGGCGGAAAGGAGTGTGGAGGATGAAGTAGTCGGTTGAGCGCAGGGCCTCGTCCGGCTTTTCACCGGACCTCGCGCAATAGTCAATGAACGCGTCCTGGAGGCTCTCCCAGTAGCACTTCATGGAATAGCTGCCGTTGACACGGGCGGTAGCCGAGCCCAGCGGGCGGAAGAAGTCATCCACGTCACGCGAGCAGAAGCCAAGGGTGCCGATGTTCAGCTCCACCAGGCGCGGAGAAGTCTCCACGAGCAGCGCCGCGGCGCCTGCACCCTGCGTGATCTCTGCGGTGGACTTCGTCTCATAGCGGGCAATATCGGTGCTCAGCACGAGGCCGGAGTCTTCGGGTCTCCCTCCGGCGGCCAGCAGGCCCGCCACGCTGAGGAGCCCGAACGTGCCCCCCGCGCATGCGTGCTGCGTCTGGAAGCTTGAAAGCGAGGTGGGGAGCTTGATGCCCGATTTCAGGAGCATGCCCTGGACGTAGGCTGAGACAGGTTTCGAATGGTCCACGCCGGTCTCCGTGCCGACAATCAGGTGCCGGAGGGATGCCGTGTCCAAGGAAGGATTGTTCCGCAACAGGTCGTATGCCGAGCGGGCGGCAAGCGTCGCGCTGTCCTCCCAGAGCTCGGGGAACCGGAAAGCGGTCTGTCCCGTTACCCGGCCTGCGCGCTCGAGGTGCCGGTCCAGCATCGGGTTCTCCTTGACCCGACGCTCAATGAGCGTCTCGACGTCCATTTCCGGGGGGGGTACGTAGAGCCCAATGTCGCTGATGCCAACGGTTCTCACTGGCCTGGTCTTCACCTGCAATCCTCCACGGCGCGCGCGTGCATGATCAATGCGCCAGATGGTAGCTCGAAGCGCGCATGTATTCTACTCCCGACGGGACGGGAGTCACGAACATCGGTATCGCGGATTCAGCCTTTCTGTGCAAGCAATCGTCCGCAATGGAGAATATACTTGCAAAGTGCCGCTGCCGGAACCAGTGGTTCCGCCGCCCTCCATATTGTTAGCAAGAAAGGTGCCAAGATGAAATGCCGATGGCCGCTTCAATTGATTATGCTGCAAACAATTGAGAAACACAAGGGGATCTGTTCAGTGGAATTCCACCATTCGTCTGCTTTTGTGGTATTCGTTGTCTGAATTTCATAAAAACGGGGAAAGGACCACCGGCCCTTTCCCCGCAGAATGCGTTTCATGCCCGCTTTCGCGAGCTATAAGCACCACATCTAGTACGCCTCGTCAAGGTACTTGCTGACGTTGTCCTGGGTCACGACGATCGTGGGCTCGATGTTGATCTTCGGGAACGTCTTGCCCTGAAGCATCTGCTTTGCCATGGCCAGGGCCCGGCCTCCCTCGGTGGGCAGGTACGACATTGACGCTCCAAAGAGCGGATCCTTGGCCATCATACGCGCAAAGGCAGACTTGGAGCCGCCAAACCCGGTAACAAACTGGATATCGGTCCGATTGGCGCTCTTGATCGCGGTGAGCGCGCCTACCGCAGCCTCGTCATCCTGCGTGTAGACGGCATCGATATGGGGATACGCGGGCAGGATGTTGGACATGGCCTTCAGTCCCGCGTTCTGGTTGAACTCGCCATCGCCTTCCACGAGCACCTTGATCCCCGGGTAGTCCTTCTTCAGGACTTCCATGAACCCGTTGTAGCGCTGCAGGTCAATGGGGGTTCCCACGTAGCTGCGGAGAATTGCGATCTGCCCCGTGCCCTTCAGCCGGTCGCCGATGTATTTCGCCGCGTTCCTGCCGCCCTGCGCGTTGTCACCGCCGTAAAACGCAGTGAACTGGTCCCCTTCGACCGAGCGGTCGATGATCACAAGCTTCGTGCCTTGCTTGAAGATCTCCTGAGTGATCGGCGTCATGAGGGTCCCGTTGCCCGGCAGGACGCAGATCATGTCGTAGCCGCCCGCCTTGAAGGTCTGCAGCATGTTCAGCTGGTCAGCGTCATCCACGGCGTTCTTCACCGTGATGTCGAAGTTCGTGGTGTCCTTCGCCACCTCGGCGTTCACGGAGTCGAGCATCTTCGCCTGCCACGCGTTGTTCGCGGGGGGCAGGGAGACGGCGATCCTGAACTTCTTTCCGGCCGCGGCTCCGCCCTCTTTCGTCCCGCCTGCGAACGCGAGGAAGGGCAGCAGCACCAGTGCCGCGACAATTACGAGAACTGTCCTTTTCATCCAGTTCCTCCTTGTGAAATTGGTATGTCTCATTATCGCTCCCGTCTCTGCATGAGCACCGCGAAGAGTATGACTCCGCCCTTCACGGCACCCGAGAGGTAGGGCGATATATTGAGCATGATCATCATGTTGTTGACGATTCCCAGGATGATGAAGCCAACAACGGTTCCGACAATGCGGCCCCGGCCGCCGTTCAGGGACGTGCCGCCGACAATCACGGCGGTGATGGCCTCGAACTCGTACTGCGCCCCTGATGTCGTCGCGGCCACCGCCGCCATGCGCGACATCTCGATGACCGCGGCGATCCCGGTGCACAGGCCGACCAGCATGTACGTGATGATGCGGATCCGGTCCACCTTGATCCCCGAGTAGCGCGCCGCGTTCTCGTTCCCGCCCGCGGCGAACACGTACGTGCCGAACTTGGTCCGCGTGAGGACGATGTGAAAGATGATGGCCATGACGATGACCACGATGAACGGTATGGGAATGGTGTACAGCGAGCCGTTTCCGATGTTGGTGAACTGGGGGATGTTGTTCCCCATGACCGTGGCTCCGCGCATGAAGTACATGACAAGTGAGCGCGCGATGATCCCCACGGCCAGGGTCACGATGAAGGGGGGAAGCTGCGCCTTGGTGATGGTGATGCCGTTGACGAACCCGAACCCCGTGGCCACGGCGCAGCAGGCAAGCACCGCGATGATGAGGGGAACCGCCGGGGTCCCGTCGGTGTTGACCATGCGCTGGAGGAGGATAAGGACGGCGCCCGAGACCGCCAGGACAGGCCCGCTGGACAGATCGATGCCGCCGGCGATGATCACGAGGGTCATGCCGAGGGCAATGGCGCCGACGGTGGAGGTGTTGCGCAGTATGTTGAGCAGGTTGTCGGCCGTGAGAAAACGGGGAGCCGCAATGCCGCAGATGCCGATGATGAGGACGAAAACAACGAGGATGCTGTAGTTGCGCCAGACGTTCCTGGCCAGCTCGAATGCCCTGTTTTCCATCTGCCGCTCGACAGCCACCATATCCCTATCCTTCCGTCGCCCGGACATCGGTCGCGTAGTACATGATTTTTTCTTCGTTCATCCCGGAGGCGTTCAGCTCACCGGTTATCTTCCCTTCGTGCATGATGATCACCCGTTCGCAGATGCTGAGTATCTCCGGAAGATCGGATGACACGATCACGATTGCCACCCCGTCCGCGGCCAGCTCCCTGATGATCTGGTAGATCTCCTGCCGCGCCCCCACGTCCACGCCGCGCGTCGGCTCATCCAGCACGAGAACCTCGGCGCCGCTGAGGAGCCATTTCGCAAGGGCCACCTTCTGCTGGTTCCCGCCCGAGAGGTTGCTGACATTCTGCGCGGGGCCCGAGCAGCGGATCCCCAGCCGGTCGATCATCGTTTTCGCGTTCGAGGCGGATGCCTTTTTTCCCTTGAAGAAGCCCGGGTTTTTCTGCCAGAACACGTAGTTCGTGTTGTCCGTGATGTCGCGGCAGAGCACGAGGCCCGTCTCCTTGCGGTCCTCCGTCACGAATCCCAAGTGGGATCTGATGGCATCAATGGCGCTCCTGATGATGACGGGCTTCCCCTGGATGAGAACCTGTCCTTCCTGGGGCCTGCGAAGTCCGAAGATCACCTCCATGAGCTCGGTTCTCCCGGCACCGATCAGGCCGCTGAACCCGAGGATCTCGCCCTTGCGGACCTTGAAGCTGACCCCCTTCAACAGGGAATCGGAAACGTTCCTGGCTTCCAGCATGACCGCCTCGGGGTCGCCGGCGAAGTCCGATGCCTTGGACTCCTTCACATCCCTGCCGACCATCATCGACGCGAGCTGCTGCGCGGTCACGTCGGAAACTTTGCGGGTTGCCACCAGGGAGCCGTCGCGAAGGACGGTTACGAGATGGCAGACATCGATGATCTCCTTCAGGCGGTGCGAAATATAGACCACCGCGATCCCCTGCGAGCCCAGGTTGGCGATGAGATCGAAGAGAATCGTCGTCTCTTTCCCCGAGAGCACCGAGGTGGGCTCATCCATGACCAGAAGCTCGACATTGAAGGAAATCGCCTTGGCGATTTCCACCATCTGCTTCTGCCCGATCTTCAGCTCCCGTACCTTGCGCCGGGGATCGATCTTTTCTCCGAGCCTGCTCAGGACGGCCGCCGCCTGCTCGTTCATCGCGTTGAAGTTGATGAGCCCGGACGCGGCTCGCTGCTCGCGGCAGAGGAAGATGTTCTGGGCAACGGTCAGCTCGTTCAGAAGGTTCAATTCCTGGTGGATCATGGAAACGCCAAGGTGCTGCATCTCCATGGGAGTGGCGTTCCTGCGCACCGCGGCTCCCTTGAAGACGATGTCGCCGGCATCCTGCGCGTGGATCCCTGAGAGGATCTTCATGAGGGTGGATTTGCCCGCGCCGTTTTCGCCGCACATGCCCATGATCTGGCCCTTGTCGACGTTGAAATCCACGCGGTGCAGGACTTCGACACCGAAGAAGCTCTTGCAGATCCCCTGCATCACGAGCATCGGGGCCATTGGTCACACCCCCACGCGCGGGCCGGCTTCAGGAGCATCGGAATCCCCGCGGGCCGTGCCGCATGCAAGAGAATCAACCGAGCGCGGAAGCTTGCTTGCCGCGTGCCTTTCCCTCTGCCTCGCCCCCACGCCATCAACCTCGCTAAGAGCCGGAAGTCTCGTTTCCTATCGGTTATTTTTTATTGTTATCGTTTGGTGCCTGCAGTGTAGACGCCAAATATCAATCTTGTCAATATTGAGCGGCAGGTCGCCGCTTCCTTACTCCTTCAGGGATGCAATATCGATCACGAACCTGTATTTCACATCATTTTTCAGAAGCCGTTCGAACGCATCGTTGATCTGCTGGATCCTGATCATCTCGACGTCGCAGGTGATGCCGTGCCCGGAGCAGAAGTCGAGCATCTCCTGGGTCTCCGCGATGCCCCCGATGTTGGAGCCGGCAACACCGCGGCGCTTGCCCGCGAGGTCCTGGATGGACACGGGAAGCGGATCCGCGGGCAGGCCCACCTGGACGAGCGTCCTGTCCCGCTTCAGCAGTCCAAGGTACGCGTTCAGATCGTGCCTGGCGGAGACGGTGTCCAGGATGAAGTCGAAGCTGTTCTGGTGCTTCTTCATCTCGGAGTCGTTTTTGGAAACCACCACCTCATGGGCGCCCATGCGCAGCGCATCGGATTTCTTTCCCGGCGACGTGGTGAACACGACCACCTCCGCGCCGAACGCGTGGGCGAGCTTCACCCCCATGTGCCCCAGCCCCCCCAGCCCAACCACGCCCACTTTTTGTCCTTTGCCTGCTTTCCATCGGCGAAGCGGAGAATACGTGGTGACGCCTGCGCACAGAAGCGGCGCGGCGGAGGCAGGGTCCAGCTTGGCGGGAACACGCACAACGAAGGATTCATCCACGACGATCCGCTCCGAGTATCCCCCGTAGGTCAGCCCGCCGAAACGCCCGTCAGGGCTGTTGTATGTCCACGTTGGCCCGTTCTCGCAGTACTGCTCCAGGCCTTCCCGGCAGGTTGCGCACGTGCGGCAGGAATACACCATGCATCCCACCCCGCCCAACTCCCCCACTTTGAGCTTCTTCACCTTCCCGCCGACAGCAACGACCTTGCCGATGATCTCGTGACCGGGAACAACGGGGTACGTGGTGCCGCGCCAGTCATTGCGCGCCTGGTGCAGGTCAGTGTGGCAGACGCCGCAGTACAGGATGTCCATCTGGACGTCCTGCGGGCCCGGGTCCCGTCTTTCGAAGCTGAAGGGCGCCAGGGGTGACGTCGCGCTTCGCGCAGCGTATCCGCGTGTCGTGCTCATATCAAACCACCTTTTCCCACGAGCCGGATTTCTCCGACCTGAAAAGAGCATCCAGAACCTTCATGTTGTTGATGGCATCCTGGGGAGGCGTGGGAACTTCCCCTTCGCCCCTGACAGCCTTCGAGAAGCCTTCGAACATCTGCTGATACTGGTCGGCCGCGCTGGTGAAAATGTTTCTCTCTCCGACTCCCGCCGTCACGGTCAACCTCATGGGCGCGTCAGGATAGGCGTTGAACGGGAGATGGATGCGAAGCTCCCCGCCGGAGCCGATGACATCCACCTTCTGCCAGGAGAAAGTCTGCGTCCCCACGGTGAATACGGACCGCGCCACGCCGAAATCCAGGATCCCCGATGCAAGGACATCCGTTGTGAAGCCTGGATCTCGATGCACGAGGCTGACGACTCGGATCGGCTCCCTGCCGATCATGAACCGCGCCGTGGACACCGCATAGCAGCCGATATCCAGGATGCCGCCGCCGCCCATGGAAGCGACATTCCTGATGTTCGACGGGTCCTTGAGCATGTAGGTGAACAGCGTGTGCACGGATCGTATCTCCCCGAGCTCGCCCGCCTTCACGATCTCCCGAGCGCGCTGCCACTGGGGATGGAGGCGGTACATGAAGGCTTCCATCACGCGCACGCCTTTCTTCTCCGCGTAGCGGATTGCGTCCTCCGCCTGGCGGGCGTCAAGGGCAATGGGCTTTTCGCACAACACGTGCTTGCCGGCGTCCGCGCACTTCTTTATCCATTCGGCGTGGAGGTGGTTGGGAAGGGGAATGTAGACCGCCTCGATTTCCTTGTCGGCAACGAGCTCCTCGTAGGACCCGTACGCGCGGGGGAAACCGAACTCCCTTGCAAAAGCCTCCGCCTTGTCCCGAGAGCGCGAAGCGACTGCCCTCATCTGCAGGAGAGGGGACTTCGCGACATACGTGTGAACGCGCAGGCGATAGTGCTCGGAGACCGAAAGAACCCCCCAGACCACTGGCTTCATGTTCTCACACCTCCGTTCTGATGAAAGCCTTCTTGTCGACAGGCAGGTTATAAAATTACCCGGCGGAGGCCGGCGGTCAAGTATCCGGGCCCGGGGAGCCCGGGGAGCTTTCCTCGATGCGCTTGAACATGATCCTCTCACCGCGGGCGTCAAACCCCGCGCGTGAATACAGCGCGGCAGCTTTCCTGTCTCCCGGGGGCGCTTCGATGAGAATGGCGCACGTTCCCGGGGGCGCGACCTTGCAGAGGAGCGCCAGGAAGTCCTCGACAATCCCCTCGTCGCGATGATCGGCGCTCATGTACAGCTCGTCCACCCTGAGGATCTCACCGCCGTATGCGTTGCTCCAGCCGGTGGCAAGGATGCAGTACCCGAGGATGACCTCTTCCCTTTCGAACAGGAAAATAGAGCCCCGGTCGGGACGCCGTGAAAGCTCCCTCACGGTCCTCCTGATCCTATCCGCCGAGGCTTCCGCATCCTCGGCGCGCTCCGCGGAGGCCCGCCCAACGAGCCGCAGGAAAATCGGCATGTCATCCCGCGTCGGCAGGCGATAGCGGGCCTTGCTGGTCACCAGGTCGTAATTGAGCATGGGAAACCCGCCCCGAAGTATGACCGGACGGCCGGGGGAGTTGCAAGGAGCGCTTGTGCAGGTCTCGGAAACCCGCCTGTCATCCGGCCGATCGTATACAAGACCTGAGCATCCTGATTCCTTCGTTGATCCTCTGCGGCGTGAGCATCCCGTAGCCGAGGATCAGCGTGTCAGCCCACCTTCCCTTGCGGATGGCGTGCTCCTCCACGGGATAGACCTTCGCTCCTGCCGCTTCGATTCGGGAGAGGAGCGCGGGGGTGAACCGAATGCCGCGGAACCGCGCGCACAGGTGAAGCCCCGCCGCGCTCCCGAGCACGACAGCCCTCGAGCCGAAGTGCTTCTCCAGGGCTTCAACGAGCGATTGTCGAAGCGCGCGGTGCGCTTTCTTCATGGCGTGCACGTGGCGCACAAAATGTCCCTCGGAAAGGAACCGCGCCAGGATGAGCTGATCCACCGAGGAGTTGTGAAGATCGGTGAACCATTTGACCTCCCTTCCGCGACTGACCAGCTCGGGGGGAAACACGATGTAGCCGATGCGGAGAGAGGGACAGAGCGTCTTGCTGAAAGTCCCGATGTACACCACGCGCTGGGGATCAAGGCCCTGGATGGAGCTGATGGGCGGGGACTCATACCTGAACTCGCTGTCGTAGTCGTCCTCCACCACGTAGGCCCCGCGCGAGCGCGCGTAGTGCAGGAGCCGTGCGCGGCGCTGGATGGGCATTGTCGCCCCCAGCGGGAACTGGTGGGACGGGGTCACGTAGATGAAGCCCGGGTGGGCGCGCGGGGGGAGGGCGTCCACATCCATCCCCTGCTCGTCGACGCGCACGGGCAGTATCCGCCCCCCGAATGCGCGCGTGATGGACTGGATGTCCGCCGTCACAGGGTCCTCCAGGATGCAGGCGGCTCGGTCCTGGCGCAGGAGCAGCCGGCTGACGATGCCCACCGCCTGCGTGGTTCCCCCGGTGACCAGGATCTGGTCCGGATGGCAGCGAACGCCGCGGTAGGCGGAGATATAGCGGGCTATCTCCGCCCGCAGCTCGGGCCTTCCCTCGGGCTGGCTGTAGGAAAGATCCAGGGGAGTGATGGCGTCCCACACGTCACGGCTCAGCCTCTGCCAGGTCCTCACGGGAAAAAGTGAAAGGTCCGGCAGGCCGGATCGGAAGTCGACGAGGTCCGTGTGAAAGGGCCGAAAGCCGACCCGGCGGATGGCGGAGAGCGCCGGCAGCGCCCGCGGAGTGAAGGAGGCCCCGGAGGCGACATACGTGCCGGCACCCACGCGCGTTTGCACGTACCCTTCGGCCAGGAGCTGGTCGAATGCGTCAAGCACGATGTTGCGCGAGACGCCAAGCTCCCCGGCGAGCCGCCGCGTGGACATCATCCGGGAGCCCGCGGCCAGGGTTCCCGTGAGGATCATCTCCCGCAGTCGATCGTAGATCTGGCGAGTCATCGGGGCGTCGGCGCTCCGCTCAAGGGCAATCAGGGACATCCCATCCCTCCTCGGAAGTGGCTCCATGGAGAATACATCGAAGTGGCTCTAACGGATACCACTTCTGCGGGCGTAGATTGCATTCCGAGGAAGAGTGATGAGCGCAGATGTCGTCGAGGTCCGGGCGCGTCCCGTCGCGCGGGACGAGCTTCGCGGTCTTCTCGAGGTGGTCCTTGCCATGGCGCTTGCCGGAAGCACCGTCGTGGTGGGCAAGCTCCTTTCCGTCCGCGTCCCGGTGTTCCTGTCAGCGGAGCTGAGCCTGTGCGCGGCCCTGGCGGCCATTCTCCCGCGCGCAGATTGCCCGCACGAGGGAGCTTCGTCTCCTCGGGGGCAGGGAGCTTCTCTACATGTTCTTCCAGGCCTTGTTCGGCATCGTCCTCTTTCGGGCATTCACCCTGTACGGCCTTCATTTCACAAGCGCGCTCAGCGCGGGGGTCATCACGAGCGCGGCGCCCGCCATCATGGCTGTGCTCGCGGCGGCCACCCTGGGGGAAAGACTCGGCCGCGGCCCTGCCCTCGGCATCGCGCTCACGGTGGCCGGCCTCCTTCTCATCAACCTCTGGGGCCACGCGCAAGCCAGGGGATCGGGTTACCTGGCGGGCAACCTCCTTGTCCTGGCTGCCACTGTCTGCGAGGCGCTCCTCACGATTTTCCGAAAGTCCTCGGGGGGCCGCATCGGTTCTGTTACGAACACCACGGTCCTGGTCACCATGAGCGCCGTGATGCTCCTGCCATTCGCGCTCCTCGACCTGAGGGGATTCCCCCTGCGGCGGATCGATGCCACGGGATGGTTGTCTCTCATCTATTATGGAGCGGTTGCCACGGTCATTGCCTACATCCTCTGGGGTCATGGCGCGCTTCGGATCCCCGCCAACAGGACGGGCATTGCCACGGCGGCGCTGCCGGTGAGCGCCCTGGTGTTGTCGGCGCTCGTCCTTGGCGAGCCTCTCCTGCCGGTCCATCTTGCCGGGTGCGCGGCAGTGGTGGCAGGCATTATAATCTCGAACCTGTAAAGGAGAAAACGTGATCGAGATTTCAGATTCATGGAAAACCATGTACCCCTCTGCCGCCGTGGGCATCCTCGTGATGCGAGGCGCAAGGAATCCGACCCGCCATGGAGAGCTCGACGAGCTGGGAGAAAAAGTCGAGTCCTCGCTTCGGGAGCGATTCTTCGCCGGGGGAAAGGAAGCCCTCAGGGCTGATCCGGTCATGACGGCCTACGAAGGGTATTACCGCAGATTCAGGAAGACCTACCACGTTGTACTCCAGCTTGAGTCCGTGATCTGGAAGGGCCGTTCTATCCCCTCGGTGAGTGCGCTCGTCAAGGCGATGTTCATGGCCGAGCTTTCCAACATGCTCCTGACCGCGGGTCATGATCTTGCAAAGGTCTCCCTTCCCATCCGGATCGACGTCGGAAGGGACGAAGAAGCATACACGGCCCTTGACGGCCAGCAGCGACCCGTCAAGGAAGGAGATATGCTGATTTCGGACACCCTCGGCGTCATTTCGAGCATCCTGGGAGGTCCCGATCAGCGAACCTCGATCTCCGCGGGTACCACTGATCTTCTTTTCACCGTCTATGCGCCGCCAGGAATTGGAGCGCAGCGCGTCCAGGCGCACCTGGCGGACGTGAAGCGATACGTGGAAGTGGTTGCCCCCGAAGCGGTGACGGAAAGCATGGAAATCTGCCTGGCCGAGTAACGCCTGCCTCTCGCCACGTGGCCGTGATTCATGCATGATGGCCGAACAGGTTCAAAGCCCCGTGAAACCGCTCCGATCCGAGGTGTCCCTCGGGCACATGTTCGCCATCGCCGCCCCCATGATCGTCTCCCAGGCATCCGAGACTCTGATGCTGTTCTTCAACCGCTGGGTGGTCTCCTTCCTGGGAGCGGACCACATACCGGCCTCCATGAGCGGCGGGCTTTCCTCCTTCGTGTTCACCTCCTTCTTCACGGGAATCACCGGCTACGTGAACGCAATCGTGGCGCAGTACCACGGGGCGCGCCGGGAAGAGCGCTGCATCCAGGTGGCTTCCCAGGGTTTCTGGCTGACCCTGGGCTTCTATCCCTTCCTGCTGCTTCTCATCCCCGCAGGACATCGGCTCTTCATCTGGGCGGGTCACAGCCCTCACCAGGTGGTCCTGGAGTTCTCCTACTACCGCATCCTCATGTTCGGCTCGTTCATTTTCATGCTGCAGAGCGTCCTCGTGGGCTACTTTGTCGGGCTGGGAAAGACGCGGGTCGTGATGGTGGCCAATCTCCTCGGCATCCTGGTGAACCTTCCCCTCAACTGGTGCCTCGTGTTCGGAGAGCTGGGCTTCCCCCGGCTCGGCATCGAGGGAGCGGCGCTGGGCACCCTCGGGGGTTCGCTCTTCATCGTCAGCATCCTGTTCGTCTCTTACCTGCGAAGCCCCGGCTACCGGGCGCGCGCAGGACGATGGGTCTGGGCTCCCCGCGGGGACCTCATCCGCAAGCTCCTGCGATACGGCCTCCCCGCGGGAGGCGAAATGTTCATCAACGTCTTTGCCTTCAACGTGTTCGTGCAGCTGATGCAATCCTACGGTCCGCAGGTTGCAACGGCCGTCACCATCACGTTCAACTACGACCTCCTTGCCTTCATCCCGATGCTCGGGGTCGGGGCGGCGACCACGGCCCTCGTTGGACACCGCATGGGAGCAGGGGATCCGGCGGGCGCTCGCAAGGTGGCTTTCCTCGGCCTCAGGCTCGCGTGGGGGTACGGTGCGCTCATGGGGGTCGTGTTCGTGGCGGGGGCACCGCTCCTGGTCCAATTCTTCGCCGGGGGTTTCACGGCCCAGGACCACCAGACCATCCTGCCGATCGCGGAAACTCTCCTCAGGCTGGCGGCGCTCTACACGCTGGCCGACGCGAGCAATGTGGTATTCAGCGGCGCCCTGCGCGGGGCGGGAGACACCCGCTGGGTGATGATCGTCTCGGGCATCCTTCACTGGATCATGGCTACCGGGGCGTTCCTGTTCATCAAGATCCTCGTGCTGCCTCCGGTCATGGTGTGGCTGTTCTTCATCGTTTTCATTTTCTGCATGTGCCTGTCCATGTTCCTTCGGCATCGCAGGGGAAAATGGGAGAACATTCGGCTTGTGGAAAGCCCCGCAGCATTTGCCTGAGACGTGCGTGAGACGCTGCGTAAGACGTGCGTGAGCCTTTGCCTGGCCCCCCGGCCGGGTCTTTGCCCGCGCTCCCTTGCCTGAGCCGGCGTCAGCCTTTAGAATGCGACCAGTGACATCAAACAAAGGCACATCAGTCATCGTTATTGGAGCAGGGGCTACCGGGCGCGGCCATGTGGCGCAGCTTGCGGACGAAAGCGGTTACGGTCTTGTTTTCCTGGACAAGGACCAGGGGCTTTGCGCCGCCCTTCGCAGCGCCGGCGCATACTCCGTCCGCCTGGTGAGCGGGCACCCGCACACCGTGACCGTCAGCGGCTTCACGATCTTCCATACGTCACAGGCGGAGGACTTCTATCGGTCCTTCAGGGACGCTCCCTTCATCTTCACGGCGGTTTGCCCTGGGAACATCAAGGACGCTGCCATCTTCATGCGCGCGCTTTTCACCCGCTGGCTGAACGAGACCAGAAATGAGACAGGTCCGCGCGGTTTCAAGAACGTGTTCTGCTGCGAGAACATGAACCACAGCTCCACCGCCTTCAGGGATATCGTGCTGGAAGGCCTTGGCCCGGACATCCGCAAAGCACTGACCAACCGCGTGGGATTCGCGGACACCATGGTCGCCCGCGTGGTCGCGAAGCCCACCGACCCGCTCTCGCTCCTTGGTGAGGGGTACAGCGAGTGGACAGCGGACAAGACCGCGCTTCGCGGGCCCGAGGTTCCGTCCATCAGGTCGCTGGAGTTTGTGGACAACCAGACCCGCTATCTCCAGCGCAAGCTCTACATCCACAACACGGGCCATGCCACCATCGGTTACCTGGGTTTCCTCAGGGGATACACCTGGATCCACGAGGCTGCGCAGGACCCTGACATCGTGGAGATCTGTGAGAAAGCCATCGAGGAATCCGGGTGGGCCATCGAGCGGGAGTACGGGTTCAGCGCGGATGTCATTCGCAAGTACCGCACTGCGCTGACGGAGAAGTGCGTCAGCCCCGAGCTGCCGGACGAGATCCTCCGCGTGGTGCGCGAGCCCGCGCGGAAGCTGGGCCCGGAGGAGAGGTTCCTCGGTCCCGCCGCGCTCATGCTCAAGCACGGCCGACAGCCCGATTATCTCCTCTACGGCGTGTGCGCCGCCCTCCTGTCGCGCATCCCCGGCGATTCCCAGGCAGATCGCATTGCGGATCTTCTTGCCGCCCAGGGGGTTTCGTGCCTTGAAGAAATCTCCGCTTCCCGCGTGCCGGCCGCGGTGCTGGCGCGGATCGAAGCGCTGCTTCCCGTCGTACGGAAGCGCTTCGCGCAGTCTTCAGCGAAATCCTCATGAAGATCCCGGCCTTCAAGACCGAGCCTTCGTACCACGTCCGCCCCTGGGGAGGCCGGGCCATGGCCGACAGGCTGGGAAAGAATATCCCGGACGGTCCCGTGGGCGAATCGTGGGAAGTCTCCGGACATCCCAACGGTGTCTCCCGCGTCGCCGGCGGCCCGCTGGACGGCACACCCCTGGACGAGCTTGTCCGCAAAGAAGGCGCGGATCTCCTTGGCCCGCGAACCTATCGCAAGTACGGAGACGCTTTCCCAATCCTCGTGAAGCTGATCGACGTGAACTCGCTTGCCTCCGTCCAGGTCCACCCTAATGACGAGCAGGCGCAGCGGCTGGAAGGCTACCGATGGGGCAAGACCGAGGCATGGTATGTCATCGACCGGGCCCCGGATGCGCGGTTTCATATCGGCCTGATCCCCGGCGTCACGGCGGAAAGCTTCCGCGAAGCCCTTGAGGCGGGAACCGCGCGCGAGCTTCTCGATTCTCCCGTGGTAAAGCCGGGAGACTGCATCCTGGTTCCCCCCGGGACAGTCCACGCAGCCGGGCAGGGAGTCCTCCTCCTGGAGATCCAGCAGAGCTCGGACATCACCTATCGCGTGTACGACTGGGACCGAAGGGATGACGAGGGGAAAGCCCGGGAGCTGCACGTGGAGAAGGCAATGCAGGTGATCGATTTCCCGGCAAGACCCAGGATCTTCCGCGCGGACCACCGGGTGGACGCCCTGGGCCGCATTCTCTCCGGCGGCATGTTCGAGATCTTCGAGGCGCGTGTGGCAACGGGAATCGACCTGCCGTCGCGTTCCTCGTGCTCCACGGGCACCGTCGTGGAAGGCGAGATGCGGCTTGTGACCGAGGATTCACGGATCGAGCTGCACTGCGGAGACAGCTTCGTGATCCCCGCGGGGATCAAGGGCCGGCTGGAGCGGGCTTCCCGCCTCACCCGCGTGCCGCGCATGCAGGGAGTCTCCGGCGGCCAGCGCAGGGGCGCGTGGGCCGTGGCAATCATGACACTCATCGTTTGACAAGCATCGTCTGGCAAGGAAGGACGACATGGACGCTTTGAAGAGAAGGACCTCGCATCCGTACATCGGAGCAACGGCAATCTCCACTGCCTCCCAGTCCGCGGAGGCCGTGGCCCTGGTAAACAAGGGACGGGACAACAGCCGCGGGCCGGCCGTTGAGGTCACGTACTGGTTCGAGGTGGCGCGCGACGGCAAGCCCATGGAGGGGCTCATCGAGGCGGCCCGCATGGTCCTCGACCACGGCACGCTCAAGCCGTGGCACCAGGAGGGGGATGCCGCGGTGAAAAAGCCGGCCGACTACGACGAGTACATGAGCTGGGCCACGAGCCTCAGCCTCCTCTGCAGAAACGACGCGGAAGGCGTGGAGACCGGCCTTGTGAGCATCGCCTACCCCCTGAGGTTCTTCGACAAGCGACCCGACGGCAGGATCCCCCTGGCGCAGATGTTCATGGCCATGGCAAGCGAGCCTTTCTCCGCCTTCTCGTTCTACCAGGGCGCCCGGCTTGTGGACGTGAAGCTTCCGCCGGAGCTCCTGGCGCGGTTTCCCGCCCGGCGCTGGCCGCACTCCCGCGTGAGGGAGTACCTTGGCCTGCGCGACGGAGAGCCGATCATCGGAACCATCGTGAAGCCGAAGACCGGCCTTACCCCGGAGCTTTTCTCCCGTTCCGTCGTTGAGGCGGCGCGGGCGGGCGCCCGCTTCACCAAGGCTGACGAGAACATGCACCTCAGCCTTGCCGACGTTCCCCGCTACGTGAGCCGGGTGGTCAAGGACCTGGAAGCTGCCGGCTTTGACCTGGGAAGATCCGCGAAGCCCCGGGGAAGGCGCTTTCTCTTTGCCCCGCACATCACCACGGACTCCGACCTGATGGCAAGCTATGCAAAGGCCGCCGTGGACGCGGGGGCCAACGCCCTGATGTTCTCACCCTATTACGGCGGCGGGTTTCCCCTCATGGCGGAGATCATCGAGCGCCACGACGTTCCGGTGTACGCGCACACGGCAGGAATGAATGTCGCTACCGGCTCGGCCACGTGGGGCTTCGATCCGCGCGTGACGTACATGCTGGCGGGCCTGTACGGAGCGGCCTTCATGCAGCTGACAACGACAAAGGGTTATCTCAAGCCCGATGACACGGAGAAAGGCCCCATCCTGGAGACGCTGAAGCGCCACGGCCTGGAGGGCGCCTCGGGTATGACCCTGGCAATTGCGGGCGGCCTGGGACCGTCGAACATCGGCACGAACATGCGCCTTCTGGGCAGCGACGGCCGCATGTTCCTGGCCGGCACATCGGTGTACAGTCATCCCGACGGTCCGGCATCAGGAGTCAAGGCCATCATCGCAGCATATGAGGCGTACGCGAACGAAGGGATCACGGACCCGGGAAAGCTTCGCGAGTATGCCGCCTCACGCGGAGCCGCAGGGAAGGAGCTGCTTCGGGCGCTGTCCTAAGATTGAACGCCCCGCAGTACCTTGCTGCGCCCCGCGCGGGAGATTACTGTACCCGGCGTTTGAGGAGGTGGTATGCGCATAGGAGGCAGGGAGTACACACGCAGGCAGGCGGAGAAGCTGATCGGCAACCTGCGGCAGCTCGGGGGGATCCGCCACTGCGAGCTTACCGAAGGCAGGGAGCACGGAGTTCGCGCCATGGATGTTTCCACGGGGAGCGGGCTTTCCTTCACCATTGTGCCCGACAGGGGACTGGATATTGCGGATTTCTCCTGGAAGGGCATCAATTTCGTGTATCACACGACGAACGGGATCGCACATCCTTCCTATCATGATCCCGCCGCCTCCGAATGGCTGCGGGTATTTTTTGGCGGGCTTCTCACCACGTGCGGCCTCACCTACTTCGGAGCGCCGGGCAGGGATGGGGAAGAAGATCTTGGTCTTCACGGACGGTATTCCACTCTTCCAGCATTCCAGGTCAACGATCTTTCCCGCTGGCAGGGGGACGAATACCTCCTGGAGGCAATCGGCACGGTCGAGGAGGCTGTCCTCTACGGGGACAAGCTGCGGCTGACCAGGTCCATCTCCACGTCAATCGGCTCGAAGAATCTGCGTATCCACGACAGGGTTGAGAACTTCGGCTCACGGTCCTCGCCCTTCACTATTCTCTACCACATCAACGCCGGCTTTCCGCTCCTGGACCAGGCAAGCGAGCTGGTGGCAGCTTCCCGGAGCGTGGAGCCCTACGACGAAAGGGCCGCCCGAAGCCAGGCGGATGCCGGCCGGTTTACCGCGCCGGCCGCCGAATACAACGCAGTGGACTTCCTCTACACGATGGCGGCCGACGAACACGGTTACACGCGGGCCGCCTTCATCAACAGGGGCCTTGCGGGAGGCCTGGGCCTCGGGCTTCGCTACACGGTGGCAACCATCCCGTACCTCAGCGAATGGAAGATGCTCGCGGACGTCGACTACGTTGTCGGGATCGAGCCGGTGAACACGAAGATCGCCAACCGCGCGGAGCTTCGCGCCTCCGGGCGGCTGCCCACCATCGGCCCGGGGAAGGTACGGGAGATGGACCTCGAGGTCAGCGTTCTGGAGGGCAGCGCCGAGATCGATTCATTCTGTGCCGAGGTGAAGCGGATCCAGGGGAGGCACGCATGATTTCTCCAACAGTCGGTTTCATCGTCTATGGCGTCCACAAGGACGGTCTTGCTGATCCAATGGGAACGCCCTTCATTGACCAGAAGGTGGTTGCAAAGTCGCGTGAAGCGCTTGCGGCCCGCGGGATAAAGCTTCGCGAGCATCCCATCGTCGTGGCCAGCAAGACCGAAGCGCGCGCCGCGCTGGATGCAATGAAGAAAGACGACGCAGTGGACTGCGTCATCCTTTTCTCCGGCACCTGGGTGTGGGCCGCGCACATGGTGGCGGCGATCAGGGATTTTTCCATGAGCGGAAAGGCCGTTCTTGTCTGGACCCACCCCGGATCGCAGGGATGGCGACCGGTGGGCGGGCTGGTGCTCCACGGCGCGCTCCTGGAAGTCGGCATACCGCACAGGTTCGTGTACGGTCCCGCCGATGACCTTGCTGAAATGGATCGCATCGACAGCTGGTGCAGGGCCGCTCACCTGAAGCGCCTGCTCTCCATGGCGACCATCGGGACCTTCGGAGGCCGCGGGATGGGACAGACCTGCGGTGTGGCCGATCCTTCGCAGTGGATGAGGGTCTTCGGCGTGGATATCGATTCGCGCGACACGACGGAGCTCATCCGCGCCGCACAGGAGGTCAGCCCCGGGGAGCTTCAAAGCCTGGAGCCGCGCCTCGTGAAGCTTTTCGGCAAGGCTCCCGAGAAGACCCTCGTGAACGAGAAGTCCATGCGGCTTTACCTTGCCATCAGGAAGATCGTCGGGAAGGAAGGCTTCGACTTCTACACCATCCAGTCTTTCCCCGGCCTTGCCGATGATTACGCGGCCACCTGCTTCGCCCAGAGCATGATGCTGGAGGACGGCTGGGGCACGAGCACCCTCGGAGATTTCAACACGGCGCTCTCCGTGTTTCTCCTGGCAAAGCTGAGCCGTGACCCGGTCTACTACGGAGACCTCCAGCACATCGACAAGAAAAAGAAAGAGATCAAGATCATAGGCGATGGCGCCGTGCCGCCGTCTCTCGCGGGAAAGCTGGGTCCGGCAGGGTTTGCCGAGCACGGGATTCCCACGGAAGGAGAGGCGGGCGGGCTTTCGGTGCGCCTCATCTGCAAGGTCGGTGAAGGCGCGCTGGCGCGCCTTGGCCGGGTGAACGGAGACCTCGAGATGGTGATCGTACCCTGCTCCATCTTCGAGCCGCCCGCGGACACAATACAGGCGCGCCTCAGCGAGTGCGGCATTCCATTCTGGCCGCACGGGTTTGTCACCGCCCACGCGGACATGGATGCGCTTCTGCAGAGCTGGACCAACGAATACGCGTGCCTGGGCTACGGGGCGGACCTCGCGCCCGCTCTCGAGGCGTTCTGCGAGCTTACGGGAGTGAGGCCATCCGGCCCTAGGGCTTGAACCTACCCTCCGTAGGTTTCTTCGTACTGGTCGCGCAGCGCGGCTACAACAGCGGGATCCGCCAGCGTCGTGACGTCGCCCAGCGTCCGCCCCTCTGCAATGTCGCGGAGCAGGCGGCGCATGATCTTGCCCGAGCGCGTCTTGGGCAGGTCGCGGGTGAAAAGAATCTCCTCGGGCCGAGCGAGCGCGCCGATCTTCTTCACCACGTGCTCCTTCAGCTCCTCCACGAGCGAGGTGGACGTGGCAAGCCCGTTCTTCAGGCTCACGAAGGCGACGATGGCCTGGCCTTTGAGCTCGTGCGCCCTGCCAACCACAGCGGCTTCCGCCACGGCAGGATGGTCCACCAGCGCCGACTCGACCTCCATGGTGCCGATGCGGTGCGCGGAGACGTTGAGCACGTCATCCACGCGCCCGAGGATCATGAAGTTGCCCGACTTGTCGCGCTTGGCACCGTCCCCGGGGAAGTAGGTCTTGTTGTCCCACTTGGAAAAGTAGGTCTGCACGTAGCGCTCGTCGTCCCCCCAGACGGTGGGCAGCATCGACGGCCAGGGATGAGTGATTGCCAGGAGGCCGCTGCCCTCCATGACTTCCTTGCCCGACTCGTCCAGGATGGTCGCAAAGATACCCGGTAGGGGCTTGCCGGCAAATCCCGGCTTCATGGTCGAAACACCAGGCAGGCCGCTGATCATGATGGCCCCCGTCTCCGTCTGCCACCAGGTGTCCACGATCGGACACCGGCCCCTGCCGATCTTCTCCTGGTACCACATCCAGGCCTCTGGATTGATGGGCTCACCGACGGTGCCCAGCAGCCGGAGGCTCGTGAGGTCGTGCTTTGCCGGCAGGTCATCACCCCACTTCATGAAGGTGCGGATGGAGGTGGGCGCCGTGTAGAACACGCTCACCCGGTGTCGCTCGATGAGCTCCCAGAAACGGTCCTTGTCGGGGAAGTCCGGAGCCCCTTCGTACATGAGGACGGTGGCACCGTTGAGAAGAGGGCCGTAGATCACGTAGCTGTGGCCCGTCACCCACCCCACGTCGGCGGAGCACCAGAAAACATCCTCGTCCCTGAGGTCGAACACGTCGCGTGCCGTGGTTTGAACCCCGACGGCGTAGCCGCCCGTCGCATGGGCAATGCCCTTGGGCTTTCCGGTGGTTCCCGACGTGTACAGGATGAAAAGCGTGTCTTCGGAATCAACGGGGACGGCCGGGCAGTCTGCCCGGTTGTGATCCATGAGCCGGTGGTACCAGTGATCCCTCCCTTCGTGGATGTGCAGGAGGTGGGGCTCGCCCGGGAGATTCTTGACGATGATCACGTGCTGAATGGTGGGGCAGCTCTCGAGGGCCCGATCGGAGTTGTGCTTCAGTGGTATCACGGCCCCCCGTCGCCAGCCCCCATCCGCGGTGATGAGAACCTTGGCCTTGGAGTCGTTGATGCGGTCCGCAAGGGCATCCGGGGAGAACCCGCCGAACACGACGTTGTGGATTGCCCCGATCCTGGCGCACGCAAGCATGGCAACCGCCGTCTCCATGAGGAGGGGCATGTAGATTGCCACCCTGTCTCCCTTCGTGACCCCGAGGTCCTTCAGGCAGTTGGCGAACTTGCACACTTCCCGGTGCAGCTGCTGGTAGGTCAGGGTGCGCGTATCGCCGTTCTCACCCTCCCAGATGAGGGCGGCCTTGTTCCGCCGCGGGCCTTCCAGGTGCCTGTCCAGGCAGTTATAGCTGAGGTTGAGCTGCCCGCCGACGAACCAGCGGGCATGCGGGGGTGACCAGTCCAGCACCTTGCTCCACGGCTTGAACCAGTGGAGGAGCTTTGCCTCGCCTTCCCAGTATTTCTGCGGATCCTTCGCCGCCTGCTCATAGACGGCGTGGTCCTTCACGAGGGCACGCGCGGCAAAGGCTTTCGGCGGCGGAAACTCCCGCTCCTCCCTCAGCAGATCATCGAAAACAGCGCGCTTCTCGGCGTGCATCTCCTGCCCCATAGCTGTCACCCCCTGTGCATGCGTTCCGGCAGTGATCCCGGCAGCCTACGATTGCCCGCCGGGGTTGAACTTCTCGGGATCCACCACGTACCACACTTTGCCGACTCCCTGGCCCGTTATCTCGCCCCGCTTCCTGTCCCTGATGAAGTAATACAGCGGGTACCCCTTGAAGGTGACCTGGGCGGTTCCGTCATCCCGCGTGATGGTTCCGAAGTCAGAGGGGTTCATTGTGGAAGGAACAACGAAATTACCAGCCGTGAAAGCGGGCCAGTTCTTGATGCAGTTCCCCGAGCACGCGCTGGCGCCGCTCGCGTCCTTGGTGAAGTAGTACAGGGTCTTGCCGTCGCCGTCGGTGAGGTAGTTCCCGACGGGCTTCTGGGTTCCGATCATGACCGTGTACGCCGGCACCTTGAGGATGAACCACACTCCGTGGACTCCCTCGCCGCTCATGTCCCCGGGGCTCTTGTCATTGACCCAGTAGTACAGGGGCCACCCCTTGTAGGTGGTCTCTTTCGTGCCGTCCGTGCGGACAATAGTCCCGAAATCAGAGGCATCCAGGTCCGAAGACACCGTGATGTCCTTGGCATAGAAGACCGGCCAGGCCTTCTCGCAGGGCCCGTAGCAGGCGCTCTGACCATCGGTGTCAAGGGTAAAATAGTACAGGGTCATGCCCTTGGCATCCGCCAGGTACTTTGTTCCGTCGCTTGCCGTCTGGACCTGGAGGGCCGGCTGGTCCTGCGCCCAAAGGAAGCCCGCCGACGCGCCGAAAACCAGGAAAAGAAGGAAAATCCCTCGAACGATTCTTGCCATACTCCTTGCTCCTTTGCGGAAAGGATGTCAGGAACCGAATTTAATTCTCGCGGGGGTGATAGTCTATTAAAACAGTCAGGAATCAGAAGGCAAAGCGGTCTGCCGCGTCGAACAACTGCCTGTCGAGGGAAAAGCGCCGCGCCGGAAAGGCGGCCATCAGGAACGTTGGCAGGCCGAGCGCAAGGTCGCGGAAAATCGTGCCCGGGCCCACGGTAACGGAGAAGATACTTCCAAAGCATCCGCAATCGAGGACCAGCCCGCGAATCAGCGCCTGGACCTGGGCGGCCAGGAAGACAGCCAGGAGAATCGTCCCGACAAGGGCGGACACCCTGACAAACAGCCCGGCGGCAAGATACAGGCCAAGAAATATCTCGAAAAACGGCAGGATGTAGGCAAGGGGAGCAACGAGGAAGCGGGGGAGCACCTCGTAGCGGTCAACCTGGTCGGCGAATGCTCCCAGGTCGGGGAGCTTCATCGCGCCGGACAGTATCCAGAAGATGGCGGAGATCAGGCGGATTGCAAGGCCCAGCCACGGCAGGAACGACCGGGACGGGTTACGGGCGGGCTGCATCCCTGAGCTTTTCCCGGAGGAGCGCGTCAGGTTGTTCGTGGTCCACGCGCCAGGCGATGCGGCCTTTCGGGTCGATGACGTAGAAGGTCGGGTAGATGCCGACCTTGTAGCCCCGGGTGACCGGGCCGGTGGCTCCCTGGTGGTAGAAGCTTCCCGGCCTGCTTCCGGGATCCAGAAGTGCCGGCGTGGTGATGCCGTAATAACGGTCGAAGGCAATCATGCTTGCCGCGTCCTCGCTGTCGGCGTTCACCTGGAGCAGTACGAAGCCTGCTTCCGGCAGGGTGGCCATCAGGGCCTTCAGGTGAGGCGCCTCAGCCTGGCAGTGCGGGCACCATGTGGCAAAGAACTCCAGAAGCACCGTCTTCCCCCTGAAATCTGAGAGCCTGACCTTGCTGCCGCCGGTGGAGACAAGGGTGAAATCCGGCGCCGCGCTTCCCACGGCCAGAAGCCGCGGGTTGTCCTGCTGCCTGGCTGCCGCGGCGGGAAGGCCTTCCACACGCCCGGCGTCAGGCTCGCTGGTCGGCCGGAAGTCGATGGCGCCTTCTGCCGGCGTTGCCGTGGCTGCCTCCGAGGCTGCCACCGTCCGGGAGGAATTGTTGACCACGCTGATTGCGATTCCAACGCCGGCGATCACAAGCACCAGGGCCACTGTCCCTGCGACTGCCACTCGGAGAATACGCGTCTTTCTGGCGGTATCTCCGTTTCTCCGTTTTCCTGCGGCTCCACCCGAGGCGCGTGCGTTTTGACCCATATGCCTGACCTGACCGTGTTCAAAATAGCCAAAGCCGGCTCACGCGGCAAACACACCGTGGATGGCGCGTCGGGACCCGTGGTATCATGTGTCCCATCCAGAACCCGCAGGGGAAATGTCAATGAAGAAGACAAGATCCGTTCTTGTGGCTTTTGCCGTCCTTCTTGCCTCGACATCCCTCGCCTTCGCCCAGGAAGGCGCCGGGAACAAGGGATTCTTCACCGTGCAGGAGATCCTCACGCGCAGCTGTTCCGCCTGCCACGACTGGGCGGGCTCGTACGAAGGCATCACGGATCCCAGCCGGGTGGTCCCGGGATCTCCTGAGAAGAGCGACCTCTACGTGAAGATCTCTGATGACACGATGCCCATGAAGGGCACCAAGCTGACATCGCTTGAAAAGGCGCTCATCAAGTCGTGGATCGCCGCCGGTGCTCCAAACTCAAATGCCCCGGTTGCCGAAGCCCCGGCCGGAGAGACCCCCGCAGCGGAGCAGGCAGCCGCTCCGGGCGCGCCAACGCGGTCGAGCAGTTTCCTGGGCTTCCCGAGCAAGGTCGCGTTCCACGAAGTCACGGGATTCACCTCGGCCGGGCTCTTCCTGGCGGCCGGAGTCATCGGGGTGGTGCACCTGGTGGACATGATGAACGAAGGGCACGCCTGGCGCGATGCCAACGGCTGGACAGAAGGCATGCCGGAATCGATTCGATCAGCGGAAATATCCACGGTATGGGGAGACCAGCAGGGGCTGCGATGGTGGCACATCGGGCTCCTCTCTTCGGGAGAAGTCCTGTACCTTGCCGATGCGGCAACGGGGATCAGCATGTGGAGCAAGGACACGCCCGGCTTCACGCCGCAGAAGCTGCACAAGATAGCATTCATCACCCATGTCTCCCTTATGGCGACGCAGATTGCGCTGGGGTTCCTCTCCACGTACGCCCTCCAAACGGGACAGCACGACCTCATGATCGGATTGGCGGGAGCACACGCCGCCGTGGGCGTCGTAATCCCGCTCGTCATGATCGGCGCGGGAGTCACGAACATCGTCTGGCTGCAATCGCAGTAACTGCTCTAACTGCTTGCAAAGTTGCGGCGGCCTCGGAAAAACGTTAGGATGTGCCCCAGACTGATATCCCTCTGGAGGAATGTATGAATTACAGGCTTCTCGGGAAAACCGGCATGAAGGTCTCGGAGGTGAGCTTCGGCACATGGGCCATGGGCTCTGCCTGGGGCCAGGTAGACGATAAGGAATCGATGGCCGCCCTCAACAAGGCGGTGGACCTGGGGGTCAACTTCTTCGATACCGCTGATGTCTACGGCGACGGTCGCAGCGAAAAGCTGCTTTCACAGCTGCTGAAGGACCGCGAGGAGACCATCTACGTGGCAACCAAGGCGGGGCGCAGGCTGCAACCCCACACGCCGGAAAAATACACGCCCCTCGTCATCCGCAGGTTCATCGAAGACAGCCTGAAGAGGCTTCGCGTGGACGCCATTGACCTCATCCAGCTCCACTGCCCCCCCTGGGAGATCTACTACACCCCCGAGCTTTTCGAGAGCCTCGACGACCTCGTGAAGGCGGGAAAGATAAAGAACTACGGAGTGAGCGTTGAGAAAGTGGAAGAGGCGCTCAAGGCCATCGAATACCCGGGGGTAAAGACAGTCCAGATCATCTTCAACATGTTCCGCCAGAGGCCCGCCGAGCTTTTCTTCCGCGAGGCAAAGGCGCGCTGGATCGGGATCCTTGCCCGCGTGCCCCTTGCAAGCGGGCTCCTCACCGGCAAGATGACCCGCTCCACGAAGTTCCGAACGGATGACCACAGGAACTTCAACAGGAAGGGTCAGTCATTCGACAGGGGAGAGACTTTCTCCGGGGTTGACTACGTCAAAGGGCTCCAGGCCGTAGAAGATCTCAAGGCAATTCTTCCCCGTGACATGACCTTGAGTCAGTTCGCCCTCCGATGGATCCTCATGCATGACGCGGTGACCTGCGTCATCCCGGGGGCAAAGACACCGGCCCAGGTGGAAGAGAACGTGAAGGCTGCCTCGGTCTCGCGGCTTTCCCGCGGGCAGATGCGCCAGGTGGAGGAGATCTATTCCAAGTACATCCGCCACGACGTCCATGCGCGGTGGTAGCATCGGGGGCCCGCCGGTGAAACACGGTCCCGCGGAGGATACACTATGAGAATGAGCCGCTCGAAACAACTCGCCTTTGCCGTCGCAGGGGTTGCGCTCATGGCTCTCGCGTCGTGCGCTTCCCTGCAGCAGACATGGGACAAAGGCAACGTCGACATGGTGGCAGGGCTTATCAACAACGGCCAGTCGCAGAAGCTTGCCGCCATGAGCGCAACCCCGTTCCTGGTGGACGGGGAAATCGTGGCTTTCAAAGCTGACGTGGCTTCCTTCTGGAGCGGCATCGTGAAAGCGGGCTTCCGCGTGGAAGGGGCAACGCTGACGCAGGGCTCTCCCCTGGCGCCTGACAGTTACAAGCAATTTGCCGATACAATGGAAGTAAAGTCTTTCTTTGCGCAGTACGTGAAGAAGGACGCTCGTATCCTGGAGCTTCGGACTTCCGCCTCGGGAGACCGGATTCTCCTGATTTTCAGGGACAGCTGGTTTTCCAAGACCATCTACGGGTTCAAGGGACCGTTCTAAGATGAAGCGAACTTTTATTCTTGTTGCAGGGCTGATACTCCTCTTTGCCGCGGAAGCCCAAGCTGTTCCCACGAACGTCACCTATACGGAAGGTGACGCCACCACGCGATACACAAGCGGCAAGCAGCAGGACACGGCAATCGGGGACGTCCTCAACACCGGGGATTCGCTGAAGACCGGTGATGACGGGGCCGTGGAGATGGACCAGAAGGGCGTGACCATCAGGGTGAGTCACGGCACCGTCTTCACCCTCATGGAAAAAGAGCAGGGCGGCGCCAAGGCGCCCGTGCTTTCGGTTGCTCTTGGCTCCATCAAGTTCCGCTACAACAAGCTCACAGGGACGGAGCCCCTGGTGCGCACCAACGGCGCGGTTCTTGGCGTGCGCGGAACTGAGTTCACCGTCTTCGCGGGCGCCGACGGTTCCACGCTCGTTGCCGTGGATTCGGGGCAGGTGACGGTTCAGGCGGAGGGCAAGTCCGTGGAGCTCGCCTCCGCGGAGGGGGTCGAGGTGGGACTCGGCCAGCCGCCGGGTGACAAGTTCGTCGTCCACAGCAACCAGATCGACTACAGCAAATGGAACGATGACAAGCTCAACGCGATGCTCGCGGACCCTATTGCCGCGATGAAGAGCATTCAGGCAACGATGGCAGAATACAGCAAACAGGCGGGCGATTACTTCAGCCTTTTGCAGGAATATCGAGCTAAGCTGGCGGCTGAGCAGGCGAATGTTACGACAATCAGGAAGGAAAAAGGCAACGCTGAAGGGCAGAAATACGTAGCGGAGGTTGTGTCGCCCCTGCTGTCGCAGACAATTAACCTCGGAATGAATGTCCGCTTTTCCGCGTTGGCCGCTCTCTCGCTTCGGACATATGTCGGGGGCAGGCTCTACCTGTTCATGAAGACACGCTACATAACTAATCCGAGGGACCCCATCTACGAAGATTTCCTTTCTCAGTTCAGTCAACTGCTTTCCGGATTGTCAAGGGTCATGATATTCCCCACCCTGGGGTCATGAAGATTCCCCACCCCGTCGGATAGCATTGGGTTCACCCTTCGTGGGGGGGTATCCAAGCACCACCCCGTCTGAGAAAACGCGTCTACGGCAATCCTCAGAGGTCGTTTCGAGACGTCGGACACGATCAACGGGCGGAATCCCCTTGGGAACGGTTTTCGGCCCCCATGACTTCGCGTCGGTAGGACCTACCCTTGGTCGTGATGATCTTGGTGGCCGAGGAGACCAAGCGGTCCAGAATCGCTCCGCCGACAACGGTGTCAGGGAAGATGGCGTACCAGTCTTCGGGAGGGCGGTTGGAGGTGAGGATGGTGGAAGCCCGCCCGAGTCTTTCTTCGGCCAACACGTAGAGCAACTCCGCTTCCCGCTGGTCGAGCTTGCGGAAGGCGAAGTCGTCAAGGATAAGCAGATCCACAGCCACAGCCCGACGCAGGATACGCTCGGCTCGTTCGGAGCTGTCGGATTGGAGCTCGGCGAGCAGTTTCTGGGTGGTGCGGAACAGCACCTGGTGACCGCGTCGCGCCGCTTCGTGCCCGATGGCTTTCACCGCGTGCGTCTTTCCGATGCCCGGAGGTCCTCCGATGACCAGGTTCTGTTTCTGGCTGATGAAATGACAGGTTGCCAGGTCCCGCAGCACCGAGGCCGGCAGCGCCTCCTCGTTGAAGCGGAAGTCGAAGTCCTCGAAAGACTTCTGCACCCCGAAGCCGGCCGCCTTCAGGCGTTTGCTCAGCATGTTGTCTTCTCGATTGACCAGTTCGTCCTGCACCAGCAGCGAGAGAAACTCCAGGTGACCGAGGTTGTTGGCTTTTGCTTCAGAGAGCCTCACATCCAGGGCCTGCCACAGCCCGGGCATCTTCAAGCGCTTCAACTGGTCGCGTAGGTGATGTTGGATCTCCATGGAAGTCCCTCCTGTTTCAGTTGGTGTAATAACGGATGTCGCGCACCATCTGCGCGCCGAGCTCCGAGAGGGGCAGTTCGTGCTGGAAGACAGGCCGCTGAGCGGCGGCTTCCAACATCCGCTTCAGCGTGGCCGGAAGCACCACCGAGCGGCTCTTGGCACGCTGACAGACTTCCTCGAAATAGGGTCGCCCGTAATGAGTTGCCATGACGTCCAGCATCCCGCGGGCCCTGCGAGCGTTCAGGTATGCATGGGGCTGGAGCACCGAGGCCAGCAACTCCACGGCGGCCGGCCCGAAGGCGCGCCCCTTTTCCAAAATCCAGCCCGGATATCCTCCGTTCATCATCGTGCGCACCTCCGCGGGGAAGTCCTCTGCCACCCAGTAGATCCGTTGATGATCGTTGAGCACGTACTGACGGATGAGGTGCTCGTTGTTGTCGAAAAGCTGTAACAGCGGGGCCGCGTATCGGGCCCACACCCGCAGTCCCCGCCAGGCTGGCGGCAGGGAGAAGCGGTTCTTGTTGAAAGTGAGAAACTGGTCCCCCGCATGCACGCTGACATGCTTCCACTCGGGGGCTTGAAAGCGCTCGGCGGGCAGCGCCTTCAGCGTTGGCCGTTCCACCTCGAAGGCCTCCATCGGAGCCACGCCGGTGGTTCCGTGCTCCCTGCGCCCGTAGTCCTCGCGGCACCACTGCAGGGCACGGCGGTTGAGCTCGCCAAGGTCCGCGCTGGGGTGCAGGGCTTTGAGCATCCCAAACAGTTCCCGTGCCACGGGGACGAATCGTTCGACCTTCCCCTTGTCGGTACTGCGCGCCACGCGGCAGGGGTCAACGAAGACCCCGTAGTGTTCGGCCGCCTCGGCCAGCGCCCGGTTGATCTGAGGATCCCAGAGATCGGGCTTGATGACGGCTGACTTCAGATTGTCCGGGGAGATGAACTGCGTGGACCCCCCGTAATACTCCAGCATCAGCACCACGCTGCCCACGAAACTCACCTTGTCCTGGCTGAAGACGAACTGCACATAGGGAAGCCGACTGTGGGTCAGCACTCCGCAGAACGCCCACACGGTACGAGCGGCTCCGCGGGCCGCATCCTGCAGCGTCCCGACCTTTCCGTAATCCAGCTGCGTCTCCAATCCCGGGGGCAACTCGATGCGGATCATCCGTTTGCGCTCGACCCGACTCAGCCCCTGCTGGCGGGCAAACCGCTTGAACGTCGCGTAGCTCACCGACAGCTCATACTTCGTGCGGACCACCAGAAACGCCGTCTTTGGCTTCAGCGCCTCCTTGGATCGGTTGATCAGTTCCCGAAGCTCATCCACGTGAGGCAGCAATTGCTCGCTGCCAGGAGCAGGACGCTCGTTTCGAGTGGGAAGCAGATTCTGGACGACCTGGTAGAATTGTTGATCGTCCATCGAAGTCCCTGAGGGCGCCAGGCCAAGGTTTCCAAACCCTTCCAGGTAATACCGCACGGTCTTGCGATCTCGCCGCTCGTTGACGGCGATATGCGAAAGCGACTGCCCGGCCTGCCATCGGCGGTAGATCTCCCACAGGTCGCGCTTCTTCATCCTTCGATAGCCCATCCTTGATGTCCCCCTCTGGAGACACCCTACTGGGGATCGTCGGGGTGGGGAATTGAGATGACCCTGACGGAGCGAAACCTGGGGAATCTACGTGACCCTAATGACCCTGAGGGTGGGGAATTGACGTGACCCCAGCTCCCGCTCAGCTGGGGATTCTATGTGACC
>CAVWBF010000006.1:0-430205 GCA_963753085.1 uncultured Spirochaetota bacterium | reverse complement strand
AGGAGCTTGCGGACGACTTCCAGGACGAACGAATTGTCCACGGGATTGGTGATGTAGTCGGTGCTCCCCAGCTCATATCCGGTCATCTTGTCGTCGATCTCACCTTTCGCGGTCACCATGGCAACCGGTAGTCCTGCCGTCTTTGGGTTCGCCCTCAACCGGCGCAACTACCTACTGCACGTTGTCGGCGTACACCTCGTGCCGGACGGTGAGCGCAAGGCCGCTCAGGAATGTCATGGCGATGACGGCAAAGCTGCCTGTGCCAAGGTGGGCGTCCGGCCCTGCGGCGCCTGAGTACAGGCCGACTATGGTCCAGGGCACGTACGGACCCCAGCCCGTGTGCCCGAAAACGTTTGCCAGCACGAGCGTGAAGATCGCAAAGCCCAGCGGCGCAAAGTAGCCGCGCGTCTCCACGGCGATCCACGCCACCAGGACGGCGCAGCAGAAAGCCATGAGTGCCAGGATCATCAGCTTGCCCACGGCTGCGAGAAAGAGCCCGGCCGTGAGGCCGGTCAGCCCGAGGAGCGAGCCGGCCATCAAGGTTAGGCCGATGAGCCAGAGCGTGAGCAGCGCGAACCACATGGCGGAAACAACGAGCTTGCCCAGCACGAACCAGCTCCGCTGTATCGGCAGTGCGAGCATGTTCTTTGCCATGCCTTCGGTGTACTCGCGGCCGAAGACGTACGCGACGATGACCGAGATCATGATGAGCCCGCCGATCGCGCCCATCTCTACAATGAATGACAGGAAGGCAGGCCAGTCCGTGGCCCCGCCGCCGAATGCGAATGTGGCTTTTTGGCCGACGAGCCCCAGGCCCCTGGCCATGCCGGGGTTTTTCATCATCCACATGAAGAAGCCAGCCATGACCGCGATGAATGCGTAGGTGGCGAATGTCATCCAGGTCACTTTGCTTCTGCGGAGCTTCATGAACTCCGTTGCAACCACGGTTGGAAATCTCATGACTCTCCTCCGGTCAGGCGCATGAAGTGCCGCTCGAGGTCCTCTTCCATCGGGGCGAGGCGCTCCAGTGCCACACCGGCACCGACCATGGCACGGGCGATGAGCGCGGGCTTTGCCGTGCGGTCGGCGATCCGCAGGCCTGCATCCCCCGAGCGCGACACCTCGACGAATCCCAGCTCGCCACGCAGGACCCGCTCAGCCAGGGCGACGTCGTCCACTTCGATCTCGATCGCCACCTTGCCGTTATCGTGGAGCTCCTCGTAGTTCACTTCCTCCACAAGCCTGCCGGCGTGCACGATGCCCACACGGTCGGCGAGGTGCTCCACCTCGTCCAGCAGGTGGCTGGACATGAAGATGGTCACGCCCTTGTCGTCGGCCAGCCGGCGGAGCAGGGCGCGGATCTCCACGATGCCCGCGGGGTCCAGGCCGTTGGCAGGCTCGTCCAGGATGAGAAGCTCGGGCCGATGGACCAGGGCGCGCGCGAGGGAAAGCCGCTGCTTGTTGCCCAGCGAGAGCCTGCCTGCGCGTCGGTCCGCGTACTCGCCGAGCTTGAGAAGCTCGATGACCTCCTCCACTGCTGCCGGCGGCGCACCCACCAGGCGCCGCTGGATGTGGAGGTTCTCCCGCACAGTGAGATTGGGGTAAGCCGCCGCCGACTCCACGAGGTAGCCGATGCGGGAGAGGACGCCCTTGCGGTCATCGCCCAGGGCGGATCCGAGAATCGAAATGCTGCCCGCGCTGGGCCGCACGAGGCCCAGGAGCATGCGGATGGTGGTGGTCTTTCCCGCGCCGTTTCGGCCGAGGAACCCGTAGATCTCGCCACAGCGCACGTCCAGGTGAACGTCCACCACGGCCTTCACGGGCCCGTAGCTCTTGGAAAGGCCCTGCGCACTGATCGCACTGGTCATGTGGCTATCCTCATTGCAAGTGCTTCCGCGATGAGCTTCACCGTCGGGTGGTAGCTATCGGGAGGGAAGTCGTCCTTGTGCATGGCGATGGAGAAGAGCGCCGGCACGAGACCGCGAAGGGCCGTGGCGGCGGCGGGGTCGAGCAGGCCTTCCGACATCCACTTGCCGAATGTTTCTTCCAGGACGCGGTTGTCTTCCGCCTGGTGCGCCGCGATCCGCTCGGGCGGCAGCCGCTCGATGACAGCCTGGATGTCCTTCATGCCGAGCTTCGCGAGGCCGGGCTCGCGCTCCAGGATCTCGAACGCGCCCAGGAAGAATCGCTCGATGCGCTCCCGGGGAGTGCCCGTGCCGTTCGTTACCTCGCGGATGAGGGCCCCGCGGTATTCCGTCTCCCATGACTCGAAGACGGACAGGATGAACTCCTCGCGCGAAGGGTAGAACGAGTAGAAGCTGCCCTTGGAGATGCCCGCCTCCCGCGCGACGTCGTCCACCACGAGGAGGCGGATGCCGGCTGTGTTGAGAATGCGCTTGCCCGCGGCGATGAGCTTGGCCTGGATGCGGGCGCGGTCTGGTTCGGTAAATGCTTTTGGCACCTTCTGTATCCTCTATGACCTAAATAGATTAAATGGTCATACATAATATAGTGCACGGGCTGAGGTTTGGCAAGTCAATCGGCGGCTGCAGTAAAGTCGATTCTGCGCCAAAATTCCTTGCGGCCCGTCTCTCGGAAAAGCTATTGACAAGAAAGATAAATCTTGTAGTAATATGGGTAGATGCCCATATTAATGGAGAAACCGAATGCCACGACACGCAATAAAGGAAAAAGACGCTATCGAAAGCGAAACCCGTCGACGCCTGATCGAGGCCGCAACGAGGGAGTTCGCGTCGGCGGGCTATGAAATGGCGAACATAAATAGGATCTCGACGTTGGCGGGCTTCGCCAGAGGCACTGTCTATAACTATTTCCCGAGCAAACGGGCCCTCCTTGTCCGCACCCTCGAGGTCCATGGTCAGGAGCATGTCGACTATGTATCGCGGCGAAGCATTGAAGCGCCCGATCCGGTCGGCCGCCTCCGGCTTTTCTTCGACGCGGGATTCGAATTCATCGCCTCGCGGCCCCTCGAATCGAAACTCCTTCTCGTATGCCTCCATACCGCCGACTCGGAAACGAAGGCCCTCATGGGGAAGATCTTCCAGCCGCTCTTCGGTTTGATCGCGGAGGAGATTCTCGCTCCCGGCACGTCGCGCGGCGCTTTCCTGCCCCTCGATCCGGCGACGACGGCTACCCTCATCATGACCTTCTACCTAGGAGCCGGTTCACAAGTAGACGAAGGCGGCAAGCCCTATCTTCCCGCGGCGGACGTCGCGCATTTCGCCATCCGCGCGATATCGCGGCCGGTCCCGCCCACAAAGGAGTGAACATGAAAATGCTAGTGCTGCACGGCAGCAATCGGGTCAACGGGAACACGGAACGCGTGACTCGGATCTTCCTGGACGAATTCGCGGCTCGCTGCCGCGAGCGGTCGATAGAGCTCGCCATCGACGAACGCCGCCTCGGCCGGCCCGCCCTGGAGTTCTGCCTCGGATGCCGCGCCTGTTTCGATAAAGGCGAGGAGGCCTGCCCGCTCAAGGACGGGGTCCTGGCCATCCGCGAAGCCATGCGCGAGGCGGATATCCTCCTACTCACGAGCCCGGTATACGCGGGCGATTGCTCCGGGGTCGTCAAGAATTGGATCGACCGGACGGCCTTCGTGTGCCACCGCCCCGAGTTCGCGGGGAAACGGGCCTACCTCCTCCTCACGACTGGTTCCTTCTCTTCTATGGGGCATGCCTTCGCTACCATGGGGACGGCCATCAGCACCTGGGGCTTCAAGATAGCTGGCAAGAGCGAATACGTCTGTGGCGCCCTCACCGACGTGGATACCCTGAAGGTCAAATTCGGAAAGCGAATCGCCCGGGAGGCGAATCGGCTCGCGAGCAGATCGTTCGATCGGAGGAAGATGACCCCCTCCTTCCTCGCCCTTTTGACTTTCAAACTCCAACAAGATGGCTGGTCCAAGGCCGATGCCGATTCGGTCGACTTGCGATACTGGCGATCCACGGGTTGGTTGGAAAAGGGCCGCACCTTCTATCTGACCCACCGTGCGAACCCCATCAAGGTGGCGCTCGCGCGCATGCTCGGAGTGGTGGCGGCCCGTTTATTCGGATAGCGGGGGAAAGTGGCGCTTATGCGCCGGCGAGGCTGCGTATTCCGCCATTCCGAGCGCATAGCCCGTCACCGGCAAATGGGTCGGCGCAAGGTTTCACGACTCATCTTCTGCCTTATCGCCCAGTTCTACTCTGCGCGGCCGGGGCTGTTCTCTCAAGATGTGCAAGCCGTTGCGGTTTCCGCAGCCCGAAGTCCGGCCAGCTGCGTCCAGCGGGCGCCATCACGCTTTTCCGAGCTCCCGGACCAGACCATGGGCTCACGGTGATCATGTGCGGCGGCCGACCGCAAGCGCGTGAGCGGGCGGAGGGACGCGAAGCGGTCCGAGCGCATCCGCGGTACTGGCGTACTCGCCAGGGCGGGTACTCCCGCACGAACGTGGAGTGCGAGGACGGAACCCCCGCAGCACGCGACCCGCCCGAGGGCGGTCACGAAGACAGCACTCCGCGCTCTGGTGGGTCCCCTCGGGGCGGGGCACGCCCAGGTCTTTCTTCTACGCACCCCCAGGCATAAGGGAGCCTGACTGTGAGACTGACAAGTCGAGCAGGTCAGAGGTCTTATTGACGTTAGCATATTAAATGCAATGATCAGGCCAAAGAAATGGACAACTCCGACTGCCGAATGCATCCACGCAACTTTGGCTGGGATTCTGCCAGCTGCCTGAACTCTATCTCAAGATGCTCCTCGAGTTCACGAAGATCGTCCGGTCGTCCGTTAGCGAGCTTGCCCTTCAGTAACGCCCACACCGCCTCGTCGGGATTGAGGTCGGGTGCGTAGGAGGGGAAGTATTCCAGGTGCAGCCGTGGAACCCTTCGACACAGATCGCGGAGGGGGCCTCCTTGATGGGTGTTGCTGTTATCCAGGAGTGCAATAAGGTGTCCGTGAATGTGGCGCAGTACCTGGCGCAGGAATACCACGACCTCGTCCTGTCCAATGTTGTCCCAGAAGAATATGCCAAAGAGTCCAAGCCGCCTGCGCGTTGGGCTCACCGAGATGCCAGAGATCATTGAGATTCGTTCGTTGACGAAGTGATGCCGGACCAACGGGGTGCAACCCACCGGCGCCCATGTCTTTCTGACCGTTGGGGTGAGCATGAAGCCCGATTCATCGATGAAAATCAGGTAGGCGCCCAGCCGCGCGGAGTTTTTTTTATCCTCTTCCAGTCAGTGGCTTTCCACTTCTGGATGGCTGCCTCGTTTCGTTCCAAGGCGCGTCTTTCCGGCTTCTGCGGACTCCAATCCAAGGCGTGCAGAATCCGTGCCACATGAGTGAAGTGGTAGTCAACGGAAAACTTTCTATGAATCAAGGTTGCGATTCGCCGAGTCGTCCATACGTCAGTGCGCCACCCAAAGGCCATAGGGCCCTGGAGCAGAAACTGCACCAGCTCAGCCTTCTGTTGGTCGTTCATCTTTGGAGGTCGGCCGCCGGCGGAGCCAACCTTCAGCCCCTCATCTCCGAGCGCCTCCCATCGGTCTCGCCAGCGCATCACCGAGCTGGCGTTGCACCCGATGCGCCGAGCTATCTCGTTTAGGGAGAGCTCGTCGGCGAGCATTTGGATTGCCCGCTGCCGTCGCGCTTCGAGAAACTCTGCGGAGCCCTTCAGCCTCATGTGAACTACCCCTCCCAGGGTAGTCACAGCATATTGCATTCATTATGCTAATGTCAATAGTGATCTGGCGGTGGTGAGTGGATGAGCCTCAAACCGAAAAAAGGTACTCCGGGGATAACAGGCTGATCTTGCCCAAGAGTTCACATCGACGGCAAGGTTTGGCACCTTGATGTCGGCTCATCGTATCCTGGGGCTGGAGCAGGTCCCAAGGAGGGCTGTTCGCCAATTAAAGCGGTACGTGAGCTGGGTTCAGAACGTCGCGAGACAGTTCAGGGCAGCCGGTAGGCCGCAGTGCTTCTGAACATCTAAATTACGCGGAGGCGCTCCGCGGTCTTTCGATAGCGTATTTCCTCATTATCGAAATCCAGAATGATACGGCAGCTCTGGAGCGTCTTGGCCCCAATGATGACCTCCTCCGAACAATCGTCGAAAACCACGAACAAATCTGAAAACCGCGCCTCACTGTCGTCGAATCGAAAAGTGAGACTGACGCAGTATTCTGTTGGAATGAGCTCGCCGGCACGGGCTGTCTCGAAGACCCATTCCTCAGGGTCAGGAAGCGGAGAAAGCGGCTGGAGGGATTCTGCCAGATCTCTCCGCACAATCGAATAACTGGCGCCGCTGTCAAAGAGGGCCCTGCAGCGCTTGCGGCCCCTGGCCCCGATCAGCAGAATTTCCTTTTCGAGTACACTCACGACTGCCTCCTGCCTTGGAATACAGGGGACTTTGAGCCGGTGCTTCACACAGACAATGGTAAGCAGAAGGGCAGGGGAGTCAAGTGATCGACCACATGGCGCGACTGGTCCGCACTTATCGTGAGCGGGACAAGGCCCGCCCTCAGTACCCGGACCTGATAGATTTTGACTTGTCCTTCTGAGAAAGTCTCATCAGGGGTGCGGGTTCGAAATCATGAAACACAACCCGCGCGGCAGGCGCAGCTGGCTCAGGTTCCTACTTGAAGCTGTCCCTCTCTAGCCCCCCCACTTCGCTATTCGCGAAGTGGGGGGGGCTTTGGCGGGCTGGACGTGTGAGGGAGAGAGTTCATTGACGCTTGCCTCTTCATCCGGCTGACATCAACCGAAACAGGACGCTTACAAGGGGGCGAAGCGGAAAGCCCGCAGGCGCCGAGCAGGGTGGGCGCTCTGTCAGGGAGAGGCAGCCGCCTCCGCGGCCCGAAAAGCCCCGGCCTTTCGTGCGGGGCACGCCCACGAGAAAAGAAGTTAACGCCTTGCTTCGCCGATGGCACTGCCGCATGACGGCGGGAGAGTCGGTCGTTGCCAGGCTTTCTTATTGCCGCCCTTCGCCGTTCTCGAAAGTCTTGAACAGAAACTCCAGGAGCTCCGGAAAGATCCAGATCATGGGTCGCACTAACAGCTCGCGATTTCTCTCTTTGATCCTTTCCATCACTTACGCCGGCTACGACGGAACGTCAGGGTACTTGCACGCCGGATAAGCTCGGGAGTCACGACGCGCGGCGAACTTTAGGCCTAACTCCGTTCTCCACGGCATCCATGAGCAGGCAAAAGATCGTTCTCCACCTCAGGAACCCGGCCATTGCGACGGCTCCCCCTGCGACCACCACCGAGTTGAAAAACGACCGGAAGACATTCGTCACCGCGAACATGGTCCGTATGCTGTCCAGGGTCCACGCAGTGATCATCCTGATCTATGCGGCGGTCTTTACTCCCTTCGGCGTCGTGATCAGTTACTTCTGAAAGAAAATGAAGAACACGATCGTCGTGGCGGCGATTATCCTTACGTCGACGCTGACGGGCTCCGTGGAGCCCAGCGGTCCATAGCACCTCTCCTGCAGGGCGCGCAGCAGCCGGACCTGCAGCGCCGGTGAGACGTCGCCAATCTCGTCAAGAAAGAGCATGCCACTTTCCGCCTGGCCAAAACGTCCCGGAGTGTCCCTTCGTGCATCCGTGAACGCTTCCGCCGCGTGGCCAGACAATTCGGGTATTCGGCATTGGGCACTCGCGACGCATCCTCTATTTGAGCTGTAAATCCCCTTTCACAGTTTTCAGGATTGAGTTCATTTTTTGCGATGCTTCTGCCGGAGGCAGGGTCTTGCCGTCTCCCAGCTCTATTCGGATGTGGAAAGAGATGGTAGCTGAGTATTTTGTCCTGATGTCCAAAAGATCGTTAATGATATCCCCAAGATCCTGAACCTGTGCCCCCTCAAGAGTTGCCGCCGCCAGGATGTTTGGTCGGCTCTCAGTGGGACTGATCAGCCTGGGGATGGTTGCCTACATCCCGACTCTCGCCCAGGGAGTCTTCCGAGCCTCGCCCATCTTCGCAGGGAGCATCCTGGGGCTGTCGGCGATTGGCTGGCCCCTGGCCTCCTCCTTCGCAGGGCGCATCTATTTGAAGATCGGGTTTCAGGACACCGGGCTCATCGGCGCGGCCGTCATTCTTGTCTCTACGATGGCCTACCTCCTTGTCTCGCTGCACAGCTCCCTCCTTCTCCTCGCCGCCGGAACTTTCAGCCTTGGCGTGCGTCTCGGTCTCGTGACCACCCCGATGATCGTTGGAGCGCAATCAGTCGTGGATTGGGGCCGCCGGGGCATGGTGACCGGCGTGGTCGCCTTCGGCCAGATGTTCGGTGGAGCCTTGAGCACTGCCATCTTCGGGAGCACGTTCAACGGCCGGCTCGCGCATTGGCTTGCGACGGCCCCCGCCTCACTGGGAGCTCATATCCCGACACCCGATCGCGTGGCTTCGCTTCTCGAGCAGGGCAGCACTCCGCCCGTGCAGACCCTGTCGATGTACACTTCCCCCATCGACCGCCACTGGGCAAACCCCCCGGAGGCGCGCAAGAGGTTAGAAGACGCCTGCTTGACTCCTCATTGAAGGCAGCAATAGCTTTAACATCGGTAACGTCATGTTGCAGTGAGGAGGTCGGTATGAGAAAAAGACTCCTGGCTGGGCTTGTTCTCGTCTGCGTTGCCTCGATACTTTCCGCACAAGCATGGACACCAACAGGTCAGTGGGCGCAGGGAGTAACGGTCCGCTTCTTTGTCGGAGGCGATCCCGGCGATACTTTCGCCTCGATCGTCTACAAGGGCGCGCTCCAGGCTGAGAAGGACCTGGGGTGCAAGGTCGAGTACGTCTTCTCGGGATGGCAGGTCGAGAAGATGACGTCGCAGTTCCGCGAGGCCATTGCCGCGAAGCCGGATGGCATTGCGATGATGGGCCATCCCGGCGATGACGCCCTGATGCCGCTGGCGCGGGACGCAGCCGACGGCATCAAGATGATGTACCAGAACGTCGACGTGCCGAAAGTCCGCGCGAGGTACGGTGGCGGCTATGCCGGGGTCATCGACCTCGGCACCCAGGGCCAGGCGCTGTCCAAGGAAGCCATGAGGACGCTCAAGCTCGAGAAGGGGGACCAGGTCCTGGTGCTGGGCGCCTGGGGCCAGCCCGGACGCTACTTCCGCGAGGAAGGGTCGGCAAAGGCTTTCGAGGCAGCCGGCTACAATGTGACTCGAATCACGGCCCCCCCGGCGTGGGCGTCTGACCCGAACCTGGCAACGCCGGTGATCACCGCGGCGCTGCTTAAGAACAGGAAGATCAAGCTCATCGTGTTTCCGGGCGGACAGCTCCTGGGCGCCGCGCCCCTGTACATGCAGGCGGCGAACAAGAACCCCGGAGACGTCTTCTGCATCGGCTTCGACACGAGCCCCGAGGTCATCAAGGCTTTCCAGCAGGGATACGTCCAGCTGACCTCGGACCAGCAGCCCTTCGAGCAGGGCTACCTGCCGGTGCTCAGCCTGTGCCTGCAGGTCAAGTACGGCCTCGCTCCCATGGTCGTCGACACGGGAAGCGGCTTCGTCAACCAGGCCAACTACGAGCAGGTTGCCGACCTCGCGAACAAGGGACTGCGCTAGGCTGACGGTGCAGCCGTGCCCTTCCTGGAGTGCCGGAACCTCAGAAAGACGTTCGGACACGTTGCGGCCGTCTCAGGCGTCGATATCGACATCGACAAGGGCGAGGTAGTCGGGCTCCTCGGGGACAACGGCGCCGGGAAGAGCACGCTCATCGGAATGATCGCCGGCATCTATGCCCCTGATGCCGGCGAGATCCGGGTGAACGGCAGGAAAGTCGGCACGTGGGACGTCCAGACGGCCCGCTCGATGGGAATCGAAACAGTCTTCCAGGACAGAGCTCTCGTCGAACAGCAGTCGGTTATTACCAACATCTTCATGGGCCGGGAAATCAGGAGGACATTCGGCTTCATCAACCTGAAGAAGCAGAGACTGGAATCCGAGAAGCTCATCCGCGAGATGGGTCTGACCTCGAAGCTCATCACGCCGAGCACCCCTGTGCTGACCCTCTCCGGCGGCGAACGCCAGGGTGTTTCCATTGCGCGGGCCCTGTACTTCAAGGCGGAGATAGTCATCATGGACGAGCCGACCACCGCCCTTTCCCTGACGGAATCGGAAAAGGTGTTCGACTTCATCCGCAAAATCAAACGCGAAGGCCTCTCGTGCATCTTCATCAGCCACAACATCTACCACTGCTACGACGTCTGCGACCGCTTCATCGTCATGGACCGCGGCAGGGTCGCGTTCGGCTGCTCGAAGAGCGAAACCACGACGGAGGCGCTGATCAGGCGCATGCAGCAGATCGCCAGAGGTGAGGGCAATTGACCAGGATCTACGAGATCGCGGCGAACAACCGCATGGCGCTGGGCGCCCTCGGGTTCTTTGCCGCCCTCATGCTGGTGTTCATCATCGTGCAGCCGTCGCTGTTCCTTCAACCCGACATCTACCTGGCAATTTTCGTGACCCTGCCTATCTTCGTGATCATGACGGTCCCGCTGGTCTTTGTCGTCGTTGCCGGAGAGATCGACCTTTCCTTCCCCTCGGTGATCGGCGTGTCTGCCTGGACTTTCGCGCTCGTCGTCAGGGCCGGCCTGCCGTCCGTGGCCGCCTTCTTTCTCGCCCTCCTCGTCGGAGCCGCGGCCGGCTTCTTCAACGGAATCCTCATCACCCGCCTGCGGCTCTCCTCCCTCGTCTCCACCCTGGGCATGAACTTTCTCCTCCGCGGCCTCATCAATATCGGCACCCAGGGAAACGGCATATCGCTGACCAACTACGCAGGGACGACGTTCGCGCAGATCCTGGTCGGAAAGATCGACAAGTTCCCCGTCCAGATGATCTGGGCCCTCGCCTTCACGGTTTTCGGCTGGTTCCTCTTCAACAAGCACAACTTCGGCCTGCACGTTCGCTGCATCGGCGACAACGTGGACAGCTCTCGCGAGATGGGGATCCGCGTGGAGAACACCAAGACCGCGGCGTTCGTGTTCATCGGCGTGTGCGCCGCGCTTGCGGGAGTCTGGTCCAACCTGATCAACCAGACCTTCTATCCGACCACCGGCGACGGATACCTGCTGCAGGTTCTCGCCGCTGTGTTCGTCGGCGGTACCCCGACCTGGGGCGGCGTTGGGACGATCGCCGGCGCCTTCATCGGCGCGTGCACCATCGGCATTATTGAGACCGGGGTCGTGGCGATGGGGCTGACTGGTTTCTACACGCAGTTCTTCTACGGGCTCATCATCGTGCTGTCCCTCGCCGGACACCGCTTCAACAGGGGGAAATCGAAGTACTGAGATGACGTCAAAGGAGCGCATCAAGGCAGCCATCCGAGGGCAGGAGGTCGACCGCCGGCCGTGGTGCCCCTTTCTCGCGTACTGGTGGGATTACCAGCCGAAGGAACAGCAGGAAAAGGGCCAGATCGCATTCCACCGCGACATCGGCGCGGATGCCCTCCTGCGCGGCTTCACCAACGCATTCGCCTGCTCGGACGTCCTGGGCCTGGGTGAACCGACCTACCACATGCACGACGATCTCCCCGGCTGCTCGATCACGCGGACGGAGCGGGGACGAGAGCAGCTCATCAGTTATGACACCCCGGTGGGGAAGCTCAGGGTGACGAGGACCTTTTCGTCCGCGGGGAACACGTGGTTTGTGACCGGTCACCCGGTCCGCAGCAAGGAGGACTACAGGACCCTGCAGTACATGGTCGAAAAGATGAAAATCGAACGCTGCTACTCCGCCCTGGAGGAGGAGATTGCCGCGCTCGGCGAGGACGGGCTTTCCGCTCCCCTCGTCTCTCCGTTTCTGAAGACCCCGTTTCAGTCGCTGGTGGAGCATTTTGTCGGGACCGAGAAGCTCATCTACGATCTCCAGGATTTTCCTTCCGTGGTGGAGGAGACCCTTTCCGTCATGAGAGAACGAGCGCGGGAAGCGGTCACGATTTCCGTGGAGTCGCCGGCCGAAGCCTTCATCACCTGGGAGGACTCCTCGACGACGAACATATCTCCCGCCCTTTTTCAGACCTGGGTCGTTCCCGACATCAACGCGTGGGGCAGAACCATCCACGACGCGGGAAAGATGCTCTTTCACCACGCCTGCGGCCACGTGAAGGACCTGCTGCCGATCATGGCCGAGGAAGAAGTGGACGCGCTGGAGTCCATCAGCCCGCCGCCTTCGGGCAATGTCGAGATCTGGGACGCGCAGCGGGTCGTGAAGGACAGGGTTGCCGTCATCGGCGGCATTGAGCCGGTGAAGCTGTTGAGGTACGAGGACGGCGAGTTCGACAGGTACATCAGGGAAATCCTGGACAGGACTGAGGCTCGACGCTACGTGCTTGCCAACAGCGACAGTTGTCCACCCGGGGTCACGGAAATGAAGTTCCGCCGGGTAACGCAGATCGTGGGAGGATTGGCATGACAGGAATCGTACGGACTGGAAAAGACTTCATCGAGAGGTCATACGAGGGGAAGCTTCTCAGGGTCGAGAGCTGGTCGAAGGAGTGCATCCGGGTCCGATGCACGCTGGAGAATGATTTCAAACTCTACGACTGGGCGATACGGCAGAAAGACGGGTCCTTGAGAACAGAGATCAGCAAGAAGGACAGCGGCATCGTCCTGACCAACGGGAAGCTTTCCGTGGAGCTGCAGGAGTCGGGGTTCGGCGACCTGGACGATTTCCAGGAAGCTCCTTTGCGGTTCTTCGAGACTCGGTCAGGAAAGACCCTCCTGGAAGAGAAGCGCTCGAAGATCACCCTGTTCGATCCCGGGCACGACATCAAGGCGGTCGCGCCGTCGACCTACCGGGTCGAGGCCCGTTTCGTCGCCCAGCCGAAGGAATGCTTCTACGGACTCGGACACAACCAGCAGAACCAGTTCAACCAGAAAGGCTGCAGTCTCGAGCTTCGCCAGATGAACTCGCACACGGTGGTACCGGTGCTGTATTCCTCCCGGGGTTACGGGTTTTTCTGGAACAATCCCGCGTACGGGAGGGTTGAGCTGGTCAACAATGGAACCTACTGGATCGCTGAAAGAACGGATCAGATGGACTACTTCGTGTTCACCGGCGACACTCCCGCGGAGATCATGCGAAGCTATGCGGAGCTCACCGGCTACCCGTCGATGATGCCGGAATGGGCCGCAGGCTTCTGGCAGTGCAAGCTCAGGTACAGAAACCGCGATGAGCTGATGAAGGTTGCCCGGGAGCACAAGAGACGGGGACTGCCGATGTCGGTCATCGTTATCGACTTCTTTCATTGGGCGAAGATGGGAGAATGGGATTTCGACCCCGCATGCTGGCCGGATCCCGAAGGGATGCTCAAGGAGCTCAAAGGGATGGGAATCGAAACGATGGTCTCCGTCTGGCCGATGGTCAACGGGGACGCGAGCAGGTTCCAGGAGATGCTGGCCAAAGGGTACCTGGTTCGGGCCGAGAGCAACCTTCCCGTCTTCATGCGGTTTACCGACACGTACGCCGGTGTGAGCTATCTCCACGTCACCGACTTCACCAATCCGGATGCGGGAAAATACGTCTGGAACGTGGCGCGGAAGAACTACTACAACCGCGGCGTGCGGCTGTTCTGGCTCGACGAGGCCGAGCCGGAGATCAAGCCGTACGACAACGGGAACATGCGCTACCACATCGGCAATGGGGCGAAATACTCTTCTCTCTATCCCCTCTTCGAAGAGAAGGCTTTCTACGAGGGAATGAGGGAGGCCGGGGAGGAGCTGCCCATCAATCTGTGCAGGAGCGCCTGGGCAGGCAGCCAGAAGTACGGCGCCTGCGTCTGGTCCGGCGACATTTTCTCAGAGTTCGAGATCCTGCGGGGCCAGATCAAGAACGGGCTCAACATGGCGATGGCCGGCATTCCCTGGTGGACAACGGATATCGGGGGATTCTTCGGCGGAAAGACAGCAGATCCAGAGTTTCGGGAGCTGATAGTCCGATGGTTCCAGTGGGGGGTATTCTGCCCGATTTTCCGGCTGCACGGGTTTCGAGACTCCTGGGACGTCAAGAATGCAGGAGACAACGAGGTGTGGTCCTTCGGGGAGCAGGCGTACGAGATCATCAAGGGCCTGCTCTTCATGCGGGAACGGTTGAAACCGTACATCATGCAGCAGATGCGCGTCGCCCATGAAACGGGCGCGCCTCCCATGCGACCTCTGTTCTTCGATTTTCCCGAGGACGAAGCATGCTACGAAGCGGGAGACGAGCTGCTCTTCGGACCGGATATTCTCGTCGCGCCGGTGACCGAATACAGGAGCCGCTCGCGAACCGTGTATCTTCCCGCGGGCGCGCAGTGGAAGGACGCCTGGAGTGGAAATACCGCGAAGGGTGGCCAGGCCATTGAGGTGGAGGCACCCTTGGAGCGGATTCCCATCTTCCTCAAGAACGGAAGGTCGCTCCCAATAGTCGGGTAGGGTGCCTCTTCCGCCAGGTCAAGAACTACTTGTGGTGCTTGTCCATCGTCAGGCATCCAAAAGCACGATATCGAGCTGATGCAACCTGTTTCGATCGGCGATCAGCTCGATATCGACAATCCTTTCATCCTTGAACGTGAAGCTGAACGCGACACGCACCTTTCCACCAGGAGCCCAGGCTGCCGCGGCGGCGCACGCGGCTTGCAAGCTGCCGGGAAGCTGTGGGAGGGCGTCCAATGATCGGCGCGATCTGCATATCCAGACGTGGACCTGGTCGAAATAGGGAAAACCTGGGGCCTCGGCGTCGCCGTTTCGTCGCTGGCTCGAATTAATGCTTACGTAATATCTCCTCCATGGATTCGTAAGCCGCCTGTTCCATATTCAAAGCAAGACAGGAGGCTGTCATGCATACATCAAGAAGGCGTGCGTTGACCTGGGCCCTTGTGGCGCTGGGCATCGCAATGGTTGCGCTTGGGGGCGTGCTGGTTGCAACGTTCCCCTGGTCGCAGGCCGGTGTTCCGTTTGCCCATTTCTGGGGCCAGGGGCAGGGACAAACACCCGGGGCACAGCCCAGCTATGGTCCCTTCTACGGCTACCCGTATGGGTGGGGCTTCTTTCACGGCCCCCGGTTCTTCGGCGGAGGGCTCTTCATCCTTGTGCTCGTGATCCTCGTGATCAGCCTGGCGGCCCGGCGCTGGGGGTACCACCGCTTCCACCGTCCGGACGAATGGCTCGACGCTGAAGAAATCCTGAAGCGTACGTTCGCCGAGGGACGGATCACCGAGGAAGAGTACAAGAGCCGTTTGAGTGCCTTGAGGAAGTGAGGACGACATGGGATTGTTCGTTGCGGGCTTTATCGTGCTGAAACTGATGGGAGTGGCATTCATCGTGCTGCTCATCATGCGGATTGCCGCGGCAGTGAGGGGCCGTTCCGACGGAGCCCTGGAGACCGCCAGCCGGCGATTCGCGGCAGGGGAGATCACCGAAGAGCAGTTTCGCCGGATTCGTGACGTCCTGGACTCATAGGGTCCGGGGCACGTTTGATCAACGGCTGCCGAGGCCTCGCTTTGACAGCCGTTCGCTTTTTCCGGAAGATGGCCTCGATGACGATCCGGCGGCGAGTGCGCGTTGCCCTTCTGCTCATGCTGGTCGTCCCCCTGTTCCTCATGGCGGGGGCGTTCGCGGGCATGCGCCGGCTCACCGCGGGAGTGACCGAGGCCGCTCCTTCTCAAGCGCGCCTGCTGGCGGAGCTCAACCGCAGAGTCAACGATAACCCGGGCTCACTCGCAGACCCGCAGATCCTTGCTGCTCTGGACCGGGAGCTCGGCGCTGGAAAGGCGGCCGGATGGGCCGTGCTTCGTAACGGGCGGGAGCTCTTCCGCTCCACGGGGATCCGCACGAGCGGGGACTGGCGCTGGTCCCACCCCGGGCGCACCCCGGCGTTTTCCCCGTCCTCATTGGACCTGAGGTGGGATTTCCGATTTCCCGACGGGAGCGCTGGGACGCTCCTCTTCTATCCCCGGATGCCTTGGGACCTGCCACGCCAGGGACCCCTCTGGTTCGCGGGGTTCCTGGCGGTTCTCGTGGCCTGCAACGGCCTGCTTGGATGGTGGGTTTCCTCCAGCGTGGTTTCTCCGCTGGCCAGGCTTCGGGATGCCGCCACGCGAATTGGCGAAGGGGACCTGCAATTCCAGCTGGCCCCCGGCGGTCCCGGCGAGTTCGGCCAGGTTACCGCCGCGTTCGAGACGATGCGGCAAAAGCTTCAGTCTGCTGTAAAGCGCCAGCTCGCAGAAGAGGCATCCCGAACGGAGCTCATTGCGCACGTCTCCCACGATCTTCGAACGCCCATCAACCTGATCCGCGGGTACACGGAAGGGCTTCGGGACGGAGTGGCTTCCACGCCGGAGATGCGCGCGCGCTATATGGGCACAATTCTGGAGCGGTCTGCGGAGCTGGAACGACTGATCGAGCTTCTGTTTTCTTACTCGAGCATGGATCTGGAAGGGGCGCGGCCGAAGCTGGTCGATGTCGACCTCGCGTCCTATCTCAGTGACCTGCGGGACTCACTGGCCGGGATGTTTTCCAGCGCTTCGATCAGCCTTGTGGTTCCGGGCCGCGACAGCAGCTTCGGCTCTCCGCCGCCAGGGCTCCGCGTTCGAGCTGACCCCGAGCTGACGCGGCGCGTCATGACCAACCTCGTGGACAACGCGGTCACCCATGGGGGCAGGGATGCTATTGCCATCCGGTGGGAGGTCGCTCGCGATGCGGCGGCCCACCAGGTGCGCGTGGCCGTCAGTGACAACGGCAAGGGGGTTTCCGCGGATGATCTGCCCAGGATCTTCGAGCCGTTCTTCCGGGCAGACCGCTCCAGGACCAGAAAGAACGGGAAGACCGGGGCGGGGCTGGGTCTTTCCATCGTCCACAAGATCATGAACAGCCAGGGAGGTTCGGTCCGCGCGGCCGCCGCTGCCACAGGAGGCCTCGAGGTCACGTTGACGTTTGCTGAGGCAGAGACGGGTGCGTAAGCGGGTCCTGATCATCGAGGATGAGAAGGAGCTTTCCTCTCTGCTCTCGGACTTCCTTTCCGCGGACGGCTTGGAAGTGGAAGCGCACGCGGACGGGGCGTCCGGCCTGGAAGCCGCGCTCTCGGGGTCCTTCGACCTCGTGCTGCTGGACCTCATGCTTCCGGTGATGGACGGGTTCGAGGTCTGCCGCCGCCTGAGGGCGGAAAGAGACGTTCCTGTTCTCATCCTCTCCGCGCGCAGAGAGGACGGGGACAAGATCCGAGGTCTCGGCCTCGGCGCGGATGACTATGTGGTAAAGCCGTTCAGCCCGGCGGAGCTGGTGGCCCGGGTCAAGAGCCAGCTCGCCCGCTACGAAAGGCTTACCGGCCGGGCCCGCGCGGACCGCTGGATCTCCGACGGCTCGCTCTCTGTCAACGTGGAAGCCCGCCGCGTGAAACGAAAGGACCAGGAGGTCACGCTCACCGCCAGGGAGTTCGACCTTCTCCTTCTTTTCATCCGCAACCCGGACCGCGCCTTCACGCGGGAGGAGATCTATTCCCGCATCTGGGGAGATGACCTGTACGTGGATCCTTCCAACATCGCGGTACACGTGAGAAGGCTGAGGGAAAAGATCGAGGACGATCCGTCGGAGCCGCGACACATCGAGACGGTGTGGGGCGTGGGCTACCGCTGGAAGCCCCAGGCCTGACCTGCCGGGGAAGCCGGGAAGGGCGGCCAGCCATCCTGTGTTCCGATGTCGAGAATACCTGATTTCGTTCGACTACACGCGAAAGGAGAACAGAAATGGGTAACGCGTACCACCGACCCGACAGGTCCCGGATTGGCTCGTTCGCATCGTGGCGCTTCGCGATCCGACGGTACGGCAGATCCTCCATACCTACTTGAAAACGATCGCGGAGCCAGCCGTTCCGACGATAAGAATCTCCTTCCACCGGCCCGAGGAGCTCAAGGAGGTGGCCCTGCTCGTGAAGCGAAAGGGCAGGGTCCTTGCCGTCCACCCCAGGGCCATCGCCGCTGTCATGCCCAGCGCCTCCCCACGCTCGTTCAGCGAAAGGGGCAACTTTGCCGCCCTTCGCGAGTCCGGCAGACCCGCGTCTGGCTGCGGGTGTCTCACCTCGCGTTCGCCGGCTCGCGTGCATGGAAAACCGCGGAAACCGCCCTCCGCCTCATTGACAAGGCGATGGCGGACGGAGTGGACATCCGCTTCGACGTCTGCGCCGTGCACACCTCGGTGGCCCCGGTGAGCGCAGGGCACTCTCGATGCGGACGCTCCGCAAGGAAATGCGCAAGGTCGAGAGGCTGATCGGCCTCGGTGCCGCGAATGTCAGACTCGCGGCCGCGCCCTCCTGCTCTGCGACCGCATGGGGCGCCGAGAAAATAATCAGCCAAAGTCAAGAAAAAGTTTGACAACGTTCTGATAGCAGTGCTACAATGAAGCGCAATTCACGAACAATGTTCATTGAGGAGGTGTAAGAATGAAAAGGTTCTTAGTCCTGGCGTTCCTGGTCTGCCTCATCATTTCAGTCGGCGCAGCCCCCAAGGTCTGGAAAATCGCTCTCGTGGGCAAGCTCGTGCACCCGATGATGGAAAACACGTTCATCGGGATGCAACGCGCTGCCAAGGCGCTGGGCGGCGTCGAGGTGACCATGATCAACCCCGCTGAGCCGGACCCCGCCCAGCAGGCGGCCATCGTGGAAGACCAGATCGCCCGTGGCGTGGACGCGATCATGGTGATCCCGGATGACCCGGGCGCCCTTGAGCAGGTCTTCGCCAAGGCCAACGCGAAAGGGATTCTCACCTTCACCCACGAGTCTGTGCTCTCGAAGAACGTCACCTACGACTTCGAGGCATTTGACAACGCGGCTTTCGGCAGGCACCACATGGACAACCTCGCCAAGGCCATGGGGGAGGAGGGCGGCTACATCTGCTTCGTGGGCAACCTCACCGCGGTCACGCACAACCAGTGGGTGGACGCGGAGATCGCTTACCAGAAGGAGAAGTACCCCAAGATGCACCTGCTGCGCGACCGCCTGGTGTCCAGCGAGAGTACCCAGGTTTGCTACGAGAAGACCCTGGAGGCGATCCAGACCTATGGCGATGATCTGAAGGGCGTCATCGGATCTTCCGCCTCCGATCCCCCGGGTGCGGGGCTCGCGGTTGCCGAGAAGGGCCTGCAAGACAAGATCGCCGTCGTGGGCACCTCCATCGGGTCCATGGCCGGCCAGGGCCTGGAGGACGGGTCTATCAAGGTCGTCTCCATCTGGGACCCGCAGAAGATCGGTGAAGGCGCGGTCTACGTCATGAAGGCCGTGCTGGACAAGAAGAAGGTGACCAGCGGGGTGAGCGTTGGCGGCCTGGGCAAGATCACCATCAAGGGCAAGGTGGTCTATGGCGATGTCAGCGGCATCCTGGACATCACGAAGGACAACTACAAGAGTTTCTCGTTCTAAGCACAGGACTCTGTGAGGGCCGCCTTTCCGGCGGCCCTGTCTCATCCGCGGTCTGCACGGGAGGACAACCTGGGTCATGGGCGAGGATTATCTCTGCCTGCGCAACGTGTCAAAGACTTTTGCCGGCGTGAAGGCGCTGTCCCGCGTCGAGATGTCCGTGCACGAGGGGGAGGTGCACGCGCTGGTGGGTGAGAACGGCTGCGGCAAATCCACGCTCATCAAGATCATCGCGGGCGTGCTTCCCCCGGACCCGGGGGCAACCATTTCCATCCGGGGAAGGGAATGGAAACGGTTGAGCGCCATCGACTCCCTTTCCCAGGGCATTCAGGTCATCTACCAGGACCTGGCCCTGTTTCCCAACCTCACCGTGGCGGAGAACATCGCGGTCAGCCAGTACATCCAGGAGAAACGGCCCTTGGTGAGCAGGCGGGAGATGGCGCAGATTGCCCGCGAGGCCATGCGGCTGGTTTCCGTCTCCCTGGACTTGTGGACCACGGTGGAGGAGCTTTCCATTGCCAAGCAGCAGCTTGTGGCCGTCTGTCGATCCATCACCCGGGGCGCGCGCCTGATCATCATGGACGAGCCGACCTCTAGCCTCGGCAGGCGCGACGTGGAGTACCTGCTCTCGGTCATCCGGGGGCTGAAAGAAAAAGGCATCACCACGCTGTTCGTGGGCCACAAGCTGAACGAGATCTTCGAGATCGCAGACCGGGTCACGGTGCTGCGCGATGGTCACTGCATGGGCACGTTCGATGCTTCCGAGCTGGATTCAACACGGCTCGTCGAGCTCATGACCGGCGGCCAGGTGACCAGGGCGCAGCTTCCCGGCACGGCCGGAAGCGGCGCCGGAGCAGCGCAGCCGCTGCTGGAGGTCAAGCGCCTCACCAAGAAGGGCCAGTTCCAGGACGTGGACCTCTCGCTGCGCCCGGGGGAGATCCTGGGAATAGCCGGTCTGGTGGGGGCGGGGCGCACGGAGCTGGCGCTTTCCATATTCGGGATGAACAGGGCGGACTCCGGCGAGATCCAGGTGGGCGGCGTACCCCGGAGGATCCGGTCCGTGCCTGATGCGATTGCCCTGGGGATCGGATACGTGCCCGAGGAGAGGCTGGTGCAGGGCCTTTTCATGGATCACTCGGTCAAGCGGAACCTCATCGTGACGGTGCTGCGCACGCTTTTGGGCAGGCTCGGGCTGCTGGACAGGGCGCGCACCGACGCCTTCGTCAGCTCCTGGGTCACGGAGCTGGGGATCAAGACGCCCTCCGCGGACAGTCCCGTCAAGCAGCTCTCCGGCGGCAACCAGCAGCGGGTGGTGCTCTCCAAGTGGATGGAGCGAAGCCCCCGGATCCTGATCCTGGACGGCCCCACAGTGGGCATCGATGTGAAGGCAAAAGGGGAAATCCACGAGATCATGAGAAAGCTCGCGGCCCAGGGCATGGGCATCCTCATGATCAGCGACGAGGCAGCGGAGATCGTGCAGCACACGCACCGGTTCCTGCTGATGAAGGGCGGGCGGATAACCGCGGAGCATGAGACGGCAGGGGTCACCGAGGAGGGCCTCTTGAAGGAGCTTCTGGCAACATGAGCGAGGCAACAGGGCTGCGCACGGAGCCCGTCTGGCGATCACTTGGCGGCCGGCTTTCGCGCAGTCACGAGAGCTACCTTTTCCTCCTGATCATCGCCTACTGCCTGATCGTCAACGGCGTCAACTCCTCTTTCCTGACCCTGGAGAACATCTTCGACGTTCTGAAGAGCAGCTCCATCATGGGCACCATGGCCATCGGCGTGTTCGTCGTGATGCTCTCGGGCGGAATGGATATCTCCTTCACGGCCATCGCCACGGTTTCCATGTTCGTGACGGTGAAGATCCTGCTCACCTTCACCGGCAACCTGGGCCTTGCCTTCGCCATGGCGGGGGTCGTCGGCATGGTCATGGGGAGCGTCAACGCCGTGCTCGTGCATTTCTGCCGGCTTCCGACCCTGATCGTGACGCTGGGCACCTCCAGCATCTTCCATGGCGGCATGCTCCTCCTGGCCAGGGTCCCCTACATTTACACCGTGCCCCGGTATTTCTTCGGATTCAGCAAGCAGATGCTCTTTTCCTGGACCGCGCCTTCGGGGGCAACGGTCGGGCTTTCCATGATGACGGTGATCGTCCTCGGGGTGGCGCTGGTGACGTGGGCGTTCCTGCGCTACTCCTCCCTGGGCAGGGGGATCTATGCGTTGGGCGGGAACGCCGAGGCTGCCAAGCGGGCGGGGTTCAACATCGCGCGCATCCAGTTCTTCGTGTACTGCTATGTCGGGCTGCTCTCGGGGGTTGCCTCCATGGAATACGTGGCGCTGGTCCGGCACGTGCACCCCTTCAACCTGATGGACATCATGCTGGATGTCATCGCGGCGGTTGTGCTGGGCGGCACGAGCCTCAACGGCGGCAAGGGTACGGTCTGGGGAACGCTCCTGGGCGTGTGGATGATCTACCTGATCCGCAACAGCCTGGTGCTCATGAAGATCCCGTCCTACTGGGACTCGGTGGTGATAGGCCTGGTGATCGTGGTGAGCACGGGAATCAATGCGTACGGCAGGACGCTAGGCAGGGCAGGGAGAAAGGTGATCGATGCGTGAGGAAGGCAGGCCGGCGATGACGGGCGCGGGCGGCCGCACGGGGCGCACCACGGGGTTCGCGCGCACCGTGACCTACCTCCTGGCCTTCGTCCTGGTGTTCGTCCTCATCTCGCTCCTGGATCCCGGCCGGTTCCTGACCCTGACCAACATCCAGCAGATGGCCTTTCAGCTTCCCGAGTTCGGCGTGCTGGCCTTTGCCATGATGGTTGTCATGCTGAGCGGCGGCATCGACCTTTCCATCATTTCCACTGCTACCCTCTCCGGTATTGCCGCGGCGGTCACGCTGCTTTCCGTGGCTTCCTCCGGCAACCTGGACCTCACGCTCATGCTCAAGGGCATCATGGCGGGCGAGGACTCGGCAACCGCCATGGTCCAGCAGATGCCTTTCGACCTGCGGATGCTGCTGATCATCCTGCTCACCGTGGGCGTTGCCCTGGCAGCGGGGGCTCTGTGCGGGCTTTTCAACGGGGTGTTGATCGCCTTTGTTCGGATCCCTCCCATCCTGGCCACGCTGGGAACGATGAAGCTCTACGAAGGCATTTCCTTTGTCATCACCAAGGGCTCCCCGATCACGAGCTTCCCCAAGCCGTTCCTCTTCATCGGCAGCGGCTCGCTTCTCCACGTGCCCATGCCCATGGTGATCTTCGCCGTGTGCGCCGTGGCCGCGGGAGTCCTGCTGCAGAAAACCCGGCTCGGCTTCACCATCTACGCCGTGGGGATGAACCCCATCGCCGCTAAGTTCTCGGGGATCGGGAACCGGTCGGTCCTTCTGCGCACGTATCTTATCTCGGGCCTGCTGGCGGGAGCGGCGGCGCTCCTGATCATTTCCCGCGTGGATTCAGTCAAGGTGGGCTACGGCACCTCCTACCTCCTGCAGGCAGTGCTCGTTGTCATCCTGGGCGGGGTCAGCCACACGGGAGGCAAGGGATTCATCCTGGACGTCATCTTCAGCATCCTCATGCTGCGGGTGATCTCCAGCGGCTTCAATATCGCAGGGTTCACGGAGTATTTCAGGAACGTCATCTGGGGTTCGCTCCTGGTCGTGGTGACGGCAGCGAACAACCTGGTGCCCCTGATCGTCGCCCGCGTCGCGGAGCGGCGTTCGGCGGCGCAGTTGAAAGTGGATTGAGGAGGAGGAGTCAATGGAACAGACATTCAAGGGCAAGCGAGCGCTGGTGACCGGGGGCGCGAAGGGGATCGGACGCGAGATCGTGAATGTCCTCATGGCCCGGGGCGCGAAGGTGGTTGTCATCGACAGGATCCACGAAGACCTCGCCACCGTGGGCAAAGAGACAGGGTGCGAAACGATCCTGGCGGATCTCGGGGACGCGGAGGCCGCACGCAAAGCCGCGGAGAAGGCGCTTCCCGTCGACTTCCTGGTGAACTGCGCAGGCGTGGTTACCATGCAGTCGTTCCTGGACACGACGCTGGAAAACTTCGAGGAGACAATCAATGTGAACACGCGCGCGGGAATGATCCTGGGCCAGGTGGTGGCCCGGGACATGATCAAGCGCAAGTGCAAGGGGGCCATCGTCAACATCTCCAGCGTGGCTGACGTGCGCGCTTTCCAGGACCACACCACCTATTGCATCTCCAAGGGCGGCGTGGACCAGCTCACACGGTGCATGGCCATGGAGCTGGGAGCTTACGGGATCCGGACCAACGCCGTGGCTCCGGTCATGACCATGACTCCCATGGGAAGAAAAGCCTGGAGCGACCCGGCCAAGTCGAAGCCCATGCTGGAAAAGATCCCGCTGGGTAGGTTCAACGAGCCCGTGGACGTAGCGAACACCGTGGCCATGCTCCTCAGCGACGAGGCGGCAATGGTCAACGGCACTGTAGTCCCCGTGGACGGCGGGTTCCTTATCAAGGCCTGAGAGAAAGACTGGAGGCCCGCATGGGCGAAAAAGACACGATCACGGTGGGACGCACAATTCCGGACAGCTTGAAGGGGCTGGTTCAGTATATCGCTCTGCCTCCGAAGAGCGCGGAAGGACCTCAGAAGGTGGGTGGGGTGATCGAGTTCTACGGGGAGCTGGGTCTCATGAAAGTCCCCGGCGAGATGGAGCTGGGCATCTGCGTGTTCCACAAGCGGCCGCTGGTTCTGGAGCAGATGGAGCGCCACGCCAACACGCAGGAGCTGATCTATGCCGTCGACGATGACTTCATCGCCGTGGCCGCGCCAAGCGCACCGGGAAGCAAGGCGCCGCTGGCGTCGGATGTCGTGGCTCTGGAGGTCAGGCGGGGCGAAGGGCTTCTCTTCCAGAAGGGCTGCTGGCACTGGGCGCCGTATCCCTTCTGCGATGAGTCCTACGCGCTGGTGGGGTTTGCGCGCGGAACAGCTACCAGGGACATGGACATCCAGCCCCTCGACAAGAAGGTCACGATGGCCGCGGAGTAGGAGGGAGTCATGCACCTGCTGGGCATTGACGTCGGGACTTCAGGCGTGAAAGCCGTGCTGATCTCCTCCGCGGGAGAGGTCAAGGCGCAGTCCGCACATTCCTATCCCCTCTCATCGCCCCGGAACGGCTGGTTCGAGCAGAACCCCAAGGACTGGTGGGAAGCCACGGTCCTCTCGGTGCGGGAAACCCTCCAGGCCGCCGGCGTGAAGCCTTCCGAAGTCGGCGGAATCGGCCTCTCGGGGCAGTACCACGGCCTAGTGATCCTCGGGGATGAGGGCAAGGTGCTCAGGCCTTCCATTCTCTGGAACGATCAGAGGACGGCTCCGCAGTCCGCTCGGATCCAGGAGAAAGTAGGAAGCAAAAAGTTGCGCGATATTTGCGCCACCCCGGGAGCGCCGTACTTCACTGCCTGCAAGCTGGAATGGGTGAGGGAGCACGAGCCGCAGATCTACGGGCGGGTCAGGAAGGTGATGCTCCCCAAGGACTACATACGGTACAAGCTCACGGGAGAGATCTGCACGGACGTCACGGACGCCTCAGGCACCTTGTTTCTGAACGTGGCAAAGAGGCAGTGGTCCCGGGAAATCCTTCGGCTCCTGGAGGTGGACCCGGCTTTCCTGCCCGGCCTTGTGGAGTCACCCGCGGTCTCGGGCAAGACCTGTCAGGTCACGGCTGAGCTGACCGGGCTGCCGGCGGGCATCCCCGTGGCCGGCGGAGCAGGAGACCAGGCAGCGGCCGCCGTGGGAATCGGCGTTGTTGCCGAAGGCATCGTCACCCTGTCCGTTGGCACCTCAGGCGTGATCTACGGAGCCACCGACCGGCTTGTCGCCGACGCCGAGGGGAGGTTCGACGCGTTCTGCCACAGCGTGCCGGGGAAGTGGTGCGTCCTCTCGTGCATCAATTCGGCGACGGCCTCCTACCAGTGGTACCAGGACAGGCTGGCCTTTGGAGAAAAACAGGAAGCCGAGAGCCGCGGCAAGACTCTCTACGAGGTGCTCGAAGGCGAGGCAGGAGCGGTGCCCGCCGGAAGCGACCGGCTGATCTTCCTTCCCTACCTTGCCGGGGAGAGGCACCCGCACACGGACACGAACGCCCGAGGCGTTTTCTTCGGGCTGCACTCGGGTCACACCCGCGCCCATCTGGTCCGAGCCATCCTAGAAGGGGTCGCGTTCAGCTTCAGGGATTGCCTCGAGGCCATCAGGAACAATAAGATACGCGTCGAGGAGATCCGGGCGACCGGCGGCGGCGTACAGTCCGCCCTGTGGACTCAGATCCTGGCCAACGCGATCGGCCAGCCCATCGTTTCCATGGGCGCGCAGTCTGGAGGTGCCTCGTTCGGCGCGGCAATCCTCGGCGGCGTGTGCGCGGGCGAGTTTGCCGGCGTGCCCGAGGCCTGCAGCGCCCTTGTGCGCACCGGGCCAGCGGTGGAGCCTGCCAAGAGCGAGCAGGGACAGTACGACGGGTACTTCCGCGTCTTCCAGTCCTTGTATCCATTGCTGAAGGAACCCTACCAGCGGTTGGCCCAGTTGTGAGAAGACGCGCATGCTGCAGGGCCGGAGGCGTGACGCCATCGGAATGGTGAAGCTGGAGCGCAAAGGAGGCGGAGTGTCGAACCAAGCCCAGGATGTCATCAAGATGCTGGAGGTCTTCTGTCGCAGCAACCACCCCATGAGCATCACGGAGCTTTCCGAATCGATGCTCGAGGCCAAGAGCGTGGTCTTCAATCGAGCGAACGTTCTCCGGGAGCTGGGGTACATCGAGCAGGACGAGCACAGCAAGCGCTACACCCTGACCACGAGGCTGCTGGAGATCACCAACGCCTCCCTGCGGGGCTACTACGAGCGCACGAACATCCATACCTACTTGAAAACGATCGCGGAGCAAACCGGCCAGTGCACGTATTTCGGGCTGAGGAACAAGAAAAACCGCATCGTCTACGTGGACAGGTTTGCAAGCGAGAATGCAATGGCCGTGTACACGAACGTGGGCGACAGCCCCGTCCCCCACTGCACGGCCCACGGCAAGGCGCTCCTTGCTTTCCTGAGCCTGGAGGAGATCGAGTGCGTGCTCGCGGAGGGCAAGGAGAAGTTTACCGACAAGACCATCACCGACCGGGATGGCCTTCTCCGCGAGCTTCGAAAGATCCGCGAGCTGGGCTACGCCTTCGACGACGAGGAGAGGATGCGCGGGGTTCGCTGCGTAGCCGCCCCTGTTTTCAACAGCTACCGACAGGTCATTGGAGCAATCGGCATCTCAGGCATGGCACAGCTCCTGACGGACCCCGTGATGCAGTCCTACGCGCGAATCGTCAAGGACGTGGCTGACAAGGTCAGCATCAGCATAGGGAACGACATAGCGTTCTGACCGCCCCCGGGATGGCATTGAGGAATCCTGCGGCCTCCGCAAGGCGACAAAGGGCGTCGAACCGCTGGTTGATCACCCAGGCGGGGTTTTTCCCGCTCGACCGCAGGATGAGCGACAGGGCCTCCTGCACATGAGCCATGGAATCGGCCCCGAGCGGCGTCTCGCCGTAGAGCCTTGCATACCCTGCCGCCTCGAGCAGAGCGTTCCGATCACGAAGGGGCACATTCAACGCCGCGGCGAGAGCCAGCACGGTTTCCCGGCTCGGCGTAGAGCGCCCTGTTTCAATGAAACTGAGATGACGCGAAGAAACGCCTGCTTCCAGCGCCAAATCCAATTGGCTCATTCCCCGCTCGGCGCGATAGGCGCGGATGAGCGCGCCGACCGGACTTAATGTTCCCTGACTCCTGGATCCCACGGCCCTAAATTTCAGGATAACCTGGTTGAGCCGTCAAGCTCTGGCAGCACCCGACACGCAGCAAGTCGCAAGGCGCCTCATCGGCAACTCTCCGTCGTGTGACGCGCGGAAAGCCAAACAAGCGATCGGGTTATGATGCCTTATCGCGTTCCGTCTCTTCCTTCGCGTTGGGGTTCCCTTTGCCTGTCGTAATCAACTTCTTCAGGCTGCCGTTGACGTAGGAGCCCCACGCATTCGAGCAGACGCCGTAACACTCGTATTCGGGCACGAGGCCCACGTGCGTGAAGTGGACTTCCGTCTTGTCGCCCTTCCTGGCGATCTCGAAGTTGATCTTCGTGCCCTTCCACTCGGTCTGGTCCGCGATGAAATTGAAAGAGTTGTCCAGGACGAGCCAGGCCACTTTTTTCTCGGGAACGAGCTCCGTTATCCGCATCCTGCAGCGATGGACGTCCTTGTAGTGGTAGTCGAACTCGGCACCCTGCTTGTTGGTGCTTCCCTCGATCTCTTCTGACCACCAGCCGCGAACGTTGTTGATGGCATCGAAGACTTCCTTAGGAGACTGATCCACTGAGAAGCTTGCGGTGTAATCCTTTCCTGCCGTGCTTTCGCGAAAGGCGTCCGGCTGAGCCTTGCCGGTAGTGATCAACCTTCGCAGGTTGCCGCGCACGAGCGTGCTCCACGCGGTGGAGCAGTCGCCGTAGCACTGAAATGCGGGGACGAGGCCTGCATGCGTGAAGCGGACTTCCGTCTTGTCGCCCTTCTTCGCGATATCGAACACGATGTCCGTGCCGATCCACTCGTCTTTCTTGTCGAAGTTGAGCTTCGCATCAGTCACGTGCCAGGCGACTTTCCTGCCTGGAACAAGCTCTGTCACTTTCTGCTTTGAGAGGTGCGCGTCGCCGTAGCGGTATGTGAACTCATCACCGACCTTGCCGGTGCTGCCAAGGATCTCTCCCGACCACCACCCGCGGACGTTGTTGATTGCATTGAAAACCTCTTTCGGAGACTGGTCTACCGAAAAGGTCGCGGTGAAGTCTTTGGATTCCATCTGTGCCATGCTTCTTCTCCTTCCAGGGGTAATGTATGGATAGTGGTTGCAAAAGGCAAGCACTTTTTGTACATTTATGACGTGAAAAAGAGAAGCCCGACAGTCTGCCCGATAGTGTTTTCGCTGGACATCTTTGGCGACAAGTGGAGCCTGGTAATCCTGCGCGACATCCTGATGAGGAACAAGAGCCACTTTCGCGAGCTGCAGGCCTCCGAAGAAAAGATCGCCAGCAATATTTTGAGCGATCGCCTGGAGTCCCTGGTGAAGGATGGATTGCTGACAAAGGAAGAGGACCCGTCAAACAAGAGCGCGGCCATCTACAAGCCGACGAAGAAAGCGGTGGAGCTTCTGCCGATGTTGTTCGAGCTCATGCGCTGGGGCATCGCCTACAACCCGGAAGTTGACACGAGCGGACCGGTAATGAGCCAGCTATTGCATGATCCCGACGGGCTGCAGGCAGGGATCCTGCAGAAGTTCGGGCATGCCGCGGGGCGGCGAAAGGGCCATCATGGCGCTCGCGCACGCGCGGGAGCAGATGGCTGAAAAAGCATGCTGCGTTGTCCGTAATTGTCGTCCACCAGGGGGATGCGGGAGGCACGCCCCAGTTCATCATGGTCTGGAGCTACACCACCGCCCTTGCCGCAGCTCTCCCTGCAGCCCGGCCGGAAAAAATGCAGCCTCCCAGGAACGTGCCCTCCAGCGCTCGATAGCCGTGCACGCCTCCTCCTCCGAAGCCGGCAACTTCTCCTGCGGCATAGAGACCGGCAATTGGCTTTCCATCCTTGCCAAGGACCCGGGAATCGATATCGGTTTCGACTCCTCCGAGGGTCTTGCGGGTAACGATCCGAAGGCGTACGGCGATCAGCGGACCGGCATCAGGGTCCAGCAGGCGGTGCGGTCGCGCCACGCGGATGAGCCTGTCCCCAAGATACCCGCGCGCCCCCCGGATGGCGGTCACCTGAGCATCCTTCCCGAATCGGTTATCGATCTCGGCATCGCGAGCGGCAATCTCCTCCTCCACGACTCTGACATCAATAGGGTTCCCCTCGGAGAGCTCGTTCATACCGCGCACAAGATCCGCAAGAGCGGATCGGATGACGAAATCCTCTCCTTTTTTCTTGAATGCCTCCACGGGAGCCGGAGCCATCCGACCGCGACGGGAGCGCGCCACCCGCACTATGCTGCGCCCTGCCAGATCCGGGTTCTGCTCTGAGCCGGACAGCGCGAACTCCTTTCTGATGATGCGCTGGTTGAGCACGAACCACGAGTAGTCGTGACCATGGGAAGCGATGGAGCGAAGGGCGCCAAGACTGTCAAAACCCGGAAAGATGGGAGAGGGTAGGCGGTGGCCAGTTGCGTCGAGCCAGAACGGGGAGGGTCCCGAGAGAATACGGATGCCGTGATGACTCCACACCGGCGCGTAGTTTCGGATCCCTTCCGGGTAGTGCCACATCCGGTCCAGGTTGATGAGATGACCGCCGCACTCTTCGAGAACAGCGAACATGCTTCCGTCCACGGAATCAGGCACACCCTGGAGCATCCGCCGCGGTGGTTCGCCCAGGTCTTTTGGCCAGTGCCGCCTCACCAGGTCGTGATTGCCGCCCATGCCTCCTGAGGCGACAATGACTGCTTGGGCTCGAAGCTCGAATGACCCGACCACTGCGCGAGAGGTCTTCACACCCCGCGAAGCGAAGCTTGGCTCGATGACATCGCCAAAGACTCCATCGACAACGGCCCCTGATGTGCGAATGCCGGTGACTCGGTGGCGGAAGCGGAAGGCGACAAGCCCTTTGATCTCAGCTTCTCTGACTCTTCGCACGAACGGTTGGAGGACTCCCGGACCGGTCCCCCAAGTGATGTGGAACCGGGGGACGGAGTTCCCGTGGCCGTTTGCCAGGGAGCCGCCGCGCTCCGCCCAGCCTACGATGGGAAAGATCCTGATGCCGCGCGCGCGCAGCCAGCTTCTTTTCTCCCCCGCTGCAAAGGCAACATACGCCTCGGCCCACCGTCGGGGCCAGAAGTCCTCGTTCCTGTCGAAGCCCGCGCTTCCCATCCAGTCCCTGAAGGCGAGGTCATAGGAATCCCGTATCCCGAGCCGTCGTTGTTCCGTTGAGTTCACGAAGAACAGTCCGCCGAACGACCAGAACGCCTGGCCGCCCAGGGATGCCTCTGGCTCCTGGTCCACGATGATCACTTTCCGTCCGGCCTGCGCCAGCTCGCCGGCGGCAACGAGACCCGCCAGGCCCGCGCCTACGATGATGACATCAGCGTCCACGCTAAAACGATACTGCCAAGCGGCGCCGATCGTCCTGTGACCGACGGCGTCCCGGGGGAGAGCTCGTCGGTACGGCGGGCGATCGGAGGGTGTAAAAGTCACCGTCGCGTTTCCGGCGGCCTACTCCTACTGGTTCACCAGCACCCGGGGCGCGGCGAGGTTGTCGACAACGTCGAAAACGTCCCACATGCCGGCATCGATATGACCGCGCACGCCACAGACAATCGCGTATTTGCCTGCCTTACCGGCAGTGAAAGTGAACTTTTGAGGATCATCGCCTTTCTCTATCCCCGAACGGAAATCTGCCGGCGCTGAGTGCGCGAACGCGGCATGGAGGGCGCCTCCCAGCCGCTCTTTCCATGGAACGATCAGCGCGCTGTGCGGCGTGTTCGACTCATCAATCATGCTCACCCTCACGCGCCAGCCCGTCGGGATCTGGATGTGCATGTCCCCATTCGAGTATCCGTTGAAGTTGAAGCCCTTCGCAGCCGTGCCTTGCCCGGCGATGAGGTTGACCGTAACCGTTTTGGATGCAGCATCGCTTGCCAGGATCTTGTCAAATTTCGAATACGAAATCATGACCGCGGTTGCATCCTGGCCGGAAGCGGATGCAGATATTTCGCTGGCGTTCTTGGCCCTGCTGCCCGAGTTGCCGCAGGCGACGAGAGCCGCGGCGGCGAGTGCCAGGATGATGCCGAGCCGGGCCAGCGTGATAGCCTTCGTCATTCGCATTTTTCCTCCAAACAAACCGTTGTGTGTTCTGCGGGAAAGTCAGCAACGCTGTTTGGCCCGCGAGCTAGAATGTATCTACCGCCAGATGAAGAGGAGATGAAGGAGTGGTGTCGTTTTCACGAATGCAACCTCACCCTGGGCCCCTTCACAATCCCTCTCCGTTTCCTTGCGTTCGGCGCACTCCTTGTCGCTGCCATCCTGGTTGCCCGAATCCCTTTGCGTCGGCACAGCCGCCTGCGCGCTGTGATCACCGAACGCCGGCGATCCTGCATCCCCTCGATCTTTTCCAAGTTTTTCCGGGACAGGAAACTAGATGGAAAATCCCAGACCGATTTGAAAGTCAGGACCGCTGACACCGAGCTCCGCGTAAAACCAACCGATCGACACTTGCGCCATGGCCGCGAATGAAGCGTACACTGCATCATCGAGAAGGTCGTCATCATACTCCATTCCCTTGTAGTCCATGCTCAGGTACTTCCAAAACGTCGGACCGGCGCCTATGTTGACGTACACGTCCGAGCGCAGCAGCAAGCGGGCTGTCAGCATGGGGGAGACAGAGGCCCATGTCCCGAGATAGATGAAACCAAGATTGCCCTCATTATACCGGTAGTTGGTAAGAGGGATGGGATCGCTGTACCGGTCAACCTCTCCGTTGTCTCCCAGAGAAAGAGCTGCGGACCCTCTGATGGAAAACCCGAGCCCGATCGTCGGAGAGACCATGAAAGGCGTCCATCCAATCGTGAGGCTTCCGGACCCGTCATTCCATGAAGTTCCCTGGCCGCTATAGTCGAATCTCGAGCCGTTGACAGGATCTCTCACCATTCCCCTGATCGGCGCTCCATAATCGATGGAAAGGCAGATCCAAGAGCCGCGGAAATCCAGCGCGTAGACTGGCGTAACCGCCGGAAATGCGGTAGCGAGAATGACGAGTGAAATCGCCCTGGCGAAAGAAGCTATCATCACTGTCCTCCTGCACGATAGGAGTACAGCAAAAGAGATGCCAGTAATCACATGGGGGACTTATTCGTTTTCTGGGAAGGAGTTGCTGCCTTCACTGCGCACGCCGAGTGACGTTTCTGCCCTGCAACAGAGGTTGATCCTGCAGTTTTGGTTGCAGACTCGGGGATGTTGCCGATCCCGGGACCGGCAATCCCCCGACACGCAGAGCTGACGCCAGATTCGCACCGGCGTGTGCGAGCCACCTCCGCGGCGGACGCGCGGAGCGTGTACTCACGCACTGTCGCTTGACGGTAGGAGAGTAAGTCGTTGCCAGGCTTCTTTATTTGTCCAGCGCCCGCTGGTTGCAGTGAACCGTTCCGTAGGGTAGGATTCAGGCTATCATGCCAACAACGATGCAAGTCCCCCGTAACACTCCGGGCGAGACGACCGCGAACCCTGCTCCCCTGGGCCTTCTTGGGTTCGGGATGACGACCGTCCTCCTGAACCTCCACAACGCAGGTCTGTTCCCGCTCAGCACCATGATCATGGGGATGGGCGTGTTTGTGGGCGGCTTGGCGCAGGTCATTGCAGGTATCATGGAGTTCAAAAAGAACAACACCTTCGGGATGACGGCGTTCTGTGCCTATGGGTTCTTCTGGCTGAGCCTTGTCGCGGTGTGGACATTCCCGAATCTTGGGATCGCTGATGCCTCTTCTGCCCTCGCCATGGGCTTTTATCTCGCTGTCTGGGGTCTGTTCACAGCCGGCATGTTCTTCGGCACCCTGAAGATGACCCGAGTGCACCAGGTTGTGTTTGCAACCCTCGCCGTTCTGTTCTTCCTGCTGGCGATCGCGGATTTCACCGGGAGTAGCGCGGTGAGGATGATCGCCGGCGTCGAAGGAATAGTCTGTGGCCTTTCTGCCTTCTACGGGGCCATCGCCATCGTGCTGAACGGGCAATTTGGAAGAACGATACTTCCGATGGGAACCTGCGGCTGACCCTGGAGTCTTTCTGTCCTAGGGCCGGGGGTGGCAGGCGAGGTACTCGTCAAGGTACTTTTTGATCATGTCGAAGCTCTCCCTGTCGTACGCCGTCCCGATGAGCGCCGGGAAAGTTCTGTCCACGAGAACCGCCCACTCGGTCTCGGCCTTCGGGGTCACTTTGTTGACGGATAACCCGTATTTCTTCATGATCTCGACGGCTTGGTCGTCAGCCTTTGCCAACTCGGGGTTCAGCGCGTCAGCGACCCTCTGCGCAACCTCGATGAGCTTCGGCTGCAGCTCGACGGGAACTTTCGACCACGTCTTCTCGGTGACGATGACAGCCCCCCACAACGGTGCCAGTTTGCCGGTGCTCATGTTGCGCAGCACGCCGAACAACTGGTTGGATGCGGCCACCAGGGGGCTTGTCCCAAGGGCGTCCACCATCCCGCTCTGCACGGACGTCATGAGGTCCGTGATGGCGAGGTTCACCGTATGAAAGCCCGCCTGTTGGTAGGCTTGGATCTCGTCCTGATCTCCCGACCAGAACCAGAGCTTCTGGCCCTTCAGATCCTGCGGGTACACTACGGGCCTGCGTGAGAACAGGTACGTCCAGCCGCCGAAAGACCACATGACCGCTCGGAACCCCCGCTTTTCCAGTTCCTGCTCGAAGAAGGGCTCCATATGCTCCAGGACGTAGGTGAGCTCGCCGTCGTTCCTGATCAAAAACGGATAGTTCAAGGTCTTGAATCCTTTGAAAATTTCCTGCAATCCGCCGGCGACCGTGATTCCTGCTGCGTTGAGGCCGCCGAGACGCATCTTGCGTATCATGTCGGGCTCGTCCCCCGCCACCCCGCCGGCGTAGATCCGCAGTTTGATCGAGCCGCCCGACAGCCTGTCCCAGTCAGCGGCTATTCTCCGCAGCGCCACCTCCCAGGGCGAGCCGATTGGAGCCAGGGTTCCCAGCTTGATGATGAGCGCTCCCGCGGAGGCCGAGACCGCAGCCGAAAGGAGAATCGCAATGAAGACCCGTGGTGCTTTCATTGGGTGACCTCCCCTGGGGCCAGCGCCTTCACGTGAGCGGCATCTCGCGCACGAGCGGCTCAGACTTGTAGATTCTTCGCACCTTGAATGCCAGAGGAAACGCGACCACGTGAAGGATGCAGAGTTTGAGGAATGAAAGCCGGTCCATCTTTTCAGGAGGTTTCCAGTTGTTCTTCAGTCGGAAAAGGAAACCAGCGAACAACGAGCGGAAATAACGGCTGAACGAATAGGTCCTGGCGTACAATCGAACCAGATGCTCGTAGAAGCCCCTGCGACTCAGCCGGGTGGGCAGAACGGCGTGGCCGAGGTCGAAGTAGGCGTAGTCCCGTATGAGCAGGCGGTCGTGCAGGCTCTGGTAGAGATCTGTCCCCGGAAGAGGAGTCAGGACGGTGTAGGTAGGCTGAAAGAGGCCGCTCTTGCAGACGTAGCGGAAGAGCTCCTCAAAATCGTCCACACCAAAAGCCGGATCGACAATGAAATGGGCGGCATCGCCGATCCCCAGCCTCCGAAGAATCCGGATCGCTTCGTTGTTCATCTCAACCGAGCTCCGCTTGTTGAGCGTTGAGAGAACTCCTTCGCGGAATGACTCGACTCCAACAGTCAAATAAGCCAGTCCCGCTTCTTTCAGCGCTTCGATGAGTTCCGGATGCCTGGCGATGGTATCGGCCCGAGCGTACATGGACAGCTTTTTCCGGATCTTTCTTTCCTTGATGAGCCGAGCGAGACGCATGGCTTGCTCGACATTGTGCAGCGTGTTGTCGTCGGCGAACTGGACGGAATCGATATCGTCACCAAGAGAAGCCAGCTCTTCGACAACCGACTCCGGGCTGCGGGTGAAGTATTTGCCGTCCATGATTTTCCAGCAGGAGCAGAAGGTGCACCGGAAGGGGCAGCCCCGGCTTGACATCACCTGGGCGGTTCGGTTCCGGGTCAGGTCCCGGTATTTTCCTCCGTATTTGGCCACAAGACGCCGTGCAGGAAAGGGAATGTGGTCGAGATCCACTTCGAACGGTTTTCGTTCTGTAAAGTCCAGCCTGCCGTTGCGGACCAGCGCAAGATTGTCAACTTCTGACCCGTCTTTTCCTTCTTCGAGCTTGCTCACAAAATCTTTGAAGGAAATGTCCGCCATCCCCAGGAAAATGGTATCTACTGCCGCCTCGGCAAAATCGCCAGGAAGAAAAGTCGCGTGAATTCCTCCGACTGCGGTTACTATTCTGCTGTCAAACTTCTTGACCTCGCGAATCACCGCTTTCGCTATGGGTACATCACAGGTATTGGCTGTCACTCCTACCAGGTGCGGTCTGAACTCCTCCAATTTGGCCTGAAGGTCATGTTCGATTCTCATGTCCAGGATCTCCACTGAATGGTCCGGCACGGACGCAGCAAGATACTCCAGCTCCAGCGGGTCGCCCCACATGGGAGCAAAAAAAACCGGATTGAGAGCAGGCTTGATCAATAGAATTTTCATGGTCAACCTCGACATCGCACGATTTCGTCACTGGCAGGGTGAATGCAAAGAGCATGCCATGAAAAGCTTTTGGAGTTATTTCGTATCTGTTCAGCTAAAATACCGGACAAATGTTAGGGTATTCCGGAAATTGTGAAAGCGTGAAATAATCTCTCTCATGGGAGGGGGCCATAAGAAATTCTCGCGCATTGGGCGCGAGCAAATTCTCAACGCTTATCGGGCTGGGCCTGATGCCATCGTCTCTTTGATCGATTATCTGCAAGAGACGCTTTTGGGAATCATCGAAGAACACGAAGCACGGATCGAAGAGCTTGAAGCGAAGCTCAACAAGGACAGCCACAACAGCGACAAGCCGCCTTCCACAGATGGACCAAAGCGAAAGTTCGCCGCAAAGAAGCAAGAGCGCAGTGACAAGAAACCTGGCGGTCAGGAGGGACACGAGGGCACGACGCTGCGGATGGTAAGCGATCCAGCCCAGGTGGCAGTTCATGAGGTCAAACGCTGTGGGCGGTGCGGCAGATCGTTGAAGGATGTGAAGCTACGAGGCTTTGTCCCACGGCAGGTTTTCGATATCCCTCGCATTACTGTGGCGGTCACCGAGCATCGAGCCCAGATCAAGCGCTGCCCTCACTGTGGGGAGCTTTCCCGGGGAGAGTTCCCTGAGGGGGTGACTCACAAGACCCAGTATGGAACGCGCCTGAGGGCCTTTGCGGTGTACCTGAAGAACTATGGATTTCTCTCCTATCAACGGACCGCCGAAGCGTTGTCAGACTTGTTCGCCATTCCTGTGAGCGCGGGAACCCTCGCCAGCACAGATGGTCGCTGTGCCCGACGTCTGGAAAGGGTGGTGGAACAGATCAGGGAAAAGCTTGTTCGTGCGCCGGTGGTGCATTTCGATGAAACAGGACTGAGCATCAACGGAAAGTTGCACTGGCTCCATGGGGCGAGCAACCCAGCCTTTACCTACTACTTTCCCCATCAGCGTCGCGGCCAGGCAGCCACCGATGCCATCGGGATTCTTCCGCGGCTGAAGGGCAACGCGGTCCACGACAACTGGCAGCCGTACATGAAGTACCGCTGCCGGCATTCGCTGTGCAACGCCCATCACATTCGGGAACTCACCGGCATCTATGAACTTGACGGCCAGCCGTGGGCGCAACACATGATCGGTTTGCTTCTGGAGGGCAACCAGGCCGTCGAGGGTGCAAAGAAGGCGGGAAAGAAACGGTTGGCCGCCGGTGTGTTGCACCGATACATCAGTCGCTACGAGACGATTATTGCCGCCGGAATGAAGGCTAATCCTCCTCCTACTCGTCGAGAGGGTTGTTCACGCCGAGGACGTCTGAAAAGAAGCAAGGCCCGTAACCTCTTGGAAAGATTGGCAGAGCGCAAGAAGGAGACACTGCGCTACTTGTACGATTTTCGAGTGCCCTTTACCAATAACCAAGCGGAGCGTGATATTCGCATGATGAGAGTGCAACAAAAGGTTTCTGGGGCATTTCGCAGCGACGCGGGTGCTCTCGCGTTCTGCCGAATACGAAGCTACATCTCCACCGTACGCAAGCACGGCAAGTCAGTGATTGATGCCCTTATCCGAGTCTTACAGGAGGATGATCTGACACTGACAAAGTGCCTTCAGACCACCTGAACAGTTACGTTATTTCCTTATAATGAATGACTTATTCGTCTTGCCCGGGCGTCAGCCAAATGGCTTGCCTCGCAACCCGCGTTGCTTATCTGCAAAAGAAGTTGCAGTGCTGACAGGAATCTGCCCTCGCCGGCGGGTAACTTGTTCTACGGTGCGCGTTGCTCAAGGCGTCTTCATGCGCTCTCTTGACGTCGCTATCCGGAGATGCAGGACTAGAGAAGTCAGTTCCTCGCCAGGTAGAAGGGCATGTCATAGTTCTGCCAAAGGCGCTTTCCATGAAAAAACTTGGCGTCCTGTTTCTTGTTGCCCTCATGCCTATCTACTCTTTTGCAGAGACCATGTTTTTAACGGCCAGCCCTAATGCCGCAGGCTCCGTTCTCACTTGGATTTACGCTGCTCCCTCTGTGGAACTTGCCGAGCAGTCCGGAGTATGGAGCTTTGGATTTCAGGTCAGATCCTTGGTTTGGACTTGGTGCTTCTGTTCTCGTTCTGCCCCCTGTGGCGGTCTACGCCGGCCCTAGGAGTCTGTCGGACTTCGACGGCGCTCCACGTGGGCGCGCGGCACCGAATCCGGCCTCGTTGGCATAATGGCGGGAGCCTCTGGCTGGCCAGATGCGCCTCCCTGGTCCCCGCCTCCGTTCTGGCTCCTCCTCATGTGCTCGAGAGCCCCCAGAGCCTCTTCATATTATAGGCAAGGCAGACCAGATCCCACTCTGTCTGTACCTTTTCGATGCCCCGAAGCAGGAACTGACGGAACCTCATCGCGGCCTTGATGATTCCGAAAACAGGCTCAACCGTCGAAGCACGCTTCGCATAGATGCGCTTGCCTTCGGGCCGCCTCAACTTCTCGCGCATGGCAATCAGCCGCGGATCGGTAACCTTTTTGTGGGCTCTGCGCATCGGTGGGCGGAAGTCGTACCTGCGCACGTTTTGATCCTCGCCGGTGACAGGCACGTAGACCTCGACCTTTGCCTTTCCCTCCTGCAGCCGATCGATGGCATCCGCGTTTACATATGCACCGTCAGCAAGCACCACCTCAACAGCTCCGATGGACTGGGGCACGCTGTGCACTGCGGGTTCCAGTTGATTGGCATCAGCGGGGGTCTGCACAACATCAGCGGCGAGAATCAGCTGGCTGCCCTCGGCATCCACTACCGCCTGCGCGTTGTAGGCTTGCTCGTAGCTGTCGTGGTGACTCTTTCGCATCAAAGCGCTGTCCGGATCGGTGAGGTTAATCTGCTGGGAAGCCTTGGGAACTATTGGTACCGAATCTCCACCCCCTCTCGTGCTCCCGCTCCCTCCCTGACCTTCACCACTTCCCCCCTGGTCCTTGCCTGCGTTTCGTGCTCGCTCCTCCAATATCCGCCGTGCCTCACGCATCTTCCCCAGAAGCTGCTCGCGGCGCGCTATCTCCCGCGGTAATGACTGATCATCAGAAGTGGGGTCACTGTCGCTTTTCTCCGCTCGCGCCAAAAGCTCCCCTACATCTTTCTCCAGCAAGCGCTCCAGTTCCCCAGCCCGATCATAGCGCAGGCTCTTGTGCTTGGAGGCGTTGGCGCGAATGTGCGTCCCGTCCACGCTGATCGTCCCTACTTTCAACAGCTTCATCTCCCGCGCCAAGCGCAGCACCTCCACAAATGCCTGCTTGATCAGTGGGCCATTCTCTCGTCGAAACGTGCAGATTGTATCGTGATCGGGATGCGTATCGCCTGTCAGGTAGCGTACCGCCACATCTCGGTAGGTCAACCGCTCGACCCGTCGGGACCCAAACACCCCGTTCGCGTAGCAATAGATCACCAGTGCCAGCATCATCCTGGGCGGATACTGTTTGCTGCCGCTGCCGCGGCTGTTCACCGACACAGCGGACAGGTTCATCGTTTCCACCGCGTTAATGACGAAATGCACCAGGTCGTCCTCGGGAACCCACTGCCGAAGATCAGGTGGAAGCAACATCGGGGTGTCCCGATCAACGTTTACCAGCCGCTCAGCCATGCCGCAAATCTACCATGCCTCGCAAATTCCCGGAAGCCCCCACCCAGAAGCGCCGTCGAAGTCCGACAGACTCCTAGCCCCGGGGCTCTCAATCCAGTGTTTTCAATTGCAGCCACAAGTGATCCCCTTTTAGGTTTGGGTCCGGGTACACTTCGGTTCGACATCTCCGTAGACTTTATCGCTACCGCTACTCAACAAAACAGCCCCTCACCTCTCTCCGGGCTTAATGACAATCTCAATGTTAGTCCTCCCTCCATGGGTGCGTGGCAAGTGCTATAGGTGGTGCGCGGCCCTCGCGCGTTACTTCAGCTGCTGGGGAGAGAGCTCCCGAAGGTACGAGATCTCCTCCCGCGTCAACTGGATGGGCTCTTCCCAGTACTGGATCCAGATATCGTCGCTGGCGAACAGTTCTTTTACAACCTCCGGTGGCAATGTGGCGCGGAGAGTTTCATGTACCACCCCGATTCCCCCCTCTCTTCGAGGCGGCTCGGCATCAAGCGTCGTTATCCTATTGTCGATCTCGATCTTGATGGGTCCCTCCATGAGTCGCCACTCACCGCCTGAGAACTCAACCTCCAGCATGTAGGAGACACCGTGTACGTCTGTGATTCTCATGAGATTGACGACATCGCGGGCGGAGCTGAAAAAAAGCGTTTGAGAGACATGGATGTTTACGCTCTCGATGGTCTCGGTTCCCTCGACGGGGTCATTGATCACCTCCTTGCGCACTTGGTGCCCCATGCTGGTGCACCCCGCAAGGAACGAAACGATGAACAGGAGGACCAAAATTCTTTTCATATCGCCCTCAGGCGGGCATCAGCGCCTTCACGGCCTGTAGTAGATCAGATAGGCGTCCTTGCCGCCCGCTCCGAAGGATTCCGTGAAGCCTGTTGCGACATAGCCGCCATCCGCGGTGAGCGCTACGCTGTATGCCCAATCCACGCCGTTGCCGCCGAATCTCTTCTGCCATTGCAGGGTACCTGTCGAGTCTGTCTTGATGAGCCACGCCTGCTCCCACTCTTCATAGGACTTTGTCATCCCGGCAAGAATGAATCCTCCCTCAGGTGTCGCCCGGACACTCTCGGCAACGTCATAGGAGTTGAGCCCGTACGCTCCACCCCCGAGCACGGCCCCTGCAGAGTCCGTCCTGACGAGCCAGGCGTTGAAGTCCCCTGCGCCGTAAGAACGGGTATAGCCCGAGAAGACGTAGCCCCCATCCGTTGTCACGTCGACCCCGGTTGCCGTGTCGGGGTATTCGATTCCGTATTTCCTGCTCCATACCTTTTCGCCGGAAGCATTCGTCCTGAGCAGGTAGCCGTCGGTGTCTACCGAGTTATTGGCTATTTCTCCGGCAATAATGTACCCGCCGTCCGCGGTCTGCCGAATGAAGCGTCCGAGCGTTTGCGTCCCTTCGTCATAGGTCTGGTGCCACGTCTCCACTCCCAAGCCGTCAGTCTTGACGAGGTAGACAACGGGGTACGTCGTGACGGAGGAAGTGGAGCTGACAATCGCGTACCCGCCGTCGGCTGTGCATGTCACCGCCGCCCTGTTGTCCACCGATGCCTTGTTGAAGGTACTGCCCCATTTCCAGTCGCCCTTCTCGTCGGTCTTGACCAGGTAGACATCCGTTTGTCCGTTGGAGGTCGTCGACCCGGCAATGATGTACCCGCCATCCGCGGTCTGTACAACGCACCGGCCGTGATCGTCCCCCGAGCCGCCGAAGGTGTTCGACCATTGCACGGTGCCCGATGCGTCCGTTTTGACAAGCCATATGTCGACGCCGCCCGCCCCGAAAGAGCTTGTGTCGCCGACGATGATGAATCCTCTGTCTGACGTCTGCTGGACGGAATACCCGATCTCGTCTCCGCTGCCGCCCATGTACGTCTGCCACGAGACAGATGTGTCCACCGGTTCCTGATCGTACGGGTGAAGAGGATCGAAGAAGCCGCAGGACATGGCGGTGAGCGCAAGGGATGAAACCGTCACGCACCAGCCGGCGAGTCTCATTCCTTCGGCTCCTTCCTGCTGAGGCGGCGGCTCAACGCAGACGGCGACAACCCCAAAAGCCGGGCAGCGAGATTCTGGTTTCCGCCGGTCTTGCGAAGGGCCTCGGCAATCAAGACGCTCTCCGATTCCCTGAGCGTCGGGATTTCACCCGAGAGCGCAGCCCCTGCTGCTCCCGCACGGCCGTTGACTCCCCCGAGCCTGCCGGAGCTCTCGCTGATGTACTCTCTGAAGTAGCTCAGGGACAGGGTTCCCGGCTCGCTCCTGCTCAGCGCCTCCTCGACCATGTTCTTCAGCTCCCGGACGTTTCCCGGGAAGCTGTACGCCCCCAGGAGAGCGGTCAGCTCCCGGGGAACCAGCGGCTTTTCCTTCCCGTGCGCCTCGGCGGCCTGCTTCGCAAAATTCTCGATGAGAAGCGGCAGATCTTCCAGCCTGTCCCTCAGAGGGGGAATCTCGACGCGGTGCGTCAGCCGGAAGAACAGGTCTTCGCGGAACCTCCCCTCCTCGAGCCGTGTGGCCAGGTCGACGTTCGTGGCGATGACGACCCTTGCATCCGACACCTTGACGCTGTCCGAGCCGAGAGGCCGGTACTCCTTCTCCTCGATGAACCGAAGCAGCTTGACCTGCGAGTTGACGGACATATCTCCGATCTCATCCAGGAAAAGCGTGCCGCCAGCGGCCTCTTCCGCCAGTCCTTTGCGCACGCCCTCCGCGTCGGTGAACGCGCCTTTGCGGTGGCCGAAGAGCGTGTCCGCGAACATCGTATCGTCGAGCCCGGCGACGTTCTCACACACGAAGCTCCCTTGCCGTCCACTCAGCCGGTGGACCGCCCTGGCCACCAGCTCCTTGCCGACGCCGCTTTCTCCCGTGATCAGGACGGGATTCATATCCCCGGCAATCGCCTCGACGTATCTGAGCTTTGTCAGCATGAGCCTGCTGCAGGTGACGATCTCGGAGAAGGCCGCGGGGTTCCTGAGCTCCAGGGACTGAAGCCGGCGGCTCAGCACGTCCACTTCTTTTTCCAGCCTCCGCTTCTCCATGCAGCGCTGCACAGCCGCGACGAGGCGGCCCTGCCCCAGCGGTTTCACCAGGTACTCGGAAGCGCCCAGCTTGATGCATTCGACGGCCACGTCGACGTCTTTCAGGCCCGTGACCACGAGGATTTGGAGGGACGGGAGCTCCTCTTTCATCCTTGAGAGAAGCGTCGTTCCCGAGACGCCGGGCAGGGCGAGGTCCAGGACGACCGCGCACACCTGCCGCTCCCTCAGGATCGGAAGGACGCGAGTCCCATCCGAGCACGTAAGGAGATTCCCGATGCTGTTTTCCCTGAGGGTTCTCGCATAGCTGTCCAGGACGTCCGGCTCGTCATCGACGAGCAGAATCGGTTCGTCGGGGTTGCCGCGGTCAGTCGTCACGGGCAATGTCGGATGCTCGAGGGCTGCAACCAGGGGAGGTTCCTCCTCGCGCTGATCGACGGGCGGGATCTCCTCGGGCCGGAAGTGCTCCCGTGCCCAGGGGAGAGAGACGATGACCCTCGTGCCCCTGTGTTTCTCGCTTGTCACAGTGATTCGCCCGTGATGGATGTCCACGCATTCCTTGACAAGAGAAAGACCGATGCCGGTTCCCCCGAAATGGCCCGCGGTCGGGCGTGAGCGGTTGTGGAACCTCTCGAAAATATAGGGCAGATCCTCCGGGGGGATGCCGTCGCCGGTGTCGCTGACGGTGATGACCAACATCTGGTCCGGTTTCAGATCCGCCGCCGGCGTCGATCGCGACATCTGCTCCACGGTTTCGGGGAAGGCTACAGAAAGCTCGACAGCGCCATTCGCGCCGGTGGATTTCATCGCGTTTGCCAGGAGGTTTGAAACGATCTTCTCCAGCTTGTCTTCGTCGAAGTATGAGCTGATGCTCTGAGTGTCGGAGGAAAAGCGCAGCTGCACGCCGCGGCGCGCGGCAGCCGTCCCGAACAACGCCAACTGCCTGCGCAGGAATCCCGTGAGATCCCCTTCCCTCACCGACAGACGCGCCTTGCCTGCCTCGATACGCGAGACGTCGAGGAACTGGTCCACGAGATGAAGCAGCTTCCTGGCATTCCTGTCTATCTGCCCGAGGTCCTGGACAACGGACGGCGGAAGCTCTTCGCGGGTCGTGCGCTGCAAAGCCTCCAGGGGATCCAATATCAGCGCCAGAGGGGTCCTGAACTCGTGGGCGACGTTCTGCACGAAGTTCGCCTTGAAGTGTCCCATCTCCTTCAGCCTCTCGTTTGCGGTCTGCAGCTCTCTCTTCTGATCAACCAGCTGTGCGTTCAGACCCTCGAGGGCGCGGTTCGCCTCCAGCTTGGCAAGGAAAACCGACCTCTCGCGACCGGCCACCACGACCCGATACGCGGTGACCGATATGAGTGTCAGGAGGAAACCTGCGGTCATGGAGGCGACAGGAGGAACCCTGTGAAGCCCGGCAAACAGCCCGTAGCAGGAGGCGAGATACGCCGCGTACAGGCCCGCCAGGAAAACGGGGAATGCGAAGCTCTTCAGCGCCGTCGAGGCAAGCCAGAGCACCAGAGCGAGCCCGAGCGCAGTCAGGAGAGATTCGACCATTCCCTGCCTGCTCAGGAAGTTTCCCGTGAGGATGCTGTTCACCACGCTGACATGCAGGCCGCTCAGGGGATAGACGCTCTCAAAGATGCCGGGTCCGTAGTCGCGACTGGCTGTGGAGACATCCGAAACGACAACGAGCGCCCCCTCCATGAGGTCCCGCAACCGGGCGCGCATCTGGTCGTCTCCTTGCGCGGAGAACAGCCTCTGGAGCGGGATGGTCAGGAAAGAATCCTCCCAGGGGCCGACAGCATTGATGATGAGTCGCCCCTGTCCGTCAATAGGGATCGCGATGTCTCTTTGCAGACCATCGTGGGCTCGGGCGCCCCGCAGCACGATCTGTCGACCGAAGGAAATCTCGATGTTTCCCGGGTCCACCTCGAAAAACTCAAGGACGGCCCGGAGGGAGAGAGCCGCGACGTATCCCTCCCCGTGGCGATAGAGCAGGGGGAGACGTCGGTTCCTTCCATCGCCATCCGGCTCGCAGTTGATGTGCCCCAGCCCCCCGGAGACTTCGGCGAGCTCTGCAAACGGAAGCATCAGGTGCGCGGCAAGCGGCGGGCTGCCCTCGACCAGGATATTCGGATGGATCACGGTCCGGTCGGGGATCTCTGTCGAACGCGCAGAGGCAGCCAGGGCGGCTTCCGGATTGAGGTGCCCTTCGGGAAAAGCAAGGAGCGGGAAGACGATCCTGCCGGACTTCGCGGTTGCCCGAACCAGCGCCTCATCGTTGTCATGAAAGCTTGCATCCTTGAAGAAGACATCGCATGCGATCGTCCGGGCTCCCATGTCCTGCAGAATCTCCAGCGCCTGCCCGAATGCCCGTCGGTCCCAACCGGAAAGGCCAAGGGCCTGCCTCGTGCTGTCGGTGACCACGACATGTACCAGATATGGGGAGACCTCCCCCCTTCCCTGGAGGCCATACCGTACCTTGAACAGGCCGTCTGCGGCCCGGGAGTTCACAGTGTCCAGCAGCCCGGGGGAAAGCAGCTCCAGGACGAACGCCAGGGCGAAAGAGCACCCTATAAGACAGGCAGAGACGACGGCGCGGCGCCGGTCAATGCTCAATACGGATCGTCCTGACATAGACGCCCCTGGCCTCGACGCTGATCCCGTCGAGCTCCCCCTCATCCTGCAGGCCGCGGAAATCACCGGCAACAGGCACCGGCTTTTCCACGACGTTCGCCGAAACGCAGGCCGCAATGATCCTTCGAATCTCCTCCAGCACATCGTACGAATAGGGAATGCTGTGAAGGCCGCTCCGCCCGACGCCTTTCTCCCAGTCCCTGCCCGTCATCGCTTCCAGAGCCCTCAATCTCCTGTTGGAGAGGATCAGGTAGATCACCTCTGTCCCACTCCTCTCATCGAGATGGAACCATCTGTCGCTGCCAGGCAGCGTGTAGCTTTTTTCCACGTCGGCCGGCTTGTCCCAGAGCGAGAGCTGGTCGGGAAAAAGGAGGAAGAGATTCTTCTGCGCATCGTGGAGGTACAGGTAGAAGTAACAGGCGGTCTGTGGTCTCAGGAAGATCCTGATCCTGTCGTTGGATTTCAACCGAACGACATCGCGTGAGCAGTCCACCGTTTTCGCGCTTCCATCGCCGGCGCGGATGAGGAGCGCCCAGATGAGTCGGATGGCTGGATTCGAGTCTGCGAACAGGCGGGCGCCGCCGACAAGGAGCAAGGTTACGGCGACCAGTGCTGCAAGGCCCCCTCGTGCGCGCTCAGAACGCATACTCCACCCGCAGTGAGGGCGATACGGCGGTGAGGGGACTGTTGTCGAAAAAGATTGCCATGACGCCGATGCCCAGGGCTATGCGAAGATTGTCGAAGGGGATCCACCCCGCGCTGAAGGATGGCGCAACAAAGATCTTGGCAGTCGTGATCCCCGGTATTCCCTGCTGGTCAAAGGAGATCCGGCTGATCATGGCTCCGGTCGCGACGTCAAACGCAATGAAAAACGGCACGACGAAAGCAGTCTCGTACCGAAGGTCAATCCCGGCAGGAAAACAGAGCATTCGGTAGTACCAGGCCGTGTACTCGCGAGTGGCCACGTCGACGAACCCCATCAGAATCCCAGCGCCAACCAGCCCGACGCGCATGGGGAACATATAGAGGACACGCGTCAGCATTGCATTCCCGACCCCGATCTCTGCTTTTGTGGAAGAGTCGCCGAACGGAAAGAACGCTTCGTACCCGGCCTCGACCCGTAGATGGCCGCCCGGTGGTGCCACGGACTGCAGTGTTCTCGTGAAGGAGACGGTCTTCGTCCTTTGCTCTTCGACTGCCACCGCTTTTTCCTCGCTCACCCCATCCGGGCACACGAGCCTGATCGTGTGCTCGCCAACGGCGATGTCCGCGAGCCTGAGGGTCCCCCGGCCGATTTCCCCGTAGAGGGTATCATCAAGGTACAGGAAGCCGCCGGTGCTGGACTCCACTTCCACCGCTCCTGCGAGCTTTTCGGCGGCGTCGCCTCGTTCCTTCAGGAACAGCAGGAAGCTGGCGCCTTCCTGGTGGCCGGTTCCTCCCAGCGCACCCAGGAGCGGTATCGTGGATTTCATTCCCAGGCGGATCTCGTTGTACAGCATGATCGTGTCGAGACAGGGGCTTCGGTTGCGCTTCAGCGCAGACTTGAGATGAAAAGCGAAATCCGAGGTGTCAGGGACAGTTTCGGCGGCGCCGGAGGCAAGGACCTGTCGCGAGACCCGGAGATAGGCATCCTTGAAGTAACCGGCGTCCATGACCGGAGGCATCGACCGGGTGGCGGACAGCAGATCCCCGGCAAAGCAGGAGTCCGAAATGACGAACACGTGTTTCGCGGCGAGCCGTGAGATCAGACCCTTGAGCTGCGAATGAGGAAGCCAGTTGAGCTGCTCGTAAATATCCGTGCCGGCGTTGACGGGGATCCAGAACCCGGTGTCAGAGGAGCGGTCCAGATGCCCGTGACCTGAATAGATGATCAGCAGCGAGTCATCGGCCTTGACCTCTCCCTGCAGCTCGACCATCAGCTTGATGATGTTCGCCTTGGTGGCCTGCTCATCGTACAGCTCCCGCAGCTCATCGATGGAATACCGGGAAATGAGAATGTCCCTGATCTCCCGGGCGTCCTTGACCGGATCGTGCAGCGCCATCCAATGCGAATATTTGTCTATTGCGATCACAACGACGAACTGCCTGCCGACCTTCAAGGTGGAGGCGGCCGGATCGGCGTCCGTCGTCAAGCCTCTGTTCGTCTCTGCGAGCAGGAGGCGCGCGCCCGAGGCCAGGATTATGGCCGCAAGAAGGATACTTTTCTTCATGGCAGTCCCCCTCGGTCCGAGGGTCGGACTGGATCTCTTTCGCCCGATCTTACTCCCGACATTGCGAATTTGCAATCCACGAACGCGTCGTTGCAGTTTTGCAAAGGCTGTCTATGCCTGCCCGATCTTCCCGGACGGTGCTCGCCCGGCAGAGTCTTGAAATGGAGGATTCCGTTCCGGCCGAGGCAGTTCTAATCAGCCCGGCTGAAGCTCGGAGATGGCGGGCTCACGGCACGGGAGCTGGGAAGAGATTTGGTCAAGATCCTGAAGGTCTATCCACCCGACATCATATCATCGTGCTACCCGATGGATGTCGCAGTGTATGCCCTCAAGGCCGAGAGCCGGAAATAGGATGTAAACGCGGAGCAGGAGGAGGAAACTGCATGAAAAAGTTCCATGGATGTCTTCAAGCTTCAGTGGCTCTTTTCACAGCCATAGCGTTCTGCGGATGCGCATCGATCGTGAGTGGATGGTTCATTCTTTCGAGCAACCTCAACGCCGGTTGGTACCTCCTGGGAAATCTGTTTATCGGGGGTCTCATCGGATGGCTCATCGTGGACCCGGCGACCGGCGCGATGTATACGCTCTCGAGCGATACCGTGAATGCCCAGCTCGCTTCCGAAACCAGCTTCCTGCGGCAGAAAGAAGGGCTGATGATAGTCCTTCTGAAGGATGTGCCCGCTGCCGTCCTGCCGCAGTTGCAGAAGGTCGCCCTGCAGGATTGACGGTGTCCCGGCGCGCCAGGACTCGATCTTCGCGAGAACGCGTGTCCTTGCGCCGCATGTCGGCTCGTGGTACCATGCACGCGAAACTCAAGCAAAGGGGGCATTCGTTGTGAAGAGATTCTTGATCGTTTTCCTGGCAGTAGCTTTGTCTCTGGTAGTCGCTTCCGCCGGCGCATTCGCGGCGGATAAGGCGAAGAAGGTGAAAATCGCCATCGTCCCAGTGGCTCTCAACAACCCGATCTTCCTCGATGCAATCGAAGCGTCGCAGAAAGCGGGCAAGGAGCTGGGGGCTGAGGTTATCGTGGCCGCATCCACGAACCCCGACGCCACCGAGCAGGTGAAGGTGGTCGAGGGCCTGATCGAACAGAAAGTCAACGGAATCATGATCTTCCCCACCGACCCGGTTGCGCTGCGCGGGGTCGTGGAGAAAGCGGTTGCCAAAGGCATCGTTGTCGCCTTCCTGAACGGCAGCATCGAGAACACCCAGTGCGCCTTCCAGGCCGGCACGGACAACTATGCGCTGGGCAAGACCTGCGGAGAGAAGATCGTGAAGCTGATGCACGGCAAGGGCAAGCTTGTTCTGCAGACCGGCACCATCGGCATGAGCGCTCTCGATGACCGTGTCCGCGGTTTCCGCGACGCGCTGAAAGGCTCCTCCATCGAGGAGGTGGCTTTCCAGGCGAACGAGGACAACATGGAAAAATCGGTCGAAATGGTAAACACCTACCTTTCGGCCCACCCCGAGGTTGACGGCTATTTCATTGACGGCGGCTGGCCGTTCTTCTCTCCCCCGGACGCGCTTCCCGAGCTGGTGAAGTTCCGCGATCGCGGGGGGATCTTCGGTATCGTCGACACCTTCTATCCGATGCTCAAGTACATGGACCGCCCCAAGCCTCTGGCGGATTTCATGATCGGGCAGAACTACACGGCAATGGGCGACTACGGGACCCGCACCATGTACTCCCTCCTGACCGGGGGAAAGGTCAAGGACAAGATCTTCTACACAAACGTGGAGGAGGTCACGAAGGACAACGTGAAGCAGCTCATGGCCACCAAGAAGCCCTGGGGCAACTAGACAGCTGAGCTTGGTAACGCGAAACTTCGCACGAAGGCGGTTGGGCCATCCACCAGCCGCCTTCCTTTTTTCATTGCGTCCGACAGCCCGGGAATCCACGTGAGAAGCACGCTCTGGAAAACCATCAGCCAGGGCCTTGGCCGCTTTGAGTCCGCACGGGTCCTCATCAGCCTTGTCATTGTCACCGCCGTCATGGCCTTCCTCTCCGAGAACTTCTTCACCGTTTCCAACCTCACCCTCGTGCTGAGCAACCAGTCCATCATCGGAGTGATCGTCATCGGGGAGCTCCTTGTCCTGCTGACCGGGGGGATCGACATCTCGGTGGGATCGGTCTTCGGGCTCTCGGGAACAATCGCGGCTGTGCTCCTGAGCCAGTCCGTGTCGCCAGCGTGGTGCATTCTTCTGGGGACCGCGAGCGGGCTTGTGGTGGGAATCGTGAACGGGCTCCTCATCACCCGCGTGCGCGTGACATCTTTCATCGTCACCCTGGGCATGCTGGGGGTGGTACGCGGCATCACCTTCATGCTCACGGGGGCCAAAGCGGTGCACATTTCCAACGCCGCGTTCCTCTTCCTTGACACGGGACATCCCCTGTTCATCCCCATGCCCATCCTTGTCCTGCTGATAATCGGCATCCTCGCCGACATCGGTCTGAAGCGCACGGTCATGGGCGGCAGGATCTACGCGGTGGGCGGAGACGAGCAGTCGGCCATGATGCTGGGAATGAGGGTGCAGAACATCAAGCTGCTCGTCTATTCGCTGTCCGGCGTCCTTGCAGCGCTCGCGGGCGTCCTCGGCGCCGCAAAGGTCTCCTCATCAACTCCCCTTGCCGGGACAGGCTACGAGTTCGACGTCATCGCGGCGGTCATCATCGGCGGGGCTCTCATGGAAGGCGGGAAGGGGACCGTGCTGGGGTCGGTGCTCGGCGCCATTTTCATCGGCGTCCTGCGCAACAGCATCGTCCTCCTCGGCGTGTCCCCGTACTGGCAGCAGGCATCCAGCGGGCTTGTCATCATCATCGTCATCATGGCAAGCGCGCTGCTGGCCCGGGGCAGGGAGACCAAGGCATGAGCGACGTCTTCCTGGAGACCAGGGACCTCTCCAAGAGCTTTCCGGGCACCCAGGCCCTTGACGGCGTGGACTTCTCAGTCAGCCGCGGAGAGGTGCACGGTCTCATCGGAGAGAACGGCGCGGGCAAATCCACGCTCGTGAATCTCATCTCGGGGGTCTATCCGCCCACCGCCGGAGAGATATTCATTTCCGGGGAACGCGTGGAGCTGACAAACCCGCTGGAAGCCCGGCGCCGTGGGATTGTCACCATCCACCAGGAGCTCAGCCTGTTCCCCAACCGGGACGTGGCCTACAACATTTTTGCCGGCAACGAGCGGAGGACCGGGCGCTTCTTTCTCGATCACGCTGCCATGAGGAACGGCGCCGCCGCCCTGCTGGACAGCCTCGGTCTCACCCTGGATCCTCGCATCTCCGTGTCACGGCTCACAATCGCTCAACAGCAGCTGGTGGAAATTGCCCGCGCCCTCTCGACAAACGCGCGGTTGATCTTCATGGACGAGCCGACCTCCTCACTTTCCGTCGCGGAGATCGATATGCTCGGAGGCATCATCGCAAGGCTGAAAGCGGACGGGGTGAGCATCGTATTCGTCACGCACAAGCTCAGCGAGATCATCCGATTCACGGACAGGACGACGATCCTTCGCGACGGCAGGGTGGTCGACACCCTCGCCAAGGCCGACTACACCTACGAGCGCTTCATCCAGGGCATGGTGGGCCGCCGAATCACCGAGTTCTTCGCTCGGCAGGAGAAAACCATTGGCGAGGTCTGCCTGGAAGTGAAGGGTCTATCCACTTCCTTCCTGAAGGATGTCAGCTTCACCGTGCGAAAGGGCGAGGTGCTCGGGCTCGCGGGACCCGTGGGCGCAGGTCGCACGGAGATCATGAAAGCGATTTTCGGTATCGACAAGATCACGCGCGGGGAAATCCGCATTTTCGGAAAGCAGGTCCACATCGGGAGCCCCTGGGAGGCTGTGAAGCACGGAATGGCCCTCGTCCCGGAAGACCGCAAGCTGGAAGGGGTGGTGCTCGAGCTGCCGGTCAAGAGTAACGTGATACTGGCAATCCTGCGGCGGATCTCGCGTCTGGGGTTCCTGCGAATGGGGGAGCGCAACCGGCTGGTCAGCAACGCCATGAAGAGCTTCGACATCAAGGCGCACTCAACGGGGCAGCTGGTGAAAAGCCTGAGCGGAGGCAACCAGCAAAAGGTGGTGATTTCCAAGTGGCTCTCCACGGAGCCCGAGATCCTGTTCCTGGACGAGCCCACGCGAGGCATAGATATCGGGGCCAAGCAGGAGATCTATGCCATCATCAATACCCTTGCCAGCAAGGGGTTCTCCCTCATTCTGGCATCCTCCGAGCTGGAAGAGGTTATCCGAATGAGCGACCGCATCCTCGTACTCTACGAGGGGCGAGTGAAAGCCACGCTGGAGAGCGCGTCGGCAACAGAGGAAGCGGTGCTCACCGCCGTCCACCGATAGCCAGGCGAAAGGCAGAATGGGACATGCAGACCCAGCGCGCTTCACTGTCTGAGAGAATCCGCTACACGGAGATCCTTGGGATCGCGGTGATCCTGATAGCCCTCTTCGCGTTTTTCTCTCTTCTCTCCGAACAGTTCTTCACCGTGAGCAATCTCTTCAGGATATTGTTGAACATATCAACCATAGGGATCATGGCTCTCGGCGAGGCGGTGGTCATCATCATATGCGGGATCGACCTCTCGGTGTCGTCTACTTTTGCGATCGCGGGAGTCATCACTGCGCTCTCCATTGTCAGTTGGGGCACCGGGATTCTGGTGGGCATCATCCTGGGGATCGTTTCGGGAATCGTGATCGGAGCGATCAACGGCCTGCTGGTCGTGCGGGCGCGCCTGACGCCTTTCATTGCCACGTTTGGCATGCTCAGCGTCATCCGCGGCATGGCCTATGCAATCTCCGGCGGCTATACCATCCCCGTGTACCTCAAGGCATTCACCAACATCGGAATGGCATACGTGGGGCCCGTCCCCGTGCCTGTCATCATCTTCGTGGCCCTGACGCTGGTCAGCGCCCTGGTGCTTGCACGCACCTCCTTCGGAGTTTCGATCTTCGCGACGGGCGGGAATGTCACGGCCGCATTCTTCTCCGGCATCCGCACAAACCGCGTGCGTTTCGCCGCCTACCTGATCGCAGGCGGGCTGGCCGCAGTGGCGGGGATCATCAGCACGGCGAAGAATGGGATGGGCACCTCGACCGCCGGGCTCGGCTATGAGCTTGACGTCATCACCGCGGTCATTCTGGGGGGAGTGAGCCTCAAGGGCGGGAGAGGCAACCTTTTCGGGGTCATGATCGGCGCCGCGATCATGGGGGTGATCAGAAACGGGTTGCTCATCCTCAGCATCTCCGCTTACTACCAGACAACCATCATCGGCGCGGTCGTCATTGCGGTAGCATCGTTCGACGCGATCAGGAGTCGACGCTGAGACCGGGCAAAAAAAGAGGGCCCTCGTCGGGCCCTCTCAGCATTCGCAAGAACAGACCTAGCTGCTGGGCGGCTGCGCCTGGTCCGTCGGAACCTGCGGCGTCGTGCTCGTGGTCGAGCTGCCGTCGGTCTGCGGGACCTGTACCGCGGGACCCGCGGGGTCGCCCGAGCCCGGGAACGTGCAGGCAAGCGCGAGGCCGCCGCCCACCAGCACGAACAGAGCTATGAGTGAAACTGCGATGATGCGCTTCATGACGCACCTCCTCACAGGTGAAAATGACAGCCTGTACGTATGAATATAAGCACCGGATGAGGCAAGTGGTAGCGCATGGGGAGGCCCCAGGGCGGGATGGGCAAAGGGCTCGATTGCAGGTTCATTTCTTCGAGCTATACTGTAGACGTGGAGGTAAAGATGGCAGACTACACGTTTGACGGAAGGCGCCTGATAAAGAAAAGCTCGGGCCAGAAAATCGCGGAAGTCGATAAGGACACCATCCGGTCTTACAACGGCGCGGTTTTTGGAGAAATCCAGGGCAAGAACCTTCGCGACTCGCATGGCAAGAAAGTAGGGGAGTTCGACGGCAAGGACATCAAGGACGACCGGGGCAAGAAAGTCATAAATATCAAGGACATACAGCAGGTGATCGAAGGCACTGCCGGGATTCCCCTGGCCGCACTCTGGTACTTCTTCGTGAAAGATCGCCGCGATCACGCCGGTATGCTCTGACAAAAGTCCTCGGGGCGACCGCCCGGCCGCGGCGATGCGCCGCTGCCGGGCTTTCTTCTATCCACGGTAGGACCGGCGGTACGCTCCGGGCGTTATCCCTTGTACGCCGCGGAACGCGGCGTAGAATCTCTGCGAGTTTGCAAAGCCCGTTTCCGCCGCAATTGCAGCTACCGTCAGGGTGGTGTCGCGGAGCAGCCTGCGCGCTGAGTCGATCCTGGCACCGATGATTTCCTGATGGATGCTCCTGCCCAGTGTCTTTCTGAATCTCTTCTCGAGGCTTCGCCGGGAGCCGGGAACGGACTTGATGATCGCTCCGACGGTGAGGGGCCCGGGCGCGGATCCATGAATCAGGCGCAGCGCGTCGTTCACCAGCGAATCCCCCGTGGCCACCGTCCGCGTGGAGGCCCGTTCCACCACCTCCCTCGGGGGGATCAGAAGTGGCTCGGGGCGCGCCGGGCGGCCGTCCATGAACCCGGCCAGCGTTTCCGCGGCCTCCCAGCCGATGCGCTCCAGGTCCAGCGAGATGCTTGAAAGGGGCGGTACGGAGAGCTCGCACAGGATGTCTTCGTTGTCCACTCCCAGGATCGCGACGTCCGCGGGGACCACCAGGCCCAGGCGCCTGCAGGCAGCTCCTGTCTTCAACCCCGCGGTGTCATTGCAGGCAAACAGGGCCACAGGCCTGCGCAGCCCCCGCAGCCAGTCATCGAAGCGCGGGGACTCGCGAAGGTTTTCCCACCAGGCAAGGGGCTGCTCAAACACGGCAACTCGCAACGGGGCCACCGCTGCCCTGAATGCCTCACGTCGGGCCAGCGACCAGCCCACCCTCCCGACGCCGCAGAAAGCATATGAGCCCAGGCCGAGCGCCCGCAGGTGGCGTCCGGCAAGGGCGCCGGTTGCGGCATCGTCATTGCAGACCTGCCTGAATCCCGTCCGTGCCCACGCGCCTGCCACGTCCACCACGGGAATGCCCCGGGCAGCCAGCTGGTCGGCGTGCTTTCGGGATTCAACGCGCGCCACGAGGCCGTCGCCGTCCCAGCGCTCCAGCGAGCCCAGGGACTGGAACATCCAACCATAGCCGTACAGGTCCCAGTCGGGTCTCCCGCGCGCGAAGCGCACCACCCCGCGCGCCACACCGTGCTCGAAGTAGTCGATGAGACCCATGAACAGCCCGACGCGCCGCCGCCTTTGTCCGCGCATTGCTCCTCTTTCGCAAAACGTGATAAAGTATACGCATTTCGGACGGCGCAACGCAACTCGACCGGGATAGGATTGCTGGAGAGGAGCAGACATGGACAAGAATGACCGTATTGTTGTGGGCGGCGCGGGGGGATTCATCGCGGGGGCCCTGGTTCGATACTTCCATGACAAGGGGTTCACCAATATCAGGGCGGTGGACAAGAAGCCTCTCGCCCAGTGGTACCAGCGCACCCCGGGGGTGGAGAGCCTCTGCCTCGACCTGAGCGAAGAGACCAACTGCCGCAAGGCCGTGGAGGGGGCCGCCGAGGTCTACAACCTGGCCGCGGACATGGGAGGCATGGGCTTCATCGAGCGCCATCGCGTGGAGTGCCTGCGCAGCATCCTCATCAACACGCACCTCATCGAGTCAGCCTGGAAAGCGGGGGCCCAGCGCTACTTCTTCTCCTCTTCGGCGTGCGCGTACAACACGGATTTGCAAAAGGACCCGAAGGTCCGGGCGCTGAAGGAGTCCGATGCGTACCCGGCCAATGCCGAGCGCGGCTATGGCTGGGAGAAGCTCATATCGGAGATATTCTGCCAGGAGTACAGCGCCGAACGCGGCTTTGCAACTTTCATCGCGCGCTTTCACAACGTGTACGGGCCCTTTGGCACCTGGGACGGCGGGAGAGAAAAGGCCCCCGCGGCCATCTGCCGCAAGGTCATCGAGGCAAAGGACCACAATTCGAAGGAGATCCTGATCTGGGGCGATGGCTCGCAGACGCGCAGCTTCATGTACATCGACGACTGCACGAAAGGCATTGACAGGATCACCCACTGCGATTCCCTTCGCGCGACGCCGATCAACCTGGGGTCCTCCGAGCTGGTCTCCGTCGACGAGCTGGTGAGCATGGTGGAAACGGCGGGCGGCGTGAAGCTCACGCGCCGCTACGACCCGACAGCGCCCCGCGGCGTGGCCGGCCGCAACAGCGACAACACGATGATCCACAAGATCCTTGGATGGGAGCCGGACACGCCGCTCAAGGAGGGTCTTGCAAAGACGTATCGATGGATCGAGCAGGAGTACAGAGACCGCAAGGCCGGTAAGCATACGGTGAGCTGACGCCATGCCGAAGGAACTCGGCGACATCATCGGACCCGTTCCCTATCGCATGGCGTTCGCCGGCGGCTGGATCGACCAGCCTTTCATGTCCCGTCGGAACCCCGAGCCGCCGGGCTCCATGGTGACGGTGGCGGTAGAGCCGACCTTCCGCTGGATGGACCGCTGCGGGATGGCGACATCCACCCGCGCCGTTGCGCTCCGTCACTGGCAGGGCAGAATGCCGCGGGGCGATCCGCGCCACCTGGTGCGTGAGCTCTATGACGTGGAGAACCGGGGCAAAGCCGAGCCCTCGGGATCGCAGGACATGGTTGGCCTGCTCTACCCGGGTGTGTGCCGCCTGGACTATGAGGCGTCCGTCGAGGGAGGGGTTTTCCCCTCGGCCATACAAACGTGCACGGAGCCCGAGGTTGCCCGCTGGCTGGAGCGGATCATCAAGGTGTTGCCCGTTGCGCCCCGGCCTGCCGGCTACGAGCCCCTGGCGGAGCAGAACCTCGAGCCCGCGTGGATTGCCAGGCTGGGAAAGTCGGGACGGGCGTGCTGGGACGCCATCCTTGTCATGGACGCCGCCGGGCTTGGCGAGTCGATGAACGAATGCATGCGCTGCTGGGAAGCGCTGCTTCCCCGCGTCGTCCGCCCGCCGGCGTCCGCCGTGGATCTTGTCGAGCTGCTCGGCTACTACCAGGGACGGGCTCAGGGTGCCATGTACTCCGGATGCGGGGGCGGATACCTGTACGTCGTGAGCGAGGCTCCCGTGCCCGGTTCTTTCCAGGTGCAGGTGCGTATCTGAGCCGGGAATGGAAAGAGAGGGACTATCCCGAGGTGCGGGGAGGCAGGGGTCGTTTGATGTGGACCGTTATATCTTTCCGCTGCCGTACGAGGACCGGCACGAGCTCCGCCGCCCCCTGCCGGAGACCCCGGTAGGGCGTTGGAAGCTCGTTCTTGACGCGTTCCCTCAGCCTTGGAAGGGCATGAAACGGAACCAGGGGATAGATGTGGTGCTCCACGTGGCTTTCCATGTTCATGAACAGGAAGCTGAGAAGGAAATTGAGACGCAGGGACCGGGTGCTGAGTCGATGATCCCAGACGTTCTCAGCCAGCCCGACGTGCTGGAGGCAGATGAAGCTCCAGATGAAAGGCGCCCCATAGAAACGCGGGAAAACGAAAAAAAGGACGGGCAACCAGCTGCGGGAGAGCACCGCCCACAGGAGAAGCGCCAGGTAGATTGCAAGCACGCTCCTGGCTGACCAGCCAAGCCTCCTGAGCTCGGTTTCCGGAACGTAGTCGTTCATTGCCTTGGGCACGATTCCCAGAGAATTGAGAACGAGATTCCTCGCCGCAAGGAACCCCATCCTGACATAGAAAAAATCGAGAAGCATGAACAGGAGATTCGGGGGTCGGGGAACCGCGATTTCCGGGTCGATGCCCGTCATGATGGTGTACGAATGGTGCCGTGAGTGGCTCCACCGGAAATCCACGTAATCCCTGAGCTCCATCACCCCGCAGAGAAAATAAAAGAAATCGTTGATCCATATCGCCTTGAAGGCTGTCTGATGGCTTGCCTCGTGCCACCGGGGATTGCAGCCGCAATAGATGACCCCGTAAAGAAAGAAAGCAGGGATGGCCCAGGGAGTGGGATAGAGCCTGTAGGCGAGGTACCCGGAGGCGACCAGCAGAATCAACCATGTGGCGTAATAAAGGGCGGCATGGTAATTGTCCTTCCTGTAAAAGCCCTTCAGCTCGTTTCGCGGCACATCACAGGAGAACCACTCCCTGACTTCGATCATCTCCTCGGGCTTTGTCATTTGGCGATCCTCCCATCCTGACCTGGTGCGGAAGGATCAGTGTACCTCCGCCCATACGGTCTGTCGAGGTCAGGCCGAGCGGTGTGGTTGACACTCCTCCCCAGGCTTTGTATGCTTCTCACAGCATCAGCGCGCCGCGTTGCGGTGTCTGAACAGCCAACAGAGTGTAAAGGGCCTTTCAAGTCCTCGCGGCGGCCTCACCGGCGACTCCACCGACCATCCACTCCAACCTGCCGGATAGATAGATCAAAGGATCAATAATGAGTTTCTCTCAGTTTCCACTTTCCAAGGAGCTGCATGCCTCCGTTCTGCGCATGGGCTTCCAGCATCCAACCCCGATCCAGCAAGCCGCCATTCCCGCCGCCCTCCAGGGACGGGACGTCCTTGCCAGCGCGGAGACCGGCAGCGGCAAGACGGCCGCTTTCCTTCTGCCGATCATGAACCGGCTGCTCCCGATGCAGCGCGGGGCAACGCGCGCGCTCGTGCTGGCACCGACGCGCGAGCTTGCCGCCCAGATCGCCGATGCCTTCAAGGAGCTGGCGAAAGGGACCTCCCTCACATGTGCCGCGGTGCATGGTGGGGTGGGGATGGGCGGCCAGGAACGCGCTTTCCGAAAGGGCGTGGACATGATTGTCGCCTGCCCCGGCCGGCTCCTGGACCACATGCGCGGGCCCGTCGCGGACTTCTCTTCCCTTCAGCACCTCGTCCTGGACGAGGCAGACCGGATGCTCGACATGGGCTTCCTCCCGGATATAAAGAAAGTGCTCGCCGCGATCCCGAAAAACCGTCAGACTCTGTTTTTCTCCGCCACCCTTCCTTCGACGATCGTTGACCTCGCCGGCCAGCTTCTCCGCGATCCGGTGAAGATCGACATCGACCGCAAACCGGCGCCCGTGAGCGGCCTCTCCCATGCGGTCTATCCCGTCCCCTCGGACCGGAAGCAGGGCCTTCTGCTCGAGCTTCTCGGCGGGCGGATTTCCGGCAGCGTCCTGGTCTTTACCCGCACAAAGCACCGCGCGAACCGGCTTGCCGATTTCCTGGGCAAGAACGGGGTGCTCTGCGAGCGCATCCACGGCAACCGCAGCCAGTCCCAGCGTACCTCGGCGCTTGCAGGCTTCAAGAACGGCACGTGCAAGGTCCTGGTGGCCACGGACATAGCCGCACGCGGCATCGACATAGAGGCACTCGGCTCAGTGGTGAACTTCGACGTCCCTCACCAGCCCGACGACTATATCCACCGGGTAGGCCGCACCGCGCGCGCCCAGCTGACGGGAGACGCGTACACGCTGCTCGCCCCTGAAGAGGAGCGCGATTTCAGCGCCATCGAGCGTGCGCTTGGGAAACGACTCCCGCGCCATCACGCGGAAGGATTCGACTATGCGTCGAAGCCGGTGGCAGAAGGACGCCGCCCCGAGAAGCTGAGGGAGCGCCGACCGCATGGTCCTCTGAGTGGACCCAGGCGGCCCGCTGCCTCTGACCGGCGGCCCGCCTCCGCGGACAACCGAAGCGCGCGACGAGGCGGTAACCGGATGATGCCCCCCACGTCGCGCGGTACGCGCAGCCGCTACTCGTAAGGAGAGTCGTGCGCCGCCTGGGAATGTCGCTGGTCTGAGCTGCTTCCGTTGAAACGAAAGCAGTAATAGGCTTGTGAGAAATCCAGTCCGTCCATGTTGAGATCCCGGGGGTCGTTGTAGAGAAAAGAGACAACGACGGCCCCTTTACCAGCCTTGTACAGGAACGCAATGGCGATGTATGCGTATCCTTTTCCGAAATCAGATTTGTTCCCTTTGACAAGGGCAGTCATGCCATGGTCCGCGCCGAACTCCTTCGAAACTGTGGGACCGGGCAGGTCGGCTGTCTTGCAGAAATAGAGATTATCCCCGGCAATCGCGGCCAGGAGACCCATCGAGAACAACGGAACGTACCTGCCGACATCCCCGTAGCCGGACTGCCGAAGGAGGTAGGACTCGGGGAAGAGGCTGATTCTCACCTCGTAGCTCGCGTCCGTGAGCCGGAAGGCAACCTGGTACTCGACGTCATTCTGATCAACCGGGGGAATCATTTCGATGCTCCGCGGAAGGTCGAGGCTCACCCCCATCTCCTCCAGCGTGTCTTTGAGACCGGTTGCCTGGCACCACGCGGTGGTCTGAAAGACAACCAGGAGCGACAGGGCGGCGCTCATTCTGCGCACCAGCTTACTCCCGCCGGTGGGCCGTCGCGTAGCACGGGCCCAACGGGCTGACATCTTCCGGATAGCCATACTCGGCGAAAACTGTCTCGACCGTGTCGCCATCGCGGCTGATCCTCGCGAGCTCGAACCCTTCGATCTTTCCGCCCGACGCAGGACCGCACCATCCGACCACTTTCAACCTGTACCAGTGTCGACCCGTCGAGTCGATCCATGTTTTCTCAACTGTGTCCCAGTATTCTCCAAAAGGTTTTGTGTCCGCGATGTGACGGTAGTCGAGCTCGTGCCCATCCGGCTTTACGATAAACTTTGCGGTATCGAACCGAGGTGACGCATCATAGGCCGTGTTCACCCAGGTACCGGAAAGCGGATCATTCTTCGGGAGGGGTTGGGCCTGCGCCTGTCCGAAAAGGGCCAGGACGGGGGCCATGCAGCACAGGCAGACCGCTATGACCTTGCCGGCGTCACGGAGCCGGAACGGCCGGCGGACCGGCCTCAGGGCAAGCACCCTCGTGATCCTGTCCCTCATCAAGGTCTTCAAGCCCAGGGCGGCGGAGGTGCAGGGGAGGAACATCCGTCCCCGACATGATCGGACAAGCTCGAGGATCCCGCGGGCGTACTCGGGCCCCCGGACTCCCCGATCGATCACCTGCTGGTCGCAGCAGGTCTCCGCTTCCCGCAGCATGGCTGCATAGGCGAGCCACAGGGGCGGGGCGAACCAGAAGAAGACGCACAGGGCGTACGCGGCCGACTGTATGAGGACATCCCTCCGACGCAGGTGGGAAATCTCGTGAGTCAGCACGGCGTCCAGCAGGACACCGGGCCAGCGGTCGGCGTCCGCCGGCAGAACGATGACGTGCCTGAACAATCCGAAGGAAAAGGGAATAAGACACCCGGCGCTGAGGATGATCCGAAACACGCCGCGAAACGACAGGCCGGCTGCCACCCGGTCCCCGAGGGACTGCACGCTCGAATCGTGCCTGGCCTTTCCAGCAAGCAGGCGAAGCCTCATCGTGCCTGCAATCAAGCGGCCGGTCAGGACGAGCACGCCAGCGAACCAGACCACCAGGAGCCCGACGGGAAGCCAGCTCATGACCAGGAGGGTCGGTCTCAGGGTCAGGATTGCTTCAATACTTGTCCGTTCCAACACCCGGGCGTATTCAGCGCGCGAAAGCGCGGGCGCAGCAGCGAGGCCCAGGTGTGCCGCCGGGCCGCGCGGGATACCCAGGTCCAAGGCAGGCAGGACCAGCCACGCAAGGGGAATGAGGAGGAAGCTTGCGACAACACCCAGCCAGACGAGGTGTCGAACCTCGCTGGAGAGTCGTTTCGCGATGGCCATCACGGCGCATGCGGCACAGAAGACGAGTGTTCCCCGCACAAGAGTCACAGAGGCCATGGCACTCAGCAGATGCCCCAGGGATTCGGGAATCATGACTCTTCTCCCTTCTCCGCGCGGTCGATGATTGCGTGCAGGTCCCGGTAGTCATGCTCCGAGAGGCGCCTGCGGTCAACGCGGATCAGAGCTGCCATCGCCGCGTTCACGGAACCATCGAAGTAGGTGTCGAGCAGGCCGCGCAGGGCGGACCGCCGTGCTTTCTCGCGGGGGATTGTCGGCGCGTATACGTACCGTCTGCCTTCCCTGCGGTACGCCAGGAGCCCTTTGGACACGAGGACGCGAAGAGTGGCCCGCACGGCGGAGTAGCTTGGCGGATGGGGGATGGCCGTCCGAACCTCGGAGACGCTGGCCGACTTCCGCGCGTAGATAGCTTCCACGATCTGCCGTTCCCGTTTGCTCAACCCATGGCTCAGCTCTCCGCTCATCACAGCCTCCAAGTGCTGGAATAATAGCATATGAAGAGCGGGTCGTCAACGCTAAATGCTGATATTTCAGCACTTGAGGAAGCGGAGGGTTTGCTCTTGTGTCCGCCTGCTGATACAGTCTCTTGACGCTACTACTTAACATATGTTACCCTATATGGAAGATGGCGTTGTCGAGCTCCCTGGCACCACAAACCCTCGCGAACCTTCCGGTTTTTCGTGCGGCGACCCTCCGGAAGTCGAAAGGCAGCGGATCATGGCTGTTCGACAATCTGATCGGGATCCTGGCAGAGCTTTCTGAAGAGAAGCCGTCAGGCGCCGTCAGCTTCGCCGCGGAGCTCATGGTCGAAGCGCAGGCTCAGAACGAGCCCATGGCATGGGTTGCGGGGACAGAGTCGATTTTCTTTCCCCCTGATCTTTCCGAGCGGGGCGTCGACCTTTCGGCCGTCGCCGTTGTCCGCGTCAACGGGGAGACAGACTCTCTGACCGCGGCAGAGTGGCTCGTGAGGTCAGGGGCCCTGGGGTTGGTTATCGTGGACCTCGGTGAAGGCAGGAACGTCGATGACTCGTCCCTGGGTCGCCTGCTCAAGCTCGCCGAGCGGAACCTCTGTGCCGTCCTTTTCCTCACGCGCAAGCGGTCACACGAACCCTCTCTCGGCTCAAGGATCTCGCTTCGGGGATGCATCTCCCGGTCCGGCAGCGGGCCCTTCGTCATCGACATTCACACTGTCAAAGACAAGCGCTCAAACTCCCGGTCGCGGCAAAGCAGGCAGTACCATGGCCCATCGGGGATGCATTAGCATCGACCGCCTGCCCCTGCAGATTCTCCTGAGAGACAACCCCGAGTGGAAGGGGACGCCCGTTGCGGTGACGAAGGAGGAAAAGCCGCAAAGCCCGATCCTCGCGCTGAACCGTGAGGCCAGGGAGAGGGGGCTGGCCGCAGGCATGCGGTACGCGAGCGCCCTTTCCCTGGTTCCGAGCCTGCGGGCCCGAGCAGTGTCCTCCGGGCGGGTAGAAGAGGCGCGGGACCGCATCGTCAGGTTACTCTCCGCTTTCACCCCGGATATCGAGCCGTGTCCGTTCGACACTGATGCATTCTGGGTGTCCGTCGATGGGCTTCGATCCCTCTTCGAGTCCGAGTCCCGCTGGATCGAGAAGGTTCGCGGCGCGCTTGCGGCGGAGGGATTCGCGGCAAGCGTCGTGGTCGGGTTCACTCGATTCGGTACCTATGCAATTGCCCGCTCGAGACAGTGCGCCATGGTGTTCGCATCCCGAACGGACGAATGCGAGCTCCTCAGCCGGTCTTCGATTGATATTCTTCCACTTCCCCCAAGAACAAAAAGCACGCTGCGCAAGCTGGAGATCCGTACCGTGGAGCGGTTTGTCTCCTTGCCCGCCGGGGAGACAACCCGGCGGCTGGGGAAGGAAGCCGGGCTCCTCCGTCAGGCCATCCTCTCGGATGACCTCCTGCCCATTCAGCCGGTCGCTGTACGAGAGGCGGTGCCCTGCGCGCGGCATCTTGATGCCCCGCTTGTCGATCTGGAGCTGCTCATGCCCCATATCGACGAGCTCCTGGCAATAGAGGCAGGCCGCGCGGAAACGGAGAAGGCGGTGATCTCAGGTCTCACCGTCATCCTTCGCACCGAGGAGGGAGAGGTTGCTACTGAAGTCGTCCGTCCTGCGGTCCCCACCCTCAGGACGCCCCTCCTGCGCCGCCTCATTCATCTTCGCCTTTCAGCGCGGCAATTCTCCTCTGGAGTGGAGGACATCGAGATCCTCTCCGCAAGAACGCAGCCGTCGCGGGCACAGGAGGAACTGTTCTCGCTCCGAGGTCGCGATCTCAGGGCGGGCGCTCGCGCGTTCGCCGCAATTCGTGCCCGCTTTGGCAACGACTCGGTGACGCGCGCCCGCCTGAGCGACTCGTACCTGCCGGAGAGGTCCTTCCAGTGGGTACCTGTCCAACGGCCGGTCCTGCCAGCGCCACCTCGGGAGAGGGTCGCTCCCCACCACCCCTCGGCAGTCCGACGGATCCTTTTCACCCCCCGACGGATGAAACCGATTCCCCAGGTGCCCGGCGAGGGGGTGGAGCCGTTCGTTGCATCGGGTTCCTGGTGGGGCACAGGGGACACGGATGCTCTTTTCCTCCGCCATTATTTCTTTCGCGCCTTGCATGCCGGCATTCTCTGGTTCTTTGTCGACAAGCTCACGGACACTACCTGGGTCCAGGGCGTGGTCGATTGACTCAAGGTGAGCGAATGTACGCCCCTCTCTGGTGCAAGACCAATTTCTCCTTCCTGGAGGGAGCAAGTCATCCTGAGGAGCTGATCGAAACCGCCGCCCAGCTGGGACTGCCGGCCGTCGCTATCACGGATCGCAATGGCGTCTATGGGATGGTCCGCGCATTCGATGCCGCCCGCCAGGGCAAGGTAAGGCTCATCATCGGATCCCAGGTCTCAATCGATGATGGGTCCTCCATCGTGCTCCTTGCTCAGGACAGGGCCGGGTATGCCAACCTGTGCCGGCTGATCTCTCGCGGTCACCTCAGGAACGCCAAGCCCACGTGCTTCGTTTCGTGGAAGGAGGCGGCCCAGAGCGCCCGCGGGATCGTCGCGCTTTGGCTCAACGATGCTCCCGACCCGTCTCAGCGCGAGTCAGGGCTCGGCATTCTCAAGGAGGCGTTCGGGGATGGCCTCTACGCTGTTGTCGCCCGACATCGGTGGGTCGACGATGTCGCCCGAGAGCGCACCACGAGGGAAATCGCGGCCCGGTTCTCGCTCCCGCTCGTGGCGGCCACCGAGGTCCTGTACCACGCGCCCGATCGGCGGAAGCTTCAGGATGTCCTGGCGTGCATCAGGCACGGGACCACATTGAGGGAGGCAGGAACGAAGCTGTACCCCAACGACGAGCATGCCCTGAAGGCGGCGCCTGAGTTTTCAGCCCTGTATCGCCAATCCCCCGAGCTCGTCGAGGCATCCCTGGAGGTGGCTGATCGCTGCCGCTTCTCTTTTGAAGAGCTGGTCTACAAGTACCCCGATGAGGTCGTCCCTGATGGCTTTACCACCGCGACATGGCTGAGGCACATCACCTGTGAAGGCGCAAAGAATCGATACCGAGGGGACATGCCAGAAAGCGCCCGGATCCTGCTGGAAAAGGAGCTCTCGCTCATCGATGAGCTGGGTTACAGCGGGTACTTCCTCACGATGTGGGAGCTGGTCCGGTTCTGCCGGGAGAACGACATCATCTGCCAGGGGCGAGGATCCGCGGCCAACTCTGTGGTCTGCTATTGCCTCGGAGTGACGTCGGTGGACCCCGTGCGGATGAACTTGCTCTTCGAGCGGTTCCTTTCGCGGGAGAGGGCGGAGCCTCCCGACATCGACCTCGACATCGAGCATGACAGGCGGGAGGAAGTCATCCAGCACATGTACAGGAAGTATGGCAGAGATCGGGCGGCCATGGTGGCAAACGTGGTTCGCTATCGCAAGAGGTCAGCCATCAGGGAAGTGGGCAAGGCCTTTGGCATTCCCGAGATCGCTCTGGACCATTGCGCCAAGCTTCTTCCGCACTGGGATGGGGACCTGGAAGCGGTGTTCAAGGAAGCGGGACTGGACCTTCCGGCGCAGCTCCTTGGACACATGGTCGAGCTGACAAACCAGATCACGGGCTTCCCCCGTCACCTGTCCATCCACCCCGGCGGCTTTCTCCTGGGCAGCGATCCGGTGGATACAATCGTTCCCATAGAGAATGCAACCATGGAGGACCGCACCGTCATTCAGTGGGACAAGACGGACATCGAGACGATGAACCTCTTCAAGGTGGATCTTCTTGGCCTGGGTGCGCTGACGCATCTGGACTACGCCTTCCGCCTGCTGAAGAGCCACTATGGTACGGATCTCTCCCTGGCCACCATCCCGTCGGACGACGCGGGGGTCTTTGACATGGCTTGCCGTGCCGACACCGTGGGAGTATTCCAGATCGAGAGTCGTGCCCAAATGGCAATGCTGCCGCGCTTGAAGCCGCAGAGCTATTACGACCTCGTCATCGAAGTCAGCCTTGTTCGTCCGGGACCGATTACGGGGGGAATGGTTCATCCCTACCTCAGGAGGCGCGCGGGGAAAGAGGCGGTGACGTACGCCCATCCGAGCCTCGAGCCGGTGCTCAAGAAGACGCTGGGGATTCCCCTCTTTCAGGAACAGGTGATGAAGCTTGCGGTTGTAGCTGCCGACTACACCCCGGGGGAGGCGGACCAGCTTCGTCGAGACATGGCGGCGTGGAAACAGCGGGGACGGATCGAGCTGCACCACGATCGCCTGGTCTCCCGCATGGTAGCCAAAGGCATCGAGCCGGAGTTCGCGGAGAGGGTCTTCAGCCAGATCCTTGGCTTTGGCGAATACGGGTTCCCGGAGTCACACGCCGCGAGCTTTGCGCTTATCGCGTACGCGACGGCGTACATCAAGTGCCACTATCCCGTTGTGTTCGTATGCGCGCTTCTGAACGCGTGGCCGTTCGGGTTCTATTCCCCCGCCACGGTCATCGATGACTCAAAGCGTCATGCTGTGAAGTTCCTGCCCATCGATATTCTCAGGAGCGATTGGGACTGTACGCTGGAACGCCCCCAGGGAGCGGAGGAGTACGCCGTTCGAATAGGGCTGCGGTACGTCAAGGGGCTCGGCGAAGGGGACTGGGAGCGAATCCGTGCGTGGCGCGCCGGAGCACTCTCGCCCGTCCTGCCGGAATTCACTTCTCTCTGTCGTCTTCCCAGTGATTCCATGGAACGACTCGCCGAAGTGGGAGCCTTTGACTGCCTTGACAAGGGACGCCGCGAGGCGCTCTGGGGCGTGCTCGATCAGACCGAGCCTCCCACGAGTCTGCTGGTCGGAGACTTCGAGCAGATGCCTTCGTTTCGCCCCTTGAGCGCTGCCGAGGAAGTCAATTGGGACTACCTCGCGTCAGACCAGAGCCCACGCGGGCACGTGATGGAGCAGTTCCGCCCATCACTGCGGAAGCAGGGTCTTCCCGACGCCGCCAGCGTCTCCCGGATGGAACACGGCCGGAAGGTTTCCCTTGCCGGATGCGCGATCTGCAGGCAGATGCCAGGGACCGCGGCCGGAGTGCTCTTCATGACGCTGGAGGATGAATCGGGTTTTGCCAATCTCGTGATCTGGGAAAAAGTCTTCAAGCAGTACCGCACGATGATCCTGACCAACTGGCTCCTGGGGGTCACGGGGCGCCTCCAGGTTGCGGAGGGCGTGGTCCACATCATTGCGGAATCGTTCTGGAAGCCTGACTTCATTGAAAAGGACACGGGGATTGCCGCCACCAGCCACGACTTCAGGTGACGCCCGGTCGGGAGATCGAAAGGACCGCCGGCTGACAGTGCTGCAACCGGCGTCGAAAGGCGCAACCTGCGTTGCAGGGGGTGAGCGCTCGAGCATCGCTCTTGGAAAAGAATAAGTAGCCTTCACCAAAGGAAATAGCGCAAGAGCCTCTCCTGGCATTCTCCTTGCACTGGAGACTGGGAAACGGGAGGCAATTATGAAGAGAGCATCTTTGAGAATCTCCGGGCTCATCGTGCTGCTGTTGATCGTCCTGGCTTTTGTCAGCTGCTCCTTGTTGGGAGGATTTGAGTTCGTCAACAAATCATCCTACACCGTGCAAGTGACGCCCTTCGGCCAGGATTCCTGGTCGTCTTTCCAGCTTGATCCGGGCGAATCGAACAGGATCAATGTCGATGAGCAGTACATCACCTTCCTGTATTCACCATCCAGCCTCGTGAATTGCGATCAATCACAGGATGGGAAAGCCATTTTCACAAACCGGTGAAGGAGGCGTCTCCAGGCGTTCTCGAGCTCACTGCGGCGTTTTTCGTTGACTGAGCCTCTTGTTCAGGGCCTGGTGGCTGATGCCGAGCAACCCCGCGGCGATGCTCTGATTGCCGCTTGAACGGCTCAAGGCCTCCTCGATCAGCATCTCGGCCGCCTGGTCGAGAGTCGGCAGCTTGTCCGGGAAGGAAAGCATCGCAGGAGCTGATTCCTCCGCCGCCTCGAGTGTTTCGCGCTGGACAGCCGCCCTGAAAGCCGCGAGGGCAATGGTGGCGGAGGATTGCCGGGACACCGAGTCATACACCATCGACCGCAGCTCGCGGACGTTGCCGGGAAAGCCGTGGGTCGCGAGCAGCTGCAGGAGCTGTGGCGGCACGGAAGGCTTCTTTTTTTCCAGCTTCGCGCACGCCTGGTCCAGAAAGTGATCCAGCAGGAGCGGCAGGTCGTCTTTCCTGTCGCGCAGCGGGGGCACGCGAAGCTCGTGCGTGGAAAGACGGTAATACAGGTCCTTTCGAAACTTCCCTTCCAGGATGAGAGCAGCGAGGTCGTGGTTGGTGGCGACAAGGATCCGGGCTGCTGTGCGCCTCGGGAGATCAGAGCCGAGGGGATAGTACTCGCCGGTATCCAGCAGGCGCAGGAGCTTCACCTGGGACTGGATGGACAGGTCCCCGATCTCATCGAGAAAAAGCGTTCCGTTGCCGGCCTGCTGCACCAGCCCTCCCCGCGCGTCCACGGCGTTGGTGAACGCGCCCTTGTGATGACCGAACAGCGTGTCCGAGAATAGGTCGTCCTGCAGCCCCGCCACGTTGACCTCGATCAGGGGGCCATCGCGGCCGCTCGCCGCATGGACTGCGGCTGCCACCAGGCCCTTGCCGGTGCCCGTCTCTCCCGTGATCAGGATCGGCTCGTCGGATTTCGCCACGGATTCGATGATCCGGAAGAGCGACATCATCACGCCGTTCCTGGTGACCATGCGGGAGAAGACCTCCGGGTGGGCCAGGTGCGGTGAAAGCATGCCATCCTTCAGGCGTCGGTAGTCACGGGAGAGCTTCCTGATCTCGATTGCCCGCCTGACCCCGCTCACCAGGCGGCTCTCCTCCACCGCCTTCACCATGTAGTCGAACGCCCCGGCCTTCATGCACTCCACGGCCGGGCTCACTTCGTTCGTGCCCGTGATGACGATGACGGGGATCTGCGGCATCTCTTCGTGGATGGCCGCCAGGACCTTTTCCCCGGGCAGATTGGGCATGCCGAGGTCAAGGAGAACAAGCTCCATTTCGCCGCTGCGCAGGATGGCCATGACCTCCCGGCTGTCGGTGCACGTGGCGATGTTGTCGATCCCGTTGGACCTGAGCATGAGGCTCAGGCTGTCGACGATCGGCTGCTCGTCGTCGACAAGGAGGATCGGGTTCTCCGGGATTCGGCCTGCTCTCATGGGTTTGCCTCCACAGGAAGCATCACGATTGCGTCGGTGCCGACCCCCGGCGTCGAGACCAGCTCCAGCGTTCCGCCGTGGGCGGTCACGATGGCCTGTGAGACGTACAACCCGAGGCCGGTGCCCCCGCTTGCTTCGCGAGTGGTAAAGAACGCTTCCCGCACGCGGGGCAGGATCTCCGCCGGGATGCCTGCCCCCTCGTCACTGATCGTGACCCGCAGCGTGGAGCTGGTGTCGCCGGGCCGACTTCTGACGATGATCGCCTTGTCCCTTCCTCCGATGGACTGGCATGCGTTCAGGATGAGATTGATGAACACCTGCTCGAGACTCTGCGGATTGCCGCGCGTGCGGGGCAATCCGGGGTACAGCTCCAGGGTGAAACGGTCCGTGGCCCTCCTGATGTAGGCGCCCACGAGGTCTACCGCGTTGCGGATGGCCGTGTTGACGTCGAACGGGGCCGTGCCCCGGCCCGGTGAGTCCGCGCTGAAATCCCGCAGGTTCCGGATGATCCCGTCGATGAGGGAGGAGCTCTTGACCACCGCGGAAAGCATCCCGGGCAGGCGGTCGCGAAACTCCGCGGCGTCCAGCCCGGCTATCAGGTGATCCGCGTTTTCTGCAGCGGCCGCTTCGAGCAGGGCGGCCAGCTGGGGCGAAGCGTTCGAGAGGAGCGTTGCGTTTGAAAGGATCACCTGGTTGGGAACGCTGATCTCGTGCGCGAGGCCGGCTGCGAGCACGCCGAGGGAGGTGAGCTTGTCCGTGCGCATGAAGTTCTGCAGCTGCAGCCGCGCCGTTTCCTCTTCGCGCTTCCTCCGCGTGATGTCACGCATGAGAACGGCCGTGGCCGGCCTGCCATGCCAGAGGGTGCGCGAATACACCAGCTCCGCGGGCAGCTCGGCGCCGGAAGCGGTCCTGGCAGGAGTCTCCACGGGCGCGTCGGGCTGCACGCCGTAGGGGGGGAGCGAGGCGGCAGGGAAAAGCGTCTGGAAGCCGATCCCCGTCAGCTCGGATATCGAGTATCCGGTCATCTCGACGCCACGCCGGTTTGCGTAGACGGCGGCGTCATCGCTGAAGACGATGATCCCGTCCTGGGCGTCCTCCGCAAGAGCGCGGAAGCTCGATTCGGCGCGACCGATGGAGTCCACCATCTGGTTGAACGCCCTGGACAGGGAGCCGATTTCATCGCGGGACTGGACCCTGACCGCGGCGCCAAGATCGCCTCGCTCCACCTGTCGCATCCCGCGGGACAATTCCCGCAGCGGGGTGAAGAGGCTGGTTCGGAGGAGAAGAGGGATGAGAAGGAGGACGAGAACGCTCGCCCCGACGGTAAGGGCGGCGAGCACCCCGATCCTGTCATTGAGGTAGCGCGCGAAGCCTGCCTCGTGCGATTCGAAGATCACCGCACGGCGGGTGCCGGACCACGGCAGGCCGTGCGTGAAGCTGATGGGCTCCAGGGGAGCGGACCGGCCCCCCGGGTGGATTCCCGTCAGCCGCGGGGGAAAAGGGGCCGGCCTGCCGCCCGGGGCGGGATCCCCTCCGGTCGTGCTTGCAGCCGTGTAGTTGTACAGCTGCTCGATGGAGGGGCCGCACGCGGGGGAAAGCTCCTCGAAGGACATCTCGATGGTCCCGTCCGCGCGAAGAACCAGCTGAACCGTGTTCGCGTTCGCGGCCCCCAGCTCGGGGAGGCGAAACCACGTGATTGTCGCCGAGTCGTGGGCGGATTTGACGTGAACTGCGCCGCCCCTCGAAGGGTCCAGGTTCATGATGAGCGGCGCTATTGCCGGCTGCGGGTTGTACCCGCCCCACCCGTTCTCTTGCGCGCCTTCCCCGAGGTAGATCATCGGGCCGTTGAGGACATGAATCGTGCGGTAGCTGGCGGCGTAAAACGGAAAATCGAATTCCAGCTTCACGAGCCGGGGGCGGCCGTAGGTGATGTCCACCGCCGGCCCCAGGTCCGGGTCGAAAGCGTCCCGCGCGCCCCTGATGTCATAGCTTCGGGAGCCGTTGAGAGTGAAGCGGATCGTCGAACGCTCCGGCAGCGGCGCCTGGCGCGTATAGTCCCTTGCCGAGGTCTCGCCCACGAAAAGGGCGACGAGCCCCATGGTGCTCAGAATCAGCACGAGGGTAACCCCGAGCAGCTTCATCTGCAGAGTCATGGGGTCGGCGCTGTAGTTCAGATACATGACGATGAATCCGAGGTAGAACAGAAGCAGGCCAAGCCAGATAAGGTAGGTCGCCACAGCGAAAGGAAGGACGCCGTATGTCATGGCCAGGGACGCCGCGAGGGACAGCACCGGAAGAAGGAGAATTGCGGCAAGGGCTCGCGCGGATTCGGCGTCGCGGCCGTGCGGCCGCAGGATCCGCGCGAGAAAGGGGCGCCGACCATGGCCGGACAGCCGTGCCGCCTTTCGGAACAGAAGGGCCATCGCGCCGAGGAACTGCGTCGCGAGGCTGCAATACAAGACAGTCCAGTAAATGTCCCAGAGCCTCATGTCGCTGAAACGCCACTGCAGCACGAAGTGGTTGTACACGTTGAGGCCGAGAACGCCCGCGTTGAGGGCTATCGACAGGGTGAAGACGATCCTGAACTCTCGGCGTTCCGCGCGCCGGAAACGGGGGAAGTGGTAAGCGAAAAGGAGGAGGAACACCATGGCGAGCGACGGGCCGATGTCGTTGAACAGGAGCACAAGAACGGTCTTCACGGTCCGGGGCTGCCAGTAGTACGGCCCGGCGAACTCGAAAAATGAGGCTGCGTTGAACAGAAATGCCCCTGCAAAGACTCCCGCGAGGAAAAGTGTGGCAAGGGACTTTCTCGGGACTTGCACAAGGTAGAGAGCGATGACGAAAGACAGAAGCAGGGCGGCCAGCCTGATTATGGAGAGCGAGTCGAGATTCAGCCATCCCGGCAGGAGCATGATTGCCGCCTCCTCCAATGGAAGACCACCGGAGCCTGACGTGCTTCCTCCGCCAACGCTGCCAGTATAACGTATTGCGCGCCATCTTGCCACAAACATCCATGGGTTCTTGTGTGCTCGTGGTTTCTTGATTTTCCGGCGGCGCGTACGGCACATTGAGGCACAGGAGAGGATCACAATGGGACATGACCTGCAGCAGACGATAGCGCTCCTTACCCGCACGCCGGCAGCTCTTGACGCGCTTCTCCGTGACCTGCCGGAAACGTGGACCACCGGAAATGAAGGGGAAAAGACCTGGAGCGCGGTTGACGTTGTCGGCCACCTGATTCACGCCGAACATACCGATTGGATGCCTCGGGCAAGGATAGTGCTGCAGTTCGGGGAGTCGCAACCGTTTCCGCCCTTTGATCGCTGGGGACACGTGAAAGAGAGTCAGGGCAAGTCGCTGGGGCAGCTCCTCGAAGAGTTTGCGCGCTCGCGGGCAGACAGCCTCCGCGAGCTCCGCGCGATGAACCTGCGGCCGGAGGACCTCGAGAAGCATGGGCGACATCCCGCCCTCGGAACGGTTTCACTGTCTGAGTTGCTGGCAACCTGGGCAGCTCACGACTTGACCCATGTGCACCAGATCTCGAGGGTCATGGCACATCAGTATCGGGAGGCCGTGGGACCGTTCAGCAAGTACCTTGGGGTGCTGCAGTGCGACGGCCACAGCTCACCGTGACGAAATAAGGAGAGGGGAGTGGTCATGTCGAATGCACGGTTCGCAACCAGGGATCAGCTTTCCGGGTTCGAGTGGGACACTCAGCGAAAGGACTGGAAACGTCCCCCGATCGACCGCGAGGTGCTCAAGCAGCTTTCGAAACGCAGCACCTTGAACGGCATCGTGAGAGTGGCCTGGTTTCTCTTCCTGCTGGCGGTCCCGGCGGTCGCGGCCATCTACGTCAGCCGGGTCAATCTCTGGCTCGCGATTCCCATCCTCTATGTCTACTATTTCTTCTACGGCTTCTGGGTGGCCATTGCCCACGAGCTGCAGCACAAGACGGTATTCGCCGAATCCGCCGACTGGTTCAGCGAGATATTCTTCTTCCTTGTGCAGGTGGTGATCTGGAACAGTCCGACCTATGCGCGCATCTCCCACAAGCTCCATCACCGCTACACCATGGTGCGCGAGGTGGATCCTGAAACCGACTGGCCCGAGGTCATCACGTCGCGCTGGCTGCGCGCGTTTCTCATCAAGCTGGTCCTCAGGATACTCGTGATCGGCGCAGTGGGAGAGCTCTTCCTTGCCATGCGGACCCAGGTCCTGCGAGCTGCCGGACGGAAAGACCGCATGATGCGCGATCACTGCAGCCAGAAGGAGATCACTGCCATCAGGATCGAGTCGCTTGCCATCCTCCTGATCCACCTCGCGGTGGCCGCTGTCGCCATCGTTTTCCAGGCGTGGGCAGCGCTGGCCCTTTTCACAATCGCATGGCAGATCGGCTCTCCCATCGAGATCCTCTGGCACGCCACCAAGCATATCGGTCGACCCTATAACGTCAACGACCACCGCTTGAACACCCGGTCCGTTCGCGTCAGCTGGTTCGTCAAGACTTTCTTCTGGGGGCTCGATGATCACGTGGATCATCATCTCTACCCCATTGTTCCTTCTCGGAACCTCCCGAAGCTTCACCGCCTGCTGGAGAAGGATCTGCCGGTTGCAGACAACATTGTCGGGTGCTGGATCGAGATGTTCGAGATTTCGCATGAGAAGGACCAGGATCCGCGGCGCGAGTTCGTGTCCGTCGGGATGGAGGCAGCGTCCGAACGTTGATCGTGCCGTGGCTGTGAGTCCCTGCGCCGACCCCGCTTTCCCGCTGCCGGACTTACTGCAGGATTGAAGAAAGAGTCGGCGCGAGGTCCGTCACGACGATCTTCGACATGTGGAGCACTGCGTCTATCCGTGGAGCAAGCACGTTCTTCCAATGATCGCTCTCGTAGACTTTGCGATACAGGCGTTTGCGCTCCGCCTCGTTCCTGAACCGCCGCAGCCACACGTAGAGGTCCTTCTCCTTGAGAGCCGTGAACTGTGCCGGGATCGCCATCCCCTGCGATATCTGGAACGGTGCGATCTGTTCGTCCATCAGCTTCAGCCATTGCTTCATCTTGCCTTTTTTCACCCTGTACTGCCGCAGCTCGTAGATCACCACGTTCTCCTTTCCGCTTTCCAAATGTGTGACCCGTTGTACCACGCGCACGCGAGGGGCCGCAATCTACTGAAGCCGGGTTGCCCCTCCATCCGTGCAATGTTTACCCTCTCACTGATATGCCGGATCGTGACGACGCAGCCGGTCAACAGTCGCGGCGCGGAAGCATCTCGTGAGCACTCTGCGCGACCTCCAGGCGAAGATTTTCGACACAATCAACCCCGCCGTCCGGTTCTCGGTGACCCGGTACGTCCTCTCGATCGGATTTTTTCTTGCCGTTGTGGCATTCGGGCTGATTTCGACCATGAATCTCGGGGTGGACCTCCTCCCGAGCGTCAACATTCCAGTGGTTGTGGTCAATACGTCCTTCCCGGGGGCATCTCCGCCCGTCGTGGAAGAGCAGGTCTCCCAGGTCATCGAGAACGCCGTTTCGAGCCTCAGCGGCATTACGATCATGAAATCGACGAGCCTCCTGGGGTTCAGCAGGGTCGTCATCAACTTCGACCCCGACACGGATCGGTTTGCCGACACGAACCAGGTGGCCGCCCTCGTGTCCGCGGTCACCCGCTCTTTCCCCAGCGGGGTGGCCACCCCGTCCGTTCAGACCTTCGACCCGAATGCGCTGCCCATCCTGCAGTTCGGGATCTCCGCATCCGGCGACACGCTGGAGAATGTCGGCAGCTATGCCCTGAACGACCTGACACCCGTTCTTCAGCGGGTTGACGGTGTTGCAAACATCCAGCTGGACGGCGCGCCGTCGCGTCAATTCCAGGTCCTCCTCAACCCGGACAAGCTCCAGTATTACGGCATCAACCCGCAGCAGGTGACGAGCGCCGTGGCGACATCTTCCCTGGACCAATCCATCGGGACGGTGAGCAGCAACCGGCAGACCGTGACCTTCTCCACGAAGAGCCAGCCAGGAGACAGCGCGCAGATATCCTCCATCCTTGTCGATGCCGGCAGGGGGATACGGGTCCGGGACGTCGGCACTGTCCGCGATGTCCCGGAGCCGACGACGTACGCGCGCGTGAACGGCCAGCCGGTGGTGCTCGTGTCCATCCAGAAGACGACGGAGAGCAACGCCGTTGCCGTGGCTCAGAACGTCCGCGACCAGCTTGCGGCTACCGCTCTGCCCGCTGGGTATTCGATCGTCATCAGCAACGATACGACGGCGCCCATCAGGGCCTCGATCCACTCCACCTACCGGGAGCTCATCATCACCGCCATCGTGGTCGCGATCGTCTGCCTGCTCTTTCTGGGAAAGATCAACACCGCGGTTTCCGTCATCCTGGCCATCCCGATTGCCCTTTCGGCGGCGCCCGTCCTGTACAGGCTGGCCGGATTCAACTTCAACCTGGTCTCGCTCCTTGCGCTCATCGTGGCTGTCGGGATTGTCGTCGATGATTCGATTGTCGTGGCCGAAAACATCGAACGGTATCGCTTGATGGGCTACCCGCTGAAAGAGTCAGTCTTGAAAGGCGCCAGCGAGGTTTTCAGCGCGGTCCTCGCCGCTTCCCTTTCGCTGATCTCGGTTCTTCTTCCGGTGAGCTTCATCGGCGGGTTCGTCGGACATTACCTGATGCAGTTCTCTCTTGGGCTGGCCGCGGCGGTTTTCTTTTCTCTTCTCGAGGCAGTCCTTTTCCTGACAGTCCGCCTGGCCTACACGCCGGACTCGGAGGACCACGGCTTTCGCGATGTGCTCAATGCCGTCAAGGGCCTCGGGGTCGACGTTCGCCGGGGGCTGAGGGTATCGGTCAGGCCCGTCGGAATCATAGTGTGGGTGGCTTCGGCCGTTGCCCTGATCGCTTTCCGCAAATACGTGTGGCTCCCCGGCGTGCTTCTCTTCCCCGTGATATTCTCCGTCACACTGTCCCTGCTGAAGATTCTTTATTTCTTCTTTCAGGCGGTGACCATGATGTCGCACAAGGCCGCGGAGAGAGTCCTTGGCTGGCTGAGGGACGGCTACGCACGCTCCCTCAGCTCAGTGCTGGGAAAGGGGACCTGGGTGCTGGCAGGCGCCGCGGCGCTCTTTCTGGGAACGCTCGTCGTGGTGGGACCGCGAATCCCCTTCAGCTTTGTTCCCCAGTTCGATTCAGGGGTAATGCAGGTCAACATGCGCCTTGCCCCCGGCACACCGATCGACGTGACAAACGATGCAACCGGACGCATCGAGGCCTGGCTTTCCAGCCAGCCCGAGGTGACGTCCATCCAGACCACCGTCGGCTCCAATGGAACAACGGTCTTCGGCAACAATCCGAACATCTCCGGAATGACGGTGCAGCTCGTCTCCCAGCGGGACCGCAGAAACATCTTCGAGCTCGCGCGCGACTATCGGAGGAGTCTCCTTGGGCTGCTGAAGGATCTTCCCTCGCCCGGTATCTCGGCAAGCGTGGCGGGCGGGCTGCAGGGCCAGGGATCGGGGATCTCGTTCACACTGTCCAGCTCGGATTTCGCCACACTGTCGGATACCAACCAGAACGTCCTGGCCTTTCTCACGAAGGATCGCGACGTGGAGGACGTGAGCTCCGATCTGTCAGCCACGACCCTGGAAAATGACTTCACTCCTGATCCCCACAAGCTCGAGGGCACAGGCATTACTCCAGGCATGGTAGCCGATGCCCTCCAGACCTACACCTCCGGAATGCAGGCCTCGATGGTTCAGCTGGGCGGAATCAGCTACCCGATCATCGTCCAGATGGATCCCACCGGGCTTTCCGGCGCGCAATCCCTTCTCAACCTTCCGGTTGTTTCCCCGACGCTCCAGAGCACGATGCACGTCGGTCAGCTGGGATCGTTTGTGCTCAGCAGGGCTCCCCTCAGGCTGGATCGGACCGACAGGCGATATTCCACTGATCTCGATCTGGATCTGGCACCGGGCGCGCCGCCGCCGCTTTCTTTTCAGAGGCAGGTCACCGCCGCAATGACCGCGCAGGGGATCCTTGGCCGCGGGGTGACTTTCGGCGCGGAGAAGCGTTTCGGTCCAGCCGATCTTGCCGCTCAGCTGGCCGGCCAGGCGCCGTTTGCCTTCCTCCTTGCGCTTTTTCTCGTGTACCTGGTGATGGGAGCGCAATTCAACTCCTGGCGATACCCGCTCTATCTCCTCCTGCCCGTGCCGCTGGCGCTGGCCGGAGCGCTGTGGCTGCTCTGGGGGCTCGGCGGCGGTCTCGACATTTTCGGCCTGCTTGGGATGCTCATGCTGATCGGCCTTTCCGCAAAGAATGCCATCCTCTATCTTGACTTCGTCGTCGAACGGCTGAAACAGATGCCATTCCTCGACGCGCTCATCGAATCAGCCCGGCTTCGCTTCCGTCCCATTATCATGACCACTCTGACGGTGCTCGTCATAAGCTTTCCCCTCATATTCGGGAAAGGCCAGGGCGCGGAGTTCGGTCAGAAGCTGGGAATCGTCATGCTGGGGGGAATCATCTCCTCGACAATTCTCACGTTCTATGTCGTACCCTCCGCGTTTTTTCTCTTCGAGCGGAGGAAGCACCGCCAGGATTCGAAGGTCCTGGAGAAATAGAGAGTCTCACTCGGGAGGCTTCTTTACTTAGTCTGCGTCGGGTTTGTCTTTGGGCGCGGATTGAAGTCCTCGGGGACGGGATTCCGAACGCCGAGCGCCCGGTCAACAGGGATGATGCCGATGTCCTTCAGCCCGAAGCCGCTTGCCTGGGGCAGCGTTGCGACGATGTCATCCGGGATTTCAGCATAGGAGGGCGGAAGGGGCGGCGCCGCGCCCTGCAGGCGCGCGGGATCGAATGCCGCAACCAGGTCGGATACCCCTTCTGTCAGCGAGTCATCGGGTCCCCAGTCGCTCTGGCCGAATTGCTTCTGCCCCGCCTCCCGGCCCTTCTTCTCCGCCGGCAGCTCCGCGAGCGGCGTCAGCCCGAACAGGGCATCCACGAGCTTGACCACTGAGCCATGGTCTCCCTGTTCGCTCACGACGGCGTGTGCGCGCGAATACGGGGAGATCACGAGGAGCGGAACTCGCGGACCCACGGTGAGCGCGCTCCCGTCCGGACCGTAGGATCGAATGGGCGGGGGCACGTGGTCGTAATCACCTTCGGAATCGTCCCAGGTGATGATGATGGCGCTTTCCGCCCAGTAGCGGCTTCGAGCGATGGCGTTGACCGCTTTTGCAATCAGGGCCTCGCTGATCTGCGCATCGGAATACGCCGGATGATCGTCGTCGCCCAGGAAGCTTTTCTGGACCGCGGGGTCTGGATCCGCCGGCTTCATCCCGAAGATGTTCCTGTATCCACCCTTCACGTAGAAGACTCCGCCGTCACCAGGCAGTGTCCCGTCCCGCAGCGCGGAGAAGAAATCCCCAAGCCCCCGGAGCTTCGCAGCCATGGGAGGGCTGTTCACGATGTAGCCGAAATACTGGGGGCCGTTATGGTGCGTGATGTAGGAGGCGTGGACCCCGTTGGCATCCGTAGGGCCCGCGTCCGCCTCATTCGGCTCGCGATCGAACCCTTCCTCGAACCACCCCCAAGGCACTGCCTTTCCCCCTTTGCCGGTCAGGAAGCCGATGTCCTCCGCAACGTCGGAGAGATCGGAGGAGCTGTCAGGATCCGATGCAGTCTGGCGTGCAGCCTCGCCGCCTGCAAGGGAGAGGGGGAGGGTGGCATACGTCTGGTTGAGCTGGACCCCGTAGCCGGGAAAGTCTTTCGGGTTGACGGGCATTTTCCGGATCGAGGAGTCTTCAGGTGATCCCCAGAAAGGGTCCTCGTCGTTGACAACGGGCTCACCCTTTCCCCGGTTCCCGTTGCCCTGCCAGGCCTGATCGGGATGGAGCGCCGCCTGGGTCTGGCCGCCTTGCGCGGCGATGATCGCGAGATTGCCCGGGGTGGACGGACCGACGAGGGATTGGAAGATATGGTCGAAGATCACGAACCTGTTCGCATACCGCCAGAGAAACGGGATCGTGTCCCCGTCCATGTACGCCATGGTCAGCTCGCCGAACTGCCTGGCCTGGAGAGACGGCGTCCCACCGCTGGCATACTTTTCCTCCTCCGTCAGCGCGAAACGGTCCATCCGCGCCTTGCCGTCGACAACATCCATTTTCTTCACGAGGAGGGAATGCGAGTGGTCAACATCGTCGGTGTCGGCGGCGAACTCGTTCGGCCCTATGCGAAAAGGCTGGATCCGGCCCGTCGTGCCGTCGGTGTCCAGGATGTTCTGAAAGAAGCCGGGCGTGCGCTCCGCCGGCTGGGAGTAGATCCCCTCCACGCCGGGAAAAGTTCCGAAGTAAGAATCGAAAGACCGATTCTCCTGGTAGAGCACGAAGAGGTAGCGAACGTGCATGCGCAGGAGGTTCACCGCCTGGTCATGCGTCAGGTTGGGCTCCGATTTCTGCGGAACGAGGAAGCGGGAGATCTCTGCATCCCCAGGGCTGGATGTCGCCTTGATCGACGCAGGTCCCGATGTTGACGTTGAAATCTGCGCGGAGGACTGACACCCGGCAAGGAAGAGCACTGCCATTCCCGCGGCAGCAAGCGTTTTTGGGAGGAACAGCATGGGCAGAGGGTGGAGCCTGTTTGTTAAGTGTGAATTAAGAGGCTGGCAACCCTAGCAGGATGTTGAAAAAAGCAGTTTTTCATTGAGTGATCAGCCTTTCATTGATACTCTCGTCAGTGGAGTTCTTTCTGGGAGGGATTCGATGAGAGGGCCGAATCAGGAACAGGACCACATCTTTAGCTATCGCTCGCCTGCTGAGCGGGTGCCGAGCGATCATCCTTTGCGGATCGTCAAGGACATGGCGAACCGGGCGCTGAAAGAGCTGTCGCCTGAGTTCAGCAAGATGTACTCCCCAGTGGGCCGAGCCTCGATTCCTCCGGAGAAACTGATCCGAGCTCTTCTGTTGCAGATGTTCTATTCGATTCGAAGCGAACGGCTGCTGATGGAGGAGTTGGACTACAACCTGCTGTTTCGGTGGTTTGTCGGCCTTTCGATGGATGATGAGGTGTGGGACCACTCTACCTTTTCGAAGAACCGAGACCGGTTGTTGGACGCAGACATTATCAGGAAGTTCTTTCTCCAGATTCGTCAACAGGCCGAGGCTGAAGGGCTTCTGTCCAACGAGCACTTCACCGTCGATGGAACGCTGATTGAGGCATGGGCCTCTCAAAAGAGCTTCCAGCCCAAGGATGGAGGTCCGTCGGCACCTACTGGTGGCGGGGAGGGACGAAACGAAGACGTCGACTATCGGGGGCAGAAAAGGAGCAACGAAACGCATGCTTCCACAACGGACCCCGATGCCCGTCTGTCGAAGAAGAGCCAGGGAGGAGAGGCGCGGCTGAGTTACATGGGCCATGTGCTGATGGAGAATCGCAACGGGTTGGTCGTGGAGCACTGCGTGAGCATCAGCACGGGGACGGCTGAACCGCAAGCTGCAGTGGAAATGGTCAGTGCAATCCCCGGGAGTCATCGAATCACCGTCGGCATGGACAAGGGCTACGATCGAGCTGCCTGCGTGAAGGACCTTCGTGAGCTTCATGCCACCCCACACGTTGCCCAGCGCAAGGTGTCCTCCGCGATCGACGGACGCACGGTTGGTCAACCTGGTTACCTCGTCAGTCAACGCGTTCGCAAGCGAGTGGAGGAGATCTTCGGCTGGATGAAGACTGTCGGTACATATCGCAAGACGCGCTTCCGTGGGGTCGATCGTGTTGGATGGGGTTTCACACTTGCGATGACCGCCTACAACATGGTGAGGATTCGCAACCTGATGCTTCAACGCGCGGTGTAACGTCGAATCAGAGGCAAGCATATGAAGATTCCAACCGGCTGGGCCGTACACCAGACTGAAGCAGAGACCTCGGGCGAAGATTCCGGAGGGACCGGGTCGGTTTTTGCGAGCCTCTTTTCAACATCCTGCTAGATGGGAAGGGAGACGTTGTATCTCACGGCCAGCATGCGCACGACAAAAGTCACTCCGATGCCAAAGGGGATGGAGACCGCCGCCGGCAGGCCGAGCCACGCAAAGAGGAGGTACATGACGCAGCCGGCGAGGCTGCACGTGGCGTAGAGCTGCGATTTTCGAAACACGGTCGGGACTCTGTTGCCGATGACATCCCGGATGATTCCGCCAAAGCAGCCCGTGACCACCCCCATGATCACCGCGATGAAATAGAGGTCCGGGTAAACCTGCAGCGAGTACACCGATCCCAGGACGCTGAAAAGGCCGAGACCAAGCGCGTCGAAAATCGTGACCACGAGGACGAGCTTTTTCCGTGTCGCCTCCCCGATCCGCCTGAGGATGGCCACGGAGACGATGGCAAGAACGAGGACGGCCACGCAGTAGGGCCAGTTGCTGATCCAGAACAGGGGATGGCGCTGGAGGAACACGTCCCGGACGGTTCCTCCGCCAAAGGCCGTTATCATTGCAACGGAGTAAGCACCGACAATGTCCATCTTCAGTCGGCGGGCCTCGAAGATCCCCGTCATGCTGAAGGCAAGCACGCCCAGGACCTCGATCAGCTTCAGGTAATCATCGTATGTCATGCCAGCGCGTTCCGGGTGGCTCTCAAACCGGTTCTCATGTCCTGGCGCGGAGGTACTGGTTCGGCCAGGGCGCCTGGGCCTTCAGCTCTGCCGCCGCCCGCAGGGGCCAGTAGGGGTCCCGGAGAAGCTGTCGGGCCATGATGACCAGGTCCGCCTGTGCGGTGCGCAGGATGTGGTCCGCCTGCGGCGCGGAGGTGATGAGGCCGATGGCGGCGGTAGGAATCTCCGCTTCCCGTCTGATTCGCTGGGCGAACGAGGTCTGGTAGCCCGGACCAAGCGGTATCTGGGCATCCTTGACGTTCCCGCCCGAGGAGCAGTCGATGAGATCCACTCCGGCCTTCCTGAAAGCGCGCGCCAGCTCGACGGACTGTTCGATTTCCCAGCCTCCCTCCACCCAGTCGGTGGCGGAGATCCGCGCAAAAAGGGGCAGCCGCTCGGGCCACACGGCACGGACCGCGGCGGCAACCTCCAGCGCAAGCCGCATGCGGTTATCGAGATTGCCGCCATAGCGGTCCCCGCGGTGGTTTGAGAGCGGGGAGAGGAACTCGTGCAGGAGGTACCCGTGCGCCGCGTGGACTTCCAGGACCTGGAACCCGGCCTCGAGCGCGCGCCGGGCCGCCGCGGCGAATGCCGCAACGACCTCTGCAATCTCCTGGATGGTGAGCTCGTGTGGCACCGGGTGGCCTTCCGCAAAGGGGAGGGGGCTGGGTCCCGCAACCGTCCAGCCTCCTTCGGCCCCTGGCACCGGCTGCCCGCCTTCCCAGGGAGGACGCACGGATGCCTTTCGGCCGGCATGGGCCATCTGGATCCCCGGCGCGGCCCCCTGTGCCGTGACGAACCTCGTGATCCTCTGGAGGTTGGGCACGTGCTCATCCTTCCAGATGCCAAGGTCCTGCGGGCTGATGCGACCCTGTGCAGTCACCGCGGTAGCCTCGGCGAACACGAGCGCCGCTCCGCCTACGGCGCGGCTTCCGAGGTGGACGAGGTGCCAGTCGGAGGCGAATCCGTCCTGACACGAATACTGGCACATGGGAGAAACGCAGATGCGATTTCGAAGCGTGACGTCTCGAATGGTGAACGGCGTGAAAAGCATAGAGGACGATTATTTCGTTCTGGGCGTTCTTGCGCAAGAGAGGGCTTTTTCTCCCGGCCGTTGTCTTCCCTGCGACGGTGTTCGGCGGAGTCGAGATTGCTCAGAGAGGACGCTCATCAGTACCTTGATAGCGGTACTTCAAAATCAGCATCGCCATGGAGGATTGCGAGATGTTGACGCTCCGCTATTACGGTCATGACTGCTGGGAGATCGATGACGGCTCCCACCGGGTGCTCATCGATCCTTTCCTGGAGGGAAACCCCAAGGCAACGGCAAAACCCGATTCGTTCACGAAGCTGGACGCCATCCTCGTGACGCACGGCCACGGCGATCACGTGGGGGATGCGGTGGCCATCGCGAAGAAAACGGGCGCCCTTGTCGTCTCCAACGCCGAGATCGTGGGGTACCTGGAGAGCAAGGGCGCCAAGGGGCATCCCCTGCACATCGGAGGGGGATGGCAGTTCCCCTTCGGCCACGTGAAGCTCACCATCGCCCATCACGGCTCAACAGGCCCGAACGGCGAGTCCCTCGGCAACCCTGCCGGAATCGTGCTTACCATGGGAGGCCGGAAAGTCTATCACGCGGGCGATACCGGGCTGTTCCTGGACATGCAGCTCATCGGGGACGCCTGGGGGCCGCTTGACGTGGCGCTCCTTCCCATCGGGGACAACTACACCATGGGGATCGATGATGCCGTCAGGGCAGCCGGCTTCCTGAAGGCGAAGGTCTCTATTCCCATGCACTACGATACCTTCGACCTGATAAAGGCTGACCCCGCGGAGTTTGTCCGAAAGGCAAAGGCCAAGGGGCATAACGCTGTGGTCGTTTCCCCGGGAGGCACGTACAAGGTCGAGTAGCGGCAGGCGGCCCTGCGGCAGGCAACTCTGGAACAGCGAGCTATGAACGCCGCGGTGACTCCCGGGAAGTTCCAGGGGTGCCGGCCGCTGTAGCGGAAAGTTTTTCAGCGAGGTCAGGGGCAATCTGCTCGTGCTTGAAGAAGACGAATGCTTCCTCCCACCCCTTGTCAGCAATCCGCCGGGCCCAGGCGGTGAGCTCTCCTGGCTCGTACGCGGTCTTGCGAAGACGCAGGTAGCCCCAGGGCGCGGTCCGAACTATGGGAGGCTCCGGCGCCTCGTCGGTCTGGCTTGCCACCAGCGCAACTCCATGCTTCTCGAGAAGGGAGAAGACATCGGGAACGAGCCAGGACTGGTTGCGGACCTCGAGGGCCGCGCGCATTCCCGCCGGCAGAAGAGCCAGGAACGCCGCCAGGCGCTCGTCGTCCCGCGCGAAGTTCGGCGGGATCTGCACCAGGAGGGCGCCCAGCTTTGCTCCGAGGGAGGCGGCGCTCTCCACAAGGTATCCGGTTTCCTCCTCGACGCCCTTGAGCCGCTTGAAGTGGGTGATCTTCTGGGACACCTTCAGGACAAAGCGGAATGTATCGGGCACCTGGGAAGACCAGCCGTCGAGCAGCTTCTTCGAAGGGAGGCGATAGAAGGTGTTGTTGATCTCCACCGTCCCGAGCCTCTGGGCGTAGTAGGGCAGCATCTCGGACGCCTTGAGATCCTCCGGGTAGAACCCGCCCTTCCATTCCTTGTAGCTGTAGCCGCTTGTTCCTATTCGAAGCATCACATCAACAAGATACTCATGAAGTCTCCTTCGGGGGGAGCCCGCGCAAACGGCGAACTCCGACAAGCAGGGCAAGCGGCGCCGCAAGGAGCGCCCACATGGCCACGCGAAGACCGGCAAGCTCCGCGAGTGCCCCCAGGCCAAGTGGGATCAGGGCGCCCACAGACCCCGCGAGGTTGCCCACCGCCAGCGCAATGCCGCTGCGACCGGGCAGGCATGCATTCAGTCGCGCCTGGAGGATTGCGTACCAGCCTGCCCGCAGCAGCCCGATCAGGCCAATGAAGATGAGCTTGACCGCGGAGGAGCCCGCGAGAAGAAAACATGGGAACAGGACAGCGACCATCCCCGCGCTTGCCCGCAGGTAGCCTGGCCCGTCCACCTTGTCCAGGAGTGGAATGAGAAGCAGGTCGCCGACCACCTGGGCCGCAGTCCAGACAGTGACGGCCAACGCAGCCTGCTCGGGCCGGAATCCAGCTACCTCCACGAAGTAGAGCGCAAGGAAGCCGAACAGCACGTCGAGCATGAGGTTGGCTGCCTCCAGGAGCGCGAGCCACCGAAGCACGTCGCCTCTTCCCAGCGCCCGAAGAGCGCCAAGCAGGCCGTCCCGCAGCGAGAGCGTGTCTTCCGCTGTATCACCCCTCGCTTCATGGCCGGTGGACGGAAATGCGCGGCGCAACGTGAGCACCAGGGCCAGCACTGAAAGAATTGCCACCGACAGGTATAGGCCCCGCCATCCAAGGCCGATGCCGGCAGCTCCCCCGAGGGAAAGCGGCCCGACCACCGCTCCCGCCGATCCCGCGAAAGTCCATCGCGCCATGTTCTTCTCCTTGCGCGCCGGGTCGCGGTCCATCAGCTCGGCTTGGCTGAGGCTCACGAACAAGCCGGAGGCAGGATAGAAAAGCACGAACGAGAGAAGGAGGAGCCAGAAACCCGTGCTGGCAGCGCTCAGGAAGAGGGAGACGCAGAAAATGATGCCGCCTGCGCCCACCAGGGAACGTCTCTTCCTGACGTCCGCAAGGACGCCGAGGAATGGCTCGACAAGGGCGCTGAGAATTGCCGGCGCGCCGATAAGAAATCCGATTTGCAGGTAGGAAAGTGAGAACTCCCGGCGGATAAACGGCCACGCGGCTTCGCGAGCCCCGCCGGCAAGCTCATCGAGCAGCTCGACAAGCAGGAAGACGACGACAGGAAGGGGCATCGTTATCAGATGTTTCCGTCAGAGCATGATTTCCTCCTGAGCAAGGATATCGACAGGAGCGCGGCCGGTCAAATGGCAGGATGGCCGACGCGGGATCTTTCCGCTATTCTTGATCGTCGTTGAAAAGCTCGGCTTCCTTCTGATCCGTCACGTTCGCGGTGAGCTCCAGCAGCGAGGAAAGGTCCGAATCCCTGAGATAGACGGGGACTTTCACGGAAAAGTAGACGATGTAGCTGCCATCGTCAGTCTCTTCGAGGCCCCAGAACCCGATCTCCTTTGTGCCGCTCTCTTCCAGCAGCTTCTGCATCACGTCAGCCGACGGGACCGAGTTAAATGTCCCGGCCCGGGACCAGAGCTCGCGGATCTCCGTGTTTTTGTATTTCTCCGTCTGACCCATGATGTAGACGGTCTGGGTGCGGCCCCCGTCCAGGTCGTATTTCATCGAGTAGTTGCCGCTCTCCGTGATCGAATAATGGATCCCCATGCGGTCGAGCTGTTGCGTGACCCTCGGGTCTCCGACCCTCGGGTCTCCCTTTGCCTTGTCCTGGCCAAAGGCCGTCAACGAGGCCGCAAGGCTGACCGTCAGCATCAGGAAAAGAGCCTTTGATACCATTACGCCTCCCCGAATCAACGTACGGGCTGGGAGGCTGGTCGGCAAGCGCGTCCGCGACCTGACCTGACCAAGCGCGCTTTCACGGGGTCATATTGAACAGAACGCCATATTCGTGCACGTTCAGGACGGGAGCAAGGAGGAGGCGGCAGTGTTTCGAAAGATCGAGGCAATCATCCGGGAGGAGGCGCTCGACGGCGTGCGGGAGGCCCTGTCCGCCATCGGGATCGTGGGAATGAACGTGTTCGAGATCCGCGGCCATGGCCGCCAGGGGGGCCAGGAGGACTCCTGGAGGTACACGTTCCTGCACAAGGACATGCTCCCGAAGATCCAGCTCAACGTTATCCTCAGCGAGCGCAACGTGGAGCCCACCGTCGCGGCCATCATGAAGGCCGCCCGCACCGGCAACGAGGGGGACGGCATCATCTTCATCTACCCGGTGGAGGACGTCGTCCGCGTCAGGACCGGGCAGCGGGGAAGCGACGCCCTGGCGTATCCGGACGATATCGACGAGCGCAGGAGCCGCGGGGAGGTCTGAGAGCCCGCGCGGCCGACCTTTCGCCTCTTTGAGCCGTCTGGTACAATCACCGCATGGAAGAGACGCACCGGGAAAGCAGCAGCGTGGACTCCGCCGAGCTCCGGCGGGAGGTCGAAAAGCTCAAAACGAAGCTGCGGGACCTCCAGATCATGAACGAGAACACCGTTGAGCACGGTACGCTGATCGAGAACGAGCTGGAGGCAAAGAACCAGCGCATCAACAGCCTGCTCGCCCTCATGAAGATTTACCTTCCCTCCCAGGTCTACGATTCCATCGAGACCGGCAAGCTCACCTCGAAGCTCGCGTACAAGCGGCAGAAGCTGACGATGTTCTTCTCCGATATCGTCGGGTTCACGGAGGTGACCGACACGCTGGAGCCCGAGATGCTGTCCGCGCTCCTCAACGAGTACCTCACCGAGATGTCGACGATTGCCGGCATCTACGGAGGCACGGTGGACAAGTTCATCGGGGACGCCATCGTGGTCTTCTTCGGCGACCCCCAGTTCATCGACGACGAGACGCATGCCAAGCGGTGCGTCCGGATGGCGGTGGAGATGCTGGAGAAGGTGAAGCTCCTGAGCGGGAAGTGGCTTGCCGCCGGAGCGACCCAGGGGCTTGCCGTGCGCATCGGGATCAATACCGGCTACTGCACGGTGGGGAACTTCGGGTCCGAGGCCAGGATGGACTACACGATCATCGGCGGCCAGGTGAACATTGCCGCGCGCCTGGAGAAGATCGCGGACCGCAATTCCATCTTCATCAGCGAATACACCTACGCCCTCGTCAACGACGTCGTGGAGGTGGAGGGTCCCCGCCTGATCGAGGTCCGGGGGATCCATCATCCCCTGAAAGTCTACAAGATCGTGGGCGTCAAGACCGACACGAGCGCCAAGGAGACGAGGTTCGTGGAGTTCGGCAACGGGTTCTTCCTCCGCCAGCTCTACTACGAGCCGGATTCCACGCCACCGGCGGAGAGGGCGGCAATCCTCGATGACCTCCGCAAGGCCATGCGGTTCATCGAGGCTGACGACAGCTCACACTAGGTTCACGACAACCTTGTCATAGAGGCGGCGGAAGTTGGCAAGCGACTTTGCCTGCCAGGCGATGGTCCTGCTCCCCGTGATCGTGACCTTCTTCCCGATTTCCCTCATCTCGATGATGAAGAGGCTGAAAGTCGATATGCCGGAGCTGTTGAGGAACTGAAGCTGTCGAAGGTCGATCTCCAGGCTCTCCCCCGAGCGCTGGGCCGCGTAGCGCAGCATGCGGTGGATCTTCTCATAATCCGGCCTGCCTTGCAGGCGCAGCGTCCCGCTGAACGCGATGCGGGAAAAGTCGCGCGTCACGCGGACCGAATAGGGTTCTCTGCTTACCTCGTCCATCTGCTCGTACCCTTGCATCATTGAAACGTCAGCTCCGCGGTCACCGCAACCTGAACAGTATCATCATCGTCAAACCGGAAGTTAAAACCAAGCTTCGAGCTGTAGTCTTTCCGAATCAAGAGCAGCCCGAGTCCCGAGGATTCCTTGTCCGCCCGTCCCTGGTCAAGCCGCTTCACGTACAGCTCTTCCAGGTCCTTCTCGAAGAGCTCCCGGCAGACGGCCATGAAGGGCTGGCTGCGGTTCTGGGGCACGATGTTGGAGATCTGGATGAGCAGCTTGCCGCTGGCCTTCTTGAGGGTGAGCTCCACGGGGAGCGAGTTGTTGGAGGTGAACTTGACGGCGTTCTCCACCAGCTCATTCACGACCGTGGAGATGAGCCCGGTCTGTTCCACGGACGGGAAATTGTGCTTGAAATATTCCGCCGTAAAATCCGAGAGGACGCTTCCCCGGCGCCAGTCGTCGAACATGTCGAGGGGCAGAAAGCGGACGTTGAACGCGCTTTCCACCCCGTTTTCCGCGTCTATCGTGTCCCCCACGTGGACGGTGCCGCGAAGCTGCCCGTCCCACCCCCGGTCCTCCACTTTCTTCACGACCACCACGGAGATGTCGTCGAACCTCCGGGCCTGGCCGATGTGCTTCTGGCAGGCTTCCACGATTGCATTCTGGATGACCTCCGACGAGGAACCTCGGAGGGAGGCCACGGCCTTGAGGATCCCCTCCGTCCCGAAGGCTCTTTCCTGCTCGTCCATGGCCTCCGTGATGCCGTCCGTGTAGAGGATCAGGACGTCGTCCAGGTCCAGGTGGAAATTGAACAGCTTCAGGTAGGGAAGCACGTTCTCATCCAGCCCCGCGTACATGCCGTACTCCAGCGACTCGATGTTCTGGACGGTGCCGTCGTGGCGCAGGACGAGGAGCGTCTCATGCTGCCCCGTCATCATGAAGTTGCCTTCCCCCAGGTACTTGAGAATGACGAGAGACATGATGCGGTGGTCAGTGGTCTTGAGCCGGAAGTCATAGAGAAGCTTGTTGATGACCCCGTAGATCTTCTGGATGTCGTTGCGCTCCACCCGGCTCAGCGCTCGGAGGGCCGTGTGGACCATCATCATGATCAGTCCGGAGTGCAGGCCGTGGTCCGTCACGTCGCCGATGGAGAGGAAGCCCTCGGGGCCGAAATGGATGGTGTCGTAGAAGTCCCCGCCCACCTCCGTGGCCGGAATCATGCGGCAGGAGATCTGGAGGTCCCGGAAAGCCTGGTAGTCGCTCTCCTGCGGCAGGACGATGCTCTGGATGTGCTGGGCCACCTCCAGCTCGTGCGACAGTCTCAGGTTCTCGTCCTCCAGCTTGACGTTCAACTCCGCGATCTCCTTGTTGGCCTTCTCCAGGCCGACGCGGAAGTAGAACTCGCGCTTCCTGACCCCCTCCATTCCGATCTTGAAGGCAAGCACGAGGAGGCTCGGGACGGCGATGTTCACGAGGATCATCCAGTGCGCCAGGGTCAACGGATAGCCGGCCATCCCGTACACGCCTATGTAGTACCCGATCGTGAGGACGACGACGATGAACGAGTACAGGACGGGAAGGGGGTAGACCCCGCAGAAGATGAGGTTGAGGTAGACCCAGGCCGTGAGGGACGAGTTTGCGCCCACCGTCATGGGAGCGAGGACGGCGGTCAGGTGGGCCATCATGAGCGAGCCGCTCAGGAACAGGAGGAAGGACAGGGGCACGCCGAGGCGCCGGGCGAAGGGGAAGAACGAGATCAGGCCGATGATCGCCGTGCCGACGATGGTGTACATCCGGCCCAGGAACATGACCCGGGCGAACTCGGGGTAAGACACCGGATCACTGACAAAGGTCAGGTACGCGGTGATCACAAGACCCACGAGGGCAAAGACGCGGTTGATCCGGGTCAGCGAATCGGCCTGCTGGCGCCGATACTGCTCCCGCAGCTCCCGCGACTGGGGTACGCCCTCGAAGAGGAACGCCTTTACTTTCTGAACAAGTCCCGGTGCAGCTTGCTCAGCTCGAGTATTTTGTCTGTCCATAGCAGGATCCATTTGCCTCCGAAATCCCGGTACGTCAAAGCAGCCCCGGCCTCCTCCATCATGAACTTGCTCTTGTAGTAGTTGCCGGTGTACGGATCGTTCACGGCGAACGTCGTGAGGATCGTGTCGGCATGGGCAATGTGAAAGGAGTACTGGGTGAGGAACTCCATGAGCCTCTTGTAGGCCACCACTCCGCTCTTTCCTTCCTTATAGATGGCCATGATCTCACCGATGCGCCGGCGGTGCGCCGGCATCCGGAAATGGGAGCCGTCTTCCGTCACGGCGTACATGAAAGGACAATAGTACCCCGGCACGCGAACGGCCGCCCGCGCCAGTGCCACCATCTCTCCTGTTTTGTCAAAGACGGCATAGACGTCCGAGTGAAGGTCGAACTGCCGAGCCACCTCGTAGTCGTAATTGTAGTCCTTGTAGAAGTAGTACTCCCGGGCGAACTCGTGGCTCTTTCGGATGTCCTCCGGAGTGATGAGCTCCCGCACCACCATGCCGTACTCCTGCTCCTCCCGGACGGCAGGGCGCCTCACCGCTTCCACCAAGGCGCCCGGAGCCCCTTCCTGCGGGGCGACGTCGATAAAACCTGCCACGCGGAGCAGCATTTCCAGGCGCTCGAGGTAGGACGCATCATGAACGCCCTGGTGGGTGTTCGTGAGCCGAAGCTTTCCGCCTTCTCCGAGGGCAAGACGCGCCTGCTTCAGGCTGGCCAGGAGCCCGCTTCGATACTGCTCGCGGGCAATCAGGTCGTCGAAGGTCTCCGTGACCTGGTCCAGCAGCACGAGATCTCCCATGTCGAGCGCGAGGTCGAGGCTTTCCTCCGCCGACGGAGAGACGTGAGAGGCCGCGCTGTGCGGAAGATCCATTCGTTCCATGAATGCCCTTGATGCCTCCGAGGATCACAGCCATCCCTGCGCTTGGATGCCACGGAGAAAGCGTCACACACAAGCAAGTAACTCCAAGAACCACTTTATCTCTCAGATGTCAAGAGAAATGCACAATAATCTGGAACGAAACCGGAGAAAAATGCTACTCTTCCTTGCGGGAAGCTCGGATGAGTGACTTTTCGTTCCTGAAAAGCTGGCTCCTTGCCAGAAAGCCTGCTCCCCGTCAGTCCATGCTCGACGAGTTCGAGCAATTCTTCACGTACGTTTTCAACAGGTCGAAGGATGGGATCAGCATCCTCGACCTGGACCTCACTGTCCTGGGCGCAAACAGCGCGATGGAAAAGTGGTATTCGCACGTGATGCCCATCGTCGGGAAGAAGTGCTACCAGGTCTACCATGGCCGCGAAAGTCCGTGCGCGAGCTGTCCCTCCATGATTTCCGCCCGTACGGGGCGCCCGGAGCTGGGCGTCGTTCCTTACGAAGGGCCCGAGGACCAGCGGGGGGAGCAGGAGCTCTCCGTCTTCCCTCTCTTTGACGACAACCGGCGGATGTTCTGCCTCATCGAATATGTCCGGGACATCACGAGCATGAAGGACGAGGAGAAGACAATAGAGAACCTCAAGCGGCGGATCCAGTTCCAGGACCAGACCCTGTTCGAGCAGGAGGCGGCCCTCACCGTGCTGCTCCGCCAGGGGCACAAGGTGGAGCTGCGGGTTGCCCAGGACATCGTGAAGAACATCGGCATCTTGATCGACCCGCTCATTGCCCGGCTGAAGGTCATGCTGAAGGGGAGGAAAGGGTACGAGGAGATCGAGCTCCTGGAGGCGCGTCTTCGCGACGTATCATCACCCCTTATGAACAGGCTGTCCGCGGCCAACGCAAGCTTCACGCTCCGGGAGATGGAGGTTGCTTCGCTCCTTCGCGGCGGCAAGTCGAGCAAGGAAATCGCCGAGCTCCTCAGCATATCGATCAAAGCGGTAGACTATCATCGCATGAATATAAGGAAGAAGCTGGGAATCCAGGACTCACGGAAAAGCCTCCAGGCCATCCTTCTGGAAGCGGATCGTCTGCCGTAGCCCTAGGTGCTTCCTAGGGATAAGCACGAGCACAACTAGGAACAGGAAAAGCGCGCGGCCTCCTATAATTGTAAGGTTCCAACCCGAAAGGAGAGACATGAGCGCCAATGATCCTGTTTTCCAGCCCATCAAGATAGGCAACCGAATGGCCCAGAACCGGTTTGTCATCAATGCAATGGAATGCTGCGACTCCGACGAGGAAGGCAACCCCACCGAGCGCACCTACCGCCGCTACCGCAACCTGTTCGAGGGCGGCGCCGGCCTTATCGACCTGGAAGCTATCACCGTTCAGTACGAGTCGCGCAGCCGCCAGTTCCAGCTTTCCGTCATGCCGCGGAACCAGAAAGCGCTGACCAGGTTCGTGGAAGAGATGCGGAAGGTCAACCCCAAACCGTTGTTTGTCTGGCAGCTCACCCATTCCGGGGAGCTGAGCCACACCGGTTTCTCGCGCCGGGTGTGCGTGAAGCCCCTCCCCGGATTCGGCGGGGACGTTGTGGACGAGGAGTATGTCGACAAGACCATCACGCAGTTCGTGACCGCGGCCAAGATCGCCCATGATTGCGGCGCCGACGGCATCGATTTCAAGAACTGCCACGGGTACCTGGACTCGCAGATCCTGCGTCCCTACAACGACCGCAAATGGAAGTACGGCGGGCCGTGGGAGAACCGGACGCGGTTTACCTATTCGATCTACGAGCGCATCCAGAAGGAGATCAACGATCCGAAGTTCATCATGGGCTCGAAGGTTTCGATCTGGGAGGCGTTTCCCGGCGGCCAGGGCTCGGCGGGGCCCGACTCTCCTATCATGGATCTTACCGAGTCCCTTGACCTCGTGAAGGGCATGGAGGCTCGAGGGGCGAAGTTCATCATTGTTTCGGCGGGGAGCCCCTCGATCACGCTGGCGAAGTCACAGCCCGACAAGCGCGTTCCCGATGACTGCTACCTGCACTTCACCTTCCAGAAGGCTGTGCGCGATGTGCTGAAACCCGAGACGGTGGTGATCGGTTCCGCATATTCAGTGCTGAACAACGGGCGCAACGAGCTGCAGGCCCGCGCCAGGGAAGAGAATACGCTCTTGTACTGGGCAAACAAGAACATCCGCGACCGTGTCACGGACATGGTGGCCATCGGGCGGCAGTCGCTGGCGGACGGCCAGCTCCCGCGCAAGCTCATCGAGGGCAACGAGAAGGCAATCCGCTGGTGCAACGCCTGCGACGACTGCATAGAGCTCTTGATCCGGCAGAAGGCGGTGGGATGCGTCACCCACGACAAGGAGTACAACCAGTCGCTGCGGGCCATCCGCGAGGCCGAGGGAGAGCTCGCCGCGAAGCGGACCTGAGATTTTCCTTTTTTGATTGACGGCTGAAAAGACCCGTAGTACACTGGCGCCAATCAAAGCCCATCTGTCAAAAGACTCGCACTCCAGGGAGGAGCCTACCCATGAAGCAACGGCTGGTGAACGCGATTTCCGACATGCAGGAGGAGGAAGCGATCAGGCTGGTCAAGGAGATGCTGGACGCCGGGACCGACCCCCAGGTGATTCTCGATGCAAGCAGGGAGGCCATGGCGATTGTCGGCAATCGCTATGAGCGCAAGGAATATTTCCTTCCCGAGCTGATCATTGCCGGAGACCTGTTGAAAGAGATCGGCGCCCTCGTGAAGCCCAGGCTCAAGGCGAAAGGCGCGGGCAAGGCCGCCGGCAAGGTGCTCCTTGGAACCGTCGCGGGAGACATCCACGATATCGGGAAAGATGTCGTGGGGTTCATGCTCGATGTCAACAACTTCGAGGTCCGCGACATCGGCGTGGACGTGCCTTCGGACGTCTTCGTGAAGAACATCAAGGAGTTCCAGCCGGACGTCGTCGGGATGAGCGGGTTCCTCACCCAGGCATTTGACCAGATGAAGCACACCGTGGAGGCCATCCAGAAGGCGGGATTGCGCGGGAAAGTAAAGATCATGATCGGCGGGGCCATCATGGACGCCACCGTCGCCCAGTACGTCGGGGCGGACGCCTACGGAGCGGACGCGTCGGCCGCCGTCAAGCTGGCCACGGGCTGGGTCTAGCACGCCCTTCGGGCGTGCTAGGGGATGTCGAAGGGCGCCGAGCCTGCCGCGGTATTCCGCGGCGCGGGATGTGCGGAAGGCGCCCTGTAGAGCCGGAGGATTCACATGCCGCAAAAATCGCCGCAACAACTGTATGACGAAAGGATCAAGCGCGTCGCCGACGTCGCTGCCCTGCGCGTCCCTGACCGCGTGCCGGTCTTCGGACCGTACCAGAAGTATCCCTACACCTTTGCCGGCGTGACGTTCAGGAAGGCAATGGAGGATTACGCCTGCGCCCGGGCCGCCTGCCACAAGTTTTTGGATTACTTCCAGCCGGACCTCGATTTCGGTCCGGTCTACGCGTACCCGGCGAAGGCCATGGAGATCCTGGGCTGGAAGGCGTTCAAGTGGGCGGGGCACGGGCTCGGGGACGACGTCATGTATCAGTACGTCGACGACGAGTACATGAAGGCTGAGGAATACGATGAGTTCGTTCAGGACCCCTCGGATTTCATGCTGCGCACGTGGGCGCCCCGGCAGTTCTCCGCGCTGGAAGGCTTCTCGAAGGTCGTCCCGTGGCGCCGGTTCATGTGGTCGGGCTGGATGAACTTCGGCTTTTTTGCGTCACCTGAAATGCGGCAGAGCCTCGATCTCGCCATGAAGGCAGGCGAGGAGATGAACGCGTGGTGGGGCTCGCAGGCGCAGTACTGGGACGAGATCAAGGCCAAGGGATATCCGCTGGCGTTCGCCGGGTGGGATTGGCCGCCCTTCGACATCATCGGCGACACCCTGCGCGGGACCCACCAGATCCTGGCCGACATGCGGCGCAGGCCGGGCAAGCTTCACGACGCCCTGGAAGTCGCGACCCGGATCTTCATCGAATACGGATCCGGTGCCGCCGGAGCGCCGCTCCCGCTGGCCTGGGTATGGGTGCACAAGTCCACGCGGGAGTTCATGTCCGACGCCCAGTTCAAGGAGTTCTACTGGCCGTACCTCCGCAAGGGCCTGATCGCCCTCGTGGAAAAGGGCGTCACACCGGTGATCTACTGGGAAGCGGACTTCGAGAGCCGCCTCGATCACATAGTCGACGTGCCGAAGGGCAAGATCATCTATCACCTGTCCAGCACCAACGCCCAGAAGGCCAAGGCCGTGCTCGGGGACACGGTGTGTCTCATGGGAAACGTGCCCAATATCATGCTCCACTCCGGGACTCCGGATGACGTCCGCGCTTATTGCAGGAAGCTGATCGACACCGTCGGCAAGGGCGGCGGCTTCATCATGGATTCAGCGGTGATGCTGGACGAGGCAAAGCCGGAAAACCTGAAGGCCATGATCGATTTCGCGAAGGAATACGGGGTCTACCGGTAGGAAGAACGCGCCGAAGCCCCGGGAGCCGGCGCATCCGCCCTGATGAAGCGCACCGTAACGTTCGAGCCGTCGGGGACGGCGATAGACATCGAGGAGGGGAAGACCCTCCTCGATGCAGCTCAGGCCGCGGGAATCCCGATGGGCGCCGTCTGCGGTGGGCGCGGCACCTGCGGCAAGTGCAGGGTGAGGATAGCGGACGGAGCTGCGACGCCGGTGTCCGAGGCAGAGAGACAGATCCTTTCACCGGCCGCGGTACGCGGGGGCGAGCGGCTTGCCTGCAGAACCACGGTGACAGGTTCCATCACGGTCGAAACCCTTCAGATCAGCGGCCACGGCAAGAGCGAGGCTCCGCCGCAGGAACCGTCGTTCGTGCCGGTGCCCGTGATCCTCTGGTGTGAAGTTTCTGTCCTTCCGACCACATTGGACAATCCTCTCGATGACCAAGAGAGCTTCCGCGCTGCCCTGGAGGGAGCCGGCGCGGTCGTGATCCGAGAGATGGACTACAGGGTGGCCCAGACGCTGCCGACGCTGCTGCGGGCATCCGAATGGCACGTGACCGCCAGCATTCGCGCAGGTGAAGTGATTGCCATCCGCGGGAGCCAGGGCGCCTCTGGTGCTTCTCTGGGCGGCTCCGGCGCTTCTCTGGGCCTTGCAGTAGATCTCGGGACCACCACGATTGCCGCTTACCTGCATCGGCTGGAGGACGGGGAGCTTCTCGGCGTTGCCACGGCGGCAAATCCGCTGGCGACATATGGTGCTGACATCATTTCCCGAATGACCTACGCGTCGAAGGCGCCGGGCAACGGAGCGCAGCTGCAGCGGATACTGGCAAAGGCAATGACGTCCCTGGCCGCAAGCGTCGCGGAGGAGCAGGGGTTTGCCCGGGAGGATATCGAGGAAATGGTGGTTGTGGGCAATAGCGGCATGCACCACCTTTTTCTCGATCTCCCGGGCAGGTATCTCATGAACGCCCCGTTTGTTCCCGCTCTTCGCCGGGCCCTTTCGATAAAGGCCCGGGAGCTGGGAATTCCGATCAGCCCCGGCGCGTACGTGTACATGCCGCCGCTGGTGGGGGGCTTCATCGGATCTGATCTGCTGGCCGTTGCCCTCAGCACGCGCCTGGATCAGAAGCCCGGAGTGAGCCTGGCGCTCGACATCGGGACGAACACCGAGCTCCTTCTCTCCGCGGACGGGAAGCTCACGAGCTGCTCCACGGCAAGCGGACCGGCGCTGGAAGGGGCGGCCCTGAAGTACGGAACCACCGCGATGGCCGGGGCAATCGACCGAGTCCTCGTTTCCGGCCCGAACGACCCCCTGGGTTTTCACACGATCGGGGACCGCCCCGCCGTGGGAATCTGTGGATCGGGAATCATCGACCTTCTTGCAGGCATGCATCGGCTGGGAGTGATCAACAGTTCCGGTCGAATCCAGGTCGGGGTTCCCGGTGTCCTTTCAGATTCCGGCGGCGATCACCGCTTCGTGCTTGCGGCCGCAGCCCAGACTGCTCTCGGAGCCGACTTGACGATCTCCCAGACGGAGGTCCGTGCCATCCAGTTGGCCAAGGGAGCAATCAGGGCGGGCATCGACACTCTCCTGGCAGAACGCGGCATCGATCCGGGGCAGATCGACCGGATCCTGATTGCCGGCGCTTTCGGAAGCCATATCGACGTTGACAGCGCGCTTCGGATCGGGCTTCTCCCGCCCGTTTCACGGGACAGGATCCGCCAGATCGGGAACGCCGCGGGCTCCGGAGCCGGCCTCATGCTGCTGTCCGAGGAGAAGCGGCAAACGGCCGCTCGGCTGAGCAGGGCTATCGGTTACAGGGAGCTTGCTCGTGAGGCCGGTTTCCTGCGGCGCTTCGCGCGCTCGCAGTGGTTCCCGGAGGATGTTTCATGACCGTCGCACACGACTGGAAGATCGAGCTCGATGAAACGGAGATCCTCAAGAACCAGGGTGGCGCCCTTTCGCGCATTCTGGCAAAAGACAGCGGCCGCAGGAGCTGGCGGGAAGCGCTGGTCGAAGCGCGCGACCTGGTCCAGCCCGCGGCAGTGTGGGACTGCATCCCGGTGAAAGAGATCCGCCACGAAAGGGTGTTCCTGGCCGGCGGGTCCAGTTTCGGTGGCGGACCGGTGGCGACCGTGGTCGCGGGCGCATCCGACCTCGTCATGGCCGTCTGTACGGTCGGGAACGCGATCAGCAGCCGCATCAGGGAGCACCAGTGCGCGCGGCGCCTCCTCACCGGGGTCCTTCTCGATGAGCTGGGCACGTGGGCCGTCGACGTCCTTCGCCGCGAGCTGTGCCGGAGGCTTCAGGATGAAGCCGCAGCCGCAGGTTTGCGCGTCAGCACGTCGCTTTCCCCCGGTGAATCAGAATGGCCTTTGGACGACCAGGCTGTGATTTTTGCCGCGCTCGACGCTGCTCGAATCGGAGTGTCCCTGAGCCCGACAATGGTCATGTCTCCGCTCAAGTCCTTGTCCCTCATCATGGGCAGGGGGAGCCGGCCGCTGGGTCGCGAGGGGGGAAGTCACTGCGACTATTGCGCCATGAAGGAGCGCTGCACGTATCGGTGTCGAGGTGCCCAGGCGTGAGGACTCAAGGAGATGACATGACGGAGACGATCATCAGCAGGAAGGAAACAAGGGTTGCCATCGGAGCCGCGCAACCGACGCTCATCATTGGGGAGCGCATAAACCCGACCGGCAAGGAATGGCTTAAGAAGGCCATCCGGGAGGGTGACTGGGACACGGTGGGCAGGCTGGCGCGCGAGCAGGTGGAGGCGGGGGCGCGGATCATCGACGTGAACGTGACAATGCCGGGTGTGGATGAGGTGGGGTCCCTCCCGCGGGCGGTGGAAGCGGTGCAGAAGGCAGTTGCCGCTCCCCTGTGCCTTGACTCGAACAATGCGGACGCCCTGGCAGCCGCGCTTGCCGTCTGTGACGGCAGGGTGATCATCAACTCGGTTGATGGAAACGAGGAAAGGCTCCGGGCAATCCTCCCCCTGGCAAAGCGCCACGGGTCGGCCGTCATCGGCCTGACCATGGACAAAGAGTCAGGAATCCCGAAGACCGTGGAAAGGCGGGTGGCCATTGCACGCCGCATCCTCGGCGCGGCAACTGCCGCAGGCATGGGCCCTGAGGACCTGATCATCGACTGCCTGACGCTCGCAGTCAGCGCCGACCAGTCAATGGGGCCTGTGGCGCTGGAGACGATACGGGTCGTCTCCACCGAGCTCGGGCTGAACGTGAACATGGGGGTGAGCAACATTTCCTTCGGGCTGCCCGAAAGGGCGCTCCTGAATGCTACTTTCATCTCCATGGCCTGCGCCGCGGGTCTCACGTGCGCCATCGTCAACCCGCATTCGCACCAGGTCGTCATGGCCCTGGAGGCGTCAGATGTCCTCCTTGGACGTGACAAACGGTCGAGAAACTTCCTGAAAAGCTATCGAGCCAGGCTCAAAGAGAAATCAACAAGCAGCAATGAGTCGTTGTGAAGCAAATCGCTCGGAAATGATCGAATTTTGTTGACAGAGCGCGGCAACCTGTTATACTAATCCAGCTCAATAAGAACGATTTCCAATTAAAACGATAGGAACAGGCGCGGTACTCGGAGGAGGGGGGGCGCGATTTGAGCGTCCTGCTCCTGCCATAATAAAACAAAGGCATCTTTTCCGGTTTTCGGACACTCGAAACTCGAAGGAGGGATTCAGAGTCATGAGAAAGAAGAGCATCCTGGTTCTGGCAGTCGCATTTGTCTTCATGGCCTCCATGGCCATGAGCGCGTTTGGCGACACTGCCATAGAGATGTTCCTGAAGGGAACGCTCCACAAGAAGCCTCCCTACACGGTCGGCCTGAGCAACGGCCTCATCACGCACAGCTGGCGGACACAGATGGTGAACGACGTGGAGAAGGAGTTCCAGCTGTACAAGGGAATGGGCGTCGTCAACAAGCTCATCGTTCAGCACGCCGGCAACGAGGTGGAGCTGCAGATCTCCCAGATCCGCAACCTCATCAACAGCAACGTCGACCTGCTCCTGATCAACCCGAACTCACAGAGCGCGCTGACCCCGGTCATCGAGGAAGCCAACGCGAAGGGGATCCTCGTCATCGTCTTCGACCAGAGGATCAACAGCCCCGATTGCCTCCAAGTCTACACGGACATCTACAACTGGTCCGTGGAGGTTGACAGCTACGTCTTCAAGAAAATGGGCGGCAAGGGAAGCGTCTACTACCTGAGCGGGTATGACGGCTCGCCTGCCAACATTGACCGGGACAAGGCATTCTACGACACGGTGAAGAAGTACCCCGGGATCAAGGTCCTCGGGAAGTCGAACGGAAACTGGGACCCCACTACCTCCCAGCAGGTCATGTCGAACGTCCTCGCTGCCGTGCCGCAGATGGACGGACTCGTGACTCACGACGGCGAAGCCCTCGGTTCCATCCGCGCGTTCGATGCGGCCGGGAGGGCCCTGCCCATGATGAACGGGGAGGCAATGCTGCCCTACCTGGAATACTGGCTCAAGCACAAGAAGGAAGGGTTCTCCTCGTTCGCCATCGAGAACGGCCCCGGGTACACGATCACGGTGGCCCTGGGCATGGGCATCAGGATCCTCGAAGGCAAGCAGGTGAAGCAGGGCTACTTCAAGCCCGATGCCGAGATGCACGTGAGCTCGAATACCATCTGGGCGGTCCCCCTGAAGAACTACATCACGGATGACAACGTTCAGAAGGTGTACAACGACCACATGGCGGACCGGGGAATCCTGGAATACATCGACAACTGGTATTCGCAGGAGCAGCTCGACGCCCTGTTCAAGTAAGGACGGCAGACAGAAGCATGGGCGCCCGGGAGGGCGCCCTTTTCTCAGGCGAGCGACTCCAGGTACTGGACGCTCTTTTTCAGATTGTCGTCTCCACCGATCTCCAGGGTGCAGTACTCGACGTCCTTGAGGACCTTGTAAGCACCGGCGATATCGATGACTCCCTCGCCCAGCGCGATGGGGCTGAATCCACAGCCGAACTCCTTGCCGCGCTTCTTCTCGAACTCCTTTGGAAGATCCTTCCAATGGACATGCCTGATCTTGTCCTTGAAGTGCTTTGCGTAGGCCACTGGATCCGTCCCGCCAAGCCAGCAGTTCCCCGTGTCCATGTTGACCCCGAGATTCGCCGGGTTGCCCAGTGCCTTGAAGATCCCTTCCACCCCGTCAATAGTGTCCGTGAGAGGGCCGTGCGGCTCCAGGAGGACCTGCACGCCGAGATCTCCAGCAAGTCGCACCGGCTCGTAGAGCTTCTCAGCGGTGATGAAGATGGCCCGGTCCCGCGGAAGCGCCTTGCCCCATGGGGTGGACGGCTCACCCTCGCAGGTGACGACATGCTTGACACCCATGAGAGCAGCGAGCTTGACCGCCTTGATGATCTCCGCCGTCCCGTAGCGCGAGGAAGCGGAGGGGTCGAGGAGGTTGGCGTGCGCGCACATGGTTGTGATGGTGAGCCCATGCTTCGCAAAAAGCCGAACGACATCCCGCGGATTGTCGTCCAGGCTGACCGTTGCGGAGAAACCGAACTCCCGTCCCAGGAGACCGCCGGGATGGTTGTCGGTGACGTCGGCGTACTTGAATCCCATGCCGGCGATGCGGGAAAGCTGGTGGTCGAGGACCTGGAACGGGTCCACGAGCGCAAAACATCCGATCTTCATGGTTGTTCCCCCTTTGATGGTGAAAAAGTTCGTGGCGTGCGGGTTCAGCCGGTATTTCACCACGAACCTTCCGGCAAGTCAATCCAAAAAAGAACTTGACAACTTGTTTCGGGGAGCCTTATAGTTCCCGAACGAGGGAGCGGTTCCACGGGATTCCGCTTCTATTTCACCAAACTAATCACAATTCTTTGTTTTCAAATGCATACGTTGCTTCAGGTTAGAAAGTCGTGCCGTGGAGTGTGTCTGATGGTGGCTGTCCGCTGCTTTCCATGGGAACGGTCCTGCGTAGGGGGGAAAACGGTGGACGTGGCGTTTAATCTGACGGAGGCATGGTTTTGCAGACTGCAACCGTGAAAGAAATCCTTCGGCTCAACAACATCTCCAAGAGCTTCCCGGGAGTGAAGGCCCTGCAGGACATCACCTTCGACCTGAGGGAGGGAGAGGTGCACTGCCTCTGTGGGGAGAACGGAGCGGGAAAGTCCACGCTGATAAAGATCCTCTCCGGCGCCTACCAGCCCGATGAAGGCGGGGAGATCCTGTTCGACGGACGGAAGGTGGTCCTGAACCCGCACCTGGCCCAGGAAATGGGCATCCAGACCATCTACCAGGAGCACATCGTCTTCGACAACCTGAGCATCGTGGAGAATATCTTCACCGGCGCGGAGATCGAAACCGGCATTTTTCTGAACACAAGCGAGATGAAGCGCAAGACCGTGGAGGTTTTGCAGTATCTGAAAAGCCCTTTGCGTCCCGAGATGGTCATGGGGGAGCTGTCCAGCGGCGAGCAGAAGACGGTCGAGGTGGCAAAAGGCCTCATCTTCAAGCGCCGGGTGATCATCCTCGATGAGCCGACCTCCTCCTTTTCCGTTTCCGAGATCGACAACCTCCTGGAGATCATCCGCGCGGTCAAGGAGAGCGACATCGGGATCATCTACATCTCCCACCACCTGGAGGAAGTGTTCAAGATCGCGGACCGTGTCACGGTTCTCCGCGACGGCCAGAAGGTGAGCATGTACGGCCGGGCGGATTTGACCAAGGACAGGCTCATCAAGGACATGGTGGGTCGTGATCCTTCGACATTCTACAAGAGAGAGAATGTCCCGATCGGGGACGTCATTTTCGAGGCGCGGAACATCACCGGCAACAAGGCAAAGAACGTCTCCTTCACCCTGCGGCGCGGGGAGATCCTCGGGATTGCGGGGATGGCGGGCTCGGGCAGGTCCGAGCTCATGAACGTGCTCTTCGGGAGCGCGCCGCTGGACACCGGCGAGATCCTCATCAGCGGGAAGGTCGCCAAGCACGCCAACCCGAAGCATTCCATCCGCAACCGCATGTGCTTCATCACGGAGGATCGGCAGAACACCGGGCTCTTCCTCCCGCAGAGCATCGCGCAGAACGTGATCTCCGCGAACCTTGTGAACACGAGAGATTTCTTCATCAGCCCGTCGAACGACGTGCGGACGGGAGACCGTTTCGTGAAGGACCTCAACGTCAAGACCCGGGACTCGCGCACGCGGGTCATGACCCTCTCGGGAGGCAACCAGCAGAAGGTGGTCCTTGCAAAATGGTTCAACACCAACGGCGAGATCTTCATCTTCGACGAGCCGACCCGGGGCATCGACGTCGGCTCGAAGCAGGAGATCTACCAGATCATGGTGAACCTCCTGAAGCAGGGAAAGGCCATCATCATGGTGTCCTCCGACATGCCGGAGGTTATCTCCATGAGCGACCGCGTTCTCGTCATGAAAGATGGGGAGATCATGGCGGAGCTCACCAGGGCCGAGGTCACGGAAGAAAACATCCTCACCCATTCCATAGGAGACAAGGCAATATGAGCGTTGAGCCAATCGCTCCCGTAGCGAAGCCACGGGAAGGGCGGCACGCGGCCGTACGGATCTCCCCCTTCAAGCGCTGGGAGAACTTCACGGTCCTTTCGATCTTCGTCGGCTTCATTGTCGTCATCGTGGGCCTTCAGCTCATCCTCACCGGGGCCTCGCGGTTCCCCACGTTCATCAGCCCGGTGAACCTGCTGAACATCCTCCAGCAGGTGGGCGTTCCGGGTATCATCGCCGTGGGCATGACAATCGTCATGATCTCGGGCGGGATCGATCTTTCGGTCGGTATGCTCGCGTCCCTCGTCTCCATCGTCACGGCACTCGGCCTCCACAAGTGGCACCTGGGCACGATCCCCTCGATTGCCGTGGGAGTGATGGCGGCCGTCGTGCTGGACACGCTTCTGGGGCTCATCATCTCGCGGACCAAGGTTGAGCCCTTCATCATCACCCTCGGCGGGATGATCACCTTCCAGGGCATCGCGCTCCTCCTGAGCAATTCGCGGGAAGTCATCCTCGAAGGACAGCTGGATTTCTTCAAGTCCAACCTCATCGAGGGCGCCCACGACCCGGTGAGCCATCTGAACCTCATCATCCCTCCCTACGTGATCATCTTCTTCGGGATCGCGATCCTCGCGGGGATCGTCCTCAAGTACACGAAGTACGGGCGGCGGATCTATGCCGTGGGCACCAATCCCGACGCTGCGTACCTCGCCGGGATCAACGTGAAGAACATGAAGCTTTCCGTGTACGTGATCATCGGCTTCCTCGTGGGCATCGGCGCCGTCATGCTCCTGGCCCGCATCAACACGGGAATCATCACCCTCGGCCAGGGGATGGAGATCGATACCATCGCCATGGTCGTTATCGGCGGAACGGCGCTGCGCGGGGGCAAGGGGAACATCCTCGGCACCATCATCGGGGTATTCTTTCTCGGCTCCATCGGCAACGCAATGAACATGCTCCGCCTGCCGTCGGAAGTGCAGTTCGTGGCAAAAGGTCTCGTCGTGATCATCGCCGTCACGGCCGGGTACGTGTCGACCATGATCTCGGAGTTCATATCCCGCAGAAAAGAACAGAGGCTTCTGAAACAGGGGATCCGGTCCTGAGAGGACGGGCTCTGCCTGCAAGGCGCCGGGAAGGAGGTAGAAGCGCACGGAGACAAAGGGATGGAGAGAGAGTCAGAAAGTTCGAAAAACTCACTACAAAAGGAGAGGAGAAGGACTATGAAAAGGTTCGCGCTTTTGATCGTGTGCCTCATGCTTGCGGCGACAATGACGTTTGCCGCGGGCAAGAAGGTCATCGGCTATTACATGGACGCGGCTGACGATTACTACAAGGCCGGCTTCCAGGTGTTCAAGGCTCTCGCCACCGAGGCGGGATGGGACGTCCTCGACGTTGTCGGGCAGGGGACCGCTCCCGAGCAGCTGGCAGCGGTGGAGAACTTCATCACTCAGAAGGTGGATGCAATCGTCGTCGTGCAGAACTCCCCTGAGACCACCTCGGAGTGCCTCAAGGAAGGGTATGCCGCGGGGATTCCCCAGTTTTACCTCACGCATGATCCCCCGAACGAGCCGGGTCTCGCCGGCTTCTCAGGTTTCGATTGGGTTTATGACGGCCATCTTGCCGCCAAGTCCGCCATCAAGCACGGTGTGAAGCGGGTCATCATGGTCGAGGGCAAGCTCGGCCAGGGCACCGCGGCGGGCCAGACCCAGGGATTCGTCGAAGAGTACCGGGACCAGGGCAAGGATATCGGAAACCTTCTCGAGGCTGTTGGCGTGAAAGGCGCCGGCGGCAAGGGCCTCCAGGTCGTGTTCTGGGGATCGGGCGGATGGTTCGCTGATCCCGCCAAGAAGGTCATGCAAGACGCCATCACCGCGCTCGGACCCGACGGGTTCGACGGCGCGTACGTGGAGAACGATGAAATGATGACGGGCGCGCTGCAGGCAATGCAGGAAGCCGGACTCGACACGAGCAAGTACTGGCTCGGTGCCAGCAACGGCAAGGAAAAGTCCTGGACATGGGTCGAGAAGGGGCAGACCACCATGGACGTCAACCAGTGCCCGACCCTCGAGGCAGACATTGCATTCCAGCAGATCACCGCGTATTTTGCCAAGAAGCCGTACAAGAAGGCGGTCTTCGTCCAGTTCAATCCGTTCGAGAAGACCACGATGAAGCGCGACAAGATGATCCCCTGGATCCTCGATGATTACATGGCCAAGAGAAAGGCCCACGCGTTCATCTACGACATCAACAACGCGGTGTTCCGGGCCAACCCCGCGTACAAGTAGGCATCCCGTCGATGAAAAAAGTGTGCTGATGTTTTGAGTGTTGAAGGGGGCTGCTCTTACAGCCCCCTTGTTAAAGGCACAGGACATTGTGGTTGAGTCGTGCTGTCCTCTGTCATGTCCGGGCGGCGGGAACGGTTTCTCCGAGTGTGGAAAGATGGCGATAACGATCAACGACATCGCGCGCTATGCTAGAGTGTCGAAAAGCACCGTTTCGCGGGTGCTGAACAACGTCCAGACCGTCTCCGAACAGACGCGCGTGCGAGTCAACGGCGCCATGAACGCTTTGAACTACAAGCCCAGCGCCACCGCCCGCAACCTGGCCCTGCAGAGATCGGACATGGTCGCAGTCCTTGTCCAGGATATCCGCAATCCCTACTACTCCGCCGCAAGCTGGCACGCGGAGCGGCTCCTCAAGGCCCGGGGTTTCCACATGATCGTTTTCAACGCGGACAACGACCCGGCCACCGAGCGTGAGATCCTGGAAACCGTCGTGACCCTCAGGGTGGGAGGGATCCTGTGCGTCGGCGGAAACAGGGACCCGACGAACCTCGTCAACTTTCATTCCAGGAACGACCTTCCCATCGTCCTGGTGGACAGACACGTCCACGGGTACGACATACCGACCATCAACCTGGACAACCATGCCGGAGGAGCGGCGGCAACCGATTTTCTTTTTTCCCTCGGTCATCGCTCTTTCCTGTTCGCCACCTCTGATTTCAACGATGCGGAGCTGCATCGTCGCGAAGGATTCTACGAGTCGCTGCACACGCATGGCGTACCCCGCGAGGCCGGGCTCCTGTTCTGCCAGAGCGAACAGGAGTGGAGCCAGGGGCGGCACGATGGACTGGAGGAGCATTTTGCGGGACCGCAAAAACCGAGCGCCGTTTTCGCATCAAACGATCTGAAGGCGATGCACGTCATACGATTTCTCCACCAGAGAGGCATTTCAGTTCCCCGAGACGTATCCGTCATTGGCTTCGACGATGTTCCCTTCAGCTCCTTCATGGTGCCTTCTCTTTCCACCATGCGTCAGCCGCAGCAGGAAATGATCGGGGCGGGGATAGGCACGTTGATAGGCCTGATCGCAGGTTCGGCAGGCGCGCCGCCCGGGGGCCTCCTGAAGGCCGAGCTTGTGCAGCGGGAGTCGACGCAGCGTGTCCCGTAGGGGATGAAGGAATATGAGGGATGAAAAGGCCTGGCCGGAGTTTTTCCTTGACATTCGAGGCTTTTGATTTAGGATTGCGTTTCCCAGATCAGAGAGGAGGCATATGCCTGAAGATCTGATTCTCGACATGAAAGGCATATGGAAATCCTATCCCGGCGTCAGCGTCTTCGAGGGCTTCGACTTTGATCTCCGCAACGGTGAGATCCATTGCATTTGCGGTGAAAACGGCGCCGGAAAATCAACGCTGATCAAGATACTTTCGGGAGCTCACTCACCGGATCGGGGGACAATTCTCTTCGAAGGTCAAAAAGTGGAGAGCTTGAGCCCTCATTCAGCCATGCAAATGGGCATTCAGACTATCTACCAGGAACACAACCTGTTTCCTCTTCTCAACGTCGTGGAGAACCTCTATGCAGGCACCCAGATAACGAACGGACTGATCATCGACAAACGAACGATGGTTGCAAAAGCCCGGGAGATCCTTGCGTATCTGCACTCAGACCTTTCACCTTTCGACATCGTGGGGAAGCTCAGCAGCAGCGCCCGCAAGACAGTTGAAATTGCCAAGGCGCTGATTCATGAGGCAAAGGTGATAATCTTCGACGAGCCCACGTCGTCATTCAGCCAGGTGGAAACCAATCACCTGTTCGAGATAATCAAGAAACTCGCCCAGAACAAGAAGAGCATCATCTACATTTCTCATCACCTGGAGGAAGTCTTCCGTCTGGCTGACAGGGTGACGGTGATTCGCGATGGGCAGAAGGTCAACACGTATGCGGTTGGCGACCTGACGGAGCAAAAGCTCATCCGCGACATGGTCGGACGGGACGTATCCCTGTTTTACCAGCGGAAGAAGCTGGAGGTCTCCGAGGAGGTCGTGTTCGAGGCGCGGCATTTGACCGGCAACGGCGTGCGCGATATTTCTTTCGCCGTACGACGCGGCGAAATACTGGGTATCGCGGGCATGGACGGTTCGGGAAGGACAGAGCTTGCCGAGCTGCTCTTCGGAGTGAAGAGAGCGGATTCCGGTGAGATTCTCATCAGGGGCAGGAAGCTGAAGATGAAGACGCCCCTGTCAGCCGTCAAACAGAGGATGTGTTTCATCACCGAGGATCGACAGACAATGGGCTTGTTTCTCAAGCATACCCTCGTGCGGAACATTCCCATCGTGCAGTATCGGATGACACGATCTCCTCTTGCCTTGCCGGCGGACGACGTGAAGATATCTCAGCGGTACGTCGGGGAGCTGAATATCAGGACGCCAAGCATTTTTCAGCCCGTGATGCAGCTTTCCGGGGGCAACCAGCAGAAAGTGGTCCTGGCCAAGTGGTTTGCAAGCGGCGGAGAGTTCTACATTTTCGATGAACCGACGCGGGGCATCGATGTCGGCGCAAAGGAAGAAATATACAAGATAATGGTCGAGCTGCTGGAGAAGGAGAAATCGATCATCATGATTTCCTCCGATATGCCGGAGCTCGTCGCGATGAGTGATCGTATCATTGTCATGCGGGATGGAACGGCTTCCGCACAGCTCGAAAAGGATGAGATAAGTCAGGAAACCGTGTTGAAACATGCCATAGGAGTTGCATAGGATGAACCTCGGGAATTACACTCGGCGCGAGAACGGGCCCATTTTCCTGGCTCTGCTGGCCACCATTGCCGCAGTCATCCTCGTTGAGCTGATTTTCGTCAGGAACTTCAATATTGCGAAGGTTGCTTTCATCCAACCGAGGAATATCGCCAACGTGATGATGCAGGTCTCGACCACCGGCATACTCGCCATCAGCATGACCCTCGTCATGGTGTCGGGCGGGATAGATCTGTCGATTGGCCAGATGATGTGCTTCATCGGAACCGGCATGGCGTTCATGATGAGGATCGTCGGTCTCAATGAGTGGTTCGTCGTCGTGATAGGGGTTTTCGTCGCAATGCTCTTCCAGGTCTTGATGGGGTTCATCATCTCCAGAACCAAATTGGAGCCGTTCATCGTTTCCCTGGGGTTCATGAGCATCTACAAGGGCTTCACGTACCTGATTACCAATGGGAGCGAAATCACCATCGTGGGAAAGTTTTCTTTCCTGGGCGGGACATATTTCAACATAACGGACAAGTTCAGGATCGGGATGCCCGTGCTTGTTCTCATCGTGCTGGAAATCATCATGTGGCTTGTTTTGAAGTACACAAAGTTCGGCAGATCGGTCTATGCGGTCGGCGGAAATGAAAATGCCGCTTATCTTGCCGGCATCAACATCAAGAATTTCAAGCTCCTTGTCTACGGATTGAACGGGGTTTTCGTTGCAATTGCAACCATGGTTCTCCTGTCACGACTGGGCACGGGCAATCCGCTCATCGGGGAGGGGAAGGAAATTGACGTCATAGCCGCCGTCGTTGTCGGCGGAACAGCGCTCAGCGGGGGCAAAGGCAATGTCTGGGGAACTCTTATCGGAGTGCTCCTTCTGGGCTGTATTTCCAATGCCCTGAATATTCTCGGGGTCAATCCGTACTGGCAGTATGTCATGACAGGAGCAATTATCATCCTTGCGGTGCTGCTCAGCTATTTCAGCAGCCTCAGTTCCTCATCGGTAAAGAGAGGCTCCCGGAAGGGAGACTCAGCGGAAATCAGGAAAGCAGTGGCGCAATGAACACGCAATCCAGCGATGCTCTTGCGGAAGGAGGAAGAGCATTTTGCCGTTCGTTGCGTTGACATGCGGGTTCTTGAGAGCGACACAAATCTTGGAGAAGGAGTACGCCAAATGAAGAGACTCTGGATAGTCGTGATGGTGCTTGCCATGCTATTCGGCGCGGTGACGGCAGTCATGGCCGATGCAGTGGCTGGAAAAACGATCGGCTTCGTGAATGCCGGTCCGGATGATTATTACGCGCAGTTCGGAAAGACCCTGGTCGCAATCGGCAAGTCGTATGGCATGAACGTCGTGGAAGTCAATTCGAATTACAAGCCCGAGAAAGAGCTGGCAAATGTGCAGGATCTGATCGCAAAAGGCGTCGACGCGATTGCGGTCATCACCGCGGGGGCGGCGGGCAGCGCAAAATCCGTAGAGGCCGCCAATCATGCGAAAGTGCCCATCTTCTTCATCGCGGGCAAGCCCGATGTCATGCCCGGGAATGCGTTCCAGGGCCACGTGACGGACAATTTCGTCATCATGGGCTACAAGATCGGCAAGTGGGTGGCGAAGAACTATCCGGGAGCGAAGTGCGCGGAAATCCCGGGTTTTCTCGGCCAGGGTCCCGCTGAAGGAGAAATCGTCGGCTTCCAGCTCGCTCTTGATGAAGCGAACATGGGGAAAGCCATCATGTTGAAGAGCGCCGATTGGCAGCGAACAAAGGCCATCCCTGTAACGGAGGACCTTCTCGCTTCGGGCAGGCCGTTTGACGTCATGTTTGCCGCCAATGAAGAGACAGCCGGCGGCGTCATCCAGGTTTCAAGGAGCAGAACGTCACGGGCAAGATCATCGTCTCGACAATGGCAAAGAGGATGCCTGGCAGTGGATGAAGGAAGGCTTGATGTCGGCGACGGTTCCCAATCCTCCTTCGCTGAATGCGGACCTGTGCGTCCAGCAGATCGTGCGGTACCTGAGGGGGAAAAGTTCATCGCCGACCTTCAGATCACGCCCTGGGACGTGCTCACCAAGGAGAACCTTGACAAGGCTATTCCCTGGAACACGGCTGCGTACATGAAAGGCCGGGCCGAAAACAAGTTCGAGTGGCATCTCGATTATTATGAGAAGCAGTTCCAGGCGAACAAGAAGATGTTCGATGATTTCGACGCGAAGCTGAAAGCATACATGGCTTCTCACTGAGCCGTCCATGTCTGCGTATCGTGGGTTTGCAGGAATGCAAGCCCACGAGTTGATCGGAAAAAAAGCACCAACGAGGAGGCGACAATGGGCAAAAAAAAGATTTCTGTTGGAACCTGGGCGTATATCTGGGGTGGTTATTCGGACAAGCCGATACCATTTCCGGCAGTGGTGAAGAAGCTGAAGGAGCTGAAGTTCGACGGCATCGAGTTCGGGGCATTCGAGCCCCACCTCCAGCCGAACACCAAGGAAAAGCGCGCAGAGATCAAGAAAATGCTGGACGATGCAGCTCTGGGGATCTCCGGGGTCGCCGCTCCGTTCCCGTCGCCGGCAACGACCAGCAAGAAGGACTACCTGGACGTCGTCAAGGGTCACATCGAGATGTGCAAGGAGATGGGCATTCCCAAATTGCGCACGGAGACCAAGGACCCCCCGACAAAGATCCCCGGCGGGATGGATTACGAGAGCTGCTTCTCCACGGTGGCCCAGCGATGGAACGAGTCCGCTGAGCTGTGCGCGAAGAGCGGCATCAAGTTCGTCTGGGAGTTCGAGCCGGGCTTCCTCTTCAACAAGCCGAGCGAGGTCGTGCGCATGGCGTACAAGGTGGACCATCCCAACTTTTCAGTCATGTTCGACACCTGCCACGCGTACATGTGCGGAGTGGTGGGCGCGCGGCAGCTCGGGAAGAAGGAGACCCTGCCGGGCGGCGTGGTGCAGTTTGCCCACATGCTCACCGGCAAGATCGGCGCCGTGCACTTCATCGACTCCGACGGCACGCTTCACGACAACGAGACGAGCACTCATGCCCCGTTCGGGCAGGGCAGGCTGGACTTCGACGCGGTCACACGGGCCATTCTGGACGCCGGGTATGCCGACGAGTGGTGGCCCATCGACCTGTGTTTCTGGGAGAACGCTCTGGAAGCAACCGGGCCTGCAAAGGCATACATGGACAAGCTCGTCGCGAAGTACGGGCAGACATAGACGGCGCGGGGGCGGCTGATCCTCCCTGGTGATCGGCCGCCCTGTTTGCGGAAAGAGGAGAGCGAATGATCAATTACGGCATCAACACCTTCCTGTGGGCCTCCCCGTTCAAGACCGCGCATCTCCCGCTCCTGGACAAGGCCAGGACTCTTGGGTTCGACCTGGTGGAGATCCCGATCGAGGGTGAGCAGGACATCGACTATCACAAGGCGGCGGAGGCCTACAAGCGGACAGGGCTCAAGAGCTCCATCTGTGCCGTCATGGGAGCCGGCCGCGACCCTTCGCATGACGACGAGGCCATCCAGAAGGGAGGCGTCTCCTACCTGAAGCACTGCATCGATGCGGCGGTCACCATGGGATCTCCGATCGTCGTCGGCCCGTTGTACGCCGCCGTGGGGCGCACATGGCAAGCAACGGCGGACCAGCGCAGGCGCGAGCTGGACCGCTGCGCGAAGAACCTGAAGCAGGTGGCCCGCCACGCCGAGGACAAGGGCATCACCCTTGCGCTGGAGCCGTTGAACCGCTTCGAGACGAGCTTCATCAACCTCACCGAGCAGGCACTGGAGCTGATCCGCATGATCGACAGCCCCCGGGTGAAGATCATGATGGACACGTTCCACGCGAATATCGAGGAGAAGAGCCTCGGGAAAGCCATCGAGGCAGCCGGCTCTCACCTGGTCCACGTGCATGCCAATGAGAACGACCGCGGGACGCCGGGAAGCGGTCACGTGGCGTGGCGCGAGATTGCAGCCGCTCTCAAAAAGGTGAAATACGACGGCGCGCTTGTCATCGAGTCATTCTCCACGGAGGTGAAGGAGATTGCGCGCGCGGCGGCCGTCTGGAGGCCGCTGGCAGCCAGCCCCGAGATCCTTGCAAAGGACGGCCTGGCGTTCCTGAGGAAATTGACGGCGTAGAACGACAGAGAAAGGAGAAAACACGATGGCACGACCAGTCACCCTGTTCACCGGGCAGTGGGCGGACCTCCCCTTTGAAGCGATCGCGAAGAAGGCAGGAGCGTGGGGTTTCGACGGCCTCGAGCTTGCCTGCTGGGGAGACCATTTCGACGCGGAGAAGGCCCTTGAGAAGGATTCCTACGTCCGGGAGAAAAAGGACATCCTCACAAAGAACAAGCTGAAATGCTTTGCCATCAGCACCCACCTCATCGGCCAATGCGTATGCGATCCGATCGATGAAAGGCATAAAAGCGTGCTCCCGGACCGGCTGTGGGGGGACGGGAAACCCGAAGGGGTCCGCCAGCGCTGCGCGGAAGAGCTCAAAAAAACCGCGCGCGCAGCGAAGCTCCTTGGCGTAGACGTCGTCAACGGGTTTACAGGCAGCTCTGTCTGGGGGAAGCTTTATTTCTTCCCTCCAACGAGCCAGAAGGACATCGACGTCGGGTACAAGGATTTCGCGGATCGCTGGACCCCCATCCTGGACGAGTTCAAGAAGCAGGGAGTCCGATTTGCCCTGGAAGTCCATCCCACCGAGATCGCCTATGACATCATCACGGCTCACCGGGCTATGGACGCCGTGAAGAGCCATTCGGCGTTCGGCTTCAACTTCGATCCAAGCCACTTCATTCACCAGTTCATCAACCCGGTTGCCTTCATCGAGGAGTTCCCCCAGAGGATCTTCCACGCCCACATGAAGGACTCGAGGGTTCAGCTCAACGGACGCAACAGCATCCTGGGCTCCCATCTCGACTTCGGCGACGCCCGCCGGGGATGGGATTTCGTCTCCATTGGCCACGGGGACGTGAAGTGGGACCCGATCTTCCGGGCCTTGAACAGGATCGGCTACAAGGGACCCCTGTCCATCGAATGGGAGGACAGCGGCATGGACCGCGAATGGGGCGCGCCTGAATCCCTGACGATCATCCGAAAGCAGGACTTTGCGGCCTCCTCGGTGGCTTTCGACGCCGCATTCTCTTCCAAGGGATGACGGGTGCGGGGAGCGCTTGAAATACTGAAACGGGCCCGGCCCGAAAACGACGAAAGGGTTGTCATGAAAAAGATCAATGTCCTGGTCATCGGCCAGGGATTCATGGGCGGCATTGCCCATCCCCGGGCCATCCTGGAGGCAAACCTGCAGCTGCGGCCGCGCGGCCTGGAGTTCGTGATGGACTGCGTGGCAGGGCGAAACGCCGAAAAGCTTGCGGTCACCCAGAAGGCGTACGGCTACAACCGGACTTCGACGAGCTGGGAGAAGGAGATCGGGAAAGCAGACCTCGTCGTGGTGGCGGTTCCGAACAAGGAGCACGCATCCATGGCCATCGCCGCGCTGAAGGCGGGGAAGACCGTGGTCTGCGAAAAGCCCCTGAGCTCCACGCTGGAAAAAGCACAGGAGATGGCCGCCGCGGCGAAGTCAGCGGGGACTCCCACCATGGTGACATTCTGTTACGAGGGGGCGCCGGGTGTGCTGGAGGCCCGCCGCATTGTCAAGGACGGCCTTGTTCTGGGAAAATCCGGCTACTTTGAAGGGGCCTCGGAGTTCCTGCAGGACTGGGGACGCGGCGGCCGGACGGACTTCCGGTTCCAGGCGGAGCAGGGCCTGGGAGGAGTGATCGAGGACCTCGGTGCGCACCAGGTTGACCTCATCCAGTTTGTATTGGCGAAGAAAATCGTCGAAGTGTCCGCGCAGACCCGTGTCTACGACGGAGACGGCGAGGATTTGAAAATGATCCGCGGCTCGGACAGGCGGGCCTCCGGCAAGGCGGTGGATGCATTCGAGGCGGTTGCATACTTCGACAACGGCTGCGCCGTCACCTTCCGGTCCAACCGCACCTCGACGGGCCACAAGGCGTTCTTCGAGAACTCCATCCACGGCAACCGCGGCGGCGTGCAGTGGGAGCTGGAGGACCAGGGCTACCTCAAGTTCTATTCGCACACGCGCCCCGACGGGGCCAAGGTCCCCTCTCGCGAGCGCGGCTGGACGCACATCCACGTCTCTGACCCGGGTGCAGACGGTCACCTGAACACGGACACCGTCCCGGGTCTGATCAACGGTTACCTGCAGTACTTCCGGTGGCAGTACCTGCACCTGGGGCTGCAGCTGCTGGGACAACCCGACCCGTCATACTCGGTGCCAACGTTCGCCGACGCCTGCCAGGTGGCAGCCGTCACGGACGCGATGTACCGCAGCGGCCTCGAGGAGGGCAAGCTGACAAAGGTCCCGAAGGTCTGAGCTGCGGATCGCAAGAAAAAAAGCGGGCCCGATGGCCCGCTTTTTTTCGCCCGGGGGAACCCGCTCTCGCTACTTCACCCGGGGGATCTCGACTTGCTTGCCGCCCTTGATGGCGGACTCGTGCGCGCAGATTCCCGTCATGGTCCAGTTGGCCGCCCGCGGGGCGTCCACCGCCGACTCCCGCCCTTCAACGATGGCGCGGATGAACTCGTGGGCCAGGTGGGGATGGGACCCGCCATGCCCCGCGCCCTGGATGAACGAGGTGTGGGCGTGCTCGTCATCGTAGACGCCGTGGATGGTATAGGGAGCGATCTCCCGGGGAAGCCTGCCGCCGAAGTCGGGAACCTCGACTCTCTTTGCGTCCTCGAATCCCGAGTAGAGGACCGGCTTCTCCCCGGCGAGCTGCTCCCATTCGAAGGAAAGCTTTGTCCCGTACACGTCGAAGCTTTCCCGGTACTGGCGGATTGTGTCGAAGAGGGAGCGAGTCACCTCGCAGCACAGGTCGGAATCCCTGAGCTTCACGAGCGCCGTCTCGATGGCGAAAGGCGAGCCGTAGCGCTTCGCATACTCCTCGCGTATGGTGCCAGAGCCGAAGCACACTACTGATTCGGCCTGCTTCCCGCCCAGCGCGAGGAGCGGGCTCACCGCGTGCGTTGCGTAATGCATGGGAGGGAAGCCGTACCAGTAGTCGGGCCAGCCCGGCAGGCTCATGTTCTGCTGGTGCGACCCGCGGAGGAACTGGATCCGGCCCAGATCTCCCTTGTCCGCCATTTCCTTGACGTAGAGGAACTCGCGGGTGTAGACGGCGGTTTCCATCATCATGTACACCTTGCCCGCCTTCTTGCGCGCTTCCGCGATCTTCAGACACTCGGAGACCGTTGTCGCCATTGGCACGGTGCTGCACGCGTGCTTCCCTGCGTGCAGGGCGGCAATTGTCATGGGGGCGTGCTCCGCGATGGGCGTAACGATGTGGATGGCGTCCACGTCCTTGTCAGCCAGCAGATCCTCGTAGCGGGTGTATCTCCGCGCCACCTTGAACATGTCGCCAACCTTGTCCATCTTGGCCTTGTCTCTCTGGCAGATCGCATAGCATTCCGCATCGGGGTGCTTCTGGTAGAGGGGCACGAACTCCGCGCCGAACCCGAGCCCCACCACCCCCACCCGTACCTTTCTTCCCTCTGCCATGTGTCCCTCCTTGTTTTCTGCGTGCCCTCCAGTATCCACCGGAAATGCAGCGCTTTCAAGGGAAAAAGGGGGAATGGACAACGCGGAGGCGCGCCTGTACCTTGGGAGCGACGCGATGAAAGCAGCCGCGCTCGTCCTTGCCGCAGTGATCTCCACCCTTGCCAGCTGCGCCTCGCAGATCGGGTACCTCGCAAAGCAGGGAGACTACCTGCTGCGGTATTCCAGCGGCACGCAGAGCGTTGACGACCTCATCGCATCCCCGTCCACTCTGCCCGCGACAAGGGACTTCCTGCTTCGGATCAGGGAGATCAAGCGCTACGCCGTCCAGCAGGTCGGACTTCGCGACAACGCCAACTACACGCGATACAAGAGCATCGACCGGGATTATCTCGTGGAGGTGGTTTCCGCCTGTGATGCCGCATCTTTCACTCCCTACCAATGGAGCTTCCCGTTTCTGGGCCGGCTTCCCTACAAGGGCTTCTACGAGCACTCTGACGCGCAAGCGGAGGCGGAACGCCTCAAGAAGGAAGGCTACGACGTCATTGTGCGAAAGGTGGACGCCTTCAGCACGCTGGGCTTCACCAAGGACCCGGTGTATTCCTTCATGAGCAAGTACTCCCCGTACGAGCTGGCATCAACCATCATCCACGAGCAGACGCATGCAACCCTGTGGGTGAAAGGCCAGACGGATTTCAACGAGGAGCTTGCTGACTTTGTGGGGGAGACAGGGGCCCTGGGATGGATCGGGGAGCGCTTCGGGACGCAATCCGCCGAATATCAGGCAGCGCTCGACGAAAGAGCCGACTCGGAGCTTTTCGTGGCGGACCTGAAAGAGCTTGCCCGATCACTGGGGGAAGTCTACGATTCCCCGATCCCGCGAGCCTGGAAGCTCGAGCGCAAGGCCCAGATATTGGACGCCTTTCGGAAGAAGATCGCTGATGAGGCGAGGACGCTCTTCCACACCCCCGGGTACAGGAAGATCGGGAAGCTTCCGCTGAATAACGCGTACCTTTCCCTCTACGCCCTGTACACGGATGACATTCCACTCCTTCGCTCCTATTACGAGAAGCGCTGCGGAAGCGATCTCCGCGCCTTCATGCAGGCGGCGGAGAAGCTTGCGAAAACCGGTGATGTCAAGGGCCAGATGCGCGCTGAGCTTGAAAGCCCCGCGAATGTTGAAAGCTCCGTGCATTGACTTTGGCCCCGAAAGGTTTCCATTATTACCCGAGAGAGCGATGGGCAATCACCCCCGAAAGTATTCCCTTGAGCCGACCGAGGTGCCCCGCGTGGAGACTTCCCACCGGCGGATCGTGACAAAGCTGCCAGTGCCGGAATCCCTTCCCATCCTTCGGACGCTGGAGCGCTTCGAGCCGTCCTCCATGCAGGGCCAGCCGCCGGTCGTGGTCCATCACGCCGAGGGATGGAGCGTGTTCGATGCGTGGGGGAACAAGTGGCTGGACTGGTCGTCCGGAGTGCTCATCTCGAACGTCGGCAACTCGCACCCGGCCATTGTCCGGGCCATCCGCGAAATGCTCGAGCGTCCGCTCCTCAGCACCTACGTGTTTGCCCATGAAAAAAGGGCGGAGCTGGTGGAGCTTCTTGCCGGCCTTGTTCCTGCCCCCGGATACAAGGTGTTCCTCCTGACTACGGGTTCCGAGGCGACGGAGAACTGCATCAAGCTGGCCCGGACCTGGGGGCTTCGGCGCCACGGACCGAAAGGGCGCGTCCTGGTGTCCTTCCAGAACGCGTTCCATGGGCGTACCATGGGCGCCCAGCTCGCCGGTGGGAACCCCGGCCAGAAGGCGTGGCTCGGCCGGCTCGATGACTCGTTCGTGCAGGTCCCTTTTCCCGACGGGTATGCAAACCCCGACCTTCGCTTCGAGCTTTTCCTGGAGACGCTGGAGGAAAAGGGCATCGAGGCATCCCAGGTCTGCGGGGTGATGACGGAAAGCTTTCAGGGCGTCGGACCGGATTTCTTTCCCGACGGCTACGCCCGGCGGCTTGCCTCCTGGTGCAGGGACAACGACGCCCTCCTGATCGCGGACGAGGTCCAGGCCGGCTTCGGCCGCACGGGGACGTGGTTCGCGTTCGAGCACGACGGCGTTCTTCCGGACCTGATAGCCTGCGGCAAAGGGATCTCGGGGTCTCTTCCCCTGTCAGCGGTAATCGGGCGGGAGGACGTCATGGAGCTGTATCCCCCCGGCTCCATGACATCCACCCATTCGGGCTCCCCGCTCCCCGTGGCCGCGGCTGTTGCCAGCGTAAAAGTACTTCGCGAAGGGAGGTACTTGCAGAACGCCCGGGAGCTCGACCCAGTTCTCCGTGACGGCCTCGAACGCATCCAGACGCGCAACCCTCGCGCGGTGGGAAGCGTGCGAAGCCGGGGGCTTGTCGGGGGTGTGAGACTGGTCAAGCCGGGCACGAGGCATCCCGACCCCGAAGCGGCCCTTGCGGTGAACATTTCCTGTTTTCACAAGGGGCTTCTCATGTTCGCCCCCGTAGGGGCCGGAGGAGAGTGCATCAAGATAGCCCCGGCGCTCGACATCCCGCGGGACGCGCTGGAAGAAGGCATCTCGACTCTCGCGGAGGCCATGGGCGAGGTCCTCTCATGAGGGAGGCACTTGATGCGCTCATTGTCGGCGGCGGGATGATCACCGCGGACCTCGTTCTCCCTTCTCTGTACCACTTGCAGCGCCAGGGGGTAATCGGGGATATCTCGGTCTGCGCTTCACGATCCGCGACGCTGCGCCAACTGGCCGCGCATCCCGACATCTCTGCCGCCTTCCCCGGGTGCTCCTTCACGGCGTGGCCTGGCATGGAGGAGCGGGAGGGTGCGCCGCAGCCGCTGCTATATCTGAAAGCAATCGACGGCCTCAGGCCGCGCCAGCTCGTTGCAGTTGCTGTTCCCGACCATCTCCACCATGAAGCCGTGATGGCGGCTCTGCGCTCAGGGCAGCATGTTTTGTGCGTGAAGCCGCTTGCCCTGAAACAGGCGGAGGCCGCGGAGATCTCCCGCGCCGCGGCGGAGCGCGGGCTTTTTGTCGGGGTCGAGTATCACAAGCGCTTCGACAGGAGGTCCCTTGTCGCGCGGGCAGGGTACCGCGCGGGCAAGTTCGGTGAGTTTGTCATGGGAGAAGCGAGGCTCGTGGAGCCCTACCGATATCGCTTTTCCAATTTCCAGCGGTGGTTCACCGTGGAAAATACTGACCCGTTCACGTACATCGGGTGCCATTATGTTGACCTTGTCCGTTTCATCACGGGACTCCTCCCGGTCGAGGTCTCCGTGCTCGGGGTGCGCGGACAGTTTCCCAACGGGAACGAGGGTTTCCTCTGGACCCAGGGGAGGGTCCGCTGGGAAAACGGAGCCATCCTTGCACTGACAAACGGCCTTGGCTACCCCGACCAGGCCGCGGGCTCGAATGACCAGGGGCTCCTCATGTACTGCGAAGGAGCAGAGGGCACCGGCATGATCCGACACGACGATCACTACCGGGGAGTGAGCTATGCCTACCTGGATTCCGCAGGGCAGGAGCGCTGCTCTTTCAGGTACACGAGCCCGGATTTCTTCCAGCTTGTTCCCTGGGAAGGCCCGGGGATGCGTCCCCTCGGGTACGGCTTCGATTCGGTGGCGGCCATCGTGCAGGCCATTGCCGGTATTGAAGCAGCCTCTCGAGGCCTTTCGACGGAGCAGGCACGAGAGGAGCGCCGCCGCCTGGCAGCGAAAATCGATGAGGACGGATTCATCGCGACACCGGCAAACAGCGCGGTGAACGAGCTGGTGGTGGAAGCTGGCCGCCAATCCATCCTTGCGGAGGGGATGCCGATCGGCATCATTCATGGCTCGGAGCCCCGACTCGTGGCGGGCCGCGGTGAAAGACGTCAAGGAGGAAGGTGAATGGGCGCGAACATCGGAGTCATCGGGATGGCGGTCATGGGCCAGAACCTCGCTCTGAACATCGAGAGCAGGGGGAACACGGTGGCAGTCTTCAACAGGACAGCTGAAAAGACCCGCGAGCTCATGGCAGGCCCGGGGAAAGACAAGCGCCTTCTCCCGGCATCGACACTGGAGGAGCTGGTGGCAAGCCTTTCGCGTCCGCGGACGCTCCTCATCATGGTGCAGGCGGGGAAACCGGTGGATGAGATCATCGGCCGCCTTACCCCCCTCCTGTCGCCCGGGGACATCATCATTGACGGCGGCAACTCATGGTTCCAGGATACCGTGCGCCGCGCGCGCGAGGCGGAGGCTAAAGGGCTCCTCTTCCTCGGCGCCGGGGTGTCAGGCGGAGAGGAAGGGGCGCTCCACGGCCCCAGCATCATGCCGGGCGGACATTCCGCGGCGTACGATTCCGTGGGAAAGATCCTCCGCGACATTTCGGCAAAAGTGGACGGGGAGCCCTGCTGCACGTATATCGGCTCGGACGGGGCAGGCCATTACGTGAAGATGGTTCACAACGGGATCGAGTACGGGGACATGCAGCTCATCTCGGAGGCGTACTTCATCATGAAGAACCTCCTGGGGATGGATTACCCGGAGATGAGCCGGGTGTTCGCGCGGTGGAACCAGGGAGACCTGGATTCGTTTCTCATCCAGATCACCGCGGACATCCTCGGGAAGAAGGACCCTGAAACCGGCGCCCCGATGGTGGAGCAGATCCTCGACAAGGCCGGTCAGAAAGGCACGGGCAAGTGGACCATCCAGTCGGCGCTTGACCTGGGCGTTGCCTCCCCGACAATCGCGGAGGCAGTGTTCGCGCGAACCATTTCGGCGATGAAAGACGAGCGGACGGAGGCTTCGAAAATCCTCCGTGGGCCTTCCGGCGCATACTCAGGAAAAGCCGGGGACCTCGTGGATGCGGTGCATGACGCGCTCTACGCTTCCAAGATCTGCTCCTACGCGCAGGGCTTCAGCCTGATGCGCGGGGCAGGGGCGGAGTTCGGGTGGAGCCTCAAGTTCGGCGAGATCGCCTCCATCTGGCGCGGCGGGTGCATCATCAGGGCGCGCTTCCTTGGCAGGATCAGGGATGCATACGATCGGGCTCCCGGGCTTCCCAATCTCCTCCTGGATCCGTATTTCCGGCAGATCGTGGAAAAGGCGCAGCCGGGGTGGCGTCGCCTTGTTGCCGTCGCAGCGGAGCGCGGTGTCCCGATTCCAGCGTTCTCGTCCGCTCTTTCGTATTTCGATTCCTACCGCTCGGCGAGGCTTCCCGCGAACCTCATCCAGGCTCAGAGGGACTACTTCGGCGCCCACACCTACCAGAGGGTGGACCGGCCTGGAACCTTTCACAGCGACTGGTCCGCACTGTAGGAAGCCGACCCTCAATACCCCGCCCGGGCGATGTTCTCGGAAACGAACCGGGCCGAGTCGAAGAGGCATTTCTCCTCGTCAGCCGGGAGGGGGAACTCGAGCACCCGGGCCACTCCTTCCTTCCCGACGATTGCGGGGAAGCTGAACGCCGTATTTTTCACGCCTTTGAACTCCTTGCGGACCGTGGAGACGGGCAGGATCCGCCGTTCGTCGCGCACTATCGACTCTACGATGAGGGAGGAAGCCTGGGCGATGGCGTAGCAGGTCGAGCCCTTGGCCTCGATGATCCGGTACGCCGTCTGGCGCACCTCGTTGAGAGCATTTTCCTTGAACGTATCCAGCCCATCGCACGTCCCGCACACCGGGCAGAACTCGTTCAGGTGGATGCCGCCGATGGTCAGGAGAGACCACGCAGGGAAGGAGGTGTCCCCATGCTCCCCCAGGACATAGCCGTGGATGTTCTGAGGGTTCACGCGGCAGTGTCGCGCCACGTATTCCCGAAGCCGGGCCGAATCCAGGATCGTGCCGGAGCCCATGACCCGGGAAGCCGGGAGGCCGCTTTCAGCGAATGCCACCCAGGTCAACACGTCCACAGGGTTGGTGATGACGAGGAAGATCCCGCCAAAGCCGGAATCGATGATCGACTTCACGATGGACTTCATGATGCCGATGTTGCGCTCCATGAGATCCACCCGGGTTTCGCCCGGTTTCTGCCGCGCACCGGCTGTGATGATGGCGATCCCGCTGTCCCTGCAGGATTCGTACTCAGCGGCTTCGATCTTCACGGAGCGACCCAGCGGGGCTCCCTGCTTGATGTCCAGGATTTCAGCCTCGGCCTTTTCCTTGTTCGAGTCGATGAGGGCAACCTCGGTAACCGCGCCCTTGAGGCAGAGGTTGAAGGCGAGCGTCGATCCAACCGAGCCTGCGCCTATAATTGCCACCTTGCTGGTGTTCATGGCCATCCGCTTGCGCCTCCCCCGCGTAAAGATAATCAAAAAGGGCGGAACCGTTTGGCCGCTCCTCCCTTGGGTGTAACAAATGAGCCCTGCCGGTGTTTGTACTGATAGAGACAGACGGAATCTAGATTCGTGGGGTAAGTTTCACCTCCTTTCCTTGCCCCTTGTCTCACGGTGGGGATAGGTGTTACCTATCCCCACCTTTTTTGCAAGCACAGATCAGGATATCGGCCGGGAGAACGCGTGCGCATTCTGATGATTTGCCCCATCCCGCTCGAGTTTACAAGCTGCAGGACCGCACTGTCGCTCCGGGACAGCGCCCGCGTCCTGGGCTGCCGGACGAGCAGAGGCTCGATTGCCAATGTGGAGATCGTCGCGCTGGAGTCCGGTCCGGCAAAGGCCAGGGCAGCCTCCGCAACGGTGGCCGGCATCTCCCAGTTTCAACCCGACATCGTCATGGATTCCGGGACGTGCGCGGCACTGGACGGCGACCTCATCGTCAACAGTATTGTCCTTGGTTTGAGCTGCCTGGAGTTCGATATCTCGGGCAGCGGGCTTCCCGCCCGGATCATCCCTGAGATGCGCCTGCCCTCCGCCCTCCAGATCATTCCCCGCAGGGAGGCTCAGAAGCTTGCCCGGTCCGCCGCGGAGCTCGGTAACGGTCTGGGACAGCAGGTGAGGTCCGGCGTTCAGGCCTGTGGAGAGTTTTTCATCCAGTCCGCCCAGGTGCGGGAGTCGCTCCATGCCGTCAGCGCGGCTGCCGCCTGCAATTGGGAGACAGCGGGAGTGTTCATAGGCGCCCTCCGGGCCAGGGTGCCGCCCCTCAGCCTGCGCGCCATCTCGGACTTCGGGGACGAGGACTCCACGCGGGACTTCCGCAAGAATGCCCGCAGGAGCGCGCAGGAGCTGTATCGGTTCATTCGCGCGGGGGTGGAGTCCGGGTGGCTCATGGATTTCTTCACTCAATGGAAGGCTTTGAGCCGCGGTCAGGTTGAAAAAATGCCCCAGCTCGTACTTCCGTAGCACGCCCATCCGGCGTGCTAGGGATGTCGAGGGGCGCGGATTTTTCTTGCGCTCCTGCGCGGAGCGCTGTAGTATGGCGAAGGTTCAACTCTTGGAATCGTCGCGGCAACCACGCGGAGGGCCGGGTGAGCCCGCAGGCACAGGAGGCGGCAGTGTCGAAGACATTCGTGGAGACCTCTACAGAGCTCCTCGAGGGGCTCGATGAGATGATCCGGGAAGGCTACTACGCCAGCAGGACCGAAGGAATCAACGACGCCATCCGGCTTCTGCTCAAGCAGTACAAGCTGTCGAAGCTCCACGACAAGGACTCCCGGGCCCAACAAGGCGTCCCCGCGGGCGCCGCCACCTCGGAAAAGGACGCCATGCCGGGCGTGGGATTCCAGAAGGTGTGATCGGGCAGATCGTCACTGGAATCGACGGATCGCCCAACTCTCTAACGGCGTTTCAATACGCCGTGGATCTGGCCTGTCGCCTGAAGGCGTCGGTCAAGATCGTGTTCGTGGTCGACTCTCGAAAGACCGACCTGCCCATCATCTACACCGCCAGTCATTTCGATTATGGCTTCGAAAGGGTCTACATTCCCCCTGACCCCGGCCTGAAGGGCTTCTACGAGCAGGTAAGGAAAGACATCAGGTCGTTCGCGGAGAAGTGCCTTGACCGCTGCCGCGTGGAGGCGGAGTCCGCGGGGGTCAATGTGTCCGCCGTGCTGCGCGAAGGGCTCCCCTCCGGGGTGCTTGCGGAGGAAACCCGCTCGGGAGACCTCCTTGTGGTCGGGCAGAAGGGGGAGCACGCCCACATCGAGCGTGCCATCGTCGGATCAACCACGGAGGACGCGGTTCGTTCTTCCCCGCGGCCCGTGCTGGTCTGTCCCATGCCGTTTCACAGCCCCCGGCGCATGCTCTTCCCGTACGACGGGAGCCCGGGAGCCGAAAAGGCTCTCCAGTTCTGCGTGAACGCCCTGGGAAGCATCTGGGATGAAATGGTCGTGCTCACGATCATGGAAGAGCTGGAGGAGAGCTTCCCCTTCGATTCCGAGCTGGGGTACCTCAGCAGCCACGGCATCCCGTACAGGCTCCTCACGGAGACGGGCAAGCCGGTGGACATGATCCCCCGGGTGGCAAAACGCGAGGGGATCGACATGATCCTCATCGGCGCCCATGGCAGACACAAGATCCGCGACTACCTGCTGGGCCCGACCGCTTCCCATCTCATCCGCAGGAGCGAGCTGCCGGTGCTCGTGGCGGTGTAGCGCCGGCCTCCCGTGCGAGCAACCTGGGGGAAGAACACCGAGGCCGAACGCATGGTCAGGCTGCAGATCGAGAACCGCGACATCACCGACCAGCGGGTGCTCGATGCAATGCGAAGCGTTCCGCGGCACATCTTTGTTCCACCTGGCAGCCGCGCCACCGCGTACGCGGACTTTCCCGTACCCATCGGGCACGGGCAGACCATCTCCCAGCCCTACATGGTGGCGTTCATGACGCAGGCGTTGTGCCTGAGCGGCATGGAAAAAGTGCTTGAGATCGGGACCGGAAGCGGGTACCAGACAGCAGTCCTTTCCGTGCTGACGGCCACGGTCTACACCGTGGAGCGCATTCCGGCACTTGCCGCCGTGGCGGAACGGGCCATCGGCTCCCTGGGGCTCACGAATGTCTTTTTCAGGACTGGCGATGGGGGCCCCGGCTGGCCAGAAGAGGCTCCCTTTGACCGCATCCTCGTCACGGCTGCCGCCCCGTCTGTTCCCACGGCGCTCCAGGGCCAGCTCGCCGACAACGGCGTGCTGGTCGTTCCCGTGGGGGATTGGCGGAGATCCCAGGTGATCGTCACGGTCACGAGGACCGGCGGATCGTTTACTTCCCGGGAGAGCATCGGGTGCAGGTTCGTTCCGCTGATCGGGGAGGGTGGCTTCACCAGCTAGCCCGCCGGCTCGGCCTCGCTTGACAAAGGCCAGGCAAAGCCGGCTCATTGGGGAAACATGGCATTACCAGTCTTTCGGCCCACCGTCAAGCGAAAGGACATGGGCAGCGTCCTGTCCTGCATCGTTTCCGACAAGCTGGGCCCGGGGGAGATATCGCGGGAGCTCGTGTCCCGCGCAAGTCAGCTTCTCGGCCACGCCGGCGGGGCCACGTTGTGCAACACGTACCTCGGGCTTTCCGCGGCCCTCGAGGCGCTGGGTCTTGTCTCGGGGGACCCCGTGATCATCCCTGCTCTTGCTCCCTCTGTCTGGCTGCGGGTTCTTTCGGACAAGGGTCTTCAGCCGCTCGTTGCGGACGTGGAGCCGGAGTCTGCATCCATCGACTCGCAGGAGGTGGGGCGGCTCGTGCAGAAAGGGGCAAAGGCCATCCTTGTCCACCACACCCTGGGAGTGATCGTTGACGTGGAAGCGCTCAGGGCGCATGGCCTTCCGATCCTCGAGGACGCCTCCCAGGGGCTTGGCGGAAAGCTTGGCGAGAATGCCTGCGGGTCGAAAGCCGATATCTGTCTGATCTCCCTGGAGCCTGAGAACATCGTCACCTGCGGGGGCGGGGCACTCGTCCTTCTGAAGACCAGGCAGCTGCTCACTGTTCTGCGGCGGATCGTCGAAGGCTCGCCCCTGTACTCGCCGCTTGCCGACATGAACGCAGCACTCGGCATTTCCCAGGTAGCCGCGCTGGAGAACTTCGTCCGGGTGCGCCGGGACGTCACGACTGTGTTTGCCCAATCCCTGGCGAAGTCCCGTCACAGGAGCCTTGTTCCCCGGATGGAAGCGGAGAATGTTTTCTCCTCCTTCCCCGTGTGCCTGAAGGACGGAATGAAGGAAGCGCGCCAGTACGCCTTGAAGAAAAACGTGGACACGATCCCCGCTTTTGCCGATGCAGTGGCTGCACTCGATGACGGTCCCGGGTCGCAGTGCGTCAACGCCCGATCGCTCGTGCTTCGGTGCGTGTTGTTCCCGCTCTACCCGATGCTCGGGAAGCGCGACGTGGAGGCCGTCTGCAAGGTGCTGGCGACTCTGCCGTAGCCATGGATGGCGTACTCGCCGAACGGGTACTCCCGTACGCCGGCGGCGCCCCGTCACTTGCCTTCCCGCCGTGGCGCCACTATAGTTAGCGCACATGGCTGCCAGGCCTCGCGAGATGCGCAAAGTCCTTGTCGTCGTCAACTCGCAGAAAGACGACGTGAAGAGCGTCGTGAGCACAATCGAGGAGTTCACGCGCGCGCGTGGGGCGAAGGCTGTCTTCATCGATCATACGAACCACGCCGGCAAGGAGACCTTTGCCGACGTCGACCTGGCCATCACCCTCGGGGGGGACGGCACGCTCCTCTCCTGCGCCCGCATGCTGGCCCAGTCGCGCGCGCGCGGCAGCGAGGTGCCCATCCTCGCGGTGAACATGGGGGACTTCGGGTTCATCACCGAAGTCTCGCGGAGCGAGCTCGTCGACACGTGGGAGAAGTACCTTGCCGGACGCCTCTCGGTGGGGGAGCGAGTCATGCTGTCCGTGGCAGTCCAGCGGGACGGGAAGGAGATCGGCGCATTCCTCGGGCTCAATGAGGCCGTCATTGGGATCGGAGGGATCTCGCGAATGATCCGGTTGAAGATCTTCTTCTCCGACCAGTACCTCGGCCGCTACCGCGCTGACGGCGTCATTATTGCCACGCCGACGGGATCCACGGCGTACTCCATGGCCGCCGGCGGCCCCATCCTTCACCCGGAGATGGAAGCGTTCATCCTCACGCCCATCTGCCCCTTCACCCTGTCCAACCGACCAACGGTGGTTCCCGCCTCGGTGGTCCTGCGCATCGAGGTGGAGGAGCCTCAGAAGGCGGAGACCGTTCTCACCATTGACGGGCAGGAGACCTTCTTCCTGCACCCGCGGGACAGCGTCATCATCCGGCGCGCAGAGCAGAAGACCCTCATCGTCCGCACGGACCGCAGGAGCTTCTACGAGGTGCTCAGGACCAAGCTGAACTGGGCGGGGGAGCCGAATGCTTGAGGAGCTCCACGTCCACAACTACGCCATCATCGACAAACTGCAGGTGCGGTTCACCGAAGGCCTGAACGTGCTGAGCGGGGAGACCGGGGCCGGCAAGTCCATCCTGGTCGGGGCCCTCGGCCTTCTCCTGGGCGACAAGACGGACACCTCCATCATCAGATCCGGCGCGGAGGAGACAAGCGTGTCGGGCATTGTCTCCGTCGGGGGCAACGCGGAAGCGGTCCAGTGGCTGTCCACGCGCGGCATCGAGACGGAGGACGGGGCCGTTATCCTGCGGCGGATGCTGAAGTCAAGCGGCCGCGGATCGCTCTTCATCCAGTCCACCCCCGTCACCCGCGTGGACCTGCACGACTTTTCCACGCTCCTCTTCGACCTGCACGGCCAGCACGAGCACCAGTCGCTCCTGGACCTGGAGAACCATCGCCGCCTGGTGGACCGGTGGGCAGGCACGGAGGAGCTTGCCGAGCGATTCCATTCCCTGTACGCGGCCCTGGCGTCTCTGCGCGAGCGGCTTTCTTCTCTCGTGAGCGACGAGCGTGAGAGGCTGCGCCGCGTGGACCTGCTCACCTATGCCGTGAACGAGATCAAATCCCTTGCGCCCAAAGTCGGTGAAGAGGAGGAGCTGGAGAAGGAGCTTGGCATCCTCGTGCATCACGAAAAGCTCTTCACGCTCCTGGAGGAGGTTCATGGCGCGGTGGCGGAGAGCGCGGGAGGGGTCCTTGCGGCGCTTCGAAAAGCGCGCTCCGGGATGGAAGAGATCCTTTCCATTGATTCTTCTCTTTCCCGGCAGTCCCACCAGCTGGAGGACGCGTTCTACGAGATCGAGGACTTCGCGGAGAGCGTCCGCCAGTACAAGGCAAAAACGGATTTCCGCCCCGGCCGGCTCGATGAGGTCCAGGCGCGCCTGTCCGCCATCCGGACCCTCGAGAAGAAGTACGGCGACACGGTGGAGCAGGTCCTGGAGTACTGCCGCTCCGGCGAACAGGAGCTTTCCGGGATGGAGAACTGGGAAGAGCAGAAGAAGAGCCTCGAGGGAGAAATTGCGCGAACGGAGAAGGAGATCGCCGGAGTCGCGCGCGAGCTGTCCGACAGGAGGAAGACGGGGAGCGCGGACCTGCAGAAGCGCATCGAAGCGGAGCTGCGGGCCCTGGGCATGCCCAAGGTCAGCTTTCGGGCCCTCATCCAGGATGCGGTGAGGGCGGACGGAACCCCCGTTCTCACCCCCTGGGGCAAGGATGCCATCGAGTTCGTGATATCGCCCAACCTGGGAGAGCCGTTCAAGAAGCTCCGCGCCATCGCCTCCGGCGGGGAGCTTTCCCGGGTCATGCTGGCCATCAAGGGCGTTCTTGCGGCGTCGGACCACGTGAGCTCCCTCATCTTCGACGAGGTGGACGCCGGCATTGGCGGAGAGATCGCGCTGGCGGTCGGGGAGAGGCTTGCGGCCCTTTCCCGGCACAAGCAGGTGCTGTGCATCACGCACCTCGCCACCATCGCCGTGCGCGCCGATAATCATCTCAGGATCGAAAAGATCACGCAGGCGGGCCGCACGGTCACGCGCGTGGAAAAGGTCTCCGGAGCCGCTCGGCAGGAAGAGATAGCACGGATGCTTGCAGGGGACCGCAAGGGGGAGCTCTCGCTGCAGCATGCCGGTGAGCTGCTCCAAAAGTACGGCCCGCGGAGGAACGAGGCGTGATGAAAAAACCCAGCGAGGAAGCGCGGCGACGCTACGCCGATTACATACAGGGCTACAAGAACGCCATCGAGGCGGCGCTGGACAAGGAGAAGAAGGTCAAGGAGGAGACAGCCGCGGGCGGGGAGGAGGCCAGCTTCAAGAAGATCGCCCTGGCTGACGACAACCTGAACCTCGTGGCGCACTATCTCGTGATGAACTCCCTTTCCCTGTCCTTTCTCGGCGTCAAGAACGAGGCCTTCCTCAACGAGGGCCGCAAGTGCATCTACAAGACTCTCATCTACCTGGAAGAGATCGTTTCTCCAATCATTGACGCGCCTTTCTCCGATTACGAGCAGGGCCTGGAAACGATTGCCACCTTCTCCGATGAGGACAGGTTGAGCCTCGTGCGCAAGCTCGGGTTCGCCATCGACTCTCTGGAGGAAGGCTACGGGGAGAACTCCAAGTGGAAGTGGTCCTTCGTGGAATTGGAGGGAAGGTTTGCCGTGGTGGCCAAGAATCTCCTCAACCTCAAGACGTTCGTCGCCGGAATGGATCCACGGGTGGCGGGTTTCTCCGCGCGCATGGCGCACCTCTCCCTTGCCCGCGAGCTGCTGCAGCAGGCGGCGGACAGGTACCGGGAGAAGTACGAGCTTTCCACCATGCGCATCGACGACATCAAGGCGGGGATCAATTTCCTCTCCGCGGTCCGCCGGCTCCATGTCGTGCTTGGGGAAGGAGAGCAGGCGGATGTCGTGAAGAAGAAAGCAGACATCTGGCGGACAAAGATGGAAAACGATCTCAAGAAGGCCGAAAGTCCGAAACGTTAGCCCTGAGTTTTTTTCAGCTCATGGAGCGAATCATGAGGGAGAAGCTCTCCGACGCTGGAGGTGACGAACTTCCCGTCTTTGCCGGCGAAATATACGGGCATCCCCGGAGGACAGAACTCCGCCAGCACCTGGCGGCATGCTCCGCACGGGGAGACCGGAAGGTCAGAGCTCGGGCAGAACACGGCAATGGCGGCGAAATCCGCTCTCCCCTGGGAGACCGCGGCAAAGATCGCGCTTCTCTCCGCGCAGCAGGCAAGACCGTAGGACCTGTTTTCCACGTTCGCGCCGGTGATCACCGTGCCGTCGGCGCACAGGAGCGCTGCCCCCACGGGGAAATGGGAGTACGGGGAGTATGAGTAACGAGCCGCGTCCCGCGCGCGGGAAATGAGCTCTTCACTGTCGGCTTTTCTCATTGACAAACACCCTCCCCGGTGCATAGTCTTGCCGTGCCGACGGACCCGTCCATGAGAAAAAGAAGACCTGTCAGCGTTTTTTTCACGGCCGTGCTTCTCATTGTACTTTACTTTGCGCTTTTCCCCTATCCCCTGGGAAGGGAGATGGTGGCAAAACCGGCCTGGGCAATCGAGACGGCCTCGGCGCCGTCAAACACACCGTCTGCGGTCCTGGGTGCATGGCCGTTCCAGCTTGGAGACACCTTCGGGTACGTGACAGCGGACGGGACCCTGCTCCATGTCGAGCACACGCTTTTCCAGGTTGCGCTCACCCGGACCGGATACATCAATTACACCCGGGTCGGCACGGACTGGATCATGCGTGATCCCCTGGGAGCGCGGATGGTGAGCTTCTCCGGCACAGGGTATCCGCTCCTCAGCGCGGAAGGAAGCCGGATTCTTGTCGTCAATCCTGATCTCACCGGCGTGCTGGAAGTGGACAGAAACGGGGACACCGCCTGGGCCCGGGACTTCCCCGCCGTTCTGACATCGGTTTCTTTCCACGGAGATTATCTGCTGGCGGGGCTTCTCAACGGCTCCCTGCAGCTCCTCAACAGGAACGGGGTCCCCGTCTACCAGGGCGCTCCGGGATCAAGCCGCGTTCCCGTCATCTATGGGTGCGCCGTGGGCAGGGACGGATCCTTCATCGCTTCCGTGTCCGGGATCGGGCCCCAGTTGCTCACGGTTCTGGGCAAAAGCGGTTCCACGTACGCCCCATCCCTGCGGCTACCCCTGCCGACGGATTACCGGCGGGAGGTACGCATCGGCTTTTCTCCTGACTCGCGGTATCTCTACTATGAAATGCCGGACGCCGTCGGGCTTCTCGAGCCGACATCGGGGCAGGTCTCCACCCTCTCTCTTCGGGGGACGCTGGCGGGCTCGGTGTTCCTCCGCGACAACAGGCTGGCAGCCTTTGCCTCGCGTGACGGCCAGCGGGTGGGCCTCCGGCTCATATCGCCTTTTCTCGCCACGCTCAGCGCGGAGTCGTTCTCCGCCACGGACCTGTTTCTGGGGACCGTTGACGGCGAGCTCCTTCTTGGGTTGGACGGGCGGCTCCTGCGGGTGGACATCGAGGCCTTGTGAGGATGAGCCTGGCCTGTCGTTCGAGCATACCCCTGCGCTGCGCGTGTCTTGCTGCCGCGCTACTTTTTGCCGCGGCGCTGCCGGTCTTCGCGCTTGACTGGCCGGTTGCAAAGCGAATCATCGCCGGGACCTTCGGGGAGGATCAGGGCGGGCGTTTCTTCGACGGGCTGGACATCGGCGGCGGCGAGCAGGACGTGCACGCGGTGCTCCCCGGCGAGCTGGTGTTCCGCTACGAGGAGAAGGAGGACTTCTCCTCCCTTCCCCGCGGCCTGGGCAGCTTCGTCGTTCTCCAGCACGAGGGGAAAATCGAGACCATTTCCTGCAACCTGAAAAAAGACTCCCTCGGTCCGCCGCGGATGAAGTATGCGGCGGGCGAGCAGCTGGGAGTCAGCGGAGACAGCGGCTACTCCGACGGCACCCACCTGCATTTTTCAGTGTATGACGAGGAGACCGCCTCGTTCATAAACCCGCTTTCGCTCCTCCCGCCGGTGGCAGACACCCAGCCGCCCGTGATAAAGAAGGTCATCCTCTCGGTGGAGGACACCCTTTTTCCCCTGGAGAACGGCGCGGCCGTGCCGGCCGGCCGGGCAGTCGTCCTGGCCAACGCGTACGACCTGCGCCCGGACGTGAAGTTCTTCTGGCCTGTCGCCCCGTACAGCGTCCGGCTGAACATCGACGGCAAGGAGCTGTCGAGGATCGTTTTCGACTCCCTCCAGGCCGCGGACGGCCGGATGTCCCTGGGGTCCTCGAAGCTCACGCTGGCGGATGTCTACACGGGCGACGCCCTTCTGAAATGCGGTTCCGTGGACCTGCACGCCGGCACCAGCCATCTCATCCTTTCCGTGCGTGACTTCGCGGGGAACGAAACCACGAAGGAAATCTCCTTCACAGTCCGAGAATAGTTAATGTGACGACCAAGACATATTCCTCGGCGCCCGGCGCCGAACGATTCCTTGCGATCCCCTGTCCTCTCTGCGGAGCTGCCGAGCGCTCCCCGTTTCTCTCGTGCGACGGCTTTTCCTTCGTGCGCTGCTCCGCGTGCGACGCGGTCTACCAGGACCCGTCCCCCGTCTTCGAAGACCTGCGTCGACGATACGGGGAGAGCTATTTCGAATACGAGTACGAGAACGAGCGCAACTTCTTCCATCTCATGGAGCTGGGGATGAGCGACGTGCGCTTCGAGGAGCGGACGGCCGGGTTCGAGTGGCCCCGGACGTTTCTCGACATCGGCTGCGCAACCGGCATGCTCCTGGAATCCATGCGGGAGAAGAGGTGGATCGTGCAGGGGGTCGATATCTGCAGAGAGTCGGCGGAGTACGGCCGACGTCACCGCGGCGTGGACATATTCCCCGGGACGCTCACGGAGGCCGGTTTTCCTGATGCCAGCTTCTCCGTCATCCACTTCTCCCACCTGATTGAGCACGTCCCCGATCCGCGGGGATTCCTGGCGGAGGTGCACCGCGTGCTCAAGCCCGGAGGTTTTGCCGTCATTACGACCCCCAACGTCGACGGCTTTCAGGCAAGGCTCTTCCGGGCGGGCTGGCGGTCCGCCATTGCCGATCACCTGGTGCTTTTCTCCCGCCGCACCCTTGGGAAGCTCCTCCTGGACGCCGGCTTCACCGTGCTCGACAGCGTCACCTGGGGAGGGCTGGCCGTCGGAACGGCACCTGCCCTCGTCAAGAAGCCCGTGGACAGGCTTGCCAAGAAGCTTGGTTTCGGGGACGTGGTTCTCTTTCTGACGGAAAAGCGCGCGGCCTGAGACCTTTCGGGTTACTTCCTGATGGTCACGAGCTTGTCGAACTTGATCATCTGGAACGTTTTGAAAAGGGAATCGCTGCAGCCCACTATCTGCAGCGTACGGCCGCCCTCCGCGAGCTTCTTGCGGAAGAGCAGGATCTTCCCGAGGGCCGACGAGTTGATGGACGGGGTCTGGGAGAAGTCCAGCGTTATCGTGAGGTAACGCCCGGCGCACAGCTCTTCCATGCGGGTGTGAAACTCGACGGTCGTTTCTCCTGACAGCGGCCCCTGGACTGCAAGGACCATCTCCTCTCGGGACGCCTCTTTCTGTACGAACATGCTACCCTCTCTCCCTTCCCAGACTTTCAAGCTCCGGTCGCGTGACGAGCTCAAGGTGGTACGTTATCTCTTCCGTGTTCCGCTCCTGTCGCGTCGACACCTTCCAGACCCGGTACACGATCATTCGCGCCGTCGGCAGGGGAGACTGCAGGGGGTTGCCGTTCAGGTCCACGAGCTGGTTCACCCGCAGCTCGTGCTCGATCTCCCTGTCGTCTCCTTCGGGGTACGCTATCAGGATCGTGCGCAGCACCGCCGGATTCTACCTGCGGCCGTGATGCTTTTCAACCGATTCGGCCCCTGGGCGCTGCGGATCAGCCCGGATCCTCCTCGTCGGCGAGGTGAAACGGCATTACTTTTCCCGAATCGGTCTCCGGCAGCTCCTCGATCAGGCTGACCGTCTGGAAGGGGATCATGAGGTGGTCCGCCCTCCCGAACACCTGGCGGATCTCCTCTTCCGACGGGTTTATGACGAGCTTCTGCTCGGTGGGGAACACGAGGTCCCGGATCGATACGAAATAGGGATGCGTGAGGTCGAGGCTCTTGGCTGTGAGCTCCACATCCTTTTCCTTCCATTTGAAGTGGACTCTGTAAAGGGGCACGTGCGGTTTCTCCAAGCCCAGAATACCCCGCCTTGCGCTCCCGAGTCAATTTTTTGCGGTTTACTCAACAAATGTTAAATAGTTCCGATAATTTTTTCCGAAAACAGGCATTTTTCTGACATGACTCTGGTTGACATCCAGGTCTTTGGGGGTATTATCTCCAGCGGGAGGGTGGGAAAAAGTGGGAAGAATTAGGAAAATGTGGTAGGGGAGGCCATGATTACAGGGGAATTTCGCTGCTCGCTGGATGAAAAGGGCAGATTGCTCATACCAGCGAAGATGAGAACGGAAGTGCTCGGCAATGTGGTGATCCTCACCCGCGGTGTGGAAAACTGCCTGTGGCTCTTTCCCCCTGAAGAATGGAAGACATTTTCGGAGAATCTCGTCGGGTCCACGTCGCTTTTGCAGGCGCAGTCGCGGCTGATCCAGCGACGGTTGATTGCCCCCGCCCAGGAAACGGAAATCGACAAGGCAGGGAGGATTGTTATTCCCCAGACTTTGCGTGATTATGCGGATCTCAAGAAGGAGTGCCTTATCCTCGGCCTGAAAAAATACATTGAAGTCTGGGCCGAGAGCGCATACCAGTCCTACCTCGAGGAAAACGAGGCCAGGTTCAAGGAAGCGGCGGAGGAGCTGGGCGGGAGGATCTCCCTGTGATCGTCCACGAGCCCGTCCTGCTGCAGGAGGTGCTGGCGCACCTGGTTCCCCCCGAAGGGAAGGCGATCATGGTGGATGCCACCGTCGGCGAAGGCGGCCACGCGGAGGCGTTCCTGGCCAGATATCCCGGCCTTGCCCTGGTTGGCGTGGACGCAGATCCCGCGATCCTCGAAGTGGCGCGCAAGCGCCTTGCGGTGTACGCGGACCGCGCCCGGCTCGCCAACGCGTGGTTCGGAACCTTCTTCGCGGACTCCGTGGGGGACCTCACCGCTGACCTCATCCTGATGGACCTCGGTATTTCGCGCTTTCATTACGAGGCGAGCGGCCGCGGGTTTTCCTTTGACAGCGACGAAGCCCTCGACATGAGGCTGGGACCGGACCTGCCGACAACGGCCGCGGACATGGTCAATACGATGGAGCAGGCTGAGCTTGCCGACATCCTCTTCCGTTTCGGGGAGGAGAAGCTTTCCCGATCGATCGCTTCCCGGATCGTACGCGAGCGGGAGAAAGCGCCCATAACGACCGCGGCGCGCCTCGCGCGCGTGGTCGTCGCATCGGTGCCCGGCCAGTACCGCCGCCGGCGCATCCACCCGGCAACCCGCACGTTCCAGGCCCTGAGGATTGCCGTGAACCGGGAGCTGGAGCAGCTGGAAGCCGGACTGGCGGAAGCAATCCGCATCCTTCGCCCCGGGGGCCGCATCGGGGTCATCACGTTCCATTCCCTGGAAGACCGGATTGTGAAAAGGTTCTTCCGGGACAGGAGCCGGGAGTGTACGTGCCCCCCCGAATGGCCGATCTGTAAATGTGGGGGCAAAGCGGAGCTGCGGATCGTGACCGCAAAGCCCGTTGCCGCATCGCCGGAAGAGATTTCCCGCAACCCGGCCAGCCGGAGCGCGAAGCTGCGCGTGGCTGAGAAGCCGCGGCTTGCCCCTGCGGAGGGCGCATGAAGAGGTACCTGCTCGCGGTTCTCGGGCTCATCGTTCCCGGCCTGCTGTTCCTCAACGCGTGGCAGGGATATCGCTACAACGAGCTTTCAGACACGGTGGCCGGCCTCGAAAAACAGGAGCAGGAGCTCCTGGAGGCCAACAGGGACGTGATTGCCGAGATTGCCTACGAGCAGTCGCCGTCGCGGGTGGAAGAGAAGGCCCGGAAAAGCTACAGCCTTTCCCCGGCGGACCAGGCCCACGTGACGAGGGTGCTGATCCAGGGCGCAGCGGACGGGGGACGAGCGCAGTGACAGAGACGCGGACCACGGAGAGACTTTTCACGGTCCAGGAGGCGGCGCGCGCCATGGGGGGGAGGATTCTCCGCGCCCCCGCGCCCGATGTCCCGATCACGGGCGTGGCGACGGATTCCCGCAAGGTCGGCCCGGGGTTCCTGTTTGTCGCTCTCCCCGGGGAGAGGACCGACGGACACGAGTTCCTGGGGGAGGCCGCCGCGGCTTCGGCTGCGGCGCTTCTGGTTTCCGAAGACCAGGCGGAGCGCAGAGACAGTCACTGGAGCAGACTGCCGGCAAAGAGCAGCTTGGCGGTGATTGCCGTCCCTGACACCCTCAAGGGGCTGCAGGACCTTGCGCGGCTGCGCATGCGGGATCTTGCATCCGTGACGCGGATCGGGATCACCGGCTCCAGCGGCAAGACGACCACGAAGGAAATCCTGGGTTCCATCCTCACGCGCGCGTTCCCGACCGCCGTGAACGAGGGGAACCTGAACTCCGAGATCGGGCTCCCCCTTGCATGCTTTTCCGTTCGCGTTGATCACCGCTTTGCGGTGTTCGAGATGGGGATGAATCACCGGGGAGAGATGGACGTGCTTGCCGACATTGTGCGCCCTGATGCCGCACTGGTCACGAACATCGGGACGGCGCACGTCGGGATGCTGGGGTCGCAGGAGGAGATAGCAAGGGAAAAGAAGAAGATCTTTGCCCATTTCGACGGACGCCAGAGCGCCTTCCTCCACGAGGAGGAGAGCCATCGGGAGTTTCTTTCCGAGGGAGTCCGGGGCAGGGTCATTCTCTTTGGGCCGAGGAGCACCGGGGGCTACCGGGGGAGCGAGAACCAGGGACTGGATGGGACGCTCATCGACTGGGAGGGGTTCCGGATCCGCTTCCCGCTCTTCGGTCCTCATAACCTCGCCAACGCGCTGGGAGCGATCTCGGTGGCGCGCGAGCTGGGCGTCCCGAACGCGGAGATACGCGACGGCCTGGAGGCCGTCACGCCGCTGTTCGGGCGGTCCCAGATCATACGGGGCGCGGTCACGGTGATCGTGGACTGCTACAACGCGAACCCCGATTCCATGGCCCAGGCGCTCTCCTTTGTTTCCCAGGTGCCCTGGCAAGGAAGGAAGGTCGTGGTGCTTGGCGGCATGCGCGAGCTCGGGGAAGAGACCGCGGACGCGCACCGCGCAGTCGGGGAAAGGCTGCGGGATTCCGGCTTCGACCTGGTTTTCCTGGTCGGCGTCGAGATGGAGCACACCTGGAAGGCCGTGTCCGGCTCCGAGGCGGCGGCGAGGACGAGGTGGTTTGCCGACCTTGCTGCGCTGGGCGGAGAGCTGTCCCAGAGGGTCATGGACGGCGACCTTGTTCTGTTGAAGGGCTCGCGCGGGCTGGAGCTGGAAAAGCTCTTGCCGTCCATAACCGGTCAGGCCAAAGGCGCTAAGGGAAGCGCCCAAGGCGCCAAGGGAAGCGCCCAAGGCGCCAAGGGAAGCGCCAGAAGCGCCAAAGGCGCTAAGGGAGGGCCGGCAGGTGCTTAAGTTTCTGTACTCGCTGAGGGCCTCCTTCTCCTTCTTCAACATCTTCCAGTACCTGACTTTCCGCGCGGCGTATGCCGCAATCACAGCGCTCCTGATCTCATTCCTCTTCGGACCGTGGGTCATCGCACGGCTTCGGGCCATCAAGACGAGCTGGTCCGCGAGGGAAGACACGCCGCAGACGCACAAGGCCAAGGCTGGAACGCCGACCATGGGAGGCGTGCTGATCATCCTTTCCTTCGTTGTTTCGATCCTCCTCTGGCAGGACCTCACGAGCGTCTATGCATGGCTTCTGCTCTTCGGCGCCATCGGGTTTGGCGGGATCGGGTTTGCCGACGATCTCCTGAAGATGTCCAGGAGGAAACAGGGGATCAGCGCGGGCGTGAAGTTTGGCGGGCAGTTCGTCATCTCCGCCATCATCGTCACCGTCCTCTACGTCCAGAGAGGGGAGAACACGACTCTCCTCTACCTGCCGTTCCTCAAGCGGGCCGTTCTGGACCTCTCGTGGTTCTATATCCCCTTCGCTGTGATCCTGATGGTGGGGTACTCGAACGCGGTAAACCTCACCGACGGGCTCGACGGCCTTGCAACGGGCCTCGTCATCATGGTGGGCCTCGCCCTTGCCGTCCTGGCATACGTCACGGGCCGGGCCGACTTTGCAACCTACCTCCAGATCCCCTACGTGAAGGGAGCCGGCGAGCTGGCCGTGTTCTGTCTTGCTGTCACGGGGGCATCCGTGGGTTTCCTGTGGTTCAACGCGCACCCGGCGGACGTATGGATGGGGGACACCGGAGCGCTCTCCCTGGGCGGCGTCATGGGCGTCGTGGCCCTCATCCTGAAAAAAGAGATTCTCATCCTCATCCTGGGAGGGGTGTTCGTGCTGGAGACCGCCTCCGTGGCCATCCAGGTCATCTCCTTCAAGCTGACGGGCAAGCGCGTCTTCAAGATGGCGCCTCTGCATCACCATTTCGAGCTCAGTGGGTGGCCCGAGAGCAAGGTCGTGACCAGGCTGTGGATCCTGGGCGGCCTCTTCGCCATCCTGGGCATCTCCACGCTGAAGATCCAGTAGGCAGGGGCGATGGAGCGGGTAGCGAAAGAGCGAGGCGACATCGTCCTGGTGATGCTGGTGACCGCCATCCTGGGGGTCGGGATCGCGCTTCTCTTTTCCGCCTCCTCCTCCTTCTCCGCGCGGACCTTCCAGGATCCCCTGTACCTTGTAAAGCGCCAGCTCATCTGGGCCGCCCTCGGGGCCGCCGCTGCTTTCATCGTCTCACTCACGCCCCTGGAGATCGTCCGCCGCGCGCTTCCGTTCATCCTCCTTGCCACCCTTGTTACCTCGCTCCTGCCGTTTCTTCCCGGCATTGGAACGCGTGTCCTTGGCTCCCGTCGCTGGATCATGATGTTCGGCATGTCGTTCCAGCCCTCGGAAATGGTGAAGGTCACCCTGATCCTCTACCTTGCCTCGTATTTCGCGAGACGCGAGGATTCGGAAAACATGTCCCTGAACGCGATGATCCCGCCTTTCATCGTGGTGTGTTTTTTCGCGGCCATCATCCTGCTCCAGAACGATTATTCCACGGCCATCTTCGTCGTGGTCACCGGGCTTGCCATGCTCTTCGTGGCGCGCGTGCGCTCCCTGCATTTCGTTCTCATTACGCTTTTCACTGGAATCCTCGGGTTCCTGCTCCTCTTCACGCGTGAGCACCGCGTGCAGCGGCTGCTCGCCTTCTTCGACCTCTCCTCGTATCGAACGGGGACCGCTTACCAGATCGTCAACGCCCGGGCCGCGCTCGTGAGCGGAGGCATCTGGGGACGGGGACTGGGCCGCAGCGTCGCCAAGCTCGGTCCCCTGCCCATGGCGCACTCGGATTTCATCTACACGATCATCGGGGAAGAGACGGGGCTCCTGGGGGCCCTCTTTATCATCATCCTCTTCGTCCTCCTCGCATGGCGCGGCTTCCAGATCAGCCTGAGGGCGAAGGACAGTTTTTCCTGTTACGCGGCGTTCGGTGTGACCGCCGCTATATCCCTCCAGGCCCTCCTGAACATGGCGGTTGCCGTCGGCCTGGTGCCCACCACGGGAGTGACGCTTCCCTTCTTCTCTGCGGGCGGCTCATCGCTCTTCGCCACGCTTATCATGTGCGGACTGCTCGTGAACCTGTCTCGGAGGACCCACAATGTCTAGCGCATTCGCCCTGCGGGAGCGAGCCGACGGCGGCCGCTCGGAATCCCGATACGGCCGTGACTTCGCCTCCAGCGCCACCCGGATAGCCCGGCCGGTCCTGATCTTTCTCACCCTCGCGTGCGCGCTGGCCCTGCTGGCCCGCTACGCGGCCCTTCCTCTGCTCACGATTCGCCATGTCGTCCTGCAGAGCGACGTGTCGCTGTCGGAAGATGAAATCCTTGCCATCTCGGGGCTCCAGGGCACTGCCTACTGGCACTCCCTTGCCACGGACACAATCCGCCAGCGCCTTGAAGCATATCCGCTTGTGCGCCGGGCGCGGGTGGAAAAGATTTTTCCCGACACGGTGCGGATGACAGTCTGGGGCAGGCAGCCGGTCGCACTCGTCCTGGCGGACGTGGGGGGACGGACGCTCCCCGTGCTCGTGGATGACACGGGGGTCGTGTTCAAAGTCTGCTCCACGAGCGCGGAGCTCGACCTCCCGGTGGTGTCGGGAATCGCGGCGGGGGACGCGTCCCTGGGCCAGCAGCTGCCCGGCGCGTATGCGCCGCTCTTTGCCCAGCTGAAGGCGCTGCGGGAGAAGTCTCCCTCCCTTTCCGGCCTCGTTTCCGAGGTGCGGGTCGTTCCCCACGGGCCGCAGGCCCCCGCCGGGAGCTACGATCTGCTCATCTACCTCACGACCTCGCCTGTTCCCGTCCTTGCTTCGGGCACGATCGATGAGAGCCTTCTTCGCTACTCTCTCATGGTCCTGGACCTCTTGTCGAACCAGGGGGTTTTAAAGAATATTCAGGAGCTCGATTTCAGGGGCGGCGACGTGGTGTACAGGATGAAGGAGGGGTAGAGGCGGTGGCATCCGAGGAGCTCATCGTCGGACTGGACATCGGCACGACAAAGGTCTGTGCCATCATCGGCGAGTTCAATGCGACAGGGCAGCTGGAGATCATCGGCGTGGGGACCACCCCGTCGCGCGGCCTGCGCCGCGGGGTGGTGATCAACATCGAGTCGACGGTGAAGTCCATTCAGAACGCCGTGGAGTCCGCGGAGCTCATGTCGGGCCGCGAGGTGCACGGAGTGTACACCGGCGTGGCCGGCGGCCACATCGAGGGAATCAACTCCCGCGGCGTCGTCGCGGTGACGGGCAAGGACAGGGAGATCGCCAAGGAGGACGTGGACCGGGTCATCGATGCGGCCAAGGCCATCGTCATACCCATGGATCGGGAAGTCCTCCACGTGATACCGCAGGAGTTCATCGTCGACCAGCAGGGCGGCATCAAGAACCCCGTGGGCATGGTCGGCGTGCGGCTGGAGGCGGAGGCGCACATCATCACGGGCGCCGTCACCTCCGCGCAGAACATCGTGAAGTGCGTCAACCGCGCGGGCTTCAAGGTGAACGATATTGTCCTTGAGCCGCTTGCGTCATCCAAGGCTGTGCTCACCGCTGATGAGCGGGAGCTGGGCGTTCTCCTCATCGACCTGGGCGGCGGAACCACCGACGTCCTGGTGCACCTGGAAGGCGCGCCGTACCACACCGAGGTCCTGTCCATCGGGGGAGAGCAGGTGACGAGCGACCTCTCCATCATGCTCAAGACGCCGCTGGAAGTCGCTGAAAAGATCAAGAAGGAGCACGGCAGCTGCTATGCGCCTTCCGTCATGGAGGATTCGGAGGTAGTGATCCCCGGCGTGGGCGGACGGCCGCCCCGGAAGGTGGGACGGCGCGCCATGGCCGATATCATCCAGCCCCGCATGGCGGAGATCCTCGGCATGGTGAAGGAGCAGATCGAGAAAAAAGGATACCTGCATCTCCTGGGAGGCGGAGTGGTGCTCACGGGGGGCGGGTCGCTCCTTGCCGGTACCGCGGAGCTGGCCTCCGAGATCTTCGGGTTGCCGGCGCGCGTCGGCTACCCGGTCAAGGTGGGCGGGCTGGTGGAAGAGTACTGTGATCCCATGTTTGCCACGGGAGTGGGCCTGGTTCTCTTTGGCGCCTCGCGGGAGGGAACCGAGGGGTTCGATACGAGCTCCAGTGAAAGCACGTTCACCAGCGTGTGGGAGAGGATGAAATCCTGGTTCAAGGACTTTTTCTGACGAACTAGACGAAACTTGGTGCGCCTTCCGTCCATCCATTCCGTGGAAGGACATGGCGCACCTCCGACATCCATGTCTACGGGAGGGGGACATGAACATCGAGCTATTCGATACCAAGGGAGTCAGCCCGACTATCATCAAGGTAATCGGGGTGGGCGGGGGCGGCAGCAATGCCGTCAACCGCATGATCGCCATGGGACTGAAGAACGTCTCGTTCGTGGCGGTCAACACGGATCAACAGGCACTTTCCAGCTCCAACGCAGAGACCCGCCTCGCCATCGGGACAAAGCTCACCGGCGGCCTCGGTGCCGGGGGTATACCCGAGATCGGGGAAAAGGCTGCCCTCGAGGACCAGGAGAGGCTGCAGGGCCTGCTCAAGGGCGCGGACATGGTTTTCATCACCGCGGGCATGGGAGGCGGAACGGGCACGGGCGCGGCCCCCATCGTCGCCAAGGTGGCGCGGCAGATCGGCGCGCTGACCGTGGCGGTGGTGACGAAGCCTTTCGACTTCGAGGGCAAGCGGAAGATGCAGCTTGCCGATGAAGGCATCGGGAAGCTTCGCCAGGAAGTGGATACGCTTATCACCATCCCCAACCAGCACCTGCTGAAGATCGCGGAGAAGCGCACGCCCATCCGCGAGGCGTTCTTCATGGCGGACGAGGTGCTGCGCCAGGGGGTGCAGGGCATTTCCGACCTGATCACCGAGCCGGGTGAGATCAACATCGATTTCGCCGACGTGCGGACCATCATGAAGGGAAAGGGCGACGCCCTCATGGGCATCGGCATCGGCGCGGGCGACAACAGGGCCACCGACGCGGCCACCAACGCCATCAGCAACCCGCTCCTGGAAGATGCCCGGGTGGAAGGGGCCAAGGGAATCCTCGTGAACGTCACCGGCGGTTTCGATTTCAGCCTCTCCGAGTACGAAGAGGTGCTCAAGATCATTACCGCGAACGCTGATGATGACGCTCTGATCATCCCGGGCACATCCATCGTGGAGTCCATGAACGACCGCATCCGCGTAACCGTGATCGCAACGGGCTTTTCCAAGGAGAAACGGCCCGAGCTGCCTCCGGAGCCCGAGCGCCAGGAAGGGGAGATGATCCCCTACGAGGAGTGGGCCTCCATGGGGAAGGCCGGTCATCGCACGCACGCGGAGGATTTTCTCCTGGGGAGGAACTCCCGGGAGGCGGACCTGAGCGTTCCCACGGTCCTGCGCGAGAAGCGCGTGGCAGGTCAGAAGGACTGAAAGGACGATCGGATTGAAGGGACCGTCATGAGCTCCGTGTCCGTCATGACTGCACAGTTCTCCGAGTACCTCGCGGCGGAGCGGGGCCTTTCGCCCCTCACCGTGGCCACCTATGCGGCAGAGGCCCGGCAGTTCCTCGAGTTTCTCGACGCCACGGGCCGAGACGCCGCCGCGGCCACGCTGTCCGACGTGACGGACTACATCATGAAACGGCAGGCTGACGACGTTGATCCCCGGACTCTCGCCAAGGGAGCGTCGGCCATTCGCTCTTTCTTCCGTTTTCTCATCCTGGAGGGCAAGGGTGCGGGGAACCCCGCGCGGCTCCTCGACAGCCCCCGGGTGGCCATGCGGATCCCGCGTTTCCTCACCACCGAGGAGGTGGACCTGCTCCTGGATGCCTGCCCCGCGGACAAGCCGCTCGGTGTGCGGGACAGGGCGATGTTCGAGCTCATCTACTCCTGCGGCCTGCGCGTGAGCGAAGTGATCGACCTCACGCTGGACAGGGTCTTTCTGACGGAGAAAGTCATCCGCGTGATGGGAAAGGGCTCGAGGGAACGGATGATTCCTCTCGGGGAGAGGGCTCGGAAGGGGCTTCAGAAATACCTGGGTTCCGTGCGGCCGGGCCTGGCGGGAAAGCGAGCCGCCGTGGACTGGCTCTTCCTCGGGCAGAGGGGCCGCAAGCTTTCCCGCAAGGCGGTGTGGAAGACGTTCAGCCGCGTTGCGGCGCGCGCAGGCGTTGGAACGACGAAGGTCCACTCGCTGCGCCATTCCTTCGCAACGCACCTCCTCCAGGGAGGCGCGGACCTGCGGGCCGTGCAGGAGCTGCTGGGGCACGCCGACATCGCCACCACGCAGATCTACACGCACGTGAGCCAGGAGGTCCTCCGCAAGACGCATCGCGACTTTCATCCGAGGGGCGGAGCCCCGAGAGGTGCGGAGCACCTCGAGGGCGGAGCCCCGAGGGCTGGGGAGAAGCCGGAGGGCGGCCAGGCATGAAATCGGAAACGACGTTTCGGGCGTTGACTTCATGCATGGATGCACAAGAGAGGCTGTCCCTCATCGGGCTCAGTCACGTCGACTTCCTGGTACCCAAAGACAAGCACAAGCTGATCAAAGCCCTGGGCTCCGCGACACGCATATTCGAGCTTTCTTTCCAGGACCTGTGCCACATGACCGGACGGCGCCTGAGGACAAAGCTCTGGAATCCGGCGGAGATCCTCCGTCAGGCTGAGCAAACTGAAAAGCGCTTGACCCCCGGCGTCCTGGGGTGCATCTTTTACAGGGATTCGACGTACCCGCCGCAGCTCCGCGAGGCGTATGATTCGCCAGTGACGCTATATTACCGCGGAACGCTTCCAGAAAAGGGACATCTGCTCGCCGGAATTGTCGGGACGCGTTTCCCCACGGGAGGCGCCCGCAAGGCGGCATTCCGGCTGGGCTATGAGCTGGGCTGCCAGGGGGTGGGCGTGGTCTCGGGGCTGGCTCGCGGGATAGACAGGGAAGCGCATGAAGGATGCGTGCAGGCGGCCGGGTACTCGGTCGCCGTTCTGGGAAACGGAATCGATGACATCTATCCGACCTCCAGCAGGGCCGTGGCAAGGTCCCTGCTCGAGACAGGAGGGGTCATCCTCAGCGAATATCCGCCGGGCACGCCGCCCCTTCAATATCACTTTCCCGCGCGGAACAGGATCATCAGCGCACTCTCGCGGTCCGTCGTCGTGGTCCAGGCGCCAGAGCACTCCGGCGCCCTCATCACGGCGGAGTACGCGCTGGATCAGGGGCATGACCTGTTCGTGCACGCGGCGGGGTTGTCGGGGACCGCGGGCGCCGGAACTCGCTCCCTGGCTGAGGCGGGAGCCCCGGTGATCACGGGGGCCCGGGAGATCATGCGGGACTGGGGCCTCGAATACCGGGAGCCCCGCGGGGCGGGGGGACCGCCGGGAGAGTCCTCCCGGGAAGCCCTTGCGCGTATTTTCAGGAGTGAAATGGAAGGCGCCTGCGCCACGAAAGCAGGGGAAACGTACTGGAGAACATGATGGCCAAAGAACCAAAGGCGCCGCACGCCGCAACGAGGCACAGGAAACAGGTGCTCATGATCGTCGAATCACCGGCAAAGGGGAAGACGATCGAGAAGTACCTCGGCAAGGGCTACACGGTGGCCGCGTCCATGGGGCACCTCATCGACCTCCCCAAGTCGCGCCTTGCAATCGACGTGGAAAAGTCGTTCGAGCCGGAGTACATCACCGTGCGCGGCAAGGCCAAGATACTCAAGGATCTCAAGCAGAAGGCAAAGAAAGCTGACGCCATCCTCCTTGCATCGGATAACGACCGGGAGGGGGAGGCTATTTCTTTCCATCTCAAGAACGCCCTTCAGAACGGCACTTCGACGCCCGACATCCAGCGAATCACGTTCAACGAGATAACCCCCAAGGCTATCCGCGACGCCGTGGCCAACCCCGGGCAGATCGACATGTCGAAGGTCAACGCGCAGAAAGCCCGGCGGGTCCTCGACCGGATTGTCGGCTACTCGCTCTCCCCCCTGTTGTGGAAGAAGGTGAAGAACGGGCTTTCCGCGGGGCGCGTGCAGTCGGTGGCGCTGCGCATGATCTGCGAGCGCGAGGCGGAGATCGAAGCATTCCTGCCCGAGGAGTACTGGTCTCTCGAGGCCGAGCTTCGCAAGGGGTCGAACGTCCGGCAGACGTTCCTGGCCGCGCTCGTGGCCGTCCGCGGAGAGAAGCCGGGGCTCACGAACGAGGCGTCCACGATGGCCATCGTGGAGTCCCTGAACGGCGCCTCCTTCGCCGTTTCCGACGTGAAGGTGACGGAAAAGCTGAGTCGTCCGCGCCCGCCGTTCACGACCTCCACGCTGCAGCAGACGGCGGCCAACCGTTTCGGCTTCACCGCGCGCAAGACCATGCAGATTGCCCAGGGCCTGTACGAAGGAGTCAACATCGGCTCCCAGAGGCTCGGGCTCATCACCTACATGAGAACGGACTCCACGCGCATCGCTGAGAGCGCGCTGGCCGAGGTCCGTGAGTTCATTGGCAAGGAGTTCCCGGAGGACCTGCCGGAAGCTCCCGTTGTGTACGTGACCGGCAAGGGGGCGCAGGATGCGCATGAGGCCATCAGGCCGACGTATGTCACGCGCACCCCTGCCGAGCTGAAGAAGCATCTCACCTCGGAGGAGTTCAGGCTGTACTCGATCATCTGGGAGCGCTTCGTTTCTTCCCAGATGTCCCCGTCAAAAGCAAGCACCACCACGGTCGACATCCAGGCCGGGGAGGCTACCTTCCGGGCTTCCAGCACACGCGTCGTTGAGAAGGGCTTCCAGAAGGCTCTTTCCCTGCTCGCCTCCAAGGAGCAGACGAAGGCCCTCCCGCCCCTGGAGACCGGAGATCCTCTTGAGCTCATCAAGTTCCACCCCGAGCAGCACTTCACCTCGGGACCTCCGCGCTACACGGATGCAACCATCGTGAAGACCCTGGAGGAGAAGGGGATCGGACGGCCTTCCACATATGCCCCCATCATTTCCGTCCTCCTGGACCGGTACTACGTGGTGCGCAAGTCCCGCCAGCTCATCCCCACCGTGCTGGGAAAGATCATCAACGACCTCCTCACCCGGTCCTTCCCCGAGCTGCTGGACCCGAACTTCACCGCTGAGATGGAGGAGAAGCTGGACCAGGTGGAGGAGGGGAAGTCGGACTGGCAGACCATGATCAGGGAATTCTACGGCCCCTTCAAGGGCAAGGTGGCGGCTGTCCTGGAGACGCTCGAGTCCATCAAGGGAGTGATGGATGAAAAGACGGATGTTGTCTGCGACGTGTGCGGGCGGCCCATGGTGAAGAAGCTCGGCCGCTATGGATTTTTCCTGGCGTGCACGGGGTTCCCCGAGTGCAAGAACACCAAGCCGGTTCCCCTGGCGCCCTGCCCCCGCCCCGGCTGCAACGGCCAGATCGTGGCGCGCAAGAGAAAGCGCGGACGGGGACGCGAGTTCTACGGGTGCACGAACTATCCCGCGTGCGATTTCGTGACGTACTTCAAGCCCACGGACTCCAAGTGCCCGAAGTGCGGCTGGTTCCTCGTTGAGAAGGAAGACAAGCAGCGGGGGACGTTCAAGTCCTGCATCAACCCCTCCTGCGACTACCTCCATACCAAGGAGGCGGACGAACAGAGTGCGTGAGGAATACCTGTCCTACCTTCGCTCCGTACGCAACCTCTCTCCTCACACGCTGGAGTCCTACGCCAAGGACCTGGGCAGGTACGAGGAGTTCCTTGCAAAGCGCGGGGTGAAGCCGGCGATCGCCGGGCTTCCCGAAGCGCGCGGGTTCGTGGGGCAGCTCTCCCGGGAAGGGCTTTCTCCGCGCTCGGTGAACAGGGTCATCTCGGGGGTGCGGGGATGGTATCGCTACCTGGAGAGCCGCGGGGAGGTGGGCGCGAACCCCTTCGCGGAGATCCGCAGCCTCCGCACGGAGAAGCGCCTGCCCTCGTTCCTCTTCGAGGAGGAAATGGCCCGGCTCATCGAGCTGCCTTCCCGTACAGCCTGCACGGGAGACGACTCCTTCTGGAAGCTCCGCGACAGGGCCGTCCTGGAGACTCTCTACTCGACCGGATGCCGCATCTCGGAGCTCGTGTCCCTCGACATCACGGACCTGGATATGAAGGGGTCCACGGCCAGGGTCATGGGGAAAGGCTCCAAGGAGCGGAACGTTTTTCTTGGCGCCTCCGCCGCGTCCGCGCTCCGTCAGTACATTGCGTGCCGCTCCACCCATGGACCGAAGCCCGGGGCCTCCCCCGACGCGCTTCGAGCCCTTTTCATCAACCAGCGGGGAGGAAGGATCACCGACAGGGGGGTCCGGTTCCTCCTGGGCGAATATCTCAGCAAGGCAAACCTCGGGAAACGAGTGACTCCCCACACGTTCCGCCATTCCTTCGCCACGCACCTCCTGGACAGGGGTGCGGACATCCGGGCAGTCCAGGAGCTTCTCGGTCACGCAAGCCTCTCCACAACGCAGGTCTATACGCACGTGGGGCTGGAAAGGCTGAAAAAAGTCTACAGGAGGGCTCACCCCCATGCCAATTGAGAATGCGGGCACCATCCGCGGCACGACAGTCATCGCCGTGCGCAAAAACGGCAACGTCGCAATGGCCGGAGACGGACAAGTCACCATGGGAGCCACGGTGATGAAGTCCAACGCGCGCAAAATAAGGAAAATTTTCGACGGAAAAATCCTCGTCGGGTTTGCCGGCGCCACGGCGGATGCCTTCACTCTCTTCGAGCGTTTCGAGGGGAGGGTGAAGGAGTACGGGGGGGACCTCACGCGGGCGGCCGTGGAGCTGGCCAAGGATTGGCGTACTGACCGCATCCTGCGAAGGCTCGAGGCGATGCTCCTTGTGTCGGACAAGAAGGTCACGTTCCTCATCTCGGGAACCGGCGATGTCGTGGAGCCCGAGACGGGGGCCATTGCCATAGGCTCCGGGGGGGTGTACGCGTACGCGGCCGCGCGGGCGTACCTGGATGCCTCCTCCCTGAGCGCGCGGGAGATTGCGGAGAAGTCGCTGCGCATCGCGGCGGAGATCTGCATCTACACGAACCAGGAAGTCGTGGTGGAGGAGCTGGAATGAAACAGGCCGTCGTCCCGGTGAGCATGGGAAGCGAGCTCACCCCGCGTGAGATCGTGGCGGAGCTGGACAAGTACATCATCGGGCAGGACAAGGCAAAGAAGGCCGTTGCCATAGCGCTTCGAAACCGCACGCGCCGCCAGCGTCTCCCTGAGGACCTCCGCGACGAGGTGGCGCCGAAGAACATCATCATGATCGGACCGACGGGGGTCGGAAAGACGGAGATTGCCCGAAGGCTTTCGCGTCTCTGCGGGGCCCCCTTCCTCAAGGTGGAGGCCACGAAATACACGGAGGTCGGCTACGTGGGCCGCGACGTGGAGTCCATGGTGCGTGACCTCGTTTCGGTGGCTGTCTCCATGGTGAAGTCCGAGCTGGCGGAAGACGTGCGCGAGGAAGCCGAACGCAGGGCGGAGGAGTCGCTCCTGGACCTCCTCCTTCCCGGAATCAGGTCGTCCCGACGCTCGGGCAACGACGAGCCCACCGAGGTGCAGGAGATCGATGATTCCTCGCCCGCCACCATCCCCGAGCCCCCGGAGGGGAACAGCACCCGGGAGAAGCTCCGCCAGATGCTCGGCCGCGGGCTCCTGGACGAGCGCCTCGTGGAGGTCAGCGTGACGAAAAGCGCCATGCCGATGATGGAGATCTTCTCCGGCACCAGCATGGAGGACATGGAGCTGAACTTCGGGAACCTCGGCTCGATCTTCGGCGGGAAGAAGAAGCGGAAGAAGGTCACCGTCCGCCAGGCGCGCGAGATCCTCCTCAACGAGGAGATGGATAAGCTGGTGGACATGGACCGGGTCTCCGAGCTTGCGCGGCAGCGCGTGGAGGAGATGGGGATCATCTTCATAGACGAGATCGACAAGATTGCCTCCCGCGGGGAAAAGGTGGGAATCGACGTTTCCCGGGAGGGAGTCCAGCGGGACATCCTGCCCATCGTGGAAGGCTCGAAAGTGAACACCCGCCACGGGATCGTCGACACGCGGCACATCCTTTTCATTGCTGCAGGCGCGTTCCACATGAGCAAGCCGTCGGATCTCATCCCCGAGCTGCAGGGCCGCTTCCCCCTTCGCGTCGAGCTGTCCGCCTTGACCAAGGAAGACTTCGTGAAGATTCTCACCCAGCCGCGAAACGCGCTGATCACGCAGTACACGGAGCTCCTGAAGACAGAAGAGGTCACCCTGGAGTTCAAGCCGGAGGCAATCGACCGGATCGCGGAGCTCGCGACGGAGGTGAACTCCCGCTCGGAGAACATCGGGGCGCGGAGGCTGCATACCATCATGGAGCTCCTCCTGGAGGAGGTGTCTTTCCATGCGCCCGAGATCCAGGGCCAGACAATATCGATCACGCGGGGATACGTGGACGAGAAGCTGAAGAACGTCGTGGAGGACCAGGATTTGACGAGGTACATATTGTAGCCAGGATGCGTAGAACGCCCTCCGCGAGGGCGTGCGGAGGGCGGCAGGCGTTTGCAGAGCAAACGCCGGGAGCCGCAGAAATCGGCCGAGGCCCTCCCACGGTACCCCGTGGGGTTGGAGGGCCGAAAGGCCGATTGTGACCGGCACATCCTCTTGGGCGGCGCGGGAAACAGGCCGAAGATAGAGGGGAGAGAGGAAGCGAGCATGTTTTTTGCAGGATCCTTCGGAAAAAACCTCGAGATCATGACCCGGGAGCTCGATGTCGCGGCGCTCAGGCAGAACGTGATTGCCAACAACATCGCGAATGCCGACACCCCGAACTTCAAGCGCAGCATCGTGAACTTCGAGAGCCAGCTCCGGCGTGCCCTCGACTCGGAAAAGGCCCCCAGGTTCCCCCAGGCCATCACCGATCCCCGCCACATCCCCTTCGACCGTCCCATTGACTGGATGCAGGTGAAGCCGCGGCGGATCCTGGACTACCTCACGGAGGCGAAGAACAACGGGAACAACGTCGACATCGAGGAGGAGGGCACGAACGCCCTGACCAACCAGCTCCTCTACACCACCCTGACGCAGGCCGTGTCGAGCCAGATCCAGGGCGTGAACATCGTGCTGAGGTAAGCGTATGGGAATGTTCAGCAGCATCGGCATAGCGGCATCGGGGCTCACGGCGGAACGGCTGCGTCTCGACGTCATTGCGGACAACATCGCGAACGTGAACACCACGCGCACGACGGAAGGCGGGCCCTTCCGCCGCAGCCGGGTGATCTTCCGTCCGCGTGTGGAGGAGCCCTACTGGCGCAGCCCGTTTCTCCCGACGTACCTGCAGGACGAAGTGGGCAAGGGGGTGCGCGTGGCGAAGGTGGAAAAGGATTACGCTGCGAACCCGCGGCTCGTCTACGATCCCACCCATCCCGACGCAATCAAGACGGGCCCCCGCACGGGCTACGTGGAGTTTCCCAACGTGAACATCGTGAACGAGATGGTGGACATGATTGCCGCCTCGCGATCCTACGAGGCGAACTCCGCGGTGATCAACGCGACGAAGGCCATGTTCCTCAAGGCCCTCGAGATAGGGAGATGATAAATGGGCCCGACTGATCCCATACGCGCGAACGCGTTCGGCGCGAACGCCATTCAGGCATACGGGGATATCGTAAAAATGGCGCGGACCGACCCGCACCATATTCCGGGCATCGGGGAGCAGGCGGTGAGCGCCCCGGGACCCGAGAAATCCTTCGGGGACCTCCTCATGGGCGCGCTGGGCAGCGTGAACGACAGCCAGCACACGAGCATCGACCTGGCCCAGAGGATGATCACCAACCCCGATTCGGTGAACGTGCATGACGTGACAATTGCGCTGGCGGAGGCGAATCTTTCGCTCTCCATGACCAAGGCAATCGTCGACCGGGCTCTCGCGGCATACAGAGAGATCATCAATGTCCGGTAGTGTTCGGTAGCTGAGGAGAAAGGCATTGTGGGCATGACAGGGAGGGGACATGAACGAGTGGTGGAAGCGGATCCGTGAGCAGCTGACCGGACTCTGGGCCCGGTGGAATACGACCCAGAAGATCATCCTTTTCTCGATAGTCGGCGCAAGCATTCTCGCCGTCATTCTGCTGTTCACATTCAGCGCGGCGCCGTCACAGGTGCCGCTCATATCCAACCCGATCACGGATACGGACGCGCGGCTGCAGATCGCCGCCAAGCTGGACGACCTCGGGGTGAAATACCAGCTGCGCCCGGATAACATTTTCTACGTGGCGGACGAGCAGACGGCGCGGCGCGTGCGGGTGATCCTCAACCAGGAAAACCTGATTCCCAAGGGGACCGACCCGTGGGCCCTGTTCGACATGGAGCGATGGACAACCACTGATTTCGAGAGGGACGTCAACCTCCAGCGGGCCATCACGAAACAGCTGGAGCAGCATATCAGGTCCCTCGACGACGTCGACAACGTCAACGTCACCCTCGTGGTTCCCAAGACGGAGCTCTTCGAGGCTGACCAGAAACCCACGACGGCCTCCGTCATCATCACGCCGAAGCCGGGCTCCGATTTCACCACCAACCGCAAGAAGATCGAGGGCGTGCAGCGGCTGATCATGCTTGCGGTGGCTGGGCTGAAGACGGAGAACATCGTCATCACGGACAATACCGGCCAGCAGCTCAACGACTTTGCGGGCCTTGAACAGGTGGACAGGCTGGAGCTGGCCAAACGCGAGCTGAAGGTCAAGCAGGAGCTGGAGACGAAGTATAACGGTGAGATCACCAACGCCCTTCGGGACATCTTCAGTCCGGACCGGGTTCGAATCCTCAAGATCGACATCAAGCTGGACATGAGCAAGGTGTCCTCTACGGCGGAGGAGTTCTCCCCGATTGCCGTAGAGCCGGCCACCCGCTTCACGCCCCCCAAGTACGCCCCTTCCATCGCCCGTTCCACGCAGAGCATCGAGGAGCATTTCCAGGGGACTGGATTCAACCCCGAAGGGCCTCCGGGCCAGGAAGGGCAGACCCCCCCGGCGTATAAGGACCTCTCGAACCTCGTTGGCAAGTACGACAAGAGCTCCCAGACCACCAATAACGAGATCAACAAGAAGGTCACGAACGAGGAAAAGCAGCCCTGGGAGATCCAGAGGATCACCACGGGAGTGGCCATTGACGGCGTTTGGAGGGTAAAATACGACCAGAAGGGTCAGGTGATGCTGAACCCGGACGGAAGCATGCAGCGGGAGTATACCGCCGTTTCCGACGACGACCTCGCCAAGGCCAAGGCGCTCATCCAGGGCGCAATCGGCTTCGACCGGGACCGGGGAGACAACGTGGAGGTGCAGTCCATCCAGTTCGACCGCAGCCTCCAGTTCGAAAAGGAAGACTCCGTGTTCCGTCACGCAATGGCCGTGCGAAGGACCATCTACATGGTCCTGATCGGCATCGGCGCGGTCCTTCTCCTGGTGGTGGCCTACCGGCTCATTGCCAAGGAGGCGGAAAGACGGCGGCGACTGCGCGAGGAGGAGCTGGCCCGGCAGCACCAGGCCATGCGGGAAGCAGCCTTGCGGACTGCCGAGGAACAGGGAGTGGAAGTGGAGCTATCCGTGGAGGACAGGGCCCGCATGGAGATGCAGGAGAACGCCGTGAACATGGCGCGCGAGCATCCCGAGGACGTGGCGCAGCTCATACGGACCTGGCTCGTGGAGGAATGACGCATGGCAAAACAGCTCAGGCCGGCCTCACCACCGCGTGAAAAGCCGGATGCGCAGGTTCCCGCGGGCGCGCAGGCGCAGACCAGGCGGGAGAGCACCAAGGGGGCCGGGGCGCACAAGAAGGCCCTGACCGGCAGGCAGAAGGCCGCTGTCTTCCTTGTCACCCTGGGATCGGAGATCGCTTCCGAGATCTTCAAGCATCTGAGGGAAGACGAGATCGAGCAGCTCACCTTCGAGATTGCCCGGCTGGAGAGCATCGAGCCGCAGGAACGGGATCTCGTCCTGATGGAGTTCCACGAGCTGATGATGGCCCAGGAGTTCATCTCCACGGGCGGCATCGACTACGCGCGGGAGCTGCTGGAGAAATCGCTGGGGACGCAGAAGGCGGTAGACATCATCAACCGCCTCACCAGCTCCCTCCAGGTGCGGCCCTTCGACTTCATCCGCCGCACGGACCCCGCTCACCTGCTGAACTTCATCCAGCAGGAGCATCCGCAGACCATCGCGCTCATCCTGGCGTACCTGGAGCCGCAGAAGGCATCCATCATCCTGGGGAGCCTGCCGCACGAGATCCAGTCCGACGTGGCAAAACGGATAGCGACCATGGACCGCACCTCCCCTGAAGTGCTTCGCGAGGTGGAGCGGGTCCTGGAAAAGAAGCTTTCCACGCTGTCCTCCGAGGATTACACGGCAGCCGGCGGCGTTGAGAGCATCGTGGAGATCCTCAACATGGTGGACCGGTCCACCGAGAAGACCATCGTGGAGAGCCTGGAAGAGGACGACCCCGAGCTGGCGGAAGAAATCAAGAAGCGGATGTTCGTGTTCGAGGACATCGTCCTCCTGGACGACCGGGCCATCCAGAAGGTGCTTCGCGAGGTGGATACGGCGGAGCTGGCCAAGGCGCTGAAGAGCGTGGATTCCGAGGTGCAGGACAAGATCTACCGCAACATGTCCAAGCGCGCTTCCACGCTGCTGAAAGAGGACATGGATTACATGGGACCCATCCGTCTGAAGGACGTGGAAGAGGCCCAGCAGAGGATCGTTGCCATCATCCGCAAGCTCGAAGAGCAGGGCGAGATAGTGGTTGCCCGCGCAGGCGAGGAAGAGCTGGTTGTCTAGCACGCCGTAGGCGTGCCAGGAGAAGGAGCAGCTGATTGGCAAAGAACGTTTTCAAGCCGGCAGAGATCATGTACCTCTCCCGCAAGGTCTTCATCGAGCCGCCCAAGATCGTCGCGGAAGAGCCCGTGGAGGAAGCCCGCCCCGTGGCGGAAGAGGAGCGGGGGGAGTACACCGGGCCAACGGTGGAGGATGTGCGCCGCGAGGCCGAGCAGTTCAAGAAGGAATGGGAGGCCGAAAAGGCGCGCATGCTCGTGCAGGCGCAGGCGGATGCGGAGAAGATCCGCAAGGAGGCGGAAAAGGTCGCCTTCGACGAGGTGAAGAGGAAGAACAACCAGGCCCAGAAGATCCGCCAGGACGCCGAGGACCAGGCCCAGGTCATCCTGGCCGAGGCCAGGCAGAAGGCCACCGAGCTGGAAAGCGAGATCAAGGGCCGCGTTACGCAGACCGAGCGGGAGGCGTACGAAAAGGGCTTCGCGGAAGGACACGCCCGGGGCTACGACGAAGGCAAGGCCGAGGTGGCGCGCCTCGTGGAGAGCCTCCACACGATCATCACGAAGGCCATTGAAAAGCGCAACGAGATCATCGAGGAGGCGGAGACCCAGATCATCAACCTGGTCCTCCTCATCGTGAAGAAAGTCATCAAGGTCATCTCCGAGAACCAGAAGAACGTCGTCATCAACAACGTGGTCCAGGCGCTGCGCAAGCTCAAGAGCCGCGGCGACGTCGTCATCCGCGTCAACCTGGCGGACCTGGAGCTCACCTCGGAGCACGTGAAGGACTTCATGAAGATGGTGGAGAACGTCAAGTCCATCACGGTCCTCGAGGATTCCTCGGTGGACAGGGGCGGCTGCATCATCGAGACGGACTTCGGCCAGATCGATGCCCGCATCTCCTCGCAGCTGCACGAGATCGAGGAACGCATCCTCGAGCTCATGCCCATCCGGTCCAAGGGCGAGTAGGAGCGGGCCATGGGAGTTTTCGACAAGTACACGTCGCGTCTCGAGGACCTGGACCCCATCAAGTTCACCGGAGTAGTGGAGAAGGTCCAGGGACTTCTCGTGGAGAGCGTGGGGCCCGCGGCCCAGGTGGGGGAGCTGTGCCAGATCCTCGTTCCGCGGGGCAGGGGAGTGGTCTGGGCGGAAGTGGTGGGCCTTCGGGGAAAGACCGTCCAGCTCATGCCCTACGACGAGATGGAGGGCATCGAGATCGGCAACATGGTGATCGGCATGGGGGAGTCGCTCCGCGTGCCGGTCTCGGAGAAGCTTCTCGGCAGGACGCTGGACTCCATGGGCAAGCCCATCGACGCGAAGGGCGATATCGGATCCGAGGAATGGTATCCGGCCTTCAACTCCCCGCCGGACGTTCTGAAAAGGCGCCGCATCCGGGAGATCATCACGACCGGGATCCGCTCCATAGACGGCCTTCTCACTGTGGGCAAGGGCCAGCGCATGGGGATCTTCGCGGGGAGCGGGATCGGCAAGTCCACCATCCTGGGGATGATTGCCAGAAACACCTCGGCAGACGTCAACGTCATTGCCCTCATTGGAGAGCGCGGCCGCGAAGTGCGCGAGTTCATAGAAAATGACCTGGGCCCCGAGGGCCTCTCGCGGTCCGTCATCATCGTCTCCTCTTCCAACAAGCCGCCCCTGGCCAGGATCCGGGGCGCCTACGTTGCAACCGCCGTGGCGGAGTATTTCCGCGACACGGGCAGGGACGTGATGCTCCTCTTCGATTCCGTGACCCGGTTCGCCCGGGCGCAGCGGGAGATCGGCCTGGCCATCGGCGAGCCCCCCGCAAACCGCGGATTCACCCCGTCGGTTTTCTCCCTCCTTCCCAAGCTGCTTGAACGAAGCGGCACCTCGGACAAGGGAAGCATCACCGGCTTCTACACGATCCTCGTGGAGGGGGACGACATCGATGATCCGGTCTCGGACAACGTGCGGGGAATCCTTGACGGCCACATCGTGCTGACGCGGAAGCTGGCCAGCCGCAACCACTATCCCGCGGTGGACGTGCTGCAGTCCATCTCCCGCCTTGCCGTGCAGATCACCGGAGAGCGTACGAAGGAAGCCTGCGGGTACATCAAGAGGCTGATGGCAACGTACGCCGGAGCGGAGGACCTGATCAGCGTCGGGGCCTACGTGAAGGGCAGCAACGCGGAGATCGATGAATCCATCGAGAAGATGCCCGCCATCGATGCCTTCCTCAGGCAGCGCATCGAGGAGAAGGCGCCTCTCTCGGACACCTTGACAATGGCCGGCGAGATCGCCGGCATCGAGATCCCGGAGGCAGAGCGGGGCGCGGCTTCCGGGCACGAGCCGGGGAGAACGGCCGGCGGCGCGCCGGGCGCCCTGAAAGAAGCAGATGAGGCGGTTCCAGTTCAGGCTTGAGCGCTTCCTCGACCTGCGCCGATGGAAGGAGCGCGAGAGGGAGCTCGTCCTGGCGAAAGTCCTCGGGGAATGCCTTCTCCTGGAACGACGCATCACGGAGATTGCCGCGGAAATATCCGCGAGCTTCCTCTCGGGTTTTCGAACGGGAAACATGATCGATATCGATTCCATGGCCCGGCGCGAGCTGTACGTGCAGCGGCTCGCGCGGGAGCGTGAAAGAACGCAGACCACCCTTGCGGAGAAGCGCGTGGAGCTGGAGCAGGTGAGGGCGAAATACCTCGAGGCATCGCGCGATCGCAAAGTGCTGGACAAGCTCAAGGACCGCCAGGCGGCCGCCTACTACGAGCGGCAGATCGACGAGGAGTTCAAGACAATCGACGACATCAACACGGCGGCAGCCACCCGTCATCGGTAAGGAGCGCCAATGGCAGAGTTCGGAGAAGTCAGGCCCGGGGCACGGATCTTCATCCTCTTTCTCCTCCTCATCGTCCTCACCCTCGGGGGGATGATCTGGTTCGATTACCTGGGAATCGTCGACGCGAAGGCAGTGCTTTCTCCGGTCTACCAGGCCCTGGGCGTGCAGAAACGGAGTGCCGTGGCGGGCGCCGATGACCCCAACCTCCTCGACAAGGAACGCCTGGCCAAGGCGGCGGACGCCCTGGCGCTGCGGCAGCAGGACCTCGAGAAGCGGGACGCCGACCTCCAGCAGAAGCAGAAAGAGCTCGACCAGCTGGGACAGGACCTCAACGACAAGGAAGCGGCCCTCGGGGCCCGGGAAAAAGCATTTAATGACCGGGTGAAAGCGTTCGAGAATAGAAGGGTAAACCTCGAGCAGAACGCGAGGTACCTGACGAGCATGCCGCCGACCAACGCGCGGGACATTTTGCTGAAGATGGATGACCAGGATGTCATCGACATCTTCCGCATCGTCGAAGCCCAGGCCCAGAGGACCGGGCAGGATTCCCTGGTGCCCTATTGGCTGTCGATCATGCCGGCAGACAGGGCAGCCACCTTGCAGCGCAAGATGGCCAGGAACACGGGAGGTTGAAGGTGCAGCCAGCAGCGCCGGTGGCGCTCGTATCCGAAAAGACAGAGACCTCGAAGACCGCTCCGAAACACGGCCGTCTCCTCCCTGTCCAGGGGGCATTCCAGAAGACCCTTGCCTCCAAGGCAAAGGCGGCAGGCGCCTCTGGTGTGGACAAGAACCCATCCGCGACAAAAGCCGCGCTCTTGAAAGCGCTTCAGAACCTCCGAAAGGGCGCCCATTCCGACGGAATGCAGGCTGCCGGCCAGCTCGCCGGCGGCGGGGCAAAAGGTGTCCAGGCTCAGGCCCACGCCCCGGCCTCGGGAATTGGCGCCGTAGTGCAGGCGCAGGCTGCAAAGCTGATCCTGGATCCGGGGGAGGCTGCGGAGGCAGCTGAAGGCGGACACACGTCGAAAAAAAAGGCAGCCGCGCAGACAGCGAAGCATACCGATGGCCTGGCCACTCTTCCGGGGCTTCCGGGACCCGCTCCGACTGTCGCTGGACCGGGAACGCTCCCCGGGAATGAGGGAGAGACGGTTCGGGTGGCAGCAGGTTCTCATGCGGCTGCTCGAAAGTCGGCGGAAATCAAGGTCCATGTCGTGGACGCCAGGAAGAAAACCATGGATTCGCCTGCCCCGTCAGATGATTCGCCATCCGGAGTCAAGGGCCCCGCGCCGTCGTCCGTCGAGAAGAATACGGCCCTTCCAGGGGCCGCGCGAAACGGCACCGAAACCGTCGTGCAGGAACCGCGCCGGCAGAGCTACCCCGCGCCCACCGCTTCCGCCGGCGCCCTGGAGAGGCTTCGAGAAATGGCGGGCTCGGAGCTGGTCAGGGCGGCAGGCATTGTTTTGCGCGACGGCGGTGGAGAGATCAAGCTCACCCTGAAGCCGGAGTCCCTCGGAAGCGTTCGCATCCGGATGAATCTTGTCGATAATGCAATTGAAGGGCGGATCATCGTGGACAATTCCGCGGTGAAGCACGTGTTCGAAGGGAGCCTGGATTCCCTCATGCGGGCGTTGACGGCGGAGGGGTTCCAGACTGCTTCCCTGTCCGTGTCCGTGGGAGGGCAGAACGCGGACAACGGGAGGCAGGATGACCGGGACGCCGCGCCGCGGGTGCAGCGGGTGAGCGCCCAGGGGTTCGACAGGAACGTGCCGGGCGTGGAGAGCCTCAGCCTGGGCGATCTCCTGGTGAACCTGTTCGTGTAGGAGGAGTGAAATGGATTTATCGCTTGCCTTGTCGGCGCCGGAGATGCTCAAGGTCAATCGCGAGGTTGACGCGTTCAACAAGTCGTTGAACTCGGAGACATCGAAGAAGCCGAACGCCGCGATGGACAAGAACGATTTTCTCAAGATCCTCATCACGCAGCTCAGCCACCAGGACCCCACCCAGCCCCTCGGCGACAAGGAGTTCATTGCCCAGATGGCGCAGTTCTCGAGCCTCGAGCAGATCACCAACATGAGCGAAGGGCTCTCCAAGGTGGCGGACCTCGTTTCCCGCAGCCAGGCGCTCAATCTCCTCGGCAACTCGGTGGATGTCGGGGACGGAGAAAACATGGTGTCGGGCATCGTGGACGCGGTGACAGCGGGAGACTATCCGCAGCTGCTCATCAACGGGAAATACTACGATTTCTCACAGGTGCAGAAGATCAAAAGAGGGTCGCTGGGCGAGGCGCCTGCAACAGGGCGCAAGGAGTAACGGCATATGATGAGGTCGCTTTGGGCCGGCGTTTCCGGTCTGCAGAACCACCAGACACGGATGGACGTGCTGGGCAACAACATCGCCAACGTGAACACCAACGGGTTCAAGAAGGGCAGGGTGACCTTCCAGGACATGCTCTCCCAGACGCTCGCCGGCGCCGCAAAGCCCACGGACGAAGTGGGCGGAGTGAACCCGCAGCAGGTCGGCCTGGGAATGATGGTGTCCACCATCGACACCATCCATACCCAGGGCGCCCTGCAGTCCACGGGGGTCATGACGGACGTTGCCATCCAGGGAAACGGGTTCTTCGTCCTGAAGGACGGGGACAAGTCGTACTACACGCGAAACGGCGCATTCGCCCTGGATCGGGACGGGCGGCTTGTGAACCCCGCCAACGGGCGGCGCGTGCAGGGCTGGCAGGCGCAGACGGTGGGCGGCGAGACATTCGTGAACAACGCCGCCGACATGCAGGACCTTGTCATCCCCGTGGGCAGCAAGGACCCCGCAAAGGCCACGGCGAACGTCTTCTTTGCCAGCAACCTGGACAAGCGGACTCCGGAGATTCCTCCCGGCGCCACCGCGCAGACCATCCAGGAAGGAACCTGGCAGACGAGCTTCGATATCTACGATTCCTTTGGCCGTCAGCACAAGCTGCAGGTCAACTTCACCAAGGTGCCCGCAGTGGCGAACAGGTGGCAGGCGGAAGTGCTTGTCGACCCGGCCGCCAGGACGGCAACCAACCCCCGGGTCCAGATCGGCAACGGGCAGGCGGCCGCGAACACCTTCTTCGTGGACTTCGATAACCTTGGCGCGCTTGCCGACGTAAGGGACGCCGCGGGGACCATCATCAACGCCGGCGCGCTGCAGGCGCAGGCCTCCTATGACGTGCCGGATACGACTCTCCCGCCGGGGGCGGCCACGGTGCGCCAGACTTTCAATCTCAACCTCGGCAGCGTGGGGGCCTACCGGGACGCCATCACGCAGTTCGGGGACGCAAGCTCCACGAAGGCCGTCCGGCAGGACGGGTACACCATGGGCTACCTGGAGAGCTTCAAGATCGACCAGTCCGGGGTCATCACCGGGGTGTACACGAACGGCTCCAACAGGTCCATTGGCCAGATCGGGCTTGCAAGCTTTACCAACCCCGGCGGCCTGGAGAAGGACGGGGAGAACACGTACGTGGTTTCCAACAACTCCGGCACGCCCAACATCGGCCCCTCCGGCTCCGCCGGCAAGGGGAAGCTGATCGCGGGGACTCTGGAAATGTCGAACGTCGACCTGGCAGAACAGTTCACGGACATGATCGTGACGGAGCGCGGGTTCCAGGCGAACTCCCGCTCCATCACCACTTCGGATCAGATGCTCCAGGAGCTTCTGACCTTGAAGAGGTAAGGGGTGAGCTCATGAGAGTCCACTCACCGCCATAGGGGGCCGGATGGTCGAAGTGACGAGGCTGGATGGAAAGACCTACTACGTCAATCCACACCAGATCGAGTACATCGAAAGCAACCCTGACACGACGCTCGTGATGATGTCGGGAAAAAGGCTGGTAGTCCGTGAGGACTACCAGACTGTTTTTCAGCGCATCGTGGAGTACCGGAAGCTCATCGGGGCTTTCAAGAGCGAGGATTGACGTGGGCGCGAGCTCCGGGCGGGCTTTCGACCTCCGTGTCTCGCCCGCCCTCGCCGTCCGTGGCTACGGGCGGGCTTTCGACCTCCGTGTCTCGCCCGCCCTCGCCGTCCGTGGCTCCGGGCGGGTGCCCGAGTGTTGCGCTCCAATGTATATTCATGTTAGTATGGCGGAAGGGGGAGGGGAATGGCTGACGAACAGCAGGATATGAATCTTGAAGACGTCGGCGCGGGCGTTGAAGACGCCGGCGGCCCCCGCAGGGGCGGGCTGTTCTCCGGCCTGATTCTCAATATCCTCAAGTGGGCAGCAATCGGCATCGGGGTCATCATCCTCGTGGTCACGACCACGGTTGTCACGTTCAACGCGCTGAAGAAGGGAGCTTCCTCCCAGAACCTCGCCGCCATATCACCTGCATACGGGGTCAAGACCCCGCCCCTTGCCTACTATGACGCCATCGACCAGATCCGCGGCCAGACAGCGGATGAGACCCCGGCGGTATACCTCCTCCGCGTCAGTCTCGGGTATGACCCCGCGGACAAGCAGATCAGCGTGGAAATCGGCCTGCGGGAGCGCGAGATCCAGAACCTCCTCCTGAAGCTGGTCTCCCAGAAGACCGTCGCTGACCTCAGCCCCTCGCACTATGACGCCCTCCAGGAAGAGCTGAAGGACGCCATCAACGCCATCATGACCAACGGCAAGATCAAAAGCGTCGTATTCCGAGAGTTCACGGTGGTGAAGTAGAATGACCGAAGTCCTGTCCCAGGACGAGATAGACCAGCTTCTCACCGCAATCTCCTCCGGGGAAGTGGCCACGGAGGAAATCAGCGCACCCGCGGACCAGCGCAAGATCAAGATCTACGATTTCAAGAGGCCCGACAAGTTCTCCAAGGACCAGATCCGGACAGTCTCCATCATGCATGAGACCTTCGCGCGCCAGACCACCACGGCGCTGTCCTCCCAGCTGCGGAGCCTTGCCCACGTGCACGTGGCCTCGGTGGACCAGCTCACATACGAGGAGTTCATCCGCTCCATCCCCAACCCGACCACCATTGCCGTCATCAACATGGACCCCCTGAAGGGCTCAGCCATCCTGGAGATCGACCCCGCAGTCACATTCTCCATCATCGACCGCCTCTTCGGCGGCCAGGGAGAGGGGGCCAAGTTCACGCGGGAGCTCACAGACATCGAGGCGTCGGTCATCGAGGGGATCATCGTGAGGATCCTCGGCAACCTTCGCGAGGCATGGGCCACGGTCATCGACCTGCGGCCGCGCCTCGGCCAGATCGAGACGAATCCGCAGTTCGCGCAGATCGTTCCCCCCTCAGAGATGGTGGTGCTCGTAACGCTGGAAACAAAGGTCGGGGACGTGGAGGGGATGATGAACTTCTGCATCCCCTACCTCACCATAGAACCAATCATCCCCAAGCTGTCAGCGCAGTACGTGTATTCCTCCATGCGCCGCGGCACCACCACGGAGAATCTCAGCCTCCTTCGCGACCGGTTGGCCGGGATCGAGATCACCCTCGTGGCGGAAGTGGGATCAATCGACATCACAATGCGCGACGTGCTGGCCCTCCGCGTCGGGGACATCATCAGGCTGCAGAACATGCGGGTGAGCGACCCGATGATGCTGAAGATCGGGGACCGCAGGAAATTCCACTGCCGCCCGGGGATCGTTGGAAACAAGATCTCCGTCCAGGTGCTGAAGAAGCTGGAAGACATAGAACAGGCGGAGTTCGAGGAACTCGTCACGGATGAGGGAGAGGAAGCATGAGTGACGGATCACTCTCGCAGGACGAGATAGACGCCCTGTTGCAGGGGACAGATACCATCGAGATGGACACCTCCGCCGGCAGCGGCCCGTCTCCCATGTCGGAAGCGGAGCGCGCGGCGTTCCAGGAGATGCTCCGCGGCGTCACCGAGAGCCAGGGATCGAACCTCTCCATCCTTACCGGCAAGACCGTTGCCATCGGGGATCCGAGCGTGAAGGTGCGAAGCGTCGCGGAGATCCTCGCCGCGCAGCCCGAGGACGTCGTGGACGTCCGCGTGGACCTGACCGACGGCCTCCAGGGCGAGCATTCCTACATCGTCCCGTCCACCATCGCGGGGACCATCGCGGGCCTGATGATGGGACAGCAGGGCGGAGAGCTTGACGAAGCTTCGCTGTCAGCCGTATCGGAAGCCATTTCCCAGATCACCGGGACTGCGGCTACGGCCATCGGAAACAGGGTGGGCAGGGTCGTGAAGACGGCGCCCCCGGATCTTCGGCGAACCAAGCGCCAGCAGGCCCGGGTTCCCCAGGGGGATGTCTGCGTCACGGTAGATTACCCCCTTTCCGTCGAGGGGTTTCCCACCGCAACGCTGACGGAAATCTTCTCCCTGTCGCTTGCCACGGAGATCCTTTCCCTGGCGGGAACGGGGGCGGAGGCGCAGCCGGCCGCGGCATTCGCTTCGGCCCCTGCGGGCGGACGGCCGGCGGCCCGGGGCGCGGCCCGCGCGCAGCCCACCGGAGAGCCGGCCGGCTACCAGCAGACTTTCGGGCAGGCCTTCGGCGGGCCCGCACAGGGACCGGGAATGGCGCCTCCGAACGTCCAGCCCATCCAGTTCGCGAACCTCCAGTCCAGCCCCATGACGGGGGAGCAGGGGAACATCGGCCTCCTCATGGACGTCTACATGGAGATGACCGTGGAGCTGGGCCGGACTCGGAAAAGGATCAAGGACATCCTGGGGATCGGCGAAGGGACGATCATAGAGCTGGACAAGCTGGCCGGGGAGCCAGTGGACATCCTCGTCAATCACAAGCTCATCGCGAAGGGGGAAGTGGTCGTCATCGATGAAAACTTCGGAGTGCGCGTAACGGAGATCGTTTCGCAGATGGACAGGATGAACGAGCTGACCTAGCGCTGTTGCGGTCTCGCACTGCACGGCGCATGCGCGGTGCAGCGCGGTTGTCGTGACAGCGCATCACACGTTTTTCAGATTTTTACTGGGAGGGGGAATCTGAAAAGATTGATGCGAATTGCAGCGGGCGCCGCAATGGCGCTTGCGATCGCCGCGATGCCCCTGGCAGCGCAGGCGAAGGACACGGCTGCGGCAGGCGGGACCGGGCAGCCCGGTGTTTCCGGGGCGCCCGCCAGCCCCAACGAATCCGACCTGGTCATTCCGGACAGCGGTTCGAATGCGCGCGCTCAAGCGCAGGGACAGAACGCTCCCGCGGGGGGAGCAAACCCCGCGCAGGCAGCGCAGCCCGCCACGCCGGGTGTCTCCACGTGGGATTTCGTGAGGATGCTCATCATCCTTGCCGCCGTGGTCGGAGCCATCTACCTGCTGTTCTGGATTCTCAGGAAAAGCTCCGGACGCAAGATCGCGGAAAACGAGCTGATCCGCGTCCTGGGCTCCCGGGGCTTGCCGGGCAACAGGTCTCTTCACCTCGTGGAAGTAGGCACCTCCGTCTACCTGATCGGCTCATCCGACGGGGGGGTAGAGCTCATCTCCGAGATAACCGACAAAGAGAGCCTCGACTCCGTCCGCCTGAAGGCGGCGGAGGAAACTCCGGCGGCAAAACGCGGCTTCCAGCAGATCCTGTCGGAGATTTTCCGCCCGGCCGGACGCGTCCTTTCCGCCACGGACGGGCTGGGCTTCCTGCGGGGGCAGCGGGACAGGCTGAAGAAGCTATGAAGAAGACCACTGCTTTCATCCTGCTCCTGCTGATTGCCGCGACGCTCTTCCCGGTGGGCGCATTTGCGCAGGCGGCCGCTGCCCCTGCCCCGCGGGCAGGCGGTGCCGGCGCGGCGGTCCTGCCGGTGCCCTACGTGGACTTCAACGTGCGAACGGCGCGGAGCAACCAGGAAGTCGTGCTCTCCGTCCAGCTCCTCATCCTGCTCACCGTGCTTGCGCTGGCCCCCTCCATCCTCATCCTCACGACCTGCTTCCTGAGGATCGCCATCGTATTCGACTTCATCAAGCGGGCCTTGTCCCTGCAGTCGGCGCCGCCCAACCAGGTGATGATGGGGCTGGCGCTGTTCCTGACCCTGTTCATCATGTGGCCCACGTTCAGCCAGATCTACGAGAGCTCCCTGAAGCCGTTCGGGGAAGGAAAGGTGGGCCTCCAGGAGATGTACTCGAACGCCGAAAAGCCTCTTCGGCTTTTCATGTTCAAGCAGATGGGCAATGACGCCCAGTCCATTCGGCTTTTCATGAGCATGCGGGGGCTTCCCAAGCCCCGGACTCTCGCGGATGTCCCGACGTACGTGCTCATACCCGCTTTCGTCATCCACGAGATGACCACTGCATTCAAAATAGGGATACTTCTGTTCATACCATTTATCATCATCGACATGGTGGTGGCTTCCACGCTCATGTCGATGGGAATGATCATGCTGCCTCCGGTGATGATCTCCATGCCGTTCAAGCTGATCCTGTTCGTGCTTGTCGACGGCTGGGGACTGCTCACCATGCAGCTGGTGAGGAGCTTCAAATGAGCATGGGAATGGCCATAGCACTCGTTCGGCAGGGAGTCCTTGAGACCCTCATCCTTGCCGGTCCCCTCCTCCTGCTCGGCATGGCGGTGGGGCTCATCGTTGCCATCTTCCAGGCAACAACGTCCATCCAGGAGCAGACCCTCAGCTTTGTGCCCAAGATCGCTGCAATCCTTCTTGGACTGATCCTGTTCGGGAAGTTCCTGATGGATTCCCTCGTCGGGTACACGCAGAGGCTGTTCTCCATGATCTCAAACATTTGAAGGCATGATAGACGCCCTGGTCACCAACATACGGTTATTTCTCCTCGTTTTCTTCCGGATCATAGCGATGGTTGAGGTGGCTCCGCTCCTGTCCTCCTCCTCGTTCCCCCAGGTCGCAAAGATCGGGCTTTCCTTTTTTACTGCCGCCACGGTTTTCCCCTATGTCTTGAAGTACGGATACGCCATCCCGGCGAACCCCGTGGACTACTTTTTCCTCGTGCTGGGAGAGGTGGCCATCGGCCTGCTCATCGGGTTCCTGCTTCTTCTCATCTTCTCGGCGTTCCAGCTGGCCGGCCAGTTCTTCTCCCTCCAGATGGGGTTCGGCGCTTCGGAAGTCTTTGATCCACTTTCCCAGGTGGAAATTCCGCTCATGGGGCAGTTTCTCAACCTGGTGGCCATGCTCGTCTTCATCGCGATCTCGGGCACGGGGAAGTTCCTTCTTGTCGGCGTTCTCCACTCGTTCCAGCACCTGCGGGCTGTGGATCTCGTGACGCACAAGGAAGCGGTCATCCAGCTGCTGGTGAGCGGGTTGAGCGGGCTTTTCCAGAGCGCCCTCGTCATTTCCTTCCCCATCCTCGGGACCCTGCTCCTCGTGTCGGTGGCCATGGGGCTGCTGGCCAAGGCAGCGCCCCAGATCGATATCCTCACCATGGGCTTCCCCGTGTCAATCGGTGTCTCCTTCCTGATCCTTTTCGCGACTCTTCCCTTCCTGATGACTGCTTTCGAGCGGATCATCGACGGAAGTTTCCAGACCATCGAGGGGTTCATCATGAATGTCGGGGCCGCGGCGGTGAGGACGGGGAAATGACGGCCGACCCGGTCCTCCTTCGGCTGACCTACCCCCTTTCGACCCCGTTCGACGTCCACCTGCAGTGGTTCGCGGCTGAGGACGAGGGGCGCACTGAGGAGCCCTCCGAGCACAAGATCCGCAAGGCGCGGGAAGAGGGCAAGGTCGCGAAATCGGCGGAGCTCAGCTCTTCGCTGGTGCTCCTGGCGGGGATCGCGACGCTTGGACTCCTCGGTGATTACATGCTGAGGTCCTCCGCGGAGATGCTTCGGTTCTTCATCTCCATCTCAGCCACTCCCGGCGCATTCAATGGAAGCCTGCTGATCGCTTTCCTCAGCTGGGCGGCGAAGATCGGCCTTCCCGTTCTTGCCGTCGCGTTCGTCGTCGCCATCCTGGCCAACATCATCCAGGTGGGGTTCCTGTTCACCGCGAAGCCCATAACCCCGGACTTCTCCCGGGTGACGCCGCGCTTCGGACGATGGATGTCGAGGTCTTTCGGCTCGCCGGAGGCTCTGTTCAACCTTGCCAAGGCTGTGGTCAAGATCGTCCTGATATCGGCCATCGCATACCTGAACATCCGCGGGGAGATCCCGCGCCTCACACGCCTGGCCATGTCGGCGTTCCTGGGCGGGGTCTCCGTGATCGCTCAGATCGCCTTCCGCGTGCTCCTGGAGTCCGCCATCGCAATGCTCGCTTTCTCAGCCATCGACTACTGGTTCCAGCGCCGGCAGCACATCCAGTCCCTGAAGATGTCCCGCCAGGAGGTGAAGGAAGAGCGGAAGATGTACGAGGGGGATCCGCTCACCCGCAGCAGGCTGCGCGAGCGAATGCGCGAGATCATGCGCCGCAACATGCTGCGGGCCGTGCCGAAGGCGGATGTGGTCATCACGAACCCGACCCACTATGCCGTGGCCCTGGAGTACAACCGGGCCCTCATGCCGGCCCCCACCGTGGTTGCCAAAGGGGCGGACCTGATAGCCCAGAGGATCAGGGAAGTGGCAGCGGAGAACAACGTCCCCCTCATGGAGAACAAGCCCCTTGCCCAGGCGCTGTACCGCGAGGTTGAGATCGGGGACGCGATCCCGGAAAAGTTCTACGAGGTGATGTCGACCATCCTGGCCGAGGTCTACCGCCTGAGCAACAGGTCCGCGGACCTGGGCGGCGCCGGCGGCCCCGGGGAGGCGGCCATATGAACAGGATGGGACGCATGAGCCCCGCGGACTGCCGTGGGAGAGGGGACCGCCATGGCTGACGCCCGCGCCGTCGTCGGAAATATCTGGCAACAGAGAAGCGACATCCTGGTTGCCATCGGTGTCGTCGTGGTGATCATGATGATGCTGATCCCGCTCCCGGCAGTGCTTCTGGACGTCCTCCTTGCCGCCAACCTCGTGCTGTCGCTGCTCATCATCCTCACGGTCCTCTACACGAGGCACGCGCTGGAGTTCTCCGTGTTCCCGACCCTGCTCCTGATCGCGACGGTCTTCGGCCTGGCCCTGAACGTTTCTTCCACCCGCCTGATCCTGTCGAAAGGAAGCCAGTTCAACGGCCAGATCATCCGGGCTTTCGCGACTTTTGTCGTCGGCACCCGGGGCGTTGAAGGGTACGTGATCGGGCTTATCATCTTCATCATCATCATTGCTGTCCAGTTCATCGTCATCACCAAGGGCGCCACCCGGGTTGCGGAAGTGGCGGCGCGCTTCACCCTGGACGCCCTCCCGGGCAAGCAGATGGCCATCGAGGCGGAGTACAACTCCGGGCTCACCACGGAAGAGGAGGCAACCCGCAAGAAGAACGACCTGCAGAGGGAGGCAGATTTCTACGGGGCAATGGACGGCGCCTCGAAGTTCATCTCGGGCAACGTGCGGGTCGGCATCCTCATCACCGTTGTCCAGATCGTGGGCGGCCTGATTGTCGGGATGACGCTTCACGGGGAATCTCTCACCGTCGCGCTGAACACCTACATCTCCCTTTCCATCGGGGACGGTCTTGTCACCCAGCTTCCCGCGCTCCTCATCTCCACCGCCACCGGCATCATTGTCACGCGCGCCATATCCGACTCTTCCTTCGGCAAGGACATTACAAAGCAGTTCTCCAGCCAGGCGCGCCCGTACCTGATTTCGGCGGCGTTCCTGCTCCTCCTGTCATTCCTGCCGGGATTCCCCTGGTACGTGCTGATCCCCATGGCCATCCTGATCGGGGTGCTCGGGTTCAGCCTCACCCGCCGGCAGATCGTGGAGGAGGAGCGGTCCAGGACCCGGGAGGTCGCGGAGAAGGAAAAGGCCGCACCCACGGAGATCTCCCCCCTGGTTCCCCTGGACCCCCTTTCCCTGGAAATCGGGTACGGCCTCATCCCGCTCGTGGACAAGGAGCAGGGAGCCGAGCTCCTGGACCGCATCACGCGCATCCGCAGGGAGTCCGCGCTGGAGCTGGGGCTCGTCGTGCCCCGCATCCGCATCATCGACAACATGCGCCTGGAGCCTTCGGAGTATTCGTTCAAGATCCGCGGCGTCGAGGTCGGCCGGGGGACTATCAAGATGGGCTACTACCTGGCCATCCAGCCCGGCCGCACCGCCGAAGAGGTGCAGGGGGAGCAGACAAAGGATCCGGCGTTCGGGCTTCCTGCCGTATGGATAGCGGAGGAGGACCGGGAGAAGGCGGAAAGGCTGGGGTACACGGTCGTGGACCCGCCCTCGATCATTGCCACGCACCTCACGGAGATCATCAAGAAGTACGCCTCGGAGATCCTGGGCCGGCAGGAGGTCCAGTCCATTCTCGACGCGCTCAAGGCGGACTACCCCGCCGTCGTGGAGGAAGTGAAGAAGGTCCTGTCGGTCGGGGAGATCCAGAAGGCGCTCCAGGGTCTGCTCATGGAACGGGTGTCGATCCGCAACATGGTGGTCATCCTGGAAACCCTCGCGGACTACGGCGCCGTGACCAAGGACATCGGTTTCCTCATCGAGAAGGTCCGCCAGGCCCTGGGCCGGCAGATCTGCCTCCAGTACTGCGACGACAAGAAACGGCTTCGCGTCCTGACCATCGACCCGGCGCTGGAGAAGAAGATCATCGATTCCCGCGTGGAGACAAACCGCGGCATCGCGGCCGGCCTGGACCCGGCCACGCACCGCAAGTGGATCACCGCGGTCTCCAACGCCGTCAGGAGCATCCAGGAGGGCGGCCACCACGAGGTCATCCTGTGCTCGGAGGCTGCCCGTCCTCTTGTGAAGTCCAGCACGATGCGGGAAATCCCGCACCTCGCCGTCATCTCCAGCCTCGAAGTGGCTCCCGACATTGCGGTGGAAGCCCTTGGAGAGATCCGGCTGGAAGGGTAGCTTAGGAAAGGGAGCGGGAATGCGATATTTCACCATCCAGGCGCGGACGAACAGTGAAGCCATCCAGAAGATGAAGCTCACCTACGGGGAGGACGCCCGCATCCTCACCCACCGCACCGTGCGCGTCGGCGGTTTCCTCGGCATGTTCGCCCGCGAGGGAGTCGAGGTGACCGGCTACCTGTCGGATGACGGGTCCCGCAAAAGGAAGGCCGAGGTGGAGGAAGAGAAGAAGCGGATTCTCGAGACGGTGCGCAAGGAGCAGAGCCTCCAGGTGCTCCTCAAGGAGATCCAGAGCCTTCGCGAATCCCTGGATGCCCATGCCATGGCCACGGCGGTGGAAGATCCCGGGCGGGGTGACCTGCACCCGTCGCTTGCCAGGGTCGAGGATCTGCTGGCAGCCAACGATTTCTCGGAGGAGTTCATAGCGGCAATCCGCGAGCGGGCAAAAAAGGAGTTCTCCCTCGAGACACTGGAGAACTATCCTCTGCTCATGGCCGCCGTGGTGGGATGGATAGGAGAGAGGATCGAGATCGACCAGCCCCTGCGCATCGCGGGCAAAGGGACGCAGATTCTGGTCATCGTGGGACCCACCGGCGTCGGAAAAACGACGACAATTGCGAAGCTCGCCGCCATCCACGGGATCGGGGATGGGCGGCAGCCGCCGCGGCGGGTGCGCATCATCACCATTGACAATTACAGGATTGCCGCCAAGCAGCAGATTGAGACGTACGCGGAGATCATGCGCATCCCGGTGAGCCTCGTGGAAAGCGCCGCTGACCTCCAGAAGTGCCTTGCCGTCAACCAGGACGCGGAGCTGGTCCTGATCGACACCATCGGCCGCAGCCCCCGGGACCTCGCCAAGCTGGCGGAGATGAAGGAGATCCTGGCGGCCTGCGGAAGCCAGGCCGCGGTCTACCTGGCCCTGTCCGCCACCACCAAGGCAAGCGACACGGAGGAGATCCTGCGGCAGTTCGAGCCCTTCGGCTATCGCGCTGTCATCCTCACCAAGCTGGACGAAACGATGAGGATCGGCAACATTGTGTCCTGCCTTTCGCGTCACCGGAAACCCGTCGCGTATCTCTGCGACGGCCAGGGCGTGCCCCAGGATATCGAGGAGGCCAGCGTCGTGCGGCTCCTGATCAACATGGAGGGGTTCCGGGTCGACAGGGAGGCCCTGGAGAAGAGGTTCGCCCGTGGGAAGGCCGGCGCCGCCCCCGGGGACGGACAGGACGGCATGGGGGCCGGCTTTCGCAGCGCGGGCGCCAACGGCCGTCCGGGCTCGATGGATGGTGGCCGCCAGAACGTCGCCGAGAGCGGCCGCGGCAGGGGAGCCTGACACATGGCAGACCAGGCAGAGAAGCTGAGAGAGCTGGTGGGGAGCGCCGCGTCCTCCCCGGCGCGGAAAGAGAAATCCGCGGGGACGGGGGCGGCTCGAAAGGCCACGCGGATAATCGCCGTGTCCAGCGGCAAGGGCGGCGTCGGAAAGACGAATATCGCCATCAACCTGGCGCTCGCGTATGCGCAGGCCGGCAAGAAGGTCATCGTGATGGACGCCGACCTCGGCCTTGCCAACGTGAACGTCGTCCTCGGGGTCATCCCTCGCTACAACCTGTACCACCTCATCCGCAAGCAGAAGACCCTCTCGGAGATCCTCGTGGACACGAGCTACGGGATCAAGATCATTCCCGGGGCGTCGGGGTTCTCGAAGATCGCGAACCTGTCGGAAGACGAGCGGCGGGAGTTCATTGCCGAGCTTGCGGCCCTGTCCAACGCGGACGTCCTGATCATCGATTGCGCCGCCGGCGTCTCGAACAACGTCATTTCCTTCATCGCGGCGGCTGACGATGCCCTCATTGTCACGACCCCCGAGCCCACGGCCATCACGGACGCGTACGGCATCATCAAGATCATCGCCACGGAGATCGAGAACCTGGACCTCGGGCTCAAGCTGGTCGTGAATCGGGTCAAGTCGGTTGTGGAAGGAAAGAAAGTGGCGGAGCGTGTGATCAACATCGCCGGCCAGTTCCTGAACCTCAAGGTGGACTACCTCGGGTTCGTCTACGATGATCCCGTGGTCCACAGTGCCGTGGTCCGCCAGAAGCCGTTCCTGGTCTTCGACCCGAAGGCAAAGGCCTCCGTGTGCATCCGTCACCTCCTGGGGAGGCTGGAGCATTTCGATTATCGCGATGGAAAAGGGATCCCTGTTTTCCTGAAAAAACTCTTTGGCGGAGGGAAATAGGCGGTGGCGCAGAGTATCGGGTTTGTTGACTCTGCGCCCGGTTTCCCCTACTGTACGGGAGTACCCGTTCGGCCAGTACGCCTGTACGGGAGTACCCGTTCGGCCAGTACGCCGTAAGGAGGGGGGGACGGTCCGGTGAAGGACTTCATGAGGGAATATGGAAAGATGGCCGGGTTCCCAGCTGCCGGCGCCTTTCTTCTTTCCCTGCTTCTTGGTCTTGTCAGCCGCAACCCCTTTGGAGTGGCGCTGACGCGGGCCATTCTTTTCATGATTCTCTTCGCAGGCCTCGGCGGCTTGGCAAAGTACATCATCAGGAAATACCTGCCTGAGGTGAACGCCGCCGGGCCCGCCCATGCTGAGGCCACCAGCGGCCGGAATATCGACATAACGCTGCCCGAGGAGAAGCCACCTGTGGTCCTCCGCCCGTCAACGACGCGCGTAAGCCCTGCCGCCATGGCGAGCGGCGTCGAGGAGGCGCAGAGCGCGGCAGGGGCAGGGATACCGCCCGATGAGTTTGAGTCCCGCGGCGTTCGCGATGCCGGCCTTCCCGGGGAAGGCGCAGATCTGAACCTCGGGCAGATGGGGGGTGATGATCTGGATGCCGAGCTTCCGCCCCTGATCGATACGGCGGGGACTCCTGTCGGTGAAAGCACTTTCGAGCCCGGGACATCAACAGATTCGGTGGAAGAAGCAGAGAGCGTCTCCGAGGAGGGGACGGGAGATGCTGAAAGGGGTTCTCGAGACTCGGAGCCGGAAATGGACTCCGAGCTCCAGAAGCTCCCCGATATTTCGTCACTCGGCGTTTCCCGCGCTCCGCGGGGGGGCGGATCCGCGGCGCAGGGGAGACCCGGAAGAAGCGTTGACAAACCCTCGACTCCGGGAGACGAGATGAAAGGAGCCCTCGGCGGCCAGGATCCGGCGACACTGGCCCGGGCTATCCGCACAGTCTTGAAACGGGATGAAAAGGGATAGAGCAAGCCATGGCCGACAGCCGCTGGGATGGAAAGTCTGAAGAAGACCTCTGGAAGGTCTACCGCCGAACGAAGGATCAGAAGCTGCGGGATTTCTTCGTACGGCAGTATGCGCCGCTGGTGAAGTACGTGGCGGGAAAGATCGCCCTGGGGATGCCGCAGAACGTGGAGTTCGACGACCTGGTCGGCTTCGGGGTCTTCGGCCTTTTCGACGCCATCGACAAGTTTGACCCCGGCAAGCACGTGAAGTTCAAGACGTACGCTGTCACGCGGATCCGGGGGGCCATCTTCGACGAGCTTCGCACCATCGACTGGGTGCCCCGCTCGGTGCGCCAGAAGGCCCGCGAGGTGGAGGACACAGTGCGCCGCCTGGAATCGTCCCTCGGGCGCTCCGCCTCGGATGAAGAGATCGCCTCCGGCATGGAGATGGACCTCAAGGATTTCCAGCAGATGATGCTGAAGATCAGCGGGACCTCCATGCTCTCCCTCCACGACATCTGGTATACCGGTGAGGACAACGACAAGATCTCCATCGCGGAAAGCATTGAGAGCCCCGGCAGCCTCAACCCCGACACGATCGTGGAAAAAGAGGAGATTAAGCGGGTCATCGTGGAGGCCATCAGGGAGCTGCCGGACAAAGAGAAGAAAGTGCTCGTTCTCTACTATTACGAGGACCTCACCCTCAAGGAGATCGGGGAGGTGCTCGAGGTGACCGAGAGCAGGGTGTCCCAGCTGCACACGAAGGCCGTGATGCGGCTGCGGGCCAAGCTCACCAGCTTCAAGAGGGGGCTCGTGTAGAGGGTCTGCATGGCTGTGACGATCAATCTGGATCAGCTCCAGGAGTACATGAGGAGGCAGTCCGAGGAGGACCGGAAGAACCGCACCATCACCCTGGAAGCTGAAAACATCCCGGACGCTTTGAAGCGCGCCTCCATAGAGCTGGCCGTCCCGCTTCGAAACCTCGAGTACGAGGTTCTTCAAAAGGGCACCCCGGGGACATTCGGAGTCGGACGCAAGCCGTGGAAGCTCCACGTGTATGAGAAGTCCCGGCAGGCAAAAACATCCGTGGAGGCGGCGGAGGAAGAGCGTCGGCGCGCGGAAGAGGCTGCCCGGGAGCCCGAGCGGCCGGCGGACGTTCCGGGAGAGGTATTCGTCCGCATCGGGAGCGACGGGGTTTTTCTCAAGGTCACAAGGCCCCAGGGCAGGGGGCCGCGCGCTTCGGACGTCATGGCTTTCGAGAAGCTGTCCTTCCGCGGCGTCTCGAATTACGACACTGGCCTGGTCTCCCGCGTCGTGAAGCACGCGGACGGGGAATACATTCGCGTTGCCGACATCCGCTATGATCCCTCGCATGACGCCACGGTGACAGTGGACATCACGGACGGAGAGATGAAGGCCATCATCATCGTCACCGAGCCGGGGCCGGGGGGCGCGGACGTCTCCGCGGACTTCCTGGCGAGCTTCCTCGCCTCCAATGGCGTGGTCTTCGGGGTGAGGGAGGATGTGCTGCGGGAGTTCGAGGCTTCGCCCCGCTACGGGAGACCAGTGCTGGCGGCGGAGGGGACGAAGGCGCACGACGGGGCGGACGCCCACGTCGTCTACAATTTCAAGGGCCAGCGGGAGGCTGTCACGCTCAAGGAGCGCGACGGCAGGGTGGATTTCAAGGACATCTCCCGGGTGGAGAACGTCGTGGCAGGCCAGCTCCTTGCCCGCAAGGTCCCCGCAGAGCCCGGCCAGCCCGGGCAGACCGTCACGGGCAAGCTGATCCCCGCGGAGAAGGGAAAGGACTGCGAGCTTTCCGTCGGAAAGAACGTGAAGGTGTCGGAGGACGGGCTCTCCGCGCTCGCGGAGATCAACGGCCAGGTCCTTCTCCTTGGCGGGAAGATCAACGTGGAGCCCATCTACACCATTTCCGGTGACGTTGACCTGCGCACGGGGAATGTGCTTTTCCTCGGCACCGTCGTCGTGCGGGGAAACGTGGAAGACGGCTTCTCCGTCAAAGCGGCCGGCAACATCGAAGTCTTCGGGAGCGTGGGCAAGTGCGGCCTCGACGCGGAGGGAGACATCGTGGTGCACCAGGGGATCGCCGCCAAGACGGAAGGAAAGGTCCGCTGTGGAAAGAGCCTCTACTCGAAATTCATCGAGCACGCGCACGTGGACGCAGGGGAGAACGTCGTCGTCACCGACGGAATCGTCCATTCCTACGTGGACGCCAACAAGATGATCCTCTGCCAGGGCAAGCGCGCACAGATTGTCGGAGGGCGCCTGCGGGCCTCGGAGGAGATCAACTCGAAAATTCTCGGCTCGGTGGCCGGAACGGAGACTCTCCTGGAAGTGGGGTACGACCCGCGGAGCAAGGAACGCCTGGTCCAGCTGGAGGCGGCGCGCCGGGGCGTTGAGAAGGCCATGGAGGAGGTGGAGCTCAACATCAAGACGCTGGAGACCCTCCAGAGGGCGCAGAAGACGCTTCCCCCCGAGAAGGCCCAGTACCTCACCGAGCAGAGCGAGAAGCGGGCCCAGCTCCTCGGCCAGCTGGATGAGACGAATAAGGAAATTGCGACCATCAACTCGTACCTGTCCTCCCTGAACACGATCGGGAAGATCTCCGCCTCTGAAAGGGTCTTCCCCGGGGTCAAGCTGGCCATCAAGAACGGCGCTCTGGCCGTCCGCACCGAGTTCAAGCACGTCACGTTCTTCCTCCAGGGCGGCGAGGTGAAGGTGACGAAGTACGAGACCTTCGATGAAGAGCTCATGAGGAGACGCTGAAGTGCCTCTCCTGCCCATTGACCTGCAGACGCTTTTTTCCCAGACGAACCAGGTCGGCAAGGAGCAGGCAGTCCAGCAGCAGGCCACCCCGCAGGCGCAGTCCGCCCAGGGGGCGCAGATCGTCTCCCAGACGGTGCAGCGGGACAACGCCGTCAACGAGACCCCGACGCAGGAAGAGGGGACCGAGCAGATCAAGACGCGCACGACCAGGGATGGTAGCGGCCGCAGGGGCAAAGGGAGCCGGGGAAAGGCCGCAAAAGCGGCGCCCCAGAAGCCGCCGCGGGACGTCTTTCGTGATCCCGAGCTGGGCCGCAACATAGACGTGACAGGCTGATGTGGTACACCGTCCTGGTAACCCTGGTCGTGGATATCGGGGGGCTGCTCCTCGTATATGCTCTCCTTCGTGATCGCGTGCGCCGCGCCACGAGCGCTGCCGCCCAGATCGCGGAGCTTCGCGATGAGGTCAGCCGGCTCGTTGTGGAGCTGAATCAGACAACGGAGCGCAACATCGGGCTCATGGAGGACAGGATAGGCAGCCTCAACGAGCTGCTGGCGGCTGCCGACAGGAAAATAGGGCTGCTCCACCGCGAGATGGAAAAGCACGACGTGGGAGCGCAGGTCTACAGCAGGCTGACAGGTGGCAGGGGAAGCGCCGGAGGCGCCCAGGGAAGCGGCAGCGCCGCCCAGGGAAGCGGCACGGCCGCCCAGGGCGGCCAGCGCGCGCAGCCGGTCCCGAGAGGCGTGCGCCAGCCGGTCGCGGGGAAAGGGACACCGGTCCCGCCCCTGTCCGTGGAGCTTTCCGACAGGGCAAGCCCTTCGGCGGCAGCGCGCGGGTCTTCCGGAGATGACGCGAATGCGGGCGAAGGACCGGAAACACGCGCAGATCTCCATCAGCGGGTGGTGATGCTGAGCCAGTCCGGGTTTTCCGCCGCTCTCATTGCAGGCCGGGTCGGAATTCCCCTGGGCGAGGTCGAGCTGATCATAGCCCTGGAACGGCAGAGGATGGCGCAGCCCGCGCCGGGGCGGGACGAGGAGCAGGCATGAAGAAAGGCAGCGGCGCATGAGCAGGCGCTACGTCTCTTTCATCCTGGGACCGGGACGCTATTGTCTGCCCGTTGACCAGGTCCTGCAGATAGTACGTCCCGAAGGCATCCTCCAGGTGCCGAAGGCGCCGCCGTTCGTCACGGGGGTGATCAACCTCCGCAGCGACATCATTCCCGTCGTGAGCCTCAGGTCGCGCCTCGGCATCGGTGACACGGAAGGAAACAGGCCGGGGGCTGGCGGAGCGGAGGCGGGCCCGGGCTCGAAGGCCCGGATCATCGTCGCACGGGTCGGCACCCGATCGTACGGGCTTGCCGTCGATGAAGTGCGGGAGATCATCGATATCGATGAAGCGGGCATCCGACGGGAAGCAACGGAAGCCTTCGGAGTTCACGCGGAGTTTGTCCAGGGGGTGGCGCAGCGGGAGGAAAAGCTGTTTCTCATCCTCGATCTTGCGCGTGTCCTGAGCGCCGGCAGGGACCTGCAGGGCGCGGAGCCGGTGTGAAAGCCGTGGCCGCAGGATTGGATGATGCCAGGCTCCGGAGCGCCTTCCTGGAGGAAGCCGAGGAGCTGGTCCAGAAGCTCGGTGAAACCCTTTCGGCTCTCGAGAATGCCCCGGAAAAGAAGGACCTCATCAACGAGGTCTTCCGCTTGACGCATTCCCTGAAGTCCGAAGCTGCCCTCATGGGCTACGCGTCCCTTTCCGGGCTTGCCCATGCGATGGAAGATGTCCTGGGCATGGCGCGTGACGGCCAGCTGGCCCTGGGACCCGAAACCCTCTCCAAGCTCACGGAGGGTGCGGACCGGTGCGCCATGATGATGGGATCAATCTCGCAGGGAGGGACGGACAGCGAGCCTGATGCGGGCGCCCTCATCCGCGAGCTTTCGGCCCTTGTCGGTGAGGGTGCGGGCCCCACGGCGGGGCAGACGGCGAAGGGCGGAGCTTCGAGCCAGGCGGCGGATGCGGGCCCGGCGCCCGGGCACGGCGCGAGCCCCGAAGGTTCGCCCTGGGCTGTACCCGCATTCGACGAGGTGGAGCTTCGCAGGATCGCCGAAGCGCGCGACCGCGGCGAATCCCTCCTTCGCCTCACCATCACGGTGACCCAGGATGAGCCGATGAAGTTTGCGCGGGCATTCCTCGTGTTCTCCAACCTCGAGCAGGCGGCCAATGTCATTCGAACAGCGCCCGGGCTGGAGGAAGGGCCCGTTGACGACGCGCTCTATGCGCGGACGGTATTCTATCTCACGAGCCCGCCCGATCACGCTTCCCTGGAGACTGCCGCCAGGGTGGACCAGATCGATTCGGTGAGCATCGAGAAACTGGATTTCCCGGGAGACGGATCGCGGAGATCACCCGCCCCGGGACGCGCTTTCGCGGATGATGCGCACGGGGATGGCGGCACGGCTGCCTCGGCGCCGCCTGTTCCTTCCGGCCCCGTGGAAAGGACTTCCGTCCGGGTGGACACGCGCAAGCTCGACGAGCTGTGGACGTTCGTGGCTGAGCTCGTCCTCCACAAGTCGCATATCTCCCGGCTGTCCGAGGGCGTTGCCCGCGGGATGGATGCCGCGTCAATCCGTGAAGAGCTGACGGAGTCCTCCGATTCCCTGGAGAAGATCTCCAGCGGAATGCAGCAGGCAATGCGGGACACCCGCATGATTCCCATTTCCGTCATCTTCAACAAGTTCCCGCGGCTCGTGCGCGACCTGTCGCGCAAGCTCGGCAAGCCCGTGGACCTGGCCCTTTCCGGGGAAGAGACGGAGATCGACCGGGGGATCGTGGAAGCGCTCTCGGATCCCCTGACTCACATCATCCGCAATTCGCTGGATCACGGCCTCGAGTTTCCCGAGGAGCGCGTGCGCCTGGGAAAGCCGGACCGGGGAAAGGTATCGGTGAGCGCGCGGAGGCAGGGCGGAACGATCGTCATCGAGCTGACTGACGACGGACGCGGCCTGGACACGGGGCGGATCCGGGAGAAGGCGGTGAGCCTCGGCATTCCGAACGCGGATTCCATGAGCGAGACCCAGCTGCGCGAGCTCGTGTTCCTTCCCGGGTTCAGCACGAAGGAGGTCGTGACGGACCTTTCCGGCCGGGGGTCGGGATGGACGTGGTTGCAACGCGGATCCGCGACCTGAAGGGAGACGTGGAGCTGGAAAGCGAACCCGGCCGCGGAACGCGCATCATCCTCCGTCTTCCCCTCACGCTCACCATAGTGAACTCCCTTCTGGTCACGGAAAATGGCCAGCTGTACGCCGTTCCCCTCACTGACCTCGACAGCACGGCAAAAGTGGCGGGCCGCGACATCACCCCGGGAGAGAGAGGGGAAGTCTGGCCGTGGATGGGGGAGTCGATTCCCCTCTACAGCCTGGCGGGAATGCTCGGCAGGGAGCGCCCCCCCTCTGACGAATACTTCGCGGTGGTGCTCCGCCACGGCGCTCATCGAGGCGTCCTCCTGGTGGACGAGCTCATCGAGGAGCGGGAAATGGTCATCAGGCCCGTGGATGATCTGCTGAACACCGTGAGGATTTTCTCCGGCGTCTCCGTCCTGGAGGACGGGCGTCTCGTGTTCATACTTGACACGTCATTCATCAGAGGCGACAATTTCTGACGGGAGGTGAAATGGGAGCGAAGATCCTCATCGCTGATGACCTCAGCTTCATGCGCATGATCCAGAAGGAAATCCTTTCGGAGCGCGGCTACACCATCGTGGGAGAGGCGTCGGATGGGATCGAAGCGGTGAGCAAGTACCAGAGTCTCAACCCCGACCTCGTGCTCCTCGACATTACGATGCCGAACATGAACGGTCTGGAAGCCATGAGGAGGATCTTCACCATCAACCCGAAGGCCCGGGTGATCATGTGTTCCGCCCTCGGCCAGCAAAACCTGATCGTGGAGGCCATCCGGGCCGGGGTCAAGGATTTCATCGTCAAGCCTTTCAAGCCGGAGCGGATCCTCTCCGCAATCGACAAGGCGCTGAGAACTCCCTGAATCGCATCCCGACGCAGCACAGTCTCTTCGGCCGCGGCGAAGACGAGGAGGAGCCCCGGCGTCCCGTCCGGGTCCTTACCGTCGACGATTCCGCGGTCTTCCAGCAGGTTCTCTCAGACATCATAGCCGGCTCGGACTCCCTGGCCCTTGCCGGGCGGGCTTTCAACGGCCGGGAAGCCGTGGAAAAGGCGGTCGAACTTTCCCCCGACGTGGTGACCCTGGACGTGGAAATGCCCGTCCTGGACGGCATCTCCTGCCTTGAGCGCATCATGCGGGTCAAACCCGGCCCCGTCATCATGGTCTCCTCTCACACTCGCCGTTCCTCCGCTGCAACCATCAAGGCGCTCCAGCTCGGCGCCGTTGATTTCGTGACCAAGCCGCAGGGCGCTGGAGAGCTGGGCCAGCTGGCGTCTGACCTGCAGGAAAAGATCATGGCCATTGCACGCCGAAGAAAGGCCGGGGGCGCTCCTGGCCAGGCAGGCGCGCGGAAGTCTCTCAAAGGCAGGAAGCCGCGGGTCGTTGTCATCGGGTCTTCGACGGGAGGGACCGTCGTGCTCACCCGGATCGTGAATACCCTTCCGGCGGCCATGGGGGCAACGCTGGTAGCCGTCCAGCACATGCCCGCGGGCTTTACCGCGGAGTTTGCGCGGAACCTGTCCCGCACAGCGCGCTGCGGAGTCCGGGAAGCGCGGGACGGAGACCTTGTGGCGGTGGGAGACGTTTTCATCGCCCCCGGGGCTTTCCAGTGCAGCGTGTACGGCAACGTTTTTCGCATTACCCGGGGAGAGGCGGTGAGCGGCTACATGCCCTCCATCGACGTGACCATGCGCTCGGCTGCCCGGCGATTCGGCCCGGATACGTGCGGCGTTCTCCTCACCGGCATCGGGAGGGACGGCTCCGACGGGATCAGGGAGATCCATGATGCCGGCGGGTGCACGATCGTTCAGGACGAGTCCACGAGCGCCGCGTTCGGCATGCCGAAGGCCGCTATTGCCACCGGCAAGGTGGACGCGGTCCTCACTGACGATGAGATCGTGGAAGTGCTGGCTGGGATGATCTCCCAGGCCTGATCGGAGCGGGGGCTCGATGCAAAAAAAACGGTATGCCTGGACGTCTGTTTAGCATACCGTATTGCGAAATGAGGAACATGTCCTCACTTGAAAAGATCGGCGAAGACGGAAAAACCTTTAGGACAAAACGCCTTCTCACGCGCCCTCGGGGGGCAGGGAAGCGAGCGCTTTTCCGATGATACCCTTCTGCCAGCTGGCTGAGTCCAGGATTCCGCGGTAGAGGGCAGCGCCGTCCGCAAGAGCCTCTTCCCGGGAAGCCGTGCGGTCTCCTTTTCCCTCGATTCCATGGATCAGGGACTGCAGGAGGAATCCTGCGATGCCCCTCTCCGAGATCGAAAGAATCCTGGCATCCACGTCGTCGAGCTCTGCCAGGAGCCGCCCGGAGGTCTTTCGGCTTTCCTTCCCAGGGCGGAGCGCTTTCCCGAGGGCTTCATTCGCCGCAAGCGCCCGTTGAGCCAGGGTCTGAAGCTCATCCAGCCCCCTGAGAAGCTCCCTGAGAGCCCGGCGGAGATGCGCAGCCCGGCCTGATGCAGAGGTTTCAAGGGCTGCCCCTTCCCGCTCCTTCCTCATCCGCGCCTCGATTTCATCCCTCACCCGGGGCAGGCGCAGCGTGTCCTGGACGTCTGCCAGCGGCATCCCCTCGATGGCCACGCTGTCCGGAGAGAGAGTGAAAGTCCGCGCCTCCGAGTGCATTGTAAGCTGGTTTTCGAACCACCACTTGTAGAGGAGCATGCGACGGTCAGTGTGTGTTGCCGCGCCGCCGGAGGAGCGGACTGGAAAAAGCCCGATCTCATGCAGATACCGGAAGGAGCTCATTTCCTGGGGCCCGGTCCTGTGGCATGCGGCAAGCCAGAGGTCTTCCGTGAAAACGCCCCGACAGTGGGTGCGCATGGCCGGGTACCCCAGGTCCAGCCCAGCCATGTAAATCGGCCGGGCCCCCAGATGCCGCGCGAGGTCCCATGCGGCGGTGGCCACCGATCCTCCCGCTCCCAGCTTTCCCTTCTCCCCGACCGCCGCTTCCAGGCTCTCCCCGAGGGGGAAGAGCGAGCTGCAGAGGTACAGCGATGGTCCCGATCCCGGCGCATCCGGCCGGGCCGAATCGCGCAACAGCCGCGGGTGCGTCGAAGGCTCCGCCACGATGATCCGCCGTCCCCGCGTGCCAGGCTTCCCGGACTCCGGCTCCGTCCAGTCCATGAACCGGGAAGCCCAGTATTGAGGGTCCACCACCACGACGAAGTCCGGCTCGACGCCTGCCTGGATGCAGCGCTTGAGCGGGGTGTTCACCGAAATCACGACCATCCTTTCCCGCAGGGAAGGAAGCAGCGGGAACAGGGCATCCAGGGAAGGCCCGCCGGCGATCACGAGCGCAGGAAGCCCGTCAGCCAGCCCCGCCAGGCGGGATATTCCAGGCGCTTCGACGAATGAATGCATGTTGCGCGCGAGGTTCCTCACCCACAGGCGTCCGAAGCGGTTCAGCGTGTTGAGGTTGATCTCCCGCCTCAGCATCCAGGACCGGATGATCTCTTCCACGGCGCGAAACCAGCCCGGCCTGACCTGGGCTGCCGGCCGAAGCCGGAGGAAAGCAGGCTTTCCCAGGGGCAGGGCGCCCAGGAGGGTTGTCACCGCCTCCGGCTCTGCCGCCGCCAGAAACACGATGCGCGTATCCGAAAAAAGCGAGGTGAGATCCCTCGATTCCATTGCCGCGCGGAACATCCCCGCGTCCGGCTCCAGGATCAGGATGGGAAGAAGCGGGAAGCGGCGGCGCACTGCCTCTGCGGTGTAGCCCAGGCCGAAGCCGAAGATCAGGACTGCAGTTGTTTCCGCGTCGATATCAGCGGCCACCTGGCGTTCTGCCTCGATGCGTGGATCATGCCGGCTGTGAAAGGAGAGCCCGTTGCGGAGGACTGTCGGCGCCCCCGAGGGTGTCGGGATGAGCCGGACCTCCCCCTGCGTGTCACCCGCAAGCTCGAGGGCGCGCAGGACGCCGGGATGACAGGCGGCAAGTGTCCGGCGGTTCTCCTCCCCGAAGCTCACCGCAGCTCCAGCGTGATCTTCATCCCTTCGTGGATGGCGGTTCCCGGCTGAGGGACTTGTTTCACGACGAAGCCGCTGCCGCGGATGGCCACCGAGATGTCTTTTCTCAGAAGAAGGGGAAGGAGGAGCTTCTTGGGCATCCCGACCAGGTCCGGCATGACGGAGGAGATTTCCGCGCTGCGGGGGAGGGTCACGGCTACATCCGCGGGTCCCTTGACGGCCCGGGTCCCTTCTCTCGGTATGCCCAGCTGATCGATGAGGGCCACGGCAACGTCGTGGAAAATCGGGGCGGCAATGGTTGAGCCGTAGTAGCTCTCTCCCTTGGGATTCTGCATCACCACGTAGATGATCAGCCGCGGGTCGTCCGTGGGAAGGATCCCGAGGATTGAGGCGATGAAGTCCTTGTCCGAGTACCCGCCTGTCTCGTTGGCCACTTGGGCCGTGCCCGTCTTCGCGGAGATGCGCACTCCGGGGACCGCTGCCCGCCGCGCGGTTCCCACGGGGGACGTGGCAGCCTCCATGAACTGCAGCATCTCGCCCGCCACCTCGGGTGAGACGACCTCCCACAGGGGCTCCCGGCCGAACTCTCGAACCACTTTCCCTTCCGGAGAGACGATTTTCTTGACGATGAGAGGCCGCAGGAGCACTCCGCCGTTCGCTATTGCCGTGGCCGCCTGAAGCACCTGGATGGCGGACACGGAGATTTCCTGGCCGATGGTCACCGTCGGTTTGGAGCGGGCCGACCACAGGGACGGCTTCCGCAGGAGCCCCGGCGTCTCCCCGAGGAGCGGAAGGCCCGTGGGACGTCCGAACCCGAAACGGGTCAGCATCCTGTAGAGGCTTTCCGCGTCCACCTGGTCGGACGCGTAGGCTGCCCCCGAGTTGCTGGAGTACTCGATGATCTCGCGCGGGGTGAGATCCCCGTTCCTGCCGACATCACCGATGCGGATGGTCTCTCCGTGGGAAAGACGCTTGATGTAATACCCGGGCGTGAAGAAGTGGCTCTGCGCCGTGATGGCGCCCAGTTCGAGCATCGAGGAGAGGGAGAAGACCTTGAACGTGGAGCCCGGCTCAAAGGACACCGCGAGGGGGCGGTTGGCGAGGGCGTTGCGGTCAACCTGCGGAGAATCGTTCTGGAACTCGTTGGGGTCGAAATCCGGGAGGGACGAATAGGCGAGGATCTCCCCCGAGCGCGCATCCATCACGAGCACCATGAGGGAATCAGGCTTGTTCGCCTCAAAGGCCGCCCGCGAGATCTTCTCCACCTGGTACTCGATGCCGGCGTCCACGGTGAGGAAGACCTGGCTGCCGAACACGGTGTCGGAATCCGTTCCCACGGGCTGCGGCGCCAGGTCATCGTTGAAGGTGTACTCGATGCCGTCCCAGGGCACGTTGTCAGCGCCGACATACCCCACCACGTGGGACGCGAGCCTTCCCTGCGGATAGAAACGGCCGAAATCGTCCTCGACCCGCACCCCTGCCAGCTTCCCCTGGGCCTTCAAGGCGGTTATCTGCTGCCCTTCTTCAACGGAGATCTTGCGCTTGACGACGACGTAGCCGTCGTGGCGGTTCCAGCTGTCCAGGATGGTCCCTTCCGGCATCCCGAGGACCTGCGCCAGGAGGGCGGCGCTCTCCCGGGCGTTCGTCACCGCGGGCACCCAGGCGGAGACGCGCCGCTGGCGTGTCGTGACCGCGAGTATCTTTCCCTGCCTGTCCAGGATTGCGCCCCGTTCCACCTGGGGCATGACGAGGGTGTCCGCGCCTTCGCGGCCGGGAAGGACGATCGTGAGGCGGACAAGCTGGACAAGGACACTGACGGCGGCGAGCCCGAGTATGCCCGCGAAGATGAAGAGACGCCTCCTCGAGCGGGTCATCTCCCGGCGATCGGTCACGGACGGGTCCCCCTCCCCACGGACATTGTAATATGCGGCGAAACAAATGTCGATAGAGTGGTAGAGCGTCTATGATAGCAGTCCTCCAGCGCCAGCACGTCAACAAACGCGCTGCCAACCCTATTCGCGTGAAGGCCCACCCCCTGAAAGACATGAACGGCTTTTCCCAGCGCGGCTCGCGCTGGGAAAACAGCGCCGCAATCCCTGCCCGCTTCGTCCCGACGCGTCTTTCCGTTCCGGCCGTCCGACGCGCGCGCGTGCACGGAAAACACGTTCCCCTTGCGTTGCTGGTCCGCTCTCCGCTTGTCATCGCCGCCGCGGTGGTCATGATCCTTGCCGCCCTTCTTGGAATCCTGCTCTTCGTCCCCGGCCTTCGGGAGGCCGCGCTGCCGCTGGAAAGGCCGCTTCTCCCGTCGCCGCCGGAAACAGACCAGGACGTCTACCGGATGCTTGTCCCCGAGGAACAGCCTGCGACGGGCGCGGGGTCCAATCCCGTCCTTTCAAGCACGCTGAAAGTCGCGGATTACAGGACGCAGGCGGGGGAATCGATCTCTCAGATCGCCCAGAGGTTCCGCTTGAACCTGGACACGGTGATCAGCTGGAATGACATACGGGACGCGCGTTCCATCCGTCCCGGCACGGTGCTTTCCATCCCGAACAGCGACGGGCTGAAATACACGGTGCGCCGCGGAGACACGTTGGAGCAGATCGCGAAGGCCAACGGGCTGCCCTTGAACGCCGTGCTGGACTGGAACCGGCTGCCAAGCTCCACGATTTCCGTCGGGCAGGCGCTGTTTCTCCCCGGCGTCCACATGCGGACGAACGACCTCAACAGGGTCCTGGGCAACCTCTTCATCTACCCGGTGAGGGGAAAGATCAGCTCGTTCTTCGGCTCCCGTCCCGACCCCTTTACAGGCATACGGCGGTTCCACAACGGGGTGGACATCGTGAACGCGCCGGGAACGCCTGTCATGGCGGCCATGGCGGGGACCGTGGAGGACGTGGGGTTCAACAACAACTACGGCTATTACGTCATCCTGCGCCACTCGGGCTACCAGACGCTCTACGGGCATCTCAGCCGCTACGTGGTGGAGCGGCGCGCGAAGGTGCAACAGGGGGAGAAAATAGGGGAGCTCGGCACCACCGGCTACAGCACCGGACCGCACCTCCATTTCTCCATCTTCAGGAACGGGGAGGCGGTTGACCCGTTGCCTTTCTTGAAATAACCTTGCCGTCGATCATGACCTTCGGAAAGTCGTTGGGCGCCCGCATTTCCGTCATCATGAATCCCACTCTCCAGGGGAAACTCCTGCGGCTGCGCAGGCCGTTCTTCAGCGCCCTCGCGCTGATGCTCGTCGCCGCTTCGGTGGTCCTCACCCTCGATGCTCTGCTCCCCTTCCCCCCGCCGGGCCAGCTGGTCCTGTACGATTCCTCGGACTGGTCTTTGCTCCTGGGAAGGACGGGACGCGGGGGGGGCGTCCCTCTGACGGGCCTGCCGCCGGCTGCCGCGACGTCGCTCGTCTCCCAGGAGTCCGTAGGAGGCTTTTCCCTCGTACAGCCGCCGGTGGGCTTCCTCCTGTACCGGGTCCGGCCCGGAGACACGATCACAGGCATTGCTCAGAGGCTGGGCTTGAATCCCGACACGATCTCATCCCTGAACAGGTCCGGGGGAAGGGGCGTGCACAGCCTCTCCGTGGGGGAACAGATCCGGGTCCCGACGCAGGACGGCATTTTCGTCACCCTGGAGTCCGATTTCGATGCCTTGTGCCGCAAAAAGGGCGTTTCGCCCGAAGAAGTGCTTGCCGCCAACGCGGCGACGCGCGACCAGCTGGTGGCCGGCCAGCAGCTGTTTTTCCCAGGCGTGCAGCATACCGGCTACGAGTACAGCCTTTCCCTGGGTGTGGCCGTTGCAAACCCGCTGCCCAGCGCCTGGGAGACATCCTCGTACGGGTACCGCTCGGACCCTTTCACCGGCCAGCGGCGCAAGCATAACGGGGTGGACCTCGCGGCCGCCTACGGCGCGCCCGTTCGGTCTGCCACGGAAGGCGTCGTTCGGGCCGCCGGCTGGGACGACGTCCTGGGGAACTACGTCGAGGTCCGGGGACAGCTCGGGTACTCCTACGTCTACGGGCACATGAGTCGGATCCTCGTGGACCCGGGGACCCGTGTGGTGCGGGGCACCATTCTCGGAGCCGTGGGAGCAACGGGCTACGCCACGGGGCCGCACCTGCATTTCGAGGTGAGGAAGTACGGCGTCCCGCAGAACCCTGCGCTTTATGTTTCCGGGCTCCGATAATAACGCAGGGGTGTTCTCCACATGAGAAAGCTCGTGCTTGCCGTCATCGTCCTGCTGGCCCTTTTTTCCCTGTTCCGCGCATATTCTCAATCAAACGGCGAGTCCTCCGCGGTCACGGGGCTCCGGCTCCAACCGGGCCTCATCGAGGTGGGCGACGGGACGGCAAGCCTGGGGCTTTCCTTCGGCATCATGGAGAAGTCAGGCGACCAGCGTCGGCTCGTGAGCGTGCTGCCACTCCGGGTGGTCTACCGGAGCGGGGACAGGAACGTCTCCGTGGGCCTGAACGGCATCTCCTTTCTCGTGGGCGGCGGCTCGAGCATCGGCCTGCCGGTGGTCGTCAGCTCTCTTCACCGCGGAGACCTGCTCAGCGTGGGGGGCCGCGTCACCGTCGACTCGCGCGTGGAAGGGGATGTCTGGGCGCTCGGAGCAGACGTCGAGTTGACTCCGCGCGCGGTGGTGACGGGAGATGTGGTGGCCATCGGCGGGAAAGTGACGGCCAGCCCGGGAGCCGTGGTGGGCGGGACGGTAAGCCAGCTCGCCGGGATGAGGATCCCGTTTCTCGGGATCCTGGGCACGCAGTTCTCCGCGCAGTCACTCGGGCTGGCCGGCGTTGCACTGGGGTACGTTCTCCTCGGTTTTGCGCTTTTCCTGTGCTCTTTCTACCTTGCCGCGCACACGCGGGATCTGCAGCAGGCAATGCCGACCCTCTGGAGGCAGGCGCTCGTCACCCTCGCCATCTCTCTCATCGTGATTCCCCTGGTCACACTCCTTCTGATTGCCTCCATGGTGGGAGTCTTCCTTCTGCCCCTGCTCGCCCTTGTCATTCTCCTGCTTTCCCTTGATGGGTTTCTCGGTCTCTCCGTCAGGACGGGGGCGTGGCTCCGCGGGGCGGGAGAGAGAGCGGGCAGTGATTCGCTTTTCCTCTTCACATCCGGGCTTCTTGCGCTGTTCCTCGTGAATGTCCCGGCGCTGGTTGGGGTGCTCCTGACTGCGCTTCGCTCAGCTGCAGCGGCAAAGGTGGGGACCGCGCTGCAGGCGCTCACCCTGGGGCTGACGGCAGCGGGTCTTGCCTACGGGTTCGGGACATCTCTTGCGTTCACGCGCACGCGCGCGGCCAAGTAGGTCCCCTGCCTTTCATCTCCCGTGACAGTACTTGTATTTCTTTCCGGATCCGCAGGGACACATGTCGTTCCTACCCACCTTGGGGACCGTCCGCTTGACCTGCACCTGCTGAGGCTGCGCCGCCGCTCCACCGCCGTTTCCCCCGAACGAGGTCGAGCCCCGCGCTGAGACCGCCGTGGTCCCCGAGCTGTCGCCTGCCGCGAACTGGCCCATGGCGCTGTGCGATGCCTGCACGGCCGCCACGGGGTGGGCCGCCGCGGCCGGCTGGGCCGGCGACTGCTGGATTCGCACGCGGAAGATCTTCTTTGCCAGGGCAGTCTTGATGTCGAAGAGCATCTGGTCGAAGATCTGGAACCCTTCCAGCTTGTATTCCAGGAGCGGGTTCTTCTGGCTGTATGCGCGCAGGTACACCGCCTCCCGGAGCGCTTCGAGGTTCTCCAGGTGGTCCTGCCAGCGCGAATCGATGTTGCGCAGGTACTCGAAGCGGATGAAGTTGTTGAGGATCTCTTCCCCGATCTCCGTCTTCTTCGATTCGATGGAGGCGCGCAGGCCGGCGCGAATGGCATTGTTCAGGTCCTCCGGGGACATTGCGGCAAGCTCCGCGGGGCTCTGCTCGGGGTCGAAGAGGAGGCTCTCCTTGAGCGATGCGAACAGCGTCTTGAGCCGTCCCTGTGGCGTATCCCCCGAGGTGCGGAATGACTCGAAGATCTCCGCGAAGATCTCCTCACCGGTGGCAATGATGCGCTCCGTGAGATGGGGGTCGGAGATGATCTCGTCCCTGCGCTGGTAGATGAACTTCCTCTGCTCGTTGAGGACGTCGTCGTACTCAAGGAGGTGCTTGCGGACCTCGAAGTTCCGTTCCTCGACTTTCTTCTGGGCGCGCTCGATGGACTTGTTCAGCCACGGATGGACGATGGGCTCTCCTGTCTTCATTCCCATGCGCGACATGAGCCCTTTGATGTTTTCTCCCCCGAAGAGGCGCATCAGGTCGTCCTCCAGGGAGATGTAGAACCGCGAAGACCCGGGGTCCCCCTGGCGGCCCGAGCGGCCGCGCAGCTGGTTGTCGATGCGCCGGGCCTCGTGGCGCTCGGTGCCCAGCACGTGCAGGCCGTCCAGACCCTTGATCTCCTGGTAGTCAGCCTGCCACTTCTCGTACTCCTCCGCGAGCGCCTTGCGGAAGACATCCTCCTCCGCCTGGGTGCCGGCCTTCTTGCGCGCGCGGAACTCGGGGTTGCCTCCGAGCTTGATGTCGGTCCCGCGGCCTGCCATGTTGGTGGCGATGGTCACCGAGCCCCGGGCGCCGGCATCCGCAATGATGAGCGCTTCCCGGGCATGGTTCTTCGCGTTGAGGACCTCGTGGCGGACGCCTTTGCCGATGAGCATGCGGGAAAGCCTCTCGGACTTCTCTATGGAGATGGTGCCGACCAGGACGGGCTGTCCCTTGGCGTGCAGCTCGGCAATACCGTCGCAGATGGCGTTCAGCTTCTCCTCTTCCGTGAGGTAGATCACATCGTCCATGTCGTCGCGGACGACGGGCCGGTTGGTCGGGATGACGACCACGTCGAGGTTGTAGATCTTCGCGAACTCCTGCGCCTCGGTATCCGCTGTTCCCGTCATCCCGGCGAGCTTCCCGTACATGCGGAAGTAGTTCTGGAACGTGATGGTGGCCAGCGTGCGGTTCCGCTGGGCTATCTTGATGCGCTCCTTGGCCTCGATTGCCTGGTGGAGGCCCTCGGAGTAGCGCCGCCCGTAGAGGATGCGGCCGGTGAACTCGTCGACGATCTGGACCTTTCCGTCCTGAACGACATAATCCACGTCCTTCGCGTAGAGCTTGTGGGCGCGAAGGGCCTGCGTGAAGTAGTGGATGTATTCGAAGTTCAGGTCCGTGAAGAGCGAATCCCGGATGAGGCCGCGCTTCATCAGCAGGCTCTCCACGTGGTTCATGCCCTGGTCCGTGAAGGTGACCCGCTTGTTCTTTTCCTCCAGCTTGAAGTCCCCGGCAGAGTCCGTGTTTCCTTCGGGATATGTGCCGGTGGCGGGGTCTTTCTCGCACTCTATGAGCTGGTCCACGAGCTTGTTCACTTCCGCGAACTTGAACGTATCGTCTTCCGCCATCCCCGAGATGATGAGGGGCGTGCGGGCCTCGTCAATGAGGATGTTGTCGATCTCGTCGACAATGGCGTAGGCGTGCCCCCTCTGGACCTTTTCCGACGGGCTCCAGCACATGTTGTCGCGCAGGTAGTCAAAGCCGAACTCGTTGTTCGTTCCGTAGGTGACGTCCTTGCCGTACGCCTCCTTGCGCTGCGCGTTGTCCATCTGGCTGAGGATGACGCCGACAGACACCCCGAGGAGGGAGTAGATGGGGCCCATCCAGCCGGCGTCCCTTTCGGCCAGGTAGTCGTTCACCGTCACAATGTGGACGCCCTTGCCGCTGAGGCTGTTGAGGTACGCGGCGGGAACGCTGGCCAGGGTCTTCCCTTCGCCGGTCTTCATCTCCACGATCCTCCCCTTGTGGAGCACGACGGCGCCCATGAGCTGGACGTCGAATATCCTCTCTCCGAGCTTCCTGCGCGCGGCCTCGCGAACCAGGGCATATGCCTCGGGGAGAAGGGCATCGATCCGCTCTCCGCCGTTGAGGCGCTCACGGAACTCCGCGGTTTTCTCCGCGAAGCGCGAATCCGGGTATTCCTTGACGGTCGGCTCGAGCTCGTTGACCTTCTGCATGATCGGCACCAGCTCCTTGAGGTCCCGCTCGTGCTTCGAGCCCAGGAGGAAGGTGAGGATGTTTTGGAGCATGCGGGCAATGTACCCCCCGGGAGATTGACAGGTCAAGGGAAGGCCGCTACGATGGCCCCGCCGATGCCAAACCGTGCGCGCCGCCTGTCTCCAGTCCTTCTCTTCGTTCCCGTGATCCTGCTCCTTGCGTCGCTCACAGGGTGCCAGAGAAACAAGATCGAGGAGCTTGTCGGGTCGGAGCTGTTTTCCATCCCTCTGGGGAAGCTGGAGAACCAGATCGACCTGTTCTCATCTCCGGGGGGAACAACGGAGAAGGAGACCCACATCTTCATGCGGGACGGATGGTTCTACGTTGCCAACGGGAACTCCGGCAAGGTCATGGTCTTTTCCTCGTACGGTGACCTGATATTCCTGCTGTACAACCCCGTGACCAATCCCGCACCGGTCCTCCTGAACAGCGTCGTTCCCGCCGCGGCCGCGGCAAGCCCCGGTGCGCAGGCGGGAAAAGCAGGGGATTCTTCCACTGGGGATACCGTGAGCACGAGGGGGGCGGTCAGCTATCCGTTCTCCGACATCGGCCAGATAGCCGTGGCAAGCGACAAGACCCTGTACGTTGAAGACGGCGTCACCGAGGCAAGGGTCGTCAAGGACGCGGATCACGGGGTCCTCCTCACGCGAGTCATCCTGCGCTTCGACCGCAAGGGCAAACCCGAGGGGTATCTCGGGCAGGAAGGCATCGGGGGGACGCCGTTCCCGTACGTCATGGCCCTCCACGTCACCGCAAAGGATCAGCTGGTGGTCGTGACCCGGCTGCCGGAGTCCTGGGAGGTCTTCTGGTATTCCCCGGAGGGGACTCTCCTCTACCGGGTGGAGATCGATGGGGCGCATCTGCCGGTGGCCGCGGAGAAGGGGATGACCCCGTCTCTGGTCAACATCATCCCCGATCTGCAGCACCCGTATCTCTATCTCACGATCTACTCCTATCGTGAGCCGGCGGATGATCCGACCCATCCGGCTTCTCTCCAGGATGACGCGGTCACCTCGCGCGTGTACCGGCTGAACCTCCGCACCCGGCAGTACGAGTCCTTCGTAGAGCTGCCGCGCAACAGCCCCCGCAAAGAGACCGTCGGACTGAAAACCACGGAGATCCCGGCCCCGCCGAGCGATCTGATCGGGGTAAGCGCCAACGGGTTCTACTACCTCCTGGGGTTCGCGGACTCCAATCTGTACACGCTGCAGATCCTCGACCCTTCCGGGCGCGTGAGGGCGCGCCGCTACATGGTCATCGAGGACTCGGAGCTCACGTTCCGCGACCTTCGACTTTCCCCCACCGGTCTCGTGTATGGACTTCTCGTCGACCAGACGAAGGCGCACGTGACGTGGTGGCGCTCCGACCTGCTCCTGAAAGGGGACTGAGAGTGAAGATCGTGAGCTCGGAGGCCATGGCGCTGATCGATCGGCGGGCCCAGGACGAGTTCGCGATCCCCTCGCAGATGCTCATGGAGGACGCGGGGGTCACCGCGTGGTCCGTCTTCATTCGCCGGACCTGTGCGGGAAAGCTTCCCCGAGGGCTCGTTGTTTTTCTTGCCGGCAAGGGAAACAACGGCGGGGACGCGCTCGTCATGGCCAGGCGGGCGCTCACGAGCGGGGTCCGCGGCATCTCCGTCGTGCTTGCCGGGGGAAGGCCGGCCCCTGATTCCGACCCCGGCCGCAACCTTGCCACCTGTGAAGCCCACGGCATCGAGTGCCTCCGCTGGCCCGAGGACCGCGCGCGAGTGGACGAGCGTCTTCGGGAGGCCGCCTGGATCCTGGACGGAATTGCCGGCACCGGGCTTCGCGGCGGCCTGCGCTCGCCGCTTGCGGAGCTTGTCAGCGCCGTCAACCAGGCTCCTGGAAAAAAAGCCGCCATCGACGTGCCGAGCGGGATATCGGACTCCTTCGATCCGTCCCACCCCGCGGTCAGGGCCGACGTCACCCTTACCATGGGCCTCCCCAAGCTCTGCCTGTACCTTCCCGGCGCCCGAGCCCTCTGCGGCGACATCCTGGTGGTGCGCGTGGGATTCCCGCCGGCGTTGATTACCGATCCCTCAATCCCGGGCGAATCCCTTTCCTTCGGGGCGTGGCGGAAGCTCCTGAAGCCTGTCCCGCCGGACACGCACAAGGGCCGGCGGGGCCACCTCGCCGTATTTGCCGGCTCGCAGGGAACCACGGGAGCCGCGTGGCTGTGCGCAAGCGCGGCTGCAAGGAGCCGCCTGGGCCTCGTGAGCCTGTTTGCCGGTCGCGATGTGTACCCCATCCTGGCCCAGAAAGCCACCTCCGTCATGGTAAAGCCGTGGGACGAGCCGCGCGCCCCGGGATGGGAAGGACCAGACCCCGCGGCCTACACCGGCTTCCTGGTCGGGCCCGGTTGGGGCCTCGCCGAGGGGAGAGAAAAATGGCTCGAGCGGCTGCTCTCCCTCGATGTCCGGGGGACCATCGACGCTGACGGGATAACGCTTCTCTCGCGGATCGCGGCTCGGTGCAAGGTCCGCCTGGGAGGGAAGTGGGTCCTCACGCCTCATCCCGGAGAGTTTTCCCGCATCAGCGGGACGGACAAGAAGGAGGTCCTTCGCGACCCTCCCCGGCACGCCGTTGAGCTCGCGTCCCGGCTGGACGCCGTCACCGTTCTCAAGGGCCACTGCACGGTGGTTGCGTCACCCTCGGGCCGGTACTGGATCATCGACGGGCCCAATGCGGCCCTTGCCACGGGCGGGTCCGGAGATGTGCTTGCGGGGCTCATTGGCGCGGGCATAGCCGGCGGGCTCTCTCCCCTCGATGCCGCTCTTTTCGGCGTCTCTTTTCATGCTTCTCTCGGCAGGGCGGCGTGGCGCAGGAAAGGCTGGTTTCTCGCGGAGGATCTTGTCCCCCTTATTTCCCCCATGCTCCGCTGAGGCTCCCAGGCTGGCGACCGCATGAAGCGCTCTGTTCTTCACGTGAAGAAGGGAACCAGCAGTTACGACGACCGTGAGGACAGGCTCGAGGAAGAAAGAGAGGCCATCGCCCGGGAAAAGAGGCGGCCGCCGATCGAGGGGAAGCGTCGGTCTTTTTCCTTCCTCCGCATGCGGCGCGGCTCCCTCGTGCCGCTCCTGGTCCTTGTGCTGATCGGTCTCCTCATTCTCAGGGTTCTCCCCCGTTCCGCGGCCCGCGCGAACATCGCCGGCTGGCACGCGGTGCTTCAGGCAAGGGTGTTTGCCGACACGCTGCGCGTTGGAGTGGCGTTTTCACGCCTCACCCGGGGAGCTGCGGGAAGCGAAAGCCCGGGATCCATCGCTTCAGTTCTCTTCATTCTTCCGGAGACTGGTGAGCAGGCGGAGGCGTCGGGAACTCTTGCTGAGCCGCACGTCGCCCTGAGGAGCCAGATGCGATACATCGTGGGAGTGAAAACGTTGCGCGCCATCGTCATGATCGACGGGCAGTCCCGCACGCTGTCGCTCGCCGTTCGCGGTCCTTGACTGACGGTCTCCTGTCTCCCTATGATTGTGGACAGGGGAGGGGAATGATGCTCCAGTTCTATTTTCTTTCGATCGTCAGCAATCTGCTTGCCGGCGTGTCTCTCTCTTCGGACTGGTTCGCCCAGAAAATTCCCGGCCTCGTATCGTTCATGTCTGCCCTGTCCGGGCGGAGAGCCAAGCTGGTGAGCGGGCTCCTTTCGCTTCTGGTTGGTTTTGGCACCCTCTTTGTGCCCGTGGAGGGGCCGCTGATCATCGGGGACCTCTTCCCGTCGGTGGTCGGCATGGCCATGGGCATCGCGCTCCTCTTCGAGGTGTTCCGCCAGGACGCCGTGCTGCCCGTGGAGCGTTCGGAAAGGATAGAGCGCCCGCCGGTGGGGTACCGTACGACGCTGGGAATGCTGGGGATCGCCGCCGCGGTCCTCCACTTTTTCCTGCCGGAGCGCATGTTCCTCTAGGAGCTGGCCGCGGTCCGTCAGTCTTTCTTCTCTTCCGCCTTTGCCGCCTGCGCCGCCTTGATCACGTCATCAGCGATTTTCCCCGCGATGGGACTGTAGTGGTCGAACTCCAGCTCGAATGAACCCGTCCCCGCGGTGAGCGCCTTGAGGTCGATGGCGTAATGCATGAGCTCCGCCTGCGGCACCTGCGCCTTGATCTCCTCGATGCCTCCGCCAATGGGAATCTGTCCGAGCACTTTGCCCCTCTTCGAGCTCAAGTCCGAAAGCACCGCTCCGAGGTACTGGTCATCGACGTACACGGTGAGGTTGCACACGGGTTCCAGGAGCACGGGCTTCGCGTTTCGCATGCATTCGCGGAAAGCCTCCCGGGCTGCCAGCTTGAAAGCGAGCTCCGAGGAGTCCACGGGGTGCTCCTTGCCGTCGACCACGCGCGCTTCCACGTCCACCACGGGATAGCCGGCCAGGACCCCCGCCTCCATGGCTTCGATCACGCCTTTCTCCACTCCCGGGATGTACCCTCGGGAGATGGACCCGCCGAAGATCGCGTTGGTGAACTTGTATTTTTCTCCACGCGGGATGGGATTCACTTCCAGGGACACCTTGGCGTACTGACCGTGGCCGCCGGTCTGTTTCTTGTGCGTGTACTCCGCCTCCGCCTTTCCCTGGATGGTTTCCCGGTAGGCAACGCGCGGGATCTTGGTCTCCATGTCGATTTTCTGGTTCTCCCTGATCTTGTCCAGGATCATGGAGATGTGCAGCTCCCCCATTCCCGAGATCACCGTCTCCTTGGTCTCTTTTTCATAGGAGACCCGGAAGGTGAGGTCCTCTTCCATGATTTTCTGCATGGCCTGGTTCATCTTGTCCTCGTCCTTTTTCACCTTTGTCGAAATGGCAAGGGAATGGACGGGAGTGGGCAACGAAAGGGGCGGATACACGATGGGGGCATCCGGGGAATGCAGCGTGTCATTTGTGCGAAGGGAGGCGCTCTTGGTGATCAGGCCAAGGTCCCCTGCAAGGAGCTCCGGAGTTTCTTCGAGCTTCTTGCCCTGGCAGGTGTATACCTTGGTTATCTTCTCTTTCCTTCCTTCCCGCGCATTCACCACGTCGACATCAGCAGCCATCTTTCCGGACATCACCTTGAGATAGGAGATCTTGCCGGTGAACTGGTCCATGGCAGTCTTGTACACGAAACAGGAGACAGGCTCGGAATCCGATACCTTTCGCGCGAGCTCCGCGCCGTCGGGGGTTGCGCCTTCCGCTGTTCCTTCCGGGCACGGGGCCGCGTAGGTGATGAAATCCAGGAGGCTGGAAACCCCGGCGCCGACAAGACCCGCCGTGCAGACCACCGGGACGATTTTTCCGTTCCTGACGCCGCCTGCCAGGCCGCGGCGGATCTCCTCAGGGGTGAGGGTGCCGTCGGCAAAGAACTTCTCGATCAGGGTGTCGTCCCCTTCCGCCGCGCTTTCGACGAGCTTCTGCCGGGCGCTTTCCGCCTCGCCCTTGAGGTCGTCGGGGATGGGCGCTTCCCTGCCCCCGATGTAGGCCTTCTGGTCCACAAGGTCGATGACTCCGTTGAAGTCCGCACCCGCCCCGATGGGGATGATCACGGGGACGAACCCCGCCTTGAACTTTTCCGCCAGGTCGGCGACGCTGCGGGAGAAATCCGCGCGCTCCTTTTCCATCTTGTTCACGATGACGAAACGCGGCATGGAGAGGGCCACGAGGCGCCGCCAGAGCTTGATCGTCTCGATCTGGACCCCGACGTCCGCTCCCACGAGGAGCGCGGCGCAGTCCGCCACGCGGAACGCCGCGTACACTTCTCCCACGAAATCCGCGGAGCCCGGGGTGTCCAGCATGTTGATCTTGACGTCTTTCCAGGAGACATGGGTCATCGAGGCATGGATGGAGATCTTGCGGGCAATCTCCTCCTCGGTGAAGTCGCTCACCGTCTTGCCGGTCTCCACCTTTTCCGCCTTGGGGATCACGCCACCGGCAACAAGGATCTCCTCGACCAGGGTGGTCTTACCGGTGCCGCCGTGGCCGGCGAAGGCGATATTTCGCAGTGAGCGCGTCGGAACACTCATTCTGTGGCTCCTTGCTGTGAGAGGATTGGCTACTGTAGTCCGTCACCCGGGTTTTGTCAAACGTTTTGTCGGCGGCATGTTGACGGCATGCCGGCGGCAGGGCCCGTCCCGGCTCACGTCCCGCCGAAACCCCCGACTTTTTCCGCGAAATGGGAGAACTCCATCGTGAAGGTCGCGCGGCCCTGCGTGGCGCTGCGCAGCGCCGTGGAGTAGCCGAACATGGCCACCAGTGGCGCCTGGGCCTTCACGTGGTCCGCGCCGGGCTTGCTCTCCACGTTCAGGATCAATCCCTGGCGAGCGTTGAGGTTCCCGATCACCTCGCCGAGGAACTCCGAGGGGGTGAGGACGTCCACCGCCATGATGGGCTCCAGGAGGATCGGGCTCGCCCTGCGGCACGCGCTGTCGAATGCCATGGCCCCCGCGGCCTCGAAGGCGAGGGGAGTGGAGGACGCCTGGTGATACTCCGCGTCGACAAGAGTCACCCCGATATCCAGCGCCGGGTACCCATAGACGACCCCGGACCCGAAGGCCGCCGTGACGCCGCGCTCCACGGCGCTCACCAGCTCGTCGGGAAGCGCGTCGGAGGCAAGGGAGCTCGAGAAAGAGTTGCCCTGTCCCCGGGGGAGTGGCTTCACCTGGATTGTGATGGTGGCACTGTGCTCCTTGCCGGCGATCATGCGGTGGTACTTCTCCACGTGCGTGACCTCCGCGCCGATGGTCTCGCGGTAGGAGACCTGCGGCTTTCCCACCCGGGCCTCCACCTTGAACTCCCGGAAGATCCGCGTCACGAGGACGTCGAGGTGCAGCTCCCCCATGCCGGAGATGATCAGCTCCCCCGTTTCTTCGTTCTCCTTGACGGAGAAGGTGGGATCCTCCAGCGCAAGGATCTCCAGCGCTTCGCCCAGCTTCTTCCTCTCGGAGAGGGTCTTGGGCTCGATGGCCACGGAGATCACCGGCTCGGGGAAGTGCATTTTCTCCAGGAGGATCGGGAAGGCTTCCACGCCGAGGGTGTCGCCCGTCTGCGAGCCTTTCAAGCCGATGATGACCGCGATGTCGCCGGCTTCCAGCTGGTCCAGCTGCTGGGAGTGGTTGGCATGCATCCTGAGAAGTCGGCTGATGCGCTCGCGTTTTTTCTTGTTGATGTTGTACACGGTCTGCCCTTCCTTCAGCTTTCCCGAGTACATGCGCACGTAGCAGAGGTTCCCCGTTTCCCTGCCGGCCTGGAGCTTGAAAACGAGGCCCAGGGCAAAGGCCTCAGGCTTGCAGGGCACATCGATGTCCTCGTTTTTCTTCAGGTGATGGCCGCGGGCCGGCGGGATGTCGAGAGGCGATGGAAGGAAGTCCACCACGGCATCCAGGACCGGCTGGACGCCCATGTTGCGCAGGGATGCCCCGCAGAGCACCGGGGTGAAGCTGCCGCCCAGGGCGCCTTTGCGGATGGCGGCCCGGAGCGTGGCGGCGGGAATCTCGGATCCCGCTAGGTACAGCTCGGTGAGCTGGTCGGAGACGTGAGAGAGGTGGTCGAGGAGGTTCTCTCTGCCCTTACGCGCTTCCTCCCTGCGCGCCGGGTCGATTTCAGCATACAAGGGCGTCGTGCCGTGGTCGTCCTGGCTCCAGCTGATCTCACGCATCTCCACCAGGTCGATCACGCCCTGGAATGCGCTCTCGGAACCAATGGGAAGCTGCAAGGGGAGGGGAACCGTGGCAAGCTTTGCCTTCATCTCTTCCAGGACGGCACGAAAGTCCGCCCCGATCCGGTCCAGCTTGTTGATGTATGCCACGCGCGGGACGCGGTAGCGGTCCGCCTGGTGCCAGACCGTTTCGGACTGGGGCTCGACTCCCTCCACGGCGCTGAAAATGACCACCGCGCCGTCAAGGACCCGCAGGGAGCGCTCCACCTCGGCCGTGAAATCCACGTGCCCCGGCGTGTCGATGATGTTCACCTGGTGGTCCCGCCAGTAGCAGGTGGTGGCCGCCGCCGTTATCGTTATTCCCCGCTCCTGTTCCTGGTCCATCCAGTCCATCGTGGCTTCCCCGTCGTCCACTTCTCCCATGCGGTGGGTCTTCCCCGTGTAATAGAGGATCCGTTCCGTGGTGGTGGTCTTGCCGGCGTCGATGTGTGCGATGATCCCGATGTTGCGTATTCCGTCGAGGTTTGCCATGGAGCTCTCCGGGAGATTTTCCTTGCGAAAAACCTTCACCACTATATAGAATCTGCATGCCTATGAAAAGACCGCGCTGCTGTGTGCTGGTCACGTTCTGCTTCCTTGCCGCGACGTGCGGCGGACCGGCATGGGCGCAGAACAACGCGCTTGCCTGGGTGAACGGCCTCAGGGCAGCCGGCGGCCTGCCCCGTGTGCAGGAGGACGAGGTGCTGGTCCGCACGGCGCTGGACTGGGCCAGGGTGCTGGCCGCGGCAGGCAGGATCAGCCATCGGGGCGCCGACGGAACGGATGCCCTGGACCGCTATCGCGCTCAGGGAGGAACAGAGGTCAGGGTCGGGGAGATCATCGGGGCAGGTCCGGGGCTGGCCGCAATCGAGACGGGATGGGAGCGAAGCCAGCCTCATCGCGCCCTTGCCCTGCGAAACTCCTGGACGCATGGGGGGGCAGGGACGTGGCCGACAGGCCGGGGCAGCGAAGTATGTGTCGTGGTCTTCTGCCAGAAGCTCGTGGACCACCTCGAGATCACTCGTGGAGACCGGGAGCTTCTCTTGAGCGGACGGTTTACGCAGAAGAATGCGTCGGGCGCCCTCCTCCTGACAGGAATGGATGGCAGGCAGCCTGAGGAATGGAACCCAGGAACGCGATTCTTCTTTTTCCGCCTGGCCGCAGCCAGAATCCCGCCCTACATCAGGCTCGGATTTGTCACGCCGGAGGGGGCTTTCAGCCTCACAAATGCTTTTCTTTTGACGTCGCAACCGATCACTCCGCGGTAACGGGCTGCTCCCCGAGTATCGAGTGAGGAAACCTCCTACATCACCGATAGAAACGGGATGCCCAGCAGGGAAAGGCCGTTTCTCAGCACCTGCAGCACTGCCCTGACGAGCTCGATGCGGGAGACAACGAGATTCGCGTCCTCGTTTCGAAGCACGGAGTGGTCCTGGTAGTACCGGCTGAAGCTCTTGCACAGCTCGAAAAGATAGGCGGCGAGGATCGAAGGGTTGAGCTCTTTCGCGGCCGCTCCCACGACCTCGGGAAACTGCGCCAGAGCCTTTGCAATCTCCCATTCCTCGGGCAGCGACAAGGCCGTTGAGCTGTACGAGCCGCCATGGAACTTCTCTTTGCGCTCCTCGAACTTTCGAAGCATGCTGGAAATGCGTGCGCCCGAATACTGCAGGTAGGGACCTGTGTCCCCGTTGAAGGATATTGACTCCTTCGGATCGAATGTCATGTCTTTCCCCGCCGTCACCTGGAGGAGCCAGTAGTGCAGCGCCCCCAGGGCAACGTCGCGCGCGGTCTCCGTGAGGTCGCCGACATCCTCCTCCCTCTCCTTGGTGCGGATCTCTTCGGAGGCAAGGCGTTCCAGCTCATCGATGAGGTCATCAGCATCCACAACGGTGCCTTCCCGAGACTTCATCTTGCCTTCGGGCAGGTTCACCATGCCGTATGCCAGGTGGAAGAGGCTTGCGGCCCAGGGATGTCCCAGCCGGGCGAGCACCTTGAAAAGGACCTGGAAGTGATGCCGCTGCTCCGAGCCCACGACGTAGACCATCCTGTCGAACGGCCAGTCCCTGGATCGCTGGATTGCCGTTCCGATGTCCTGGGTCAGATAGATGGAGGTGCCGTCGCTTCTCAGGAGGACCTCCCGCTCCATTCCTTCATCGGAAAGATCGACCCACACGGAGCCGTCAGGGTCCTTCTGGAAGATCCCTCGGTCCACCCCCGCCAGGACCTCCTCCCTGCCGAGCTTGTACAGGTCGCTTTCGAAATACACCTTGTCAAAGGACACGCCGGTCCGTCGGTAGGTCTGCTCGATGCCGGCCATCACCCAGGAGTTCATCTTCCGCCAGAGGGCCACCGTGGGCGGATCTCCCTCCTCCCACTTGCGCAGCATCTCCCTGACCTGCTCCTCCGCCTCGGGGTGGTCTTTCACATGCTGGGCATATTTCACGTAAAAGTCCCCGACGAAATGGTCGCCCTTCATCCCCGTGGACTCCGGGGTGGAGGAGCCGCCGAACATCTGGTAGGCGAGCATCGATTTGCAGATGTGCACGCCGCGGTCGTTGATAAGGTTGACCTTCCGCATGGCGGCTCCTGCCGCCAGGAGGATGCGCGACAGGCTTTCTCCGATGGCGTCGTTCCTCAGGTGTCCCAGGTGGAGCGGCTTGTTCGTATTGGGGCAGGAGAACTCCAGCGTGATCCGCTGCCCGCGCAGCTCCGTGCACTTGCCGAAGCTCGTCCCCTCCCGAGCGATGTCGCGAAGGATGTCATCGATCACGGGCGCCGGGGCCAGGCGCACGTTCACATACGGGCCCGCCGCTTCCGCGACATCAGTGCCCGCTTTTCCATCCGTGAGGATCCGCGCGGCAACTTCCTTTGCAATAAGGGGCGGCGCTTTTCGAAACGCCCGCGCGAAGGGGAACATCGGGAAAGCGATGTCCCCCATCTCGGGGCGCGGAGGCGTTTCGGTCACAAGCGCCGCCGTGTCGAGCCCGGTTACTCCCGCATCTTTCGCGGCGCCGGCCAGCGCCTCTGCGACGCGATCGCGCCACGTGTCCCTGTATTTTCTCATATCGTGGCGCCTATTTAAGCAGAGCGCCCGCCGGGAGGCAAGAGCATGCCGCCGGAACCGGTGACGCGCCCGGCGAGCGGAAGACCCCTTTGTCTTGACGCGCTTCAGCTTTTTTCCGTATATAGGTCGCAGGGGAGGAGCCTTTTCATTGTACAAACCCGTTGACCCGAAGGTGAGCTTTCCGCAGATGGAGGAGGGGATCCTCGCCTTCTGGGAAAAGAAAAAGATATTCGAAAAATCCATTGCCCTGCGGGAAGGCGGGGAGGAGTTTGTTTTCTACGACGGCCCTCCGTTCGCCACGGGTCTTCCGCATTTCGGCCATTTCGTTCCCAGCACCGTCAAGGACGTGGTCCCCCGCTATCAGACCATGAAGGGGCGGAAAGTAGAGCGCCGCTTCGGCTGGGACTGCCACGGTCTCCCCGTCGAGTTCGAGATGGAGAAGGAGCTCGGCATCTCGGGGAAGAGGCAGATCGAGGAGTACGGCGTTGCGAAGTTCAACGAGGCGTGCCGCTCAATCGTCCTGCGCTACACGAAGGAATGGCGCAAGGTCATCACGCGCCTGGGCCGATGGGTGGATTTCGACAACGACTACAAGACCATGGACCTTGACTACATGGAGTCGATCTGGTGGGTCCTGTCCCAGCTGTGGAAGAAAGGGCTCATGTACGAGGGATACTACATCCTCCCGTACTGCCCGCGCTGCTCCACCGCGCTCTCCAACATGGAGCTGAACCTCGGCGGTTACGTCGACGTGGCCGATCCCGCCATCACGGTAAAGTTCGCCGTGGATGGGGAGCCGAACACCTACATCCTCGCGTGGACCACCACCCCCTGGACGCTGCCCTCCAACCTGGGCCTCGCCCTTGGAGCTGACATTCCCTACGTCAAGGTGAAAGACGGCGCGGACCAGTACATCATTGCGGAAGCCCGGCTTCCCGCGTATTACAAGAAACCAGGCGACTACGAGATTGTCGCCCGGTACAACGGCTCCGAGCTGGCCGGAAAATCATACGTGCCGTTGTTTCCTTTCTTCTCCCACCTGAAGGACAAGGGTGCTTTCCGCGCGTGGGTGGGAGACTTCGTCACGACCGAGGAAGGCACGGGCATCGTGCACATCGCCCCGGGGTTCGGCGAAGACGACTACAACCTGATGAAAAACACCGGCGTTCCCATTGTCTGCCCGGTGGACGGAGAGGCCAGGTTCACCTCCGAAGTGGCCGATTGGCAGGGAACGTTCGTGAAGGACGCCGACAAGGCGATCATCAAGAAGCTGAAGGAGCTCAGGCTCCTCGTCAAGCAGGAGCAGTACACCCACGCGTATCCCCACTGCTGGCGCTGCAACAGCCCGCTCATATACCGGGCCGTCGCGGAATGGTTCGTGAGCGTGGAGAAGATCAAGCCGCAGATGCTCGCCGCCAACAACGCCATCGCCTGGATGCCCGAGCACATCAAGACGGGCAGGTTCGGAAAGTGGCTGGAAGGCGCGCGGGACTGGGCCATTTCGCGCAGCCGCTACTGGGGCAATCCGATCCCGGTCTGGCGCTGCGAGAGCTGCAAGAAGGAGGAGTGCGTCAGCTCGCGGGCAGAGCTGGAGAAAAAGTCCGGCGCCAAAGTGACGGACCTCCACAAGCACTTCATTGACGACCTCACGTGGACGTGCTCCTGCGGGGGAACGATGCACCGCATCCCTGATGTGCTCGACTGCTGGTTCGAGTCCGGCTCCATGCCCTACGGTCAGAACCACTATCCGTTCGAGAACAGGGAACGCTTCGACGCGCACTTCCCCGCTGACTTCATCTCCGAGTCCATTGACCAGACCCGGGGATGGTTCTACTCGCTCGTGGTCCTGGGCGCGGCGCTCTTCGACAAACCAACGTTCCGCAATGTCATCGTCAGCGGGCTGATCCTTGACTCCGAGGGCAAGAAGATGTCCAAGTCGGCACGGAATTACACCGATCCCGTCGAGGTCATCGGGACGTATGGGGCCGACGCAATGAGGCTGTTCCTCGTGGGCTCCGCCGTGCTGAAGGCGGAGGACCTGCGCTTCTCCGAGGCCGGGGTCAAGGACGTCGTCAAGAGCGTGATCATCCCCCTGTGGAATGCATACAGCTTCTTCGTGACCTATGCGAACATCGACGGGGTGACCGTCCGCACACCCCCTGAAACCCTTGCCAATCCCCTTGATCGCTGGATCACCTCCGAGGCGGAGAGGATGGTGGGGGAGGTCACACAGTGGCTCGACCAGTACGATCTTCAGAAGGCGGTGGACTCCTTTGTCGGGTTCATCGACCTCCTCAATAACTGGTACATACGGCGGTCGCGGAGGCGCTTCTGGAGGGCGGGAAGCGACGCCGATAAGCAGCAGGCGTACCAGAGCCTCCACGCGGCGCTCATGAAGCTTATCCTCGTCTCGAGCCCGTTCATTCCTTTCATCACGGAAGAAATCTACGCCAACCTGAAGACGCCGTCCCAGCCTGAATCGATCCACCTCTGCGATTTCCCGCTCTACGATGAGGCCCGGCGCGACCAGGAGCTGGAGCGCAAGATGAAGGTGACGGTGAAGACCGTTTCCATGGGCAGGAGCCTGAGGACGGAATACGGTCTGAAGATCCGCCAGCCGCTCAAGGCCCTTCACGTGGTGACCCGGGACGCCGAGGAGAGGAAGATTCTCCGGGAGATGGAGGACATCATCCGGGAGGAGCTCAACGTCAAGAACGTGATCTTCCGCGAAAACGAGGACGAGCTGGTGGAATACCGGGCAAAGGCGAACTTCCGCGTCCTGGGCAAGCAGCTTGGAAAGGACATGAAGGCAGCGGCAGAGCGCATTGGAGGCCTCGGCCTGGCGCAGATCCATGAGCTCCTTGCGGGCCGCGACATCACCCTTGAGGTGGACGGCCGCCGGTTTCCCCTCTCCCCGGAGGGCGTTGAGATCCAGCGCCTGGAGAAGGAGAACCTCAGGGTCATCAATGACGGCTCACTGACGGTGGCTCTCGATCCGGAGCTCACGCCGGAGCTGATCGAGGAGGGGATGGTCAGGGATCTCGTGCGGGGCATCCAGAACCTGAGAAAGGAAAGGGGGCTGGATGTCTCCGACCGCATTGCCCTCACCATTTCGGGGTCGAACGCGCTTCGAAGCGCCGCTGAGAACCACCGGGACCACGTGCTGTCAGAGACCCTTGCGGTCTCCTTGACGTGGGAGAAGGCTGCGGACTCGGTTGAAATCGACTGTGGGGATGAAACGGCGGTCGTGTCCCTTCGCAAGGCGTCCCCGTGAGGTTGCCTGAGAGGACGATCCGCCTGGTCGCACAGCTCTGCGCGGTTGTCGCGGTGCTGGTGCTGGCTTCCTGCGCCTCGGCCCCGCAGAGATCCCCTTCGGAATGGATGGGGGTCCTTCCGGGGGACGCCACGATGTACGTTTCGGTATCAGTGCCGCGATCCGCGGACCTCATCCGCAGGACGCTGAAGCAGGGCGGGCCGGCGTACAACGACGTGGTTCAGCTTGCCGACAGGACGAGTCGCGCCGTTTTTTCCGTGACCATGGCAAAAGGCGCCCCGACGCGTTTCACTGCCGTTGCCCTCGGCAATTATCCTGCCGTGCTCATCAGGATGAGCCTTTCGGGGAAAAAGGAATGGAAGCAGATGTCCGCCTCCGCGGGAGGGTATTACCTCTGGAACAAGGCCAACCTGCAGCTGAGCGTTCCCGGCGGCGGCGTTCTGCTTGCGACCAACCAGGACATGCCCGCTCTCCTGGCAAAGTACAAGGACCCCATTCCCCTTCCCATTCCACCCGAGGTTGCCAGCGACATGACGAAGACGGACCTCGTCCTGTACATTCCGCAGCTGCCCGGGCGGGCTTTCGACCTCCGTGTCTCGCCCGCCCTCGCCGTCCCTGGCTACGGGGGGGCTTTCGACCTCCGTGTCTCGCCCCCCCTCGCCGTCCGTGGCTACGGGGGGGCTTTCGTCACCGCCTGATGCGGCAAGTCCGGCAGCCGCGGATGACGCGGATCAGCCCCCGGCGCAGGATTCAGAAAGCCGTTCCCGGCTGCCTATCCGCGAGGTCTGGGTGGACGCCGTGAAGACGAAGGACGGCTACATAATGGGCGCTTCCATGAATACCGCCACGGAGGAGCAGTCGAGGGTCCTCTCCCTTGTGCTCAGGATCGGGATCGTGGCGTGGATGAAGAGCAACAACGTTCCCAACGCGGCGGAGCGCCTCCGGGCCATCACCGTCAACCCCGATGGCACCACGGTCAGGGTGAAGGGCATCGCCGTGACGGACCAGGAGATCATCCCGCTGTTCCTCGCGATCCTGAACGGGCCTGCAGCCCCACCCGATGGAGCAGGCAACGGCAGCGGGCAGGCGCCGGAGCAGGCCAATTGAGCAAGGACACGATTGTCGTCGTGGACTACGGCGCCGGCAACCTTTCCAGCGTGCAGAACGTCCTTCGACACTTCGGAGCGGATTTCATCGTCACATCGCGTCCTGAGGACGTGGGGCGCGGCTCGGCCCTGATTTTCCCCGGTGACGGGGAGGCGGCCGCTTCCATGGGGGAGCTGCGGCGCACCGGCCTGGATCAAGCGCTTCGGGCATTCCACGCATCCGGCAAGAAGTTCCTGGGCATCTGCATCGGCTGCCAGGTGATTTTCAGCCACTCCGACGAACGGGATACGACGTGCCTCGGGATCCTTCCCGGGGACGTGAAGAGGTTCCCCCGCATGCCGGGCCTGAAGGTCCCCCACATGGGGTGGAATGCCGTGGACTTCCGGGTCCGCCACCCGGTGTTCGAAGGCCTCCAGCAGGGATCATCGTTCTACTTTATTCATTCCTACTACCCTGTGCCGCGAGTCCCTGCACACACGGCCGCCGTGACGGAATACGGGGAGACTTTCGTTTCCGCCGTTGCGGATCGGAACCTCGTGGCGGTCCAGTTCCACCCGGAGAAGTCCGGCCCCGTGGGGCTCCGTCTCATCTCCAACTTCCTTGCCTGGGACGGCTGCTGGGAGAACGGGGGAGGCGACGTCGATGCTTGAAAAAAGGGTGGTCGTGTGCCTCGACGTGAAGGACGGCAGGACAACCAAGGGGATCAGGTTCAAGGACAACGCGGACGTCGGTGATCCCGTCGAGATGGCGCGACGCTACTACGAAGAAGGTGTGGACGAGCTCGTATTCTACGACATCACCGCTTCCGCGGAGCGCAGGAAAATCAGGATCGACACGGTGAGACGGGTCGCGGAGCAGGTCTTCATTCCGTTCTCCGTTGGCGGAGGCATTTCCTCCCGGGAGGAAATGCGCGAGGTGCTCCTGGCGGGTGCTGAAAAAGTGAGCGTCAACTCTGCTGCCGTGCGGTCGCCGGGGATCATCACGGACGGCGCTTCGTTGTACGGCAGTCAATGCATCGTTTTGGGAATGGACGCGAAGCGGGACCCGTCCATGCCGTGCGGCTACCGCGTGGTCATTGACGGCGGCCGCACACCGACAGACTTCGATGCTCTAGCCTGGGCTCGAAAGGCGGAGGAGCTGGGCGCCGGGGAAATCGTCCTGAACTCCATTGACGCTGACGGCACACGTGAGGGCTACGAGACCACGCTGACGCGGATCATTTCTGAGGCGGTCGGCATTCCGGTGGTGGCTTCCGGTGGTGCGGGACGGCCGGAGCACCTTCTCAAGGTCTTCACCGACGGCCGGGCCGATGCCGCCCTGATTGCCTCCATGGTCCATTTTGGGGACTACAGCGTTAAAGACATCAAGGGATTCCTTCGCTCAAACGGGATTCCCGTCCGGCTCACCTGATAAATCCTCGCGGAGGTCCTCGTTTCCTGGAGCTTCGGAGCGCTCTGGAGCGGGTCCCTGTTGCCCCAATCGCCTCGAGTTGCTATATTTATGGAAAGTTGAGTCCCGAAGCGCCTTGCTTTCACAGAAGCGGAATACCGCCCGGGGAAACGAGCGACAATTTCCATGTTTAGGAGTCAGGAGTTCAGCGAATGCCGACATACGAATATGTATGCACGAAGTGCGGTCATACATTCGATGCTATCCAGAGCATAAAGGACAAGGCACTCACTCGCTGCCCCAAGTGCAACGGGGCCCTGCGCCGCGTGATAAACGGCGGCCTGGGAATCATTTTCAAGGGGAGCGGGTTCTACACGACTGACTACAAGAAAAGCTCCGCCCTCACCGGCGGGAACGGAAGCTCGAAAGAAAAGGAAAGGGACAGTTCTTCGGAAAAGTCTTCGCAAAAGGCCACGTCTCCCGAAAAGCCGAAAGAAATGGCCGGAGACAAGACCTCGGAGAAAAAATAAGAGCCCTGGAAGTCAGAAGCCCTGGAACGTGACGCGCTCTATTGTCCGCAGAGCCTCACCCAGAAGCTCATCCACGCACAGAGAATCGTAGGCACGTCTCATCTTCCGCACCTCGGGGTGGATCAGAGGATGCGCCGGGGAGAACAGGACGCAGCAGTCCGCATAGGGAAGGTTCGAGGTCTCGAACGTCTGGATTTTCCTGGCCACTTCGATGATCTCCTCCTTGTTCATGCCGATGAGCGGCCTGAACACGGGAAGGTCGGTGAGCGTACCCGTGAAGGCGATGCTTTCCACGGTCTGGCTTGCCACCTGCCCGAGGCTCTCCCCCGTCACCAGGCATTCGCCGCGCCGCTCCTCCGCAACGAGGGTGGCCAGGCGCATCATGCAGGCGCGCAGCAGCAGCGTCACTTCCTCATCCTTCGCCTTCTCCTTGATGCGGGCCAGCACGGGCGTGAAGTTCACGACGTGGAGGATGATCCCCGGCGCATACCCCGAAAGGGTTCGAGTGAGGATCTCCACCTTCTCCCTGGCCTTCTCCGAAGTGAAGGGAGCGGAGTGGAAATAGACGGCCTCCAGCGCCATGCCCCTCTTGGCCATCATCCAGCCCGCCACGGGGGAGTCTATTCCGCCGGAAAGCAGGAGGATGGCCTTCCCCGAGCTGCCGGTGGGAAGCCCGTAGGGTCCGCTCATCTGGGGTCCGTAGAGGTACGCATGCTCCCGTATTTCCACTGTCAGCACCCAGTCGGGGTCATGCACGTCAACGGTGAGGGCCGGGAAGCGCTCCTTGAGGATGTCGCCGATCCTGCAGGCTATCTCGTACGATGTGAGGGGGAAGCTCTTGTCTGCCCGCCTCACTTCCGCCTTGAACCTCGCGCCCCGTCCGGCGGCAAGAAAGCCCTCTGCCAGCCGGCAGGCGGCATCTTCGATGGCACTCATCTCCCGGGGGACGCGAAGGGCTTCACAGAAGGAAACGACGCCGAATGTCCGGCGAAGCGCTTCGCTGATCTGTTCCCCGTCGGCAATCCGGTAGCTGACGTAGACACGGTGCCAGGTTTCATAGACGGAGAAAGAGACGCCGGGGAGCCGGGCCCGGATGGATTCTTTCAAGCTTTTCACGAAAGCGCCGCGGTTTCGCTTCTTGAGGGCGATCTCCCCGTACTTGATGAGGAAAAGCCCGCCTTCCAGGGCACCGCCCGCGTTCGCCGCAGCCCCTCCCGATGCAGGCTCATGCCGCGGGGTTCCTGAGCGAGATCGGCCCGTCACGACGCGCCTCCGCGCTGGCCGTGGCCCTGGGAGATGGAAAGGAGCGGCGGAATCTCCGTCTTCAGCATGGCAAGAAACCCGCGGATCTCGTCAGGCATTGTCGAAGGTCCGATGGAAATCCTGATTGCCGACAGCGCTGTCTGGTGATCGAATCCCATGCTTTCCGGCACCCGGGTGCGGTCTTTCTTCTTCGTGGAGCAGGCGGAGCCGGTGGCGATGCAGTACCCCCGGGAATCGGAGACGCGAACCACGACCTCCCCCGGGAGGGGAGGAAATCCTGCTGAGAGGATGTAGGGGGAAAAGGCCCCGGCGTCCCTGCCCGTTCGGCTTTCGGGGAAAAGACGCGCGGCCCTGATTTCCTTCAAGCCCGACACCAGTTGCTCCATCAGCAGCGACGCGGCCGCGTGGTTCTCCGCGAGCCTGCAGATCCTCTGCTCTGCCGCCACCGCCAGGGCGCACGCCCCAGCCACGTTTTCTGTTCCCGGCCGGCGCCCCGCTTCCTGTCCCCCGCCCGTGTGAAGAAATCCCGGGGCCACCCCCGACTTCAGGTAAAGTGCACCGATGCCCCGCAGGCCGCCCACCTTGTGGGCGCTGAAGGATGCGGCATCCACATCAAGGGATCGTACGGACACAGGGATTTTCCCCAGGGCCTGTACCGCGTCCGTGTGCAGCACAATCCGCCTGCCCTGGCGCGATGAGAACTCGCGGACAAGCCTCGAGATCTCGGCCACCCTCTGGATTGCGCCTGTCTCGTTGTTCACGAGCATGACGGAAACAAGGACAGTCTCCGCATCCAGGGCATCAGCTATGGCCTGCGGGTCGACGATCCCGCTGGGGCCAGGCTTGACGATCCTGCAGCTCATGCCAAGAGCTTCCAGGCTGAGGGCCTGGTCGTGGACCGAAGCGTGCTCCACCGCCGTCGTGACGATGCGCGCCTTTCGTCTTTCCGCGCCGCCCAGCCGGTAGCGATCCAGGAGGGACAGGAGCATGGAAGTGTTGGATTCAGTTCCACCGGATGTGAAAACGACCTCCCCCGGGGAGGCATCGATGAGCTTCGCGAATCGGCTTCGAGCCTCTTCGAGGCGCGCGGAGGCCTCTTTGCCGGAGCCATGCGGGGAGGAGGGGTTCGCGAAGCACCGAAGAGACACCTCCGCAGCCTCCTGGATTGCGGCCGGCTCGGGGGGAGCGGACGCCGCCCAGTCCAGGTAGACGCAGGAAGGCGCCGGCCGGGAAGGCTCCTGGATTTTCTGCCCTTCCTCGATTATCCTTGAAATGAATGGCTCCTCTCGGTAGAATTGACTGGAAAATACCGAAGACAATGGAAAAAAACAAGCTTCTGGACAAGGACCTGCTCCGGGGGGACCTGCGACTTTCGCTTCCGTCGATCGCGCGCAAGCTCAAGGTCTGCGGCCACCCCATCCGCTTGAAGCTGCTCTGCGCCATCGAGCGCAGCGAGCCGTGCGTCTCGGATCTCTGGCACTGCGTCGAGGAGTCGCAGCCCGTCGTGTCGCAGCACCTGGCCGTCCTCAAGCGAGAGCACATCGTCTCCTCCCGGGTGGTGGGAAACAGGCGGATATACTCCGTGATCGATCCCTGGGTCCGGGACCTCATCGCGCGGCTGTAGAGCGCAGCTCGGGCGCACTTGCGGGAAGCAGGGCCCGAGGCTATGATCCCCCGATGCATGAATGGGCCCTGGCTGACGCGGTGGTGGAGGCAGCAGCGGCCGCGCTGGGCAACAGGGATCCTTCCTGCCTGCGCGGCGTGACGGTCCAGATCGGCGAGCTGCAGGCCATCGATCGCGAAATATTCACATTTGCGCTTGAGACAATCCTTTCCGAGAAACCCCTGTCGTCGGGGATCTTCCATCTGGAGACGGAGAAGGCCACCTTCCGCTGCGTCGCCTGCGGCAGGGAATGGGGCCTGGAGGAAAGCCAGGGGATAACCGATGAGGAGCGGGAGGCCATCCATTTTCTTCCGGAGGCGGCACACGCCTTTGTCCGCTGTCCCGCGTGCGCAAGCCCGGACTACCGCGTGGAGAAGGGGAGGGGGGTGCGGATCTCAGCCCTGGAGCTGGCCAACCGGGAAGGGTGCGTGTGAGCGATCCGCGCATCGCCGTTGTCGAAAAAAGGCTTGCCGGGATCAGGCACATCATTGCCTTCTGCTCCGCCAAGGGGGGCGTCGGCAAGACAATGTGCACCGTCGTGTCTGCGCTTGGCCTCGGCAGGGGAGGGCGGCGCGTCGGCATCCTTGACCTCGATCTGCAGGGAGCATCCGCGCACCTTTTCCTGGGCATACGGCCGGAGCTGCCGCAGGAGGACAAGGGCATCCTCCCCCTTGCCGTGACCGACGGTGTGTCCCTCATGAGCGTCTTCCCTTTTGTCGGGGAGCTGGGGCTCGCGCTTCGCGGGGCGGAAGTGTCGGATGCAATCCTGGAGCTTCTTGCGGTGACGATGTGGGGTCCCACGGAGATCCTCCTCATCGACATGCCTCCCGGCATGGGTGAAGAGATACTGGATCTCTCCCGCCTGGTTCCGCGCATGCAGGCGCTGGTGGTCTCCACTCCCTCATCCGTGTCGGTCTCCGTGGTGGAAAGGCTCCTGTCCCTGCTCTCGGAGCTGCGCGTCTCCGTGCCCGCAGTCATCGCCAACATGGTCCAGGGGGACGCGGGTCCCGTTCGAGATCTCGCGCGGAGGGCCGGCGTGGGGCTGGTGGCCGAGGTGCCGCTGGATCCGTCCATCGAAAAGGCAATCGGGAACCCCGCGCGGCTGGCCGCCGGTCCGGCCGGCGAGGCCCTTGCCGGGACCATGCGCCGCCTGGGGTATTCCTGAAAAGGCACAGGAGCTGACCGTGAGCATCTTCGAGATCATCATGCTTGTCTGTTTCGGGGCCGCGTGGCCGTTCTCCATCTACAAGTCCTGGAGGACGCGCCAGGTGGCGGGCAAGAGCCTTCCGTTCCTCCTGGTGATCGTGGTGGGCTACGTGGCAGGGATCCTGCACAAGCTGATCTACCATTTCGACCTTGTGATCTATCTCTACGGCCTGAACGCGCTCATGGTGAGCATCGACATCATCCTCTACCTCAGAAACCGCCTCTATCACGTGCGGGAAAGCCTCAAGAAGGCGGCTGACCCGCAGGACAGGAAGGAAGGCTGACGTGAAGGTACTGATTGCCTACCGTTCCCGTTACGGCGCAACGGAGTCATGCGCCCGCACGCTCGCCGGCAAGCTGTCCGCGGAGACCGTTGTCCATGACCTGGGAAAGCCGGGATGGCCTTCCGTTGATGGCTTTGACGCTGTCCTCATTGGCGGCCCGATCTACGGGGGGAAGATACAACGGGGGATCGGCGCCTTCTGCGACAGGGAGCGTGAGCGGCTCCTGTCCCGGAAGGTCGGACTATTCATCTGCTGTTTCTACACTGGGGAGCGAGCGATGGCTGAGCTGCAGGAGGCCTTCCCTCCCTGGCTGACCGCGCACGCTTTTGCACGGGAGGCACTCGGCGGCGAGCTTCGCATCGCGAAACTGTCCCTGCTTGACAGGCTCCTCGTGCGGAGCATCGTTCATCCGGCCGTCGATGTTTCAGCAATACGCGCAGATGCAATCGAGAGGCTGGCCGCTTCCGTGAACGCGCTTTCAGCGGGATGAGGCCGGAGCGCACGTGAGGTTGCGTCCGAGATGATGCCGCCTCCGAGATGAGCTGCCGGCTTCCTCAGGGTTTCACGAGGGCGTTGGCAACGAGCCGGGAGAGAAACTCCACTTTCATTCCCAGACCATAGTGCTCGTTGAGGTCTGTGAGCTGCGTGTGACAGTTCTCGCATGCCGTGCAGATCACATCCGCACCTGACGCCTTCATCTGTTCTGCTTTCACCCGGGCGGAGCTCATCCGGAACTCCTTCTCCCCCATGGCCACAAGCCCCCCGCCCCCGCCGCAGCACCAGTTGTTCTCCCGGTTGGGCTGCAACTCGACAAAGTTGTCGGTGAGCTGCCTGATCACGATGCGGGGCTCTTCGATGACTCCCCCGTTTCGGGCAATCTGGCAGGGATCATGGTAGGTGAGCTTTCCCGGGAGGCGCGTGCGGTCCAGGTGGATGCGCCCTTCCTTCACGTAACGCGCTATCAGCTCCACAAAGGCCGAGACCTTGAACGGGTGATACCCCGTCATGTACTTCATGACACGGAAGGCGGTCCCGCACTCCACAATTACAACTTCCTTTGCCTGCAGGCGGATGGCTTCGTCATGGATGCGCCTCGCGATGATCTGCGTCTTCTTCGGGTCCCCGAGGAAGGCGGCAAAGTTCACCGCTTCGAACCGGCTCAGCGTCCATTTTTCTCCTGCCGCGTTCATGATGGCCGCAGCGGGGATGATGGAGTGCTTCCCGGCCAGTGCCACGTAGAGCACGTTCGCGCCCATAGCCCCCACGCTGATGGTCGGGCGCTCGGGTGAAGCCGGCCAGATTGCCTCGATCTCGGGGGCAAGGTTCAGCACGGCCTTGTCGAAGTCAGCCTTCGTCTCCTCGGCTCCTTCTGCCTTGGCGATCGACATGTCGGACAGCATCGTCAGGAGCTTTGGCTCCTTATCCGCCCCGATGAGGAGGAGCTTCGCGATGGACATGATCATCTGCGTGTCGATGCCGAACGGGCACCATCCCATGCACCGGCGGCAGCCGGTGCAGGACCATGCTGCGTCGTACACGGCGGCCAGGGTCGGCTCGTCCATGGGAAGGACCTCGCCGAGCCACGGGGCGATCTTTCCCTGGAGCTTGAAGTAGCGCTTGAAGATCTTGCGGATGACTTCCGCACGGCCCACGGCCGAATATCTCAGCTGCGGCTGGGAAGCGTACACATGACAGGCCTCGATACACACACCGCAGCGCGCGCAGGTATCCAGGTAGAGGCGCATTGCGCCGTTGAGCTTCGTCTCGAAGAGGGTCTTGAGCTTTGCGCTCGTGGCCGCGTCCATACCTATTTCCTCCGCAGCAGGTTGATCGGGATGGTGAAAAACGTGTGGACGATCTTGGTGAATGGCAGGACGACAAAGAACACGTTGGCCAGGAGCACGTGGAGCACCACGAAATGGTAATGGGATCCGTGGAGCACGGCGCGCGGATCCGCGAATGTGAAGCGCGCCAGGCCGTCGAAGTACAGGGCAAAATCCTTCTTTGTCATGACGAACCCGTGAGCGCCCCAGGAGTTGGACCAGCTTATCGTGTCGCCCAGGAGGAAGAGGAAAAGGAGGAGAAGGAGGAGCAGGTAATCTCCCGGGGTTGAAATCTCGCGAACCGGGCTTCGAAACCTGCGCAGGATGAAATAGCCGATGGAGATCGTGAGGGCCACCCCGACGCTCCCCGCGCCAAGCATGTGCTTCGAGGCGGCAGGAAGCATCCTGAAGGCCGGGATGATGTCCAGGTGGGCCAGGATGAGGAGCACGAAGGAGATGTGAAAGAGCACGAGGAAGACCCAGAAGAACGGCTTGTGCTCGCGGACCTGCCTCATGCCGAAAGCGTCTCGAAACGCCGCAAAGACGCGGCTTCGGGCAGCCGGGTACAGCGTGAGGGGGTACGTCTGCGCGGGAGAGCGGAGGATCACCGCTATCCGCCACACGACCCCGACCAGAAGGGCAAGGATGGCGAGGTACACCATGGGAACCATGATGAAGTAATACACGGCCGCAAGCGGCCCGCTCGCCGCTGCGGCGTGGGATGCCGATGAGACCGCATCCGCGGCGGCCTGAGGCGCCGCCTGGGTGGCGGCAGACACGGCCTGTGCGGCGGCCGGGGCAGCAGCCGGGGCCGCTGCCGGAGCTGCCGCTTTGCTGGCGGCCGATACGGCGTCCGAGACGGATGGCATGGGACCGCTCCTATTTCATTCGCTTCACGAAGATCTTGATGACCCCGGGCTCCTGTTTCGTCTCCAGGATCGAATGTCCCATGGTCTTTGCCCACGCGGGGAAGTCCGACAGGGAGCCGGGGTCCGTCGTGTGGACCTCGATCACGTCCCCCACGGCAACGGTGCCGATCTGCTGGCTGATCTTCACAACGGGCATCGGGCAGGCGAGCCCCTTGTAGTCCAGAGTCTTTGCAATCACATAGTCCGCCATAGGTGTCTCCTCGTGTGGATCAGATGAAGAACTGCAGGGATGATTCTTTTGCGTGCGCCAGCATGGTGGCCACTCCGCAGACCTCGATGTTCGGGTACTCGATCATCTCTTCCTTCTTGAAGCCCATGAGGTCCATGGACATCTCACAGATGTAGATCTTCACGGCAAGCTGGGCGGCAACCTCGAAAAGCTGCGGCAGGCTCGCGACGTTCTTCTTCTTCATGAGCCCTTTCATGATTGCGGTCCCCATGCCTGCCATGTTCATCTGGGAGAGCTTCAGGGCGCTCGTGCCCTTGGGGAGCATGAACCCGAACATCTTCGAAAGCAGATTCTTGCCGTTCACGTGCCGACGAGGATCCCGCAGGGCAGCGGTGCCCCAGAAGGTGAAGAAAAGCACCACCTGCATCCCCATGGCAGCGGCGCCGGTGGCGATGATCATGGCCGCCAGCTGGCGGTCCAGGCTGCCCGACATCACGACCATGGTGAGCTTGTTCCCCGTTCCTGGGGTCGACTCGACCTTTGCTTTGAGCTCCGCGAGCTCTTTCTCTACGTTCACCGTCATATCAACCCTCCTTGTGCTTTGCTCGAGGGGCATCCCTCGAGGCATTTGACCAGTTGTCGCAGGCGCGGCTCTCCGAGGCGGTAGCTCGCGCGCCCCCGGGCGCGGAATGACTCCACCAGGCCGCTCATCCTGAGGATCCGAAGCTGCTGGGACAGGATGGCCTGCGGCACATCCAGTCTCTCCGCCATGACGGTCACGGACAGATCCTCGGCGCAAAGGAGACCCACGATCCGAAGGCGAATGGGGTGCGCGAGCGATTTGAGAGTATCCGCCAGGTGGGCGGCTTTCGACCTGTCTGCCACCAGGCTGGCCATCCGGAACCTCCTCCACGTTCTATTTGTGATCTTACGATGTAGTTATATCACTATATTTAGAGATTTACAAGATATCCCGGTGCTTTTTTCGATCTTTTTTTCTCGATATGGCGCCACTGCCTTCCGGTGTTCCGGTACGGCTTCCTTGCCTCCTGAGGGACCTGAGACGTATCATGAAAGCGGTTGGAGGCTCAGGGAATGAGGATGAAGACAGTGGTCATCGGCGGAACCGGGCACATCGGGACATACCTTATCCCGCGTCTCGTGCAGGCGGGCCACGAGGTGATATGCCTCAGTCGGGGCCAGAGGGCTCCCTACGAGGATCACGGGGTCTGGAAAGAGGTACAGCTGCAGAAGGTGGACCGACTGCAGGAGGACACGACTGGTGGATTTGGAGCGCGCATTGCAGGCTTGAAACCGGATGTGGTCATCGATCTCATCTGCTTCACCGCTGAGAGCGCCCGCCAGATCGTGGAGGGCATCGAGGGGAAGACAGGCCTGTACCTTTCCTGCGGAACCATATGGGTGCACGGGCCGTCCGTCAGCGTTCCCACCACCGAGGCAGAGCCGCGCAGGCCGTTCGGGGACTACGGGGTCGGGAAGGCCTCCATGGAATCATGGCTTCTTTCCCGCGCGCGCAGGAGCGGCTTTCCCGTCGTGGTTCTCCACCCTGGCCACATCGTGGGCAGGGGGTGGGCGCCGCTCAACCCGGCGGGGAACTTCAATCCCGCGGTTTTCGAGACCCTTGCGAAGGGCGGGCGTCTTGCCATCCCGAATCTCGGGCTGGAAACCGTTCATCACGTCCACGCGGACGACGTTGCCCAGGCGTTCACCCGGGCCATCGAGTGCAGCGCCGCAGCCGTGGGAGAGAGCTTCCACGTCGTCTCGGGATCCGCGCTGACCTTGCGAGGCTACGCGGAGAGGACCGCGCAGTGGTTCGGGAAAAAGGCGGATCTCGACTTCCAGCCGTGGGAGACCTGGCGCAAAGGCCAGAGCGCGGAGGACGCGGCGGCGACATGGGACCACATCGCCCACAGCCCCTGCTGCAGCATCGACAAGGCTCGAAGGCTTCTCGGCTACCAGCCCCGCTACGAGTCCCTGCAGGCCGTCTTCGAATCCCTGGAATGGCTCATCGACCACGGAAAGCTCGCCGTCAGCCGCTGACAGCCATTCCCGGAGGATAAACCTCTCTAGAACTTGAACAGGACCCCCGCGTTCGCGTGGATGATCTGCATGTTCTGCCCGCCGTCGAAGAGGATGTTGTACTTTGCCTGCAGGAACAGGTCCAGGTTGCTGACAAGCGGGAATGTCACGCCTCCCAGCACTCCGATGTGCAGATCGAGGACGTTCGAGACCGCGGTGAGCCCCGGCACGAAACCGGCGTAGACGGCCAGGGTGGACAGGGGAATGATGAACTTGAAGGCAAGGTCGATGTCTGTCGCGTTCTGATCCTGGATCTTGTACAGCTCGGATGATGGGGTGATGTGGAAAGTATAGAGAAGCGGAATGTTCACGTAGAAGCCCCAGTTGAAGCTCATGCTTCCGCCGGGATTGGCGATGTTGGACGTCGTGCCTTCAGCGACGGCGGCGCCAAGGGAGATCCCCAGGCCCACTGGATTTTCTGCCTGCGCAGCAAGGGGCATGCAGGCGAGGACCAGGAGCGCAAGCGCGCCGAAAAAGACTATCAGGCGATTCATATCCCCTCCCTACGGCAGAATTGTATCGCAAACCTATTCATCCAGCCACCCTCGCTGGATGAGGTCCCTGTACCAGGAAGCGCTTTTCTTCCACTCCCGCTTCTGCGTGGCGAAATCGGTGTGGATGATCCCGCAGCGCATGGAGAGCCCTTTGCTCCACTCGAAATTGTCGAGCAGACTCCACACGAAATAGCCCCGGCAATCAACGCCTTCCTGGAGCGCGCGCCCCACCTGGACCAGATGGTCCCGGAGGTAGGAGACGCGCTCTCCGTCATCGAGGGGATCCTTGCCCGGCGTGTCTGGAATGGGCGGCCCGTTTTCCGTGATGAAGCTGGGAGGATTTCCGAACTGGCTCTTCAGGCGCATGAGCGCCCGGTGAATCCCCGGCGGGTGAATCTCGTCACCCATTGCCGTTCGGGGAGCATAGGGATCCACGAACTCCGCGGCGTGGAGCCACGGCATGAAAAACGAATATCGGTACCTGTTCCTCCGGTAATAGTTGATCCCCGTGTAGGTCCCCGGCCTCTTCATGCCAGAGAGATCCTTCTCGAATCCCCGCGGAAAGAACCTCCCCATTCGCCTGATGACGCCCTCAGGGTAGCTGCCGTCGAACAGGGGAGAGAGCACGACGAGGTTCGCCATCGCATCCATGAAAGCGGCCGCCTTCTTGTCGCGTTCCCGCGAAGGGTCGGCTGGCGCGACATCCACGTAATAGTGGGCAAGCCCGACCATGCAACCTTTGACCAGTCCTTCTGCGGCTTCGCAAAGCCTCGCATGGGCAAGGAGGAGGTTGTGTGCGCAGTGGAACATGCCGCGCAGGTCATAGCGATGCGCCGGAGGGTACTCGGCCGTCGCGTAGCCCTGGTAGGAGTACAGGCTCGGCTCGTTGAGCGTGCACCACATCTTCACCCTGTCTCCGAGCCGGCGCATCAGCGCCGTGCCCAGGGCAAGGAGGTGCTCGACGGAAGCCCTTTTCGTGAAACCTCCCTGGCTCGCCAGCCACATCGGCTCTTCGAGATGGAAGATCGTGAGAAGAGGCTCAACGCCCGCGGCCAGAAGGGCATCCACAAGCTTGTCGTAGAAATCCAGCCCCCGCTCATTGATCTTGCCCGGCTCCGGGAAGATTCTCGTCCACCCTGTCGAAAAGCGGTATGCCTTGAGACCCAGCTCCGCCATTCCACGGATGTCTTCCGTGAAGCGGTTGAAGTGGTCGCACGCGATATCCCCGGTGGTTCCATCCTCGATCCTCCCGCGCGTGTGGCTGAACTCGTGCCATGTGGACGGGGTGGCGCCATCGGCAAGCGGCGAGCCCTCGATCTGGTATGCCGAGGTAGCCGCTCCCCAGAGAAAACCTTTTGGAAAGTTTACTTTCATATCGGTCTCAGCGTACCACGCGGCTTGCGGGCAGCGCAAATACCTGATTGGGAGGCCCGCCAGCATCAGCCGCGTAGACCCGCCAGGGTGGCCTCTGTATAATGGCGCCGCCTTGGAAAGACAGGGATTCCGATACCTCAACCTTGTGACGGGTGTTTTTGTCACGTGTCTCATCTCGTCGAACATCATCGCAGTGAAGATCATCGACGTTCTCGGCATCGTCGTGCCCGCCGCGGTCGTGATCTTCCCGCTGAGCTACCTCTTTGGCGACATCCTGACCGAGGTGTACGGATACGCAAGGTCCCGCCAGGTCATCTGGATCGGGTTCGGCTGCAACGCCCTTGCCGTGCTCGCTATCTGGATCGGCGGGAGGCTGCCGTCGGCTGTTTTCTGGGACGGGCAGGCCGCCTATGCGCGGATCCTCAGCTCCGCGCCGCGCATTCTCCTGGCCTCCTTCAGCGCGTACCTTGTGGGAGAGTTTCTCAATTCGTTCGTCCTGGCCAGGATGAAGATCGCAACGCGCGGACGATGGCTGTGGACGCGGACCATCGGCAGCACGCTCGTTGGCCAGGGGGCGGATTCGCTCATCTTCATCGTGCTGGCTTTTGCCGGCTCTCTCTCCGCGGGGAACCTGGCCCGTGTCGTCGTGGCTCAATGGCTCGTCAAGTCCGCGTACGAGACGCTTGCCACGCCGCTCACCTACGCCATGGTCAGGTTCCTGAAAAGGACAGAACGCGAGGACCATTACGACTACCAGACGAACTTCAACCCTTTCCGCCTGAAGGGATGAGGAGGCCCATGTGAGACCCCGAAAACCGAGGACTGAAAAGCTGAGCGACGGGTTGACGCTGCTCGGGAAGAAGAAGGCCAGACCCGTGAGAAAGCTCGAGGCGTTTCCCAACAGGAGCCCCGACCGGCGTTATACGGTTACCCTCGTATGTCCTGAGTTCACCTGCGTATGCCCCCTGACTGGGCAGCCGGATTTCGGGACAATAACCATCCACTACGTTCCTGACAGGCGAATCCTCGAGTCCAAGTCCCTGAAGCTCTACCTCTGGTCCTACCGGGAAGAAGGGACCTTCCACGAGCACGTGACCAACAGGATTCTCGACGACGTTGTCCGGGCGCTCGACCCGTGGTCATGCAAGGTGACCGGGGCATTCAACGCCCGGGGCGGCATCTCGATCAACGTCGAGGCGGAGTACTCAAGGGAAGCGCCAAAGGCGCCAAGGGAAGCGCCAAAGGCGCGCTAGGGGCTATTTCTTTTCCTTCTTCGAATCTTGCGTGTCATCGAAGACGATTGTCGCCCCGCCAACATCAATGACGTCTCCCGGCTGGAGCTTGCGCGTCTTGACCGGCTGGTTATTCACCGTGATATCCCCGGATCCGACCACCGTGTAGCTCTTGTCCTTCGGGTCGAAGAGGATTGTCGCGTGTTCCTCCTTGACCTGCGGCGCTCCGACTATCGTGAGGTCTGCTTTGGCGCTCCCGCCGATCACCGTCTTGGCGGATCCCAGGGGGAGGACCCGCGTCATCGGACGACCCACGCGGGTCTGGAGCACCTCGAGGTTGGCGGGTCCGGGCCTTCTTTCGAGCTTGAGCAGCGTAAGAAGCCACAGGAGGATGAAGCCGAGAATGAACGGGACGACGAGGGCAACGGAGAGGTTTGCCAGCGGCAGCCCGAAGACGACGCTGGAGAAATAGAACCGTGTTGCGGCGCTCTCACCGCCGTTGCCCGTCACCGACACCTTCAGGTACTTCTTCTCCGCGGGCGCGGTTGTCGCCCGATATCCGATCAAGTATTCGCCGGCCACCTGGCGGTGGATTGCCTCGTAGACGCCCGTGAGGTCCTCACCACGCGCGGCGTCGAAGACCTTTCCGCCTGTCTCCCGGGAAATGGAACGGAGATTTTTGTCCATCACCTCACCGACCCCGAAGTTGATCCCGTAGATCGTCACCCCCTCTTCCTGGCTGGAGACGATCGGATCCGTGTAGGAGGAGAGCTGGTTGCCGTACTCGGGGTTCGGCTTCCCGGTATGGCTGAAGTAGGGGAAATCCTCGCCGTCGGAGAGGACAATGATGGCCTTGCGTCCGCCCAGGCCGGCAAACTCCTCGGAGCCTGCCTTGAGGCTCGTGTAAAGCTCGGTGTAAGCCTCGTCCGGCACGGGTTTCTGGATCTGGTCGAGCAGGGAGGCGATGTGCTCCTTGTCGGCAGAGGGGCGCGCCAGGAGGCGGTAGCGCGTATTGAAGACGACGAGCCCGACCCTGTCCCTGGGACTCGTCATGCTCGCCAGGAACGCGCGGATTGCCTCTTTGGCGCGGGTGATCTTCATCTTTGCCGGATCCTTCGTGGGCGTGGCGTTGGGCGTGTCGTACATGCTTCCCGAGTTGTCGATCATGAGGAGGAAAGTGATCCCCTCGCTGGAGCCTGCCTTGGCCTCGAACCTCTGGAGCGGGACCGTCGTGTAGTGCTCCCCGTCTGCAGACTCTGACAGGCCGAATGTCCCCTGGGGCAGGTCCGTCACTGGCTCACCCGCGTCATCCGTCACGCTGACGTACGCGTTCACGGTCTGTCGAAGGAGAAGGCCGGAGGTATCTATCTGCGCAAGGCTCACCGTGAGGGCGTCAGCCGCGCCGCCGGCCAGGGCCAGAATGAGAACAAGCGGAAACAGGCCTTTGCATCGATTGATCATGTCAGTCATCCTCATCCGTATTTATAGAAGATCTTCGCCGACCCGACCTTGATCACGTCGCCGAACTTCAGTTTCTTTTCCTGGACCTTTTCCTCGTTAACGAGCAACGCCATGCGGGGCTCCAGGTTTGTGAGGACCGGCTCTCCTTTCTTGATCCTGATATCCGCCTGCACGTCGGCAAGATCCTCGTAGGCTGGGAGAGAGATCTCGTTGCGGGCGGACTTGCCAATCCTCATGCGCTTCTGCGTGAGGAGGTACTCCTTCCCCTTCAATCCCCCCGTCAGGATCCGAAGGACGCCAAAGGACATCCCCTGCTCGATGAGCCCGTAGAAGAAGCCAATTGCCAGCCCCAGGATGACGAGCCCCAGGAGCCGGAAGAATGCGAAACCGGGAAGCAGCAGCCGGGAGTACTCGAGGGCAAAGCCGCCGACAATGCCGCCCAGGAGCCCGCCCAGGGCACCCACGGCGATCTTCTTGGATGAGAGGGCCCGCACGCCTTCCCCGGCGCCGACAAAGATGCCGAGAACGGCCCATCCGATTGCCCGGGAGACCGGAAGCCCCACCCACTGCAGGTTGCGGTAGGAGAGGAAGAAGATTCCCCCGATCAGCCAGAGTGCAGCCTGGCCGACGAGCGCGCCGAAAGCTCCGCCGACGCAGCCGACGAGCGCGCCGAGGGCCATCCCCGTCGGAACCCTCTTCTTGATACGCGACGTGATCCCTTCACCGGCGCCGAAGAACCCGCCCATCAGGGCGCCAACCACCGCGCCGAGCAGCGCGAGGAATGCCAGGTATGACGGGAATCCGCCCTGGTAGTACAGGATCAGCTCGGCCAGCGGCCACGCGGTAATGCCGCCGAGGAAACCAAGCGCAAGAATGATGAACCTGCTCGTTACTGTTGTCATGTCACACTCCTATGAGCCGCCCGCTTTTCCTGCCTGCCGCACGAGGTGCGCCTCGAGCGTCAGCGCCGTCTGGTAGGGCTTGACCACCAGGTTGAACTCCTGCGGGACATACCCCTCCCTCTCGATTCTGAAAGTGTATGTTCTTCCGGGGAAAAGCCCTTCCACCTTTGCCAGGAACAGCGGCAGCCATCGATCTCCCATGAGCACCAGGACCTTTGCCTCCGGGGTGATGTTTTCCGACGTATCCGCATCGTAGACCGAATAGCGCACCGAGAGCGGAAGGGAAGGCCCGTTCTCCTGGTGCAGGACGACGGTCTGCCCGTTCGCCGTGTCGGGCGTTTTCCTTTGCACCGAGCGCGGGCTCAGGGTGAGGGAGGCCCAGAACAGCTGTCCCTCGAGGCTCACCTTGAGCCGGTACCTCCCGGCAGGAAGATACAGCTTCCTCGTGGAAAGCAGGTACGCGCTTCCCGTCCGCTGCGAGCCGTTCTCGTGGACCGCAAAGGCAATTCCGGTGATCCTTGTGAGCTGGTTGCCCTGCTCCCGGTAGATCACCGGCCGGAAGAACACTTCCCCCGGATCCTTGTATCCGCTTTCCACCTGGGCAGATATGACCAGGGCCCCGTAGCGATCCTGCTCGAAGAGCTCGAACCAGGCGCCCTGCCGGGCAAACAGCCAGGCGCCTGCGGCCAGGATGATCACAATGACCACGGCAGCGAGCGGCCAGAGACGCCCTGTCCCGCCCCGGCGCAGGATGTCGTGGACGTCCTCTCCCTTGAGGATCTTGCGGATCGCCAGGCGCATGGTCGCCGTGTCCCTTCGGGGGATGCGCTTTTCCAGCAAGCGGAGGAGGACGCCCAAATCCCGGTAGCGGCGGCGGCGCTTGACCCGCATGCAGACGGCCGCGACCCTGCAGAGAAAGCGGGAGGCCCGGGGGTTCAGGCGCTGCGGCGGTATGTGCTTTCCCCGGTGGATCAGGCGGATGGTTTCCGCCGTGAAGGAGCCGGGGTATGGCGTCTTCCCGGTGAGCATCTCGTAGAGGACGACTCCCAGCGAGTAGATATCCGCGCGCCGGTCCACGTTTTTCGCATCCTCGATCTGTTCGGGGGGGATGTAGGCCGGGGTTCCCAGCATCGTGCCGTCCTGTGTGAGCCCGTCCTCCATCTCCTCGGCTGACGTGGCGATCCCGAAGTCTGCCAGCTTTACCTCTCCCTGGCTCGAGATGAGGATGTTCCCGGGCTTGATGTCGCGGTGAATCACCTGCCTGTCATGAGCAAACTTGAGCGCGCGGCATGTCTCGTAGAGGATCAGGAGCGTTGCGTCGTTGGACAGGTAGCGCTCCCTGCGGATCAGCGTGTCGAGGGAGATCCCGTCGACATATTCCTCAACGATGTAATAGTTGGGACCTTCCTTGAAATGGTCGAAGACCTGGACGATGCGCTCGCTGTTGAGGTCCATCATGAGCCGGGCCTCGCGCTTGAATCTCTCCACGACGTGACCGCCGCCCTGGATTGAGAGCTTCTTCAGGAGGACCACCCGTTCCAGGGTGGGGTGCCGCGCCTTGTACAGGGCGCCCATTCCACCCTGCGCGATCTTGCCGATCAGCTCGTACTTTCCGATTTTTTTCATTTCATACCGCCAGGATGGAGCCCGTGTCGATTCGAAGGACGTCACGCTCGAGGTCAATCTCCCCCTCCGGGGGCAGGTGCGCAATAACGAAGCGCTCGGGATCATGGATCTGGACGTATCGCCCGCCCGCCCGCAGCCGGTAGGCCCCCTCGACGGGTCGATGCCCGCCCAGGTAGAACCCGCGCTGCGCCTGCTCTTCCCCGAGGTAGTACCTGAGCATGTCTTCCACGCTCCCCGGATCGGCCTCGTCGTTGTCGGTCCACGTGAGACCCGTCACGACGTCAGGGTCTGTCCGGTACCCGATGATCCTGTGCGGCGGGTAGAACGAGGCAGGCTCGGCGTGGGAGAGGAGGAAGCCGGGGCCGATTGCCAGGAGCGGGAACGCCTTTTCCATCCTTGCATACTGGTCGAGGACCACGGGGCCGTAGAACTGGCGCATGTAGGTCGCCACCATGGTGCCCTCCAGGGCGAACTTGCGGAACGGGAGATTCCCGCCCCCGGACTCGTTGGCGATGTTCTCGTGGTTCCCCTTGAGGAAATGAAAATGGTCCGGATACTTTTGCTTGACCTCCATCACCATCTCCATCACTCCCAGGCTTTCGCGCATCTCATCGTCCATGTTCTTTCGCGTCCTGTAGCCGTCCAGGAACTCTTTCTGGGCGGCCCGCCAGCGCAGGACGGCCCGACCTTCCGCGTGCACGCCGTCACCAAGGCATACAACCTGGAGACGCCCCGCGTCCAGGAGCTCGATGGCCCGACACTCCTTCTCCGCCTCGTAGCCGAGAACGCTGAGGAAAAAATCCATGCGCGCGTGGAGGTCGGGAACCACGATGGTGGAGAGCGTCCGGTCAAGGAGGACCAGGCCGCCTGGCCTTCCGTCCGCGTCACGGGGACGGACGTCAGGCGGCTCATGCTCCAACGTATCGAGCGCTCCGGCAATGACCTCTCCGTAGGACTCGACTTCGGGCGGCTCTCGGCGGCGGAAAATCTCGCCCAGCCTCCGCATCAGCTCCTGCATGGGGCCTGGTCCGGGTGCGCCTACCCCTCATCCAGCTCCTTGTTCACCTTCACGAACTCCTTGGTCAGGATTTCCGTGGACTTGCTGATCTGGCGCTCCTGCTCGTCCATGTCAAGCTCCTCGGCAGTCACGGCAATCTTGAACACGGGAGAGGAGCTGACGATGGGGCCCACCGTGAAAGTGACCGGGAGCCCGATCTTCACGTCGCTGTCGAGCTGCGAGTTCTCCTGGGAAGCCGACTCCGGAACGTCCTGGCGGAGCCCGATGCTCACGTACTGGACGTTTCGCCCCTGGTCTCTCTGGGGCCCGATATTGATAAGGGAGCCGGAGTAGGTCATGGCAAGGCAGCCCCTTGTATCAGACTTCTCCAGAACGTCCACCTCTTCCAGCGCCATTCGGGAAATTTGCCGCTCGAAGCGCTCCTTCTTTTCCAGCCACCCCTGGGCAATCATCTCCAGGGAGTCGTCAGTATCCGGCAGTCCCGAGCTCTTCGTTATCTGGCGGATATGACCCTGTATCTCGACAGGGATCTGATTCATGTACTCACTCATCGCGACCTCCTCGAATTCGGTTGTCCTGGTTACAAGTATATACCGCTCTTGAGAAAACACGTTTCTTTCGCCGAACACCGTCCAAATGTTACGATTCAGTGATCTTGCCCCCGGAGAGGCTGCGTGGTTGAATTGGTCATCGGATGTCGAAGGAGGCCCGCATGGCGCTCAGAAGGGTATTGGATCGTGGTGTTCTCGGGACAGGATGGCTGAACGCCGGAGCAAGCGTCCTGCTGGCAGCGGGGGTCTTTTTCGCAAGCAAGATCTATGACCCGCTGAACCATGGTCCAGCGGTCCTTCACCTGAGAACGCCCCTGGATGACGCCCTTCCCCTCATCCCGCTGTTCGTGATTCCCTACGATTCCCTGGAGCCCCTGATCTATTTTTCTCTCATTGTTTTCCTGGTTTTCCGCACGCGCATCTTTCAATCGGCAGCCCTGTCGCTGATTGTCGCAATGCTGGTGAGCTACGCTGTCTATTTCTTCCTCCAGACCGAGGTGCTTCGGCCGGTGGTGAGCGGGAGCGACACTCTTTCGCGCATGATCCGTGATGTATATGCCGGGGACAGCCCCTACAACGACTTCCCCAGCCTCCACACCTCGCTGTCGACAATCATCGCCATCGCATGGTGGAGGACCGACAGGAGGCTGGGCTTTGTTGCTGGAGCCTGGACGGCCCTTATTGTCGCATCAACAATCTTCGTCAAACAGCACTACGTCGCTGACGTCGCCGCGGGGCTCCTCCTGGCATGGGGTGCATCGTGGCTGTCAAAAAAGATCCTCCCGGCCGAGAAATGAATCCTTCCCTTCAGTACGCTTCCCCGTTGTCTGCGCCAGCGACAACCTTTTCCCTGAAGAACCTGTAGACGAGGAGCTGGTACACGATGACGATGGGCACGAAGATGGCCGCCACGATTGTCATGAGACGAAGCGTGTAGGGCCCCGAGGATGAGTTGAAGATCGTCAGGCTCGCGGCCGGGTCGAGGCTGGAGGGAATGAGATTCGGATACAGCCCCGTCAGGCCGGTGGCCACGACGAGGATGATCAACGCGCATGAGCAGAGGAACGCCGCCAGGTGCCGTTCCCCCGCGTGCATGATCTTCACGAGTGCAAGGGAGGCGACGGCGAGCAGCGGCACCGCCATCCAGCCTGGATGGGAAAAGAAGTTGTCGTAGAGTTTCGTGGCAAATCCCGTGAAGACCAGGAACGCTGCGGCAACCACGAGCACGATGAACCAGAGCCGCCCGGCGAGCAGCGAGCTCCTTTCGGAAAGCTTGCCTCCTGTCTTCAGACCAACCCACAGAGCCCCATGGTGGAGAAAAAGGACGACGAAGAGGACGGCCGTGAGAAGGCCGTAGGGATTGAACAGCATTCCGAAGCTTCCCCGGTACCCGTCCTGGGCAATCGGAAGTCCCTGGAAGATGTTGCCGAACCCGAGCCCCAGCACGAGCGGAGCGGTGAAGCTCGTGGCTGCCAGGACCCAGTCCCACACGCGCCGCCACCGCGGGGAATCGTGCTTTCCGCGGAACTCGATGGATACGCCGCGCAGGATCAGGGAAAAAAGGATCAGGAGCATGGGGAGGTAAAGGAAGCTGAACATCGACGCATAGGTGAGGGGAAAGGCGGCAAAGGTCGCCCCGCCGGCAGTAATGAGCCAGACCTCGTTGCCGTTCCAGACGGGCCCGATCGAGGCAAGGGCAGCCTGCTTCTCCGACTCCTCCCTGGCAAGGAAGTTCCGCAGCATCCCGACCCCGAAATCGAAGCCGTCCAGCATGAAATACACGCCCCACAAGACGCCCCAGAGCACGAACCACAACGTCTGCAACCCCATGTCAAAACCCTCCGCTCCTATTCGAAGTCCACTTTCCGCGCGTACCTGGTCAGGAGGAACGCGTCCACTGAGGCCAGAGTGCCGTAGATGACCAGGAACCCGATGAGGGAGCCCAGCACGTCACCGGCCGTGATGGCTCGGGAGACGGCGTCCGTGGTCTTCAGCAGGCCATAGACGATCCAGGGCTGCCGGCCCATCTCGGCGACAATCCACCCCAGCTCGCTGGCCAGGTATGGCAGGATGAGGGCAACCGCCATGACCCAGAGGAACCACCGCCTTTTTTCCAGCGTGTTCGTCCAGGCGAATATCACCGAGAGCAGAGCGCACAGAACGAATAGGAACCCCAGGCCCACCATGAGGCGGAAGCCCAGGAAGCTCACCATGACGGGCGGACGCTCCGAAGGCGGGAAATCATCCAGCCCCTTCACCGTGGCCCTGGAATCATGGTAGGCGAGGAAGCTGAGGCCGCCGGAGATGGGGAGGGCCTCGAAGAGGTTACGGCCTGCCCGGGGATCCGGAAGGGCCAGCAGGTAGAACGGGACGCTGGACTCCGTCTTCCATTGCGCCTCCATGGCGGCGAGCTTTGTCGGCTGGAACTTCGCCACCTGGACGCCCGAGAGGTCGCCCGCCACGATGATGAGAGCGGAGGCCACCAGACCGAAGGGGGCGGCCACCCGGAACGACTTCCTGATCATGTCCCGGTTTTTCCCGCGCAGCATGTGGATTGCGCTGATGCCCATGATGAAGAACGCGCTGAGGGTCCACGCGGCCATGATCACGTGGAAGAACTTGATCCAGGCGTACGGGTTCCAGATCAGGGCGCCGAAATCGGCAAGCTGTGCCCTCCCGCCTGCCATGAGGTAGCCGCGCGGCTTCTGCATCCACCCGTTGGCCAGCAGGATCCACAGCGCCGAGAGGGTGCTGGAGAACGCCACGAGCCACATGACGGCGGCATGCGCGCCCCGCGAAAGGCGCTTCCAGCCGAAGACCCACACGCCGATGAACGTGGACTCCAGGAAAAAGGCCACCGTGGCCTCGATGGCAAGCGGCGCTCCGAAGATGTCGCCGACGAACTTCGAGTACTCCGCCCAGTTCATGCCGAACTGGAACTCCAACGTGATCCCGGTCACCACGCCGACGGCGAAGTTCACGAGGAAGAGCCTGCTCCAGTACCTGGTCATCTTCAGGTAGGTCTGGTTGCCGCTTCTCGCGTAGAGCGTCTCCATGATCGCGACGAGCACGCTGAGCCCGAGGGTGAGAGGAACGAAGAGGAAGTGGAAGATCGCGACGGTGGCAAACTGGATTCGAGAGAGCGTTTCGACCATGACTGCCCCTTTTTTGCCTCCCTTAGCACATTCCATCCGGGTTGTCAATTGCGGCGATTTGCGCCTACACTCCCTTCGGGATGACTGGCACCTCTCTGTGGCTGCGGCAGCATGGCGGTCGGGCCCGCGGGTCGATGGCCCTGACAATCACCCTGGGGGAGCTCTCCGGCATCCTGCTCATCCTTCAGACGGCGCTGCTCGTTCGGATCGCAGACGGTGTCATCGTCCGCCATGCCGCACCGGCCTCCCTGCTTCTCCTGTTTGCGGGCTTCCTGGCCACCGTTCCTCTTCGTCTTCTTTCCCAGTGGGGCTCGCGTCGGGCCGGCTGGGAATGCGCTTCAATAGTCAAGCGAATAGTCCGCTCTGAAGTCGGGCTCCATCTGGCCGCGCTCGGGCCCATTGCGCTTTCCGGGCTGAGAACAGGTGAGATCGTCACGGTGGCCGTCGATGCCGTGGAAGCGCTGGAAGGCTATTACGCCCGATACCTTCCCCAGCGGGCGCTGTCAACCCTGCTTCCATTCACCGTCCTTGCGGTCGTCTTTCCCCTGGATTGGATCTCAGGGCTTGTCCTCGTGCTCACCGCCGCTTTTCTCCCCGTGAGCATGATCGTCATCGGTGAGGAGTCCCACGTCAGGAACCAGCGCCTCTGGAGCACTCTTGCACGCATGAGCGGCAGGTTTCTGGACATCCTGCAAGGGCTCACGACAGTAAAGATCTTCGGCGCCGTGCGGCGGGAGGCTGCCGAGATCGAGCGGTCCAGCGGCGAGTACAGGGCGGCTACCATGTCAGTCCTGAGGATCGCGTTCCTTTCCTCCTTCATGCTGGAGCTGCTCTCCGCCGTCAGCATTGCAATTGTCGCAATCCTCTCAGGTCTTCGGCTCATGGCAGCAACCATGCACTTCGCGCCCGCTTATTTCATCCTGCTCGTTGCCCCGGAATACTTCCTTGTCCTTCGGACCCTCGGGACCTTCTATCATATGCGCATGGAGGCCATGGCAGCCGCGGAGCGCATCACCGGCCTGCTTGCTACCGCAGCCCCCGTGCGGCCCGCGGAGGCTGTAACGTCCGCCGCATCTCCCACCCGTACGCGAGAGGCGTGCTCCGTAACCTTCGACTCCGTGTCTTTTTCCTTCGCTGCCAGGAAAATCCTGGACGGCGTCTCTTTCTCCGTTCCTGCCGGCGGGCATGTTGCGCTTGCAGGCGCGAGCGGGGCCGGGAAATCCACCATCCTCAATATCCTTCTGGGTTTTCTCGACCCTGTTGAAGGACGCGTGCTCGTTGACGGCATCCTGCTTTCGCGCTTCGACCGCCCCGGCTGGCTTTCGCGGATCGCCTGGCTTCCCCAGAATCCCACCTTCTTCCACGGAACCATCCGGGCGAACATCAGGCTCGGGCGGACGGACGCGAGCGACGGGGAGATCGAAGATGCGGCCCGCATGGCATGCGTTGACGAGTTCCTCCACCGCCTCCCCGCGGGCCTGGACACGGTGGTGGGGGAGGGTGGGAAGGGACTTTCCGTTGGACAGGTGCAGCGGGTGGCCATGGCGCGCATTTTCCTCCGACGGCCTGCCCTCCTGCTCCTGGATGAGCCCACGGCGCATCTGGACCAGGCCAGCGCGGAGCTGGTCAGCGCGGGGATCGAGGCCCTTGCCAGGGACCGCACGATGATCATGGTGACGCATCGAGGCGCCGAGAGGATGGAGCGGATGCTCGTCCTGGAAAGCGGAAGGGTCGGCGAGGGCCCATGAGAAATCTCCTCCGCCTTCTCCGGCTCGCCATCCCGCTGTGGCGATGGGTGCTGCTGGGCCTTCTCCTTTCGCTGGCGACGACGCTGGCTCATATCGGCTTGCTTGCCCTTTCCAGCTGGTTCATCACGTCCATGGCGATGGCAGGCTCCGTCGGCGCCGTGATGAACTATTTCACCCCGTCAGCGGGTGTGCGGGCGCTCGCCATCGCGCGGGCGGGAGGGCGCTATGCTGAGCGCTTCGTAAACCATGACACCACCTTTCGCATGCTCGCGGCGCTGCGGGTCTGGTTTTTCAGGCGCGTTGAGCCGCTGGCGCCGGCAGGTCTCACGTTGCGCAGGAGCGGCGACCTTCTCAGCCGTATCCGTGCCGATATCGACCTCCTGGACGATTTTTACGTCCGGGGAGTCGTGCCCTTGAGCGTCGCTGCCCTGTCCGCGGCGTGCCTGGTCCCGTTCCTGCTGCATTTCGACGCCACGCTGGCGTGGATGGATCTTGGAGGCCTTGCGTGCGCAGGCGTTCTTTTTCCGCTTCTCCTGGGGACGCTTGCCAGGGAGCCAGGCCGCCAGCGCGTTGCCGAGGCTGCGGAGCTTCGATCCTGCATGGTGGAGCAGATCCAGGGCATGGCGGAACTGGAGGCCCTGGGGGCGACGGGATTCCAGGAAGCGAGAGTGGACGGCGCGGCACGCCGGATGGAGAAAGGCCAGCGCAGGATCAATTCACTCCAGGGGATGGCCGAGGCGCAAATAACGTCAATCGGATCCCTGGCAACCTGGGCAGCCATGTTCGTCCTTGCGCCGCTGGTCGCTGACGGCAGGCTTTCTGGACCCGAGATGGCCATGCTTGCCGTCGTCGTGCTTGCCAGCTTTGAAACAGTCATGCCTCTACCCGGCGTCCTGCAAAGGTTCGGAGAGATGACGGCGGCCGCGGCCAGGCTCTTCGAGATCATCGATGAAAAGCCACGCGTGACAGAGCCTGCCTTTCCTCCTGGGGGCCAGACAGGAACTCCGCGGACGCTCGACGTTTCGGTTCGCGATCTATGGTTTCGGTACTCCCCGGAGCTTCCCTGGATCCACCGGGGACTTTCCTTCGAGATGCCGGCGGGACGCAGGCTAGGGGTGGCCGGTCCGACCGGAGCCGGGAAGAGCACCCTCGTGTCGATCCTCCTGAGGTTCTGGGAATACGAGGAGGGCAGCATCACCATCCGGGCGCACGGCTCCGCGTGGTCCGGAGCGCGCGAGCTGCGGTCACTCTGCTCCGAGGAGGCGCGGCGCCTCTTCTCCGTGGCCCCGCAATCCCCGCATCTTTTCCATTCTTCGGTTCGGGAGAACCTCCTGATCGCGAAGGAAGGAGCGAAGGACGACGAGCTGTGGTCGGTCCTCGAGTCGGCAATTCTCGCTGACCTGGTCGTGTCCCTGCCCGACGGGCTGGACACGATTGTTGGTGAGGCGGGCCGTGAGATGTCCGTCGGAGAAGCGCAGCGGCTCTCCGTTGCGCGGGCGCTGCTGAAGGAATCCCCGGTATGCATATTCGATGAGCCCACAGAAGGCCTCGACGACCCGACGGCGGAGAGGCTCCTTGCCTCGGTGGATCGAAGGCTTCGCGGGAAGTCGGTTCTCATCATCAGCCATCGCTACCGCGACTTTCTCACGGCTGATCCCATTCTCCGGGTCGATCTGCCGGTCCATCACCCCGAAGCGCAGTTTTAAGAAGATTTAATGCGTCCATAACGTGTCCGCAACCTCTGCACCTTACTTTTCTTGACGGAGGTTGAGAAAGATGAAGAACAGGATAAGGTACCTGACCGTGGTCGCGGCCATCGTGATTGCAGCAGGAGCTTTCTTCTTTTTTTCCCCCATTTCGGGCTTTCCGCAGGTCCGAGGCGGGACCACGGTGACCACAGGCGCGCAGGCAACGAATGACGCAGCGCCCATGCAGGTTCCCGCGGGTCTCGATTCACTGCAGAGCTCGTTCAGGGCGGTGGCAAAAAAGGTGCTCCCCTCGGTTGTGGAGATCAACGTCACGGAGATCGTAAAGCAGAAGGTTCCACAGATGGACTTTCCGTTCAATCTTCCATTTCCCTTCTTCAATCAGCAGCCGCAGGGCAACGGAGGAAGCGGAGGCGAGCGGACTTTCCGACAGTCCGGGCTGGGATCAGGGATAATCGTCCAGAGGTCCGGTGACCTGTACTACGTCCTGACGAACAACCATGTGGTCCAGGGGGCCACGGACGTCAGCATCCGCCTGAACGATGCGAGGGTCTTCAAGGCAAAGGTTGTCGGCACGGATCCCCGCAAGGATATCGCCCTGGTGTCTTTCACCACCAGGGAGCCGCTGCAGGTCGCTGAGCTGGGAGACTCGAACGCGCTCCAGGTTGGAGACATCGTGCTGGCAGTCGGGAACCCGCTGGGCTTCGAATCCACCGTTACCATGGGGATCGTGAGCGCCCTTGGTCGGCATGGACCCAGCGATGTGGCGAGCTACACTGACTACATCCAGACCGACGCGGCCATCAACCAGGGCAACTCCGGCGGGGCCCTCGTGAACATCAAGGGGCAGGTGGTCGGGATCAATACATGGATCGCGGCGCCGTCCGGAGGGAACGTGGGGCTCGGTTTTGCGATTCCCATCAACAACGCCTCGGGGGCTATCGGGCAGTTCATTGCAAAAGGCCATGTCGACTACGGATGGCTGGGCGGGCAGATTGCCGATATCAAGGACAGCTCCGTGTACCCGGGATTCGCCTCTGATCTCAAGGTGGAAGGAGTCGATGGAGCGCTCCTCCTGAATGTCTACAAGGACTCCCCCGCCGCAAAGGCAGGGCTGCTTCCGGGAGACTACATCACCGGCGTGGACGGAAGGGCAGTGCGGAACGCTAATGAGCTGACCCAGAGCGTCGGAGCGCTTATTGCCGGACGAACGTACACGTTCTCCGTCATCCGCTACGGACAATCGGTGAGCGTGCCCGTGAAGATCGGCGTGAGGGACCAGAACGACCAGGTTGCCCAGGAAAAGAATCTCTGGCCGGGCATGACGGTGGTCGACATCGACAGCCAGGTCCGCGCGCAGGTGAAGATCCCCGCCGGAGTACACGGCGTTGTCGTGGGCTACCTGCCGGAGCAGGACACGCCTGCCTCGATTGCGGGCTTCCGAACCGGTGACGTGATCACGGACATCGGCGGCCGGCCGGTGAGGAACATGATGGACTACTACAAGGCCCTCAACGAGTCGGGCAGGGAAGTGACCTTCCACATTGTTCGCGAGGGAACGGACGTCAGCATCGGGTTTTCCCGGTAAGGAGAGCAGCGCTGGCGGGTACGTCGCGAGTCACACACAAAAAAGCCCGCCGCGGAAGCGGCGGGCTCGTTTCGTCTCCTGGAGGCGGGTGCTGAAATCGCCTGTCGCGGCCTGTGCCGCGGCATCAAGAAAAAGCACCAGCCCTTCCCCGAAGGGTCGGGCTGCCCGGCTCCGTAGCATACACGGGGCGTGTTCGCCCGCTCATGCAGAACCGGCCGGGCGTGCAAAGTCTACATCCTGTAGACAGAGGCCGACGTTATGCGGCCCCGCGGATTCACGTTGAACTCCTCAACGATCCGAACCAGGCCGTCGTGGGTGGACGGTCCCGTCATGACGTACCTGATGGTCTGGCTGCCGTTATCGTTCTGAAAGCTCAGAGACGGCGTCCCCATCTTCTTCATGAGCTGGTCCTTGGAATGACCTACCCAGTCCTGGCCCGGCATGTGCTTCGTGACGTAGGACAGGAGCGTGGGTGCAGCGCTCAGGGTTACTGTCGATGCAAGAGCGAATGCAAGGATTATAACTGCTGCAAGAGCAGATCGCATCATAGTATGAGTACCTCCATGCGTCTTGCGCTTCAGTCCGCCTCGTCGAAGACTGCTTCACAGTATACGCGGCGGACGACGGGTGGTTGCACGCTCTTTCGGAGGAGGGCCCGGGCGTGGTACGCTTTTCATCACGAGGGTTCAGGATGCTGGAGAAAAGGAACTCAGCGAAGAAACAGAAGCCGCCCGCGAAGAAGCGCAGCCGAAAATCCGCGCAGCCCAGGGGGTTGATCGCCTCCGAGGTGGCGGCGGGCTCTCCACCTCCCGAGGTGGAAGCGCTGATCCAGGTTGTTCGGGAGTGCGGGGGCGGCGTGGTGGGTGCCTACCGCGATCCCGTTGGGGGCCACTGGCAGCTCATAGCAAGCCTTCCCATGGACAGGATCGAGCCGACGCCCTTCCAGCGCGACCTGTCGGACACGCATGTCAGGAGGCTCGGCGACGTTGTCGGACGCATGGGGCGATTCCTCGACCCCATCATCGCGGTCCGCACCCCTGCCGGAGGTTTCTGGACACCCAACGGGAACCACAGGCTGGCCGCAATGAGACGCCTCGGCGCGCGCTCCATTCTGGCTGTCGTGGTGCCCGAAATCTCCGTGGCCTACCAGATCCTCGCGATGAACACGGAAAAGGGCCACAACCTGCGGGAGAAGGCTCTGGAAGTGATGCGCATGGCGCGATCCCTCGCTGAGCTTGATCCACGCGCGGAGAAAGACTATGCGCTGGAGTTCGAGGAGCCGGACTTCCTTACTCTCGGGCTGGCGTATGAAAAACGAGGAAGGCTCAGCGGCGGCGCGTATCATCCCGTCCTTCGCCGGGTGGAGGCGTTCCTGGATTTGCCGCTGCCCGAGGCCCTCGAGGCCCGCGCTGAACGGGCGCAGAAGCTCATCGACCTGGACGACAAGGTGACTGAGGCTGTTTCGGCCCTCAGGGAGCGCGGCTTTACAAGCCCGTACCTCAAGGCCTTCGTGGTGGCGCGTCTCAACCCCCTTCGATTCAGGCGCGGCGCAACCATGGATGCTGACGAAGCGCTGGAAGAGATGCTTGGGGCTGCCGAGCGCTTTGACGCGACGAAGATAAAAATGGCGGATCTTGCCAGCGCCCCCCCCGGACCATCGGAGGAGTAGAACCTCAGAAGCTGTATCAAGGCCGGAATTCGTGGACGGTGGGAGTCGCATTTATCTCGATATTTTTCGGCTATGGCCGAAAACGGCCGCAGAGAGAACGAGTGAATAATAGGTCGTCTGCCACTGACGGGCCTTGATCAACTTGATGTCCTCGCTCAGGTTGTTCGTTCGATTAAGCAATTCAGCATGCTGGCGATTCTGCTGCCCTTCACTCACTTTGAAATCTCCTTTCAGGCATTCACACTTCCAAGCCCAATGAACGCAGGTACGTCTCTGTGACTCCGACGTTGGCGTGACCAAGAAACGTCTTCACGGCATAGATGTGCTTTGTTTCCTTGTACCGCCTCACTGCAGCAGCATGGCGCAGATCGTGAACTGAATACAGCGCCCGCAGCTGTCCAGATTCGTGCAGCTTCTTTGCGAGCATCCTTACGCGTCCGATGATTTTCCCTGCCGTCAGATCGGCAAAAGGGCCTTTCAACGGCAGGCCTGCGGCAGTGATTGCCTTTCGCGCGGCCTCCGGCAGGACGTTCGTCTGCTCTTTTCCCTTCGTCGTAGCCTTCCAGCCCTTGCCGTTGATGACCAAGGAAGGCAGAGCACCGACGCGAAGACCTGCGCGAGACATGACCATGATTGCTGCACGCAACTGCGGGTTTGCGGAAGTTTCCAGGATGGAAATTTCCTCTTCGCTTGGAACTTCCAGCTTTCGCGTTGCCTTCTTCGGAGGTCTGGCCCTGGTCCCACGGAACGGGTTTCGTAGTCCTTGACCGCTGTACCAGTATTCCAGTCGCGACCAGAAAGAAGAGGCAGCAGCAACGTCAACGTTGACTGTGGCAGGAGCGCCGCGGCCAGGCATGGTCTGCAGCTCGGCAATCCAATCCTCAGCCAGGGCGGAGGTGAGCTCCAGCGGTGAAATGCCCTGGCGCTGGCAGAAGTCCTCCAGGCGTAGAAGGGCGCGGTTGTACAGGTCCAGTGTCCGCGGTGACTGCGTGCCGTCGGCCCGCGGCCTGTCTGCCTGCTTCATAAAACGCTTTCGCGCCTTCTGGTAATCGATCTTCTCTAGTTCCACGGCCCGCTGCAGTTCGGCTTTCAGACTGTCGGCCATGACTGCCTTTGCAACGCGCTCCTGGTCGGCCTGCGACAGGTCGGCCATGCCCGGCATTGCAGTGGCCAGGCGCTGGGCGATTGTCTTGACGCGGAGCGCGGCCTCTTGCTTCACCCTGTCGACCAACATGCCTGTCATTGGGGACCTCCATTGGCAGAAATACAAATATTACCAAGCATAGCTGTGTAGCTTGTCATCACTTACTGGAGTGCACAAAAACATGGTGGACCCCTGCCGCGCTTCACCCGGTGGCGGCAATAGGAAAGAACCATTTTAGGTAGCCCGTTTCGCAGAAACTATGGTTTTCTACGTTCCTATACATTCCTAGGTATCACCCCGAGTTCCGCCAGGCGATAATGCGAGCCTGGGCCTAACGCACGCTTCGGCAGCTGGAGCGTAGGCTTGTGAATGAATTTGAACTTCCGTTTGAAAGCACTCGCTTCTCCCTTTAGAAAATCCCCAACTGCCAGTGACGCAAACGGAACCGAAGCTGTGAGGTAGCGACTGCTAGACAGGTGTGTAGTACCGGAAACTTCGATATCGCGGCATGATTAGTCTCGTTGTGTGCTCCCCGAGGTCGTAGGCGTTCAAGCTTATTCTTCTTTCTCTTTTCTCTTTCTTCTTATCCCCAATTTGGGAGGTCATGAGGCGTCTTTTTCGGACAAAATGGGAGGGGATTATGAAATGGAGAGCGAGAGGATCGCCCGGTTAACCCGGGATGCCTTCCTCAAAGAACCCCTGTTCCAAGGGTTCACCGACATCAGAAAGCGCCCCCAGATCAGACTCCAGGCGATCCTCATGTCGCTGTTCGCGATGCCATTATTTGGCAGGCGCTCGCTTTTGTCAATTGACCGTCACGCACGAACCAGCCACTACAAAAGGCTTTTTGGATGCCATCGCAAGATGGTGGCCTCCGATTCCACCTTCGCCCGGGTGCTGAAGTGGCTCTCCCCCCAGCAAGTCAAGCAGTTTCTGCTGGGCTTTCTGCAACGCTTCGAGGGGCGGGATCTGCTTCGCAAACGGCTGAGCCCGAAGGGGAGGCTGCGGCGGCTGGGGATCCTGGACGGTTCCTACATGGGAGGGCACTGGCTTGTGACGCTGTGCCTGGCGGGCAAAATCGACTACCCCGTCATGGTGGAACGCTACCACAAGCGGGGCGAGGAACAGCAGACGGCGCGCAAGCTGATGCAGGGGGCCGCGAAGGTGCTCGGCAAGCTGCGCCCCGAGCTGTGGCTCCTGGATGCGCTGTATTTCAATAGAAACACGATTGCCATCGCGCGTGGACAGCACTCGCACCTGTTGTTTAAGTTCAAGGATGCCGACTACCGAACCGTCACTGCCGACGCCTCCAACTTGTTCCAATACTTCGGAGGCGATGAGGAGCTCAGCGGCTGGGATAGCCAACGAGGCTGTCGCTGGAAGCTGCGCAAAACCCTCGACCGTTTTGCCTCCTATCCCGTGCAGGTGGTGCAACTCACCGAGACCTACCCCAAGGGCAAGGGTAACCGCACTGTGATCAGCTGGATCGTGACCACGGATTTGCAGCTGCCCCTTGAGGAGGTTCGTGAGGCAGCTCACCAGCGCTGGCAGATCGAGAACGGCATTTTCAAACGCATCAGCCATTTGGCGGGCACCAAAACGTTCTACTTCAAAGACCATCGGCAATTCTTCAATCTGCTGCGGTTGTTCTTCGCGGCGATGGCAGTTCTTGACTGCATCATGTGGATGCTGCGCGCTCACTCGCGGCTGTTCGCGGCCCTTCGCTTCGGCATCAAGGATACGTGGCTGAATGTGTTCTCTCGTATCGACGAGGTGTTCGACGAACTGCCCTGTGCATTTGCCGCCTTGGTCTGATCTGAGGATCGTTTGGAGTCCTTGGGCTTTCTGATTCAGTATTGAGGAAGGCATTTAGAAAAAGTTCACGCAAATCTGCAATCCCCCATCTCGCTACTGCGGGGGAAGGCCGTCCCAACTCCCATCGTCGGCGACCTCCACGCGGCGGGCGGCCGGGGCCCTCCTCCTCCTTTTCGAAGATGGGGAACTTCTATTCTCCCTTGGACCGAATTGACATTTGGCACATTTGTGTTAGTATTGAATCCAAGTTCATACATCCAAGTTGTGCACCCGCTTCGAGGATTCCTACAATCGAAGTTCGGGAGGTGCCAAATGAAAAAGGTTCTTCTTCTCTCTTTGCTTCTCACACTCCTCCTCAACATAATTGGTTGTCCTTCTCCTGGAGGTGGTGGAGGCGGTGGTGGTGACGGTTCGTCGGACACAACCAAGCCCGCAGCACCATCAAACTTGACTTACGTGAACGTAGATGCAACTTCTGTCAAGTTCTCCTGGCAAGACAATTCGAACAACGAGACAGGTTTCAAGCTATATGCCACATCGCTGATGACCGGAAACACCGCGCCATACGATGTTCCAGGCGCGAATGTTTCGACTCACACCGTTACCGGGCTCGATACGTACGGCTACTGGTTTCACGTTTGCGCGTATAACGCAAATGGTGACTCAGGCTCATCGAACTCGATATTGGTAGCTGTAGGACCCCCGATCGCAGCTCCTACTAACCTTCGGGCGACGGCCATAGGATCTACATCGGTCAGCCTTGCTTGGGATGGTAACTCCGGGAACTCCTACAGCGTTGGCGTCGAAAGGAGCACAACTTCAAACAGTACTGGCTTCCAGCAGGTATACCCAAACTTCGCGGACGGCTCTTCTGGCACAGATACTTCCTGCGCAGGCACAACAAGCTATTGGTACAAAGCCTATTTTATCGGCCAGACAAATGTGCATTCCGACTATTCAAATGTCATTCAAGTGACTACTGGTGCTCCCACTCAGCCGCCGTCCAACTTGGCGGGATACGCAAGTGGATTATCCATCATTCTCACTTGGTCCGCCAGTCCGACGCCAGGAGTCACATATTCGGTTAGCCGCAAACAAAACGGCTATTCCAGTGCATCGGAAATTGCATCGGGGATCACCGCTACGACGTACACGGATACCACAGTATCCGTGGGTGTCGCGTACCACTACTCCGTTAAGGCTGTGCTTGCAGGCGATTCATCACCCTATACACCTGAAAGCGGCTTACTCGCGGTTCTCTACACGTACGCGGAAGTGGAGAACAATGGCCCCATCTCTTGGGCTTCTGGCCAAGACTGGTACTTCAGCGGCGACAACCTAACTTCCTACGACTGCTTCAAAGTTACGGGAGGATACTCGGGCTCGTATGCGATCTACAACCCGGCTATGTATAAGAACTACGACTATGATGTCTTCAAGATCTGGTTTGACAAGGGGAATTCTATCAGGTTTACGAAGAACTCGGGCAATGTCGACCCCCTCAACGGAATGATTGTTGGTATCTATTGGAAGGACTCTACGGGTCAGATGGGTGGACACATATTCGCCTCTGGAGGGGAGACGTATACGCCGACGCTCAATTACGGGGTCACAATTACTCACGCTTACGTCGAGGTAGACATTCCTAGCGGCATCACCGGCTCCAACTATGACTTCACATTTGCCATAACACGTTGAACCCTTGATGCACGGTCCACCTCACTCGCAAGGCGGGCAGGGGCGCGAGTGCTGCGCCCTGCCCCTATGGCAACTCGCGGAAGGGAGCAAACGAGTCCTCAGGACCCTGGACCGACCCATCGCGGGCGGGCCCACGGACTTGGGCTGTCCATCACGTCAAGTTCCGACGGTACGCATCTCGCCGCAGTGGTGAATCTTGGACATATCTGTTCTGGCAGGCCGCTCCCCTCTGATCTATACAAGTTTGTGTTGTATTGTTTATGCTCTACGGGGAATCAGAACTTGAGATCGGCTGTGAACTTCTTGACGGTGTAGCTCGACAGATTGAACATGTCCAGAGCGTCAGCTACCACCTGGCCGTACAGCATGTTAGGTCTCTGAAGATGGCGGTGCCGGAACCAAGCACACAATTTCCTTTGCAGCGCTTCCCTTTCGGCTTTGGTATGGCTCCATCTGATGCGAGCGTTTTTCGCGCCATCAACCTTCGCTTTCAACCTGGCTCTGACTAGGGGCGCTCGCATGGTCATGAGCTTCGCCCTCACCTGGTAGATCAGGCCTTTGCCTCCTGCGCGGAAGCGTCCAGGGGCTGCCGGGTCACGGTCAAGCCTCACTTCAACCCTGTAGCTCTCGCCTTCGGGCTCAACACTGCATGTGATTTCCGCCAAGCCCGTCTCTTTGTCGGAGATGCGAAGGCTTGTCGGAAACAGAGTGATGCTGTCGCTCGCCGAAAGGCTTCTCCTTTTCATTTCCATGCCTTCTCGACCAGGCTCCGTGATGCTTCCAGGCTGGAGATCCGGTCCCGCAGCCCCGGGTGGTCGTAGAGGTCGGTCATTTCAGGGGTGCTGTGCCCGGTGAACTTCCGCAGCGTCTCGGCGGGAAGCACTGCGCGCATGATCGTGTTGTACGTGTGCCGCAGAGAGTGCGGGACGAGGTTTCTGCCTGCCACTTCGATGCCGGCGCGTTTCATGGCTCCGGGCAGCAGGTGCGTCACCGTCTCGACATTCAACGGTGTCGCCGCATCCATACCGAAGAACACCAGGTGATCCTCCGCGGTGAAAGGCGACTGCCCCCGCCACCATTTCAGGACCTCGACGGTCCGGCGCGGAAGGGCAATCACGCGCTCCTGTCCGGTCTCCGTGGCGCCTTGCTCCCGTCGACCTTCTGCGCACGCTGGACATGCAGCCAGCCCTCGGGCAGCAAGTGCCGCCATAGTAAGGCGCGGACCTCCCCAGAGCGAACACCGGTGGTCGCAAGGGCCATGGACATCGCCGCGTACTTCGGCGTTCTCCATATCTGCGCGAGCTTGGCCCGGCTGTGAGGAAAGAGCAGCTGCAACTCGTCCATCGTGAACACGTCGCGCTTGCGCGGATTCTTCCCCAGAGGTTCCATCTCCTGCAGCGGGTTGTCGGCAATCAGTTTTTCACTCTTCGCCTCGCGCAGCACGATGCGAAGCGTGTACATGAGATGGTTTCTTGACTGATTGGCGAGGGGCAGGGTAAGGACCCAGGTCTCAATCATCGGCCTGGTCAGCGCGTGCAGGCGCTTCTTTCCGAAGGCAGGCAGGATGTAATTGTCCAGGTGCGCGCGGCGGGTCTTCCCTTGGTACTCTCCAAACGAGCGACCCTTCGCATGTTGCCGTGCAATCCAGCGGCAACTTTCTCACTCGAAGAAGTTACGGGCGTAGTCTTCCAGCCTGGGCGCGGGGTCCAGGAACTTTCCAATCATCCGGTCGGCTGCCTCTCGCGCTCGGCCAATCGTTGAGGCGCCCGTGCTCACCGTCACGCGCTTGTCGGTGCCTGGCAAGTAGTAGCGGACGTGGTAGACTGTGGTGCCTGACTTCGTTTTTCGGGGGATAAGCGTGTACTTTTCGCGGTACCTAGGCATGACTACCTCCGTTCTGGTGTCATATCTGTGCCGCGGCCGTTTCGGATGCTTGCTTGCCCCTGACAACTTTTCTCTAAGTCTTTACTCCGAAACAAGTAACTTTGTGGGCAATGCGCGATTCGAACGCGCGGCCTATGGCTCCGGAGGCCATCGCTCTATCCAACTGAGCTAATTGCCCAAACGGCCCGGATCATGCATCCTGCCGAGCGGGCTCCCGCGGTTTCATGAAGCCGCAGACGCCCGAGGGCTCAACGATACTTCAGAAGGATGAAGGTGTCAACACAACGCTTCTCCCGGGTGCTCTGGGTCGTGCTGGACGGCATGGGATTCGAGCATGTCCGCTCGGCGCTCGCCTCCGGTGATCACCCGGCCATTACCCGCATCGGAAGCGAAGGTCTCTTCCTGCCGACGCGCCCCGCCCATCCCGTCTGCCAGACCCCACCGGCCCTTCTTGCCTTGTTCACCGGCACTCAGCCGCCGGAGAACGGAGTGTGGGGGTATTACATGCCGCACCCCGACGGGCTGGAGGAATCCATAAGCGGGTTCTTCGCGGATACGCGCGGCACGCGGACCATCTGGCAGGAAATGGAAGAGCAGGGGCAAGGCTACTCGCTCATGAACGTGGCGTTTCGAAACGATCCTGTGTGGAGCGGGCCGGCCCGGCACCTTATGTTCGGCTATGACGGGTATCGACTCTGGCAGAAGCCGTCACGATACAGGTTGAGAAGGGGAGAGCAGGAAATCGTCTACCGGGGAATACGACTGCACGCCCGCTCTTCAACGAAGGGCGTCACCCTGGCAAAAGGGGCCTCCCTGCGGGCCGATGTCCCCGTGGGAGAGTTGCGGAAAGTCGACATCACCCGTGGCACGAGCGTGTACGCTCACCTGCTCGAGCCGGGGGAGCTGTTCCTCAACCCCGTCGGCACCGCTGTCTGTCGCGGTGAAACCGATGCGCAGTCCAGCGGGTTTCTTGACATGAGCAATTTTCATCTTGTGCGTCGCCTGAATGCTTCCCGCGATCAATCGCGTCGGGTCCCCGTGGAGCCCGAGATCCTTGCCAGCCGCATCAGTTTTGATCTCAAGGAGAACCTCATGCTCCGCGAGGCGGCCAATCGCACCGCGCGGCTGGTGGTGGGCTATTTTCCGGTTATCGACGACTTCAACCACGCTTACCTGGATCTCTTTCTCCGAAAGGACGCACGCGCCACTGCTCTTTTTCATGCGTGTGTCACGATGGTGGACGGTCTCCTCAAGGGCATGATGCAGAGGATGCAGGATGACGAGCTCCTGGTCATTTCCTCCGATCACGGAGGCATGCCGTTCTCCTCGATGCTCCATGTCAACGAGATCCTTGCTGACGCGGGTCTGGTTCGGCGCGGCGCGCGCGGCTACGACTTTCGAAGATCGCTTGCCTGGTACCATCCCAGCGACTGCGGACAGGTTGTCGCATGGGATCTTTCACGAAGGGAAGCGCTTCTCAAGCGGCTGAGGGCTGCCCTGGACATCGCGAACACGAATATGGGAGCCGACATCGGTCTGCTGGAAGGCGACGGCGACTCGCCCTATCTGGGTTTCCTGTATCCCCGCGGGGATACATATTTCACAGGCCGCCCGGGCCGCGGGAGCAGCTTTGTCCGGGACAGGAAACGGTCGGGTGGGCACCATCTTTCACCGCTTTCCCCGACACCCTGGATGCAGGCTGTTCTCGGGCTGTGGAGCCCTCGGAGCAGCGGTGTTGCAGACTCGCTGCCGTTCCTTCCGAAGGAAAATATCGACATGAAGAGATTTCTCATGGAAACAATGGAGCTTGCCTGATGGAAACGATCATTCTCGCCTCGGGGTCCCCGCGGCGCAAGGACCTTCTCACCCGTGTGAAAATGCCCGTCAAGGTCATTCCGCCAGATCTCACGGAGGACTACTCCTCGTTTTCTTCCCCGCAAGACCTCGTCACCCGGGTTGCGCGCAGCAAGGTGGAAGCGGTGGTGGAGCTTTTCAAGTCGGAGTCTCCCCGGTGGGTCATCGGGGTGGACACCATCGTCGTAGTGGATGGAAAAGTGCTGGGCAAGCCATCGGGCCCCGACGACGCTCGATCAATGCTCAGCCTCCTCTCGGGAAAAGTGCACCAGGTCTACTCGGGAGTGGCGATCCTTGTGGAGAAGGGGAGGCCGATGGACTGCGAGGTGGTCGCCACCGACGTGAAGTTCAAGCCGCTTTCAACAGCGGAGCTCGCCTGGTACGTGGAATGCGGGGAATGGTCGGGGGCTGCAGGCGCGTATCGGATCCAGGAAAGGGGCGCGTTCTTCGCTGAATGGATCAAAGGCTCGTACAGCAACGTCGTAGGCTTGCCACTGGAGGCGTTTTATGGCATCTTGAGGAGGAACGAGTACCATTTTTAGCCCTTTCATCTCACCCATCCGTATGGAAAAGGGTGTATAAGCCAGGAAGAGAGGGGAAGGAGGACTGCTTTGGCTGTCGTTACCATGAAAAACCTGCTCGAGTCCGGAGTCCATTTCGGGCACCAGACCAAGAGGTGGGATCCGCGGATGAAAAAGTACATATTCGCGGAGCGCAACGGGATCCACATCATCGATCTCCAGAAGACCATCGTCGCCATCAAGGATGCCTACGAGGCGGTCCGCAAGACCGTGCTGGCCGGCAAGAGCGTCCTTTTTGTCGGGACCAAGAAGCAGGCGCAGCAGACGGTGGAGCGTGAAGCCAAGCGCTGCGGGATGTTCTACGTGAACAACCGCTGGCTCGGCGGCATGCTCACCAATTACGCCACCATCAAGAAGTCCCTGCTCCGCCTGAAGAAGCTGGAGAAGATGGAAATCGACGGCACCTTCGAGAACCTGACAAAGAAGGAAATCGCCAGGCTCATGAAGGAGCGCGCCCAGCTGGAAAAGAACCTCGGCGGGATCAAGGAGATGAAGGAGCTGCCGGGGATCGTGTTCGTCATCGACACCCGCAAGGAGTCCATTGCCGTGACGGAGGCCCGGAAGGTCAACGTTCCCATCGCCGCCGTCGTTGACACCAACTGCAATCCCGAGGGAATCACGTACCCCATCCCCGGCAATGACGACGCCATCCGCGCCATCAACCTCTTTGCGCAGATCATCGCCAATGCGGTCATCGAGGCGGAGAACGAGGTCGGCCTCGAAGTCGTGGAGACCCTCCAGGAGGAGAAGGGAGAGGAGGAGTTCGCCGAGGCCATCGACAAGGGCGAGTTCGCCGCTCAGTCCAAGTACGACCAGGAGGAAGAGAAGGTCGCGGTGGCCGCCGTCCTGGGCGCTTCCGCGGAAGAGGGTGCGACGGGCTTCACGGACAAGGATTATTCCAACTACACCCCCGATGAGGCGGCAGCCAAGAAGGAAGAGACGCCTCCTGAAGAACCGGAAATCGACGAGGACAAGCTGTACAAGGAGTGAGAGATAGAATCGATGGAAATCAAGGCAACTGATGTCAAGAAGCTCCGGGAGAAGACCGGGGCCGGAATGCTGGATTCGAAGAATGCGCTGGTCAAGGCGAACGGGGATTTCGACGCCGCGGAGCGCCTGCTCAAGGAGCAGGGACTGGCCGCCGCCGTCAAGAAGAGCGATCGTGTAACCAACAGCGGCATGATCTTCTCGAAGATCCTGCCGGACAAGGGAATTCTCCTCGAGCTCACCTGTGAGACGGATTTCGTGGCGCGCAACAGCCTCTTCCAGGAGCTGGGCACCGCCCTCATCGGGAAGGTGGCTGAGAAGGAAATCGACACGGCGGCGGAAGAGCTCCAGACAATGGTCAAGGAGACCGTGGGCAAGATAAAGGAAAACATGCAGCTGCGGAGGATCGTCACCCTTCCCGTGCAGCCGGGCGAAGCCATCGTGGAATACATCCACGACGGAAGGATCGGCGTGATGATCCGTTTCTCCTTCAGCGACCCCAAGGCCAAGGACAACCCGAAGGTGAAGCAAGTGCTCTTCGACTGCGCCCTGCACGCCGCGGCGTTTGCGCCCATGTTCCTCTCGAAGGACAAGGTGAGCCCGGCGTTCCTCAAGGAGCAGGAGGAGATCTTCACAAAGCAGGCGGAGAACCTGAACAAGCCGGCCAACGTCCTGCAGGGGATCATCAAGGGAAAGCTGAACAAGATGCTCGCCGAGATCTGCTTCCTGGAGCAGCCTTTCGTGAAGGACGACAAGCGCTCCGTGGCGAAGGTGCTTGATGACCTGGGAAAGGAAGTGGGGGCAAACATAACGATTGTCGACTACCGCTACGTGAAGCTGGGCGAAGATCATTCCTGAGGGAGGATCTCGTATGACGAGAGACAAGATCAGGGGCCAGGCGGAAGAGCGGATGAAAAAGAGCATCCAGGCTCTCCACGAGGAGTTCAAGACGCTCCGCGGAAGCAGGGCGTCGCAAGCGCTTTTCGAGAAGATCCGGGTGGACTACTACGGCAACAAGGTCCCGCTGAACCAGGTTGCCACCATCTCCATCCCGGAGGCGCGCCTCGTCATCATCCAGCCCTGGGACCGCTCCGTCCTGGCGGAGATCGAGAAGGCAATCCAGAAGTCCGAGCTCTCCGTCAACCCGAACAACGACGGCAAGGTGATCCGCATCAGCATCCCGCCGCTCACGGAGGACCGCCGCAAGGAGCTCGTGAAGCACACCAAGAACACGGCGGAGCAGTCGCGCGTCTCCGTGCGTGGAGTCCGCCGCGACGCAAATGAAGAAATCAAGAAAGCCAAGAGTGATTCCGAGCTGAGCGAGGACGAGGCCAAGAAGGCCACGGACGAGATCCAGAAGCTCACGGACAAGTACATCGAGGAGATCAACAAGCTCCTCGAGGCCAAGGAAAAGGAAATCCTCGAGGTGTGAGAGCCTCGCCGGACCGGGGACCCCGCGCCACCGCACCCCTCCCAGATCCTTCCCGCCTTCCCCGCCATGTGGGCATCATCATGGACGGCAACGGCCGCTGGGCGCAGGCGCGGGGCAGGCCCCGCACTGACGGTCACCTGGAGGGGGTCAAGGCGGCCAAGCGCGTGGTGGCCGCGGCGGCGGAAGCGGGTCTTGCCTTTCTCAGCCTCTACACTTTTTCCACGGAGAACTGGACACGCGCGCAGGAAGAGGTTTCCTACCTGATGGGGCTGATCAGCCTCTATCTCAAGAAAGAGTATGACTTCTACCGAGAAAAAAGGATCCGAATCCTCCACAGCGGTGATCTCGATCGGCTGCCCCCGGGGATTGCCCGCGAGATTGCGGATGTGACTCGTGACACTGCGGGCTACGGCGGGTTGACGGTGAACCTGTCGATCAATTACGGCGGCCGGGACGAGATCATCCGGGCCTTCCGACGCCTCATGGCAAAGGATTCTGATGAGCCTCTCACGGAGGAGAGCTTCCGCCAGTACCTGGACCATCCCGAGCTGCCGGACCCCGATCTCATCATCCGCAGCGCAAACGAGCAGCGCTTGTCCAATTTCCTCCTGTGGGAGTCGGCGTATGCGGAGCTCTATTTCAGCCCCAAGCTCTGGCCGGACTGGGAAGGGGAAGACCTTCGCGAGGCTCTGGCGGAATACGCGAACAGGTCGCGGAGATTCGGCGGCGCCTCGTGAACTGGAAGTCCTTCGCATCACGGCTCCTCCTCATTGGTGTGGCGTTTCCTGTCCTGGGGGTGCTTATCTTCCTGCTTCCCCAGGTCCATCACCTGGTTTTCAACGTTGTCGTGGTTGCCGGGTGTGTCATCGGGGCGCTGGAGATGCAGGCCCTTTTCGAGGCGAGAGGCAGTGCCACGGCACGCTGGCTGGCCCCCGCCCTGGCCGGGACGCTGCCCCTGGCTGTGTGGCTCGAGGTCGCCGGGCTTGTTCCCGCGGGCTGGGTTCGCGCCTGGCCTTCGTTTGCAATAGGCCTCATCCTGGTGCGATCGCTGTTCCTGGCGGATGCCCGCAAGCTGGCCGGGATTCTTCCGTTCGTTGCCGCCTCCGTGTTTGTCGTGCTGTACCCGTCGTTTTTTCTCTCCTGGATCGTACGTTTTTCCGCCCTGCAGAATCCTTCCCTTTCCATTCTCCTTTTCCTCTGCATGGTGTTCGGAAATGACATGGCAGCGTACTTCGCCGGAAGCCTCTGGGGCGGCTCCACGCGCCTGAACCTCCCCATCAGCCCGCAGAAGACCGCGGTGGGTTTCATTGCGGGTCTTGCCGGGACACTGATCGTGTACGCGTTCTTCCGGCTCGTCATTCCGTCCGTGCTGCCTTCGGGAGTTCCGGAGGGAGTTGCGTTTGCCGTGGTGATGGGAGTGGCCGTGATCCTGGGGGACCTGGTGGAAAGCGGCCTCAAGAGGTCCGCCAGCGTCAAGGACTCGGGGATTGTCATCCCGGGCCGGGGTGGAATGCTGGACTCAGTGGATTCGATGATCCTCAGCGCTCCACTCTTCTATGGTCTGATGCGTCTTTTCGGCCGATAGGCGAGCGCCCTCCATGAGACGCATATTTACAGTGATACGAAAAGAGGATAGGGGATCATGATAGTCGTCTTTCTGGGGCTCATCGGGCTCGGAATCATGGTGTTCGTCCACGAGCTGGGACATTTCGTTGCCGCCAAGGCCAACGGCGTCGTGGTGGAGGTCTTTTCCCTGGGCTGGGGACCGCGTCTGTTCGGCTTCAAGCGGGGAGGAACCGTCTATCAGGTCTCCTGGTTTCCCATCGGCGGATACTGCAAGATGAGAGGGGAGATCACCCCGGGGATCGCCGGCGGCACAGGCGAGCAATCGCAGTCTGCGGAGGCTTCGGCCCGCAAGCCCGCGGACGGCTCCTTCAACGCAGCTCCTCCGCTGCGGAGGATCATCATCTCGGCCGCGGGTCCCATCTTCAACCTCGCCTTTGCCGTCATCATCCTGTCCATCATCTGGTGGGCCGGGTTCAATGTCACCTCATACGACAACCGTATTGTCCTGGCAACAGACTACGCCCTCGATGTGTCGTCGCAGGCGCCACCGGCCACGGCTGCAGGGCTGAAAACCGGGGATCGCGTCCTTTCGATAAACGGGCAGCCCGTGGAGAACTTCCAGGGAATCAGGGAGGCGGTGACTGTCGCCCCGAATGACAGGCTGCTTTTCACGATTTCCCGGGAGGATGGGACGTCGCAGCGCACTCTCACCCTTCCTGTCACCCCCCGGCTGGACAAGGATTCAGGGGCGGGGCAGATCGGAATTCTCCCGTGGGTCGACCCGGTGGTGCAGACGGTCCTGCCGAAGTCTCCTGCATCGAATGCGGAGCTGCAGGCGGGGGATCGGATCCTGAAGGCCAACGGAACAGCGGTGAGCAATGCCTGGGACATCATGCGAGCGCTCGCGGACAAGCCTCAGAAGGTGGTCCTTGAAATAGAACGCCAGAAGGCCGTGCAGAGCGTGCCCCTTGTCCTGGAGTACGGGGGGACACCGCAGGTCGGGCTCGATTTCTCGCAGAAGCTGCTCGGGGTGGATTTTGTTGTCCGGCAGTATCATTCCCCCCGGCTCGGCCCGGTCGGCGCGATGAATCGCGGTCTTGGAGAGACATGGAACTGGGTGACGGTAACAGTGAAAGGGTTCGGCCTCCTGTTCCAGGGCATCAACCTGAGGAACGCGGTTGCCGGCCCCCTGAAGATCGCCCGGGACATCGGCGACACGGCCGCATCGGGGTTCCAGATAGGGATCGGCGTCGGCCTCACGTGGACCTTCCGCCTCCTTGCCATCCTGAGCGTCGTGCTCTTCCTGATGAACCTTCTGCCCATACCGGCCATGGATGGAGGCCAGATCATCCTGTTCCTCATTGAGATCGTCAGGGGGAAGGCCGTGCCGGCGAATCTCTTCTGGAGGATCCAGGTCATCGGGTTCTCCATCCTCCTGGCGTTGATCGTGGTGGTCACTTTCAATGATATACTTTCTTTTGTCGCTGGTCGGTGAAGCATGCACAGCGTTTCCCGGCGAATAGCCTGCTTCTGCGATAACGTCTTCGACGCGAAGATCCCGGACTCCGCTGATCTGGGCGCAGAGCCGGAGGTCGGGAAGCTCATCGAGGGCGGGGATTTCATGGCAGTGACGTGCCCCAAGTGCGGGAAGCGTCTCACGCCCGAGTTCCCTTTCCGTCTTTCCCTCTCCGACGGCAGGGAGGTCTTCCTGGTGCCGGAACGGGACATGGCGGCATTCGTTCGCGGGAAGCTCGACTACGAGGTTGGCAGCCCCTTCAGGGTCGTGATCGGCTTCCCGGAGCTGGCGGAGAAAATGGGCATCCTGCAAGCCGGACTGGACGACAGGATCGTGGAGATCATGAAGTATTACCTCCTCACCGGCGCAACGGAGCCGTCGGATAAGGATGATCGGAACGTGACCCTTCGCTACAAAGGTGAGGAGGACGGCAGACACGTGTTTCATCTCCTTGGTCTCAAGGAGGGGGAGATCGGCGTGGCCCGGCTGGGCAGCGACATCTACCGTCGCATTGCAGCGGACGTGGAGACGCGCGCCGCGGAAGAGCCGTTTCAGGATTTCTGCTCCCCCCCGTGGGTGTCGGTCCGAAGGCTCGCCGGAGGGGAAGAGTGAGCAGGCGGATCGCCATTGTCGGTCTTTTGCTCGCGCTCACGGTGGCTGCGCAGGGAGCGGCAGCTGACGCCACCGAGGTCACCATCCCCGGAAGCCCTTTCGGAACTTTTCCCGCGGACGTGCACAGCGTTGTCGACTCGGGTCACGTCGGGGCGGTGCTCGACCTCCAGTACGACGAGCAGAGAAACCTCCTCGTCAGCGCAGGGGAGGACGGAACCATCAGGATCTGGGACGCGCGGGAAGGCGTGCTGTACCGAACCCTTCGGGTGACCCGTCTTGCGGCCCAGATGATCGCCATCGATCCCGCCCGGCCCCTCGTGGCCGCGGTCGTGAGCGACGGCCTTCGCTCTTTTTTCCTCACTGTATGGGACTGGGAGCGGGAGAAGCAGCTGCTGCGGCTCCCGCTGAAGGACGCTCCGCTCTTCCTCCGTTTCTCCGGGCAGGGGAGCTACATCGTCTACGGCGAATCGTCATGGCAGGGTCTGAAGATAATCAAGGCTGACACGGGCGAGCAGGTGCCCTTCCATCCCGAAGGGTTCGGAATCGTCGGGTTTGCGGAGATTTCGCGGTCCGAAAAGACTATCATGACGTACCGGGTCTCGGGGAGGATTTCTTACTGGGACCTTGCTTCGGGGGAGCTGACGCGTGACATGCCCGCCACGCCGTACCTTTCCCGCATCCGCATCTCTCGGGACCGCCGGTTCATAATCGGGAATACGGGCAGGGAAGCCATTCTCCTGGATACCCTCAGCGGAGCCGTGCGGGGGCGGGCGGCTGCCAGCGGCGACATGAGCCTGGATATCTCTGCCGACGGAGACCAGGTTGCCGGGGCTCCCGCTGCAGGCGGCGGACTGGTCGCATGGAATGTCGCACAGGACGCCATGGTCCGCGCTCCTGTCAACGCACCTTCCGACCCCGCCACGGGACAGCAGGCGAAGTTCCAGGTGGTGTGCTACGGCTCTGACGGCGTTTACCTGGCCGGGGCGGGCGGCGCGATAACCGCTCTCCAGCCCTCAGGCCAGGTGAGAGTCTTCGGCGGGAATGTCCTTGCCGATGTCACGGGGATCGCCGCCCGAAAGGGCATTCTTGCGGTTGGCTCCCGGGACTGGATACGGCTCTTCCATTCGGACCTCCTGGAAGGATCACGCTTGCCGGCGTACGTGCGGTCCGTTCTTCTGGAGAACCCCTGGAAGAGCGGCGTGGCGCTTTCGTTTCTCTCCGACACGACGCTCCTGGCGTGGACGCGGGATGAGAACGCTCCGCGCTTTGCCGTCCTGGACCTTCCCGACGCGGCGGCCATCCGCAGCAGCCCAGCCTCGTCGCCGCAGCCGCTTCGGCTGCGCATTCTTCCTTCCGGGTTCCATGCGCCCCTTCTCAACCTCTCATCCCAGGGAGATGCTCTCCTGGGGATCGAGAACGGCGGGATGGTGCGCGTGATCGACCTCGCGACTGGCTCTCCGCATTTCGAGGTCCGCGTGCCGGCTCTTGCCGCGGCCGTTGCCAGCTCTCCGAGCGAGCTCATCGGCGGGAAGAACACTGCCATGGCAGCGGGCGGCTCGCTCGTGAGGATCAACACCCGCACCGGGGAAACGGTGGGCATACCCGGGAAAAATGTCTTTACATGGGATCTCGTTTTCGATCCTGCCGGTCCTCCGGCCGGCACGCCGGTCCTGTACTCGCTGGGGGTGGACAGCACGGGGGCAACCAATCTGCTCCTCCATGACGGCGCAGGGTTCGAACGGGAGACTGTCATCGCAAGCGATCCGGACGAGAACCTCGATGCGAGCCTTGCCCTGGACCCGTCCACCCACGTCCTCTACGCTTCCCTGGGCAGGGCGCGCGTGGTGGCATGGGACGGCGCGAAAGTGACGGCCATCCCTTCTGAATACACGAGCCTGCGGGACCTTCTGGCTTCCAACAGGCTGCTGATATCCCTGGACAGGGATTCCGCGCTCCTGGTATCCGACCAGGCAACCGGAGCGCTCCTTGCGGAGCTTTCCCTTTTTTCCGATGGCGAATGGGCAGCGGTGGTGCAGGGGGGCGGGTACCTCGCGTCACCCGGAGGGGACGCGCACGTGAAGGTCTTTGTGGCCGGCCAGCGCGTCAAGGCGACCGAGGATTACCGGCTTCGCATCGAGGGGTGGTAATCGAAGGCTGCCGCCCTGGGGCCCCGTCGCGCGGCCTGCGGCCGCGCTAGTCGTGCGACGGGTTGGACTTCACCTTCTGGATTGCTTCCCCGACAGCTTCTGCAATCTCCCGGGCGTGCTGGCCCCTGGCCCCCGCGCTCGCATACACGCTTCCCATGAGGGATACCCGGTACGCCGGTCTCACCTTGTTCAGCGCGTACGCCGCCATGTCCAGCACGCACTCCTGGCACGTACACAGTCCAGGCGTGCGGGCAAGCTGCACTTCAAGCTCCGCGAGCACTTCACGCTCCGACTGGTTCACCAGGGTGTCGAAATCATACTTGTCTCTGAGACTCATAGGCGTATTTTTCCTGTCCCCGGGAGAATCTTTTCATGAAGTGGACGCCCATCAGGCGCCTGGCCCGCGCTCGAGGGTCTCGAACTTCGTATACTTCGAAAGGAAAGCAAGCGAGAGGTCCCCGACAGGACCGTTTCTCTGCTTCGCGACGTTGATCTCCCGCGCCTCCAGCTTCAGGTCCTCCGTGTGGATGAAAATGACCACGTCCGCATCCTGCTCGATTGAACCGGACTCTCTCAGGTCGGCCAGGGTCGGCTTCTTTCCCTCCGTCTCCCGGCGGACCTGGGAAAGGGCAATCACGGGGAGGTTCAGCTCACGGGCAAGGGATTTCAGCGACCGGGAGACCTCGGCGATCTGCTCGTGCCGTGGGAGATCCCTGTTCTCCGAGCCGATCAGCGTTATGTAATCCACGAAGACGATCTTCACGTCCTGGTGGCTCTTCATCCTGCGCGCCTGGGCCCGCAGGTCGAGGAGCTTCAGGTCCGGGGAGTCGCTGATGTACAAGGGGGCCTCGTAGAGCCTGCCGCATGCCTCAGTGATGCGGCTGAAATCCGCCGGGCTGAGCATGCCGGTGCGCATCCTCTGCGAGTCAAGGCGCGCCTCCATGCTGAGAAGACGCTGCATGATGGCCATGCTTGACATCTCGAGGGAGAAGAAACCGACCGGAATTTTCTGCCGGATGGACATGTTCGCGGCGATGGTCAGGGCGAATGCCGTTTTGCCGACCGAGGGCCGCGCGCCAATGACGATGAACTCCGAGTTCTGAAAGCCCATCGTAAGCTGGTCCAGCTCCTTGAACCCCGAGGGGATCCCCGTGTATTCCGTCTTCGAATGGTAGTGCTTCTCGATGGCATCGAAGGTCTGCTTGACGATCTCCTTGGCCGGGTAATAGGTCCCGGTCTGGTTGCGGTCGGAGATCTCGAAGATCTTTCTCTCCGCGTCTTCCAGGATGACGCTGATTTCAGATGAATTGTCGTGCGCCTGGGCGATGATCTCCTGCGACACGCGCGCGAGGGTGCGCCGGATGCTGGCGGCCTGGACGATCCTCGCGTAGTATTCGACGTTTGCGCTGGTAGGGACGGCCGAGGTGAGGCGGGAGATGTAGGCGGCGCCCCCGCACTGCTCCAGGGTGCCGCGCGCGCGAAGCTCCTCCGCGAGGGTGATCAGGTCTATGGACTGGCCGCGGTCGAAGAGGGAGAGGATTGCCTCGTAGACCCTCTGGTGGGCCCCCTTGTAGAAATCCTCCGCGCGGACCAGGTGAACGACGGAGGCCAGCGCCTCCGAGTCGATGAGCACGGCGCCCAGCGTGGCGAGCTCCGCCTCCTCGTTGTGGGAAGGAACCGCGTCCCTGAGGCTGACGGGATTCATGCTCCCGCTCACGGCATCCGCTCCTGGTCCGGCCGTCGATCCTACTTCGTCTCTGCCGGGGGAGATGCCTCCGGCTCCGCGGGTGCAGGTGCTTCCGCGGGTGCCGCTTTAGCCGACCCTAGGGGAGCCGCCCCGGCTCCCCCTCGGGCGGTGGCTTCCGCCGTCCCTCGGGCGGTGGCTTTAGCCGCCTCTCGAGGAGCCGCTTCCGCCGCCCCTCGGGGGGCCGTCTCGGCGGCTTGCGGGCGGGCCCTGCGCTGCCGCGGCTTCTGCTCTGCGGCCGGCGCGCCCGGCTGAGCAGCTCCCTCCACCGTCAGCTTGATCACCGCCTCTTCCTTGTCGTAGAGCTTCACCTTGATCTTGTAGGTCCCGACGGACCGTATGGTGTGCTCAGGGATCTCGATGCGCTTCTTTTCGATCTGGAAGCCCTTCTTCTCCAGCTCCACCGCCACGAGGGTGTTGTTCACGGAGCCGAAAAGCTTCCCGTTCTCACCGGCGGGAACGGCGAACTTGATCTCCTCCGCTTCCAGGCGCTCGCGAAGGCCCTGGGCCTCTTTCCTCTTCCCATCTTTCCTCGTCTCGATGGCGACCCGTTTGTGCTCGAGCATGGCAAGGTTCTGCCTCGTATGGAGCACGGCAAGCTTTTTCGGAAGGAGGAAGTTGCGGGCATACCCGTTCGCCACTTCCTTGATGTCCCCTTCTTCACCGAGTCCGACAACGTCCTGGTTGAGAATCACCTTCATGCGGATCCTCTCCTTTCAATTCAATGAGATTCATCCGGCTCCCGCGTCACGGGGACGCGGTAGCGTATCCACGTCTCCGACGCCCCGAAAACGGGGAGCGCAACAATCACGAACAACCCGACCCGTGGTGAGGCTGCCAGCACGAGCAGCCCGACCAGTAGGAGCAGCCAGAGCAGCCGCGGGAGGCCGTGCTTTTCGAACTGGAAGCGAACGATGGCCAGCCCCTGCAGGCCGTACAGGATCATCATGACGATCCCGACATTCCAGGCCGCGTATGCCCACACGGGCGATGCTCCGACCGCACCGCCGGCGGCAGCATTACGTGCAGGACCCCGGTTGCCCAGGAAAAGGTCAGCCAGGATGAGGGCGAACGCGGCAATCAGCGGCCACAGCCAGAAGCTCTCCAGATGAAAACCGGAAAAGCGGAACCTGGTCCTGCCCGGAGGCAATGAGCGCGACGCCGAGGCCTGTCCTGCCCACCAGGAGAACGACAGCAGGACGAAGAAGATTGCAAGCAGGGACCGCGACAGGTAGGCGTCCGACATCCGCCGCAGCGCCTCGGGGGCGAGCAGCGTCGACATGACGGAGTCCATCTCCCCGCTTCGGGAAAACAGTGAGGTGAGCCCCTTGGAGACCTCGTTGAAAATGGCTCCCATGGCGGCCTGGTACTGCGCGCTTCCGGACAGCCAGAAGAGAATGGGGACGGAAACGAGGCCCGCGCCCGCTGTTGCCCCCACAAGCCTGTAGAGGGCGCGCCCCCTTCCCCCTCCCAGGAGGGGAAGGTTCACGGCAAAGAGAGCGAGAAAGAGAACAACCACGAAGAGGGTCTCCACGACGCTCAGGATGTCCGGCGCGAGCGCGCCGCCGAACGGCGGCACCAGGCGCAGGGCCGCGAACACGAGCATGAAGATCCCGCACGCCAGGAGAAGGGGACCCACGCCCCGCCGTGAGGCCACCACCTGCAGCGGGATCAGGAACAGGGCGAAGCCGATCCCGCTGTGGTAGAGCACGAGGGACGCGAGCGTGAAGAGAATGACTTCGAGGAGGCGTCCCCCGGCAGACCTCTGGAGCATTCGACTCTGGGCAGGAATGATGCGCGCCCAGACTCCTATCTCGCGACGTAGGGAAGCAGGGCGAGGCTGCGCGCCCGCTTGATGGCCCGTGCGAGCTCCCTCTGGTGCTTCGCGCATGTCCCCGTGATCCTGCGGGGCATGATCTTTCCGCGCTCCGAGGTGAAGCGCTTCAGACCGCCCGCGTCCTTCCAGTCGATGGTCGCTTTCTTGATGCAGAACTTGCATACCTTCCTCTTGAAGAAGGTCTTGTGACGGCCGCGGGGCCCGCCGAATCCGCCGCGGTCTCCGCGATCTCCCCTGTCACCGCGCGGACCACCGCCCTCGCGGCGGTCGTCCGGGCGGAAACCGCCCTCCCTCCGGAATCCGCCCTCGGGCCGATCACCCTGGGGACGGTCACCGCCCTGGGGACGGTCACCGCCCTGGGGCCGATCACCACCCGGTGGGCGATCACTGCCCTGGGGCCGATCACCACCCTGGGGCCGATCACCACCCGGTGGGCGGTCACTGCCCTGCGGCCGATCACCACCCGGTGGGCGGTCACTGCCCTGCGGCCGATCACCGCCAGCCGGGCGCGGAGCCTGATTGGGAGTGTTTTCCTTGTTATCCGACATGTGAGTTCATCCTCTCTTCCTTTTCCTTACCTTTACTAAAAGGGGATATCGTCCTCGAAATTCTCCTGGGGCCCCCCCGACCCACCCGCTTCGGGGAAGTCTCCGCCGCCGCCCTTCGCTTCCGGGGCGGCCGGGGCGCTCTGGCGGGCACCGCCGCCACCGCCTCCGAGGAGCATGATATTGGTTGCGAAGATCTCCACCTTGCTGCGGGGCTGGCCATCCTGCTCCCAGCGGTTCTGCCGCAGCTGTCCCTCGATCCCCACCTGCTTGCCCTTGACGAGGTACTGGTTCAGCGATTCCGCGGTCTTTCCCCAGAGGGTAATGTCGAAAAAGTGGGATTCGTCCACCCACTGGTCGTCCTTCTTCCGTCTCTGGTTGATGGCGATGCTGAACTTGCTGACTGCCGCGCCGCTGTTGGTGTACTTCAGCTCGGCGTTCCGTGTGAGCCTGCCCACCAGAACGACATGGTTGATGTCTGCCATACCGTCTCCCGGGGGACGCTAGTTGTCCTGGCGGACAAAAAGGTACTTCAGGATCTCAGGTCTGAGCTTCAGCGTGCGCGTGAGCGTCTTGAGGGGCTCGGCAGCGCTTTCGATGTGGTAGCAGATGTAGTGGCCGCGATCGTTTTTTCTCACAGGGTAGGCGAGGATGCGGTCCCCCATGTCCTCTTCCTTTTTCACTGTGATCCCGGAGCCTTCGAATTCCTTTTTCAGGAACTCCCGCCCCGCCTGGTACTGCGCTTCGTCACTGGCAAAGATGACGACAGCCTCGTAGATTTTCATCCGTGTGGTTCCTCCCTCTGGTCTTCCGGCTCGCCCTTGAGGCGAGCAAAGAGGATAGAGTACAATCAGGGCGTCCCAAAGGACGCATCTGTGTAGGGGCACGGTACCCGGAGGGGGGCGACGTGTCAAGTGACCCGGAGGTCTCGCCGATCATCACAATGGAACGATGACCAGAAAAATCAACTACGAAGACGACATCTTCAGCCTCGCTCTCCAGGTCCGCTGCCTTCAGGACATGCTCAAGCTCGAGATCGACCCGGAGTTCTTCCGCGAGAGGGTCCTCGGCGACATCGCCTGGGTGGATGCAATGATCGGCAAAGTCTCCCAGAGCCTTCTCACCAGCTCACTCTTCGTCAAGAGGCAGGAGCACCTGCGTGAGATCCAGAAGCTGAAAAGGGCCTTTATCGAAGCCATCGACGGCCTGCTTGGAAAGCGCGTCCCCTTTGCCCAGCACCTTGCAGACTGGAACGAGCGCCTGCGCTCCATCCGTGATTCGCACGAGAAGGAGATCGGGGAGATCCGGGAAGCTCTGACTGGCAGGGGACCGGGTGCCCCCGAGGAAGAGCACATGGTATCCGCCGAAGAGCTCAAGTTTCTCATGACCGCTCCCGAGGAGGAGAGCTGAGGCGGCAGCCCGCCCGCGACGCGACCCGCCTGCGCTACTTGACCTCTGTCCCCCGAAAACGGTAGTGTGGAACCTCGATTTCACGGCGATCCGTGTGACGCCTGTGACAGGATGTCGACCGCTATATCGTTGAAGCCAGGGGTTGATGAATATGTATGCTCTCGTGGACATTCTCGGCAAGCAGTACAAGGTTGAGCCGGGCAGCGTCATCAAGGTGGATCACGTTGTCCAAGAAAAAGGGAGCGCCATCGAGTTCCCCTCCGTGCTCATGATCTCCGACGGGGAGAAGGCGCAGATCGGAAACCCGTACCTTTCCGGCGTGAGCGTGCGCGCCGTTGTGGAGGATCACGGACGCGACAGGAAACTGGTGTTCGGCAAATACAAGAAGAAGAAGAACTACCGCCGCCGCTATGGCCACCGGCGGGAGTTTTCGCTGATCAAGGTGGAAGCCATCAGCAGCCAGGGGTAACCCCGTGCTGCGGATCCTGCTCGCGGTTTCCAGGGACGGGCTCCTGCGGCGATTTGAGGCGGAGGGGCATGCCGGGACAGGGTTCGGGAACAACATAGCGTGCTCCGCTGCCACCACTCTCCTGAGGACGGCTGGCCGGGCGTGCACGGCGCAGGGCATCGCGGCAGACGGAGGCGCAGCCCGTCCAGCGCATATGACCCTGGAGCTGGCGGGCAAGCCGGCAGGGGATGAGGGATGGCTGCGCGGGGTCACGGATTTCCTGGTGCGCGGCTTGAGCGATCTTTCCCGGGAGTTCCCCGAACAGGTCGCTCTTCGGATAGAGACGTTGGAGGATTGATATGGGGCGCAAGAAGGGCGGGGCAGCAAAGAACGGCCGCGATTCGCAGGCGAAAAGGCTCGGGATCAAGCGGTTTGCCGGGGAGCTCGTGAGCGCTGGCACGATTATCGTCCGCCAGAGGGGCACGAAGTTCCATCCGGGTGACATGGTCGGGCGGGGAAGGGATGATACCCTTTTCGCGCTATCGGACGGGCAGGTCGTGTTCCTCAACCGAAAAGGAAGGAGCTTTGTCGCCATTCAACCCGTCAAGAGCTGAGCCCTTGTGAACGGTTTCGTGGATGAGACCACAATCGTCGTCTCGTCCGGCAGCGGCGGTGATGGCGCGGTCTCCTTTCGACGGGAAAAGTACGTTCCGCGGGGCGGACCGGACGGCGGTGACGGAGGACGGGGCGGGAACGTCGTCTTTACCGTCAGGTCGAACCTGAAGACACTCTCCCACCTCAAGCTCAAACGGGTGTTCAAGGCTGAAAACGGCAGGGGGGGCGCCGGGCAGCGCATGAGCGGCAAGGACGGCCGGGACGCCGAGATCCCCGTTCCTCCCGGCACGATCCTGAAAGACGCCGAGGTCGGGGAGACACTCGCGGACCTCACGAAGGACGGCGACTCCTTTGTTTTTCTCCGCGGCGGACGCGGTGGAAAAGGCAACTCGCACTACGCAACTTCCATCAACCAGGCGCCGCGCTACGCCCAGAAGGGCGTTGCGGGGGAAACCCGCGACGTGAGGGTGGAGCTTCACCTGATCGCGGACGTGGGCCTCGTGGGCCTGCCCAATGCCGGAAAGTCAACGCTTCTCTCGCTCCTGACCAACGCGCATCCCCTTATCGCCGAGTATCCCTTCACGACGAAAGTTCCCAACCTCGGGCTCCTTCGGCTGGGGGAGCAGGACCTGATCCTTGCCGACATTCCCGGGATTATCGAAGGGGCCTCCCAGGGTCGGGGGCTGGGCCTGCGGTTTCTCCGGCACATCGAGAGGTGCTCTGCGCTCCTCTTTCTCGTGGATCTGGGAAACCCGGATTGTCCCTCGGCGGTGGCCACGCTGGAGAAGGAGCTTGCCCTGTATTCGCCGCAGCTTTCCGCCCGACCGCGCCTGATCGTCGGTACAAAGGAAGATCTCGATCAGGCTCCCGACGGGAAAGCTGCCCTGGCGCAGGCGTTTCCTTCGGAGCACCTCTATTCCATATCCGCATTTGCCCGGACGGGGCTCGTGGAGCTCAAGAAGGCGCTCCTCGGCCTCGTGCGGGACGCCCGCAGGAGCTCCGCGGATGCGGATGCCGGGATACCCTCCCATGGTGGACGCTTGTGAGAGCGGTGATCCTGGGCGGTACTTTCAACCCGGTGCACTACGGTCACCTTTTCATCGCGGAGGAGGTGAGGAGCTCGTTCGGGTATGATGCTGCCATTTTTGTTCCCGCAAACCAGCCCGTGCACAAGGACCCATCTCCCATTCTTCCCGCCGCCCACCGGCTGGAGATGCTCCGGCGGGCGGTCACGGGACATCCTGAGTTCCTGGTGGTGGAGAGCGAGATCAAGCGAGGCGGACCCTCGTATTCAATCGACACGGTGGAGGAGCTCCAGGAGAAGCTGCCGCTGACAGGGAAGCCTGGATTTCTCATCGGCGACGACCTCGTGGAAGGGTTCCCCGCATGGAAGGACGCCCGAAGGCTCTCCCTGATGGTGGACCTCTTCGTGGCCCGAAGGACGCTGGCCGGTCCCCTGCCTCTGGAGTATCCTCACCGTGTGGTGCCCAACACTGTCATCCCCATCTCCTCGTCGGAGATCCGGAGGAGAATCTCCGAAGGCCGCACGGTGCGCTTTCTCCTCCCCGATGTCGTGCTCGACTACATCAAGGCGAACAAGCTCTATGGATGAAAGGAATGTCTGGCGATCCCGCACGGCGGCCCTTGCGGAGGCAAGCCTCTCCCGGCCGCGGCTCACCCATTCTCGGGAAGTTGCCCGGCTCGCCTGCGAGCTGTGCGACCGCTTCCACGTTGACGAGGAAAAGGGGTACATCGCCGGAATGTGCCACGACCTGGGGCGGGAGCTGTCCACGTCGGAGATCCTCATCCTGTGCCAGGGGGACGGCCTCCCTCTGGCGGACTGGGAGAAGGAAAGTCCCCTTCTCCTCCACGGGCGGGCAGGGGCCGCCATTCTTCTCAAGGACACCGGCTATTCGGATCCCCTGACCCTGGATGCCATCCGGGACCACATCACGGGACGCGCCGGCATGGGGGGCCTTTCGAAGATTGTCTTTGCAGCTGACTACCTGGAGCCGACCAGGGAGTTCGTATCGCCGGAGTTCCGGCGGCGCACGCTTGCCCTGAGCCTCGACGAGATGGTCCTGGCCGTCCTGGACAGGAAGATCCACCACGTGAAGGCGCAATCGCGGGAGATTGCCCCCGCGGCACAGGCCCTCCACGAGGAGCTGACGCGGAATGCTTGAAAGAAGGAGCCGCAAACCCGACAGGAGCATCATCCTGCTCGTGCTCATCATCCTTGTCGTGGCGGCGTCAGGCGTCTACGCGTACCTCCAGCTTCGCGTGGACCAGATCACCGATGCGCTGAAAAAGAAGCTTCCCCTCAACACGCTCTTCATCTTTTCCGACGGGGAGAAAGCCCTGTTCTTCGAGGTCTTCTTCTACACCCCTGACACACGAAAAGGGTCTCTCTTCTACGTTCCTGCGAACCTCGGGGGTGTCATACCGCGTCTGAACAAGGTTGATGGAATAGACGCCCTGTACAGGAAAGCCAGCACGGCCGCGTTGAACGCCAGGATCGAGGATCTCCTCGGCGTCGGAATCCCCTGCGTCATGGACATCTCCATGGAGGACGTCTCAAAGCTTGTGGACCTCCTTGGCGGGGTGGACGTTTTCATCGCGAACCCGGTGGACCTTACCCGGGACGGAAACCGCATTCTCCTGCCCTCCGGCAGCGTGACCCTGGATGGGGACAAGGCGCGGCAGTACGTGAGCTACGAGGACCCCCTGGAGACGGACGCGGACAAGATCGGCCGCAGGCAGCGGTTCCTCCAGTCCCTCCTGAAAGGGCTCGGGGAGAAGAATGCCTTCCTCCTCCAGCGCGGCCCCCTGAGGGCTCTTCGGTCACTGGTGCGCACAAACCTCTCGGCGAGGGCGCTCGGCTCTTTCATACAGGAAATGGGGAGGTTCGACTCCGAGCGGATGGTCCTGCAGCGCGTTCTCGGGACCACCCGCACGGTTGACGGCCGCGAGCTCCTGTTCCCGCACCAGGAGGGGGAGCTCCTGAAGGAAGCGGTCAAGCAGGCCGTTGCCGCCAACGCCTCCAACGAGTTCGTGCCGCCCGATTCCCTGTCTATAACGGTGGAGGTGCTGAACGGCACCAAGACTCCGGGACTCGCAACGCGCGCCCGGGACCTCCTCCAGAGCTATGATTACGAGGTCATGCCGCCCAATAACGCGGACAACGACCAGTACGTGAACACGGTGGTCCTCGATCGCAAGGGCAGGCTCGACGACGCGAAGAAGCTTGCCGACATCATCCGGTGCACGAGGATCTACTCCAAGCCGGATCCCCAGATGGATCAGGCGGTCGATGTCACCGTGATCCTGGGAAGGGACTTCGATGGCAGGTTCGTCAAACAGCAGTAGGGATACCGCGCTGGAGGCCGCGCGGCTCATCACGGATCACAAGGGGGAGGACACGGTTGTCCTGGATATCACGGGGGTCTGCTCGTTCGCGGACTTCTTCGTGATCACCACGGCCCGCAGCTCGGCGCACCTCTCGGGTCTTCTTCGGGAGCTCACCGAGTTCTTCCATGAACGCGGAATCCGCCCCCGCGGCCACCACCGCCGCGCACCTGTCAACGGGTGGCTCCTTCTGGACTGCGGTGATTTTGTCGTGCACCTGATGGAAAAGGAACAGCGGGACTTTTATGACCTTGAACGGCTCTGGTTCAGGGCCGAGCGGGTACCTTACTGGTCGAAGTCCTCGTAGTCGAGGTCTTCGTCGATGTCGTATTCGTCTTCGTCGAGGTAGTCTTCTTCGTCGTACTCTTCTTCCTCGTCTTCGTCGAAGTCTTCCTCTTCTTCCTCCTCCTCTTCTTCTTCCTCCTCTTCCTCTTCCTCGTCGAAGTCCTCGTCGAGATCCTCTTCGAACTCCTCGTCTTCCTCGTCTTCTATCTCTTCCTCATCGTAGTCTTCCTCAAGATCATCCTCGTAGTCGTCGAAGTCTTCGTCGAGATCCTCTTCCCCGTCTCCTTCCGCAGGTTCCTCCTCTCCCTTTCCCTTGCCCTTGGCGAGCGAAAACGGGAGGAACCCGGGCGAGAACTCGTTGTCAATGTTTCCCAAATTTTCCAGCATGGTACACCCCGCCTGAGCACGTGAAGTATGAAACCCAGCTGAATCTACGTCCAGAATTTGAGACTTGTCAACTGGTTTTTTCCCCTCACTGCTCGCGGCGTACGTCGCCCGCGGACAGGGAGAAAAACGCAAGCTCCGCGGGCCGTGATATCGCACTTCCGGCGGCTTTCCGGGGCCTCACGGGGCCACTTGCTTCGCCTCCTGCCGTCTGCTACAATCACCGGATGCGGATTCGCCAGTGGGAGGCCACCCATGGAGATAACGGATATTCGCATCAAGAAGGTAGAATCTGACAACAAGCTGAAGGCGTACGTCACAATTACCTTCGACAACTGCTTCGTCGTACACAACCTCAAGATCATCATGGGCCAGTTCGGGCGGTTCGTGGCGATGCCAAGCAGGAAAACACGGGATGGGGAGTTCAAGGACATCGCCCATCCCATCAACTCCGACTTCCGCAGGAAAATCCAGGCTCGCATCTTGGAGGAGTTTGACAAAGGGGGCGGAGAACAGCATATTTCGGGCCAGGATGACGAAATGGCGCTCCCCGACGGCGCCTCGGAGGACGGCGATCCGCTGGAGAATGAGGAGCCCGAGCCGGTCTGACCTGCGCCGGTGCAGGCGCAGCCTTGGGACGTCGGCAAGCGGTAAGCCCCCGGAATTTGGATCCGGTATTCGCAGGTTCGAATCCTGCCGTCCCAGCGAACTGGTGCACAGGAAGCTGCGGCCGCCGAGACGGCTGCGGCGCAGCGTTCGGTCGCGGCGGTGGCCGCGACGGTCTGTACATATCTGCTGCGAAAACACGCCGGGCAACCGTGCGAACGCGGCTACCAAGGAGTCTCTGCATGGAAGCGAAGAAACTGAACGTCGAGCCGCGACAGGGGGGCGGCAAGTCGGTTGCGGGCCGGCTGCGACGGGACGGCAAGATCCCCGCGGTGATCTACGGCCATACCACGCCCACGGCCATCGTGGTTGACGCCCACGAGTTTCGAAACGCATTCAAGAGGATCACGGAGAACACGATCGTCGAGCTGCACATGCCCGAGGGTGTTCACGAGGTGCTCGTCAAGGACTACCAGCGGGACAACCTCAGCGGGCAGATCCTCCACGTCGATTTCTACGAGTTCGAGAAGGGAAAGGCCCTGCGCACGCGCGTGCCCGTGCGGCTGACCGGCAACCCCGTGGGGGTGAAGGAGGGCGGCATCCTGGAGACCCAGCTCCGAGAGCTGGAGGTGGAGTGCCTCGCAAGGGACCTGCCGGAGGAGATCGTTCTGGACATCTCCGAGCTCGCCCTGGACAGGGCCCTGCATATCAGAGACCTCACGCTGCCGGGCGGCGTGAAAGTCCTCCAGGCCGCGGACCAGGTGGTCTGCCTCGTCGCCCATCGCAAGGCGGAAGAGGAAGTTGCCCCCGCTGCCGTGGAAGGGGAAGTGCCTGCGGAAGGCGAAGCCCCGGCGGAAGGAGAGGGCGAAGCTGGCGAGGAGACAGAGGAGAAAGAGGAGTAGTCCCTGCCCCTCGTGGTTGTCGGCCTGGGAAACCCAGGCGAACGCTACGCGGACACACGCCACAACGTCGGCTTCGACGTCCTGGACAGCGTCGCGGAGCGCCTGGGGGTTTCCTTTCGGAAGAAGCTTTTCCGCTCCTATTCCATCGGGAAGGGATCGTACCAGGGCCGGAGCCTCTCCCTCGTCAAGCCACTGTCCTTCATGAATGACTCCGGCAGGGCCGTGCGGGAGGCGCTTCGGGAAACCGGCGGCTCCCCCGCGGACCTGCTCGTTGTCTGTGACAACCTCGACCTTTCACCCGGGAGCTGCAGGCTTCGCCTGCGGGGCTCGTCCGGCGGCCAGAAAGGCCTTGAATCCGTCATTGCCGCCCTGGGCACGGAGGAGTTCATGCGCCTGACCGTCGGGATCGGCAGGCCGTCGCACAGGGGGAAAGTGATCGGTCATGTTCTCAGCGCCCCCCGGCGGGAGGAAGCTGCGCTGATTGCCGAAGGGGTGGAAAGGGCAGCCCAGGCAGTCCTCACCCTGATAGAGCAGGGACCGGAAAAAGTGATGAATACTCTTAATAGAAAAGAACCGCGCAGCACTGCCGCAGATCCACGCCCGTCATGACGCCCCTGGAGTCGCACGCGCTCGAAGCGCTGGCCGCGTGTCGCGTTCCCAAAGGCGCTTCCCTCCTTGCAGGCATTTCGGGAGGACCGGACTCCACCGCGCTCCTTCGTTTCCTTGTTTCCGCCCGCGGCGACTGGGGATTCACGCTGCATGCCCTGATCGTGGACCATGGAATCCGGTCTTCGCAGCAGATCGAGCAGGATGTCGATTTCGCGCGCTCCCTCTGCGGCGCCGGCGCAGTCCCCCTGACCACGGCCCGGATCCCCGCCGGACACTGCAGGCAGCGGGCGCGGGAGGAATCGCGGAGCCTCGAAGAGGTGGCCCGGGAGGAGAGGCACCGCCTTCTTCGGGAAGCAGCCGACAGCCTGGGTGCGCGGTGGATCGTTCTGGGGCACACGCAGGACGACAACCTGGAGACCCTCCTGATGCGATTCATCCAGGGCTCCGACGTGGCCGCGCTTGCGGGCATCCCGCGCGTCAGGGGCAGGATCATCAGGCCGCTTCTGGGATGCACGCGGGAGGAGGTCATCGACTACCTGCGATCCATCCGCCAGGACTGGCGCGAGGATGCTTCCAACGCGGACCTGTCGATGCTGAGAAACCGGGTCCGCCACGTCCTGCTTCCTCTTCTGCGGAAGGAGTTCCCTGGGTTCCGTTCGGGGATCCTCGGCTTTTCCCGCAAAGCAGCGCTGGCTGGCGACCTCCTGCGGGAGGAGTGGCGGGCCATGGGCTGGACAGCCACGCCAGCCGGTTTCTCCATTCCACGGGAGGCGTTCCTCGCGGCGCCCGCGGCGGTCCGCGCCGCGGCGCTCATGACGTTGTATGACGCTCTCAAGGGCTCCTCATCTCCGCGGAGGCTCCCGTGGCGTTTCATCGCCCCCGCGCTCGGCCGTACCCTCCCTGCCGCCAGGGGAAGCATCATCCGAGGGCACGGTGTTCGCCTGGTTTCGCGGGATGGGCTTCTGGCCTGGGAGCGCCATATTGTCATGCCATGCAAAAAGAGCTATTTTAAAGAAGTCTCCGAAACCGCAGGCTTCAGCGTGCCCGAAGCTGGAGTGCACGTGAGCTTTGCCCGGCAGAGAGGAAAAAACAGTCCCCCGGCGGGAGAGACCGCGCTCCTCGCACGGGACATCGAACCGCCGCTCGTCTTCAGATCAAGGAGAAAAGGAGACGAGATTCTTCTGGAACACGGTGCGACACCTCTGAAAGAGCTGTTTGCCGGGTGGAAGGTTTCCGAGGGACACAGGCAGATGGTCCCCATCCTGGCAGACAGGAAGGGGATAGTGGCGATCCTGGGGAAGGCGTTCGGGTACGCGGACCGGGCACGAGCGGGCGCTCTGATTCCCGGTGACGGGAACGAGGATCGAATAGTAGTGCGGATGAGCAGGGAACATGGAAGAGGGACGTGAGCAACAATAACGACAATCGAGACGACAAGGGGCCGGATCCCCGGATCCCGCGGTTCAACTTCAACAATCGCATTGCCCTCATCTCCCTGTTGATCCTTGTCTCTTTCTTCATCTTTTTCTTCGTGTACAACGACCGCACGCTTTCCCAGGAGCTGTCCTACTCGGCCTTCCAGACCTACCTCGACGAGGGCCAGGTGGACTCGGTGAAGATCGTGGACCAGTACGAGATCCAGGGGACCTTCAAGACGAAGTCCGGAGAGGCAAACTTCTTCAAGACCACGATCCCGTATCCCGACCCGGACCTGATGAAGAGCCTGCGGGAAAAGGGTGTGAAGGTATCCGGCGGCGCCAAGGCGGTGTCCCCGCTGGCGGTGCTGATCCAGATCCTTCCCTGGGTCATCGGCTTCTTCTTCATCTGGTTCATGTTCCGCCAGGTGCAAGGCAACGGGAACAAGGCGTTCTCCTTCGGCAAGAGCAGGGCAAAGCGATACCTGGAGGGAAGCAAGCGCATCACCTTCACGGACGTGGCGGGGCAGGATGAGGCCAAGTACGAGCTGCAGGAAGTGGTCGAGTTCCTCAAGAACCCTCAGAAGTTCTCCCGGCTCGGGGCAAAGATCCCCAAGGGGGTCCTCCTTGTCGGAATGCCGGGAACGGGAAAGACGCTGCTTGCCAAAGCCATTGCCGGAGAGGCCAACGTGGCTTTCTTCCATATGTCGGGCTCCGACTTCGTGGAGATGTTCGTCGGGGTGGGGGCCAGCAGGGTCCGCGACCTCTTCGAGCAGGGCAGGCGCCATGCCCCCTGCATCCTGTTCATAGACGAGCTCGACGCCGTCGGTCGGACACGGGGAGCCGGGTATGGCGGCGGTCATGACGAGCGTGAGCAGACGCTCAACCAGATGCTCGTGGAGATGGACGGGTTCGACACGAAGGACGGCGTCATCATCCTGGCGGCCACCAACAGGCCGGACGTCCTGGACCCGGCCCTCCTTCGGCCAGGCCGCTTCGACCGCCAGGTCGTGGTGGACATGCCGGACGTGAAGGAGCGGGAGCTGATCCTGAGGCTCCACGCCCGCAAGCTGCCCCTCGCGGCCAACGTGGAGCTCGCGCGGCTCGCGCGCGCCACCCCGGGCTCCTCGGGGGCGGACCTCGCCAACCTCGTGAACGAAGCGGCGCTCTTCGCCGGACGCAAAGGCAAGGACGCCGTGGACATGGATGATTTCGAGGAAGCGCGCGACAAGACCCTCATGGGTGTCGCCCGCAAGTCGAAAGTCATCCCGCCCAAGGAAAAGCAGATGGTTGCCTGCCACGAGGCGGGCCACGGGCTCCTGCATTACTACCTCAAGAATGCGGACCCGCTCCACAAGATCACCATCATCCCCCACGGAAGGGCGCTCGGGGTGGCGTTCTCCCTGCCGGAGAATGACACCTACTCGCGCAACAAGGGGTGGCTGGAGGACAGGATCACCATAGCCATGGGCGGCTACGCGGCGGAAAGAATCTTCTACAATGAGACGACCACCGGAGCGGCAAACGACCTGGAGCAGGCCACGGAGATCGCCCGCAAGATGGTGTGCGAATGGGGAATGAGCGAGGTGCTGGGCCCCATTGCCTACGGGCAAAAAGAGGAGCCGATCTTCCTCGGAAAGGAGATCGCGCGCCACAAGGATTACTCGGAGGACACCGCGCGGACCATCGACAGCGAGATCAAGAAGATCGTGGAGACTTCCCTGGCCGACGCAATGCGGATCCTCATGGAGCAGAAGGACAAGCTCAAGCTCCTCAGCGACACCCTCCTCGTGAAGGAGAACCTGGATGACGACGAGATACGCGCCCTCCTGGGATTCCCACCGCGCAAAAGGGATTACGATACCGTCGAGAGCGCGCCGGTAGCGGCTACGGTCGTCGGCTCCGGATAATTCAAGGGGTCCGAGCCGATATTCAGGACAGAGTGACAAAGAACGCTGCGGTTCCTCTTTTCCTGCTGCTCGCGGTCCTGGCCCTCGGCGCTGCCCCCGTGGCAGTCGCCCAGCCCGTTGCCGCGGATTCTTCTAGGCTCCAGGCTGACACTTTCGTGGAGAAGGCGCGCGCCGCTCTGGCCGCGGGGTCTTTGGCCGAGTCTGCAGACCTGCTCTCCTCCGCTCTCCAGCTTTCCTCCGACTATTCAGAGGCACTTTACCTTCGGGCGCGCCTGGAGCTGCCGGACCAGGACAGGACCCTCGCTGCCGTGGATGATCTTCGCAAGGCTCTTGCAAGCGCCTCCTGGACAGTCACGGACCCGATGGCTGCCGAGCAGGCGCTTGCCGAGGTCCTTCTTCGCACTGGCAACCTTGCCGAGGCCCGGACGCTCCTTTCAGCGCTGGCCGGGCGCGCCTCGTTTGACGCCCGAACGTACCTCCTGCTTGCAAAGCTGTACGATCGGGAAGGAGACACCCGCGCCCTGCGGGGGATCCTGTCCGACGCCGTGCGCCGGTTCCCGCTCGAGGACGGTTTTGCACTTCTTTCCGCAGACCTGTTGCAGAGGCAGGGAAACCGCGCGGCTGCCCGACAGGTGATCGCAACGCAATTGAAGGTGCATCCTGACAGCCTTGCCTTGCTCCTGCGGAACGCGGAGCTTGCGGCGAATCCTTTGGCGCGTGTATCTGCCGTGGATGACTATTCGTCCAGGGGCGGCAAGGATCCGCTTGCGGCGGTGATCGCTCTTGAAGCGCGCGCCCGGGGTCCTCAGAAATACCTGTCCCAGTTCGTCGACAACGGGGGCCTCTCCCATGAAGACCTCGTTGAACGGGTTGCGCGGGCAGTCAGCGGATCGCAGAGTCTCCTGGCGGCATTTCGATCCGACCTTTCCAGCTACAGCGGAAACCGCGACCTCGACCCGGAGGGGGACGGGTTCTACTCAGAGCGATGGGCGTTTTCCCGGGGGGAGCTCACCTCGTGGGAAAGGGACAGCCGAAAGGACGGGCAGCCGGAGCTCGCCGCCGGGTTCCAGAACGGATCTCCGGTTTCACTCTCCGTCAGAGAGGGCAGCCGTCTTCTCGATTTCAGCTACAGCGCCTACCCCTGGATCCGGTCCGTGAAAGCGGCGGGCCAGGCGTACTTTCCTGACCCCTACACCGTGAAAGTTCCCTTCCTGTCGGGCACTCCGACGGGCCCCGGCTTTGCCCCCCGAGCCCTTCGGAATCCCCGGCCTCCGACCCTTGACCAGGTCACAGCCGCATCATACAGGATCGAGGAATACGGTCCGGACGGCGCCACGGTCGAACGGAGGATAGATCTCCTGAGAGGGAAGAAGATCTTCATGCAGGAGGACACGCTGGGCAACGGTACGTTCAACCACAAGGTGTGGTACGAGAACGGCCAGCCGGTCCGCGGGATCCGGGACCCGGATGGGTCCGGGAGGTTTTCCGTCATGGAAACGTGGCGCGACGGGAAGCTCGCCGGAATCGCCGTGGATACCCGCGGCACGGGAAAAGCAGACTACTGGGAACGCTACCTTCCGAGTCCGATGAAATCATGGGATTACAACGGAGACGGGGTAGCGGACAGCAGGGAATATCCCGCGGGGCCGGACGGTGTGGTGCGGGACTTCTCAACCGCGATGAACGGTACCTTCGACCTCAGCTACCTGTGGAAAAAGGAAGAGCTCGTCCGCGTCACCCGCCGCGGGCAGCAGGTGCCGCTGACCCATGATCCTGCCCGCGGCGTTGTCTGGATCGGACAGCCGGCCAGGGCCGGCGTGAAGATCGATGTGGACGGCGGGGAAGGCTACCGCGCCGTTTCCGGAAAAATGTACCTGGTCTTTCGCCGCGAAGGCACCATGTACGCGGAGGAGCTGCCGTGAAGTCATCCGTTCTTCCCCTTGCGCTCTGCGCCCTGCTCCTTGCCTCCTGCGCCTCTACCTCCCCGGCGCTCCCTCCCGCGGCCCCCCTGCCGCAGGTCCGGGTCAAGGAGATGGGGGATCTCATCTCCTCGGGATCGTTTCTCCAGGCGTTGCAGGAGATATCCTGGCTCCGTCGCGAGAAGCCCGGCGAGGTTCCCGAGACGGACCTGGCCTCCCTTGAATCAAAGGCCATCGATGCGCTCACCGCAGCCTTTACCAAGGCCGTCAACGACAAGAAATACGACGATGCCCTTCGCTATTTCGACTCCGCACAGGCCCTTGGGAAGCCGGCCATCACCGGCGACTGGACGGAAAGGAAGCTCCTCGGGGAGCTCGCCTCCGCGGAGCAGGCGTCGGGCAACGACGTCGTCTCCCTCCTCAGCCGGATGCGCGCGGTCTCCCTCCCCGACCCCGGCGAGGCTGACCTCGGCGCCGCGCTCGAAGCCGCGGTCCGGGTCGGGAACAGGGCAGTCGCGAGAGCCCTCCTCGCCACCATGAAGGCGCGCGGCTTTGCGCCTCCGGCGGAAGCAGCGGCCTTTGCCGAGGCCGCGCCCTCGTTTCCCCAGATGCTGACGGGAACGGTGACCATCCTTGTGGACCGGGGGATCAAGGTCCAGAATGGGGTCGGCTATCCGGACCAGATCATCGGCAGCGGGTTCTTCATCGACCGCCGCGGGTACATCCTGACCAATCACCATGTGATCAAGAGCGAGGTCGATCCGAAGGACAAGGGATATTCGCGCCTGTATATCAGGCTTTCGGAGAGCCCCGCGGGGGAGCGCATACCGGCAAAAGTCGTTGGCTACGACCCGACCTTCGATCTGGCCCTCATCAAGACTGAGCTCAGCTCCAGCTTCACGTTCGGCGGCTATGGCTCGGAACAGGTGGCCCCCGGGGACAGGATATTCGCCATCGGCTCCCCCGCGGGGCTGGAGAAAACCATCACCTCGGGCATCGTATCCGCGATGGGTCGCCACCTCCTGCAGATGGGCGACATCATGCAGGTTGATGTGCCCCTCAACCCGGGCAACAGCGGTGGACCCCTTCTGAACGACAAGGGAGACCTGATCGGCGTCGGCTTTGCCGGTCTGGAGCAGTTCCAGGGGCTGAACTTCGCCGTTCCCTACCACTGGATAGAGAAGATCCTTCCTGCCCTCTACAAGGGAGGAGAGGTGGTCCATCCGTGGCTGGGGATGTCCCTCGCGGAAACGGACAAGGGGCTGGAGGTCGTCTACTGCGTACCCGATGAGCCCGCGGCGAAGGCAGGAATCCAGTCCGGCGACATCATCGAAGCGATCGACGGGACCAAATACACGAAGATCCAGGACGTGCAGGAGGCGGTCCTTTCCCATGGGCAGCCCGGCCTCATGAAGGTTTCCCTGAAACGCGGGCAGCGCAGCATGGATGCGCTCCTCTGCCTCTCCGGCCGACCGGAGCGCCCCATTGAGGAAGCCCTGAAGCGGGACACGCGGGACAACGTGCTCTACCCGCTGTTCGGGATGAAGCTGCAGAAAGTCGGCTCTTTCTTCTGGAGCAACGACTACATTGTCACCCGCGTGACCCGGGGATCCGTCGCGGACGAATCGGGCCTCTCGGAGAACGACCCGCTTTCCATCCAGGACTGGAAGGTGGACAGCGACAAGGGATTTGCGGCCCTGCTCCTCGTGATCAAGAAGCGCAAGGCGGGCTTCATCGAAAGCGCCGTGCAGATCGCCACGGACCTGGAGACCGATAATTTCGTCTGACGGAGGCCGTCAGCGGGCGCGCTTTCGCAGCGTGACCTCGTTGCCCTCCTCGTTGTACTGGACCTCGTCGAAATAGATCTTCGTGAGGAAGATCCCACGGCCGTTGAACGCGAGGAGGTTCTCCGGGGCCACCTCCGGCAGCGCCCTCCAGTCGAACCCTGCCCCCTCGTCCCTGATCGTGATCTCGAACAGGTCGGAGCCAAGCTGCGAAGTGATGAAGACCCTGCGCTCGGCGCGTCCCGGCTCTGCCGCCCGTGCCGCAAGGAGCGCGGCGAGCCGACCCTCGCGGATGGCCTCACTTTTCTCCTCGAAGCTGATGCCGAGATTGCCGTGCTCGATGGCGTTCGTGATCATCTCCTCGATCCCGATCTTGAGATTGAGGATTTCCTCGGGGGGCAGGAGGCAGGGCAGCTGGAGGGTGATCTGGTTGACGATGGGGTAATAGCTGCCGCCCCCCGTCGGGAGCACGAACGACTTGCTCTCCGCCGTGAGATGGGGAGAGAAAAGCCCGTTTCGCGCCGCCTCGAGCCGGTAGGCCACGACCTTGCGGATCTCTTCCACCAGATCGCGGCTGTTGAACGGCTTCTTGAAAAAGTTGGTGGCGCCCCCCCGCAGGGCCTTCAGGAGGACGTCCTCATTTCCCTGTCCCGTCATGAGAATCACGGCGGCGGCAGGGTCGATCTTCCTGATTTCCGTGAGAAGGGTGAGCCCGTCCATCCTCGGCATCCTGATGTCAGACAGGACGACAAGAGGGGAGCGCTCGCGAAAGAGCCTGATTGCCTCCTCGCCGTCGCTGGCCGGAAAAGGCTCGAAGCCTTCGTTCTCAAGCACTCGCATGAGAAGAGCCCGCAGGGCTTCTTCGTCGTCGACGACGAGGACTCCCGGATTTCCGCCGTTGCTCACGGGTGGGAAGCCTATGGGCTGCGTCGGACGATGTCAAGCGCGGGACTGCATGCGCGCCCGCTCGTGCGCGCGTGCACACCTGACGTGCATGCCTGAATTGATGAAAGTCGGTGCTTTGTCTATACTTCGCGGCAAGTGGAAAACCAGAAAATCCGGAACTTCTGCATCATTGCCCACATAGATCATGGAAAATCAACCCTGGCGGACAGGTTCATCCAGCGCGCCCGGCTTGTTTCCGACCGGGATTTCCATGACCAGATCCTCGACAACATGGACATCGAAAGGGAGCGCGGGATCACTATCAAGAGCCAGGCAGTTGCCATCCCGTACAAGGCGAGGAACGGCGTGGACTATGTGCTCAACCTCGTGGACACCCCGGGGCACGTTGACTTCTCGTACGAGGTCTCCCGTTCCATCTCTGCATGCGAGGGCGCCGTTCTCCTGATCGATGCAAGCCAAGGCGTTGAGGCCCAGACGCTTGCCAATATGTACATGGCTCTCGAGCACAACCTCGAGATCATTCCCGTGATCAACAAGATCGACCTTCCGAGCGCCGACATCGAGGGCGTGAAGAAACAGATCGGCCACGACCTCGGGCTGGATCCCGACGGCGCGCTCCTCGTCTCGGGGAAACTCGGAACGGGCGTGGACGAGCTGTGCGAGGCCATCGTGCTGCGGGTCCCGCCTCCCGCGGGGAATCCGGCCGACCCTTTGAAAGCGCTGATTTTCGACTCCCACTACGACGTGTATCGCGGGGTCATTGTACACGTCCGCGTGTACGAGGGCATCCTGCGGCCGGGGACGAACATCCGTTTCTGGTGGAACGGTTCCACGTACAAGGTGGAGGAGACAGGGCTGTTCCGCCTCGGGTTTGTTCCCGCCCCGTCCCTGGGGCCGGGCGAGGTGGGCTACCTCATCGCGGGTATCAAGACCGTTTCCGACACGCGGGTCGGGGACACCGTCACGGACAACGACAGGCCCTGCGCCGCTCCGCTTGCCGGCTTTCGGGAGGTCAAGCCGGTGGTCTTCTCCTCCATTTACCCGGTGGACGCGAACGACTACGAGGAGCTTGTCGAGGCCATGGCCAAGCTCAAGCTCAATGACGCCTCCCTCATCTACGAGAAGGATTCCTCGGTGGCCCTCGGGTACGGGTTTCGATGCGGTTTCCTTGGACTGCTGCACCTCGAGATAGTCCAGGAAAGGCTGGAGCGCGAGTTCGAGATGTCCGCCGTCTTCACGGCGCCTTCGGTTCAGTACAGGGTCACGCTCCAGGGAGGCAGGGAGACCCTCATCGACAACCCGGCGAACTTCCCTGACCCGTCCCAGGTCCAGAGGTCTGAAGAGCCTTTCATTGCGGCATCCATGATCACCCCGTCCCAGTACCTCGGCAACATCATCACCCTCTGCCTGGAGAAGCGCGGCACGCAGAAGAGCATGACCTACCTCGATGAGAAGCGGGTGGAGCTCGTCTTCGAGATGCCGCTTGCCGAGGTGGTCTTCGATTTCTACGACCGGCTGAAATCGATCAGCCGCGGCTACGCGTCATTCGACTACCAGATCCTGGGGTTCCGGGAGACCGAGCTCGTGAAGCTCGATATCCTTCTCAATGGCAAGGTTGTTGACGCGCTGGCACAGCTGGTTTTCCGGGGCAACGCGTACCAGACCGCCCGCCGGGTGTGCGAGAGGCTTCGGGATGCCATCCCGCGCCACCAGTTCAAGATCGCCATCCAGGGCGCCATCGGGAGCCAGATCATCGCGCGGGAAACTGTCAACGCGTTCCGCAAGGACGTGACGGCGAAGTGCTACGGCGGAGACATCACGAGAAAGCGCAAGCTCCTTGAAAAGCAGAAGGAAGGCAAGAAGCGCATGAAAATGGTCGGTGAGGTGGAGCTCCCCCAGTCCGCGTTCCTTGCCGTGCTGAAAACCTCAGAGGAGTGACGCGAGCCTTCCGAGGCGCTCGGCGTAATAACGGACACCGACCCTGACCCTTGCAAGGAAGCCCCTGTCGGGGCCTCCTTGAGCCGGCTCGTCGGGAAAGTGAACCCACACGTAATCCGCCTCTTCCAGGAACGCGGAGCACTCGGGCGACGCGGTGCCGGACCGGACGGCTGCATCGAGAAGCTCATCACCGCGTCGGAGGAGCTCTTCCTCGGAGGCCAGGAAGGCGCGGGCGGCGTCGACGGAGCACACGGGAGCGGCGGCGCGGTCGGGAGGGATGCCTCTTGCCCGGGCCGCGCTCACTTTTTCCTTCATCTTGCGCCCCGTGATCTGTGCCGCTCCCAGGTCGAGGCCGGTGGAACAGGCGTCGTGGACCCTGCCCCCTGCGCCCGCAATGAGCCTTCGAAGACTGTCGCGGTAGGAGGTAAGCACTGCGTCCGTGAGGACCGGCTTTCCAGTCTTGTCTTCCAGAACAGATGGCCGCCTTGCCTCAATGGCGCGAAACGATGATCCCTCAACAGGCTCCAGTCGGGCAGCCGCAGCCAGGGCCGCGAGGTGATGCGGAGTGCCGCCAGCATGGGTCAGGGATCCCGGGTAGCTGAAATCCAGCCCGGCAAGGAATATCTCTCCCGTCGTGAGACCGAGCGCCGCCTTCACCGCCGCAACGCCCACCGACCCGAGCGCGGGGAAAGGACAGGGGAGCATCCCGGCCCCCGCCATCCGCGTGAAGAGCCGAAGGGGCGCAAACTCCGATGAGAAGAACCTCACTCTCCCGTCGAAGAGGCGGGGAACGGTGGGGTGACAGGACATCTCGCACGCAATCAGGATTGACGGGTCCGGGCGGGGGAGGAAATCCAACAGGTTGAAGACCTGCGCTTCCAGGGCAACTACGATGTCGGGCGGAAGGGACTCTGCCGCAAGACGCGGCAAAGCGGTGTCTACCGCCATCAGAATGATGTCTTTTCTCACGGACCGCAGCGTCGGAAAGATCTCGCCAAGCGACGGGCCGGCCCCGACAACCACGACAGGCATGGACGTCGAGACATGCGAAAGGTCCCCGGCGCGCGGCAGGAGGGCCAGGTTCGACAGGAGGTTCCGCACCTGGAGGCTCCCCAGCGCGATCAGGGTAAGCCTGTTCCGCCAGTACTCGCGGACCTGGTCCTCCAGGGCCCGCCGCATGCCGGCATACACGGCGGGGGCCAGCCGATAGCCGGCGCACAGGCTGATTTCCACCACTCTTCGAAAGCGCCGGGTGCCAATTTTCTGCAGCGTCAGCGCGGCAGCCTGCTCGCTGTCCGTTCTCAGGATGAACAGGCGGGGGTCGCTCGGCAGGCCCTGGCGCATGGCAAGAGCCATGAGAGGCTGGTGCGCTTCGATGCAGATCACAGCGCAATCGGGGGGGAGGCGGGCCAGGAGATCCTCAAGGCCGTATCCCAGCCCTATGGAAGGGACAAAAACGAGCGTTCCCGGCAAAATCGAAAAAATGCGCGCCTTTCGGCGCGCATATTCAATCGGGTCGGAGGCCGGGTAGAGGTTGACGCCTTTCCAGACCGCCGATTGACCATTTTCCGTGCGGAGAAGCGAAGGCTCTCCTTCCGGCATTTCCGGCCTATTGCCGCCGCGGAGTCACGTACTGGGAGAAGACCTCCTGGAAGTTGTCCGTCAGCTTCCCCGGGGCCATCATCGTGGCGGCGAGATCCATCTGCGCGGACTGCCCGGACATGTAGTCGACCCATCCTCCCAGGAGGGTGACGGTTGTGTCGGGCAGCTGGCGCTCTGCAAGCAGCTTCAGCACGAGCACCTGGTCGTCGAGGACCACGGGCGTCGATACCTGGTCCCTGGCCAGGGAGAAAACGCGGATGAAGAAGTCCTCGTTATAGACCGCGTTGCTCGGCGTGTCCGCCTGCGGGATTGCCTGCAGGGGCGCAAAGGAGAAGGTATTCTGGAGGTTGATGGGGAAGAAATCGGTCTTCTCCGCCTTCACCGTGGCTTCCGAAGCGGCCCTCTCGAAGCCCACTTCCGCGGCGCGCCGCGAGAACTGGGCAGCGCGTGCGTTGAAATAGTCCTCGATCTTGCCTTTTTCGTACTTCGTGAGGTACGCCTTGACGTCGTCCAGGACGGCGGGGTTGGAGAAGTCGGGGTTCGTCGGCTCCGCGTCCGCGCGGTAGATCATCCAGCCGAAGGTTCCCTTCAGCACATCACTCACCTCGCCGGGCTTGAGGGAGAAGATCTGGTTGGCCGTGTCCTTGTTTTCGAAGTCGGCCTGCAGGTCGTAGGCGTATCGCCAGCCCATGTCGCCGCCCTTGTCCGCGTAGGCATCCTTGGAATACGTCTTGGCGAGCTCCTCGAATGTGCTCGTTTTTTCCACGATTTTCCGCCTGATCTGCGCGGCTTCGGCATCGCTTGACTTGATGAGGATGCGGCTCACCTTGACCTTGCGGAAGCGCGACGCGTTTGCCTCTCCGTACTTCCTGATCTCCTCCGGGGGGAAGCTCGTGAAGGGGAAGCTCACGAACTGGACGCTCCTCTCGGGCTTCACCATGGAAACGATGAAGCTGGATTCCTGCGATCCGGTCTTTACGCCGCTCAGGATGTCCGTCGCGATCTGGGACGTGATGAGGCTTTCGCGGTAGAGCTTCCGCGTTGCGGCCTTTTCCTGGCCCGAAGCCTTGGCGTACCTTTCCTCGCTGAACTTGCCGTTCTCATCGAGGTAGCCGGGGTAGGTGAGGAGGGCCTTGTCCACCGCATCATCGGAGATCTGGATCCCCGCCTTCTCACCGAGGGCGAGCACGGCCACGTGCATTGCCGTCTGCTGGAACGCCTGGTACCACACGGCCTGGACCATGGCCTCCGTGTTGTTCTGCTGGTTGCCGCTCTGCCTCACCTGCGCTGCCAGCTTGTCGCGCTGCTGAGCGAAAAACCCGCCCGGGTAATAGGCGATGTCATGGCCTTGATAGGATCCGAAGACGATGGTGCCACCGCTGCCAATGCTGCCGCGGGTAAGAGGACCGCCCGGGCCTGCCAGGACAAACGTGACGACAATGACGACAAGGACGACGACGGTGAACCCGTAGAGCAGGGGATGGCTCTCGTGCCTTTTCTCTATTGCGTCGGAGACGGTTTCTCCCTTTTTGGCCTGTGCTCTCCTGATATCTCGTGACGGCATGTTCTTTTCCTGTATGGAAGTTGAGTTTCGACTGGAAAAAGTTACCACGCGGCGCGAGCAAGTGTCAACGAGTCCGCCCGCTTCGCACCGGATCCTTCGGGGCTCCCGCCCTCCGGCCCTGCCTCTCTTGACACTCCCCCTGCCTGCTGGTACATTCAGTCTCACACGGGGGCGTGGCGAAGCTGGTTATCGCGCTGGCCTGTCAAGCCGGAGGCCGCGGGTTCAAGTCCCGTCGCTCCCGCTCTTTTTTTTCATCGAAAAGGCGTGGTTCGCGAAGGATTGCTGTTCTGACGCGACGTTTCAAGAGAGTCGCGGAAACGGTCGCGGTGGTGCGTGCTTCGGGCTGTAGCGTAGCTGGCTAGCGCGTTCGGTTCGGGACCGAAAGGTCGCCGGTTCAAATCCGGCCAGCCCGACTTCCCTTCACTTCTCCTGTGAGGCCTGCTCAGCCCCCTCGCGGTCAAGGCTGTTGTCGAAGACCAGGTTGAACGACTCCTTCGATGTCGATGAGAGATGCCACAGCTCGCTGGACATCGAAAGGGCGACGGGCTTGCAGCTCTCGACGCACTGCCCGCAGTAGACGCACCGGTCGGTGCGGTAGCGGAAGATGTACTTCCTTGCCGCCCGGTCCACGACGGTGATCTGGATTGCATCCGCCGGGCAGTCCTTGACGCACAACATGCATCCCGTGCATTTCGCGCCGTCCCAGACAAGCTGGCCGCGCGTGCGCTCGGGTGCCGGCCGCACGACGAACGGGTAGCGCTCCGTGAACGGCTTGCGGAAAAGCGACCGCGTGATGTCACTCAGCATGGACCCGATTCGCATCATAGGGCGACCCCCAGGGTTTTCAGAACGATCAGGATGAGAAGCTGGACGAGGGCCAGCAGCGCGCCGATCCTCCACCACAGCCCCACGGTCTGGTCGATGCGAAGGCGCGCAAAGAGCGACTGCAGCCCCGCGGTGACAAACAGAAGCGCAAGGGTCTTCAGGAGGAACTGGAGGGGATTGGCGAGCCCGCCCAGGTAAAAGGCGGAGATCAGGGTAAGACCGACAAAAAGCTCGATGTCTCTGCCGAGGCGGAAGAACGCAAGGCCCCGCCCGCTGTACTCAGTGAGTGCCCCCGAGACGATCTCCGTCTCGGCCTCCGGAGCGTCGAAAGGCGAAAGCTCGAGCTTCCCCATGAGCCCGATCAGGGCCACCACGAAGCCGAGGGGCTGCGTGGCGATCATCCAGAGATGCCCCTGCGCGTACCCGTTGATCTCCGCGATCCTCCAACTTCCAGCAAGAATGGCGGGTCCCAGGAGCGCCAGGAGGAACGGCGCCTCGTAGGAGAAAAGCTGCGTGAGCGCGCGGACGGCGCCGATGATGGAGAACCTGTCCGATGTATTGGCCCCTGCCAGCCCGATGCAGAGCGTCATCATCATGAGGAGATAGACCGTTGCCACGACGTCGCCCCGGAAGCTCCAGGTGGGGTTCAGCCCCGCCATTGGCACGTACAGCGCGGTCGCCAGAGCCGCCGCAAGGGCCGCCACGGGCAGCCAGACGAAAAGCCCGCGGTTCACCCCCTGGGGGACGATCTCTTCCTTCACGAGGAGCTTCACGAAGTCGGCAAGCGGCTGGAACCACCGGGGGCCCACCCGGTTCTGGAACCTCGCGATGAGCTTGCGGTCGACGTACTCGTACGCCAGGCTCCCGACCACGACAAAAAGACCGCCCGGGAAGAACAGGTAGGCAAGGACGGCAAGCAGGGCTTTCATGGGGCCGTCCCTCCCGGAGTCTCCCCGACGCGATGCACGCTGATCATGCGGTCATTGCACGAGAAGCAGGGGTCAATGCCGACCACCACCATGGGGATGTCGGCAAGCTTCAGCCCGACCGCCACGCTCAGAACGTACGCCCAGTTGGCGAGGCTTGGCGTGCGCACCTTGACGCGGTCCGGCATCACTCCACCGGTGCTGCGCAGATAGTAGAAGAGCTCCCCGCGCGGGGCCTCCACGCGGCTGATGGCCTCTCCCTCGGGGATGCGCCGCGGCACACCGACGCGCAGGTCGCCCGGGGGAAACGCCTCCAGGATGGCCCGGATGAGGCGGCAGCACTCGAAAAGCTCCTTGATCCGCACCACGAACCGGGCTGCCAGGTCGCAGCCTTCGTCGAACACGGGGATAACGGGAAAATCTCTGTACGCGCTGTATGGGGTGTCCACCCGCAGGTCCCTCCGCACCCCCGATGCTCGTGCCGTCGGTCCCACCACTCCCAGGACATCCGCCTGCTCCGTGGGGAACACGCCGACTCCACGCGTCCTGCGGAGGAAGCTTTCGTCCGTCGTGACGATATCCAGATAATGGTGGATGCGGTGCTCCAGTCTGTCGATCCCTTTGCGGATGGCGTCCGACCGGGGAGCGTCGATGTCGTATTTGACCCCGCCGAGGAGGTTGACGGAGTAGTTGACCCGGTTGCCGCTCACCTGGTCCAGGAGGTCCATGATGGTCTCGCGGTCCCGCCAGGTGAACATGAAGAGAGTGTCGAAGCCGGCCTGGTGAGCCGCCACTCCCAGCCAGAGGAGGTGGCTGTGGACGCGTTCCATCTCCGCGAAAAGGATCCTGATTGCGTGCGCGCGCGGGGGCGCCGTGATCCCCGCAAGCTCTTCCACTCCGAGGGTGTACGCCGTGGCGTGGATGTGCGAGCAGATCCCGCAGATGCGCTCCACGAGGTAGAGGTTGTGGATCCAGCTGCGGTTTTCAGCCGCTTTTTCAATTCCTCTGTGCACGTAGCCCAGGCGGAGGGACACAGCGGTGACGATCTCCCCGTCCACTTCAAGCTCGAAGTGCGCGGGCTCCTTGAGCGCCGGGTGCTGTGGTCCTATCGGGACGACGAACGTGCCCGGCTTTTCGTGCGAGGCCACCGGGAGAGGCGGCGCGGATGGCGCGGCGATCAGCTCCCGGATTGCGGCGGGCGTGTTTTTCTTCCGCATCGGGTAAAGGCCCTGCGGCCAGTCGTCGGACAGGAGGAGCCTCCCGATGGCGGGCATCCCGCTCACCTCAACGCCGAATACCTCTGCAAGCTCCCGCTCCTGGAGGACTGCCGAAGGCAGGATCCCGGAGATGCTCGGAACCGAGGGCGCTTCTCCGGATATTGAAACCTTCAGGGTGAGCACGGCAGGTCCCCGGCAGAAGTGATACAGGAGCTCGAACAGCGGGGCGGGTCCCGACTTCTCCACCGCCGCGCCAGCCTCCGCGGCGCCCTCCTTCGCGGAGGGCGCTTCCGCGGGCGTGCGGTCGAGGCACGTTATCGCGGAGAGGTATCCCCATTTCTCTTTTGTCAGCGCCCCCACGACCTCGAGGAGGCGAGCTGCCGGAGTCACAAGCGCGTACCTCTCTCGGCCGGCGGTCTCCAGGTTGAGACCCCACTGTGCCGCCAGACCAGGTACCGATCCCAGGGCCTTTTCAATGCTCACGCTTTGGCCTCCGAAATGTCGCGGCTGTCGTGCACGCCCTGCGCGGCGGGCGCCGGCGTTTCCTTCCTGCCGCTGTTTTTGAGCTTCGTGAGGAGTTGCACCACGCCATCGATGATGGCTTCAGGCCGCGGCGGGCACCCCGGGATATAGACATCAACGGGAATAACGTCACCGATGTCGCCGATGATGTTGTAGCAGCCGTGAAACGCGCCGCCGGTGATCCCGCAGGAGCCGACCGCCACGACGAACTTGGGGGCCGGCATCTGCTCGAAGACCCGGATGAGCCGGTCACGCGACTGCCGTGTCACCGGACCGGTGCAGACAAGGACATCCGCGTGCCGTGGAGAGCCCCAGAGCTTGACCCCGACCCTCTCCAGGTCGTAGCGGGGGGCAAGCGTGGCCAGGATCTCGATGTCGCAACCATTGCAGGACCCGCTGTTGAAATGAACGAGCCAGGGGGAATTGATCCGGGACCACAGCGCAATCCTGTCCATGATGCCTTTGAGGGGTTCTGGAATCTGCAGCTGCACAGGCTCTCCTTTCCCAATCATCCAAGGGCCAGGGCTATCAGGGAGAGGATCAGCCCCGAGATGTAGACGCCGGTGACGACCGTCAGGCCGCCGCTGCCCACGATGAGGACGCCCAGGTGAAGCATCGCAAAGAAGAAGGCGGTCATGAAAAACGGCCGATAGCCAGGTGACGCCGAGCTGGCCCGCGCCGCCTCGCCGCTTCCATAGATGCTGGTCTTCAGCGCGCTTGCCTTGCTCCTGGCGGCTGCCATGCCGGCAATCAAGAGCAGGATGGCGCACAGGACGAGGTACGCGGCAAAGGCCACAGGGGGGGAAAAAGGCTGTACCATGTCACGTCCCTCCCGTTCCGGCAAAAAGGTCCAGGACAGTCCTGCCTGCCGGCACCGTCAAGCCGTTTGCAAGCGCAGGCCAGACACCGAATGCCAGGATAGCAATGACGAGGATTACCAGCGGAATAGCCATTGCAACGGGCACCCGCCCCCCGGCGGAAACCGCCGCGGAAGGCTCCCGCCGGTACATGAGATTGACAAGCGGCGCGTAGTACGCAAGGGAGAGCAGGCTGTTGAGGAGCGCAAAAACCACCACGGCCGCCATGAGAGCGTTGCCCGTCCGGAAGCCTGCCGCGAATATCTGCCACTTGGACATGAAGCCTGCAAAGGGGGGAAGCCCGCCCAGGCCCAGGAGGGCTACGCTGAGCGCAAGGGCGGTCAGGGGATAGCGCCTTGCCGCTCCCGCCAGGTCGTCCGCCATCAGGGGACCCTGCTTGCCGCGTGAGAGGTGCAGCGCAAACAGCAGGCCTCCCGCGGCGAGGAAGGCCAGTCCCTTCATCATGGCGTGCGTCAGCACGTGAAAGAGACCGCCCTGCGCGCCATCGAGCTGCCGGAAGGTGATTGCAGTGCCGAGGCCAATGAGCATGTAGCCCACGTGGCTGAGGCTGGAAAACGCAAGGAGCCGCTTGACCTGCGTCTGGCGGAGGGCCAGCAGGTTTCCAACGAGCATGTTGACGCATCCGAATGCAAGGAGGAGCGGCCCCCAGCTCATGGATGCGCCCGAGAGCACCGAGAGGGCGCGCAGAAGGGCCACGAGCCCCGTCTCTATGACAACCCCAGAGAGCACCGCGCTGATCCCGCTGGGAGCCTGCGAGTGCGCGTCGGGAAGCCAGGTGTGCATGGGAACCATGGCGATTTTCACTCCGAAACCCACGGAGAACAGGGCGCCGGCCGCCAGGAGGGGGAGCCGCGAGAGCTGCCCGCCGGCAATGCCGCGCAGCGACGGGAGGTCCAGGGTGCCCGCCTGGGAGAAGACGAGCCCGATTCCGACCAGCACAAGCATCGAGCCGACGGAGTTCTGGACAAGGTACTTCACGCCCGCCTCGAGACTGTGCGGCTGCTGGGTGTGGTACGCCACGAGCATGTACGAGGCCACCGCTGCCGTCTCGAACCACACCCACAGGTTGAAAAGGTCTCCCGCGCAGCCCAGGCCGATCATCGCGCCCACCATGGTGTTGAGCAGGGCGTGATACTTCTCCTGGCCGCCCTCGTGCCCGATGTAGGGCCCGGAGAAGAGGGACACAAGGAGACCGAGTGAAAGCACGGCCGCAGCCAGGAGAAGGCTGATGCCGTCGAAGCGCAGGGAGATGATCCCATACGTGAACTGGGAAACCGTCCCCTGGGCGAGCTCACGCCAGGCCAGGATGAACGGTCCGAAAGTGACAAGGAGAACGGCAAGGCCGATCCAGCGGACGGGGTTGGACTTCCACGTCCGCCCGGGATGTCCGGCCCGCAAGGCCGCGGGGATTGCCCCGCGAGCTTCCGAGCCTTCCAGGGCCCGCTGCAGGAGCCTCCCGATGATATAGACCAGCGGGGAGGTGATGACGGGCAACGCAATCAGCCAGACGAAGAAGGGCCAGCGCATGTCAACCTCCCGCCGCCAGGACGGCCAGCACCACGACCACAGCAAAGACGATTGCGGCGACGTTCCAGTTGAGGATGCCGGACTGCGTCACGCGAAGCCTTTCCCCCGACCACTGCACGGCCCGGGTGATTCCCCGGTTGATGCTTTCGAAGCCGAGGCCAGCTTCCGCCGTGCGGCGGGCCGGTTCAAGCGCGGTGATCCGCTGGCCTCGGGGCCGCCAGAGGATCCACGCAAGGATGCCCGCGGCCACGACGGCCATGGCCACCCACGTGCCGGTGGAAGAAAGCACTTCCTGTGCCGTCTCCCAGGTTCCCTTCAGCTCGGCGTTTGCAGCGAAATGCAGGGGAAGGGTTCGGGCAAGAAGAGACTGGAACTGTCCGGCCAGGAGCCAGCTTGCAATCGTTCCTGCGGCAAGCGGAATGAGGGCCACCTTCATTGCGGGGCCGGCCTCATGCGCATGCGGCTCCGCCGACGGACGCGCGAAGAACACCATCCATACGCAGCGAATGCTGTACAGGGCCGTCAATCCCGCCGTTGCCAGCATGATGAGATACGCCCAGGTCATCCCGCTGGACAGGCCGGCTTCCAGGATCATTTCCTTGCTCCAGAACCCGTTCACCGGAGGGATGCCCGCCAGGGCGAGTGCGCCAATGACAAACACCGCGCAGGTGAGAGGCATCTTTCTGGAGAGCCCGCCCATGGCCCGCATGTCCCGCGTGCCCACCGTGTGAATGACCGCGCCGGCACCCAGGAAGAGCAGAGCCTTGAAAAGAGAATGGCTGAAGAGGTGGAACTGGCTCTGGTATATCCCCCCTGCGCCAATAGCAAAAACCATGAATCCGAGCTGGCTCACCGTGGAATAGGCGAGCACCCGTTTCAAGTCGACCGAGGCAATGGCCATGATTGCCGCAAGGAGCGCGGAGATGGCGCCTACGGCCATGACCGTCGTGGTCCATCCGGCAACGCCGCTGCAGGCCGGAAAGACACGGGCAAGGAGGTAGACGCCGGCATTCACCATCGTTGCTGCATGAATAAGGGCGGAAATAGGAGTCGGGGCCTCCATGGCGTCCGGCAGCCACGTCTGGAACGGAAACTGCGCGGACTTTGCCGCCGCGGCCGCAAGAAAGGCAAAGGCGATCCAGCTCATGAGGTCGGGCCGCAGCGAGGAGGCTTTGGCAAGGAAGGTGGGCAGGTCGAACGTGCCGAGCTGACCATAAATCAGGAACGCTCCTCCCAGGAGACCGACTCCGCCCAGGCCAGTGACGATCAGGGCCTTGATTCCTCCCGCAACGGCCTTGGGATCATCGCTGTGAAACGATATGAGGGCATAGGAGCAGAATGCCGTGATCTCCCAGAAGACCACAACCATGAGGAGATTCGAAGAGAGGACCAGCCCGACCATGGAGCCGATGAAGAAGAGCACGAGGGCGTAATACCGGCCGAGGCCTTCCTCTCCGCGCATGTAATCAACGGAGAAAATGACCGCAAGGCAGCCGACAACAGCCGCTATTGCGGAGAGATAGACCCCCAGTCCGTCTGCAACGATGCTGAAGTCTCCGAATATCCCGCCGATGGAAACGGAAAAAGCGGTTACGCTTCCGGCAAGGGGAATGAGGGCCAGGCAGAGGAGCCCGTCAGCGGCGGCAAACGCGATTGCGAGCGCAGTGCGAAGCCGTCCCGCGCGCCCGACGGCGAGCACGGCGAGAGCGCCGATCCACGGGAGGAAGATGGCAAGCGGGAAAAGCAAAGATGTGCTCATGGTCATCTCTTCAGCCCCGAGATGGCGCGGGAATCCAGGGACCCGCAGTAGCGGCGCACCTGGATTGCAAGCGCCAGCGCAACGACGGTCACCACCGTGTCCGCAACAATCACCGTGACCGCGAGGCTCGATCCGATGCCGATCTGCCCCTGCATGCCTCCGGCCACGACCATGACAAGGATGGTGCCTTTTGCAAAAACCTGCAGCGCGACCACCATCTTGATGAGGTTTCGAAGGATCAGAAGCCCGTACAGGCCGATCATGACGAGCGCGAAAACAGCGACAAGGGAGATGCTCCAGACCGACAAGCCGCTCACTGCGCGCCTCCTTTTGCCTTGGAGAGAGATACCCGCGGCTCGGCAAGGAGCCCCAGAGACCCAAGGACACCGCAGAAGATCAGGGCAACCTGCAGCAGTGTGTCGAGCGCGCGAGCTTCCCAGATGGCACGGACGACGGACAACGGCTGCGGGGAGAGGAGTGGCGAAACAAGACGCGGGAGGGTGAGGAACGCAAGAAGGAAGAGGAAGAGGCCGGCAAGGACCCACGCCAGGGGGCGAGGAACGAGGCTGGTATACGCTGCAGGCTCCTCGCCAGCGATGCTGATTGCAAACACGAAGATGACGGTGACGAGCCCTGCGCCGACGGAGAGCTCTATGACGCCGACTTCGGGAGCCCCCAGGAGAGCGACGGCGAGCCCCAGGAGCGCGCTGCAGCCGGCAAGCCACAGGGCAGAAACGAGCAACCGCTCAGACCTGACCGCCTGGATGGCGCAGAGGAGCATACTGGCCAGCACGAGTGTTTGTACGGCCATACAGTAACCCTCATTCGTATGACTTCAGATGGACCGTGGCGGGGTTAGCTGTTGACGGCACAAAGATGACTGACTTACTCCAGCGCACGAAGAACGTTATCGGTGCCAGTATAAATCCGCCTGAGTGCGCTGTCAAGAAAATGAAATAAAGAATTTTACAGTTGCGGAATTGTTTTTCCGCGTATACTATCCGGTCTTAACAACGTGTGCTCTGCATCGCGACCGCAGCCAGGCGGCCGGCATCGGAGCAGAAGAAAATGGTTCTTGTTTCTCCCGCGCCGCTCGACTCCCAGCGTCTCGCTGGGGTGCTCTGCACGGTCCAGGGGCTGGAGCAGAAGTGCAGGCAGATTCACCAGAGCGTCTCAGCGATCTTTGATGAGCTGCAAAGGTCTCGCGCCACGCTCTCGCGTGCGGGTCCTTCCGGGGAAGGGGAGAGCGGGCGGTTCAACGAGGTCGCGCGCGCCACGCGCTGCCTGGTGGACAGGGGGCAGGACCTCGTTGACGATCTCTCCGCTTTCATAGCGGACTTCACGGAAAGCGAAAAGACCCTGTGCTCGCTGGTGGAAGATTGCGCCCGGGCCTCCCGCCAGGCAGAGGCGCGGGCCGCCGGCGGACAGCACGCCTAGTTGCGCCCCCAGATCCCTCTTCGGTTTTCCTTTGCCTGCAGCTGGTACATCTCGAACTCGGCCCGGAACTGGAATGCCGCGTCGGGCGGAGAGACGCGAGTCAGACCGTCACGGATGAGCTTGAAATTGACGCACGTCCCGTCGGAGGGAAGGTAGACGTACGCTAGGAGAGTCCCGGAAGCGCTTCTCGAGATCGCATCGAAGGCCAGGAGCACATCATGGCCCAGGACGGCGTTGATGAGGAAACGGCTCCCTTCGCCGGGGAAATTGTCGGTCTGATCGCCCAGGAGAAGAACTTTTTCCCGCTGATGGATGCCCGCTGGAGGGCTTGGAAAATACACTTCCAGCGCGCCCGGCTGCAGGTACGCGAACACGTGTGCGGGAAGCATGAGCGAAAGGTCTGCGTCGTAACAGCTGCCAACTCCGGCCAGGTCCACCCGGTAAAGCCCGCCCGCGGCTTCGGGCGCGGCGAGCGTCAGGGTTGGCAGGAAAATGAGGAAAGCCGCAAGCAGCGCGCGGTGGAAACGGGGCGGCATCTACATCTGCAGGGGCGGCGGCGGCGCTCCGCCTTCCCAGACCCCTTCGTACGCCGGGTCAAAAGGCTTTCCGTACAGGTATTGGAAGAGGGCGCTGAAATCCTCCGGATCGATGCGGAGGAAAAGAACCCCGAAATATGCGTTCTCCGCATCCTTGAACTTTCTCATGATCCGCGCCCCGACCTGGAACACGCGGCGCCCCACCTTCATGGTCAGGTCGAGGTCCGTGTGCACCAGCAGGTCGCGCACGAGATCCCCCGAGGTGTGGGCGAACAGGAGCCCCGAGGCGCTCATGTCGATGACGGGAGCCTCGTATCGCCGCTCTGAAGCCTTCTCCGCCCTGAAGTACCCGTTGGTGACGAGCGAGTAGCACAGCATCTGGGCAAACTGCCAGCAATACTCCACGAGGTCTTTCCCGATGTGGTCCCTGCGGGACATCGAGTTCCAGACGTGGAGGTACCCCACGACGTATTCATTGTACAGGATGGGGCACCAGAGATCGGCAGCGATGCCCTTCTTTGTTTTCTCGTAGAGAATGTTCCCCAGCTTGCCCGTGATCACGTACGGTTGCGCTCCGCTTTCCTCTTCCAGGTGGATGAGGTCCCCCTTGGTGATGATGCGGTCATCCGGAAACGGGTCCTTTGCCGGAAAGTCTTCCTCCGTGGTCGGGATCCAGAGGCACTTCCCGAAGCGGATCATGACCTTTTCGTCCCAGGCGCGGGGCAGACGGTCTCGGAGCATGACAATCCTGTTGTTCGTGGCGATTGGCGCCACTTTTTCCCGAAAGGCTTTCACCAGCTCATGGATCCGCCGCGGGTCGAAGGTTGTCGAGATCTCGGGCGGCTCCACGGGACTGAAGCGCTCCGACTTCGGAAAGTTGAGCTCGATCTTCGTCCCCTTGAGGCTGAACGAAACCTCGAGGTTTTCCGGCGGCTTCACCCGCTCGTATTTCCTCTGGAGGTTCTTGTATACGCCGGGGGGATGCAGGATGGCCATCATGTCCGGCTTTGCCTCGATCAATCGGGCGGAAAAGGTGTGGTAGTTGTTCTTGAGGTAGAAGAAGACGCGGATTTCATCTCCGACCTGGAATCCCGGCAGCTGGCCTTCCACGGGAACCATCTCCAGGCGTTCCTCGGTGACCCGGGAAAAACGGCACTGCGCTTCGCGGCCGGTCCCGTGCACGTCGCAGGGGGTGCCGTCATCCACGAGCGCCTTGAAGACGAACTCCTTCTCAATCCGTCCGACCGAAGTTCCCATGGGCTACTCCTGGAGCATCCAGCGGTAGGAGGAGGGGAAGAAACGCTCCTTGGGTTTTTCCTGCTTCACCTTCAGGTCTTCCATGCTGATCTGGAAATCCGACACAAGCCAGTGCCCGCCCGCGCGCGTCATGAAAATCTCTCCCTCGCTGGTCCCTTCCTGGCCGAACAGGCGGACGTTCGCGCTTATCTCGCCGGACTCATGCTTCTTTGGCGCGCCGATGCGAAATGAGCGGGGGACGTCCCCGCGCTGGATCCCGTACTGCAGCATGTCGGTGAGCCGTCCTGCAGAGCTCCCGGCCAGGAGAGAATCATCGATTTTCCCGGCACTGAGGCGTGCAAGGAATGAGCCCGCAACACCCAAGGCCTGCTGCTCGTCACTGTTTCCGAGGAGCCGGTCTCCAAGGCTCCCGATCTTGAAATCCTCCGGGAGCGTCCTTCCGTCCCGCGCAAGAGAAAGCAGGGAAGAGACGTCTGCATTCTGGCGGACGGCCGCGGGCGCGGCAGCGGGGGGCCGCTCCTGCGCAAGGGTGATGGTGCGTTTCGGGTCGGTCTGCGGGGAGAGCGTGGGAGGAGGTGCGGCGCGGCCGGGGGTGGCCGCGGGAGCCTGGGAGGGAGGAGGCGCGGAGCTGCCCTGGGCTGTCCGCGGCGCTTTTGAGCAGCTCGTGAGAGTCAGCGCAAGAACCAGGGCTGCTGCGCGGCGTGGCCACATTCTCACGGTTTTCTTGTACCAGAACAGAGGCCGTTCGTCAAATGCGCCGGTGGAGCACCTGGCGCGTCTTTACATGATGGTGCCGGCATCATACTGTTGCGACAGGCACGGGAGAAATGGGAGAAAAGGAGAAGATACTCGACCATCTTCAAAATGATTATACCGAGCCTGTTCGTGACCCGGTCTGGAAGCACATATCTTTTTCCCGCGCTCTCCTCCGGGTAGCCGAGGAAGCCCAATTCCAGAAGCTGGATCGGATACGGCAGCTCGGCCCCGCCTACCTCGTGTACCCCGGCGCCACCCACACACGACGCAGTCATAGTCTCGGGGTCTTTCACGTGGCTCGACGAATGATCACGAACCTCGCCCGGAAGAACGCCGAAGTACCGATCACACTCGAGGGGGTGAAAGCGTTTCTCTGCGCGTGCCTTCTCCACGATATCGGCCATTATCCGTTTGCTCATTCCCTGAAAGACCTGGCCGTGGAGCCTCACGAGCACCTGGCGGGGCGGGAGATCCTCGGCGGGCTCGCCGGGGTCATCCGAAACCATCTCGGGATTGATCCTGCCGCCGTGGCTGCAATCATCGATCCAGCATCCCCGGGCGGCGGGACGCCCGGCATCCCTTTTTACAGGAGCATTCTCTCCGGCGTCCTCGACCCTGACAAGCTCGACTATCTCAATCGTGATGCGTATTTCTGCGGTGTGCCGTACGGGATCCAGGACGTGGATTTCATCCTCGAAGAGATATTTCCCGACAGGGAGAAAGGGGTTGCCGTCAGCCCGAAGGGCATAACGGCGCTGGAGGACATCCTCTTTTCCAAATACCTGATGTACAAGACGGTGTACTGGCACAAGACCGTTCGCATTGCCACCGCAATGATCAAGAAGGCGGTTGCAATTGCCCTCAACGAGGGGGCAATCCAGAAAAAGGATCTCTACGGTCTTGACGATGAGGAGTTCTTTGCCGCGTTCTCCCCCGAGCGCTGCCCTTCCTTCAAGCTGATCGAGCAGGTCCGACGCCGGGAGTTGCATCGCCAGGTCTGGAGAATGCCGTTCAGCGATGCCAACCCGGCGCATCGTCGCATCGAGGACATCGGAGAACGCCTCGCTTTTGAGGAAAGAATTGCCCGGGAAGCAGGGACCGTCGCGGGGAGGAAGATCCCCGCTGACAGCATCGTCGTGGACGTGCCCGAGCGCGTTTCCTTTGATTTCGATGTGCCCGTGATCGACCCCGACTCCGGCAAGGCGCTTGCCCGTGACGGCCTGGAGAAGAGCTCCCTCTTCGCGGGGATGGGAAGCGATGACCTGCCGCGGTCTATCAGGTGCATCTCCGTCTGCGCGAGGCGGGATGATTCGCTCATGAAGGCGCTTGAAAAGATCAACTTTGAGGAGATTCTCACGTCATGAAACTGACAGGCGCGCAGGCGCAGCTTCTCGACCGTTTTGCCCATCATGCGGGCCGGGGGATTCGCCGGTTTTCCATGATCCATCCCGGGGACAGGGTCCTCATCGGAGTCTCAGGAGGCAAGGACTCCCTGGCCCTGACCCTTGCCCTTTCGGAGAGAAAGAAATGGGTCCCTATCGATTACGAGCTGCATGCCCTCCACATAGAATGGCGCGAGCATCCCCTCAGCCAGGAGGAAAGACAGGCAATCGACGGCTTCTATGCGGACCTCGGAATCCCTCTGCGCCGGGTCACCGCGTCAATCTGCCCGCCGACCTTCCACAAGCGGTTCAGCTGCTACACGTGCTCCCGCAACCGCAAGAGGCTTCTTTTCGACGAAGCTGCAAGGATCGGCGCTACCCGGATCGCGCTGGGACACCACATGGACGATATTGCGCACACGACCCTCATGAACCTTTTTTTTCGGGGGGAGTTTTCCACCATGATGCCCGTCCAGCAGTTCTTCGGAGGGAAAGTGTCCATCATCCGGCCGCTTTGCGAGGTGCGGGAAACCGAGGTCACGCGGCTGGCCTCCCGTCTTGAGCTTCCCGTCGTGGCCGCCCGGTGCCCGAACGCGGAGAGGAATCAGCGTCGGCTGATGAGGGAGATCCTCCGCCAGGCATCCCGCGTGGATCGTCACGCAGCGGGCAACATCTACGGTGCCGCCTGGCGGGTCAAACAGGACTACCTCCCCGGATCGGCAGACCACGGGCGGAATCCTCGGGGATGACCTTCGCCATCATCAGTGACATCCACAGCAATCTCGAGGCGTTGAATGCCGTGCTGGAGGAAATCGCCCATCTGCCCGTGGAGGTGATCTACTGCCTCGGCGACATCGTCGGGTACGGTCCAGATCCCGACGAGTGCGTGAAAGAAATCTTCAGCCGATGCCGGGCGGTCATCCGCGGCAACCACGACAAAGCCGTGGCCGGGCTCATCGATCTGGAATGGTTCAACAGGGTCGCCCGGGAGGCCGCGCTGTGGAACAGGAAGAACGCAAGCCCTGAGACGATCGAAAGGCTGACTGAGCTGCCCAAAGGCCCGGTGGCCCTCGAGGAAGGCATCGTCATCTGCCACGGAACCCCAACGGATGAGGACCAGTACATGCTGGATTCATCCGCCGTGGATGAAAGCTTTGGCTGGATGGACAACCAGAGTCCGGCGCCCCTTTGCTGCTTTCACGGACACTCCCACCTGCCCATGGTCATTTCCCGCGGCCCCGACAGCAAAACGGCGCGGGTCCATCGGGACGGGAAGGAGCTCGCCATGGAACGCGGCGGCTCCTACCTCATCAACCCGGGATCCGTGGGTCAGCCGAGGGATGGTAATCCGAGGGCATCTTTTGGTATATTTAACAGCAGTAGCCTGGCGTACAGGAACGTGCGGGTTTCCTACGAGATCAAGGAGACCCAGCGGAAAATACTCGAGGCGGGGCTTCCCGACGAGCTAGCGTGGCGGCTCGGCGAGGGGAGGTAGAGTTGAGGAGGGGGAATGAAATCGCAGCTCATGGAGGAAAGGATACGCCGGGTAACGGTGCTCTTTTCCGAGCTCAGCTTCCGCGTCATCGAGGACGAAAGATCCCACAGCGCGTACTCCGGGACTTTCGAGGACGACGATGGCTTCCAGGCCGGGGTCCTCATCGAGAGGGGAAGCAGGTTCCTCGAGCTGGCGTACTCCCTGACGTTCCCACCCTCCTTTTCCCAGCTCATGAAGGGAAAGCTGGAAGAGATGCTGAAGACCTGCTACGAGTTCGGATGCTATGTCAGCCTTCAGCAGACAGCCAGTGAGCTGAGCTTCTCCATTTTCTCGAAAATATATTATTCGGGCCTCAATTACTACGCTCTTCGAGATACCCTTCGCGACTTCCGCGAGTGCGTCGGGGCTCTCATGGACCTGCTGGAAATGACAAAGACAGGGGAGGAGGTGTAGCCAGGCGCCTAATACGTTTCTGAAAAGATCTCCGCGCTCTCCAGCCTGCCTTCTACCTGGTTTTCGACGAGCGCCAACGCTTTCTGCATGACAGACTCTCCAAATCTTTTGGAATTCGAGACCAGGGCCGCCCCGATGTGCGCATATCGAAGGGAATCCAGAAGGTCGACCTCTGCCACGGACAGCCTGAACTTTTTATAGAGCTTTTCCTTGAGGGAGGAGACGATCCGTCTCTTCTCCTTGATCGACTCTATGGGCGGCAGCTCGATGAGGAGCTGAATCATTGACACCACCATTCCATCACTCTTTCTCCACGAAAGAGCGGATGTCGTCAATTCCCAGGGCCGTGGTCTGCTCCCCCTGCGCGCTTCCGCGGTCCTTGAGCGGCAGGAAGACGCTGTTGTACAGCCGTGCCAGCTCGAACACATCATCATCAGCCTGGCGGGGCGGGATCTTCACCTCCAGGTTGTAGCTGCTTTCCTCCATACCCCGCTTCATCACGTGAATGGGGTCCGTTATCCCCAGGGCGAACCGCGGGCTGTACAGGAGGAGATACGCAAGGACGCTGAGCACGATGGCCACGAAAAAGACTATCCCTTCGCGCGCTCCTGCCTGCGACACGGGTCTCCCGTCGAAGAATGACTCCACGCCGCCCACGTTGAAGTACTGGTAATCGCCCGCAAGGAAGTACGATGAGTAGTAGTCGTCGTGATATCGCGTCCAGAGGGCGGCCGCGCCCATTGGCCTGACGACGAGCAGCGTGGAATCAAGAGCGGCAATCTCTCCGGCGCGAGCTGTCAGCACTGCAGGATTGGCGCCTGCCTGGGCGAGATATTTCGCCCGGGCGCCCTGCGCCTCCTGGAAAGCGGTGTCCAGTCCAGGGAGGACTCCGAGGCTTCCAAGAAGGTTCGCCAGGAGTACCCAGGTGACGAGCACTGTGACGCTGATGGTGGTGATGATCGCAAGGTGCCTTTGGGCCATGGGAGAATGCGCGTAGCGGATTCTCCGGAACAGCTTCACGATCCTCATCAACCTGAGGATCCTGGCAATCCGCACCGCCTTGATGACCTTGAGGACGTTGAGGAAGCTCCCCAGACCGGTCACGAGCCCCGCTCCGGCCAGCAGGGCGAGAGTATTGGGGAGGGAGTTGAAAAGGAGGAGCGGGATCGAGGCGAAGAAATCGATCCAGCCTCGCTGCCGGAATATGTATTCTCCGCCTTTGCCTTCAGTAAGCGCGAAATACAAGCGGCAGAAGAACTCGACCGTGAAGAAGAGGTCGATCCCGAGCCCCGCCCAGATGATCCAGCGCCGGGCAGCCACGGTCCATCCGGCCAGCACGGAAAAGTCCTCCAGGAAGGTGTGGCCAAGCGCCACAATGATGACCACCACGACCACGGTCTCGAGAAATTCTCCGATCCGCTTCATTCACGCTCCTACCATATGTTCTCTGCGGCGATGGAGTACAGCTCGTCCAGCATCCGCGGGTCCAGCCCGCGCCACGCCGCGTTTCGGCGCGCGATGTTGAACCAGCTCTTGTCCGGCGAATCCGCCCCCCGATCCACGACCATTGCGGGAGCCAGTGACCTGCCTCTCAGCGAGAATATTCCTGCCAGCCTCGGGATGGCTTCCAGCCCCTCCGTGCCGGGGAAGGGCAGCGCACCGCGGAGACCCATTCGGACCAGCTCCGCCGGAACCGCAGGAACCATGGCACACAGCGCCGGAAGAACCCTCTGCAGGGCCTGCTCCTGGACTGGGGCGAAACCGGCTTCAGGGCCCAACTGGCCGCCCGGAGTGACGTGGAGATAGGCGGCCGGTCTCACCAGGAGCGCAAGGCGGAGGAGGTCCGAGCATTCATCGGCCTTGAGGTTCAGGCGCTGAACCCGGGTCACCTCCACGTGGATGTACTTCCTCCTCTCCCAGATCTGCGGGATATACTTGTCCGTGAGATCGGAGAGAACCGCGGAAAGGGACCCGGAGAGCGCGCGTCGGCCCAACGGGTGGTTCGCGATCCTTCGGCACAGGGCAGCCAGCTCCTCCTTTGCCTTTGCGGGTGGGTGCCGGCTGGTGCCCAGGGCGGGATAGAAAGAAAACTGAAGCCGCTGATCGATGGCACGGCTGATCTCACCTTCGAGCAGCTGGTCAGCGAGCGTTCTGATCTCCCGCGCCAGTGTGGCGACGCTCTCCTTCCACCCGGCGGTTGCCGGAACTCCCAGGGAAGCCATGACGGGCTGAAGCTGGGGACCGTTGAGCTTGAGAAACTGGAGGGCTTGCTCCTCCCTCTGGAGCGCGGAGAGCGCTCGGAGGGCCGGTGCTTCGAACATGCGTGAGACGAAACGTGCAAGGGCGCTGCCGGGAGACTCCATTTTTCTCATTTTCGGTCCGGACAAGCATTTGCATGAATGGGGATTCCCGTAGATAATGCCCAGCAGCGTGACCCGATACCGCGCCCTGACCGCCTCATTTGTTCTCCTGGCGCTCATCGCCGCGGCATCGGCGTACGGGCAGACCATCACGCTGCCGCAGCCGGAGGCGCCCACAACCATTTTCTCGTCCACGCTCGGCGGCGCTGATGTGGACCTCAGCCTTCAGGGGTCCTGGAATGCGAGCGCGTCTTTCACGACGGGACTGCTCTTCTCACCAGGTCTGCCGGTGCAGCTTCTCGATGCATTCCCCGGGCTTGCCCCGGGGTTTGTTTTCACCCAGTCCCCCGATCTCACGATTTCCATCGACCTCTGGAAGAAGTATTTCCTCGACGTTTCGGTCCTGAGCGGCGTCCAGGGCAATACGATCCGGATGGGCTACAAGGGGGACTCGAACGAGGTGCTTCGATCCCTGGTAATCGGGAACTCGGGCATTACGCTTCCCCCGAGTCCTTTTCTTCAGATTCCTGCCCAGCCCACGAGCTCCATTGGGGCGTCGGCGGAGCTGGTCTCGGGCTCTTCGACGAACGACCTCCTTCTGCGGTGGGATGCCACGGCGGTAAAGCACAAGTCCTTCGTGGGAAGGAATGAGCTGATCGAGCAGCATGTCGGCCTGGAAACGTACACGAAGGGACGATACTTTTTCCTGCCGGATACAAACATCGATCCGGGCAGCCTCGTGGTTTACCTGCAGGACCAGTACGGGACCGTCTCCGGCAGCGACCTTGCGGGGCACACGAGCACGTACCGGCTTGCCACGCTGACCGACGTCACCGTGGACACCACGAACGGCCTCGTGTTCCTGAAAAGCCCGGCAAAAGGGAAGGTGCTGGTGTACTACACCGTCGGAGGGACTTCGGTAGGGAATACCGCCGGAACCCCAGGAGTTCCGCGTAATCCCAGCGACGGCACCCTGAATTTCTCGACGCTGCTCCCTTTCGCATGGGGCACAACGTACATGGGACAGACTTTTTCCGTTGCAAGGCAAGTCAACCTGCAGGGCGTGGGTAATGCTCTCATGCTCTGGCAGCCGGGAGACAACTCCCCATTCGAGATCGACAACTCGTATGCGTTCTCTTCCACTCCGCCAACCGATCCTTCCAAGATCGCTTACCAGTTCGAGGCAACGGCCGCGGGAGCTTCAATTCCAACGGGCTACGTGTTTCAGACCGTCCTCGGAGAAAACCGCTACACGGTGCTCCAGACGGCAAACCAGCGCTCCACGTTTCAAAACTTTTATCCATTCTACAACCTGGATTCTTCCGGCCTGCTGTATGGACCCAACCGGGATTCGACGACGGGTGAGTTCGGCTTTGACATGCTTGTCCAGTTCGTGGCTCCCCTCACGGCCTTCGTTCTAGATCAGAACATAGAAGCGGGCTCCGTTCAGGTGACAATCAACGGCATCACGGAGACTCGCTTCCAGGTTGACGCCACCTCCGGGACGCTTACCTTCCAGGTTCCGATCCAGCCCACGGACCGCATCGATGTGACTTATAGAAAGGCTGAGCAAGGGTTGTCCGGTGGAGACATACTGTTTGCCTGGGAAGACAAGATTGCCCTTGCCACTGATCTCTCGCTCACCCTGTCAGCCGGCATCCGTTGGAATGCAGATCCATGGACCTTCACACAGGAGGCGTATTCCAAGTCAGGGACTATAATCGCCGCGGCGGAGCTGGAAGGAAAGGGCAAGAATTACTCCTGGATGGCCCAGGGCGCAGTGGCCTATACCGATCCCGACACTACGGGGATTCTCCGCCTCTTCGGCATGGAAGGGCACGCCATCAACCTGGACCTCTCAGAAGATCTGGCGTACCCGGCGAGCTTGCCGGCGGAATCCTTCTTCAGCAGTACCTTGCTGTTGAGTCAGTCGAATCGAGGTATTCTTTACTATGTAGATTACCGGCAGTATGGCGCTCTCAATTCCTACAGCTTGGAGCCAATCGACTGGTCAGGCGCCCCAGGCCCGTTGGCCTACCCTCAGAACGGGTCTCGAATGGGCCCTTTCAATGTCCTGGGAAGCTCTCAAGGCGACAACAACGGCACGAGCCTGGTTTTCTACTATCAGCTCAACACGCTCTCCAGCAATAGCTGGGTGGGAGCCCAGCTGCCCATTTCTCCGGGAAGCGACGCTGACCTTTCCAGCGCACGGGCGATAACAATCCGGTTGGAAGGTCTCGGGACTCACCGCGGATACAGACGTGTACATCCAAATCGGGAGCATATCGGAGGACCTCGACGGCAGCGGGATTCTGAAAGCGAAGGTTTCAACAGCTGACACAGGGTTCACTTTTGCTGATCAGCATTACAACGTGAACATGCTCGTCGGCGCTGGCCCAAAGCTGCAGGGAAACGGAAAGCTCGATTCAGAAGACAGAAACGGCAACGGCGTTCTGGATTACGAGGATCCGAGCAGGGTCGTAACGATTGGTCCGAACGCGGCCGCGGACGAGCCGACAACGGCCCTCACCATTGCAGCAGGCAATTCAGGATGGCAGACAATCACGGTTTCTCTGAGTGACGCTGACAGGGGAAAGCTCCTCCAGTCGCGCCAGGTGAGAATCATCCTGGTCCCTCATTCAGCAAACACCGTCACCAACGGGTACATCCTTATCGACTCGATCTCCCTCCAGGCCACCCCGTTCTGGGTCCAGGCGGCAAACACGACCGACCGCGGCGTGATAACCGTCCAGGAGATCCAGGAGCAGTTCGCCCCGAGTGATCCGGGCCCGGGGAACCGCCTTCCGGACAAGTTCTCGAACAAGCTGCAGCAGTTCCATCCCAACAGCGAAGAGCAGGATGTCCTCGAGGTCCAGTGGTCGCCCGCGACCACTCTTTCAGGACCGTTCACCGCGGAGGGTTTTACCACGCAGGGCACGGGGGGAATTAAATACCAGACTGTAGTCGCCTACGTGAGGATGCCCACTCCAACAACGACCGGCACGACCTTCACTTTCTCTCTGACCGATTCAGGAGGCCTCGGCGCATCCTGGCAATTGGCTGACACCGCATTCATGGGGAACGTCTGGCACGAGATGAAAGTCTCGCGAGTCGACAACACGGTGCGTATAGACGGGAATCCTGTCGGAACTCCTTTAAAGTTCGACTCATCGACGGGGGATATCACGCAGCTTCATGTCGCAGTGGCTGCGACGGGCAACTCAGCCAATCCACCGCCCGGCGCCGGTGTCTTTTTCATCGATGAAGTGTATTTCACCGACCCGCAGGGCTCTTTTGGCGGTGCATTCACGGGCTCCCTGAAGGCGCAGTTTCCCGGCGCCATGGTGAAAGCAGGAAACGTCGCGATCCTTTCCAACGTCAGCATCCAGCAGGATGTTCAGCTCATTTCAGCGGGGTTCGCCTCCCTCTACGGCGTGCCATCGGCGGCAGAGGACCTGTACTCGCGCACGGAGCTTGGAGCCGACCTCCTTGTGGCCCACGTGCAGACAGACATCAACGTGCGGGAGACAGCGGGCACGTTCCAGGTCTACGGCGGCCACAAGGTCACGGTGCCGGCCGTGGTAGTGCCGGTGACGGTAATGGATGCATTCAACCTGGACGGCGGGGGTGGTTTCTCCCGGGAGGACAGGGTGGATGCTGGCCCTGTGGTCGGCACCGCAGCGTCGGCCGACGCCCAGGCTGCATTCGATCCCACCACCGGGCTTCTCACCCAGACCTGGCTGGGACATCTCTCCATCGCCCCGCCCATTCCCGCTGCTCTCACGACCGACCTTCAGCTCTCCCAGTCGCTGTTGGGGTACACCCTCGGCTCCGAGGACTACTGGTCGCAGTGGATCCAGGACTTCAGCCTCCTCGCGCCGTGGGAAGGGGGCACGGACAACACGCGCCTGGCCCGCCTGTCCACAAAGTTCAGCATGCCGCCTGCTCCTGTCGGCGTGGATATCGAGGCAAACACCCAGGCGCAGCGGGGCATCATCGCGCCGCCAAACTTTTCCTCGATTTATGCCCAGGAGAACGATCTGCAGCTTTCGGCGGCAATGCTCTTCAAGATCGGCGGAGGGGATTCCACGCTGAGCGTCGGCTATAAGCGCCTTGTTTCCATCATCACCGACCCCTGGCAGGGACCGCGCTTTACCACGGAGGTGGATCAGCTCCTGGACACCCTTTCCGGGCAGACCTACCTTCTCACCGCCTTGCCGCTTGTCGAGCTTTTCTCTGACAACAGCGGCACCATACTCCCGATCTGGCAGGGCTACGGCAACGACGTTCAGGCCTCCTACAACCCCGCGTTCACTGTCGGCGTCAAGCGGAACTACGGCTCCCGCCTGACCGATCTCCTCATCCCTTCCAGCGCGGACCTGTCGATCGGCCAGATGCTGCGCCTGGCGTCCGCCATTTCGGAGACGGACATCTACATCACGGCGCAGACGGCATCCCACGCGGTCAACCTGTTCGGCAGGCTGGGCTCCATCCCGCGGCTGCCCATGATCGCCACAGACGAGTACAGCATCAACTTGAGCGGCTCCGTTGCCGGAAACTCGAGCGAGAGCCTGCGCTTTACCGAGGCAACGGCCGTGGCGTCCGCCAGCCTCCTGGGGGACAAGGACACGGGATTCACTTTCGCGGACAGCTTCAAATGGGACCAGAGCCAGACCACGCTCCAGGTGTCGCTCACCAATTCAATCCTGTCGTATCTCGACTGGTCAACGCATCCGGACGGAGGGATCGACATTCCTTATCTTTCGGCGGCACTGGGCAAGAACGCGTGGATTTCCCATCGTGAGAGCGCTGACTTTGCCATCAATTACCTGGAAGGCGGCGACTACCACCCGGCGACTCTTCTCCTGGGGCATGCGACCTCCCTGGTTTTCCCATCCCACGGCACGATCAAGGGGAGCGTGAATCTTGGCGCGGACACGGAGACGGCGCTGGCCGGGGGCTTGATCTGGCGGCTTGCGATCAGCTTCGGAATTGAGGCCAAGTTGACTTTCTGATACCCAGGACTATAGTTTTAGTGCCGATCCCGCGATACTATTACTCGTAGCTTTCAAGGAGGTCTCAATGGTGACAGTGCTCAGGCGCGGTGCGTTCGCGCTGCTGCTGATCGGACTGGCCGTGAGCCCGGTATTTGCCGATGGGAACGCCGGCGACAATCCGACCTTCGGCTTTGGAATGAACCTGGGCCTTGGAGTGCAGACCTTCAACGAGCCGGGCCCCGTGACCTACCAGTCGCTTTCCCTTTTTCCGGACTTTTCCTACGGGAAGCTCGGGATCGGCCTTGCTCTGACATTGAATTATAATTTCAACGGCTCAGGGAGCTCGATCTACATCCGCCAGGCGGACTGGGTGCCCTCGGGCTTCCAGAGCTTCCTCCAGATCTACCTCGCGAAGATCAACTACATCCGCTGGGGGGTCAAGGGAGATCCCCTGTACGTCAAGCTCGGGTCTCTCGACAACGTAACAATCGGTGACGGCTTCATCATGGGCGACTACACGAACATGTATTTCCTGCCGCAGGACAGGCACTTCGGCCTGGAGGCGGACGTGGACGGCAACCTCTTCAGCTTCCCCTTTGTCGGGGTGGAGACCTTTGCCGGAAACCTCGCCCTCATGGATGTCCTGGGAGGCAGGGTGTTTGTGCGGCCCCTTGCGTCCACCGACATTCCCCTCCTGAAGGACATGCAGGTGGGCGCAACTCTCGTGACAGACACCGCTTCGGGCAACCCGCTCCAGGCGACAACCGAGCCGGCGGCAGTTGCTCCGTCTGCCCCGGTGTACGTGTACGGCGGCGACATCCGGGTGCCCATCTTCTCCATCAAGGACACGGCGTCCATGCTCGCCTTCACCGACGTGGCGGATATCGGCGGCCAGAGCATTGGCGGCACCGTCGGGGTGGGCGGCAGGTTGATCAACATCTTCACCTACGGCGCCCAGCTGCGGCTCATGCAGGCCAGCTTCATACCTGATTACTTCGGTCCTCTCTACGACGTGGAGCGCCAGCAGAACTACAACACGGTCTTCGTTGCGCCGCCCAGCGGCACTACTTTCGGGTACCTCGTGAGCGCGGGCACGTCCCTGCTCGGGGACAAGCTCGTCTTCACGGTCAGCCTTGACGGGCCGTTCGAGACCACGGCAACAGTGCCGTACCTGCAATATCCCGAGCTGCGCGCTATCTTGACGGTTGGGGAGGGAGTGGTGCCGGGGTTCTTCTTCAATTTCTCCTATGATAAGCAGTCCATATCGAGCTTTGGCGACCTGGTCAGCCAGCAGAACGGCGCAATAGCCGCCCAGATAAACTTCAAGTCAGGACCGGCCGTCATATCCTTCGTGTACCAGCTTTCCTACAACCCGGGGCAGACCCCCGACCCGATGATCACGTCGGGAATCCAGAGCTCGATCTCTCTCTTCTAACGGAGGCCATCAGTATGAGAATGAGATATTCAATAGCGGTGGCTCTCGGGGTTCTCCTGGTCGCGCCGGGGCTCCTCTTCGCCCAGGCGTCCCCCACAACGGCCAAGCCTCCCGCCATTTCCGTGACTCTTTCCTATCATGAGGACAACAGCGGGACCTTCAAGGTGATGGCCGACAAGACAACTGAAGTGCCGGGCATCCAGGACGGGGATGAGCTGAAGCCGGGGTGGACGATCGTCACGGGCGCTGGAGACCTGGCGGAGCTGAAGCTCAACCATACGGGAACGATCATCAAGGTGTCCCAGAACACCAACTTTACGATCGAAGCCTTGAGAGCCGAGACAGACGGCCAGGATGTCTTCTCCCTGGGTGTCGGCAAGGTGCGCACCGTCGCGGGAAGGGCATCCGGCAAGGACCGCTATCAGATCAAGACGCAGTCCGCAGTCTGCGGCGTGCGCGGCTCGGACATGGTGGTCGAGTTCCTGGAGGGCTCGACGTCAAAGCTGTACACACTCGAAGGGACCGGTTGGATCCAGAACCTCGCCACGGGAAAAGAGCTGGACGTTCCAGCGGGCGATTTCGCGGATGCGCTTGCCTCCGCCTTCCAGGTGGCGCAGATTCCCGCTGATGTGCTTGCGGGCCTTCAGAAGGAAATGAACTTCGTCAAGCTGGATCCCGCCGCCGCCAAGGCCCTCGAGCAGCAGGAGCAGCAGAACCAGAACCAGCAGAGCCAGCAGACCCAGCAGAACCCGACAACACCGCCAGCGCCCATGCAGAACAGCATGATGGACAACATCCTGACCGCGCTGCGCGACATCCTTGGCCTGGAAATCGGCTCGGTCACCATTGACGGCCAGACCTACGGCAAGGCGGTTCTCGAGCCGACATTCACCCTGGGCAAGCTGAAGATGGCTCTGTATCTGCCCATCATCTACCAGAGCAACATGCTGGACCCCGGAGACTGGTACAAGCCGGCCGGCAACGATGAGTGGAGCTTCGGTACCGACCAGGGAGGTGATCCGTACCGGGTGGCCGCAGATATAGCCCGCGACGTGCTCTTGAAGTTCAAGTACATCGAGTACGGCCGCCAGCGTGATCCGTTCTTCCTCAAGCTGGGAAACCTGGAGGACATCACGGTGGGCCACGGCCTGGTCATGCGGGACTTCGCGAACGACGCCGACTTCCCCGCGGTGCGGCGCGTCGGCGTTGACATCGGGGTGGACGGTGCAGGCGGAGGCTTCGAGGCAATGGTGAATGATGCCACGCCGAATATCGTCAACGGGACCATCTATCCGCCGGACATCTTTGGCGGCCGACTGTACGTTCGTCCCATCCCGGGGTTCCGCGGAGCCCTCGGGATCTCCGCAGTCGTGGACCTGAACCCTGCCAAGGACTTCTTCGACCCCCTTGGCGGTGGTGCGGCGGGCCCTGGCGCGGCCGGCAACCCGATCTTCATCAACCCCGGGGTAGATCTCGACCTCCCGTTCGTGGAGAGCGATTTCTTCGGCCTTGTCCTTTTTGCCGATGCGGCAGTTCTCGTTCCGTATTTCCGCTCAGTGCCGACTGACGTCACGTACGCTTCGATACCGCAGGGTTTCGCCCTCAACGCCGTGTACGATTCTTCGGCCAGTATGCCCGTGAAGAACTGGGGCGCAGCCGCGGGGTTCTTCGGCAACCTGATCATCCCGGACTTCACGTGGAGACTCGAGTATCGGTATTTCACGGGGACTTTCCAGCCTCAGTTCTACGACTCGGGATACGAGCAGAATCGAAACCAGTACGTTCTCAACGTCCTGAACTACCTCCTGGACCCCGCAAGCTCCGCCTGGAACAACATCAACATGGGCATCTACGGGGAAGGAGGATTCAAGCTGAACAAGCTCTTCGCGTTGAAGCTCGGCTATTTCTGGCCGTGGACCATCAATTCATCGACAGGCGCCTGGGGGCCTGATCCGAACAACCCCGACCACCTCGTGGCGAGCTTCGAGATAGAGAAGGGCGTCATCCCCATCGTGAACGTGTGGGGCTCTGTTTCCTACGAGCGAACGAGCGTGTTCGCCGGGGGGAACATACCGTCGAGCTTCCAGAACGCGCTCTTCGGCCCCAACACCGTCCTGATTGCCCAGATCAACTATCCCGTGAGCCCGATCATGGACGTGAGCCTGTTGTACACCACGACGCCCGTTATGGACTCCAATGGACAATTGCACTATTCAGGCAATAACGTGCTGCCGGACATGACAACGACCCTTTCCATCACGACGGCGATTCACCTGTAAACCGGGGATGTCAGAATCCCCGCCCCGCTCCCGGAGGATCCGGATCCTCCGGGACGAGGTGTCTCGAAAGATAGCGGCCGGCGAGGTTATCGACCGGCCGTTCTCCATTGTAAGGGAGCTCCTGGACAACTCCATTGACTCCGGCGCAACCGCTATCGATGTATTCCTGGAATCGGGCGGGCTCGGCAGGGTACGCGTGGTGGATGACGGCGCCGGAATGGGGCGGGAGGATCTGGAAGTGTGCTGGAAGCCGCACGCGACATCGAAGATCGAGTCCGAGGAGGATCTCCTTCGCGTGTCCACCCTGGGTTTTCGGGGAGAAGCGCTCTCCAGCATTGCGGTCTGCAGCAGGCTTATCATCACGAGCTCCCCCTCAGCCGGTGAGCCTGCTCACAGGCTTTCGGTCGCAGGGGGCGAGCTTCAGGGGTTGGAAGCCTGCGAAGGACGCAAAGGGACCATCGTCGATGTCGCTGATCTTTTCCATAATTACCCTGCTCGCCGGAAGTTCCTCAGAAGCGTGTCCGCGGAGACGACGCTGTGCAGGTCGATCTTCCTGGACAGGGCGCTCTCGCATCCGTCGATCGCCTTCCGACTGTACGGCGACGGAGAGGTGAAGCTGTCCCTCCCCGCCGCGTCCCTCCTGCACCGGGCCGCGTTGTGCTACGCGCAGCAGCTCGACCCGCGGCTGCTCGTGGAGTCGAGCACGGATGGAAACGGGTTCACCGTTCGGGTCATTGCAGGCCGGCCCGAGCTTCGCCGGCGGGACAGGAAGCTCATCCAGATCTTTGTGAACCGCCGCAGGGTCTCCGAGTTCTCTCTGATGCAGGCGGCGGAGTACGGGTTCTCGGGGTTTGTCCCGGGAGGCTGGTACCCGATTGCCTTTGTCTTTGTGGAGATCGATCCCGACTTGATCGACTTCAATATCCATCCAGCCAAGAAAGAAGTGCGCTTCCGCAACCTTCCCGACGTCCACACGTCGGTCGTCAGCGCGGTGAAAGCGGGGCTGGTGCCGGGGGGAGCGGTTTTGCGCCCCCCCGCTTCCCACGGGGAGGGCGGATATCGGCCAATTGTTCCCGCCACAGGGCCTCAAACCCCCTCTGCAGCCGGTCGTGGGGGACAGACCTTGCCCTTGATACCCCGAGAAAGGCAGGAGTCCCCGGCGATGGAGACGAGCGCGGGGATACGCTTTCTCGGCCAGGTCTTCGGCGTGTTTTTAGTTTTCGAGCTTTCCGGTCGGCTTCTGATCCTGGACCAGCATGCGACCCACGAGCGGCTCATCTTCGAACGGCTGGGGGCGCGGGCTCCTCGAATGCAGGAAATGCTCTTCCCGCTCTCTTTCGACGTCACGGAGGACGAAGACGCCCGTCTGCGGCGCGCGATGGAAGGGCTGCGAGTGGAGGGCATCGAGGTGAGGCGAGTGGGGTCCCGATCCTACGAGATCAGCGCAATCGCGGAGGACCTTCGGCCTCTTCGTGAGGAGTCTCTGGTCGAGCTGGTGCGGGGGGCTGGAGGAGACCAGTGGCGTGAGGCGTTTCGCGCCACGGCCGCATGCAGGCTTGCAATCAAGGATGGGGACGTCGTGGACCCGGTGACGGCGCGCGAGCTGTGCGCTCAGGCCCTCACTCTGGCCGTGCCGCGCTGTCCCCACGGCCGGCCGATCTGGCACGAGCTGTCAGAGGAAGCATTGCGGAAGCTTGTTGACCGCAGTCCGCGGGATTCCAACGGCTGACCCAGCTTGACCTGGTTTCCGCTATTTCAGCTGGTCAAGGAGCTTCTGCGCTTCGGCCTTCACGTCGGGTTTCGGGCTCTTGGCAATCACCTTGGTCAGGATATCTTTCGCGTCCTTGTTGTTTCCTTCCTTCACAAGGATCCGCGCAAGGTTCACGTAGGCATCCCAGTAGGTGGGGTCGAGCCGGAGGACGGCGACAAATGCCGTCTTGGCCTCCGTTGTCTGGCCGGTCTCCGAGTAGGCCAGGCCGAGGTTGTACTGCGTGTCCCGGGCGTCCGGCTTCAGCGTGAGCGCCCTGGTGAACTGCGTGATGCTGTCAGGAAACTGCTGCTTATGAAGGTAGACGTTGCCGAGGTTGTTGTGCGCTTCGTACGAGTCAGGGGCAATATCCACGGCGGACTGGAGGTAGGGAAGCGCCTGGTCGGGCATTCCCTTGCTGTCGTAGATACCGCCCAGGTTGATGAGGGCAGGGGTGAACTTCGCATCCTTCTGCACCGCCAGGCCATAGTAGCGCACGGCATCGTCCGTGTTTCCCAGTTTCTCGTTCGTAAGCCCCAGGATGTAGGCGCTCGCCGCGGAATCGGGGTCTTTTTCCTCGGCCTTCTGGGCATAGGGGAGGGCGTCGGCGGGCTTGCCGAGCTTTATCTTGACCGAGGCCATGTTATAGTTGGCCGTTGCGTTGTCGGGCTGGAGCGCAAGGGCCTTCGTGAAGGAGCCCTCCGCGTTTGAGAAATCCCCGCGGACCATGTACGCAGTCCCGAGCTCCCGGAGGAAACCCGGGTTCTCAGGGGCATACTGCACGGCCAGACGGAAGTAGTCCACGGCACCAGCCGTGTCCCCTTTCTCCCTCATGAGGCTCCCGATCATATAGTAGGCGTCAGGGAAATCCTTCTTCGTGGCGATGGCGGACTTGAAGGCGTCTATCGCTTTGGAGCCTTCGCCGAGCTGCACGAGAGTCATTGCCTTGTTGAAGTGGGCGGAGGTGAAATCGGGGCGCAGCTTCACGCACGCGTCGAAAGACTTGAAGGCGTCGGGAAAGAGCCTTGCCCGGTACTGCAGCTTCCCCAGCGCGTAGAGAGTGTCGGCGTCATCCGGGTTCAGGCGCGCGGCGATCTTGTACTCCCTCATGGCGTCGTCCGCGAGCTTCCTGCTGTCGTAGATCTCCCCCAGGGTCCTGTGCGGCAGCCAGAAATCCACGTTCTTCTCGATGGCCTTCTTCGAGAGATCGACGGCCTTCTGGACGTTCGCCGGATTCGAGGGGTCTTCCCGAAGGTAGGAAAGGCCGGCGTAGGCAAGGGCGTTGGCATTCCCCGGGTCCAGCGCCACGGCCTGCTCGAAGTCCTTGCGCGCTTCGGTGTACCTGCCCGCGTTGAACGCCTCCGCGCCCTTCTGCAGCAGGTCCTGAACCTTCTTCTGTCGTTCCTTTTCCGCCGCGGTTGCATTTTCCGCCGCGGTCTTTTCCTGAGATTGCTGCTGCTGGATGACGATCTTCTGGGGCTGGGCCTTGAGCTTTTCCCCCAGCTCGTTCAGGCCGGCGCGAAGCTGCTGCTGCTGCGCCAGGATGGCGGACAGCTCCTGTTGCTTCGCCGCTTCGTCCGCGGCCTTCTTGTGAGCCAGGACCTGGTCCAGGGTCTGCTTGACCCGGGGATCATCGATGTTGAGGCCGTTGAGGATCTTCAGAGCCTCTTCGTACTCTCCCTTGCTGTCGTAATAGGCCGCCTGCTTGAGGCTCTCGGCAATCCGGCCTGCAGCAGCGGCCCTCGACAGTGTGATGCCGAGGTACGCGCCCCCCGCGGCGAGGAGACAAAGGACGATGATCCCTCCGATGATGAGTCCCCGCGGGGCTCTGCGCCTCTCGGATGTCGGGGAAGAGTCCTCCGGTGCCCGAGATGAGGCCGCCCGTGGCGTGTCGGTCCGCGGCGACCCTGCCCGGGAGCTTGCCGCGGAGCCTGAAGAGCGGGCCTTTCCACGTGTCTTGTCGCGGCCTGGATCGCGACCGGCGGGAGGTGTTTTCATCTTTTTCAGTCCTTGATGTCGACGCTGACAGGATCGTTTTTCGCCTTGATGGACTCCACGGACAGGTTCTTCGTATCGTCGCCGGCATTGTTCAAGCTGCTCAGGACGTCGTTCATGAGGGCCTTCTGCCTGGCGATCTCGTCTTCCTGCTGCTTCAGCTTTGCCTGCTTTATCTGGGTCAGGAGGCGGATCACCTCCTCGATCCTCGGGCGCTGCGGGTCCTGGGGCTGGAGCTGGAGAAATACGGTGTAGTCCTCAACGGCCCCATCGTAGCTCTCCTGCTGAAGGCGCGCATTCGCCCTGTTGAGGTAACCTTCAGCAAGGTTCTTGTTGACGCCGAGGGCTTCCGTGTACATCTGCTCCGCAAGGGCATAGTCCTTGCGGGCGAACATGTCGTTGCCAATGTTGTAGTAGATGAGATCCTTGTAGGAGGTGGACACGGCGAGCCCGCGTTTCAAGACGTCGATAGCCTTGTCGAGGTTTCCCAGCTGCTGGTAGACGATGCCGAGGTAAAGGTAGACTTTCTCGTTCGAGGGATCATCGTTCAGGGCCATCTCGAGGAGAGGCTCGGCATCCCGCGGCTGGTTCTGGACGAAGAATGCCTCTCCCTTCGCCAATGAAGTGGAAGCGCTGAAGGCCGGGAAGGCGGACAGCAGGACACAAAGGATCACGAGGGCGCGTCTTACCATCTTAAAATCCCCTTCTAGTATACCTCGCCGGACCAGCCTCGCACAGGCATCGGTCGGGAACTCTTCATCGTCGATACGACCCCTACTTCAATCCTCGGCAGGCTGGCGGGCAGCTTAAGCCCGCAAGGGCATAGGGCAGGCCCCGGCAGCCGCCATGCGGCAGGCCCAGGCGCCATTGGCAGGCCCAGGCGCCATTGGCAGGCCCCGTCAGCCGCAGCGCCCCGCGTTGCAGCGTACGGAGTGATTCACTATATTGGGGAAGCACGAATGAAGGTTCTCTGCATCGCCGACCATGTCGACCCTGTCATCTACAGCTCCAACCTGAAGAGCAGGTTCTCCGAGGTGGATCTTGTCCTGAGCGCCGGTGACCTTGCCCTCGAATATTATGACTTCATCGTGAGCTCGCTGAACAAGCCCCTTTTCTTCGTTTTTGGAAACCACCACCTGGAAGGCCGCGCGGGATACAGGAACGACCCCTTCGACAACCGTACCCCATGGGAAAGGGGCGTGGGGGCAACGTCCCTCGAGGGAAAGGTGGTGCGCGTGAAAGGCCTGATTCTGGCCGGGCTGGGAGGGAGCATCTGGTACAACGGAGGAGACAACCAGTACACGGATTTCTCGATGTTTTTCGTCATCCTCAAGCTCATTCCCGGCATGCTGTGGAACAAGGTCTTCCATGGCAGGTTCCTCGACATCCTGCTGACTCATTCGCCTCCCTACGGCATCAACGATCTCCCGGACGCCTGCCACACCGGCTTTCGGATCTTTCTCTGGTTCATCCGGCATTTCCATCCCGCCTACCTCATCCACGGGCACGTGCATCTCTATGACCGCAATGCAGCCCGTGAGGCGAAATACGCCGGGACGACCGTGCTCAACGCGTACGACCACACCCTGCTGACGGTGGAGATCTCCCGATGAGCGACAACATGTACTCCTCGATGACGCGGCAGGATTTCAGCAGGGCGCGCATGAAGGAGACTCTGGGGCGGATCCTTGCGCTCCTGAAGCCGCAGAAGGACGAGATGCTCTCCCTGGGCGACATCAGGTCGCTCCTTCGCCCGGAATCAGAGACGTACAAGGGGATGCAGACCGTGCCCATCGACATGATCGTCGGGAGCGAGGGGCGCTACCGGGACTTCAACAAGGCGTTTCTTCCCCGGCACGACAAGCTGATGCGCAGATGGATGCGCGTTGACGAGGCACACTATCGCAACATCATTCTTCCGCCCATCAAGCTGTTCGAGATCGGCGGCGCATACTTCGTTCGGGACGGGAACCATCGCGTCTCCGTCGCCAAGGCGCAGGGGGCGGAGTTCATCGACGCCGAGGTGGTTTCCCTGGGCTCGGAAATAGCCCTCACTCCGGGAATGACGCGGGACGAGGTCAAGCGCGCGGTCATCCAGTTCGAGAAGAGACGGTTCTTCGAGGAGACGAGGCTCGACGGGATGCGCAAGGGCTGCAACATCGAGTTCAGCGAGGTAGGCCGCTACGACGAGCTGCTTTCCCATATCCGCGAGCATAAATGGTACATGAACCTGAACAAGACGGAGGAAATACCCTTCGAAGAGGCCGCCGCTTCCTGGTACGACAATGTCTACGCTCCCATCGTCTCGATCATCCGTGAGGCGAACCTCCTTTCCCAGTTTCCCGGCACGACGGAAGCCGACCTGTACGTCTTTATCGGAAAGCACTGGGGAGAGCTGAACGCCCGCTATGGTCCCCTGTTCACCCTTGAAGAAGCAGCGGAGGATCTGTTTGGAGCAGCGGGGAGGTCTCGCCTCTGGAAGCGCATCTGCACGTTGGCCGCCGGCCTGTTCTCCGTGTTTCGAAGGAGGAGCTAGCTTCCCTCAGAGCTTCCCGTGACGAACGCAAGGTAGTCTTTTTCCGCGAGCAGGGAATCGATCTCGGCGGGGTTTTCCATCTCGATCTCGAAGAGCCACCCGTCCCCGAGGGGGTCGCTGTTGATGAGCCCGCAGCTTTCCTCGGTGGCCACGGCGGAGTTGACCCCGAAAACTGTTCCCGAGACGGGCGAATAGATCTCGCTGGAGGTCTTCATGGAGTCGACCGTGGAGGCGACCTCGCCGCGGGCAAGACGTTTTCCCGGGGTCGGCAGCTCCACGTACGCGATCTCACCCAGCTCTTTCTGCGCGAAATCCGAGATCCCGATCCGCGCGCGCGTTCCCGTGACGACGACCCAGGTATGGTCTTTCGTATACAGCCGCATGATGGACCTCCTGCGTGAAACCGTCAGTCGAGCAGGGGGTTGCCCTTGCCCGTCGGGGTGCCACCGGTGTCGGGCGCCGGGACGTCGATCTGCGGGAGGCCCGTGTCAGCGCCCCCGATGTTCGAGTTGATGAGAGACTTGCGGAGGTTCTCCTCGATGGTTTCCGAGCGGCTCGCGTTGTATTCGTCTATCTCGTCGAAGGTCTTGGGCTCCGTCCCGGCAAGGAAGATCTCCTTGATCGTCTTCTTTGTGTACGCGGTGGGGAGGAGGCCCGAGGTCGCGCTGACCTCCACGCTCACAAGACCGGTCTCCGGGCGATCGAACCCCCGGACGGGGAGGTTCTTGTGGACCTCCTTCATGTACTTGGCCCAGGTAGGGCCCGCGATTGCCGCCCCTGTCAGCTCGGTGCCCAGCGACCTGTTTCCCTGGTCGAAGCCGTACCAGACCGCGGTGGTCATGTAGGGGGAGAAGCCGACCGTCCACGCATCGGACCAGTTCTGCGTGGTTCCCGTCTTGGCGGCAAACGGCTGGCCCTTGTCGTTCCAGATGTCCAGCATGGATGCCACCCCGCCGAGCGTCCCTTCCTTGATGGTGCTCTGGAGAAGGCTCGTCATGATGTAGGCGGTCTGCGGGCTCATGATCTGGGCTGCATCCCCTTTTCTGCTCTCCTGGGCCATGACCTCCTTGGCCGGCTCCAGGATGATCTTTCCGTTGCGGTCCTCGATGTAGCGGATGGCCACGGGCACCACCTCCCTGCCGCTGTTGGCAAACGTGGAGAAGGCGCGTGCCATCTGCAGGGGAGAGACGGTGATGATGCCCAGGCCCAGGGGATAGTAGCGGGGGAACGTCTTCTCGATCTCCGCCGGGTCGGTGATCCCCAGCATGCGGCTTGCCCTCTGGATTGCAGCGTCGAAGCCGATGCCGTCCAGGACCTTCAGGGAGGGCACGTTCATGGATTCGGCCAGCGCGTCTCGGAGCAGCACCCGCCCGTGCCACTCCCCCTTGTAGTTGAGGGGCTCGTAGAGCGTTCCGTCGGGATTCGTGAAAACAACGGGGGCATCCAGGATCATCGTGGCAGGGGTGAACTTCCTCGAATCTATTGCTGCGGAGTAGTACAGCGGTTTGAACGCGGAGCCCGGCTCCACCTTGGCCATGGTGGCCCGGTTGAACTGGTCAACGCCGAACTCCTTCCCGCCCACCATGGCCAGGATGTAGCCGTTGCGCGGGTCGATGCTGATGAGGGCCCCCTGCACCTGCGTGCGGCGGGTCACGTTCGCCGAGGCTTCGTTACCGGCCGAGATGACGTCCTGCGGACGCTGCATGGAGAAAAGCGACGTCATCAGCTCCGCGATGGGGTTGACGCTCTTCGCGTAGAGGCGTTTCGCATTCCCCGTGGCATTCCTGTTGCGGTACATCAGCTCATCCACGTTGAACGAGAGCCCGAGCATGTCGATCATGGGCAGGAACTGCGCGTTGGAGAAATTGATGCGGTTGCTGGCAAGGGCCAGGTAGCGGCTGTTCACGTCCTCGATGTCCTGCTTCATCCGATCTTCCGCAACCTTCTGGTCGTCGAGGTCCAGGGTCGTGTGGACAACCAACCCGTCGGTGAGGATGTCGTAGCTGCCGAAGAGAAGCTCGTCGAGCTGGTTCCTGATGTATTCGCTGAACCACGGGGCCTTGTCCTGCCGCTCGAAATACGCCGTTGAATTGGGCCGCGTGTAGTCGTACTTGGACCAGTAATCGTTGAACGAGGAGTCCGCTTCTTCCTTCGTGACGTACCCGAGGCCCACCATCTGGTCCAGGATCTGCCGCTGCAGCTTGCGCGCCCTCTGGGGGTTCCTGATGGGGGAGTACAGGCCGGGCTTCGCCAGCTGGATCACGAGCATCACGGACTCCGCCAGCGTGTCTTCCTGCACGGGGTGTTTGAAGAAGAACTTGCTGGCAGCCTGGACGCCCTGGGTGTTGTGGCCGAAGGGCATCTCGTTGAGGTACATGAGGAGGATCTCCTGCTTCGTGTACCTGCGCTCCATCTGGACTGCCCACCACAGCTCGACAAGCTTGCGACGCAGGGAGATGTCGGCCCTGTTGGCGTACAGGCGCCCGGCGAGCTGCTGGGTCAGCGTGCTGGCCCCGGAGACGTACTGGCCGGTGACGATGTTGAAGAGGGCCCGCAGGAGCCCGCGGAGGCTGAAGCCGTGATGGGAATAGAAATTGCGGTCCTCCCGCGTGAGCAGCGCGTCAATGAGGTGCTGCGGGACCTGGTCGATGGTGACGAGCTCCCTGTTCTGGTCCCCGAAGAACTCCGTTATCTCCCGGTCCTTGATGTCCAGGATCTTCGTGGGGAGGGCCGGCTTGTGATCGCCGAACTGCTCCTTCATCGAGATGTTCCTCGTGGCGGCCAGAGCGAGGCCGAGGGTGAGGCCGAGCAGGAGCGCGACGGCGAATGCGACAATCAGCAGTATCTCGAAGATGGATCTTTTTCGGGGGATTTGACGCACGGGAAAAGGATAAGAGGCTGCGAATCCTTTGTCAACGGAGCCGCTTCGCCGGCCTCGCCGGGCGCCCGGTGAATGCTCGCGAAACGCTGCAGGAACGGCTGCAATTCAAAAAAAGAGGCCGACCCCCGAAGGAGCCGGCCTGCCTGGTGTGGTGTCTTCCAATATAGTAAACTGGGAGGGGAACTATATCTTGGACACCAACACCTTTATTATCGTCCCTGTACCTCCGGAAACTTTAGTATTTTCTCACCGCGAGCAGCGGAAGGGGATCAGTCACAGCCCCTTTTCTCTTCACCTCGAAATGCAGGTGCGGCCCCGTTGCCCGCCCTGAGTGCCCGACGGTCCCAATCACGGAACCGGCGTTCACCCTCTGATTCATAGTAACACCAATCACCGACAGGTGTCCATAGACGGTCTGATAGCCCCCGGGATGGCCCAGGACGATGAAATTGCCCAGCTGCTCGTTGTTGCCGGCTTCCTCGACCACCCCGTCCCTGGCCGCGTGGACCTCCGTCCCGTCCAGGGCACCAATATCGATGCCCGTGTGGAACTCAGGTCGGCCCGTAAAAGGGTCTTTCCTGATCCCGAAAAGGGACGTCACCTTGCCGCGGGGGATCGGGAACTCGAAAAGAATTCCCAGGAAATACGCGCGCTCCAGGGACGTGAACTGCTCGCCGGGGAAAAACAGTACGGGTGATCGCACCCCCGCGCGCAGGACGACGAGCTTCTGCGGCTTTTTCCCTTCACCCAGCCGCGTGGCGAGCATCATGTCCTCCAGGGCGGATCGAGGGGGATCGTTGACGAACAGGCCCGCCTGGTTTGCGACCAGGACCAGCTTGCGCTCATCGAAGAGCAGTTTGCTCGCCGCGCCGTTGAGCGTGGCCAGGGTATCGTAGGGAAGGCCGATGCGCGCGTTGAGGGAAAACAGGTCCTCCCCCTTGCGGAGTTTGTATTCGAAGAAGGAAATCGGGGGGAGCACCCCTGGCTCCCGAGCCCGCGCGATGCGGTAGTAGTCTTCCAGCTCCGCCTGGTGCTGGACGAAAAGCGGATCATCGGAGCTCAGCACCTGGATACGCGGATAATCGGAGGCCGCGACTCGCGACGCGGTGAACAAAAGGACAAGGAGAATGGCCGGCAGAGGTATGCGCTTCACTCTTTCCTGATTTTCGGCACGATCTTCGCCCGACTCCACGTCTTTGCGCCCCGACGGGCAAGCCCCAGGAGAACGAGAAGGCCGATCCAGATCAGGAAAAGCGGAATGGCAAAGAGCCAGATGCGATGAAAGAAAAGGGCGGCAACCAGGTACAGCCCCGCCAGGAAGACGACGCACTGGATGGCCGCAAGGAGGACGGAGAGAGCGGACCGCCCGCCGGGGGTCGCGTCCCGCGGGACGTTGCCTGCCCTGATGATCGCCCGAACGATGAGATATACGATCCCTGCCCCAGCAACTCCAAGGGCAAAGGCGGTGTACGGGCCGCGCGCCTGCGTGGCGAAATACCACAGGGGCCAGGCAATCGCAATGCCCGGCGGCGGCGCTTCCTGCAACCAGGAGGAGGAAGAAGCCGACCCTTCCTGCCGTCGTGCCCCAGGAGCGAAGCAGTGACCTGAGGCTGCCGTTCATGGAGACCCCGTCCGATCGAGCGCCTGCTGGTAGCCCTGCGCTTCTGCCTGTTTTCCCAGGCTTTCAGCCATGGGGATCAGCTCCGTGAGGCACTTTCTCATGCCGGTTTTCTCTCCGAGGGACGTAAACACGCCATAGGCGCGCTGGAAGTAGTCGTAGGATGCATTCACGTCCCCTTGCTTCGAGGCGATGAGGCCCAGCGCATACAGGTCTTTCGCAATTCCGGGGGAGTTCTCGATCTGCTTGTCCGTGGCCAGGGCCAGCTCCGCGTTGTGAAGGGCATCCGGGAACCTTCCCTGCTTTGAATGAACCGAAGCGATCATGTAGTAGTCCGAGGCTGCCTCCAGGAAGAGCTTGTGAAGGAGATTGCTCTGGAGGGACCGCGAAAGCCAGTCCAGCGCCTTTGCCGGATCTCCAGCGGCCTTCCAGGCAGCGCCGATGTCATGATACAGGACGCCGGTCTGCTCCACCGTCAGCCGGGCGCCCTGGGCATCGAGGGCTTCCTGGAAAGTTGCAAGGGCCTTCTTCGGGTCATCCTTTCGGAGGTAGAGCTCGCCGAGGGTGACGGAGGAATCCACGAACAGGGATGCGCTTCGCGCCCTGGCCTGTTCGCGCGCGCGGGTGATCATGGTGAGCGCGGCGTCAACCCTGTCGGTTGCGAGGTACACCTGGCCGATGGAAATCCTCGATCGGATGACACCCTCCACGTTGTCTACGGATGCGTTGTCGTCCAGCGCCTGCACAAAGAACTGGAGGGCAAGGTCGTAGCGTCCCTGCTGGTAGTATTGCTCCCCGGACACGGCGGCTTCCGCGGCTTCCTGTTTCACGGCGGTCACCGTGTCGCTTTTCGGCGGCGCGGAGGAGCAGGCGCCGAGCGCGACGCAGATCGCAGCCACCAGGGCAACGGGCAGGTGCGCAGCTTTCATCAGAAGTCCTCGTCCCGGTAGCTCTTGAGCGTATCCGGCGGCTCGGTCTTCGGCGGGACGCCTCCCTTCAGGAGCGGGTTGTTTTTCACCGCCTGCAGCACGTCCTTGCCCTCGTCCAGCGTGGCACTGCCTTTCTCCAGCACATTGGAGATCTGGGGACGGGTCCCGTTGATGAACTCCATGAAGCTTCTCATCTGGACGATGATCTGGTCAGCGTTCTTGATGGAGTCCTCCACCTGGTTGTACAGCTGGTTCTGGTCATTGAGGAACGTGTCGATGGAGCCCTTGGGGTCGATGAGACGCTTGGCAAGCCCCTGGGTGTTCTTCAGGTCCGCGGTCATGCTTTTGAGGTTCAGGGATATCTCGTCCAGGTTCGTTGAGAGGTCCCCGATCACCCCCCGCGTCTTGACGGTGATGTCCTGGAGGTTGTCAGAAATGGTCGAAAGCTTGTCGAGAAGCGTGTCAACCCTTCCCGAAGCGCTGTCCACCGCCTTGTTGACCTTCCCGGGCGTCGCGGAAAGTCCCAGGACCATTTCTCCCATGGGGCCGCCGCGGCCGTTCAGCGCCGCGTCCAGGGTCCCGGCAACGTGGTGGATCTGCGCGATGGTCGTGCGCGTCTCATCCAGGATGGGATTGAGCTTGGCGATCACGGAGCCGATCACGTCCTCTCCCTTCGGGATGTCCACGAGCCCCCTGTCGACGAGCTCTCGTCCCTCCTCCGAATCCAGGGAGGGGATGAACGACATCTCGGGGAGGGGAGGCCCCCGGTCATTTCCCGAATGGAACTTGAGCGACACCCCCAGGCCGATGGGGCTCGTGGCCAGCTCCAGGACGGAGTAGCGATGGACGCGGTCGTAGTAGGTGTCCTGGATGGAGAACTGCACATCCACTTCGTTGCGGGAGTTCAAGGTGATGCGGCTGATCTTCCCGATCTCGAATCCCTTCAGCATGATGGGCATGCCCACGGCAAGCCCATCGGCAGAGGCAAAGCGGCTCGTGAAGGAGTAGTTTCGGGCGAACCATCTCTGGTTGGCGCCGATGAAAACCAGGATGACCCCGACGCCTATGATTGCCAGCAGGACGAAGATCCCGACAACCTGCTCCGCGAACCGGATCCTGAGCTTCATGTTCCTTCCTCCCCGTCTGCGCCCAGGAGGGCAAGAAGATCCGTGTCGTAGGAGGCGATCTCTCCCAGGACCTCGGCCAGGATCTCCCGCGTCCGCCCGTCACGGCTTCGCTTCACCGTGTCGAAATCACCCGTCTCCCGCACCGTCCCGCCGTCCAGGACGACAAGCTGATCCGCCAGCGTGGAGGACAGCTGCGGATCGTGCGTCACGGCGATGATTGCGCACCCGCGTCCCTTCAGGTCCCCGATTATCTGGGTGACTTTTCCTTCCATTGTGTGATCGATGGAAAGGGTCGGCTCGTCCATGAAAAGGATGCTCGGCTCCGTGATGATGGCGCGTAGAAAGGAGGCGATCTTCTTCTCTCCGCCCGAAAGGGCCGCCGGCCGCTTGGAGGCGCTCTCCACGATCCCGCCCTTCTCGAGGGACCGCACGACGCGCCGCTCGACCTCCGCCGGGTCGAGCTCGGGGAAATGGACCTCCAGGGGAAGGGCGAGGTTCTCCATGAGCGTCTTGTTCTCCCAGAGTGCCCCATCCTGGAAGACGAACCCGCTTGCCTTGCGAAGCTCTTTCATGCCGCCTTCGGACAGGAGGAACATGTCCTTGCCGCGGAAGAAAACTTTTCCCGAGTCCGGAGGGATCAGGCCCGCGGCGATCTTCAGGAGCGTGCTCTTGCCGCTGCCCGACGGCCCCATGATCACGGTGCTGCGCCCGGGAAGGAAGGAGAGGTCCACGTTTCGAAGAACGTCATGGCCGCCGAGGTTGACGGAGACATCCCTGAGGTGTATGAGCGACGTTTCTGTCATACGTACGAGGCCAGCGTGATCAGCGCGTCCGCGAGGAAGCACAGGACAAAGCCCTGTCCGACCGCGCGAATAGCCGCCCGCGGGATTTCGGTCACCGAGGAGCTGACCTTGAAACCCTGGAAAGTCGCCACGACGGACACGATCACGCCGAACACGAAGCTCTTCACGAGCGTCGACACGAGGTCCCGGAGCTGCAGCGCGCGAAGAAGCGCGCGAAAATACTCCAGCACGGGCACGGGCTTCACCAGCAGCGTCACGAGATACGAGCCGAACAGCCCGAAAAAGTTGAAATAGATCGTGAGCGCCATCATGGAGATGGTCACCCCGAGCACGCGGGGGACCACGAGGTACGAGATGGGGCTGATGCCGACGGAGATGTACGCCTCGATCTCGTGGGAGACAACCATGTTGCCCAGCTCCGTCGCGATGGCCGCGCCCGAACGCGCGGCGATGATGAAAGCCGTCAGGATGGGCCCGAGCTCGCGCGTTATCACGACGATGAGGATTGAGTACACGAGGCTCGTCTGCCCGAAGCGGGGAAGGATGGTGCCGCCTTCGATGATGATCACTGCGCCGATGGAAAGCGCGATCAGCGAGACGACGCTCAGCGCCTCCACGCCGGTAAACAGGATCTGGAGCACGAGGACATGGAACGCCACCTGCTTCCTGCGGACAAAGAGCGCGGTTTCCCGGAGCACGAGGAAAAAGAAGCCCAGCGCGTACGCGTAGTTCCGGGCCTTTCGACCAGCCCACCTCCCCAGAGCCGCAACCATCGGCCGGGAGTATAGTTCAGCCGGGCGGCAGATGCAATGGAAGGGATGTGAGAATGGCGTCTGGAATGGCTCGTCCCCCCGCTGCGAAGCCGAGCTTGCGCTGCGGCATGTGCTCGCCGTGGAAATCAGAGCCGCCGGTAACCAGCAGGCCCAGGCCCGCGGCAAGCTTTTGAAAGAGCGTGCACTCCCGGGGCGGATGGTTGGGATGCCAGGCCTCCAGGCCGTTGACTCCCTGATCCCTGCAGGAGGAGAGAAACTGCCTGAGGGCCGGACCCCTGAGGCCCAGCGAGATGGGGTGCGCGATGATCGATATCCCGCCCGCCGCCCGGATGAGCCGCGTTGCCTCCCCAAGCGACAGGCAGGCGCGCGGCTCGTAGTATTGCCGGCCCCTCCCGATGAGGCGGGTGAAAGCGGCATCCATGGAGCTCACTACTTTTTTCCGGACGAAGAGTCGCGCAAAATGCGCCCGGCTGACAACCTTGCCGCCGGCGATCTGGTTGAGCTCTTCCATGGTGACGGGAATCCCGCCGCGCTGGAGCTTCTCGACCATGCGGAGGTTGCGCTGGTGGCGCGCTTCCCGCAGGCGGTGCAGCGCATCCTCCAGCTCTTCCCTGTCATTCGTCAGGCCCAGGCCGAGGAGATGGAACTCCCCGCTCGACTCGGCGGACTTTGTCGGGAGGGCCGTGTCCCTGTCTATCTCGATCTCCACTCCCGGTATGAAAGAGAGGGAGGTGTCCGCCGACCTTGCGCGCGCCCTCGACACGCCGTCGAGGGTATCGTGGTCCGTGAGGGCCAGCGCGGACAGGCCCGACTGAAGCGCAAGCTCGATGAGCCTCTCCGGCGAGCAGGAGCCGTCGGACGCCGTTGAGTGCGTGTGCAGGTCGATCATTTGACATGAATATAACTGATCGCATACTCTCGATCCATGGACCCGATTTTCCGCGCGCCGCGTGGGATTGGGGGTGAGTACGCGCCTCCGCCCGACAAGTCCATCACGCATCGGGCCCTGATGCTTGCCGCCGTGGCCTCGGGGAAGACCAGGATCGACAACGCCCTGGCAACGGGCGACTGCGTGTCCACGCGGCGCTGCCTGGAGAGCCTGGGATGCTCCATCACTGAGACTGATCATCGACTGGAGGTCCACGGGGTTGGTCTTCGCGGCTTCAAGGAGCCCGGCCGCCTTCTCGACGCGGAAAACTCCGGCACGACAACCCGTCTTCTTTCCGGCCTTCTTGCCGGCCTCCCGATCTTTTCCGTCCTGACGGGAGATCCGTCTCTTCTCGGAAGGCCCATGGACCGTGTCGTCCAGCCGCTCCGGCAGATGGGTGCGAGGATCGAAGGGAGGCAGGGCGGGAAATACGCGCCGCTGTGCTTCCTGCCCGGCAGCGGAAATCTCCAACCCCTCACGTACTCTCTTCCTGTCCCCAGCGCACAGGTGAAAAGCTGCCTTCTGCTGGCAGGCCTGCGCGCCGCCGGGGTCTCCCGGATCAGCGGGAAGATCCATTCTCGCGATCACACGGAGAGGATTCTGGAGGCTCTGGGCGCGCGGCTCGAGCGGCGCGGAGAGGAGCTGGTCCTGACTCCTCCCGAAAAGCTCCCGGCGTTCGAGGCTCGCGTCCCCGGGGATGTTTCCTCCAGCGCATTCTTCATCGCAGCCTCCGTCATTTCCGGATGCCCGCTCCGCGTCAGCGGCTGCGGGATCAATCCGACGCGAGGCGGCTTTCTCAACGTCCTGAGACGAATGGGGGCGGAGGTCCGCAGCACCCAGGAGGTCATGTCCCTCGGTGAACCGGTGGGCACGCTGCAGGTTTCCGAAGGCTCTCTCCGCGCAACGCGCATTGGCGCCGAGGAGGTGCCTGAGCTGATCGATGAGGTTCCGCTCCTCGCGGTGCTCGGGCTCTTCTGCCGCGGGGTCACGGAAGTCCGCGGCGCCGGGGAGCTGAGGTTCAAGGAAAGCGACAGGCTGATGATGATTTCCCGGCTCGCGGAGGCCCTGGGCGGCAGCATCGAGGTGTTCGACGACGGCTTCGCCGTGGAAGGTCCGCAGACCCTTCGTTCGGGAACGGTGGACCCCATGGGAGATCACCGCATTGCGATGGCCGCGGCGGTGGCGGCCGCGGGAATACCCGATGGCGTTCGCGTGCGGGGCTTCCAGTGCGCCGCGGTCTCCTACCCGGACTTCGTTCGGGACTTCGTCTCCCTGGGCGGGGAGGTGGCGTGAGGGGCGCGCTGGCCTTCGACATCGGAGGAACCCGGACCGAGATCGTCTTCCAGGCGCCGACGTCGCCCACTGGCTCACTGCACGTCTATGACCAGACCACCAGATCGCTGTTCGGCTCCGGTGCGGATCGATGGGTTGCAATTCCCGCGGGGGAAACCGCAAAGACCTGGCAGAGCGTGGAGTCCGTGCTCAAGCGATGCGCCGACCTCGGGCTCGGGAGAGATGATTGGGTCATCGGCATCGGCGGGGGTGTCGTGTGCGACGTGGCCTCCTTCGCGGCTTCCCTGTACATGAGGGGATGCGGGCTGCAGCTGGTGCCGACCACTCTCCTGGCCATGGTGGATGCCTCTCTGGGGGGAAAGACCGGCATCGACTTCCTGGGATTCAAGAACCTCGTGGGGTCCTTCTATCCTGCCAGGCGGATTTGCATCGATGTCTCCTTCCTGCGGTCCCTCCCCGAGCGGGAGTACAACTCGGGTCTCGCGGAAGTGATAAAGACGGCCATCATCGGAGACGGGGAGCTTTTTTCCCTCCTCGAGGGCTCGCAACGCGAGATCCAGGCGCGCGAGCCTGCAATCGTGGAGGAGGTGATCCGACGGTGCCTCTCCGTGAAAGGGGCCATCGTGCAGGAGGACCCGCGGGAGACAGGGCAGAGGGCCGTGCTGAACCTCGGCCATACCTTCGGGCACGCCCTGGAGAGCGCCACCGGATTCTCCGGCTGGACCCACGGCGAGGCGGTTGCCTGGGGAATTGGCAGGTCGCTTGCGGCGGGGACGCGCCTCGGGGTGACCGAACCGCGCTTTCGGGAGCGCGTGGAAGCGGTCCTGCGCCGCTACGGGTTCCGCCTGGAGGCGGGCACGGGCTACAGCGAGCTTGCCCCTGCTTTCCAGAGGGACAAGAAAAAGCGACTGGGCCGGGTCAGGCTCGTCATCCCTCGCGGCTTGCGCGACGTCGTGCTCCAGGAGGTGTCCCCTGAAGATCTTGCCGCCGTTCTTCAGGGGAACGAGGTGCGGAAATGAAAATCGACAAGGGTACGTATGAAAAACACCTTCGCCTGTTCAGCGCCGGGGACGTGATTTTCCGGGAGAACCAGGAAGGCAACGAGATGTTCGTGATCGTGGAGGGACAGGTGGAGATCCGCAAGGCCACCGGCCCGTCGTCCAACAAGACGCTGACGATCCTCCACAAGGGCGACATGTTCGGCGAGATGGCGATCATAGAGAAGATGCCCCGCTCCGCCACGGCGGTGGCGGTCATGCCGACACGGCTCCTGGTCCTGAACGAGAAGCTCTACGAATCAACCATGGGATCCAACCCCGACTTCGCCCGCAAGATGAACAAGGTCCTCTCGGAGCGTATCCGCAGGGCAAACGCGATCATCCAGAACCTCATGTCGACCAACCGCCAGAACCAGCTGTGGACGGGCCTGGTGCAGTATTCCCGCGAGCACGGGGTCAGCACCTTCAAGGGAAGCCGCGTGATCGTGGCAGAGTTCGCCGCCTGGGCGGTGGAGCATCTCGGGATCAACGAGAAGGAGGTGCAGGCCATCCTGGCCCAGTTCCTGAAGCGGGAGATCATCACCTATTCCGCGCGGGGAAAGGAAGAGATCCTCGTCGAGCCCCGCGAGGGTGTCAGCCTCCTTGACGTGTGAGAACCGCCTCTCTTGTCCTCCCGGTCGTTGTGAGAGTACACTATAGCCAACAGAGAGGAGAACACCATCCTCACACCCGGCAAAAAGGGCGCTCGGCCGGAGCGCTTCGAGCAGGAAGTTGCAGCCTTTGTTCGGACCATCCCCGTGCTGCTGCCCCGGGAGATCGAGACCCATATTGCGTCCTGCGGATACGTGGGGCAGCTGAAGGCGGTGCGCGCGATAGCACTCGGCGCGTATCGTCACGTGAGCCGGCTCCGCCGGATCTGGCTCGAAGGCGCGCGGCGGGAAACGCTGCCGCCCAAGACGACAATGCTCTTCGTCGGGCCGACAGGCTGCGGGAAGACCTACCTGGTGGAAATTCTCTTCCGCGACATCCTCAGGCTGCCGACCGTTGTCATTGACATGACGGGCTTCTCGGAAACAGGCTACGTCGGCCAGGATGTCAATTCCATCCTCACGCGCCTTTTGTACGCGGCGGATATGAGCATTGCCTACGCCGCCATCGGCGTGGTCTGCCTGGACGAGTTCGACAAGCTCGCATCGGGACAGAACAGCGCGGTCTTCTCGGGTGCGGGCACCACAAAGGACGTCTCGGGTCTCGGCGTGCAGCGGGAGCTCCTGAAGATGCTGGAGTCCATCGAAATGCCCGTCCCCCTCGAATACACCCACTCGGACTACGCGCCCAAGGCTGTGATGTCCACCCAGGACATCGGCTTCATTGCATGCGGGGCCTTCTCCGGCCTCAAGGGAATGATCGACCAGGGGAACACCGAGCACATCGGCTTCGGCCGGGAACCGGCCACCGGGGAACTGGGCAAGATCGCCGTGTCGTACACGGAGGATGACGTCACCCTTGCCCGCAACTTCATGAACTACGGGTTCCTTCCCGAGCTGATCGGACGGTTCCGCCGCATCGTGCCGTTCCAGGCCCTCAGCCCGTCCCAGCTGGCGGAGATTCTCCGCGGCAGCCTCGTGGCGCAATACACCAACGAGTTTCACCTCGAAGGGAAGGACCTCGTGATCGAAGAGCACGTGCTTGACCGCATTGTTGAGGAAAGCGTGCGCAAGGAGACCGGCGCGCGCGCCCTGGAGGCAAGTTTCATCAGGTACCTGGAGGAGGCGGCCTTCGAGGCTTTCTCCGAACCGGCCTCGCGCCGCGTGAGCCTGCGCCTTGTCGAGGACAAGATTGTCCACGACATCACCTGAAATGACAGACCAGGAGGCCGGAGGGCAGCCCGCGGGAACCGGTCTGTCCAGCGCCCCAGAGATCCGCAAAGCCGTCCAGGACTCCGTCCCGTTCGTCTTCAGGATCGATGGCGCGGTGCCGGATTCCTTCGCGACGCTGGACGGCATCCTCGAGACATTCCTTGCGGAGCTCGGGCAGGAAAAGATCCAGGAGGCTCTTTCCTATTGCATGAAAGAGCTCGTCCTGAATGCGGAAAAAGCGAACATCAAGCGCATCTACTTCGAGGAGCACGATCTCAAGATCACCCGGAGGGAAGATTACGAGAAAGGAATGAAGGGCTTCCACGCGGAGCTGTCGCAGAACCTCGCGCATTTCCTGGGGAAGCTCCGCGAGCGCTCAATGTCCATCGACGTGCTCTTTCACGCAGCGGGGGGGACATTCGCCGTTTCCGTGAGAAACGACGCCCTCCTGGCACCGATGGAGGAGGCCCGCATCCGGGAGAGGGTCAGCCGGGCCCGTACGTTCAGCTCTTTCACCGACGCCCTGGAAACGTCCCTCGACCACACGGAAGGCGCGGGACTCGGGATCATGATCCTTCTCCAGTTCCTGAAGAGCATCGGGCTGGACGAAGCGGCATTTTCCGTGAGGAAGGAGAACGGCAGGACCGTCTCAACCATCGTCATCCCCGTGTCCGATGTTCGTCTGGACCAGGTCAGGCTCCTGACCGAGGAGCTGGTCCGCCAGATCGATTCCCTGCCTCACTTCCCGGAGAACGTCGTCGGTCTCATGCGGCTCACCCAGGATGCCAACGCCAGGGTCACCGACATTTCGTATTCCATTTCCAAGGATCCCTCCCTGACCGCGGAGCTTCTCAAGCACGTGAACTCCTCCTATTACGGGCTCCCCGCGCGGATTACCAACATCTCCCAGGCTGTGAAGCTCATCGGCATGCGCAGCCTTCACCAGCTTTTGTACTCCTTCGGCTTTCACATGATCATCGACCGCCACCACTCGCGGATGAAGTCGCTCTGGGAGCATTCACTCCGCACCGCTTTCTACTCCTTCCTCCTGGCCCGGGATGTGAAGCGCAAGCCGGAGATCCTCGATGACGCGTATGTTGCCGGAATCCTCCATGACCTCGGGTTCATTGCAATCGTGTCCCTGCAGCCCCGGACAGAGGAGACGATGCGCAGGTTCTGCTCGGAGAAGAACATTCCCACGTGGGTCCTTGAAAGGTTCACGTTCGGGATGAAGCATGCGGACATCGGGGCGCTGATTGCCCAGAAATGGAACTTCCCCGATCAGCTTGTGGAAGGGATCAAGTACCATCATGACCCTCAACAGGCAAGCGGCGAGCACCGGGACGTCGTCTTCTGCGTCTATCTCGCCAACGCGGTGTGCGACGTGGAGCGCGGACTTGCCACCTGGCAGCAGCTGGACCAGGCCGTTCTTTACGAGTTCGGGCTGCGGACCGAGGCTCAGTTCCTCGACATGGCCTCTACGCTCAAGAACACCTTCGAAAAGCACCAGGAAAAGGTCGGCAGCCGCGGCACGTGACCGCGGTCTGACTCGAATGAGGCCGGGGGCGGTGCCGCCGCGGCCCGTGACCGCCAAGGCCAAGGTCTTTTCATCCTGCCCAAACGCGGGTACCGTGTGCCGCATGGGGACGGATGCGGGTCTCCGGGAGGAAGCGGGGCGGGAGATACTATCCCTCGTAGAGGAGCAGGTTGCTCTCGGACCACGCGTTCCCGGGACCGCGCCGCACGACCGGCTCCTTGAGCTGCTGGAGACCTGCCTCCGTCCCGCGGCCTCCGACGTGCTGCGCCAGGACTTCTCGGTCCAGTTTCGGGGGGAATCCATCACCTGCACGAACCTCGTCGGCGTATTTCGGGCAGCGCATCCCTCGGGCGGTCCGGTTCTCCTGGGGACACACTACGACACGCGGCCGCGGGCGGACCGGGAGTCCGACCCCGCGCTCCGTGAACGTCCCATCCCCGGGGCAAATGACGGGGGCTCCGGCACGGCGGTTTTCCTGCATATGCTGGGGTGGCTCTCGCAGCAGCGGCTGTCGCGGGACGTGCTCCTGGCTTTCTTCGACGCTGAAGACCTCGGGAACATCGACGGAAAAGAGTTCTCCATTGGAGCGGAGTGGTGCGCCCGCAATCCGCCCTGGGGAGTGCCGCCCGCGGAGGTTGTGGTCCTGGACATGGTGGGGGGCACCGGGATGGTCTTCGACATCGACGCCCACATCTTCCTGTACCCTGCCAGCCGGCGCCTGACCTCGGAGATGTTCCAAATGGGCTATTCCCGCGGGTGGGAGCCCTTCACCGGGACCAAGCCCGAGAGGCTGAAATACATCATCTCGGACCATCACCCCTTTGCCCGCAGGGGGATTGCGAGCTGCCTTCTCATCGACCTGGACTACCCGCAATGGCACACGCAGGAGGATGTCCCGGGGGCCGTTTCTGCCGGCTCCCTTGGGATCACGGAAGCAGCTCTCTCGCTTTACGTATCGCGCTTTCAAGGGTGAGGCCGTCGTAGCTCTGGCGGGAGCGGAGGTCTTTCAATCCGACAACCCCTTCGCTTTTCTCCTTCTCCCCAAGCACGAGCGCAAGCGGGATGCCGCGCTTCTCAGCGTAGGAGAACTGAACGGAAAGCTTCTTCTGCTCGGGGTAGACCTCAGCCGCAATGCCCGACTCACGGAAGGCCTCGGCTTTCCCGTGATAGTCGCCAAGGAGCTTCTCCTCGAGGCACGCGACAAGAAGGTCCGGAGCCGAGGCGTTCGATGACACGAGCCCCAGTTCCTCGATTGCCGTCATCAGCCGGTCGATGCCGATGGAGGCGCCCACCCCCGGCAGCTTCTGGCGCGTGTACAGGGAAGCGAGGTCGTTATAGCGCCCGCCCGAGCATACGGAGCCAATTGCCGGCAGATCGGTGAGGAACGTCTCGAACACCACGCCGGTGTAGTAGTCCAGCCCGCGCGTAATGGAGGGATCCAGCGAGAATGACCCCGCGAGGTCCAGCTCATCGAGGCACGAGCAGATGGCAGAGAGCCTCTGCACTTCCTCGTTCTCAGGGCCCACCATCTCGCGCAGCTTCTCCAGGGATGTCGACCAGGACTTCTCCGGGCGGATAAACTCCGCAATGCGCCCGGCGTCCTCGGGGCCCGCGGCTTCCTGCAGGGCTTCCATGGTCTTGTCCTGACCCACCTTGCGGGCCTTGTCGATGGTGCGCAGCACGTCCACTCCCCGTGATTTCAGCCCCAGGCGGGAAAGGAAGGCGTTGAAGACCCCCCGGTGGGAAAAGGCGATCACCGATTTCTCCATGTCGAGTGACTTCATGCACCGGTGCATGAGGAGAAGGATCTCAAGGTCCGCCGAGGCCGAATCAGGACCGACGATGTCGAAGTCCACCTGCATGAACTCCCGGTAGCGGCCCCTCTGGGTGTTCTCTCCACGCCACACCTTCGCTCCGTGCCAGCGGCGGAAAGGCAGGGGGATCTCGGTCAGGTGGGCAGCCATGAACCGGGCAAACGGGACGGTAAGGTCGAAGCGCAGCGCGACGTCCCTGTCCCCGTGGTCCCGGAAGCGGTAGACCTGCTTGTCGGTCTCCCCGCCGCCCTTGCCCAGGAGGACGTCGGCGTACTCAAGCGCCGGCGTGTCGATGGGGGAGAAGCCGCACAGGCGGAAGACCTCCTCCAGAGTGCGGAGGATCGAAAGCCTCCGCGCTTCCTTGTCCGGCAGGAAATCGCGAAAACCCTTCAGCACCCGGGGCTCGATGAGGTCCTTCATACGGCCAGTTCCTTTCGGTAGATCCTCCATGTGCGGTAGCGCTCCACCGGCATCCGCTCCACGGAGCTGATCATCGCCTCGTTCGTCTCCACGATCATCGACATCTCAACTTCCTCGAAGCCCTGGCGCATGCCTTCCTCGATGACGTGGGCGTACATGGCAAGCTCGATTCCCTGCCGGCGGTATTCCTCCAGCACCCCCATCAGCACGAGGCGAAAGCGGCGCGTCTTCTTCATGGTGGCAAGGATGGTGAGAAAGCCCAGGGGAAAGAGCCTGCCGTTGACTTTCTTGACGGCGACGTTGGCGTCGTAGATAGCCAGGGCGAACGCGATGGGCCGGCCGTCCAGCTCAACGATGAAGGTCAGCTCGGGGATCACGAACTGCTTGACCCCTTCCTTGAGCCTTCCGAACTCCTTGTCCGTGAGCGGAACGTGTCCCCAGTTCCTGCTCCAGGCAGTGGCGAAGATGCCCTGCACGATCCCGGCCTCGCGGTCGAGGTGGTGCTTCATGTCCGCGCTGCGGATGGTCAGGCCGTTCCTCTTGAGGACCCTCTGGGACAGGATGAAATAGCGGGGGTCCAGCTCCTTTTCGAAAACGCTGCTGCGCCCCCGGAAACCGAACCAGTCCACCGACTTTTCCCAGCCGTTCGCCTCGAACAGGCGCCGGTAGTAGGCCGGGTTGTGGGAGGTAAGGACGTAGGGGTCCGTGTCGAAGCCCGTGGTGAGGATGCCCGTTTCATCGTAGACACCGAAGCTCATGGGCCCTTCCATGATCTTCCGTCCCCTGGCGCGGAGCCAGTTGCTGCCCGCCGTGAAAAGGGCGACGGCGGTCTGGTCGTTGTCCTCGCACTCGAAGAAGCCAACGAAACCCTTGCCGTCGGAGAAGAACTCGTCATAGCGCCGGTTGACGTGAGCGCTCATTCTCCCCACGGGCTCCGTGCCGCGGTACGCCAGGAAAAGCTCCGCCTCCCCGTGGTCGAAGAACACCCCGCGTGCCGGGTCGAGGAAAGCCATCTGGTCCCCGATGAGCGGGGGCACCCAGTGGGGGTCGTCACGGTAGAACTTCCAGGCCATCCTGACGAAGACGGCCCTGTCCCTTTTCGACCTCACCCTGCGGATCTCGACGGGCAGCATGACACCTCCTTGGGATCGCCCATGGTAATCCGTATTCCCCGCGCCGTGCAACAGCGTTTTCGCACCCGCCGCACATCGCGGCGCTCCCTGCCGCCGCAGGACGAGCGTGCCGTCAGCTGCACAGGAGACGCAAAATGAGATCTGTTGTCAGCTGCAGGCTCATCTTGCAGAGCTGGCCGAGGCGCGATACGATGGAGTTGGAAACAACCGCAGGGACGGAATCGGGAACGCAGCTTGCTTTTCAGATACGGGACGGCAACAGACGGCGAAATAGTCAAGAAGGCCCACATCTACACGGAACAGGAGCACCGCATAGATCCGCGCCGCGTGGATCCGGACGCCGCGTGGGTGGTCCGTCGGCTCCGCAAGGACGGGTTCCACGCCTACGTGGTTGGCGGGGCCGTTCGGGACCTCATTGTCGGCCGGACCCCGAACGATTTCGACATAGCCACCGACGCTCACCCCCAGCAGATCCGCCGGATTTTCCGCTCCGCCCGCATCATCGGCCGCAGGTTCCGCATCGTCCACGTGTATTGCGGGCGGGAGAAGATCATCGAGGTGACCACGTTCCGCTCCCGGGGATCCATGGAAGTATCTGAAGACCACGCCAGCGCAGACCCCAACAACCGCTTCGGCACCATGGAGGAGGACGCCGAGCGCAGGGATTTCACCATCAATGCCCTCTACTACTGCCCCGTGGAGCAGCACGTGATTGATTACGTCGGAGGCTACGAGGACATCCGCCAGCGGCGTCTTCGCACCCTGGTCCCCGCGGAGGCCTCTTTCTCCGAGGATCCGGTGCGCATGATCCGCGCCGTGAAGTACGCAAGCCTTATGCGCCTGCCCGTCCCGCTGTTCATGTCTTCCCTCATCCGCCGCTCCCGGGAATCGCTTCTGACCTGCTCGCGCGAGCGCGTGACGGAAGAAGTGTACAAGATCCTCACCTCGGGCGGGGCGGCGGCCATCTTCGAGATGGGATTCAAGCTGCGCCTCTTCGAGACGATCTTCCCCGCAATTGCCGCCCACCTCAGGGGCGAGCGGAGCAGGCTCACGGCAAGCAGCCTTTGGGAGAGGCTTTGCAGGCTCGATGACAACCACGCGGCCGGGAAGGAGCTTCACCGGTCTTCGATGTTCGCCTTCCTCTTCCAGGATCTCATCGCGGGGCGCGATGACCTCTTGCGGGACCCGGAAGCGCGCTTCCTGATCCAGCAGTACCTGCGGAGCGCCGCTGAGCCGCTCTTCCCTTCCAAGAAGGACCTCATGGAGGCTGCGGAGTCGTTCCGGGACCAGATCATCGCGCACCAGCCGCGCCCCGTCCACGCGGGGCGGGGGTTGGCCGCGGATTCCGCGGGCGCTCCTGGCGGTGATGGAAGGCCTGCCGGTCCCCGCAGGCGTCGGCGCCGCGGAGGCAGGAGGAAAAGCCGCGGGGGCGAGAAAAGCTGAGGGCGACGCGCCCTACTTTGTCGCCTCTTTTGTGATGGGTTTCGTCGAGTCGATCCTCTTCAGGAGCGCGTCCACCTTCTCCCCGAAGGTGGCCGGGTCAGCGTCGCGGGCGAACTTCAGATACCTGGAGGCATCCGCGTTCCTGCCGGCCGCAAAGGCGTTCACCCCCAGGGCGTAGTTTATCGTGGCGGCGTTGGCGCCGAGCTGGAAGGCCTTCATGTACATGTCGTCAGCCTTGGCGTAGTCCTTGCGGGAATAGGCGATCAGGCCCAGGTAGTACCAGCCCGCGCTGAGGTCGGGCTGAAGCTCGACGGCGCCGGCAAAGCTCTGTTCCGCTTTCCCCAGGTCACCCTTGGCGTACAGATCGATGCCGTCGCGGACCAGGTCGCTTCCCGTGCGGATGGACAGGATGAAAGTCTCGAAGTCCGCGCGAAGCTTCTGGTCCGCAACCCAGGAGAAGGCCCTCTTTCGGACCTTGAGGGAGTTGGCCTCCAGGCTGGCGCGGGGGTCGAGCGCGCTGATCGCGTCCCACATGATCCTGTTGTACTCACCCTGCCCGGATGAGAGCAGGAAATGCACGAGTCCCCAGGACTCCGGCGTGAAGACCTTCTGCTGGCTCTCCGCCATGTCCCTCGTGAAATTGAGAAGGTCGGTGAAGGGAATGACCCTGTCGGGGTTCTCCCCCCGGATGTCGGACTTCAGGCCGTCAAGCCAGAGGAGGTTCGGTCGGAACGCGAACGTGCCGGTCTTCGGATCATAGGGAGATTCGTCCAGATACGTGGCGATCCCCTCGCGCAGCCACAGCGGGGCGTTGTCGATGAAGCCCTTGAGGAACTGGATGGCGCCCTGGTGGAGAAGGGAAACGGTGAACGCCTTCTCCTCTTTCGGAAAGCACAGGAGCTCCGATTTCGAGGGGTCGGACCAGGCAATGAAAACGAAATCCGTGCGGGTCTCGGAGATGACGCCGGTGACGTAGGCGTTGAAGCTGTCCTGATCCTTGAAGATCTTCACGTTGAAGCGGGCCGGAAGGAGCGAGAGGTCGAAATGGAAAATGCCGTTGTAGAGGGCAAGCGCTGCTTCCATCTGCCGGGAAAGGTCCTCTGCCTGGGACTGGCTTGCCTCGGAAACCACGCGGTAGTGGTCCGTCTCCGCGACGTACTGCGACGGCTGCTGGGCGTAGGCCAGAAGCGGGATGCTCAGCAGGAGCGCGAGCACGGGGATTTTCCGCATATGACCTCCTCCCCAGGATCATAGTTGGGGCCCCAGCCCCTGTCAAACATTATTTGGCGAGCGGGGCTCCATCAGCGCGCTGCGTCTGAGGCGCCGGCTTTTTTCTCACCCCGTACTCGGGCCGCACGACCGTCTTCTCCACGATCTCAGCCTCCGTCTTCCGAAGGCCCTTCTTCCCCTTGAGAAGGATCTTCACCGACTCGAAGAAGATGTGCGGGTAATTTCTCTTGATCTCCACCGAGGGGACCGGGATGATGTGCTTTCCCTGCTCGGCGCGGATCTTCAGCGCCCGCGAGATCTCCTCCGGCGTGGACACCTCCTCGATCCTGATCAGCCGATGGATGGGAGGAAGCTCCAGTGTCGAGACGATCCTCTGCAGCATCTTGAGCGATGTTCCGATCACGAGGATGCGCGTGTACCTCCGCTCGGCCATTGCCTTGCGGACCTCATCGATCTGGTCCCCGTTGGCAAAGACCGCCGTCTTGATGGCGCTGAGGATGCCCTTCTCCCGCTTAGCCGACCTTCCGGCAACGATCTTCTGGCCGTGGATCAGGAGCCCGTCGTCCACGATGAGGTCGATGCGGAACCTGCGGGCAACCTGGCGCGCCTTGAAGCTCTTGCCCGTGCCGCTCTTGCCAAGGAGGGCGAACGTGCGCGGCCGGGGAGCGAGCCACGGAAAGAGTTGCGTCAGCGTTGGGAAAGATCTCATTCAGGCAAGCCCGGTCCTCAATGAAAGGATACACCGGGCCGCGCGGAAGGCCAATCGGCCAGGAGGCCGATCCGATCAGGCGGGAGCGCGCGTCAGGCGCAGGCGCCGCAGCCACTGCAGGTAGTCGCGCTCCTGCTTCTGCCAGCGGCGGTTCAAGGCGTGCGCATACATGCCGACGAGGAATCCGCTGATCCTTCCCCGCAGGAGCCGGGCCAGCACGTGGAAGTTGGAGTAGAAGCGGGCGTGCGCCTCGATCTGCGCGCGCTGCAGCTCCCAGGGGGTGAATCCGCGGGGAACGAACTTCACGTGGTGGGCGTCGTAGGTGTCCCACTCCCTGTCCATGAGCCTGCCTTCCTCGAGCATCCGCGTATAGAAGCCGGATCCAGGGAGCGGCGTGAGGATCATGAACTGCGTGGTGTCGATTTTCTCCGCGAGGGCAAAGTTCACGGTGGCCCGCGCGCTTTGCGGCGTATCCGAATCGAATCCAAAAACGAACATCCCGTGTATGTGGATGCCGCGTCTTCGGATCTCGCGGATGGCGAAGCGAATGTCATCCACGGACTGGCTCTTCTTCATCTCGCGGAGGGCCTGGGGATCAACTGACTCGAACCCGATGTACAGCGAGGTGCAGCCCGCCTGGACCATGAGATCCAGCATTTCCGGATCCTTCGCGATGTCCGAGCGCACCTGGGTGGACCACTGGAAGCCGAGCCTGCGGCGGATCATCTCCCGCAGGAGCTCCTTGGTCTTGCGCGGGCTGGCGGTGAAATTGTCGTCGTAGAAAAAGATGATGTTCTTCTTCGGGGAGTAGCGGCTGAGCTCCGCAATGACGCTCTCCGTGGAGCGATGCCGGTAGTGCCTGCCGAACATTCCCGTCACGGAGCAGAAGGTGCAATCGAACGGACACCCCCGCGAGGTCTGCATGGGGATACTGGCCCGGCCCGGCCCCTGGATCCCCATCTTCCTGCGCGAACCCATGTCGAGAAGCGAGAAATCGGGGAAAGGAAGAGAGTCCAGATCCTCGATGGGCGTCGCCGCGGGATTCCGATTGAGCACGCCGTTTTCCTTCCAGACGAGCCCCGGGACGTCATGCAGTGAGCAACCGCCGTTGAGAGCCTCCGCCAGACGCGGAAAGCCGGTCTCTCCCTCGCCCGTGATGACGTAGTCCCCGTGCTCCAGCGCCTCCTCGGGGAGGAAGGTCGCATGGGGGCCCCCATAGACCACCGGTATTCCCTGCGCCCGGAACGTGTCGCCCAGCATGTATGCGCTGCGGGCCGTCGGGGTGATGGTGGAAATGCCCACGAGGTCGGTCGTCGTCTTTCGTCGGAGCACCTCCCGGCTTTCCATGAAAAGGGCTTCCGCCTCGTATCCCCGCTGCCTCATGATCGTGGCCAGGAGGACGCCGCCAAGGCGCGGCAGCTGGTACTGCGAATAGATATGCAGGTGGTCGTTCTTCGGCTCTATCATGGTGATTCTCTTGATCATTGCCCCCTCCCTGTCGGGAAGCATTCGAATAGGATTAATTTTCAGTCAACATATACGTATACGTATGGTTTGTCAAGATGGGGACAGGACTTTCTTGGGAAGGTGGCGGGACGGCCAGGAGATTCCCTACTTCTGCTCCATGACCCCGCGGACCCCTTCCATGATCTTCTGGGTGTCCTTCGAGACCGCGAGCAGGTTCTTCGATATCTCTTCCAGGTTCTTCACCGTGGTATCGAGGCTTTCGGCCACCTGGGGGGAGCTGAGAGTGGAGATAACGGATTTCTGGGCCGTCAGCTCGTCGACTGCTCCCTGGATCTGAGCGGAGGTGTGGCGGATGCTTTTCATGGAAGCGGCCAGGTCGTCGGAGCTCGTTCCCAGGTTGGTCTCCATCCGGGCCATCAGGCGATGCGTGGTGACGGCCACGTCGCTCACGGTTGCCTGGAGCTGATCCACGGAGGTGGCGATGTGATCTGCAAGGCGAGGGACGGAATCTGTCAGCTGGACGGCGCGGTCCGTCACGATGCGCACGTTTTCAGCTGTTTTCTGGATGTCCCGGATGGAGCTCTCCAGGGACCCCTGGTTCTTCTTCAGGAGAGCGACGATGTCCTTGATGCCGGAGGCGACGTCCGTCACCATCCCCATGGTATCCCCGCCCAGGAGGTCGGACAGGCTGAAGAACGGCATGCCTTCGAAAAGCTGCCCCTCCAGCGCCATGGGTGAGTCTCGCGGCCCCGGAAGCTGCTCGATGTACACGTCTCCGAGAATCCCCTTTGAGACGATGGAGAACTTGTCGGACCGGCGCACGATCTGGCCGGGCCGGAAAGTCAGCGTCACGATGACCGTCGTTTCATCGGGAGCCGGAGTAAGGCCCGTGACGGAGCCAACCTTGATCCCGGCCTTCCGCACCCAGGCGCCGGTGTTCAGGTCCCCGATGCTCTTGAAGTGGACGCGCACGGACACACCACGGCTGAACTGGAAGTTGTTGATCAGCAGGTAGAGGAACACGGAGGTGGCGAGGGCCACGAGGATAATCACGAAAACACGGATGACTCTATTGGCCTTCACTGACCTTCTCCTGCCTTATTTTTTCGCGGTTTTCAATGAAATGCTCGTAGACCGGTGACCCCCGCTGGAAAGCTTCCTCGCGGGTCATGAGAGCGACGATCCTCCCGTCCTCCAGGAGCGCGATCTGGTCCGCCACGTAGCGGGTGAGATCGATGTCGTGCGTCACGACGAGGGACGTTATGGAGCGCTCCGCCTGGAGGCGCATGATCATGGCCTCCACAACCGCGGCGGAAGCCGGGTCGAGTCCCGCTGTCGGTTCGTCGTACAGGAGGTAGCGAGGCTCGACGATCATGGCCCGCGCGACCGCCACCTTCCGCTTCATGCCGCCGGAGAGCTCCCGCGGCATGGCGTGGACGTAGTCAGTCATGCCGACGAGGTCCAGGAATGCCCGCACTTTTTTCTCGATCTCGCCGGCCGGGAAGAGCTTGTGGTAGGAAAGCGGAAAAGCCACGTTCTCGAAAACGCTCATCGAGTCGAAAAGCGCCCCCTCCTGGAAGAGCATGCCCGTCTTGCCCCTGATGCGAAGCAGGTCCTTGCGCTCCGCTCCCACCACTTCCTCCCCGTCAATCGTGATGCTGCCCGCCTGGGGAGAAAGGAGCCCCGTGATGCATTTCAGAAGCACCGACTTGCCGATGCCGCTCCTCCCAATGACGACCGTGGTGAGCGATTCATCGATTGTCAGGCTCAGGTCCTGCAGGACCGGCCTTTCGGGGAAGGAAAAGGTGAGGTCGCGGATGCGGATCAAATCGAGCTCCAGCCGGTGAGCTGGTCCATGACCCCGTAGAGGCAGTCGATGCTGATCACGAAGATGAAGTTGAGGACAATGGACTTGGTGGTGGTCCTGCCCAGCTCAACGGCTCCTCCATTGAAGTAGAAGCCCAGCCCGCACGCATTGACGGAGACGAAAAACGCCATCAATGCCGAGCGGATGTAGGAGTTGGTAAGGATGGGGTGCCGCAGAAGCTCGAAAACATGCTGGAGAAAGATCGCGAAAGAAACGTCGAACCACCACCGCACGGCTATCATGGCGGCCAGGATGGCGGCGCCCTGGCTCAGCATGTTGAGGAAGATCAGGCAGATGACAGAGGAGAGCACCCGGGGGATGACGATGTGCTGGACGGGCTCGACCGCCATGAGCCTCAGGGCATCCAGCTGGCCGCTCATCTGCATGGATCCGATCTCCACGGTGAATGCCGTTCCGATCTTGGCCGCGAAGATGAGGCCGCCGAACATGGTCACGGCCTCCGAGAGGAGCAGGTACACGGTGGCCGCGCCGGACCAGTTCACGACACTGAACTTCAGGCTGTTCCAGCCCGCCGTCCACGCCATGATGAAACCGATGACCACGGCGGTGACCACGTTGACGCTGACGGCATCCAGCATGACGCGAACGATCTGGTCTCCGAGCTGACGGATGGGGAAGGGCTCCCGAAAGAGCCAGTAGAAGAAGTTTCCGTACATGCTGGCCGCGGACTTCCCGGCATGCAGCCATTCACCCGTAGCCTCGTTTCTTGCGCTCGCCATGCGCGCAGAATAGTAGTGGCGACGGGAAGGGGTGTCAAGGATTGCCGCGGTCCGAACGGGAAAACTGACACCCGCCGGTCCCCGGGGAACCACTCCCGCCTTGACAAATGGAGAGTCATCAAGGGAAACTCCACCGATGCTCTCCCACGGCGCAGTGGACATCCTCTCGAGGGCGCTCTCGAGCCCGGTGTTCCTCTCCGCGTTTTCCAGCTGGTTCATTGCTCAGATCCTCAAGTCCTGCATCATGTTCGTCCGAAACCGCCCGCGCACCGCGAAGGAGATCCTCATCCACATCTTCTGGGCCACCGGAGGCATGCCCAGCAGCCACTCGGCAATTGTTTCCGCCCTGGCTACCGCGGCTGCATTCGTGGAGGGATTCAACTCGACCCTTTTCTTCGTCACCCTGTTCTACGCCATCCTCACGTTCCGTGACGCCCTGGGCGTGCGGCGTGCGGCCGGGGCCCAGGCCCGCGTGATCAATCAGCTCATCCGCGACCTTTCCCCGCATTTCAAGATCCGGAGCAAACCGGTGAAGGAGATCAATGGCCATTCGATGTCCGAGGTCTTTGTCGGCGCGCTGCTCGGCTTCTTCATAGCGCTTGCCTTCTGCACCCTGTAGGACCGGGCGCGCATGAAGCCTGCAGTCCAGAAAGCCACGCGCCGGCGCCCCGCAAGGTCCGGCTCCGCGCGGGCGCCTCGCCGCACGCAGACTACCCCGGCAACGAAGGTGCGGGTGCGGACCAGGCCCGCGGAGCCGCGTCCGCCTGCTCGACCGGCGCTCCTCCTTCCCGGGCTGATCATCGGGCTGCTCGTTCTCTGGGCTCCGTTTGCTCCTCCCATGACTCCCCGGCCGAGCCGGGTCTGGCGGGGGTATGACCTGCTCATGGTCCGCGCGGGCAGCCAGGCGGAGGCCCGACTGCGCGCCTCTTCCGTGAGGCTCGGACCGGGTGTCGTTTCACGATCCACGGCGACGGTTGACTTCTACGACTTCACATCGAGCACGCGGGTTTCCTATGCCGATCTCCCTCGGCGTCTCGATCCCCTGGATCCCCGCCGGGACTCCTATCTCGAGGGAATAGCAGGCTACTTCTCCCTCACAAAGGGTGTGGCGGAACGGTACGTCGCGTACATCCCGGCGCGCTGGACGGCGCTCTCCCTGTACGTGAAGCTGCGGGGCATGCTGGGACCGTCGGGGAGCAGCACGTGGCGGCTTGTCGACTTCGATCCCCTTGAAAAAGCGCTCAGCGTGGCAGCCATGATGGTTTTTGCCGGGCTGCTGACTTTTGCCGGCGCCAGGAGGCGTGGACTGCCTGCCCTTGCGGCTGCCGGGACCCTTGCCTGGGTTCCCGCTGTCCTGGCTGGAGGTCCCGCGACGCTCGCTCTCTGTCTCCTGCTCCTCTTCTTCTGGTTTCCGCTTCTTCGGGCGCGCGTCGCATTTTCAGGGAAGGGGCGCACCCGGCAGCGCACGCTCCTGCGCGCCCTCGAAAAGCCATTCCTCCTGTACCTTGGTGCCGCAGTTGTTTCTCTCGCGGTGTATGCCTTCCTCGGCAGTCAGCCTGCCGTCAACCTTGCGCCGCCCATCGGTCCCCTGATCTTCTCCCTGATTCTCCTGGGCCTGGTCCCCCGGTTTCAGGCTGTGCGCGAAGAGCTCGGCAGGGCGCGCGTTTTTGCCAGGGTCCCGTTGGTCGGGTCGGACGGGGAAAAGGGAAAGGGCAGACAGCGCGCGCTTTCCGCGGCGCTCGTTTTCCTGGGCTGCGTCGCGCTCGTGCCCTTGTCGCGCGGCGGGGCTCTTCCGGCCCCGCTTCCTCTCCTCGGCGCGCGGACGTTCTCGTGGGATGCCGTGGCCCGGCTGCACGAGAGGCCGCGAGCGGACCAGCTTCCCGATTTTTCGGATCTCGTGGGCCACGAAGCGTACCAGCAGACCCTGGGGTTCGGAAGGAAATGGAGCTTCCCGCACAGGGACGAGCGCGTCTATCGATCTGAATACCTCGTGAACCCGGCCACGGGCGTCGTGAGCGCGCGGCTTCGAATCGTGAAATCATTCGACTCGCCATGGCTCGAAAGCGTCTCCGCCAGCCCGACTCCGGGGAGCATCGAGGCTCTGCTCATCTCACAGGGAAGGCCGGTGGGTGCCGCGGTCCGGGGCCCTGCCCGGGCCCTGGCCGCGGATATGCCGTTCGTTGTCGTTGTTTTTTTTGCTTTCCTCGGCATGCTCGGATGGGATCTTCGGCTGGGACTCTTGATCCGCGACAATCTTTGGCGCTTAAATGGGGTAGCGCGGCGAGACCAGGTCCCATGAACAGACGACGATTTTCCCTTTCGATCGGCGGAGCAAGCCCGCCGTCGGCCAGGCTTTCTCTCTCGGCACCGTTGATTGCCAACGCATCCATTCCGGCCTTTGCTCTCATCCCCATGCAGCAGCACGCCGGCAGCCCCGCCAGCTGCCTGGTGCGTCCGGGAGACCGTGTCCAGGAAGGCATGGTGATCGGGAAGGCGGATGGCGTGCGCTCGGCCAACGTTCACTCTTCGATTCCCGGTACCGTGGTGTCGGTGGAGGAAATCACCGGCGCTGACGGAACAGTCTCGCGCGCCGCGCTGGTGGAGTTTGGCGGTGAGTTCGCCCGCACGGGAAGGCCGCGCGTGAACAATGACTGGGAAAGGCTTTCCCGGTCGGACCTTCTGGGGCGGATCCAGGCCTGCGGAGTCGTGGGGCTCGGCGGGAGCCTGGTCCCGACGCACCTCAAGCTCGCCCGGCAGCCCGGTCACCCGGTGGCCCTTTTCATTGCCAACGGGATGGAGTGCGAGCCGCTTCTGAGCGGCGACATTTCGCTGATGCGGGAAGCGAGCAGCGAGATCGCGACCGGGATGCGCATCTGCCAGAGGATATTGGAAGCATCGCGCGTGGTTCTTGCGATCAGCGAGTCATACGAGGAGGAGCTTCTCCCGCTTTTCCGCCAGGCCTTCGACCAGTCGGCGGGCTCGTTCGAGATTGCCTGCCTTGCATCCCAGTACCCGCGGGGGCACGAGCAGCTGGTGAAAGCGGCAATCCTCAAGCGCGCTTCCCCGTCCGACGGCAACGGGGAGTACACGGGGCCGGAGTGCGTCGTGTTGAACGTGGCCACCCTGTACGCGGTGTGTGAGGCCGTGGTCCATGACAGGCCGGTGATGGAACGGATCGTCACTGTCACGGGCTCCGCCGTGCGGCGGCCGGGTGCGCTGCGGGTGAGGATCGGCACGCCGGTGGGAGACCTCTTCGACGAATGCGGCGGCCTGGTGGAGCCTCCGGGCAAGGTGATCCTTGGCGGCCCGATGAGGGGAGTCGCCATCTCTTCCCTCGATATCCCCGTGACAAAGGGAGTCCTCGGAGTCGTCGCTTTCACCCGGGAGGAAGCCCGCGTCAGCGCTGAAATGCCCTGCATCCGCTGCGGGGCCTGCGTGGACGCCTGCCCCTGGGGGCTCGTGCCGACCCGGCTGCACAAGCTCATCCAGCGGGGTGATGCCGCCGCCGCCCTGGCCGAGGGGCTCTCCGCCTGCACGGAATGCGGCTGCTGCGCTTTCGTGTGCCCCTCCCGGATACCGCTGGTCGACAGCCTCAGAAAGGGCAAGCGAATGGGAGCGTCAAGCGATCATGGCTGACGCGTCTGGCAGCAAATCCATGGGCTCGTTGACCGTTTCCCCGGCGCCTCACATCGGCGGTCCGGTCTCCTCCGCGTGGCTGCACTGGAGCCTTGCGGCCTGCCTTCTTCCCGCGGCCGCCTGGGGCGTGTTTCTCTTCGGGATGCCGGCAGTCCGCGTGCTCGCGGTCGCGGTCGCGAGCGCGCTCCTTGCGGAGGCACTCACGTCCCTGGCCTGGCGAAAGGTCACCGTGGGGGACGGGAGCGCAGCGGTGACGGGCCTCATCGTTGGAATGTTGATGCCGCCCGGAGCGCCGCTCTATGTCCCGGCCGTCGCTTCGGCCTTCGGCATCATCGTTGTGAAGCAGACCTTCGGCGGGTTGGGCCGCAACTGGATGAACCCGGCGCTCGGCGGGGTTGTCTTTGCCCTCTTCTCATGGACGGACGCCATGAGCAGATGGCTCCCTGTCCGGGGAGCTGGTGCCGGATCGGCCGCCAGCGCTCCGCTCTCCGCTTTCCGGGATGCAATTGCCTCCGGGAAAGTCCCCCGGGGAACCCCTCTGGCGGTGCTCCAGGCTAGCGGCTACCCGTGGAGCGGGGTGGACGGCAGCGTCATGTCGTGGGTCAACGATCACATCCTTTCCCTTCTTGGGACGTCGCTCCCCCGGGGGACCTTTGACCTTCTCGTGGGGAACGTCGCGGGAAGGATAGGGGAGGTATCCGTTCCCTTCCTTCTTCTGGGGGCAGCCTGGCTCCTTGCGCGCCGCGTCATCCACTGGCAGGTTCCGGTCACGTATCTCCTCACTTTCTGCGTCGCCGCCCAGGTGTTCGGCGGTCTTCCTCTGGGCCGAGGCTGGCTTGCGGGGGGAATGCTCTTCCAGCTTTTCTCCGGCAGCCTTGTGCTTGGCGCGTTTTTCATGGCAACGGATCCGGTGACCTCTCCGCTGACCCGAAACGGAAGGTTGTTGTACGGGGTCTCCCTGGGCGTTCTCACGTTCTTCCTCCGCTATTTCGGCAGTCCGGGTGACGGCGTTCCGCTTGCCATCATCCTGGGGAACTGCCTGACTCCGTTGATCGACAAGCTGACGCAGCCGCGGATCGATTCAGCGGGGAAGGCGGCCCTCGTATGAAGGGCGCCACCGGTCCCTGGAGATGGATATTCAGGGACAATCCTGTCGCGGTGATGATGGTCGGGTTGTGCCCCGCAGCGGCAGTCACGGGCAGGGTCATCGACGCCCTGTGGATGTCCCTCGGGCTCCTCTTCGTTCTCATTCTCACCCGGCTCGGCCAGGCAATCCTCAGGATTCTGAGCGCGCCGTCTGCCCAGGACACGGCTCCGCCCGGGATGCAGGGCATGGGGCAGCCGCCGCTTCGGCCACAGTGGCTGGGTCTGCTGGCTCTCTCTTCCATTTTTACCGCAAGCTTCGAGGTGATCCTTCTCGCATTCGCGCCAGACGAGAGCGCGGCCCTTGGAATCTACGTCCCGCTCCTCGCGGTCAACTGCATTATCCTGGAACGCTTCGCGCCCTCGGAGACCTCCGGCGGCGGCTCACGTCGTATTGTCGCGTCGGTGCAGGAGGCCGCGGGTCTCGGCGTTGGATTTGCCATCTCGCTGGTCCTGATTTCATTGGTTCGGGAGATGCTTGGCTCGGGGACCATCACTCTCTTTCCCGTGGGTGCCTTCGGGGGGACAATCGAGGTGGGAACGCTGTCGCTGGCGCCCGTGAGGGCGCTTGCGTACGCCGGCGGCGCGTTTCTCTGCCTGGGATACCTTGCAGGCGCGGCGCGCCTTCTGCGAAGGGTGAACCGCCGCCAGACGGAGACCGGCCGCGCATGAGCGTCCTCGGGATCATTCTGACATTCGCCCTTGTGGACAACATCGTGCTGACCCGTCTCCTCGGGATATGTCCCTGCGTTGGCGCACCGGGCGGAATGCGGGCTACAGCTGGAACAGCGGCGGCCACCGGTCTGCTGATGAGCCTGTCGGCGCTCGTCGCGTGGGCTCTCCAGACCTTCCTCCTGGCTCCGTTCGGGCTCGAGTTCCTGAGGACTCCCGTTTTTGTGCTCAGCGTGGCCTGCCTTGCCGGGCTGCTCGAAGTCCTCGCCCGCCGCGCGGTGCCCCAGCTTCTTCGAGCCGCGGGAGTTCCGCTGGCCGGGATAGCCTTCAACTGCGCCACCCTGGGGGTGGCATTGATTGCCACGCGCGGCGGTTTCGGGCCCTTTGAGAGCCTCGTGGTGGGAATCGCTGCCGGGGCGGGCTTTTTTATCGCCCTCACCCTTCTGAGCGCCATCCGCGAGCGGCTGGAGGTGGAGAAAGTGCCCGAGTCCCTTCGGGGACTCCCCCTGCACCTGATCTCCGCCGGGCTCCTTGCGTACGCGTTCATGGCATTCGACCGGGCCTTTCTGGCACGCCTTCTCCAGGGGTGGTAGGATCGGGGATCGCATGAGGAAAGTCAGGTTGATCCTGGGAACCCATAATCACATCCCCATCGGGCTGGCCCAGGGGGCCGTGGAGGAGCGCTACCAGACCGCATTCAAGCCTCTTCTCGCGGTCCTCTACCGGTATCCCGAGTTCCCCGTTGCCCTCCATTACAGCGGCGTGCTCCTCGAATGGCTGGAAGAGTTTCACCCCGAGTTCCTCATGCTCCTGGAGGAGATGGTCAAGCGCGGACAGGTGGAAGTGCTCGGGGGAGGATACTTCGACCCCGTCCTCCCGCTCATCCCGACGAACGACAAGCTCGGGCAGCTGGAGAAAATGACAACGTGGCTCCGCGGGCGTTTCGAGATCCGCCCCCGTGGATGCTGGATCGCGGAGAAGGTCTGGGAGCCGTCGCTCGCTTCCGTGCTGAGGGTGAGCGGCATCGATTACACGTTCCTCGATGACGGCCAGTTCGAGATCGCCGGCGCGCGGCACGGACGCCTGCTGCGACCCAGCATCGCGGAGGACCAGGGCAAGATCATTTCCCTGTTCCCTATCTCAGGCGACCTGCGCGCCCTGGCCGCCAGGGAAGCCCCTGCTGCGGCAATCGCTTTCCTCAAGGCAATCGCGGAGAATACACCGGCAGGCACGCCAGCTGAGGCGGCCGACGTCGCGGTTGGCCCCCCTGCGCCGCCCGCCGCGGTGGGCGCGCATGAAGGCGCCCCGGTGGCCATCCTCCTGGAAGACGGGTTTTCCGCGTCGGAAGGTCTTCTGAAGAGAGACTGGCTGGAGAGGTTCATCCGCCTGGTCGCGGAAAATCCGGGCTGGCTGAAGCCGACCACGCCCGGCATGTATTTGAGGGAGAATCCGCCTGGGGAGAGGCTGTACGTACCATCGCTCTCCTCCATGGACATGATGGGATGGGCGCTCGCGCCCGACGTCCGCGGGAAATATCTCGATGCCAGGAGAAGCCTCACGGAATCCGGCGACGGGCGGTTCCTCGTGGGCGGACACTTCCGGCAGTTTCTCACCCGCTATCCCGAGGCGTGGCTCATGTACGCCAAGATGGTGTACACGCACGTCCTCGTAAACCAGGTCCGCGGGGACCGGTACAAGAAAAAGGCGGCGCAGAACGAGCTGTGGAAGGGCCAGTGCCATTTCGCATACTGGTCGGGGATCGAGGGCGGCATCTATGCCAACCTCCTGCGCAAGGCCGTCTACCAGTCGCTGATCGAGGCTGAGAAGATCACCCGCGCCACGGAGATTTTCGTCCCTTCCATCATGAGCGTCGACTATGACCTGGACAACGGGATCGAGTACCTCTACCAGGGCTCGGAGCTGAATGCCTATATCCACGCCAGGGGGGGATCGCTTTTCGAGCTGGACTTTCTTCCCGCCTCCTGGAACTACCTCGATACGATGGTGCAGAGAGACCTGGTTCCGGCCGGGGCGGCGGCTCCCACTCTCTATCCGCGCAAGGCGTTCCTTGACCACTTCCTTGCGCCACGGTGCACAATGGAGGAGTTCAGGGAGGGCTGTTACGAGGAGGCCGGGGACTTCCTCACGGGCCCCTTCGAGCTCGTGGAGCTCAATCGCGCGCTGCCCGAGCTCCTCATGCGAAGGACCTCTTTCGTCATGGCGGGCAATATCCGGCACTCCGTGGGGATCGAGAAGAGGTTCGTTTTTCGGCCACGGTCCATCGACGTCTATTATAAAGTCTCCAACCTCGGGGAAGAGGACATGGAGAGCAGGCTCGCCGTGGAGATGAACGTTTCCCTTGCCGCACGCTCGGTAGAAAGCGGGAGGCTCTTCCTCCTGGACGAGGACAGGAAATCCGAGATCGGCTCCGAGCCGCAGGAGATCGAAGCCATGCAGGGTCTCCTGGTGCGGGATGTGCGCAACGAGGTGTCCATCACGCTTTCATCCGCGCGGCCATTTCGATGCTGGAGCTTCCCCCTGGAGACGTTCAATCCGGCGGCGCCGGAGAGGCCTCCCATCTTCCAGTCGCACTGTTTCATCCAGCAGTGGGAATTGCATCTGAAGCCCGCTGAATCGTGGGAGAATCACCTGAGCGTGGGCTTCGAAAAGACGGAAACAGGCTAGAACCACCCCTCAGTTATTTTCTTTTTCAAGCTCCTGGAAGCAGGCGTCCTTCCACGGCTCGACCTCGGGATAGTAGGAATCGTCTGCAAGGAGAAACTCCATGAGCGCCAGGCGCGGCTTGTTGCTGAAGTAATAGGTCTGTCCAAGGTAATAATGCGCGCGCCCCTCGACCTTGCCCCCCCGCTTCAGGCTGAGGAAATCCACGAGCTCCCTCTCGCTTGTCGTCGCGTCCGCTCCCTTGAAGGGGCCGTTGACGATTGCCTGGAGCAGGGCCTCCTCCGAGTCGGGAGAAGGCGTCGAATCCGCCGGGAGCACCGTGCGGGTCAGTTGCCGGGGCTGCTGCTCGGGAACAGCGGCCAGGAGGACCGAAATGGCCTTCTCCGTGGCGGGGGACACGGATCTTTGCGGCGGGAGCCCCGGCAGTTGTGCCCCGGGCAGCTGGCTGCCCGACTGTATTCCATACGTAATCTCGAGGGACGGGAGCGGGAGCATCCTCCGCGGGCCCGGCGGGGGGGCCAGGGAAATCCTCCCGGCAGCCATGGGAACCTGCACGGGGTCGGTTGTCGCGTTCGTTCCAGGAGAAATGGGCAGCTGCCCTACCTTGTAGAGCCCCGCGTCCAGCACGGCAAACCAGTAGTCGACGCCGGGAAGCACAGCCACGACCGCCCTGGTGGTCCCGGCGTCGAGCTGCGTCGCTGAGGCCGAGCGCAGAAGGTCCTCGGCGTTCAGGACGGGGGCCGTGCTTCGAAACAGGAGGAGGTCCCGTGTCGTGTTCGAGACCTGGAAGGTGACCTCGATGCCGTCGCCAGCCGGAGTCGGGACGGCGTGGATGCCGCTGATTCGCGCCGCGGCCTGTTCTTCAGTCGCCGGCGTGAGCACCGCAACCCCGGCAAGGGTCTTGTTCCGAAAGGGGATGAGCGTGGAGAACATTTTTCCCCCGGCATCCCGTGCCAGAACTGCATAGAAGTAGCTTTGCCCGTCCGGCGGGGTGTCGATGAAGTACTGAACGCCGGGATCCGCCTCGCCGACAGATTGAGCGCTGGAAAGATTCCGGGAGGTTATCTCTTCGCGTGACCGATAGACGACGAGTTTCGCCACGGGCTCAGGAGCGTCCTTCCAGGAAAGTTTGATCTGGAAGCCGGCAACCTCCGCCTTGAGCTCCGAAACGAATGGAAAAGGCAGTTCCTTCGTGTCCTGGGCAGAGGCGAGCAAAGGCAGAAAGAAAAACGCCACGAAAGCCACGCAGGCGCGCCGAAAGGACATGAGACCTCCCCATCTCCAATTGTTGTGATATTCCCCGTTGTTGTCCAGTCAAATCTCAGCAGATTTCGTTTTGCGTCTCGGGGGCAGCCATTCTCATTTTGCCCCATCGAAAATAGACCCTCTATGGCAGGGAAACTCGCATAGGAGAAGCTCGAAGGTGCAAAATGAGAATGGCTGGTCAAATCGGCGTCGCGTCGAAGGGTCCATTTGACATGTTCCCGGCAAACCCATACACTCGCCGTGGTATGTTTGTCGCTGTCGCCTGCGAGTTCGCGACCGATGATCATCGCAAGTCCGGCCATGACCTGCTGGGCCAGTATGGCTTCAAGAAGGTCCTGAAGGACGCCTTCGAGAGCACGACGCTCTCGGAAACCGCGCTCAGCCGTCTGAAGAAGGACCTTGACAGCATAGCGGATTCCTACGACAGCGTGCGCCTGTACCAATACCCGGTGGAGGGAACGCTGGCCATCACCATTTTGAAGGAAAAGAAATGGCGGCGCCTGATCGTCAAGACATGAAAGGGAAACAGTGTTAGGAGAGCTGGAGCAGAAACTCACCACCCTCGGAGAGCAGATCCAGGAAACCTGGAGGGGTCTTTGACCCGGAAACGCTGACGAGGGAGATCGCGGAGATCGAGAAGAAGACCGCTGAAGCGGATTTCTGGCTGGACAAGGACACGGCGGGCCAGGTCCTTTCCCGCCTGAAGGAGCTCAGGCGGCGCTATGAGCCCTGGGAAAAGCTGCGCGGGGAGTACGAAGACCTCGCCGGCATGTGGCGCCTCGCCGTGGAGGAAAAGGACGAATCCCTGGAGGAGGATCTTCGAAAGACCTGGGAGGTCCTGTCGAAAAAGTACTCCGACCTCAAGCTCCTGGAGCTGCTGGGAGAAGAGACGGACGCGTCTTCCGCGTTCGTCACCGTCCATTCGGGTGCCGGTGGAAACGAAGCCAATGACTGGGCGGCAATGCTCCTGCGCATGTACACCCGCTGGGCGGAGCGCCACGGATACACGGTGGATATCATCGACATCCTGGAAGCGGAAGGCGGGATCAAGAGCGTCACCATCCAGGTGAACGGCCCCTACGCGTACGGCTACCTGAAATCGGAGACCGGAATCCACCGGCTGGTCCGCATATCCCCCTTCGATTCCAACGCCCGCCGCCACACCTCCTTCGCCTCCGTGTTCTGCTTCCCCGTGCTGGATGACACCATCGACGTGGACATCCGCCCCGAGGACCTGCGCATCGACACCTACCGCGCCGGCGGCGCCGGGGGCCAGCACGTGAACAAGACGGACTCCGCCGTGCGGATCACGCACCTGCCCACGGGGATCGTCGTCCAATGCCAGAACGAGCGAAGCCAGTACAAGAACAAGGCCTTTGCAATGAAGGTGCTCCGGTCCCGCCTCTACGAGTACTACAAGGAGGAGCAGGACAAGGAGAAGGAAAAGATGGCGCAGGAGAAAAAAGACATCTCCTGGGGAAACCAGATCCGCTCGTACACCTTCCAGCCCTACACGCTCGTCAAGGACCACCGCACCCGGGAGGAGGTCGGCAACATCCAGGCGGTCATGGACGGGGAGATCGATCCTTTCATCGAGGCGTACCTCAAGCAGCAATGGCTCGGGAAGAAAGATGGCGGTCAGCGTTCTGATAGCTGACGATCTCGCCTTCATCAAGATCGTCCTCCGCGACATCCTTGAAAAATCCGGCTTCCGCGTGGTTGCGGAGGCGTCGAACGGGGACGAGGCCATTGCCCGCTACCTGGACACCCGTCCGGACGTCGTTCTCATGGACATCACGATGCCCGGAATGGACGGGCTCACCGCCCTGCGGAAGATCCGTGAGCTCGATCCCGCTGCGCGGATCATCATCTGCTCCGCCATCGGCCAGCAGCGCCTGATCTTCCAGGCCCTGGAGATGGGCGCCAAGGATTACATCGTCAAGCCCTTCCAGCCTCAGAGGGTTATCTCGGCCCTCAAGAAGGCCCTCGACATCACCTGATGAAAAGCGCCCGGGTGGCCCTCCTGCTTCTGTACCTGCCCCTCGTTTCCCTTGGAGCGCAGACCACGAACACCCCCACCATCCCCGGGACCACGCCGAGCGCAGCGACACCGACCGCCCCCGCTGCTTCGACGTCCCAGTCCGGGACGGTGAAGCCGGACCTTTCGGTGCCCGTGGACAAGAAGGACAAGTGGGTGGTCGGGTTCTGCTCGTTCAACGCGGAGCGCCTCCCCGCGGATGACCAGTACCTCACCTACAGCGTGCCCCTCCTCCTCAAGAACCAGCTGGCCGGCATCTCGACGCACGTGCTCAGCGCCTCCGAACGCGAGCTGATCCGCAAGGCGGCGGTCACGCGTGAGCTGGACGCGGTGGATATGGCAATCACGGGTTTTTTCAAGGAGCGTGATGCCCTCCTTTTCGAAACACCCGCTCCCATCACCACGGCGGCAGCGGCAGTGGATGCCAAGGTGGCCGCCGCTGCTGCCCGGAGGGACTTTCTCAAGTCCCTCGACCTCAACCGCATCACCGTCGCGGACCGGAAGCCCCTGGAGATCAAGGCTGGCACCGGCGTGGGGAACCTCCTCGACGCGCCGCAGATCCCGGTGTCCGTGCTCTGCGCGCGGCAGGGGATCGATCTGCTGGTGGGCGGGATGATCCGGGAGGTGGAAGGCTATGTGCTCGTGGACGTCTGGGCGTACGACGCGGCAAGCGGCTCCAACGCTTTCACGTATCGGGATGCGGCCCTGCGGGAAGAGGTATACCAGTCCGTGCCCGCAGCGGGCAGGGGACTGACCGGCGTCTTTCTGGGCCGGCCCTGGTCATCAATCTCGTTTGCTCCCGACCCGCCTGAGAGCTCGCTCTTCGTCGACGGGAAGCAGGTTGCAACGGGCAGGACGCCCACCCTGTATCTTGCACCGGGGAGCAGGGACGTTCGCGTCAGCGCGCCCGGCTACAAGGATCTCACGGAGACTGTCACCCTGGAGGCGGACCAGGAAACATCCCTCGCCGTCACGCTGGAGAAGGAGAAGACGGGAACCATCGTGATCTCCTCCACTCCACCGGGCGCGGACGTGTACGTGCAGTCCGTCTGGATGGGAAAAACTCCCCTGTCGCTGGAAAAGCCGTTCCAAAGGACGCGCGTGGATATCTCGGAAAAGGGATTCTACGATCAGCTTTTCTCCGTCAGCGAGGCCTCTCCGCCAGAGCTCTCCTTTGTCATGCAGCCGGACACGATTTCCCGCGACGAGCTGCAGAAGCAGGCTCGGAACGAGTTCTATGACTCCTTTGCCTGGTTCGCGCTTTCCCTCCCGATTCCCCTCTTCTGCTATGCTTTTGCAATTGATGCCTCGGTCCAGGTGAAGCAGCTCGAAGCAGCCTCGGATTTCACGGGAGCGCAGGCAGCGTCCCTTCGGGGCGGCCTGCTGTACGGGGGGTACGTCATCAGCACGGCCTGGAGCGCGACTCTCTTCACCTGGATGCTCTTTCGGATCATCCATTACGTGACGCTCTCCACGAGAAGCGCGGGCTAGAGGAAGTCCGATGATGCTGAAGGGTCTGGGAAAAAGACTGCACGAGATCTTCCAGGGGCGCGAATACGACGATGAGTTCTTCAGCGACCTGGAGGACGCGCTCATAGAAGCGGACATGGGCGCCCGCTTTTCCGCGGAGGTCATCCAGGGTCTGCGGGAATCCGCGCGCAAAGACGGCATCAGAAGCCGCGAGGGCGTGCGGGAAGCGCTCAAGACGGTCCTCCGGCAGCACATCGTCCACGGGGAGATCGAGATTGTGCCGGGCGCCCTGAACATCCTCCTTGTCCTGGGCGTCAACGGAGTCGGCAAGACCACCACCATCGCAAAGCTGGCCCGGTACTTCTCATCGAAGCGGGGGATGGACCGCATCCTCCTGGTGGCGGGGGATACGTTTCGCGCCGCGGCCATTGACCAGCTGCGGATCCTTGCGGACCGCCTGGGTCTTCCCGTCGTGGCGCAGGAGCCGGGAGCCGACCCCGGGGCGGTCATCTTTGACGGGATTTCCAGCGCGGTGGCCCGGGGGATCCCCCTGGTCATCGCGGATACGGCGGGCAGGCTGCACACCCGGGATGCTCTGGTCAAGGAGCTTGCCAAGATCGACAAGATCGTGACCTCCCGGGCAGTCGGGGCGACGTACCGCAAGGTGCTGGTGCTCGATGCGACAACGGGACAGAACTCCCTTGCGCAGGCCGAGGTGTTTCACAGGTCTGTCGGGATCGATTCGATCGTCCTGACCAAGATCGATTCGACGGCCAAGGGGGGAATGGTGGTGCCGATCTGCCGGGATCTCGGCATTCCCATCTCTTTTCTAGGCGACGGAGAGAAGCTCGACGACCTGGAGGTCTTCGACCCGGACGCGTACCTTTCAGCGCTGATCGGAGAGTCATGAGGGCCGGACGGTTCTTCCTTGTCGTCATTCTTGCAGTCAGCGCGTTTCCCCTTTTTGCAGGCCCCGCCATTTCGATCTACAGATCAAATAACTTCGGGATGCAGCTGGAGCCCATTCCCGCGTGGCGCCGGGACGAGTCCAGGTGGATCCTCCAGGTAAGCCCGACCGCCAAAGGTGAGGTCCGGCGGCTCTTCCAGGACGGGAAGGAGGTCCGTACGTGGGAGATTTCCCGGACAGCAGGCTCGGGAAGAGAGGAACGGGAGCTCGCCGACGGAGTCCTTGCAGCCCGCCGGGTGTATGGCCCAACGGGAGACCTGCAGGAGGAGGACCAGTACTCAAAAGGAAAGCTGACGCAGAAATCGCTGTACACCTATGCGTCCTCCCGGGTTTCCCGCGTGCGGGTCACGGGGGCGGACGGATCCGTGGCATACACTGAGGATTACCTGTACACCTCCCGGGGCAGCCTCCGCGAGGTGAGGAGGACCGAAGGAAAAAGCGAAACGGCTGATTCGGCTTTTGTCACCGGAAGCTCCGGGCTTTCCGAGGAGAGAAACCAGGTCGGGGACGAAACCTTCGTGGGCCGATACGATGCACGGGGCCGGGCCGTGGAAAGGGAGCGCTCAAAGGGGGGACAGCTTGTGTCCCGGGAGGACTTCGTCTACCGCGGAGACACAGACCATCTGGAATCGTCGGTGGAGAAGCGCCCCGACCAGGGGCGGGTCATCTCGCGCTCCTACGACACGGCCGGGCGGCTCCAGGGGGAGACAGTCTCCGAGGCCGGCAAGGTGGTTCGGGAGACAACGTATACACGGGACGACAAAGGCAGGGTCACGAAAGAGCTTCGCAGAAGCCCTTCCGGGCTGGAGGAATGGCGCACCACGCTGGACTCCGCGGGCAAGGCCGCCCGCGTGGAGTATTATCGGCGCGGTTCCCTTGAGAAGGTGACCCTCTACGGCAAGGACAACCTGCGCACCGAGGAGATGTACCAGGGCGGCGCCGTGTTCCTGAAAGTCTATTTCGACGGCGACCGCCGCCTGCGCGAGGAAGTCTACGAGGACGGAAAGCTCGTGCGTCAGAGGACTTTGCCGTGAAAGCGTCCATTGCCGTCCTCGTTGCAACGCGCTACTTCAGGACGCGCCGGCGGGAGACGGGCAACACGTCATCCATCCTGTCCGTTGCCGGGATCGCGGTGGGCGTGATGACTCTCACCGTGGTCCTTGCCGTCATGAACGGGTTCCAGCTCGGCTTCATAGAAAACATCGTGGAGATAAGCTCGTATCACCTGCAGATCAGCAAACCCCTGGCGGCGGCACCGGACCCCGGCGCCGGAAGCGCTGACCAGGCGGCCGATCCGTCTTTTGTGAGCCGCATCATGAGCCTTCCCGCGGTGACCGCCGTGGTGCCTTTCGTAGAGAGGCAGGCGCTCGTGGAAGGCGCCTTCCAGCGCGCCAGGGCCTGCGAGGTGCGAGCGGTTCCCCCGGACCTCTTTGCACGTGATCCCGTCCAGGCAGGAATGCTTGCGCCGAGGGAAGGGTCATTCGACCTTTCCCGGCCGGGCTCCCTCGTCATAGGGGCGGAGCTTGCCGCCATCACGGGGGCCCGGGTCGGGGATGCTCTTTCCCTCACGTCATTCGCGACCGGACCCGGCGGCAGGCCGGTGCCCCGGCGGGCCGCGTTCCGGGTGACAGGGGTCTTTCATACCGGCTACTGGGATTTCGACGTCGGGTTGGTGTTCATCAGCCTTGCAACCGCTGACAGCGTTTTCGGCTTGGGTTCTCCGCTTCCCAGGACCTGGGGCGTGAAGATCAGGAACAGGTTCCTCGACGGCCAGGCCCTCCGGGAAATCACGCCGCTTCTCGCCGGGACGGGATACCGGGCCGAGAGCTGGCGCTCATACAACCGGTCGTTCTTCGATGCCCTGTTCATGGAAAAGCTGATGATGATGGTGCTTGTCGGGCTCATCTTCATTGTCGTTGGCTTCAACGTCTTTCACTCCCTGCGCAGGAGCGTCCATGAGCGCACGGAGGAGATCGCCGTCCTGAAGGCAGTGGGAATCCCGCCCGGCCACATCCAGGCCATTTTTGTCCTGGAAGGGCTCCTGATCGGGCTTGCCGGAGCCGTGACGGGGCTCCTGGCCGGACTGGGGATCGCCGTGAACGTGAGCGGAGTCTTCGCGGCGGTCGAGATGGTCATCAACGGCGTGCTCCGCGCGGGGGAGGCCCTCGCGGCGCTCTTTGCGGGCGGCGGAGGCGAAGAGTCGTTTGCCATTTTCTCGCCGGCCTACTTCTACCTGACAAAGGTGCCCTCCCGGGTTTTCCCGCAGGAGGCGTTTTTCGTCTGCTTTTTTGCCGTCCTTGCCTGCACGGGGGCCGCGTGGGCTGCTTCCCGAGCCGTTTCGCGGTTTCGACCCGCGGAGGTGCTGCGCAATGAATAACGGAGGAAGGAGCGCCGGCCCGGCGCTCGTTGCTGTGAGGTCGCTGGCCCGGCGTTTCCAGAACGGCGCGGAGTCCCTGGAGGTCCTGACAGACGTGAACCTCGAAGTCCCCCCGGGAACGACCACCGCGGTTACCGGGGAAAGTGGATGCGGGAAAAGCACGCTCCTCGCTTTGATCGGGGGCCTGGACCGGCCCACCTCGGGAAGCGTGGTTGTGGGGGAAACCGAGGTTACCAGGCTCGAGGAGGCAGAGCTCAGCAGGTACCGAAGCAGGGACGTGGGTTTCATTTTCCAGTTCCATTTCCTCCTGAAAGACTTCACCGCACTGGAGAATGTCATCATCCCCGGCATGCTCGGCAGCAGGACAACGCGCTCCCTGCGCGAGCGGGGTCGGCAGCTTCTGGCCGAGGTGGGTCTGGAGAAGCGCATGAACGCATGGCCCGTGGAGCTCTCCGGAGGGGAGCGGCAGAGGGTCGCTGTTGCCCGCGCCCTCATCAACGAGCCGGCGCTCCTCCTGGCGGATGAGCCGACGGGCAACCTGGACGAGCGCAACGGGGGCAACGTTGAGGATATGCTGTTCCTGCTCGTGGAAAGGCACGCGAGGACCATGATCGTCGTGACGCATGACGGGGGGCTTGCAGCCCGCGCCGACAGGCGCTTCCTCCTGAGCGGCGGAGTGCTGAGAGACGGATGAGCGCGCGGCTTGCGTTTTTTCTCAGCTCACGGATGCTGCGGGGCAGGGATGGCACGGGGCGTTACCTGCGCGGCTCCATCATCGGGATCGCCTTGAGCCTTGTTCCGCTGATCGTCGTCATGGAGGTCTCCACGGGCATGATCGAGGGGATCACCGCGCGTCTCCTGGAGGTGGGCACGTATCACCTGCAGGTGTCCCTCCCCTCGGGCACGCCGGCAGCCGAGATGGAGCGACGCGCGGGGTCCATCTCCGGCGTTCACGGCGTGGTGGCCGCCGTCCCCGAGCGGCAGGGAACCGGGCTCGTTGTCACCTCCCGGTCCGCCGCGGGGGTGACCATCCGATGCGTACCCTCCGACATCTTCGCGGTGGACGCGGGATTCAAGTCGCACATCACCGTGCGGGGAGGGACTGCGGACCTGTCCCGTTCCGATGCAATTCTTGTGAGCGCGGCCCTTGCCGCTTCCCTGGGAATCTCCGCCGGGGACACGGTCAACCTGCTCACGACGTTCGGGGAAAATCTGCGCGGCCCGGCCCGGCTGACTCCGGTCGTGGTAAGCGGCATATACGAGACCGGCTACCAGGAGCTGGACAAGACGCTGATCTACGGTTCACTCGGCCTTGCTGCCCGGGCGCTTTCTCCGCGCGGCTCGCGCGCTCTCATCGGCGTGAAAGTGACGGATCCCTTCGGCGACCTGTCCCGCATCGGGAAGGCGGTGGAGGACGTGGCGGGGAGCGACGCGAGGGTGGCCACGTGGCGGGAGATAGAGTATCCGCGCATGGCAAGCTTTCGAACGACAAAGGCGCTTCTTCTTTTCATCATGGCCCTCATCGTCCTTGTCGCCTCCGTGAACGTGTCCTCCTCGGTGCTGATGATCATTTTCGAGAGGCGCAACGACATCGGCATCCTCAAGAGCGTCGGCGCCGGTGAGAGAGCCCTTTCTCTTTCGTTCCTTCTCACCGGCTTTGCCACGGGGCTGCTCGGCACGGCCTGCGGCATAGCGACAGGGCTCCTTGTTGCCGTGAACATCAACGAGGTCATCGCAGGCCTGGAATGGATCGTGAACAGGATCCTCGAGGCCGCATCCCTTTTCCGATCCGGGTTCCAGCCGTCGGCGCAGGGGTTCGGCACGTTCACTCTTTTCAACAGCGCCTATTACCTGAAGTCAATCCCCATCAGGATCGACGCGCCCGAGGTGCTCGCGGCGGGAGCGGCCACCCTTCTCCTCTGCGCCCTCGCATCCTGGCTGCCGGCAGCGCGAGCCTCGCGAACCCGACCCCTTTCCATCCTCCGCAAGGTCTGAAACGAGGTCTGCCGCCCGGGAGATGCACACAAGCCCTGCCGCCGGGCGGCTGCGTAGATTTAGAGGGCCAGTTTTTGTATACTTGTGACCGGTAATGAAGTGCGAAATTTGCGGTCTTAAGGACGCTGTCATCCACATTCGGCAGATCCAGAAGGATCTGGTGCACGAGCTGCACATCTGCGAGGAATGCGCGCAGGAGAAGGGGCTGATCCGGGAGGAGGAATCGGAGCTCCCCATCGCAAACCTCCTCTCCGGGCTCCTGGAGGGCAGGGATCTCACCGGGGCAGGGGAGGTCAAAGAGGCCTGCCCGCGCTGCGGGATGAAGGCATCGGATTTTCGCAAGCAGGGTAAGCTGGGGTGCGCGGAATGCTTCCAGGCTTTCGAGAAGGACGTGAAGGCAATCGTGTCGCAGATGGCTGCACGGCCGCACCACGCGGGAAGGCTCCCCCGGTCCTTCGCTGAGCAGGCGGGAGCGGGCGCCGCGGGCGACACGCTGCGCGAAGAGCTCCGCGAGGCTGTTGAGAGAGAGGATTACGAGGAGGCGGCGCGCCTTCGCGACCGGCTTCGGGAGATGGACACGAGTGTTTGACTTCACCGGCCTCTCGGACATGAAGGGCTGGATGCGCGCCGCGGGGGAGGGAATCGGCGCCGGAGTCTCCATCGAATCCCCGGGGGGAGTCGTCATTTCAAGCCGCGTGCGCCTTGCAAGGAACTTGAAAGCGTATCCTTTCCCCGGCCGATGCTCCGCGGAGCTGGAGAAGGAATACCGCGACCGGGTGGTCGATGCGTTTCGCCGATTGCCGAACGCGGAAGATTTTGCGATAATCTATCTGGACGATCTCTCCGCGCTGGAGAGGCGGATTCTCTTCGAGAGAAACATCATCTCCCAGGCTTACTCCCTTGAGAAGCAGAGAGCAGTGGCCCTGAGCGCGGATGAAACCGTTGCGGGGATCATCGGGGAAGACGACCATCTTCGCCTGGTGGGCATGCGCTCGGGGGCATGCCTCGAGTCCATCCACGGGAGGCTCGAGGCCCTGGACTCCGCCCTGGAGGAGTCGCTGCCGTTCGCCGTGTCGGCCGAGTGGGGATACCTGAATACGGCCATCACGAACCTCGGCACCGGGATGAAGGCCTCCATGATGCTGCACCTGCCAGCGCTCACGATGAGCGGGCTCATCAAGAGGGCGGTCAAGGCGTCCGCGCAGCTGGGGCTTTCCATTCGAGGCTTCTTCAGCGAGAGCATGGAATCCCTCGGCGATATGTATATCATTGCGAATGAGATCACGATCGGTCTCGCGGAACGGGAAATCATCGGAAACCTGGGCCGCATTGCGGTCCAGCTGGCTGGCTACGAAACCAGGACGAGAGAGGAATTGATGGACAAGAGGCGTGTCGACATGGAGGACAGGGTGTTTCGCGCATGGGGTCTTCTGACCTGGTGCCGCTACATCTCGCACCGCGAGGCCATCGAGTCCCTGTCCGCGCTCCGTCTCGGGATTGCCCTGGGGCTCCTGACGACGGTGGACGCTCCCACCATCACCGCTCTCCTTTATCTTTGCCAGAAGGCTCACATTCAGCGGGTGCTCCAGACCCACGCGGAGACGGTGGACGCGAAGCTCATCGACTACACGCGGGCCAAGATCATCCGCGAGGCGTTGACGCAGGAGAGGGGAGGCTGACGCCATGTTCAAGGGTCTTACGCAGAGGGCCCAGAAGGTCCTCACTATCCTGGCACAGGAAGAAGCAAAGCGCTTTCATTCGGACCAGCTTCTCCCGGAGCACATCATCCTGGCCCTCCTGAAGGACGGCGAAGGTGTTGCCGTCAAGGCGCTCCAGAGGATCAAGGTGAGCATCCCCGAGATGCAGTCCGAGATCGAGAAGAGCCTCCCCAAGGGAAAGGGAGGCCTCATCCTTGGCGACGTTCCCCCTTCCAAGCGCGGGCAGAAGATCCTCGAGGACTCGGCTGAGGAAGCCCGCAACATGGGTCACGAGTACATAGGGACGGAGCACCTCCTCCTGGCTTCCGTGAAGGAGCAGGGGAGCATCGTCGCGCGATATCTTGCCCGCTACAACGTCACCCCCAACGGCCTGCGGGAGGCCATCCTCCAGATCAGCGGCACGGGTGATTACAAGGGCGGCCAGTCCCTTGCCGGCAAGAAGAAACCGCAGACGCCCACCAAGAAGCCAACCCCGACGCTGGATGAGTTCGGCCGCGATCTTACCGCTTTTGCGCGGGAGAACAAGCTGGACCCGGTGATCGGCCGTGAGAAGGAGATCCAGAGAGTCATCCAGATTCTCGCGCGCCGCACGAAGAACAATCCTGTTCTCATTGGCGAGCCGGGAGTCGGGAAGACCGCCATTGTCGAGGGGCTTGCGCAGAAAATCGTGGATGGCACCGTCCCCGAGGTGCTCATCGGCAAGCGCGTGCTCACGCTGGACCTCGCTTCCCTTGTCGCGGGGACGAAGTACCGCGGGGAGTTCGAGGAACGCCTCAAGAGGGTGATGAAGGAGATCCTGACCGCCGGCAACGTGGTCCTGTTCATCGATGAGCTGCACACGATCATCGGCGCGGGCGGCGCGGAGGGCGCCATCGATGCGTCCAACATGCTGAAACCGGCCCTCTCCCGCGGGGAGCTGCAGTGCATCGGGGCAACGACGCTCAACGAGTACAAGAAACACATCGAGAAGGACGCGGCCCTGGAGCGCAGGTTCCAACCCATCTACGTGAGCGAGCCTTCCGTTGACGAGACGGTGGAGATCCTCAAGGGAATCAAGAAGAACTACGAGGAGCATCACCACGTCACCTACACGCCGGCTGCCATCGAGGCGGCCTCCACCCTGTCCCGCCGATACATCACGGAGCGCTACCTGCCCGACAAGGCCATCGACCTGATCGATGAGTCGGGGTCGCGCAGGCGCATCCGCAACTCCATACGGCCGCGCGAGCTCGCGGACCTGGAAAAGGAGATCGAGCGGTTGAACTCGGAGAAGACGAGCCTCGTCAACACGCAGAATTACGAGAAAGCCGCGGCTGTCCGCGACATGGTCCGCCAGCTCAAGGTCAAGGTGGACGAGATCAAGAAGAACTGGGAAAGCACCATCGCGGTGGAAGAGAACGTGGTGGACGTGGAGGACATCCAGCAGGTCATCTCCGACATGACGGGGATACCGCTGTCGCGCATCGTGCAAAGCGAATCTGAGAAGCTCCTCCACATCGAGGAGGAGCTCCACAAGAAGGTCATCGCCCAGGAGGAGGCCATCTCCGTCATTGCCTCGGCAATCCGCAGGTCCCGCACGGGACTGTCCTCGGCGCGCCGTCCGCTGGGCTCCTTCGTCTTCCTCGGGCCCACCGGCGTGGGAAAGACGCTCGTGGCAAAGACGCTCGCCGAGTTCCTCTTCGGGGACGCCGATGCCCTGGTGCGCATCGACATGTCCGATTTCATGGAGAAGCACAACGTGTCGAGGCTTGTCGGCGCCCCTCCGGGCTACGTCGGCTACGAGGAGGGGGGCCTCCTCACGGAGAAGATCCGCCGGAGACCCTTCAGCGTCATCCTCCTGGATGAGATCGAGAAGGCGCACCCGGACGTTTTCAACATCCTCCTTCAAGTGCTGGAGGAAGGCCAGCTGTCGGACAACCTCGGGCACTCCGTTTCCTTCCGCAACTCGGTCATGATCATGACGTCCAACCTCGGAGCAAGAGAGATCAACAAGGACTCCACGCTCGGGTTCCAGTCCGAGGAAGGAGGGATGAACTTCAAGGACATCCGCAACTTCGTCATGAACGAGGTGAAGCGGGCGTTCAACCCCGAGTTCATCAACCGGATCGACGAGATCGTCGTGTTCCACAACCTCGACAAGGCGCACCTCGGCCAGATCTTCGACCTCATGGTGAAGGAGATCTCCGACAGGCTCGTGGAGCAGAAGATCACGATTTCCGTGAAGAAGAAGGCCCGCGAGTACCTGATCGAAAAGGGCTTCGATGAGAAGTTCGGCGCCCGGCCGCTCCGCCGCCTGCTGCAGAAGGAAGTGGAGGACCCCCTTTCCATGGAGATCCTCCGCGGCAAGTTCAAGCCTGGGGACGCAATTGACATCGAGATCCGCGCGGAAAAGATCACGTTCCGCAAGCAGGAGCCTCGAAACGTCCTGCCCCTGTCGCCGCAGCCGGCCGGTCTCCTGCCGGGAGAGAAGGAGCCCGAAAAGGTCACGACATGAAGACAGCAGGACCCGGTCCTGCTGTTGTTCTTGTCTTTCTCCTGGCGGCGTCGGCTCTTTCAGCGCAGTCCGCGGATGACCTGCTGAGCGCAGGGAAGAAGGCCTTCTCAGACGGCTTCTACGCGGTTGCGCAAGGAAGCTTCCAGCAGGTCATCTCGGCTTTCCCGCAGGCTCCCGCGGCCGTTGAAGCGGAATACCTCCTCGGAGTAACTCATTACTATGCAGGTCGATGGGCGGAGTGCCTGGTAGTCCTGGACGGGTTCCAGGAGCGCCATCCCGCGTCTCCGCTTGCCTCCCGTGTGCCCTACTGGCTCGGCGCTTCCTATCTGCGGCTGGGAAGCTACGACAAGGCCCTGCGACTCCTGCAGGCCGTGGCGGGAAAGGCAAAGCCGGACGCGAAAGACGGCGCGGCGGAAACAAAGCCTGTCGGGCCCTACTCGGAGCACGCCGTGCTTCTCTGCGGAGTGGCCCTGGAAGGGCTTGGAAGGGACGCGGAGGCCGCGGGGTTCTACCGTCGGGTCATGGGCCCGGGCGGGGATCCATCGCTCGTCCCGGAGGCAACCTGGCGCCTTGCCGGCACGGAGTACCGGGTCGGTCATTTCTCTTCTGCCCGGGAGCTCTACAGCCGCATCCTCCTCGATTTTCCACAGTCGTCCTTCGTGCGTGACTCTGTCTTCTTCCTTGGCGAGAGCGAGCTTGCCCTGGGAAACCCGGACTCCGCTGAAAAGCGCTTTGCCACAGTCACTTCCGTTTACCCTGACTCGCCGTACCGGGAGGCTTGTTTCTACAGGCTGGCGGACATCGCTTACAGGAGGCACGACCCGCCGGGCGCGCTGCGCCGCCTCGACCAACTGGAGAAGCAGTTCCCCCAGGGCTCCTACCGGGGCAGTTCCCTGAGGATGCGCGGCGACATCTTCTTCGACCAGAAGAGGTTTGAAGAGGCCATCGCCGCCTTCGAGAAGGCGCTCTCCATTCTCGCCGACGGAGCTGAGAAGCAGGCCGCCTGGTATTCGCTGGGGCTTGCGGACCTGATGCTGGACAGGAAGACCCGGGCGGCGGAGGCATTCGGGAAGGCCGGAACCGGACTTGCGAAAGACCTGGGAGAAAAGGCCCGGCTGCAGCGCGGCCTGCTTCTTGCAGGCCTCGGGCGGGCGGATGATGCAATCGAGGCGCTCGAGGATCTCATGCACGCGTTGCCCGATGGGCAGCACGCTGAAGAAGCGCTCAAGCTCCTGGCGTCGCTTCTCGATTCCCGCATGGAATACGACAAGTCCTTCCTCCGATGGGATTCGCTTGTGAAGCTCTATCCTCGTTCGCCGTCCTTCCCCGAGTACATTTTCAGGCGGGGGGTAGTCCGCATGAACCAGGGAGACCCCGCAGCGCTGGATGATTTTCAGCGTGTGATGAGGGACTATTCCGCGTCGGGGTTCCGCGATGAGAGCGAGTATTCCGTCGGGTACGCGTACTCCCGGCGCGGCGAGTACGCGCGGGCCTTACCGTTTTTCCGGGAAGTGGCCTTGCGATCGGCGGGAAGCGACGTCGGAGACAGGAGCTCGCTCGCCATCGGCGTGTCCCTTTTCAACATGGGCAGCTTCGACAAGGCGCTTGCAACCCTGGAGTACCTCGACGCGAGGCACCCGGGGGACCAGACCGAGGCCACCGTGAAGCTGTACGCCGGAAGGGCGCTGTACCGGATGGAGCGTCTCAGCGAAGCCGCGGAGCGCCTGGCCGCAGCCTCGATGGCCATCGATCGCCTGCAGCCAGCCCCGACGCGTGCAGCGGAGGCCGCGGACGCCCGATACTGGCTCGGCTGGGCCTTGTACCGCTCGGGGAAGCTCGCGGAGGCCAGGGACGCCTTCCTGTCCCTCGCGCGGGATTATGGCTCTGACCCGCGCTCGCCTGAGGCCATGTACCGCGCGGGGGTCTGCGAAACCCTCAGCGGCAACGACGAGTCTGCTGTGAAGCTTTTCGATGCGGTTTCGACGGGGGAGGCAGGCATATCCTCAGACCAGTGGCGTGAGCAGGCGCTCTATGAGAAAGGCTGGGCTCTTTCCAGGATGGCAAGCCGGGAGGAAAGCCTGGCAGCCTTCAAGAAACTCGCGGCAGAGTTTCCCGGCGGACGGCTGGCCCCCGAGGCATTCTTCAAGCTTGCCATGAAGGCGTTCGATGAGGAGCGCTACGCCGAGGCGCGGTCGGGATTCCAGGCGGTTGCCCGGGACTTTCCCCGGAACGCCCTTGCCAGGCAGGCCCTGTACTGGACGGCGGAGAGCACCCGCAGGTCAGGCGATGCGAATGGTTCGCTGGAAGAGTTGTGGACAAGCCTGCTCTCCCACCCCGGCTCCGGCCTCCTCCCTGTCGTGCTCCAGAGCTTCACTGCCGCCCTCCAGTCCACGGGAAGCCTGGAAGCAGCCCGTGATTACGCGGAGAAGGCGCGGGACGCCCAGGGGCTGGAAGTCCAGGCTGTGGCCAGCATCGAGCTGGATTACGCGGATATGCTCCTGCCGGGCGATCCTGCCGGCGCGCTGACCGTCCTTGATGACGTGCGGCGCAGGTCCCCACCGGAGCCGCTTGCCGGCGAGGCAACCCTCCTCACCGGGAAGTGTTTCGCGGCCCGCCTGGATTGGCAAAGGGCACTCGATACTTTTTCAGCGCTCTCAGACACGCGCGCGGATGAGGTCGGGGCCAGGGCCACGGCAGAAAGGGCCCGGGCGCTGGAATCCACCGGAAACCTCACGGAGGCGGTGAACCAGTACCTGAGGATCGCCTATATCTTCCCCGGATTTTCCGAGCTGGCCGCTGAGGGCATGTTCAACGCCGCGCGTCTTGCGTCCCAGGCAGGCGACAAGGACAATGCCGCCCGCATCAGCGGGCAGCTTCGAAAGCGCTACCCCGACAGCCCATGGGCCAGGCGCCTGGACGGAGCCGCGCCGTAAGAGGCGCGCCCTAATTCGGAAACCGCGCGTCGTACAGGTCGCTCTGCAGCGTGCGCGCCACGGTGAGCGCCGTGTCGCGAGCCAGAGCGTCGAAGCCGTTTTCCAGCGCTGGTTCCTCAAGGCTCGCAAGCGCGAGGGTCGTGACGACGTTGCCGAGCGTTGCATCGAGGCCGAACATCGATGGTGTGGCGGGGCGCTCTACGTCGATGTTCCTGCGCCAGACCACCGCGTTTTCCCCCGTGTGATAGAGGCTGACAGTCAGCTTTACGCGGAGAGTGACTGCGCTGGTCCAGGATCCCGCGTGGATCCCGTACTTGTGGATGTCGAAGTCGAGGAGATACTCCGCGGAGCCCGGGTCCTCCTCCCTCTGGGCATCCAGGACCGTCAGGCACGTGGACCAGGCTTCTTCACGCACGATCCCAGGAACATCCACGAAATCGAGCGCCTCGCGCATGAGCGTTTCGACCCTCTGGGCGTTCGCCGACTCCGCAATCGTTGATCCGACGTTGATTGCCGTCCCGACGAGGTTCGAAAAATCCAGCTTCAGGTTGTAGTGCACGTCCATGTCGGGCTGGGGCGGAATCCGCATCTGGGCGCCCAGCGAGTGCCCCTGCGCGTCGAACTCCCCGAGCCTGTTCACCGTGGCGCAGGAGAAGAGGGCAAGAGCGATTGCCAGGCCCCCCAGGACCGTCGCGGCTGCGCGGATTTTTGAAAGAGTCGTTCTGAATGTTTTCATTCGATTGCTGCCTTCAGGCTATTGCCTGCGGTTACTGCCTTCAAGGATTGCCTTCATCTGCAACACCGCCCGCATCGTTTTTTGTCCCTTCCCCGGCCCGCTTCGCGGCTCCAGCGAGCGCCCGGGTGCGCGACAGGAAATCCCGCAAAGCATGCCCGTCGTATGCTCTCCTCACCGTCCCTCCCTGAAGTCGGACGGGGAAAGCCTGCACGTAGCGCACTTTTCCGTCGTACACGCCGAGCCTCAGGATGATCGAGTCCTCACCACCCGGCGTCCCGTCCATTCCGGGGAAGAGAAGATTGCCCAGCGAGTAGACGATCAGGCTGCCGTCAACAGCCTCCATCCCATCGAGCACGTGGGGGTGGGCGCCCAGCACGAGGCTTGCCCCGCGGCGCGCGAGCTCGCCGTACAACCGCTTCTGTTCGGGGGTTGGAGTCGGCCGCCACTCCTCGCCTCCGTGGACGAAAGCGATGTTGAAGGGGGCCGTGGCGGCGGCGCCGGCGCCCGCAGCGTCGGCTGCTCCGGTAGGCTGGAAGGCCCGGGCTGCCTCTGCAAGGCCCTCGTCATCCAGCCACAGGATGCCGGGCCGGGAGCCCTGGGCCCGCTCGCTGATCCGCCCGTCGAACCCTGTGCGATCAACGGGGAAGTCCCCGAAGGAAAGGATGCGGACCTCCTGCTTCCCTGCCCGCATGATCGCGGGGCGGCTTGCCTCTTCCAGGGTGCGACCGGCCCCCGAGGTCATGATACCCCATCGGGACAGGGTGTCGAGGGTCTGCAGGAAGCCCTTCGAGCCGAAATCGAAAGTGTGATTATTGGCAAGGGAGAGGTAGGAAAAGCCCGCTTCTTTGAGCTTCCCGACGGCATCGCCGTTGAACCGGAACGTGTAGGTCTTGTTCTCCGGCGTGCCTCGTGAGGCTGCCGAGGATTCCAGGTTTCCAAGGAGCAGGTCGCTTCCCTGAAGAAGCGCCAGGGCGTCACCGAATACCCGGCCGAGTCCTCCGTCCGTCAGGAGGTCCCGATCAACACCGCGGGCCGGCATGATGTCTCCCACCGCTTCGATCCACGCGAGGCGCGAGTCCGGACCTGTCCCCGGGCGCGACGGCTCGGGAAGCTTCGAGTACCACGACTGCAGCTCGGCGTTCGTGCTGTCCAGGCGAAGCATCACTTTCTGGTAGAGGGGGTACCCGCGCTGATCGGGGAAAAGATGGTCGAGAGGCAGCGCGACGGTGGGAACGGAAACGGCGCACAGCGGCAGGAGGCGGACCGCGGAGCTGGAAACTTCCTCCATGGTAGCAGACTGACGCTCATCACCGAGAGAGGAGACGGGGACAAGCGGGATGAAGTCCACGAGTTTCCGTTCAGTCCCTTCGGTCCCCGCGGTCTCGAGGCCAAGCACGGCCCTGTCCTCCGCAGGAGAGGCGCCATTCGCGGATCGTATGACTTCCACGCCGGAGGGAAGGGGATTCGCCATAACCAGGCGGAGCCACTCCGGCCACAGGTCTTCGGGCGCCTGGACCGACAGGGAAAGGCCGGACACGCGAAGAGCGCTGAAGGCCAGCGCGAAGATCATGAAAACATTGCGCGACATCGCAGGCGGGGGGAGCATAGACGCACGGGCCTTCGCGTGACAAGACGCCCATGCTGGGCTATCATGAGCCATGGCCCGACGAATCGAGGTGTTTGACACGACTCTCCGCGACGGGAACAAGCTCCCGTTCGTCGTCCTCTCGCCGGAAGACCGTGTGGTCCTTGCGCGGCAGCTCGAAAAGCTCGGCGTCGACGTCATCGAAGCCGGCTTTCCCGCGGCATCTGAGGATGAGTCGGAGTGCGTCGGCCGCGTATGCGCCGAGGTCGACGGCCCCCATGTCGCCGCGCTTGCCCGGGCTTTGTCCGCGGACGTGGAGAAAGCCCTCGAGGTGCTGAAGAAAGCCCGCCGCCCCTACCTCCATATCTTCATGGCCGTGTCCCCGGAGTTTCTCGCTCACGTTCTCAAGATGAAGGAAGACGAGGCGCTCCAGAATATATCGCGCTGCCTCCGCTCCGCGAAGTCGGCCGGAGTGCGGGTGCAGTTCTCCCTCAGCGAGGCGCCTCACGCCCGCCCCGAGTTCCTGAAAAGCGTGTGCGAGGCAGCGCGGGACGCCGGCGCCGACGTGATCAACCTTGCCGACACGAACGGGATCCTCACCCCGGAGGACACCGCAGCCCTGGTGAAAGACCTCGTGTCGCTCCTGGGTCCCGGCTCGAAGACCGCGGTCGGAATGCACTGCCATAATGACCTGGGACTCGCCGCGGCCAACACGATGGCCGCCGTGGTCGCGGGGGCCTCCCATGTGGAAGTAACGGTCGGCGGGTTTGGAGAGAGGGCGGGCAACGCGGCGCTGGAGGAAGTGGCGTTTCTCATGACCGCCTTCGGGCAGCGCTACGGGATCACGCACGGCATCAGGCTGGAGGAGATTGCGCGCACGGCCCGGCTGTTCGACAGCCTCACCGGCATCCGCACGCATCCCAACAAGCCGGTCATCGGCCGGTGCGCTTTCATCCCCGCCCCGGGGGGATTCTCCGGCAGGTCCCTGTCTCCTGATATGCGAAAGCTCATGCGGGAGGCGACAATAGGAGGGCCGCCGGAAGAAGCATCCCTCCTGCCGCCGGTCCAGCAGCGCGCGGGGCCGTACGAGCTGGAGTCGTTCAACGTGATGACGGCATCCCATTCGCCTCCCGTCGGCGTGGTGGTCATTCGCAGAGACGGGAAAACGCTGACTCAGACTTCACACGGGAATGGCCCCATCGATGCGCTGTTCCGTGCCGTCGACAAGGCCCTGGGCTTTGCGACACGCATGGTGCTCTATTCGGTTTCGACCATCGGCACGGGGACGGACGCTCTCACGGAGGTCATCGTGACCTCGGAGCTTCGGGGTCGGCGCTTTCATGGCCGCTACCGCAGCACGGACGTCATCGAGGCCAGCCTGCGGGCCTACATGAATGCGTGCAACGCAATCGGAGAATCCGGCATCCTTGAAGGTCCCTCGGATTTTCACGTGACGGGCGAGTATCTCTGGGAGTAAAGGGAGCGGCCTCTCCCGCCAGTCGGCTGTCGGCGCGCTACTCCCGCGGGACGCGAAGGCACGCCACGGCTGAAACCAGCGGGAAGGCGCAGGCTGCAGCAAGCGTCCCTTTCAGGCCCACGAGGTCTCCCAAGGCCCCCAGGGGCACCATGAGAAGCCCCGCCAGTCCCCACGATATCCCCATGATGAGAGATGATGCCAGGGCGGGTGATCCGCCGGAGTGCTTCTGGGCAAAAAGAATGAGAAGCGGGTTCGAAAAGGTGAGAGAGATCCCGCCAAGCATCGACAGAACGTACCCCCAGACGGACGGCAGGAGAAGGAATCCCGAGATGCACAGCGGAACGCTGGCGAGGATGGACACGAGGATCAGGGGACGCTTGCCTGTTCTTCGGGCCAGGGAGCTTGCAAAAATCGAAATGACCGCGCCCAGGGCGAGCATGACGGTGAAGACGACGCCGATCCTCGTGACGGGGATGGAAAGGCCCGCCATGTAGACGGGAAGGTACGTCTGCAATCCCCGGATTGCGGCCTGCAGGGAAAAGTTGATGAAGACCAGGCGCAGGAGGACCGTAAAACCCGCCTTGTCGGAAAGCAGGCCGCGCCACGTGACGCGCGAATCCGCACGCGTCCTTCTTTCCAATTCGCGGGCGGGAAGGAGCAGGAAAAGGGCCAGGGCCACGGCCGCGGCGGGAAGCGCCAGCACGGGCGTTGACTGGAAGCCCCACGCGGCGACAAAAAGCGCCATCACCGCCGGCCCGGCGGCGAACCCCAGGTTTCCTCCAGCGCTGAAGAGGGCCATGCCGATCTCGGGATGCCTGCCGCTGAGGGACGGGGTCACGGAGGCGCCCTTAGGGTGGAAGGCAGCCGAGCCGAGGCAGCCCAGGAACAGGAGGGCCAGGAACAGCGGGTAGCTCGAGGTGACTCCCAGCGTGCTTATGAGGACACCGGTGAGCAGGGGCGCAAGGTACACGGCGGAGGTCACGCCGAACCTGTCGAACAGCATGCCGAACGCCGGCTGGCTGAGGGCGCTTGCCAGCGCGGCCACCATGGAAATGGTCCCGATCATGGACAGGCTGAGGTGGAACTTGACCATGACAATGGGAAAAAGCGGCGTCAGGAAGCCCATGTAGATATCGTTGAAGAAATGGGCAGCAGCAACGAGAAAAAGGATGGGGGAGAGGGACATTCGCGTGGAGCTCCAGCCAGCCGCGGCTCAGCAGGTCAGCTGTTCACCCGCTCCTGGTATTCCCCGGTTTCCGTGTTCACGAGGATCCTGTCACCGGTCTTGATGAACAGGGGGACTTTCACCTTCAGGCCGGTCTCACACGTGATGACCTTCGTGGCGCCGCTCACCGTGTCTCCGCGCTCGGCCCTCTCCGCTTCAGAGACGGTGAACACCATCTTTGTCGGAAGCTTGATGTCGATGGGAGTCTGCTCCCAGAAGACCACCTGGTAGTTTTCCCCGTCCTTCAGGAAGTTCCGTTTCTCCTCCTCTCCCTCGATGGGGATGGAGAACTGCTCGTAGCTCTTCGTGTCCATGAACGCGTAGCTCTCGGCGTCGGCATAGAGAAACTGCACTTCCTTGTACTCCACGGATACGTCCTCCAGGTTGTCCTGGACCTTGTTGGTCTGGCGAAGGACGCTGCCCGTCTTGATGTTCTTCAGCTTCAGTCGGACAAACGCGGATCCCTTTCCCGGGTTGACATATTCCCGCTCCACGCAGACGTGGGGTTGGTTGTTGATGAGGATGAATGTTCCTTTCGCAACATCACTCGCCTTGATCATGTGCTTCCTTTCAGGATGTCCTGGATTGTCAGCGCACTATACCAGATTGAGCGAAGTATTGAAAGACATGCCGTCTTTGATCGGCGAATCAGGATGCCGCCGGGGCGGAAAAAGGAAACTGCATCACGCCCTCCAGCGACTTCTCCCCCAGGAAGATCATCTCGAGCCGGTCAACGCCAACGGCGGCGCCGCTGACGGTCGGAAACCCCGGGGGAATGGCTGAGGCAATACCCGTGTCGATATCGTGCTGGACCCGGCACTTTCTCTTTCGCTCCTGCTCCTGACGAAGGAGCGATGCCAGGGCCTCCGTTTCCGTTTCTTCCGTGTAGCAGTTGGCCACCTCCACGCCGTCCACATACAGCTCCCACCTCTCAGCCCAGGGTGTGCCCGGCAGGCGGCGGGCAGTCGTGGGAATGAGGGCCGGGTAGTCGAGCAGAACAAGGGGCTTCGCCCGCGGCAGCGATGGCTCCACCGATGTGAGGAAAATGATGTGGAAGGCCTCCTCCCAGGTGCAGTCCAGCGGCATCGGCACTCCGGTTCGCTGCGCGGCCAGGACGAGGCTGTGCGTTTCCTGGCAGCCGGCCAGATCTATGTCCGCATACTCCCGAAAGGCTTCCTCCATGGTCATTCGCTCGAAAGGCGGCTGGAGAAGCGCGGCCCGTTTTTCCCATCCTTCCGAGATGAGGTGGGAGAACAAACCCTCCAGGATTGCAATGGATTCACGGTAGCCGATGCTCACGGAGTACCATTCAAGCAACCGGAACTCCGGGTTGTGCAGGGGGCTTCCGACGTCCCCGTTCCTGAAGCTGCGGCTGATCTGGAAAATGTTTCCCGATCCGCGGCCGAGCAGCCTCTTCATCCACAGCTCGGGTGAAGGAATGAGCCAGAGGTCCCGGTCCCGGCCCCCTGATCCCAGGAAGCGGGTCTGGAACACCTCGATTGCCGGTTCGGGGATGAGAAACGGGGCCAGGGTGGGCGTGTCCACCTCCACGTACCCGTGTCGGTCGAAATACCCCCTGATTGCCTGGGAAAACCGGGCGTGCCTCGCGAGGCGGTCCCGGAGGTCGCTTCTGATCACGCGGGGAGTATAGCATGGGCGCCTGCTGGGGAGACGCAAAATGAGATCTGGCTGCCGGGAATAGACATGCCGCGGGAGGGTTCGTATATTGGAACAACCATGACGACCCGTGATTCCATCGGCGCCTACCGTGTGCTTGCGCGTCGCGAGCTTCCCGAGTACCGCTCCAGCGCGCTTCACCTGCGGCACACGGCCACGGGGTGCGAGGTACTCCATATCGCCACCGCGGACACGGAAAACCTGTTCGCGTTCTGTTTTGCAACTCCTCCCCGGGACGACACCGGGGTCTCCCACATCACCGAGCACTCCGTTCTGAGCGGCTCCAGCCGCTATCCGCTGAAGGAGCCTTTCTCCGCTCTCATGAAGGGGAGCATGCATACGTTCCTGAACGCCCTGACGTATCCCGACCGGACGGTCTACCCGGCGGCAAGCTGCAATCGGGCGGACTTCTTCAACCTCCTGGACGTGTACGGAGACGCCGTCTTCCATCCGCTCCTCCGCAAGGAGACCTTCATGCAGGAAGGGTGGAGGCTGGAGCCGGTGAACGGACGCGAGGATGAGCTTCGCTATGCCGGTGTGGTCTACAACGAGATGAAGGGGGCGTACTCCAGCCCCGAATCGATTGTCGGCGAATGGGCATTCAGGTCTCTTTTCCCGGACACGCCGTACCGGTTCGACTCGGGGGGAGACCCCAGGTACCTTCCTTCCCTGACCCTTGAGCAGCTGAGAGACTTCCACAAGCGCTACTACCACCCGTCCAACTGCCGGATTTTTCTCTACGGCGATATTCCCGCTGAGGAAACTCTTGGCGTGATCCATGAGCGATTCCTCTCCACCTTCTCAGCCCTGAAGATCGAGTCCTCCATTCCGCTTCAGCGCAGGTGGAAGGAGCCGCGGTCTCTTGAAAAGACCTTCCCCGTGAAGCCCGGCACCCCGCTTTCCGCGCGCTCCAGCGTGACGATGAGCTGGCTCCTCCCGGCTGTCGCGGATCCCCAGTCCATCCTGTCCCATGAGATCCTGAGCGAAGTGCTGATCGGCAGCGCCGGCTCTCCCCTGCGAAAACGCCTGGTGGACAGCGGGCTGGGAGAAGACCTCTCCCCGGTGAGCGGGCTGGAGACGGACCTGAAGGAGCTGGTCTTCGCGGCCGGGCTTCGGGGAACCGATCCTGAGCGCGCGGGGCAGGTGAGCGGGATCGTGATGGAATGCCTGGAGGGCCTTGCTTCGAAAGGAATCGAGCTGGGTCTCGTGGACTCCATGATCAATCGCGTGGAGTTCCGTCACCGCGAGATCCGGGGCAATGGCTCCCCGTACGCCCTGCGGCTCATGGGACGCGCGCTGCGGGGGTGGGTGCACGGGATCGACCCTATCTCCTCCCTGGAGTTCGACTCCGCCATGGCGGAGATGAAAAGCCGTCTTGCCGGGGACCGGCGGCTGCTCGAACAGATCATCGAGAAGGAGCTTATTTCCAATCCGCACAGGGTAACGCTTGTCGTCCGCCCCGACAGGGAGCAGGAGAACAAAGATTCCGCCGAGGAGAAAGCCCTCGTCGCCGGCGCCGTTCGGCGGCTCTCCGCGAAGGAGAGGTTGCAGCTCCTCGAGGATGCGAAGAGCTTCCGCACCTACCAGGTCACCCCGGATTCCCCGGAGGCGCTTCTCCTTCTGCCATCCTTGAAACGATCCGATCTTCCAAGGGAGATCGAGCGGATACCGGCAAGCGAGTCATCCACGTCATCCGGCGTTGCCCTTTCTCTGCACGACATATTCACCAACGAGGTGGTCTATATCGACCTCTGCTTCCTGACCGGATCCATCCGCGGGGAGAAGGCCCTGCTGCTTCCCCTGTTCGGCAGGGCGGTCTGCGGGTGCGGCCTCCCGGGCAGGAGCTATGACAGGGTGGCGCTGGACCTCTTTCGGTTGACGGGCGGATTTTCCGCGTCGCTGGACGCCGGGGGGATCGTTGGACAACCCCAAGCCTTCGGACAGCATGCGTTTTTCCGCATGCGCTGCCTGCGCAAGAACCTCGCGGAGGCGGCAGGGCTGGCGGCTTCCCTTCTTTCTTCCGCAGATTTCCGGGACCTTCCGAGGCTCCGCGACCTTGTCCTTGAGATGCGTAACGGGCTGAAGGCGTCCCTCGTTCCGGGAGGACACCAGTTCGCGATGCTGCGCGCGGCCAGCATGCTTTCACCCTCCGTGGCGCGCGAAGAAGAGTGGAAGGGTATTACCCAGCTTCTGTTCCTGGAGGGGCTTGTGCGTGACCTCGATGCCAGGCTTCCGTGGGTGGCTGAAAGCCTGGAGTCCATCCGCAGGGACCTCCTTGTTTCATCGAATCTCCTGGCAAACGCCACATCGGCAGGCGATGCCTTGAGCGAGGCATCGGATGCGGTTGACGCCATCGCGCGGTCACTGCGCCGGAGCCCCGGGTCCTCAGTGCAGGAGAGCGCTGGAATAACCGGAGCGCAGGGGGCCGCTCCGCGGGCGGAATCCCTGCTTTCGAGCGCCTCCGTGGGATACGTTGCCCGCGCGATACCGGGCTTCCGTTACGAGCACAAGGACAACGGGCCGGCCGCGGTCCTCGGTCATCTCCTGTCCACCGGGTACCTCTGGGAAAAAGTCCGCATGGAAGGCGGCGCGTACGGAGCTTTCTCCTTCCCGCGGAATATGGAGGGCTTGTTCCTTTTTGGCTCCTACCGGGACCCGCACATTGTCAGCACCCTGGCGCGGTTCAAGGAAGGGCTGGCATTCGTGGAGAGCGGGGCGTTGGATGAAGACGAGGTGGAGAAAGCCGTGATCGGCACCGTGGGAAGGGAAGACAGGCCCATGGACCCCGGGGAGAAAGGCTTCGTCAGCCTCCAGCGCAAGCTCCACGGCGTCACGGACCAGATGCGCCAGGAGCGCCGGGACAGGCTGATTGAGGCGCGGCGCGCCCAGATCGTGGATGCCGCGCGGGAGCTGTCCAGATCCTTCGACCGCGGGTTCACGTCGGTCATCGCAAACCGGGCATCCCTCAGCGAGGCTGCTGCCGCCATTCCCGAGCTTGGCGACAGGTCGATCGATCTGCCGGAATAGGGCACCATGAACCTGGAAGTCTTCGTTCTCGGAACGGGCGGCATGATGCCTCTCCCCGGCAGGGGGCTGACCTCCGTCCTCGTGCGGAGGGAAGGAGAGCTTTTCCTCTTCGACTGCGGCGAGGGGACGCAGATCGGCCTGCGCCGGCTGAACCTGCGCTGGAAGAAGATCACGAGCATCTTCATCTCCCACACGCACGCTGACCACGTGACAGGGCTGCCGGGCATCCTCATGCTGTCGTCCCAGGTAGACCGGGATGAGCCCCTGTACATCTATGGCCCGCCGAAGATCCGCGAGTTCGTCGACGCCATGAGACGCACCCTCGACATGTACATCAACTACGAGATAGTCGTGAAGGAAATCGAGGGGAAATGCACGATCTTCGATGCCGAGGAGTACGGGATCCGCTCCTTCCCCTTGCAGCACACCAAGCAATGCCTGGCGTATTGCATCGAGGAGAAGAAGCGTCCGGGTACCTTCTTTCCCGAGAAGGCGCTTGCCCTCGGGGTGCCGCGCGGTCCCCTGTGGTCCCGGTTGCAGGGCGGGGAGACGGTCGGCCTTCCCGACGGAACCACCGTGGTTCCGGACCAGGTCATGGGAAAGGAGCGCAAGGGGCGCAAGTTCTGTTTCGTTACGGACACAATTGCCGCCACTGGACTGGCAGGGTTCGTGAGCGGGGCCGACCTTCTCATCTGTGAAGGCATGTTCGCCGACGAGCTTGCGGAAACCGCAGCGGAAAAGAAACACCTCACGGCGGCGCAGGCTGCCCGGATTGCGAGGGAAGGCGGCGTCAAGGAGATGGGGCTTATCCACTACAGCCCCCGCTACTCGGAGAGGGAGCTGAAGAAGCTGCTGCAGGAAGCGCGCGAGATCTTTCCGGCGTCGTTTCTCACCCGGGACCTCCAGCACATCGAGATGCCCTTTGAAGATTAGCCGGGCCGGAAGGCCCGGCTAATCTTCAAAGGGTGGACTGGACGGCGCCGTCCCCGGCCACTAATCTGGTGAGCGATGAAGATCTCCATTATCGGGTCGGGGGCCATGGGATCCCTGTACGGCGGAAAGCTTTCTCTGGCGGGGCATGATGTGGTGCTCTTCGATGTCTTTCGGGAGCACGTGGAGAAAGTCTGCAAAGACGGGCTTGCCATCGAGGACGCGGCAACCGGTGACGCCGTGGTGGCCTGGCCTCGGGCAAGCACGGAGCCGCAGTCCGTGGAAGGCTCTGATGTCCTTGTCGTGTTCGTGAAGTCCACGGCCACGGAGGACGCGGCGGCCAGGTTCAAGGATCTGGCCGGGTCTCGGACAATCGTGCTGACGCTGCAGAACGGGTTGGGAAACGAGGAGATCATCCGCAGGCACTTCGGAGCGGAGAGAACCGCCGCGGGGGTGACCTCCCAGGGGGCTACTTTCCTCGGACCAGGCCGCATACGCCACGCGGGGAAAGGCCCAACGCACATCAGCATGGCGGACGGAAACAACCAGAAGCTTGCCGGCCTGGCTGATGCGTTGAACGCCGCCGGATTCGAGACGTACGTGGAAAAGGATGTGGCAAGCCTCGTGTGGAGCAAGCTCGTGATCAACGTCGGAATCAACGCCCTGACGGCGCTCATCGGGCAGACCAACGGGATCCTCCTCCGCCACGAGGAGACGAAGGCCATCATGGCGGACCTGGTGGCTGAAGCGGTGGCCGTGGCCCGCGCCCGCGGGGTGCGCTTCACCTATGATGACCCGCTTTCCACCGTGCAGGAGGTGGCGGGGAAGACGGGGGCCAACCGCTCCTCCATGCTCCAGGATTTCGACAAGGGACGGGAATCCGAGATCGATTTCATGAATGGCGCCATTGTGAGGGAAGCAGCCGCGCTGGGAGTTCCGGCGCCTGTGAACGCCACTATCACGCGGCTCGTGAAGACCCTGGACCGCATTCACACGCTGGGGCGCGGCGGATGATCACTGAACTGGAAAAAAAGCTCCTTGGCGCCGTGGACCGGGACGAGCTTGCTGCCCTCACGCGGAGCCTTGTTCAGATCGACTCCGTGATCAGGCCCGACTCAGGCGGCACGGAGGCGAACGTCGTCCGGTTCCTGGTTGGCTGGATCAGACGGGAGCTGAGCGTTGAACCCCTTGTCCAGGAAGTGGAGAAGGGCAGGGAAAACATCATCGTCACGCTGGACTCAGGCGCAAAAGGTCCCTGTCTCATGCTGGAGGGCCACACCGACGTCGTCAGTGAAGGAAACAGGAGCCTGTGGTCCCGCGACCCATTCGGAGGAGACGTTGCGGACGGCAGGATCTACGGCCGCGGCGCGTGCGACATGAAGGCCGGGATAGCTGTGGCCCTGGTCACGGCAAAGATTCTCCTCAAGTCGGGGACACGGTGGGCCGGGAAGATCCGGCTGGGTTTTGTCTGTGATGAAGAGGGCATGATGATCGGCATCAAGCACTTCATCAAATCGGGTCACGCGGATGATGTCACGGCCTGTCTTGTGCCCGAGCCGGAGGAAAACAACCTCTGCATTACCATGAAAGGCGCAATCCGCGCGGTCGTCCGGGTACACGGGAAAATGGCCCATGGTGCCATGCCGCTCACCGGCATCAACCCGAACACCCGCCTTGCACGCATCATCCTTGCGTTCGAGCAGCTGGAGGCGGAGGAAAAGAAACGCTGCGGCGCTGACCCGCTCATCGGACTGCCTTCCGTGACCTTCACGGTCCTCCAGTCCCCTCCCGCCGGCAGCCCCGCCCAGCTGAACGTGATGCCGGGCGAGGCCATCGCGTACGTGGACATCCGAACTACCCTTGCCCAGTCGCACGATGCTGTCCGGGAGCGTCTCCAGGGGACTCTCCGGGAGCTTGCCTCGAAGGATCAGGACTTCCAGGCGGATATCGAGTTCATCGAGGACAGGCCGGTTGTGGGGATCCCGCGCGACGAGCCGATTGCCCGCGTCTCAGCGGAGGCTTTCCGCGACGTGACCGGCCGGGAACCCGTCTGGAACGGGGTGCCGGGCGCCACGGATGGGACATTCCTCAGCGCGTGGAAAAAAATCCCATGCCTGGTGAATGGACCCGGGCCGCGGCACATTCCGCACCAGGTGGATGAGTACGTCGAGATCGAGCAGATATGGGAATGCGCGCGGGTCTACGCGGTCTCAGCGTCGCGCTTCCTCGGTTCGCGTTGACACATGCCGGGCAATCTCCTAAACTCGCCCCGCACTATGGACGGCAGCATCCTTCGCGTTTCAGCGCTCAGCAAGTCCTTCGGGGCAATTGTGGCCCTCGACAAGGTGAGCGTGGAGATCGCGAGGGGGCACATCCATGGCATCATCGGTCCCAACGGGTCCGGGAAGACCACCCTCTTCAACTGCGTGACCGGGCTTCTCAAGCCGAACGAGGGCTCCGTGCTGTTCGACTCGAAGGACATCACGGCGCTTCGTCCTGACGTGATTGCGAACCTCGGGGTCCGCAGGACCTTCCAGGCAGGCAAAATCGTGGCGGGCCTCACGGTGCTTGAAAACGTCATGGCCGGCATCAACGGGGGGGTGGGGAAGTCCGCCGCGGAGGTCCTGCTTCGCCTCCCGTTCATGAGGTCGCGTCGGGAGGCTGAGATCGAGGAGAGCGCCCGCGCCGCCCTTTCCCTCACCGGCATGGAGCCGGCCGCTGAGCGCTGGGCCAGCGACCTCGTGTGGACGGAGCGCCAGCTGGTGCAGATATCGCGTGCCATCGTGGCCCGTCCGAAGCTTCTCCTCCTGGATGAGCCGGCCTCCGGCATGGGGGTGCGCGAGACGGAAAAGGTGGAGGAGATCATCCGCAAGGTCAGGGACGCGGGGATCACCGTGATTGTCGTCAGTCACGACGTGAAGATGCTGATGAATCTCTCGGACAGGGTCACCGTGCTCAACTTCGGGGAAAAGATCGCCGAAGCCTCGCCCACCGAGGTGCAGAAGGACCCCCGGGTGCTGGAGGCATACCTCGGTGCAGACTGAGACACGCCAGCCCCTTCTTTCCGTGCAGCATCTCTCCGTCTCCTACGGCCACGTGAATGCCCTCCGGGACGCCAGCCTGGAGGTTTTTCCCGGGGAGATCGTCGTTCTCATCGGGGCAAACGGAGCGGGCAAGACCACGCTCCTGGAGTCGGTGCTCGGCATCAACGCACTGCAATCGGGGAAGGTCCTTTTCGACGGCAGGGACATCAGCAGCGTTTCCGCTGACCGCAACGTTCGCAGCGGCATCTGCCTGGTGCCGGAGGGGCGCGGCGTTTTTGCCTCCATGAGCGTGCTGGACAACCTGCTCCTGGGGGCCCACCACAACATGCGCAACGTGCAGGGCAACCTGAAGCGGGTGTTCGAATGGTTTCCCATTCTCGCCGGGAGGAAGAGGCAGATTGCCCGGACGTTGAGCGGCGGAGAGCGCCAGATGCTTGCCATCGGGAGGGCGCTCATGTCGGCCCCGCGCCTTATCATGGTGGATGAGCCGTCCATCGGGCTTGCCCCCATCGTGGTCAACGATATCTTCACGATCCTCAAGCGGCTCAACGGGGAGGGGTACACGATCCTTCTTTCGGAGCAGAACGCGAACAAGGCGCTGAAGTGCGCGAATCGCGGGTATGTCCTGGAGACAGGCGCCGTGGCGCTCTCCGGGACAGCGGAGCGGCTTCTCCAGGATCCCGGGGTCCGCGAAGCATATCTGGGAGCGTAGGCGTGCAGGAGCTCATTGCACAGGTCATCAACGGACTTTCCCTCGGGAGCATCTACGTCCTGCTCGTGACCGGTTTCAACCTCCTTCTCCTCGTGGCCATGATCATCCACTTCTCCTATCCCCAGGTGGTGGTCTTCTCCATGTACATCACGTGGGTGGTGCTCCAGCTCACGGGGAACAACCTCATCCTCGGGATCGGCGCGGGGGTGGCATCCTCGGTGGTCCTGAACCTCCTGAGCGCTCCCCTCTTCCAGAAGGTCATGATGAAAAGGGGGGAGGTGGACATCAACAGCACGATGGTCCTTTCCCTGGGGATCGGGATGATCATCACAGACGTCCTCTCACACACGTTCAACAAGGGCCTGCCCATTGCGTTCCCCGACCAGCTTGCCGGGAGCGCGCCCCTGGTCCGGGTCGGGCTCATCAGCGTTCTCACCGGGCAGGTATGGTCCCTGGCAGTGGGGATTGCCGCCGTGGCAGCGATCTTTCTCATCCTCTACCGGACGCGGCCGGGACGAGCTTTCCGCGCAATTGCGGAAGATCCCAACGGCGCACGCCTTGTCGGAATTCCCCTGATGCGCACCGGGCTGGCCAGCTACGCGCTGTCCGGCGTGCTGGGAGGCGTCATTGCCGTGCTCCTGGCCATGGTCCTCGGGTCTGCTTCCCCCGGGCTGGGAGAGCAGGTTGCCCACAAGGTGCTTGCCGTTTCCATCATCGCGGGGCTGGGCAACCTTGCCGGGGGACTGGTTGTCGGGCTGTTTCTTGGTATCCTGGAGGCAATCGTGCAGGGCTACATATCGGGCACGTGGTCGAACGCGATAGCGTTCGTCATCATGCTGGTTGTGATCCTCGTGAAGCCCAGGGGGATCTTCGGGACAAAGGTATAGGGGGGAACGTGCCGCTTCCGTTGTACTACTACCTCTCCATCACGGCAGTGAACATCCTCATGAGCTGGGCGCTGTACCTTCCCTATCGCGTTGCCCACCTGCATTTCATCACCGTTGCCAACATGGCCATTTCCGGATACACCGCCGGCTGGCTCGTCATGAGCATGCACGTGCCCTTCGGCTGGGCGCTCGTTGCAGGCTTTGTCGTGGGAGGCCTCATTGGCTGGGCGGTGTCCCTGTTCATAGGCGATGCGCCCACCTTTGCCGTCGTGATCGTCGGGTTCACCTTCATCTTCATCACCCGGACGGTCATCCAGAACCTGCCTGCCGTCGGAGGGACAATGGGGATGTTCGGCCTTCCGAACATCGGGGGAAGCCCGGCAGCGCACCGCTGGATAATCCTGGCCATCCTGTACGGCCTGGTCCTGGTCGCGGGGTTCCTCATCCATCGATTCGATCACTCCCGTCTCGGAAGGGCGGCATCCGCCGTCTTCGTGGACCCCGACCTGGCTGCTTCCCTGGGGGTGAACAGGAAGGCGCTGGGCATGCTTGTCCAGATTTTCAGCTGCACCCTCGCAGGCGGCAGCGGCGTTCTGTACGGGTTCATCTACAAGAGCTTCCACCTGGATTTCTTCACGTTCGCCCTGGTGGGGATATCCATGACGGTCATTTTCGTGGGGGGATATTCAACGCTCTGGGGCACGGTGGTGGCCGCGCCCATCCTCTACGGGGTGCCCCTCCTTTTCCCGCCGGAGGTGCAGTCGTGGCGCATCGTGATCTACGGCGCGCTCCTGATCCTCGTCCTTGTGTTGAAACCGGAGGGGTTCATCACTCCCCGGTTCGTCCGTACAATCGAAACCCTTCTTTCGGGGAACCGAAGGAAACGGAATATCTCACTCAAGGAGGTCGTATGAAAAAACTAATAAGTGTGCTCGTGATCGTGTTGTTTGCGACCGCTCTTGGATTCGGCCAGGCGAAAGTGGTCGTGAACGAATGGCAGGTCCCCTTCCTCAACTGCCTGACCGGGCAGATAGCGGCCATCGGCGAGTTCCTGGAGTGGGGCGCCGAGTACGCGGCGAAGGAGATCAACGCCTCGGGAGGGATCGCCGGAAAGCCGGTCAAGGTGATCCCCGTTGACACGGCCCTCGATCCGCAGAAGGGCTCCGTCGAGATGGCCAAGATCGTGGAAAACAGCCTTGTTGCCATGGGTCCGGTCCCCGAGCCCGTCATCATGGCCGCCATGCCCATTGCTGTGGAGAACGGCATGATGTCCATCACCGCCACGACGTCCCTCGAATACGCCCAGAAGTTCTTCCCCTGGACGGTGTCGTGGTTCCCCGCCACCCTGGAGAGGCTCCCGCCCCTTGTTGCCGCATGGGCAGGCGAGTTCAAGGACATGAAGCAGGCGGTCCAGTTCGTCGTGCCCTACGGCCCCTGGCCCGGCATGGCCGCGGCACACGTGAAAGCGCTCCAGGACCTCAACATCAAGGTCCTCGACCAGGTGGACGTCCCCGACGACGCCGTCACCTTCGGTCCGCTGGTCGTGAAGGCGCTGGAAGAAAAGCCTGACGGGATCATCCTGGTCACCCACGGTGAGCAGGCGGCAAAAATCATCAAGGAGCTGAAGAGCCGCGGCTGGAAGAAGATGGACCACATTCTCGTGTTCAGCAGCGCTGACGACGCGCAGCTGTATGCCACCGGCGGCGCGGACCTGAACGGCGTCCAGGTCTACAACTACATCAATCTCGACATCTCCAACCCGCGCTACAACGCCTTCAAGGTGGCATTCGCCAAGGCCCACAACGGGATGGCCCCCTTCAGCCTCTCGCCGAACTACTACGATGCGCTGTACATGATCAAGGACGCCATCGAAAAGACGGGCGTCACCGGAGATCCTTCCAAGCTGGCCGAGGAGAGGAAGAAGATCGCGGACTACTGCGCGAACGTGAAGGACTTCCACGGCCTCCTGTTCAACTGGGACATGAAGGACGGGATTCCGACCAACAAGCCCGGCTACGTGTTCGAGATCCAGGACGGAAAGAAGAAGCTCGTGAAGGAAGTGCGGGGGTAGCTCTTGAGGGGCGCCGGAAGGCGCCCCTTTCATGTGCCCCGCGGGTCCCGCGGCGCATGGAGGTCCCGTGACGACGGGACGCCCAGGAGACTCTTTGCCGCGCGCACCGCGTTGACTACCGCTTCCGCCATCACCATTGCCGCAAGCGCGCCCACACGGTCGGGATCAGCGGGGACGGCGCACGTTGCAAGCGTGAAGACCACGTCACCGTCGCCCAGGGTGTGGACGGGATTGATGGTACGGGCGTACCCGTCATGCGCCATCATTGAAACGCGCGTGGCAAGGGCCTTGGTGAGCCGCGCATTCGTCGCCACCACGCCGATGGTCGTGTTGGTGGGAAGACCTTCCTTGTAGCCTTTGACCGAATCCGTGACCAGGCGCATGGCCCCGGCAACGCGGTCACCCTCGGGAGTCAGGGTCCCCGCGAGGACTTCCCCGGTTGCGGGGTCCGTCACATCACCGTTGCAGTTCACCGCCACGATAGCCCCGACCACGAGGTCCCCCAGGCGGATGCTTGCGGTGCCAAGGCCGCCCTTCACCATTCCCTTGGCGTTCCCGGCCAGCCTCCCGATGGCCGCCCCTGTGCCGGCTCCCACGTTCCCCTGGCGGCCCTCCGTCGCGCTGGCCTGCCGGCACGCGTTGTAGCCCATGCCGGCGTCCGGACGCGCGGCGGCGCCGGTGAAGGCCAGGTCGTTCAGAACGGCCCCCGCCACGATGGGAACCACCGTCGGGCCCACGTCCAGCCCGACCTTCTCCTCCTCGAGGCAGCGCATGATCCCCGCGGCGCAGTCCAGCCCGTACGCGCTGCCGCCGGTGAGGAAGATGGCGTGGGCCATGGGCACCATGTTTTCGGGCCGCAGGCAGTCGGTCTCCCGGGTGCCGGGCGCGCCGCCGCGCGTGTCCACGCCGGGAACCGCCCCGGCCCTGCAGAGGATGACCGTGCACCCGGTGCTGCCGGCAGGATGCTGCGCGTGACCCACCTCGATGCCGGGGACGTCCGTGATGCTACCACCCATTGAAAACCTCTCCCGTTGTGACCTTCGGACAACCGCCCACGGCACCTTAGAGTCCGTCCGACCGTTTGTCAACGCACCTGCCGCCCACGGCGCAGTGCCCGTGGAGTGCGGGGAACGCCGGCCGGAATTACTGTTGTGCAGCGCCGGGTTTTCCGTTACCTTTGGGCACATACTACAGGAGGAGCACAACACCATGAGCGACGCTAAGAAGGTCATGATCCCCGACCTGCTCAGCATGAAGAAGGAAGGCCGCAAGATCACCATGATCACGGCCTACTCGTACCCGCAGGCGCTGATCGTGGACGAGGCGGGGATCGACATCATCCTCGTTGGCGACAGCCTCGGCATGGTGGAGTTGGGATACCGCGACACGGTCCCGGTGACCATGGACGAGATGTTGGGCCACACCCGCGCGGTCATGCGGGGGGTGAAGCGCGCCCATGTTGTCGGTGACATGCCTTTCATGTCGTACAACATTTCCCTGGAGCAGGCCGTTACGAACGCTGGAATCCTCTACAAGGACGGCGGGGCTGATTCCGTGAAGCTGGAAGGCGGCCAGGACATGGCTCCCGTGGTGAGCGCAATCGTGAAAGCAGGCATACCGGTATTCGGCCACATCGGCCTGACGCCCCAGACGGCAAACCTCCTGGGAGGATTCAAGGTGCAGGGCAAATCCCTGGACCAGGCAAAGAAAGTGGTTGACGACGCTATCGCAGTGCAGGAGGCCGGGGCCTTCGCCATCGTGCTGGAGGCCATTCCCCGGCAGCTTGGCGCTCTCATCACGGAAAGACTCTCAATCCCCACCATCGGGATCGGCGGCGGACTGGAATGCGACGGACAGGTCCTCGTGCTGCACGACATGGTCGGGCTTTTCCGGCGCTTTACGCCGAAGTTCGTCAAGGTCTACGCGGATGTCTACTCCGTGCAGCTGGATGCGGTGAAGAAATACATTTCGGAGGTCCAGTCAAGGTCGTTCCCCGCGGAAGAGAACACGTTCACGATGAAGGATGACGCTGTGGCCGAGCTCCGAAAAGTCCTGGGGCTCTGACCGGAATGGATCACGAAGCGGGGAGATTCACTGTATAGAGGGACGGGTCCGCGCGGAACCCGATCACCCTGTTTCCTCCCTCTCGGGAGGCTTTCGCGAGCGACACGTCTGCTTCTTCCAGGAGGGTGTGCCCGGAGATCAGCCTGCCTGCCCGGGATGAGACTCCAATGGAGAGCGAGCGGATCAGGCCCTCAATCGCCATGCCGGCTACCCGCTTGCGGAAAGTTTCCATGCTTTTCACCGCCGCGTCGACATCCGTGCTCGGAAGAATCACGCTGAAGGCATCGTTTCCCGATTCGAACAGACAATCCGGCAGGTGGAAGGCCTGGAGGAGCATGCCGGCGATCTCCCCGTAGACCACGGGCAGGTTGGAGTCAGCCAGCGGTTCATCGATCCTGAGCCTGGCAAGCGCAAGGTCCTGGTTCACGGCGGCTGCCCTCTCGAGCTCCGATGATAGCTTCGGGAGGAAATGCTCTGCCCGGACCAGGCCGCTGCTCGATGCGGCAGGGCCGCCAGCTGCCGGCCCCTTTCCCGCTCCCGGCCCAAGCTCTCTTTCGGCCGGCCGGTACGCATCATCCCTCCTGAAACCGCCTCCGCCCCCGGCCATGGTGGGCGGAACGTCCTGCACGCTCAAGGCAATCAGAATGATCACGCCGCTTACCAGGAGGAATGCGAGGAAAAGGAAGAGGTCGTCCCGAAGGATCGGATACAGGTCTTCCCGACCCATGATGACGAACATGGCATCCATGGTGACGGCTTCCGCCTCGTCCCCGAGCGCGCCGCTCAGGACGACTTCATAGCCCCTGCTCGTCTGGTAGGTCGGGATGCCTCGCCAATCCGTGCTCAGCTCCGCGGGCGTCTTCAGGTAATCACGGCTCCGCGCCAAAAGGTACTGGATCCCATCGGAGGGCGAATGGATGCACAGGAGGAGGAGCCGCGGCTCGGCATCGAACACGGCGCGAAGGTCCTTGTGCGCGGAGGAAGCGCCCAGGTCCACGTACGTGTTCCGCACGGCGGAGACTTTCCCCTGGAGAGCCGGAAGCCCTTCCCTGACAAGGAGCGTGTTGCGCGTTCGGGTGTCCTCGATCCGGTAGCCTGTCAGTCCCACGATGAAAAGGAAGAACGCGATGCTGATCCCCAGGAATACCCAGGGAATGCTTTTATTCATGCTCCCCTCCCGATGCGCGGTGGAGTATACTATGCCCCGCGACCATGAGCGTTCGAAAAAGATTCCTCCCGCCGGGATGGTACCCTGCGGGAGCAGAGCGTACCACGGAGGTGATCCAGGCGATGTCGGCCGCGCTTGCGGCGGGGAGGGGGAGCGCCGGATCCCCCGGGATTGCCCGCGCCGCCCCGCCGGCAGGGGTGGCAGGGATCGTCCCGCACGCAGGCTGGGAGTTCTCGGGGAGCCTCGCTCTGGAGGTCATGTCAAACCTGTCCCGCAGCATCGATACCATCGTTATTATCGGCGGCCACCTGGGTCCTTCTGACGGAATATTGTGCGCGATGGAGGACGGATACGAGACCCCGCTGGGCCCGATGGCGGCGGACCGGGAATTGCTGGGCGCGCTGGGCAGAGCCGCGCGCCTCAGGGAGGACCGTTCGGCGGACAACTCGGTGGAGGTGCAGCTGCCATTTGCGCGGTACCTCTTTCCCCACGCACGGGTGCTTTGCCTGCGCGCGGCGCCTTCGGAGGACGCCTCGGCGCTGGGGAAAGCCATTGCCGCGGCATGCCGGCAGCTGGGCCGAAAAGCCGCGGTTGTGGGCTCGACGGACCTCACCCACTACGGTCCTGCCTATGGATTCTCCCCGGCAGGCAGCGGGGAGAAAGCCCTCTCGTGGATGAGGGATGTCAACGATCGGCGATTCATCGAGGCGCTCCTGCAGATGGATGACACGGGCGCCCTGGGGCTTGCGCTCACGGAAAGGTCGGCATGCTCCGCTGGTGGAGCGCTCTGCGCAATCAGCTTCGCGCGGGAAATGGGCGTGCTCGCGGGGAGGCTCCTGCGGTATGCCACCAGCTACGAAATCCATTCCGGTGACTCATTTGTCGGTTACGCGGGGGTCCTCTACAGCCCCTGAGGGCCTGAGGCGACCATCCTGTCAACGCGATCCAGCGCCCACAGCCGTGCCTGCTCAAGGCTGTGCTCGCGGCGTACCGCCTTTCCCGTCTCCCTGAGAACCTCGGCCGCCGTGGGCAGAAGCGTCATCCAGAGCTCTCTCTCCCCGGCTTCCATGCCGCTGAACCAGGCACCCAGTGGGGCGGAAGGCTGCGTGAGAGATCGCACGGCGTCAGCGTACCCGCCCAGGAGCTCACGCCACGAGCATCGGGCCGGCGAGCCTTCGAAAGGCTGAGGGGCCGGCGAATCCGGCGTCGTTCTCATGAGCTCGTCCATGCGAGCCTTGTAGTCGCGAAGGGCCGGGGTGGTATAGCGGATTCCTTCCTCCGTTCGCTCGGACACGGACCCCGGAGTCCCATAGGCAAGCGCTGTCAGGCTGGTTTCCAGGGGCGCGCTGCGCAGCTGTCGCTCGGAATAGTAGTCATAGAGATACGTCCCCCGGGCGTACGGCTTCGCCCGCGGATAGCCGAAATCAGCGCCGTGCACCTGCACCTGCGCAATGCCCAGTGTTCTGGCCAGGGACACCGCCGCGTGTGTGACGTTCCCTCCGGTCGTGTCCGCGGCGGGGAACCTTCGCCACGTGCGGCCCAGGAACCGTGAAAGCGGATGGGCGCTCATGAAGAACCCCGCCGATGCTCCCGCGCGTCGAACGACGAACGGCGGAGAAGCGAGGTCAAAGAGAACAAGCGCCTGGGGCGGTATTCCGCCCAGGAAGTGATGATAGCTGTAGACCTGGCAGTCCAGGGAAACGATAACCTCTGGACGATTGCCGCTTTGAATGAGGGCGGGGAGCGCTGTGTCCGTGGCAAAAAGAATGCTCCCGTCAGCGCGATGGCAAAGGAGCGGCAGCTGCCCCTCGAGGGACGGTCCGGCAGCGGCCACGTGGGCAAGCTGCCCCCGGATCCTGGGGGGAAGAGCGGACTGCGCGGCCGGGAGGTTCAGGATGATGTTGGCGAACCAGCGCTTGCCGAACCTGGCCTGCACAGCGTAATCAGACCTGGCCTCCTCCGCCGCGCTTCGCAGCTCCTCCGCCGCGGCGTCGAAGAACCGTTGCTCGGCCCGGCACCACGGCCGCAGGGGCAGGGAGCGGAGGTCTCCTGCAATGGCGGGAAGGTAGGTGGACCGGATGATGGTCCGTATCTGATCGACTCCATCGGTCACGGAGACTCGATGATCGGAAAGGAGGGCGGAGAGTGGAAGGGACTGCAGCAGCGAGCGGAGAGTTGCCGCGTCCTTCTCCACGATCAGGAGGCTTGTTGCGGATTGCCGTCGCAGGAAAGCCGCTGCGGAAAATCCTCCGCCAAGGCCGAAACAGACCAGGTAGCCGCTGTCGCCGACCGACTGCATGAGCCGCTCGGCTTCCCTGCGCGGGTCCACCAGTGAATGAAGAGGCAGGTCGCCGTCGTGCACGTGAACAACGGGCACCAGGGTTCCGTCCCCGGCCTCGCGGAAAGAAAGAGACGGGTTTGGAGCCGCCGTTGCCACGCGGCGCGCCAGACCGGGGCTTCTCCGGGAGAGGCACTGGAGATTCCTCGCCAGGATTGCCGCTGTATCAGGCGGCATGGGTCACCTTGCCTTCCAATTCCTGAAGGAAGAGACTGCACTCCTCCAGGAGCCGAACGGCGGAATCCCGTGCTTCGCGGCCGCCTCCCAGCCTTGCCTTTCGCTTTGTCTCCATGAGGAGCTGAGCGGAAAACTGGTAGGCAAGGGCGTATACCGAAGGCGTGCTCAGGGCCATGTGACCCGCGCGGCCGCGCGCCGCTTTCAGTCCTCCAGCCAGGGTTTTTCTCCAGCCCGCCAGGATGCCGCGAGCGGTTTCAAGCCGTTTCGAGCCGGAGGGGAGGGCTGCCTGGCCTGCGAATTGCGGCCCAGGCGGAGAAGCCGGGCATCGTCGAACCACCTGCTCCAGGGTTGCGGCGTCCAGCGGTATCATTCCTGGGAGGCCGACCGCGGAAGGAAGGAGTCGATACACTTCCCTCTGCCTTGACTCCGCTTCCCCTGAAAGCCATCCCGCGTACGTCCGAAGGGCAATTGGCGCCCTCGCGTTCCCATCGCCCGGAATTCGAACAGCATCCTGGTCAGCGGATCTCCTGTACCAGAGGCTGTAGCAGGGAAGGGTGCGCGAGCTTTGCTGGCTGTAGAAAACCTCGAACTCGTTCGGCCGGGCATGAGACAGGATGTCGTCAGTGCACATGTCCAGGCCGGCAAGAACCACTGGGCCCCGTGTGGAAGCCAGCGCGAGGTCGAGGGCCGTTGCGGCCACGGTTCCATGCGGAGCAATTCTCGGGGCATCGACCCCCAAAGCCCTCAGGAACTCTTCTTCCAGCAACCCCGGCTGCCCCAACAGGTACGGCCGCGGTGGGCCGCTGTCAGCATCTGTCCGCTTCCGAAGATTCCACAAACCTCGGGATGCCGACAGGGGCATGGCTACTGGGCAGCCTGACGCGGCATGGCGGAGATGATGGATTCCGTAGAAGCCGGGGTCGGTCATCACCACAAGATCAGGTTCCAGTCCGGCGCTGTTCAGGAACGGAGCGCTTGACGGAAGCGCCCAGATGTCAGCCCTGTCCCGGACGCTGCGAAGCATGGGTGCAGCCTGCTCCAAGCTGGGCCCCGAAGCCGCTATGACGACGGGTCGCTCACGGGAACAGGGCGTTCCCGTGAGGGCCTCTTCAAGGGAAAGGAAATTGCACAGGGTGTTGCGCAGCCACAGTCTCCCCATGGCCATAGTCGTTACAAAGCTGCCGTTCAGCTCCCGAATGCATTGCTGGAGGGCCTCGTTTGCGGCGCGCGACTGTTCTGGAAAGATCTTTGACGAGGGAGGCCATTCCAGGACGCGCATTCCCTCCAGGTCGAGCTCCGCGATGCGCGCGCGGAAGAACTCGGCAAGATCCTGGCCCAAACCTGGATGCCACGTGTCACTGCCCGGGCCGGACGCAGAGGCGCCAGTGCCGACCGACGGGAGGGTTGATGCCTGGAAAACCTCCGCGGAATAATGGATTCGGAGGATGCGTGCATCGGGAAACGCTTCCCGAACGCGACGGGAAAGGTAGCCAAGACCCTCGCCAAGAATGACCACCAGGGAAGGGCGGCCGCCCTCCAGTGAGTTTTCCACGAAGCGCCGCGCTTCAAGGCCCGGATCATACGCCGAGTGAACCGTCACCCCGTTGATCCGGATGGATGGGGAGCCGCTTCGGGAGGAAAAGACCTCGAGCATTGGGAATCAGGAGAAGAAAGAAATAAGCTCCCGCACGCTTGATCCCTCTTCCGGCCAGGCGCGGGATTTGGCGACTTTGATGGAGGGGACTTCCGCATCCGAGGAGAAATGGAGAGCGAGGAAAGCCCGCAACTGGTGCGCGAACAGGTCGATGTCACTCCGCGGAAACTCCTGGAGGCAGACCAGGAGCGCCCCCGCCGGCAGCCGGATGGCCACCCCGACGTCGGCCAGAAAGGCATCCAGAAAAGAAGTGATGTCTTCACGAAGCCGGAAAGGATCGAGGTCCTCGTGAGCAGAAGAGATGGTCTCGATGTAGTCATCGAGGGCAAGGGAAAGAAAGAGGAAGCGCTTTCCTTGCGCTGAAGGAGATTCCAGGAGACGGGCAATCCGCTCCTCCGGTGTCACGGGGCGACGCGCGGTCCTGGCCTGGCTCCACTTCATGAGGAAGCCGCGCGCCTTCTGGAGCAGGGGAGCCGCCTCAGCCGCGACTGCTGAGAGGCAGGACAAGAGCTGTGAGGAGTCAGCGAACGGGTGGCGGATGTCCGTAGCGAGCAGCACGCCTACAAGGGTGTCCTCGAAGATATAGGGGCTCAGAACGATCTTTTCTATCGAAGGGAACTCCCGCGAGGAGAAGAAGCGCTGAAAAGTCGATTTCTGCTCCGCCTGCGTCACTTCAATGGGAGAGCCGTTAGCGAGGGCGTTGAAAGTATCGTTCGTACCAAGGGGGATCCGAAGCCTGTGGAGGGTGGTCTGGTCAAAGCCAAAGCTTGCCCATGGAGCGTATTCAAGCCTGAGCGGGTCATAGAGGAGGAGCGCGCCCTTTGCCACGGAGAGTCGCTTGCGAAGAGACGTAAAGAGAAGGGAGGGGAGCTCCACGCCGTCCGGTTGGGCCTTTACATCCTCCATCACAAACCGCGCAAGGTCGGGAAGCGGCACGGAACGAGTCGTCGCGGCCCGAGGTGGCTCGAGCGTCGCCGCGCGCGACGATGACGCCGCCCGGGACGCCGGCGCCGATGAAGCGGCGGAAAGGATACGGAGACTTCTTTTCAGGAGACCGGAGCGTCCGCCTGCTTCAGCGTCTGGGACGGCATGGGCCGCCTTCCGCAGAAGGCCCATCTACTCACCTAGACCGAGGTCCTCGAAAAGCTTCTTGTACATCACGAAATAGTCGGACTTGGCGAACTCCTGGATCTTGTCTTCCGGAAGAGCCTCCAGGAGATGATCCATGTACTTCAGGACCGTCCGGATCTCGTCCTTCAGGTCGTCCGGGATGGCGGTCGGACCGCCCTGTTTTCCTGCCGGAGCCGCTTCCTCCTCTGCTGAGAGCTCCTCCACGTCGAGCAACTCTTCTTCAGCCTCTCCACCCTTACCCCGCGCGGAGCGGCCGGCGGCCGGTTCGTTCTCGAAAGGTATCTCGATCTCCTGCTGGGCACCGGCAGAAGAACCGACTTCATCCGTCACGGCTTCAAGCTCCCCGATTTCCAGGTCCTCGACAGGAGCGGGAGCCTCATCGTCTTCCAGCGCTTCGGCTTCGGCTGCCAGCGCTTCAAGGTCCACGTCGCCGGCAAGCTCATCAGCGTGGTCAATGTGGCCCTTTTTTCCCGCTGGGGGAGCCTCTTCCAGGAGCTCCAGGCCGTCAGGAGCCGCTTCCCCACCGCCTGCCTCCGCTTCAAGGTCGAGCGTTTCAAGGTCTCCCTTTTCGGCCGTCTCGATCTCAGGGATGCCTTCCAGGTCGAGCTCGGGGAGGCCGTCCAGGGATATGGAGACGGGAGTCGGGGAGGCGGAAGGGGAGGAAAGATCCTCCAGCTCGAGCTCCGCGGGAAGCTCCTCCACGTCCTCGGCGGGCGTCGTATCCGCGGCTTCCAGGCTGAGGATATCCTCCTGGCCGTTGGTGGGCGTCGTCTCAGCGGCGAGCTCGGGGATGTCGCCGGCGTCTTCCACGGGGGCGGCCCCGGCTTCCTCTTCCGTGATCTCCGCGGTATTGAGGATGTTGTCCAGCTCATCACCCGTGAGGGCGATTGTCTCATCTTCGTCTTCGTCGAAGAACCCGCTCTGGGCCTCAGCCGCGCTCGGCGGGGTTTCCACCGCGGGCTCCGCGCCTTTGCGCATGCCCGACAGCTCGCTGCGGAGCTGGGTCAGGTCTGTCCGAATGGAGCGAAGCTCCTCCTCGATGCGGGTCAGTATCTCCGAGGACCCTGCATGGGGCTCGGAAGCCGACGTGGTGACGGAGGCAAGCTCGCTTTCCAGCTCATCGAGGTCCTCGAAACGCTCCTGCCCGGCCCCGGTTTCCGAGAGGGTGACTTCCACCTCGTTGACATCCGCGGGAGCGCCGCCGCGGCCCCTGGACGGGGCGGCCGCGGGCCGTGCCGGCTCCTCCTCGATCTCCAGCTCGGGGAGATCGTCGTCGGAAATCTCTTCCAGCTCGGCATGTGAAGAGGACTCTTCAACATCGGAAATTTCAGGCAGCTCTTCGTCTTCCGCAAGGAGAGGCTCTTCTTCCGGAATGGAAAGCTCCCTCGATTTCCCCGACGGACCGAGCTCCGTGTCGAGCTCATCGAGGAGCTTCTCCTCCTCCACCGTCAGAGTGCTTTCCGCCGATGGAGCGCGCTGGGCCGCCGCACCGCCCGCCTCCAGGTCCGTGAGCTCGAACGGGCTTTCAGCTCCCTGGGTTTCCGCCACCGTTCGTGGCTCCACCTTCACCCAGACGCCGTAACGTTCGAGCTTCTGTTCTCCTGCCGGGCCGCCTTGTGTTTCCCTTCCCATTCCCATCTCCTGAGGACGCTTAGGCTTTCCTCATTATCGGCAAAACCTCGCGGTCACTTTCACGTAATTCTCCCGACGAAAGAGTAATCCGTCCGTTTCGCTGTTGTCAACGGCGTTTCTCCTCATCTTTCACCGGGAGCGAGCCGTTATGATGAGTGAAGAGTATGCGCCGTCTCCTGCCCATCTTTGCGGTTGGTTTTATCATCGCCTCGCTCCTCATTTACGTGTTCGGCGACTCTGGTCTTTTCGAATATCGGCGCCTGGATTCCTACCGGAGGAGTCTCGAGGCAAACGTGGAAAAGCTCCAGGAGAGAAACGCCGGCCTCACGAAGGATCTCGGCGGCCTTCGGGATGATCCTGAGCGGAGCCTTGTCATGGCCAGGGAGATCGGGCTCTATCAGGCGGGAGACGAGGTGATCAGGCTGGAAGGCGGCACGCGCGGCGCGGTTTCGTACGAGGTGGGGGATCTCATCAGGCTCCGCAGGTCGCATGCCGCGCGGAACACGATATTCAAGGTGACCGGCCTCGGGATATCATGCCTGCTTGTCGCGCTGGCCTTCCTGGGAGCGCAGGCTGCGCGAAGAAAAACGAATGGTGGCTCGCGCGTCAGATCCTGAATCTTTCAGCCGGCTCGTCGAAGTCCTCTCCCGGGGCGGAGTCGCGATCATTCCCTGTGACACCATGTACGGCATCTGCGGCGTGGCTCCTGATACTGACGAGCGGATCCGGGGAATCAAGGGCCGCGGGGAGGAGAAGCCATTTCTCCAGCTTATTGCCGAGGTGTCCTGGGTTGCGCGCGTGTCGGATATGCCCCTGCCTCCCGGGCTGGCCAGGTATTGGCCGGGGCCTCTCACTCTTGTTTTCCCCATGCGCGGCGGCGGGACCGTCGCGCTGCGGCTCCCTGATTCCCCGTTCCTTGTTCAGCTGATGCGTGCGCTCGGCAGGGCGCTTTTTTCCTCAAGCGTCAACAGGACAGGCCAGCAGCCGCTTTTCGATATCGAGGCGATAACGAGGGAGTTCGAGGGCGACGTCGACCTGGTCTTCGATGCGGGAAACCTGCCCCCCGGTCCTCCCTCGACCCTGCTCGACGTCACGAGCCGGCCCTGGCGCATCGTCCGTGAGGGCTCGGTACGCATCCCGCCTGGGGACCTGGCCTAGAAGATCTTTTCTATCACTTCTTCCATGGTAGAAACGGGATGGAAAACGATCCCCTCCCGGACATGATCGGGTATCTCATCCAGATCCCGCTGGTTCTGCGCCGGGTAGAGCACCTGCTTTATCCGGTTTCGCCGCGCGGCAATAACCTTCTCCTTGAGGCCCCCGATGGGAAGAACGCGTCCGACCAGGGACAGCTCTCCCGTCATCGCCAGAGACTTTCGGATCTTCTTCCCCGTTGCCAGCGAGAGCAGGGCTGAAGCCAGCGTGATGCCGGCTGACGGGCCGTCCTTCGGCGTGGCCCCCGCGGGAACGTGCAGGTGGATCAGGTTCTGCTCCCAGAAGTGTTGCCCCACCCCATGGTCCTGGGAAACGTGCCGCACGTAGGAGTAGGCGATGCTTGCGGATTCCTGCATGACCTCGCCGAGCTTGCCGGTGAGCTTGAAGCCCTCCTTGCCGGAGTTGGCCACAGCCTCGATGGCCAGAACCGCGCCGCCCAGCGGCGTCCAGGCAAGGCCGATGGCCATGCCCGGCTTGGTGATCTGCGCCATCTCCTCGTCCAGGAAGACCGGTTTGCCCAGGTATTCCGCCAGCGTGTCCTTCTTGATGGCAATGGGCAGCTTCAGCTCCCCCTGGAGGCTCTGTCGCGCAATTTTCCGATGAATCCTGTCCAGAGCTTTCTCGAAGTTGCGAAGACCGGCCTCCCGCGCGTAGCCGTCCGCGATGGCAGAGAGAGCGCCGTTGTCGTACTTGACGGCGTTCTTCGCGATCCCGGCCGCTTCCAGGGACTTGGGGATGAGATACGCTCGGGCAATGGCCACCTTCTCGCTGTCGATGTACCCCGAGAGCCGAATCACCTCCATGCGGTCCAGAAGAGGCGCGGGAATGGTGTCGAGCGTGTTGGCAGTCGTGATGAAAAGAATGTGGGATACGTCGAAGGGAAGATCCAGGTAGTGGTCGCGGAAGGCGACGTTCTGCTCGGGATCCAGGACCTCGAGGAGAGCCGAGGAGGGATCCCCCTGGAAGGAAGCGCCCAGCTTGTCGATTTCATCGATCATGTACACCGGGTTCCGCGTCTTCACGATCTTGAGCCCCTGAATGATCTTGCCCGGCATGGCGCCGATGTACGTGCGCCGGTGTCCCTTGATCTCGGCTTCATCCCGCATGCCGCCGACGGAGAAACGGAAGAACTTGCGGCCCAGGGCACGGGCAATGGACTTGCCCACGGATGTCTTCCCGACGCCCGGGGGGCCGACCAGGCAGATGATCGATCCCTTGGAGTCCTTTTTGAGCTTGCGCACGGCCAGGTATTCCACAATCCTTTCCTTGACGTCCTCGAGGCCGTAATGGTCCTCGTCGAGGATGGCCCGGGCCTTCTCCAGATCGATTGTCTCTTCCGAGTCATCATTCCAGGGAAGGCTGATGATGGTCTCCAGGTAGTTTCGCGTCACTGTGAACTCAGGGGAGTTGGCGTCCATCAGGGAGAACTTCTCCAGCTCCTGTTCCACCTGGTCCTTGACCTCGCCCTGGAGGCCGAGCTTCTCAACTGCTTCCTTGAAGCGCTGGTACTCGCTTGTCTTGGCGTCCACCGCCATGCCCAGCTCCGCCTTGATGGCCTTCAGCTCTTCCTTCAGGAAGTATTCTCTCTGGCTCTTTGAGATCTTCTCATTGAGCTGCTCCGTGATCTTCTTCTGGATCTTCATCAGCTCCTGCTCTTTCTTGATGAAGATCAGCACGTACTCCATGCGCGCCTGCACGTTCGGCATTTCCAGGATTTTCTGCTGCTCCGCGCGGTCGATGTTGAGGATGGACGTGATGAAGTCCGCTATCTTTCCCGGGTGGTCGATGTTCACCATGGAGAGGCGCATCTCTTCGGAGAACAACGGGTTGTTCTCCGAGACCTGCTTCATCTCGGTGATGAGCGCGCGCGTCAGGGCCTTCACTTCTGCGGAATCGACGTTTTCATCCTCGATGTACTGGACAGCGACGCTGATGGGAGGAGCGGACTGGAGCACTCGTTTGATCTGGAATCGCTTCACCGTGGAGATGAAGATGTTGACCCCGCCGTCCGGCAGGTTGATCCGCCGCGCAATCTTTGCCGCCGTGCCCACCTGGTACAGGTCGTCCGCCGCGGGGTTTTCCGTGTCGTCGGATTTCATGAGCACCAGGCCGATGAAGCTGTCGGCTGCAATTGCCTTCTCCACGGTGTCCGCCTCCGACGCAGAGGGCAGCATGAGGGGAGTCAGAAGCCCCGGAAAGATGGGCTTTCCCCGGATGGGGATGATGAACAGGCGCACGGGCAGAATCTGATCGGCAGGGACGACGTGGTGGTCACTCATTTATCATGTCTCCGTTATTCATCAAACTTATGAAATCACCCCTGCGAGGTCAAGCTGACGGAAAAGGGAGCCTCGTGGTACGCGCCATGCCGCGCGAACGCCGCGGCCGCCTTGCCACGCATCGCCGTCTCATTTACTATTGCGTGAGGCCCGCCGCGATGTACAGGAGCATAACTACTCAGGCAATCGTGATCAGGCGGGAAAGGCTGGGGGATTTTCACAAGAGCCTTTCCCTCCTCACCTCGGACATGGGCCTGATCCGCGCCACCGCGTACGGCGCCTACCGCATGCACAGCTCCTTGCGCATGGGAAGCGAGCCTTTCACGGTCTGCACTGCGCGGCTGTACCATAATCCGGTGAAGCAGAGCTACAAGATCACTGAGATCGAAATCCGTGAGACATTCGGCTCCCTGATAAGGGATCTATCGCGCCTGGTTGCCGCTTCACTCTGGGCCGAGGTGGCCCTGAAATCGTACGCCGCGGGAGAGACCTCGGACATGCTCTTTCGGCTCTTCCTGGGATCTCTCGAGCTTCTGGACCAGGCGGACACCCGTGGGGAGCCGTACGTGACAATCCAGTTCCTCTGGCGGTTTCTCTCCCTTGCAGGCTACCAGCCGATGCTCGACGTCTGCTGCCAGTGCGGGATCCCCTTCCGCGACGGGCCGGCCTTCTTCTCCCCCGCCATCCATGGCTTCCTCTGCTCCTCCTGCGTGCCGCAGAACGCCCGTTCGGTTCCGACGGGCGCGCTGCGCTACCTTGCCGCCACGGGGGCACAGCCGCTCCCGCGCGCGTCCCAGGTCACCCTTGAGCCCGCCGGGCTTCGCTCCCTCAGGGAAACGCTTCCCCTCATGGTGCAGTCGGTCCTGGAAGGTGAGCTCGTGACCCTTCGAAACGTCGGGGCCGCCCTGTGAGGGTGTTCGCGGCGCTCCCTCTCCCCCGCGCTGCCGTGGACACGATTTCCGCGCTCATCGCACCTGTGCGCCGGGAGAATCCTCGCCTGCGCTGGGTATCCGAGTCCGCCTATCACCTGACCATGCACTTCTTCGGAGAGCTGGACGATGGAGCGGTTGGCGCGCTGGCCCGGGTCTTTCAGGAGCCCCGGCTTTCGCGGCCGCCGCTGCCGACGCGCCTGGGACCTCTGGGCCAGTTCCCGCCAAACGGCAGCCCTCGAGTCCTCTGGATTGCCCTGGCGGATGATGCGGGCGACCTGCGCTCCTACTGGGAGCTTTTCATGTCGTTCCTTTCGCCGCTGGGATGGAAGCCCGACAGGCGGGGCTTCACCCCGCACGTCACGCTTGCGCGAAACAATGGATCGCAAATGACACCCGGCTGGAATGCCGGGGTCCAGCCGTCGGACGTCGGGTTTACCATTTCCGAGTGCGTGCTCTTCCAGTCGATTCTGGGCCGGGGAGGGTCGCAGTACGTCCCCCTGCAGAGAATCGCATTCGGCGGAGGAGCAGCGTGAGGGCCGTCGACCTTATCATGAAGAAGCGGGACGCGGGGACCCTGGAGCCGGAGGAAATTGACTACCTGGTTCAAGGTTTTTCCCGGGGCGACATACCTGACTACCAGATGTCCGCGCTCATGATGGCAATCGTGCTGAAAGGGATGAGCCCCGCGGAGACTGCCCGGCTCACGCAGGCAATGATCCGGTCCGGCGAAGTGCTTGACCTCTCCGGCGTCCCGGGCCCCCTTGTGGACAAACATTCCACAGGCGGTGTCGGAGACAAGATCTCCCTGGTCCTGGCGCCCGTTGCGGCGGCGTGCGGTATCCGGGTCCCAATGATGAGCGGACGCTCCCTGGGGCATACCGGTGGAACCCTGGACAAGCTGGAGTCCATCCCCGGGTACAGGACAGACCTCTCCCCAGAGCGCTTCCGCAAGGGGCTTTCCACCGTCGGCTTTGCCATGATCGGCCAGAGTGAGACCGTGGTCCCCGCCGACAGGCGGATGTACGCGCTCCGTGATGTCACCGGCACCGTTGAATCCATTCCCCTGATCACGGCCAGCATCATGTCGAAGAAGTTCGCCGAAGGCGCCGAAGCCCTTGTCTTTGACGTCAAGTGCGGCTCGGGAGCCTTCATGAAGACCCACGATGAAGCTCGCGCTCTGGCTGGCTCCCTCGTGAGCACGGGCAAGGACCTGGAGCGGAAGGTTGTTGCGGTTATCACGGACATGGACCAGCCCCTGGGCCGCGCGGTGGGCAATTTCCTGGAAGTGGAAGAGTCGATCGACTGTCTCCAGGGGAAAGGCCCGGCGGACGTGGTGGAGATCACCTGCCGGCTTGCCGCCTGGATGCTCGTCCTGGGAGGAAAAGCCCGTGATGTCGCAGCCGGGGAAGCCCTGGCGCGAAAGCGTCTTTCCGACGGCTCAGCATGGGAGCTCTTCCTGAGGAACGTCGAGTTCCAGGGCGGGAGCACCGAGTGCCTCCTGCATCCGGTGAAAGGACCCCATGGCAGGGTCGTGCGGCCCTTGTGCGCGGAGAAATCCGGCGCGGTGGGAAGCATCGACGCGTACAAGGTCGGCCTGGCTTCAGTTGTCCTCGGGGTCGGCCGCTCGCGCAAGGAGGACGTCGTGCTCCCAGGCGCGGGAATATCGATTCTGAAATCGCCCGGTGAACCGGTGGAGAAGGGCGAAGAGCTGTGCCTGGTCAGGGGGGAGGCGGAGGATCGCGTCCAGGAGGCGCTTCATCTCCTTGCCCCTGCCTGGCGGATCGTGGATCAAGCCGCGCGGCGAGGAGCGATGATCCTCGAGGAGATCACCCAGGAATGATCTGGAACAAGACTCCCCTCGACTCAGCGGCGGTGAAGGAGCTGGCGCGCAGGTTCGGCGTTGACCTCCTGGCTGCATCCATTCTCACCCGGCGGGGGATCACGACGCCCGAATCCCTGATGTTTTTCCTGGAAACGGACCTTCGCCTTCTCCACAACCCGTTCCTCATGAGCTCCATGACGGACGCGGTGGAGCGGATCAACGCCGCCATCGAAAGCGGGGAAAAGATCCTGATCTTCGGGGACAGGGACGTGGATGGTGTCACGTCGACCTCCCTCCTGTATGAAGCGCTCCTGGACCTGGGCGCTGATGCGCAGTGGATGCTGCCCGAGGGAGAGGATGCATACGGCCTTTCTCCCCGCGTGATCGACAAGGCCGTGGCTGCGGGCGTGGGCCTTCTTGTCACTGTGGACTGCGGCGTATCCAACGCCGCGGAGATAGCCCTTGCGGGGGAGAAAGGGATCGAAACGATCGTCCTTGACCATCACAATCCGCCAGCCGACCTCCCGCCCGCGGTGGCCGTCGTGGATCCCAAGCTTCCCGGCTATCCATTTCGGGACCTGTGCGGCTGCGCAGTGGCTTCCAAGGTGGAATGGGCACTTCGGTTCTCCCGGTCAACCTTTTTCGGCATGGAAGTCTGTCTCCTCTCGGCGCGCCCCGCCAACGAAACAGTTGTGGTGGAGGCGCTGCGCATGACGAACCTGATCGAGACCGGGCGCCTCGTGGAAAGCTTTGTGCCGGGTCTCGTTCCCTATGAAAAGACGCGTCTTGCGTCGTTCGTCTCCCAGGACGAGGTCCTCGTGCTCGACGCTCCCGTGCAGGCACGGCTCCTGGAAAAGGTCTTCGGAGAGGGAATATCGATCTCGCTTTCGGATCTGTCTCCCCTTGTTGCCGAGCTCATTCCGGCGTTCGCCGGCAAGAGCCTTCTCAGGATCGCGGAAGGCTCACGGGCGGGCCGGTTCTCCTCCCATCCCCTCACTGAGATCGACACGCTGGCGGATGTTTTTCGGTCACTCGTCCTCGCGCGGGAGGAACCTCGCCTGGCGCCCTGCCGAGCGCGGCTGGACCTGGTCACCCTTGGGACTCTCGCCGATCTCATGCCGCTTGTGGATGAAAATCGCCTCCTCGTGAGGGAAGGGCTTGCCGCTCTTCGCGCACCTGAGCGCAACGGGCTTCGACAGATTTTCAAGCGCAGGGAGCTCCTGGGCCGGCGCGTCAACGCTTCCGATATCGCCTGGCAGGTCGCTCCTCTCCTGAACTCCGCTGGACGCATGGGCGAGCCGGGCACGGCCACGCGGACAATTCTCTCCGCCTCCCCCGAGGAAGCGGATTCCCTGGTGGAGCAGCTCGTCTCTCTGGATTCCCGGCGCAGGACCTTGGGGGAGACCACCTGGAACCTCATGCTGGAGCAGGCCCGGGACTCCCTGGATCGAACCGGCGGACGCTGCGTCCTGGTCCACGATGAGCGAATCCAACGTGGCATCACAGGCATCATGGCTTCCCGGCTGCAGGGCTTCTTCAAGACTCCGGCAATCGTGATTGCGGTGGCCGGGGAGACCGCAGTCGGGTCCATCCGGTGCAATCGCCAGCGGGTGATCGCCGACTTCTTCACGCGTCACGGCGGAGATTTCCTGAACTACGGCGGGCACGACTTTGCGGGAGGGTTCAGTCTTGAGCGGGGGCGCCTTTCCCCTTTCCTGGACTCGTTTTTCTCTCATGTGGAGGAACTGCCGCCCGCTCAGGGGGAGGAGATCATTCCCATCGATGCTGAGATTCCCCTCACCCACCTTTCACCAGACCTCATGAAGGTCGTTGACCTGTTCGAGCCCTTTGGCGAAGGCAACCCGCCCCTGGTTTTTCTTTCGCGCGGATTGAAGGTTGCCCATTGCGAGCTCATCGGTCGCAAGGAGCTGTCGCATCTAAAGCTTCTCTTTGACGCGGGAAAGACGAAATGGCCCGCCGTGTACTGGAACGCTGCTCCGCGGTTCCCCGGTGAGTTCACCATTGGCGACACGGTTGACATTGTTTACCGCCTTGCTCGTAACTCGTACGGGGCCAACGACACCCTTCAGCTCACTATCCTGGACCTGAAGAAATGACTCCGCCACGGTTTGCCCTCTCCTTCACGCTCATCTTTCTCCTCGGGTCTCTTCAGCCGGCTCTCCCGGCCACCTTGCTCGTCACCACCCCGGAGACGGGAATCTGCGTTACGAGTCAGGATGCGACGTTCGATTACAGGTGGGGTGACCTGCACCCGCAGACAGGGCTTTTCTCCTACGCCCCGGTCGGACAGACGCCCCTGGAGCCGAAGGTCACGGTGCCGCAGAATGCAACCCCCGGGGACCTCCTGCGCCTCGAGGTGGCGGAGCCGGAGGATGTGGATTCCGTGGTTGCCCGGATCCTGGGGCCGAAGCAGGAGACTCTATCGCGGGGATTCGGCTTTCGACCCTCGGTGTCAACAGAGAAGGAGCGATGGGTCGTCCTTGTCGGCGTCTCATCCCTGACCGCCCCGGGAAGCTACACCCTCTCCGTGACGATCAAGGCAGGGGTAAGGAACGCCCTGTTTCTTTCCCCCGTTGTTGTGCTGGATCGGAAGTTCCACTTTGAAAAGATAGGCCTCACCGCTGACCTCACGCAGATGAGGGAATCAGCAGATCCCCGCAAGGCGGCGGAGACGCGGGAGCTGGTCCGCATCATCACCACGGCGGATACCGATGCGATTTTCGAGACGGGGATGATGCGCAATCCCCTGCCGGAGGCGCGCCGGACGTCAGGGTTCGGCGATCGAAGGAAGTACGTTTTCCCGGACAACAGCTCGGATTTTTCAGTTCACGAGGGTCTTGATCTGGCCGCTCCCGAGGGAACGCCCGTTCCCGCCTGCGGACGGGGGAGGGTAGTGCTTGCGGGAGAGCGGATTATCACGGGGGATACAGTTGTCATCGAGCACTTGCCGGGACTCTTTTCCCTCTATTTTCATCTGTCCCAGGTGCTCGTGAAAGTCGGCGATGTCGTGGCGGAAGGTGACGTGATCGGGAAGGTCGGCCAGACAGGTTTTGCCACCGGCCCCCACCTGCACTGGGAGATCGAGGCGCTGGGAACGCCCGTGGACCCCGATGCCCTCGTGGCGGCCCCGATTCTTGACAAATCAGCCGATTCAGGAGAAATTGTGACAGGCAAAGCATCGAAGGGAGGTGAGTGATATAGCCTACATCGAAGTCAGCGATGATGAGCCCCTGGAAAAGGCGATCAAGCGCTTCAAGCGCCAGGTCGAGAAAGAGGGAATCATCAGGGAGTGGAAGAAGAGGGAGTTTTTCGAAAAGCCCTCGGCCATTCTCAACCGCAAAAAGAAAGCCCTCGAGCGCAAACGCATGAAGAGGGCCCGCAAAGTCTCGCAGATGAAGAGTTATTGAACTGAAGGGCAAGAGCCCCCACTCGGGGGCTTTTTCGTCGGGGGGGCGCCGCGGTCGATAGCGGGGCCGCTACAGGATGTGCTTGAGGAACCGCTGGGTGCGCTCTTCCTGGGGGCTGGCGAACACTGCATCCGGGGGACCCCGTTCGATGATCTCCCCGTTGTCCATGAATACCACCGTGTGAGCTGCAGCCTTGGCGAACCCCATCTCATGTGACACGACGAGCATTGTCATTCCTTCCCGCGCGAGCTCCACCATGACGTCGAGCACTTCCTTGATCATCTCCGGGTCCAGGGCTGAAGTCGGCTCGTCGAAGAGCATTACCTTCGGGCTCATGGCAAGGGCGCGGGCAATTGCCACGCGCTGCTGCTGCCCGCCGGAAAGCTGTTCGGGATACACGCTTTCCTTCTCGGAGAGGCCCACGCGGGCAAGAAGGCTCTTCCCGAGGTCCCTGGCCTCGCTCTCGGAAACTCGCTTCACGATCCGTGGAGCAAGGATGATGTTCTCCAGCGCCGTGAGATGGGGGAAGAGGTTGAAGGACTGGAACACCATTCCCACCTCTTCCCTGATCTTGCGGATGTCGGAGCCGCGATCGGCCACCTGATCGTCATCGATCCAGATCTCACCCGAGGTGAGGTGCTCCAGGCGGTTGATGCACCGCAGCATCGTGCTCTTTCCGCTGCCCGAAGGTCCGATGACCAGGACCACCTCGCCGGGCTTCACGGAGAGGTTGGCGTTCTTGAGCGCCACGACTTTCCCGAAGGTCTTGCATGCGTCGATTATCCTGACCCTATCTGCCACGCCTGTTCATCCTTTCTTCCATGAGCGCTACGAGGCGCGAGAAAAAAAGCGTCATGACGAGGTAGACGAGCGCGACCACCGTGAGAGCCTCGAAATAGTAGAAGGTCTTGGACGCGTACTCGCGCCCGCGGCGCAGGAGGTCGGAAACAGCCAGGATGGACACGAGCGAAGAATCCTTCAGAAGGGCGATGAACTCGTTGCCCAGGGGAGGGAGAACGACGCGCACGGTCTGCGGAAGGATGACCCTGCGGAGCGCCTGGCCGCGGGTGAGTCCGAGAGCAATGGCGGCTTCCATCTGTCCCTTGTGGATGGACTGGATGCCGGCCCGGAAGATCTCCCCGAGGTACGCACCGTAGCAGACGGTCATGGCGATGACCGCCGCCATGATGTCCGGGACCTGCACGAGCTTCCCCAGGGCGTAGTAGATATAGAAGATCTGGACGAGCAGGGGGATCCCGCGGATGACCTCGACGTAGATCGTGGCAATCCGGTTGATGATCCGGATCCTCGAGATGCGGCCGATGCCGGTGAGGAGGCCCACGACCACTGAAAATGCTATCGATAGGAGAGTGACCTCGAAAGTCTTGAGAATGCCGTCCGGAAGGAAGAGAAGGATCTTCTGGTACGGGTCGGGGTGAAGGAGGGGGAGTAGTACAAGGAGGGCAAGGGCCCCGAAAAAGGAAATCCGCCACGCCGAGAAGGCGGACTTTTCTCCTTTTCCGGGGATCAATGCCCCGTCAGAGACTTCGATCCTCGTCTCTCGACGAGGATCCTTTACTGCAGCCACTTCTGTTCGATGGCCTTGTTGTCACCAGCGTCGAGGACCTTCTTGAGGCCGGCGTTGATAACGTTCAAGACCTTCTCGTTGCCCTTCTTCACGGCCACTCCGTAGAACTCCTGAGTGAACGCGGCGCCAACGGTCTTCAGCTTGCCCTTGTAGTTGGGGTTCTGCAGGGCATAGTTCGCGGCGGTCGGGGTGTCCACGACCACGCCGGCGATCCGCCCGTTGACCAGGTCTTCGAACGCGAGCCCGATCTCGTCATAGGTCTTCGGCGTGATCTTGTTGGCATCCTTCACCTTGTCTATCTCGAACGCGCCGGTGGTGCCGATCTGGGCGCCGACGGTCTTACCCTTCAGATCCGCGAGAGTCTGCACGCCGTTCACATCGCTTTTGACCACGAGGATCTGCCCTGCGTTGAAGTAGGGGATCGAGAAGTCCATTGTCTTCTTGCGCTCGTCCGTAATCGTCACCGAGGACATGACCGCGTCATACTTGCCGTTGTCCAGGCCGGCAAAGATCCCGTCCCAGGCGGTGTTCTTGAACTCGACGGTGAATCCGCCGGCCTTGGCAGCCAGGTTCATCAGGTCCACATCGAGCCCGACGATGTTCTTGTTCTCGTCAACCATCTCCATAGGGGGGAATGTCGCGTCCGAAGCGATCACGATCTTTGACGGCTGCTTCGATCCGCACGAAACGACCCCGAAGAGGGCCAGCGCAAGGACCACGCCCGTCAGCACTCTTTTGAGCATACGCGCCTCCTTATTCAGTATGCTCATACGTTTTCATGGAATAGGACGCACTGTCAAGTGACAACGGCCGCCGGGCCGCCTTGGAAAGGGGGCACTGTCACTTGACGGAATGGCGTCATTCTCCTATATTCATAGGCACGACGCAGGGTAGAGCAGTTGGAAGCTCGTCGGGCTCATAACCCGGAGGTCGCAGGTTCAAATCCTGCCCCTGCTATAGTCTATCAAACAATATATACAGTAAGGAATTGCACCCCCGCGAGGGGGTGCGCCTACATTGGGCCTGCAATTTCACCGCTCCTTTTTGCATTCCGGTTTCCTTGCCTCCAGCTTGGTCTCCGGTGTGGGCGTAGAGGTGCGTTTGGAAAGTTTGACGAAATTATCAACGCGACAAACTCTTTCCCTCGATGATCAGCTTCACCCCGCGATGCACCAGGCGGTCCATGGCCGCCGAGCCCAAGAGGGGATTGCTGAAGACCATTGGCACTCGGCAAAGTCACGGTTGGAGGTAATGATCGAGGATGCCCGCTCGTAGCGATCGCAGATGATCTCGTACAGGTCGGCCTGCTGCTCTTCACTCAACGCGTCAAACGTGGGGTCGTAGCCGTTGCCGAACGGCGATTTGTCGGGCGCCTTTGCGTGCGTTTTCTTTTGCTCGGGCGCTCCTCGCAATATCTCCTTCGCCAGGTATGTCATTTTCTTCTCCTACCACCGCAGCCCGTCCAGGAGAGACGGCAGCGGCTTTCTGTTCCTGGGGTGTCCTTGCCAGGTGCACGTCAGCCTCCAGGCGGGGCGGGCCGGGGGGTTGAAAGCAGTTCTACGGCCATCTCCAGCCTCCGTTGTCTCAAAGCAGCTTGCCTACCCGCTCTCCTGCTTCCACAGCTTCCTTGATTCTGGCCCCGTTTTCACAGTCGCCTATGATGTGGATTTCCTCTGATTTCATCGAAAGTATTTTTATCAACTCGTTATCCGCCTTGAGATTGACCGCGATAGCCACCACGTCCGCGTCCAATCCTTCTTCTCTGCCGCCTTCATCGAGCCCCATCTGCGTGTCATACGGCACCTTGACCTCGACGCCCTTATCGGTTATGGCATTTAGCTTGGTCTCGGTCATGACCTTGACGCCCTTTTCTTTCATCAGGTCGGTCAGGCGCAATTTGATTTCCGTTATTTCTGTATCTCCCAGAATATCCCTCCGCATTTCGATCAACGTCACCGCGAACCCGTTATCGGCGAGGTAGCATGCGGTCTCACAGCCGACTTCTCCGCCGCCGACTACTACCGCCTTAGTACCGCGATATTTCGAGATATCGTTGAGGACGTTGACCGCCGAATCAACGTGCGCTTTATCCATTCCCGGCACATCCGGCATGATCGGCTCTGCGCCGATGCTGATTATTAGGGCATCCGGGTTGAGCTCTTCCACCATCTCGGCCGTGACCTGGGTGTTCAGCCTTAGCTCTACGTTCTCCTGATTCTTTAGCTCGTATTCGAACCACCTCAAGGCTCTCGCGATATCGTCTTTGAACTTGGGCCGGCTGCCGGGATACATCATTCCACCCAGATGAGACTTTTTTTCGTACAGGGTAACCTGATGACCTCGCCGGGCGGCGGTCATGGCACAGCGCATTCCCGCAGGCCCGCCGCCGACCACCATCACCTTCTTCTTGAGCGTCGGCGTGGGCAGGTACTGTTCCGCTTCACGCATTACGTAAGGATTCATCGAGCAGCAGAGCGGAGTACCTCGCCAGAGCTGATGGTGGCAGATATTGCAGCGGATGCACGGCGTAATAGTTTCGGTCTTCCCGGATTTCGCCTTGTTTGCCCAGTGGGGGTCGGCTATCAGCGCTCGTCCCACTGCGACCATATCGCATCTGCCTTCGGCTATCGCCTCATTCGCTTCTTCCGGTACGCTGATAGCGCCGTTGGCGATGACCGGCATTTCCGGACAGACTTTCTTGATCTCCTCCGCCAGGGGCATGAGGGTGTTTCGAGGCACATAGATCGGTGGAACATGCGAATACTCGCTGCTTCTGACAGTGGTCGTGGAGGAAGCGCTGGCGACGTCCAGGAAAGATATTCCCGTTCCGGAAACGTATTGGGCGATTTTTCGAGCCAGCTCCAGATCCACCCCGCCGGGCAGCCATTCATAGGCGCTGAATTTGTAGCCCACGGTAAAGCCTTTATTCTGGTTCAATATGCCTTTGATGATATCCACGGGGAATTTCATCCGCTTCTCGAACGAGCCCCCGTATTTATCATCGCGCTTGTTCAAGGCGGGGGATACCATCTGCCCGATCAGGTAGTCGTACCCTCCATGGACCTCCACCCCGTCGTATCCCGCTTCACGGGCCCGTGCTCCGGCTTTGATGAAGCATTCCACCAGGTAATCCAGTTCATCCATGGTCAGCGCTCTAGGCTTGACGTTGTAATTCAGGCTGTAAATCGATGAGGGCGCTTCTGTTCCGCCGAATTTGCATCCGAACAGGGAAAGCTGAACGAAGATCTTCGTATCGTGAGCGTGCACTTTATTGACGAGCTCGGCGTGCGACTCTACCAAGTAGTCGTCGAACAGGCCAATCAGGGGTGCGTTGCCCGTGGCCAGCTTGTTGTGAACACGAGTGAAAGAAGTCAGAATCAGACCCGTTCCTCCCGCCGCGCGCTCTTCAAAATACCTGATCGATCTTCTCGGCCATTTATCGTCAGGGCTGTAAAGGCTGGTCCCCATGGGCGCCAGGACAACCCTGTTGGGTATTTCGACGTTGCCGAGTTTCAGCGGTGAAAACAGCGATTTTAGTTCCATTTCGTACGTCTCCCTGTTTGCAATTCCACGCTTCGATTCAGGTCAATTTCTTCTTGCCGGTATAGGCGAAGACCATCAGCATGATTATCAAGCCTTGGATGAGCAGCTTGACGCCGTGCACCAGGCCCAGCATGTTCAACAGGCTCGAAAGAAGGGTGATTATGATCACCCCTATTATGGTTCCCAGGATGCTCCCTTTGCCGCCCGCGAAGGTGGTGCCGCCTATGATCACGGCCGTAAGGGAATCCAGGGGGTAATAGTCCCCGCCGACCAGGGTCGGCTGGCTTTTCAGGTATCCGGCCCAAATGATTCCGGACATGGCGGTCAGCAGTCCGCTGATTATGTACACATAGAGCAGAATTCTATCGGGATTTATTCCGACCATGTATGCCGCCCTGGGATTTGCTCCGCAGGCGAATATGTAGCGTCCGAAGGCCGTTCTTTTCAAAACGTACCCTGCAACGGCGGCAATTGCCGCCCACAGAATTACGGCCGCGGGTATGTAACTGAACACTTTTCCCTGCCCGAGATAGGCGACAAATTGCGGCGCTGATCCCCTGGCGAATCCTTTGGTGTACAGATAGGTTATTCCAGTCACCAGGCTCATCACCCCCAACGATCCCACCAAAGGAGAGATCCTGAATTTCACCACCAACAGTCCATTTATCATCCCCACAAAAGCGCCCACTGCCAGGGACGTTGCCAAGACCTGGACAAGGTATTGATCCCGCCCCATCGAGATGGCGCAAATGAGGACGACCACCAGGGTTGCATTGGCACCGACGGACAGGTCGATGCCCCTGGAGATTATGAGCAGTGTCTGGCCGATACTCATGATTCCCAATATGGAAGCTATTCGCAGTATGAACAGCAAATGCGTCGGTTCTAGCAGTTTGGGTGATAATACTCCTGCAATAATCAATAAAATGGCCAGAGAAAAGTAAACGCCGCCTTTCTTGAATATCCTGATGAAGATATCGATATAATTAATCTTCTTCTTTTTCGTGATACTCTGACGGGTGCTCTTTTCCATAATTCTCTTATTTTCTGTCTCTCTTGTAAGAATTAATTATCATTGCAAGTATGAGCAACCCTCCCCTGAAAATATATTGGAAAAACGGGTCGACGCCGCTCATATTAAGAGCATTGTTTATCATTCCGATTATGGCTGCTCCTCCGAACGCGCCGATCACATACCCTTCTCCCCCCGCGAAGGTCATCCCCCCGATAATCGCCGCCGTCAGGGAGTCCAGGGTATACGGGCTCCCGATCAACGGCGCGCCGGACCCGATTCTGCAGGCCAGTATCAATCCGGCTACGCTGGCCATGATCGCGGAAATAACGTAACCGCCGATTCTGATTTTTTTGGCATTTATCCCGGCCATGCGGGCATATCCTTCACTTTCGCCCGTGGCATAGGTGTACAGGCCGAACACGTTTCTGCTCATGATAAAAACAAAGACAAGATAGGCCACAATGACCAAAATTATGGGAACTGAAAGAATATTGAACCGGTAAACGATGATTCTTGAAAGCGCCGGGGGCACCGAACCGCCGGGCGTCGACTTGTACCACAGGACTACGCCTTGTATGACATACGACATGGCCAGTGTGACAATCAAGGGCGGTATATAGGTTTCATTGCAGATCACCGCGTTGATGAGCCCGATGAGAGCTGCTATGGCAAATATCATTATCAAACCGAGGAGTATTCCCGCGGTGGAGTTTGCCATCAAGTTCGCAGCTATCACCGTAACAAGCGAAATTACCGACCCTACGGAAAGGTCTACTCCTCCTCCGATAAGGACCACTGCCTGGCCCACGGCAACTATCGCCAGAGGAGAGATTTGAACCAGAAGATTCGATAGATTTGCCGGAGACCTGTATGAAGGGAAGAGACTGTAGGAGACAAGAAAAATAGCTATCAGAAAAATATATGTATATATTACGAAAGAGTATCTGCTTAACTTCCGAAGCCTGAAGCTGAGCCCGGTTATGTTACCTTCCAATTCTACGCGCATTCCTTCTGTTGAAATGCAATACTGGGCGGCTTTTCAGCCGCCCAGTATTCGCTGTCCAGTTCGGTACTATCTCATTCAAAAAGCTCTTTAAGTTTTTTCACAGGCAGGTAGGTAGGCACCCGTATTCTATCCGGAAGATTTGGCAGAATCAGCTTGTCGACATACGCATAGGTATAGGTCGGTACGGGCAGCATGTTTTCCTTCTGGAACGACTGGCCCTGCAGTGCAGCCAGACCGATCTTCAAGGCATCCACGCTCATCGTGGACGGCTTGCTGACGACCTCTGCTTGCAGTCCCTTATCGTGATATTTCTTCCACAGCTTCATTTCTCTGTTCTCGCCGTGGAAAAGAATGGGAACAAAGGGAATATTGTTCTCTGCGAACATCTCAATTATGGAACCCGGTTCGGAGAAGGTCCATATGGCGTCTATATCCGGATGCGCGGCGATAAGATCCTGGACTACTATCTTGGTCTTGCTAGAATCCCATTCACCATACACTTCCGGCAGGCAGGTTATATCGGGATATTTGTTGAAGACCGAGATGGCGCCCGAATGTGTATCGTTGGCGGCGCCTGTGCCGGCTATTCCGTTGATCATGGCAACCTTGCCTTTGCCTTTGATGGCTTTCGCTATGTACTCCGCGGATTTAACTCCCCACTCAACATCGGAAATATTGACGTAGGCAGTGTAATTCTTGCTGTTGATGGCCGAGGCGAATACGACCACCTTTATGCCCTGGTCCATGGCCTGATCGATGGCTTTGACCAAGTTATCGGGTGTGATGGGGGTTATGAAAATGATGTCGCACCCCTTGGCGACCAGGTCCTCGAAGTTGGCCAGGTTCTTAGTGACATCTCCTTCCGAACTTGTGTAATAGACCTTTTTTACGAGCCCGGAATCGATGTACTTCTGAACCGCATATTTGAACTCTTCGGCCAGCTGAAGGGACCAGGCGTTTCCCACCCAGTAGATGTCGTAGCCTACGACGAAACCATCCTTCTTGGCCTTTGGGCCGCTGGCAAACAGACCGCCTCCCAGAAAGGCCAGACAAACGAAAACTGTGATCAGAGAGACAATTCTTCTGTTCATCTTTCACTCCTCTATTTGGTTTTTGTTCGCTTCCGAGTCTCGTGTCCAACCCCAGAACGCTGAATCCCTCTTACATCACCTCCTTCGCGTGGAAGCCGATGACCCAGGGCGGCGCCTTTTTGAACTTATCCGTGTTGACCACCTTCTCCTTGGGTCCGGCGAATGCCATCCCAAGGCTACTCACCACGAAAAGGACCACGAGCGCAAGAATGGCCATCTCTTCATAAACGTGACCTCCCTTAGCGAGTAATGTGGAACTTATTTTGATAAATGGTATCATGCTATGCTTGGATGTCAAGAAAAACTTCTTCAAAGCGGAAAGAAATCAAAAAATCATGGTATCTGTTCAGCTAGAATACCGGACAAATGTTAGGGTATTCCGGAAATTGTGAAAGCGTGAAATAATCTCTCTCATGGGAGGGGGCCATAAGAAATTCTCGCGCATTGGGCGCGAGCAAATTCTCAACGCTTATCGGGCTGGGCCTGATGCCATCGTCTCTTTGATCGATTATCTGCAAGAGACGCTTTTGGGAATCATCGAAGAACACGAAGCACGGATCGAAGAGCTTGAAGCGAAGCTCAACAAGGACAGCCACAACAGCGACAAGCCGCCTTCCACAGATGGACCAAAGCGAAAGTTCGCCGCAAAGAAGCAAGAGCGCAGTGACAAGAAACCTGGCGGTCAGGAGGGACACGAGGGCACGACGCTGCGGATGGTAAGCGATCCAGCCCAGGTGGCAGTTCATGAGGTCAAACGCTGTGGGCGGTGCGGCAGATCGTTGAAGGATGTGAAGCTACGAGGCTTTGTCCCACGGCAGGTTTTCGATATCCCTCGCATTACTGTGGCGGTCACCGAGCATCGAGCCCAGATCAAGCGCTGCCCTCACTGTGGGGAGCTTTCCCGGGGAGAGTTCCCTGAGGGGGTGACTCACAAGACCCAGTATGGAACGCGCCTGAGGGCCTTTGCGGTGTACCTGAAGAACTATGGATTTCTCTCCTATCAACGGACCGCCGAAGCGTTGTCAGACTTGTTCGCCATTCCTGTGAGCGCGGGAACCCTCGCCAGCACAGATGGTCGCTGTGCCCGACGTCTGGAAAGGGTGGTGGAACAGATCAGGGAAAAGCTTGTTCGTGCGCCGGTGGTGCATTTCGATGAAACAGGACTGAGCATCAACGGAAAGTTGCACTGGCTCCATGGGGCGAGCAACCCAGCCTTTACCTACTACTTTCCCCATCAGCGTCGCGGCCAGGCAGCCACCGATGCCATCGGGATTCTTCCGCGGCTGAAGGGCAACGCGGTCCACGACAACTGGCAGCCGTACATGAAGTACCGCTGCCGGCATTCGCTGTGCAACGCCCATCACATTCGGGAACTCACCGGCATCTATGAACTTGACGGCCAGCCGTGGGCGCAACACATGATCGGTTTGCTTCTGGAGGGCAACCAGGCCGTCGAGGGTGCAAAGAAGGCGGGAAAAAAACGGTTGGCCGCCGGTGTGTTGCACCGATACATCAGTCGCTACGAGACGATTATTGCCGCCGGAATGAAGGCTAATCCTCCTCCTACTCGTCGAGAGGGTTGTTCACGCCGAGGACGTCTGAAAAGAAGCAAGGCCCGTAACCTCTTGGAAAGATTGGCAGAGCGCAAGAAGGAGACACTGCGCTACTTGTACGATTTTCGAGTGCCCTTTACCAATAACCAAGCGGAGCGTGATATTCGCATGATGAGAGTGCAACAAAAGGTTTCTGGGGCATTTCGCAGCGACGCGGGTGCTCTCGCGTTCTGCCGAATACGAAGCTACATCTCCACCGTACGCAAGCACGGCAAGTCAGTGATTGATGCCCTTATCCGAGTCTTACAGGAGGATGATCTGACACTGACAAAGTGCCTTCAGACCACCTGAACAGTTACAAATCATGAACAAATGCTCAGAAGCAAAGGAGCAATCATGAGCAAGGCCGTGCTTGGGCTCGGCGGGACGACGGCTGTCAACACGGGGGCTGCAAACGGCTAACGTCACCGATGGGGGCTGTTGCCAAACTTCTTTGTTTGCATCCAAGACTTCAGTCGTGTAGCATTAGCATGAACTGGGGGGCTTTATGCAAACAAAGAAGGAAGAGCAGCAGAAGCTGTTCTACGCGATAGGCCTCGACAGATTGGTACCTTTGGGCCATCCGGTTCGAAGAATCAAAGATGTTTTGGACCTTCGCTTCCTGTACCGAAAGACACGCGAGTTTTATTCGACAGAGGGCAAGCCTTCGGTTGACCCTGTCGTGTTGTTCAACGCTTCCAAAGAATGCTTTCGAACAAAGCTGAGAACGGAGAAGGGACTATCTTGAAGGGCTACAAGAAGAGGACAAACCACGCAACAACTTCAGAGGTCACATCTTTGATGGGACAGTTGATCCCGACAGAATGGGGAAACGACGCCGGAAGGCCAAGAAAAACGATCGCTTGATGTCTTTAACCGATCCCGACGCTGAACCGGTGTCTCGTGGCGGATCGAGCAGCCTTCCTGCCTGCAAAGCCTATTTCTGTGTGGACCGACGGCGACGGGTCATTCTCTCAATCGATGGATCGAAGGCTACTGAAGATGACCTCACGAAAGTGGATACTCTGTTCACCGAATCCATGTTTGCTGTTGGCAAGAAGCCGCACACTGTGGTTGCCGACAGCCACTACGGAGGAATCGAAGATCTGAAGTACTTTCAGGATCAGAACATTCAAACTTGCATCAATCCGCGTATCCACGACAACTCAGAGGGAAGGTTCCGAAATACCGACTTCAAGATGATCGTGAATGGGCAAGAGATGGAATGTCCGGCGGGGCATCGGGTACAGAAACCAAACGAACAACCTGTTTCGGATCCAATTTCATTGGCCGAAGCAGCTGTGCAACGCATGTGCTCTCAAGAAGCAGTGCACACGATCTCCCCATGGGAGGATTGTCAGCCTCTATAAGGGGGAGTGCTTTGCCACTGCCCAAGCCCTGGCCCATGTCATGGCCTGACTGGCAAGAAGCGTCTTCGTGCCCGACAGATAATCGCGGAAGGTGTCATCGGAGAAGCGAAGAACTTCCACTTGCTGAACCGGTGTAGATACCGCACGCTCCATCGATTTCGCATTCAACTCTTGCTAACTCCGGCGGCGATCAACGTGAAGCGGCTGATGAGAGATACGAGCAGAAGAATAGGATCCATGGCAATCGCCAGGGATCGTCCGAAACTGACCCTCACCCAGCTGACAACATCTACGCGACTCCGCTTTTCTTTGGTTTGGCCTGACTTCGGCAACAGCCCCACCACTGGACATAATCGACCTGCCGGTGACCCCTTCCTCCTCGACTTATGATCGCCAAGAAGGTTGACATTATCATTGTCACCCCCAACTCGACCACGGGCCTTGCGCCACTTGCCGGGCGGCATATCTATGCTTGGCGATCGTCATGATGATCGGCGGGTTCGATTCGATGTTATTGATTTGCCTGCCTACGCTACCCTCCGAGCTGGTAATGACGACATCCTTCACAAGCTGGTCGTACATCGCCGTCGCCTGCTTGAACTCCTCCGCGAACTGCGCGGACCACGTGTTGCCCAGCCAATAGATGTGGTAAACGATCCCGATCTCCGGTCGTCAAAAAGTCGCCAGCGCCGGATGCATGCAACAGGCCGTCATGACCTTCTCTTCGGTCGCCTCTTCGCTGGTGAAAATCTCGACCAGGCGTCCTTCGGCGAGAACTGCAATTCTGTCGCACATGCCGAGCAATTCGATCATGTCACTGAAAACGACGACGATTGAAATTCCCTCATTCGCCAGGTCCCGCAGAACGTTGTAGATATCTTCTTTCGTTCCTACGTCTATCCCCTGCGTCGGTTCATCGAGCAGAAGCAGCCTGGGCTTCTTTACCAGCCATCTTGCCAGAACGACCTTCTGCTGATTGCCGCCGCTCAAAAACTGTGTTTCCTGTTCCTTGCTCGAAACGACAATGCTGAACTCTTCTATTTTCGAATCGACGACTTCCTGCTCTTTCTGCTGATTCAGGCCGACAATCCTTCGATAATCCCTCAATGTCGCTATGGAGATGTTTTCCTTTACGTTTCTGCACAGGAAAAGCATTTCGTTTTTTCGATCGCTCGAAACATAATAGATCCCTCGTTTGACGGAGCTGGCGGGGCTTATGTTATCGAGTGTCCTGTTTTCGAAGGCTATTGTGCCGGAGTCTGTTTTTGAAACGCCGAATATCGCATCCAGCAATGCCGTCTGGCCCATTCCGACCAGGCCGCCTATTCCAAGGATTTCACCCTTTTTTATATCCAGATTGATGTTATGGATGGAACCCTTGACTGAAACGTTTTCCAGGCTCATCAGCGTATCTTTGGGCGCATCCGTTCTTCTGGCAGGAAATATCTTTGATAATGTCCTGCCTACCATTTTATTTATGACTTCGTCTCTGCTGATGTCTTTCAGTGGAGTGGTTTCGACCAGGCTTCCGTCTTTGAGGATGGTGACATTATCCGCAATTTGAAATATCTCCTCTATTTTATGCGATACATATATGATCGTAATATTCTGCTGTTTTAAATTGCGTGTTATTCTGAACAGATTATCGACTTCGCTTTTCGAGAGGGTAGCGGTTGGCTCGTCCATTATTATCAGGTTCGCGTTGGCATACAGGACCCTCGCGATGGCCACGAACTGGCACTGGTCGATCGCCAGGTCTTTCACAACCATGTCGAGGTCGAGTTTGATACCTATATCATTCAATATGTTGGTGCAGACAGCCCTCGAGTTTTTTCTATCTATTATTCCGAACCTGGTATATTCCCTTCCCAACAGGATGTTCTGCATTACAGTCAGGTTCCGCATCAAGCCCAGGTCCTGGGGAATCATGAAAAACCCCAGTTCCTTCATTTTCTTCGGGCTTCCTTTGGGCAGAACCTCTCCCTCATATTCAATCCTCCCGCGGTCGTAATCATACACGCCGCATATTATCTTGTTGAGGGTGGACTTGCCGGCGCCGTTTTCGCCAACAATTGCCCTGGTCTCACCTTTTCTCAGAGTCAAGGATACGTCGTCGAGGACTGTCACCCCTGAAAAGCTCTTGGTGACATTCCGGACGGACAGGATAGTCTGTTCGTTCATAATTTAGACCATGATTCAGAATTGATAGATACTTTAGCCGGTCTCCATCTGGCTGTCAACGGTTTGTGTAAGAAGAAGGGGCTGTTGCCAAACTTCTTTGTTTGCGTTCAAGACTTCAGTCGTGTAGCCTTAGCATGAACTGGGGCGCTTCGTGCAAGGAAAGAAGGGAGAGCAGCAGAAGCTGTTCTACACGATAGGCCTCGACAGATGGGTACCTTTGGACCATCCGGTTCGAAGAATCAAAGATGTGTTGGACCTTCGCTTCCTGTACCGAAAGACACGCGAGTTTTATTCGACAGAGGGCAAGCCTTCGGTTCGCGCCCAATTCAACTGGGTGCACGGGAAAGGGCGGCACAAAAAGGGCTGGGTAGGACTGGAGGGAGGATGATGTGAATTTGACCGAGTACAGGAGCACGTTTGTGGATGCTGCGAGCGGCGTCAGAGCGAACGTTCGGGCCGGGTTGGTTGACCCGAGAGGTTCCGAAGTATCTCAGGAAGCGGGTCAGGCTCTTTGCTGTCAACAACCTTCATGCCAAGGCGCGGGTGCCAACGACGAACACTTTCTCAAAAATACCTCAGGTATCCACACTCAGGCCCAAGTCGGGCTTGATCAAGTATCCGGCCCTCGTGTTTGAGCTCGGAGCTCTCCGGACAAAATGACCAGCGGAAGGACCCTGCGAGTCGATACCACTGAGCCATTGGACGACGGCGTCGACGAATCTCGGTAACTCTGCTCAGGTCTCCAACCGCTGACGTATTTCCTCGCAATCTCTGATGTCTTTCTCGTTCACGACCGCGTAGCCGTCTCCTTCCCGCCACGGCTCCCTCAGGAGGACCCGGGCCACGGCGCGCGCCGTCTGCCGCTTCAGCTCCTCGATCGACGCCTCTGAATAATACGCCGCATGAGGGGTAATGATGACGTTCTCGAAGCCGAGCAGGGGGCTGTCCGGTCGCAGGGGCTCGTGCTCGACCACGTCGAGGGCCACCCCTCCCAGCCTGCCGTCGCGCAATGCCGCCACAAGGGCATTCTCGTCGATGAGCTGGCCCCTGCTCGTGTTCACGAGGAGGGCGTCCATTTTGATACGGGCAAGCTCCCCAGCAGAGAGGATGTGCATGGATTGCGGCGTGAGCGGAAGGTGGAGTGAGATGATGTCGCTCTGCTCCAGGAGGCTGTCGAACCCGAGTTTGGTGACCCCCTCCGCCCTGAATGCCTCCTCCGCAACGTAGGGATCGTATGCGGAGATCGGCATCTCAAAACCGCGCATCTTCCGAGCGACCAGGCGCGCGATCTTTCCGAAGCCAAGGAGCCCCAGGCGTCTCTCTTCCAGTCGGGGAATCGGCCGGGCGAGGCGCACGTCCCATGACCCCTTCCGCACGAGACGCTCCAGCGGCGCCAGCTTCCGGGCAAGGGCCAGGATCATGGCGCAGGCGTGGTCCGAAACTTCGTGCTGGCAGTAATTGGGCACGTTGCAGACACGCACCCCGTGCCTCGTCGCCGCCGCGACGTCGACAGAGTCGATCCCCACGCCGTAGCGGGAGATGACCTGGCAGGCGGGTAGAGATGCGATGACCCTCTCCGTAAGAGGGGCATACTGCACGAGGAGGCCATCGGCGTTCCCCGCAGCTTCAATCACCTGCTCTTCGGTCGTGCAGCCCGCGACCTGGACCTCGGCGACACCGCGCAGCTCCGCCGCTTCGACATCGCAAGCGCCCAGATCGCAGTCGGTGACCACGACGGTGTAAGGCCCATGTTGTTTTCGCTCCGACATTTTCACCGCCACGTGTTCGCGATCATCATGCATTGGCACGGCGGAGTCAAGCGTAGCGAGGCCGATGGAACGGCGCCCGATGTTGTCGTGCTTTGGCGACGATGATACACTCGGTGAAAAGGAGAAGCGCCATGAAACTGCTGAAGGACGTCTTCGTCGTCGGGGGCGGGGAGTACGGGATCGGTCTCTCGCACGGTCTGGACTGCAACGTCTATCTCATCGACTGCGGCGGCCAGGCCGTTTTGATCGATGCCGGGGCAGGGAAGGAGACGGAGCGGATAGTGGCGAACGCGGAAGGGGAAGGAATCCCGAGGCGAAAGATCCGAACCCTGGTCCTCACGCATACGCACCTCGATCACTCGGGCGGAGCCAAGTACCTCAAGGAGACGTGCGGAGCACAGTTGTACGTGTCCGCGCTCGAGGCGGGCGCACTCGAGCGCGGCGACGAGGAGGCTATCTCGCTCCCCCAGGCGAAGAAATCGGGCATCTATCCGCCCGAGGCCACGTTTCCGGCGGTGACTGTCGAGTGCAAGGTGACAGGCGGAGAGACCTTCACGGCGGGCAAGTACACATTCACGCTCATAGCAACTCCCGGGCACAGCAGGGGTTCCCTCTCCGTGCTCGTCGAGGGTGGAGAAAAGCGGATGCTCTTCAGCGGTGATGCTGTCTTCCTTCGCGGCCTCCTTGCTCTGCAGAACATCCCTGACTGCTCGATCACCGACTACAAGGTCGGGATGAGCCGTCTGGGCGGCCTGGGCGTCGATTGCCTCTTCCCGGGCCATTTCGGTTTCACGATCAATTACGGTCAGAAGCACATCGACATGGCAATCGATGCGTTAAGCTCCCTGAGTTACCCGAAGAGCATTATGTGAGCCGGACGCCCGCCGGGGTGCTCTCAATCCATGACCATGCCACCGTTGACATCGAGGATCTCCCCGGTGATGAAATCGGCGAGCGGCGAGAGAAGGAAGCAGACTGCGCCTGTCACCTCATACGCCTCGGCGAGCCGCCCCAGGGGAACCTTTGCTTTCAGGGCTTCCTGTATCTCGGGGCTCCAGGCAGCGGCCATCGGCGCCCTCGTGCTTCCTGGACAAACTGAATTGACCAGCACATGGTAGGGCGCGGCGAACGGGGCCAGCGTTTTCGTTAGGCAGACGACTCCGGCCTTCGAGGCGGCATAGTGTGCTACCACGGCGAGGCCTCCCGCCTTGCCCGCCGAAGAGGAGAAGTGACGATCCTGCCGCGGCCCTGCCGGCACATGTATCGGAGAGCCTCCCGGGCGCAGAAGAAGGTCGCGCCGAGGTTGATCCTCATCACGCGCTCCCATTCCTGCATGCCGATCTCCATCACGGGTGTCGTGCTCATCACCCCGGCGCAGTGGACCAGCGCTTCGACGCTGCCGAACGCCGTGGCAGCCTCCAAGAAAAGGCCTTCGACGTGCGCACCATCGGTGACGTCAGTCAGAACAAATTTCGCCCTGCCGCCGTGGTCCAAGATCTCCTCCGCCGTCCTTCTCCCCGCATCCGAGGCGATATCCGCCACCACAACGGATGCCCCGAGCTGAGAGAGCAAGAACGCACAGTTCTTCTCAATGCCGCTGGCAGCCCCCGTGATGACAGCCGTCGTCCCGCCCAGGTCAAGCACGGCTTCGCTCATGATTGCTCCTTTGCTTCTCGAGCATTTGTTCATGATTTTTTGATTTCTTTCCGTTTTGGAGAAGTTTTTCTTGACAACTAAGCATAGCATGATACCATATATCAAAATAAGTTTCAAATCACTCGCTAAGGGAGGTCAAGCTTATGAAGAGATGGGCCATTCTTGCGCTCGCGGTCCTTTTCGTGGTGAGTAGCCTTGGTATGGCATTCGCCGGACCCAAGGAGAAGATGGCGGTCAACACGGACAAGTTCAAGAAGGCGCCACCCTGGGTCATCGGCTACGACATCTACTGGCTGGGCAACACGTGGTCCGCGCAGTTCGCGGAGGAGTTCAAGCAGGCGACGGCGATGTACGACCAGCTTGTGAAGGATGTCGTCATTACCAGCTCGGAGGGTAGCGTAGACAAGCAAATCAACAACATCGAATCGATGATCGCCAAGAAGGTTGACATTATCATTGTCACCCCCAACTCGACCACAGGCCTTGCGCCAGTTATCAGCAAGGCGCTGAAGGCGGGCATCCCCGTCGTGCTCAACGGCTCGTTCCTCGAGGGGGACAACTACACCACGTTCATTAACGTGACCGACCAGGCGCTAGGGCGGGAAATGGCGCTGTGGCTGGTGGACCAGCTCCATGGAAAAGGGAACATCTTCTCCATCACCGGCCTGCCCGGGCTGGGGGTCGCCGAGGCACGGTGGGAAGGAGCCATGGAGGTCTTCAAGAAGTACCCGGACATCAAAGTCGTGGCCAAGGACGCCGGTGACTGGGCTGACCCGAAAACCAAGAGAGTGGTCTCGGATATGCTCGCAGCCCACCCGAAGGTCGACGGGGTGTGGGGCGACACTCCGGGCCGGGGGATGATCGAGGCCTTCGAGGAGGCGGGGGTTCCTTTCGTTCCCTTCGCCACCTGCTCCGACAACAACGGTTTCCTCAAGTACTGGTCGCAGCACAAGGACAAAGTGAACGCCTTTGGCGTCACCAAGCCCGTCTGGCTGAGCGCGGAGGCCCTCAGCCTGGCCTTCCGGGTGCTCCAGGGAACGCCTGTATTCAAGGACAACCTGATTCCTCCGTGCATCGTCACGAAGGCGAACGTCGATGATTTTGTCCGGCCGGACCTTCCGGACTCTTACTGGACCCTCTGCCACCTGAGCGACAAGAGGGTGAAGGCACTGTTCGGGTCCGAGTGACGGGGTTTCAGGCAGCTACAGAGAACTGGAATCGGCCGCCCGCGCGTCGCGGGCGGCCCAGCTGTAATCAATCATCGCGAAGAATTCACAGGGAAGAGCCGTGGAGTCGAGGCAAGCTGCGCTTACAAGGGCGGGATTCTACTACCGATACAACCGGCCGATCTACATCATCTATGGGATCCTGATCCTCTTCATCACCGCCAGCGCGGGGATTTTCCCGGCGTTCAGGAGCACGGCAAACCTTTCCTTTCTCCTGAACCAGGCCGTCATTCTCGGCATCGTCTCCATCGGCCAGACCATCCCCATCCTCCTCGGCGGCCTGGACATGTCGGTGGGATCGGTCATGAGCCTGTCAACGGCGATCGCCGCCGTGCTCATGAACGGTCCCGGCTGGACCGTGCCACTTGTGCTCCTGCTCATTTTGGCGGCAGGAACGGGGATCGGACTGATCAACGGGCTGGCGGTGGCAAAGCTCGGCATGGTCCCCATCATCGCCACCCTCTCGACGATGATCGTCGTCTCCGGGGTGGCAATGGTCTTCCTGCCGCAGCCCGGCGGGTCGCTGCCGGACAGCATCCACAAGTACTTCCTCTTCGATGTCGGCATCATCCAAGGACCGGTGTTCTATTACGTCGCGATTATGGTCGTCCTCTACTTCTTCCTCCAACACACCGTTGCCGGGCGGCATATCTATGCGACCGGTGGCGATCAGCAGCGGGCGAGCCTCGCTGGCGTGCAAGTCCACCGCTCCATCATCACCGGCTACTCCCTCTCGGGATTTCTTTCTTCTGTCGCAGGGCTTTTTCTCGCCCTGCGGATCGACAGCGGGGCGCCGACAGTCGGTGACCCCTTCCTCCTCGACTCAATCACCGCGGTGCTCCTCGGCGGCACGACGTTCGTGGGGGGCAGGGGCGGGCTTGTCGGCACCGTGGGCGGGACGCTGGTGCTCACCGTGCTCGCCAATTTGTTGGTGACCGCGAATGTCCACACCTACTGGCAGTACATCGTCAGGGCCGGCGTCCTCTTCATAGCCGTGGTCGCCTACACGATGAAAAGGAAGGCCTACCGATGAAAGCGCGTAGGCGGCTCCTCGTTCCGCTGGTCGGTCTGGTCCTGGTCCTCGCGGTCATCGGCATCATCAGCCCGGCCAGCCTGGCGCCGGTGTCGTTCCTCGCCTCAACGAAGAACGCCGCCTATCTCGGGGTGGTGGCCATCGGGCAGACCCTCGTCATGCTCACGGGCGGCATCGACCTCTCCCTCTACGAGACGATCGCGCTCACCGAAATCTTCACCGCCAACTTCATGCACGCCAACGCGCTGTCGATCGTCTCGGTGACGCTCCTGGCCATCTTCCTTGCCGCCGCCATCGGGCTGGTGAACGGCACGATGATCGCCAAGACGGGGATCCCGCCGATCATCATGACGATCGCCATGGGCTTCGCGATCCGCGGCTCCTACCTGGTCTTAACCAAGGGGGCCCCACGCGGAAACGTGCCGGAGATATTGCGATACATCGGCAGGGGCAGGCTGCTTGATCTGGTGCCGATCGCCACCCTCGTGTGGCTGGCCTTGTCATTCATCGCGATCCTCATCTTGCGCAAGACGGCGGCCGGCAGGGCGGTCTATTACACCGGCAGCAACTCCATCGCGGCGCGGCTCTCGGGGATCAGCACCGACATGACGATCATCCTCACCTACGTCGTCAGCAGCGTGTTCGCCGCGCTCTCGGGTCTCCTCATTTCGGGGTTCATCGGCTCGGGGACCCTGGACGCTGGGGTGGACTACATGCTGAGCCCCATTGCCGCCAGCGTCATCGGGGGAACGACGTTTGCCGGCGGGGTGGGGGGTGTCGGGGGCACCATCATTGGCACCCTGATCATGAGGAACGTGGACAACCTCATGACTATCCTGAAGACTGGGCATGCCGGCAAGCTGATCGTGCAGGGGGCCATCATTGGCGGCATCGCGACGTTGTACAGCCTCCAGAAGCCATCGAAGTGAGGCAGGCAGATGAGCCTTCTGACGGTGCATGATGTTTCACGATTGTTTCCCGGGACCCTGGCCCTCGACCGCGTGAGCTTCACGCTGGAAACGGAGGGGGAGATCCACGCGATGGTCGGTGAAAATGGGGCGGGCAAGTCGACCCTGGTGAAGATCATCAACGGGGCGCTGCCGATGAGCTCGGGGGAGATGTTCCTCCGGGGCGAGCCCTACCGCCCGAACAACGTCCTGCACGCCCAGCGGCTGCACCTCGGCTTCATCCCCCAGGCCTCGAACCTGATCGGCTGCCTCTCGGTGAAGGAGAATCTCTTCCTGGGCCAGGAGTACGTCACGGGAAAGGTTCTGCGTCGGGTCGACTGGGAGCGAACCGCGGAAGAGGCGCGGCGTCTCCTGGCAAAGGTGAAGATGAGCCATGTCAACCTCGACCAGCGGGTCGAAGAGTTCCGGGTGGCCGAACGGCAGCTCTTTGAGATCGCCAAGGTGCTGGGCATGCACGCCAGCATCATCACGATGGACGAATCCACCTCCTCCCTTACCGAGGAGGAGACGGACAGGCTCTTCGGGATCATCCGCTCACTGAAGGCGGAGGGGGTCTCGGTCATCTTCGTCTCCCACAAGCTGGACGAGATCTTCGCGATCGCGGAGAAGATCACAGTGCTGCGCAACGGGCAGTGCGTTGGGACCCGGCTCACCACGGATACCAACCGCGACGAAATCGTCCACATGATGACCGGCCGCGAGGACCTCGCGCGACCCGCGGGGCAGAAGAGGAGCGCGGGGGCAATCGCGCTGAAGGCGAGCGGGGTCACGACCGATGGGATCGCCCATGACGTGAGCTTTGATCTGGCCGCCGGGGAGACCCTCGCCGTGGCCGGCCTGCTCGGCTCGGGTCAGACCGAGCTGATGGAGGCGCTCTGCGGTTTCCGACCGCCCCGCGCGGGATGGGTCGAGGTGGGGGGGAAGCGGGTGCGCCTTCGCAATCCCGGTGAGGGGCTGCGGAACGGGATCGCCTATATCCCCGAGGACCGGCACGTGAAAGGCCTCATGCTGAACATGCCGCTTTTGGACAACGTTTGCGTCGCCAGCATGAAGAGCGACAGGAAGCGCGGGTTCATCTCCGCCCTCCTGCAGTCGCAGAGGGTACAGATCCTCATCCGCCAGCTCGGGATCGCCTGTTCGGGCATCATGCAGCTCGTGGAGAGCCTCAGCGGCGGCAACCAGCAGAAGGTGCTCATCGCGCGCTATCTCAAGGCGAACCCCCGCATCCTGCTCCTCAACGAACCGACCCGGGGGATCGACGTCGGCGCGAAGGCGGAGATCTACCGGCTGATCGAGGACTTCAAGGACAAGGGCGGCGCCGTCCTCATGGTCTCCACTGAGCTTCCCGAGATCCTGGCCGAGAGCGACAGGATCATGGTCATGCACGAGGGCCGGGTCACGGGGTTCTTCGTGACCGGAGAGGCGACAAAGGAAAAGCTGATGTACGCGATGACCGCGTAACTCGGCCCGGCCCGGCGCCGCGGGCCGGAAGAACCGCGCCGCAAACATGAAGGAGGTCCCCATGGAGTTTCCACACATCCTTTCGCCGATCTCGATCGGGTCGGTGCGCCTGCGCAATCGTATCTTCTTCCCGCCTATCGATGTGGCGCTCCACCGGGCGGACCACATCGTTGACCGGCGGTATATCGATTTTCTCACCAGTCTTGTCGAGAAGAACGGCATTGGAATGATCATCAGCGAGTTCACTGCCGTGGCCAACGACCAGTTCTGGGCGCCCGCCTCGCGGATAGACAAGGATGAGTTCATCCCGGGGTTCAAGGACCTCGTTCGGAGCGTCCATGACCAAGGCGCAAAGATCTTCCTCCAGCTCGCCCTGCTTGGCGGCCGGGCGCCCAGCGGACGCGCCATCGCGCCGTCGGCAATCGCCAGCCCTCTTTATCCCGGCATCCCGGAGGAGCTTTCACGAGAGGAGATCAGGACCCTCGTTCGAAAATGGAGGGAGGGGGCCGCGCGCGCGAAGACGATCGGCTTCGACGGCGTCGAAGTCCATGGTGGGCACACGTACCTCGTCGGCGCGTTCATGTCCCCGCATGCCAACCGCAGGGAAGACGAGTATGGCGGCGATTTCAAGGGCCGCATGCGGTTCCCCTGCCAGATCATCGAGGAGATCAAGGCCGAATGCGGGGCCGACTACCCGGTCGGCGTGAAGTTCAGTACCTACGAGGCGCTGGAGAACGGCATCACCGGGCCGCTTTCTGTGGACATCGCCGAGTACCTTGAAAAGCACGGGGCCGACTACCTCCACGCTTCCTCCTCCACGTACATGCTCGCGGGAACTCATTACCCTGATGTCCCGCCCCTCTACACGCCGGAAGGCCCGCTTGCCGAGTTTGCGGGACAGATCAAGAAGCGGACAAAAGTTCCCGTGCTGACCGTGGCGGGCATCGCCACGCCGCAGGCGGCCGAGGAGATCCTGGCGCAGGGAAAGGCGGACATGGTCGGCGTGGGTCGGGCGATGTTCGCGGACCCCGGCTGGGTGTCGAAGGTGCACGCGAAAAAGGCCGAGGAGATCACCCCGTGCATCCGCTGCAACTTCTGCCACAGGAAGATCGTCATTCAGCGGGCCGGCGCTGTGGAATGCACCGTCAACCCGGGTCTCCAGAAGGAGCCCCTGAAGCGCGCGGCGAAGGCGAAGAAGGTCATCGTCGTGGGCGCTGGGCCGGCCGGCTTGGAGGCCGCCCTTACCGCGGCTGAACGCGGTCACCGCGTGACCCTCTACGAGAAGGAGAAGGAGCTGGGCGGGAACGTCAGGCTCGGCTGCATTCCATCCTTCAAGAAAGATCTGGAAAGGCTTCTCGCGTATTACGGGCGGCGTCTGTTGGCAAGCTCTGTTGTCTTCAACCCCGGTCATGAAGTCACCGCCGCGCAGATCCGCAAGGAAGGAGCGGAGGTGGTCATCGTGGCGGTCGGCGCCGGGGATTTCCGTCCGCGCATCCCGGGGCTCACCCCGGACGCGGTCGTTACGGCGCGCGATTTTTATCGAAAGAAAGCGCTCCACGGGAAGAGCAGCCAACGCGCCGTCGTCATCGGGGGCGGCGAAGTGGGATGTGAGATCGCATGGTTCCTCGCCGAGCGCGGAAGGTCGGTCTCAATAGTCGACATCCTTCCCCGGGCGAAATGGTTCTCTGACCAGCACCCGACTAACCGGTTCATCCTGATGGAGAACCTCGCCGATCTCGACGTGCAGCTCCTCGACGGGGCGAAAAACATCAGAATCGCCGCCGGCAAGAAGGGTCCCGCCGGAAACAAGGGGCGTGCCGCCGCAAAGGGGGGCAGCAAGTCGGTCAGCCTTGAACGCGGCGACGTTTCGTACACGATCTCCGCCCCGCTGATCGTCCTGGCGACAGGCTACCTGAAGGACGAGCGCCTGCGTGCCGCCCTCAAGGGGAAAGGCGGCCCGGCGGTGTACTCCATCGGGGACTGCGTTAAGCCCTGCGACATCCACGGGGCCGTGCACGAAGGCTACGCGATCGGTGCGCAGATATGATGAGCCCGCGGGAAAGGGTGGTCACTGCCCTGCGTCACGCGGAAACGGACCGTCCCCCCGCCGACCTGGGAAGCACCTGCAATACCTCCATAACGCGGATCGCCTACCTGAGGCTCGCCGCTCATCTTGGCATGCGGGTCCCCGAGCCGGCCTTTCTCTCCCGGGACCTGCAGGTGGTCGAGCCGGATGAGAGGATTTTGCGCCGGCTTTCAATTGATACTCGCGGCATCCATGCCCGGGGGATCGACGCCCCTTCCACGGAGGGCGGGGCCGAAGAGGCAAGCGCGGACCGCGTAACCGAGGACGCCACCGCCTACCGCGACGAGTGGGGTCTGGAATACGGGGCTGCACGGCTGGACGGCGCCATCCTGTACTACGAGGTGACGCGCTGCCCGCTTGCTGGCGCGGAATCGATCAGGGACATCGAGTCTTTCCCGTGGCCTGATCCTCATGACCCTCGAAGGACCGTCGGCCTGAGGGAAGAGGCGCGGAAGCTGAGGGAGGAGACGGCGTTCGCCCTCGTTGGCCACATGGGCGACACGTCGATATTCCAGGCCTGTATGGCGCTGCGGGGGATGCAGCAGTTCCTGGTGGATCTCATCGCCAACCGTCCACTCGCTGCTGCCCTGCTGGAGAAGGTCACCGAGATCCAGTCGTGGAAGATGGCGCGGTTTCTCGAGGAGACGGGGGAGTACCTCGACGTGGTGGGCGTTGGCGATGACTTTGCCGGGCAGCAGGGGCTGCTCCTGTCCCCCGAGCTTTTTCGCGAAATGATCCTACCGTATCTGAAACGTTATTTCCGGATCATCAGGGAAAAGACGCCGGCCCGACTCCACCTGCATAGCTGCGGTGCACTCCGGGATATCCTGCCCGACCTTGTCGACATCGGCGTCCAGGTGCTGAACCCCGTGCAGGTCTCAGCGAGAGGAATGGACCCTGTCGAGTTGAAGCGCGCGTTCGGTCAGAATCTCAGCTTCTGGGGCGGGATCGACACCCAGCACGTGCTCGGCCGGGGGACCCCTTCGGAAGTGGCCCAGGAGGTCCGCCGCATTGCCGGCATCCTGGGCCGTGGCGGCGGCTACGTCCTGAACCCGGTGCATAACATCCAGCCGGATGTCCCGCCGCAGAATATCGTTGCGCTTTTCGATGCCTTCCCAGGACGTCTTCGATGAAGGACATTTCCCGCATTGCCCTGGAGGTCGCCCCCTCGCCCATCAGGAAGATGTTCAACCTCGCCGGCACGATGAAGGACGTTATCAGCTTCGCCGTGGGCGAGCCTGATTTCGTCACGCCGCGGAACATCCAGGACGCCGCGGTCCGTTCCCTGCGCCGCGGCGAGACGCATTACACGCCGAATGCCGGCCTCCTTCCCCTGAGGAAAGCGATTGCCCGGCGTTTCCAGGAGGAGAGGTCATATGCCCCCGACCCCGAGGGGGAGGTCATCGTCACGGCCGGTGGCATGGAAGGGCTCATCCTCGGTATGATGGTGATCCTTGATCCCGGTGATGAAGTGATCATCAGCGAGCCCTACTGGCCAAATTACCCGAGCCAGGTTCAAATGTGTGGAGGCGTCCCCCGCTTCGTGCGCGCGCGGGAAGAGAACGGCTTCATCATGACCCCGGATGATGTGCGTCGAGCCATAACCCCTCGGACGAAGATCATCCTCATCAACTCGCCATCCAACCCCACCGGCGGGGTTGCCGGCGATGAGGTGCTGCGCGAGATCGCCCGCATCGCGGTTAAGCACGACCTGTTCGTCATCACCGACGAGGTCTATCACCATTTCCTTTACGATGGGGCCGCTTTCGAAAGCATCTCGGCGTTCGATGGCATGAGGGAGCGCACGCTCATCGTGGACAGTTTCTCCAAGGCTTACGCAATGACGGGGTGGAGGATCGGGGTCGCTGTCGGCCCCTCTGCGGTCGTGAAGCAGATGGTCAAGTTCCAGGAGAACCTTATAAGCTGCGTCAGCCCGCAGGCCCAGTACGGCGCCCTGGAGGCGCTGGAAGGCCCTCAGACATCGCTGCACCGCATGGTCAAAAAGTACGCGGAGAGACGGAAGCTGATCGTCGAAGGTCTCAACGACATCCCGGGTCTTTCCTGCGGCTGGCCCCGAGGAGCCTTCTACTGTTTCGCGAACGTGACCAGATCGGGTCGGGGCTCGGAAGATTTCGCCATGGCGCTGCTTAAAGAGACCGGTGTCGTCACAGTCCCCGGATCGGGATTCGGCGAGGCGGGGGAGGGATACCTGCGGATCTCCTACGCGACCTCCGAGGAAAATATACGTGGCGGGCTTTCCCGCATGCGGAGGTTTATGGAGCCCCATCACTGAAAAAGGGAGGCCGGCCGTGAATAACGAGTCGATCTACAAGCGTGTCGATTCCCAGGAGCTCCTCGACATTGCGGGCGATCTCATCCGCATTCCCAGCCACATCGAAGTCCCCGGCGAGGAGCGCGAGATCACCTGCCATCTCGAGGGCTGGCTGCGTCGGCAGGGATTCGATGTCCAGACAACGCAGGTATTTCCGGATCGGAAGAATCTCATCGTCCGGCTCCCGGCCGGGGAAAAGGGAAAAGCCTTGCGCTGAACGGTCACCTCGACACCGTGCCGCCGGGAAGCGGGATGACGCAGCCCTACGCCCCCGTGATCAAGGATGGTCGTCTCTACGGGAGGGGAGCGTGCGACATGAAAGGTGCCGTCGCCGCCATGCTGTACGCGCTCCTGCTCCTGAAGCGTCACAACGTCGAGCTCGCGGGGGATCTGATCTTTACCGGGGTGATCGGTGAGGAAACCGGAGGAACCGGCACCCGACATCTCGTAGTCAAGGAGGGGTTCAGACCGGATTTTGCCGTGGTCGGCGAGCCGACCGACATGAATATCGTGGTATCCCACAAGGGGGTTGCGAACCTCGAAGCAATCGTCCATGGCATCTCGTGTCACGCGAGCATGCCGGACCTGGGGGCGAATGCCATTACGGCCGCGTGCACCTTCGTGCAGGATGTGGGGGAGAGACTGGCTCCCGCGCTCAGGAAGCGCGCGCAGGAGCACGTCGGCTGCGCGACGATCAGCGTCGGCGTCATCAAGGGTGGCATGAAGATCAACATGGTAGCTGATCGGTGCAGCGTGCTGATCGACCGGCGGTGGGTTGACGGAGAAACCGAAGAGAAGATTTTCTCCGAGCTGGCGGATCTCCTTCGCGAGGCCTGCGCCGGTGACCGTCGACTGAGCTGCGAGGTGAGGTCGCTTCTTCCCCCGGGCGGGTACTACGGTCCATTCCGCATTCCCGAGGAGCATCCGATTGTCTCCACCGCTCGACAAGTCCTTGGCATGCGAGGGCTCCCTGCCTCCGTTGGGGGCATGCAGGGCTGGTCGGATGCGGCAACCCTCATGCATGCCGGTGTGCCTGTCATCCTCCTCGGACCCGGGTCCGTTGCACAGGCCCACAACGACGGCGAGTACGTGGAGGTCAGACAGCTTGTTGACGCGGTGGGCGTTTACCTCTCCCTCGCCGAGACCATCTGCGGGTGGAACAAGACGGTCTGACGCAGGCCCCCGCGGGGACCCGGCGCGCTGACGTCAATCTCCCTCGGTGATGCGCAGAAGCGGAAGTTCACCCAAGTGAGTCTTGTTTAACCTGATCAAAAGAATCCCGCGCTTGCGCTTTGTTGACCTCTCTATCGAATGTCTAGCGCCGTTCGCTGCGCTGGCAGGAGGCAAGGCGGAAGCGACGGCCGCAAAGAAGATGTACAACATCGTCTACATCCAGGGCATGTCAGGGGACCCCTTTTTCAATTCCCTGACCAACGGCTGAAAGGCGGAGTCCGCCAAGCTGGGAGACGTGAGCTTCTCCTACCAGGGCGGCAGCGACTACAGCCCGCAGACCCAGACCCCGATCCTGAACGCCGTCATCGCCAACAAGCCGGACGGGATCATCATCTCCCCCATGGGGGGAGAGGTCATGATGACACCGCTCCAGCAGGCGAAGGCCGCGGGGATCAAGCTGGTGTTCGCCGACACGACCGCCACGGATCAGAGCCTCGCGGCGTCGTTTATCGCGTCGGACAACGTGGCGGGCGGCAAGTTCGCGGCCGACCAGCTTGCCAAGCTGATCGACGGCAAGGGCGAGGTGATGCTGATGAACGGCACCCCGGGCATTTCCACCACCGACCAGCGGCAGCAGGGGTTCGAAGCCGGGCTCAAGGCCTACCCGGGGATCACCTACCTGGGAGTCCAGTTCCGCCAGAGCGTCCCCCAGAAGGCCACGGAAATTCTCAGCTCCACGGGGAGGACAAACCTCCTTTGCTGGACCCGATGGATGGCGTCTATGTCGTCAAGATGATCGAGAAAGCCTACCTTTCCGCCAGAAAAGGAGGGACAATCGTTACGGCCTAGAAGAGTGCAATCAGGCAACGTCGGAATCATGTCCTAACTTTAACGCACCTGATATTTCAGGGGTAAAGCTAACCAACCTGGTCTTTGTCTGGCCCCCGAGGCTGTCTTCAAGGTACCTTCTATTTGTGACACGAAGTCATTCCGAAACCCACTACACCTTCAAAGTGAGCATGATTGGGCCGGTACGTGCATGGAGAACATTCTTTCTTAGAGGAGACCGGACGCTTTCTAATTTGCATGAAGCAATCTGCCATGCTTTTGGCCGACATGACGATTCCGTGTATTCCTTCTATTTTCTCCCCACGAAGGGGGGCTATGATGCACATCCCCATGAGAGGGAGTACGTCGCCGAACTAACAGTGGAGCAACCTGATCCATTTTCAGACGATAATCCTTCCAAGGCCGCCTTAACGACTCTCGATTCCCTTCGCTTGTTGGTCGGTCAAACGTTTGAATACCTCTTCGACTTTGGAGATTCCAGCCTGCATGAGATCAAGGTTGCTGCAAAATACTCTTTTCCTGTCGACAAGGCTTTTCAAACCCTTACCGGAAGCCACTTGAGTGTAACTCGCGCAACATGAGCGCCCGAGGGGCTGTCCTTGGCGTTGCGTGCGCGCTCCTCGCGGCCGCACAGGGCGCGGCCAGGGCCGACGGCGCGCGGATCTTCGAGGACGCTGACGCATGGGCCAAGCCTGAGCGGGCGGCGGTCAGCGACGGTGACCTCTTCCCGAATCCCCCCTACACGCACGACTGGCAATCCCGGTCATTTTTCCTGAACGGCCGCCTGGACGACGGGACTTTCTTCGTGATCAATCTCTTTCACTGGCAGCTTTCGTTTCTCCAGTCCTGGGGGCTCCAGGTCCTGGTCACGGACACCGCCGGCCGCCTTTTCAGTTACGACGGCAGCCTCCCGCCGGAGGACGCAGCCGATCCCCCGGAGGGGTTTTACCACCGCTTCGGGAACAATCTTTTTGCGAGCGCTGGCAACGAGCAGAGGGTGAAGCTCGAGCTGAGCGGATTCTCCTGCGACCTGCGCTTCAGGAATCTCCTCCCGGCGTGGGAACCCGGTGACGGGTGGGCCTGGCTGGACGCCGGCCACACCGCCTACGTTCATTACGCGGTGCCCTGCCCGCTGGCGGTTCTCGGCGGAAGCATGCTGAGCTTCGGCGACCTTCGGCGAGTGAGCGGTATGTGCACCTGGGATTCGAGCCTGACCGTGCAGCCCCTCGGACAGGCAAACTCTCCCCAGTACTCGCTTCGAGCCTTTGGTGCATCCGACCAGCCCCCCGGTGACAGGCTCTTCATCGGCATGGTGGAATCCTTCACCGACGCGCACTACGGCGGCGTGCGCATTCCCGTCCTTTTTGTCGCCAGGGGTGGTTCCTGGCTTTTCGCGACACCGGACTTCACGGTGGTCCCTTCTGGCTGGACGGAGATGCGGGAGCCGCCATACCCCTTCCCCTCCGCCTGCAGCCTGCACGCATACGGCAACGGATGGACCCTGGATGCGCGAGGTCGAAAACGCGCGCATGTACTGCGCGACGGACGTGTTCCAGGAGATACCGCCGGTGATCCGGGGATTTCTCTCCGCGTTTCTGAAAAGGCCCGTGCTTTATCGCATGGTGGGGGAGCTCCACGGGTCGCTGAGGTCTCCCGAGGGAAACGAGTCTGCGCTTTCCATGCCCGCACATCTCGAGTACGTCGTTATCCGATGAAGGGTGACGGCGGCGCGCGGCAGGGTTCGCCACTCGCGCGATGGGCGCGTTGACTGGGTTTGCGGGGGGGGCCGTACCTTTGATCATCTGCTCGTCCTGGGGATCAGCACTCCGCAGGGCGCGAACGTCTTGGACCCATCCTCAAGCTTGACCCCGCACCTGCGCGGTGTTAGTGTCGACTCGTGCTTCAATCCTGAAACAATGCATCCGCCCGGCGCAGACGACCGGCCCTGCCTCGTTGAGGATCAGGGCGGCGGGGCCTCCACGTCCCGTTGCGCGCGTCGTGCTACGTTATGGAACCAGGAGGGAAGAGATGAAACATTCGCACAGGTATTTCGCCAGGCTCACGCTGACGGCGCTGCTTGTCGTTGCAGCCCTCGTGAGCTTCACTTCGGCCAGCAGCGGCGCTCCCATCAAGATCGGGTTCTTCGCTCCGGAGTCCGGCTTCGCCGCGGCTGACGGACAGAGCGCCTACGATTCCGCGAAGCTCGCCGTGGCTGACATCAACAAGGCCGGCGGCATCAACGGCAGGCAGATCCAGCTCATCAATTACGACGACGCCAGCGACGCCAAGCAGGCGGTCAGCATCGCGACCCGCCTTGTCACCCAGGACAAGGTCGACGCCGTGGTGAGCGGCTCCTACAGCGACCAGACCCTGGCGGCCGCCCCGATCTTCCAGAGGAGCGGTATTCCGATGCTCGCCGCCTATGCGGTCAATCCCGGCATTCCCGCGACCGGACGCTTCATCTTCCAGCAGGATTTCAACGGCGTTGTCGAAGGAAAGGCGGCCGCTGTGGCCCTTGTCAAGGACCTCGGCGCGACGAAGATCGCGATCGTCGCGATCAAGAACGACTTTGGGACGGCACTCGTTCAGGGCTTTACGGCCGAGGCCGCGGCGCTTGGCGCGACGATCGTGGCGACGGACTTCAACCAGTTCGGCGAGAAGGATTTCACGCCCATACTCATGCGCGACCAGGCCAAGGGCGCAACAGGCTTTTTCATGGTGGAGTACTATTCCGAAGGACAGCAGTTCCTCAATAACTGGAATACCATCGGCGTATCGCTCCCCATGGTCGGAACGGAGGGCGTCGATTCCACGACGCAATTCTTCCAGCCGGTCGGGGCCCAGGCCAACGGCCTCGTATTCACGACGCCATTCAATCGCGACAGCACGGAGCCGGTCGTTGTCAATTACATCAAGGACTTCACGACGGCCTACGGGTACGCCCCGGACATGGTAGGCGCGACCACCTATGATTCCTTTCTCGTGCTCAAGCATGCAATGACGAAGGGAACCTCTGCCAGCCAGATCAGGAACGGCATCGCGGGCGTCAAGGATTTCGTCGGCGTGACGGGCACCATCATGAAGTACAACGCCACGGGTGAGGTTGTAAAAGCCGTGGAGCTGCAGATCGTAAAGGATGGACTGCCCCACCATTATGGTACCGTGGACGATCCGGCCGTTATCACGCCGTAATCTTCGCAGGAGTGCAACGCGGCTAACTGAGACCGGATGTTCCTATCCAGCCTGCTGAACGGCATAACGACCGGCTCGCTCTACGCCCTGGTTGCCCTCGGCCCATCTCTGATCTACGGACTCTTGCGGGTTCTTGACATCGCGAATGCCGCCGGGCTGACCCTCGGTGCCTACGTGGGCGTCAAAGTCTGGAGAGCGACTGGTTCATTGCTCCTCAGCCTTGGTGCGGGGATCGTGGTTTCGGCCCTCTTCGGCCT
>CAVWBF010000005.1:0-6997 GCA_963753085.1 uncultured Spirochaetota bacterium | reverse complement strand
TTCACCGATTACGCGATGAAGGGAAGAACCTATCGGTATTTCGATGGTGACCCCTTGTACCCATTCGGCTGCGGTCTGTCGTACACCGAGTTCCACTACGACCATCTCACGCTGGAGCCTGCCAGGATCCCGGCAGGGCAGACCCTCACCGTCTCCGTGGATGTCACCAACAGTGGCGATCGGAGCGGGGATGAGATCGCGCAGCTCTACATCACGCACCTGGATGCTCCCGTCCCGGTTCCGCTGCGGCAGCTCGCCGGATTCCTTCGTGTTCCCCTGGCGGCAGGGGAGATGCGGCGAGTGTCCTTCACGGTGTCGGCCCGGCAGTTGGGCTTCATCGATGAGGAAGGCAGGCGGATCCTCGCACCGGGCCGCATTCGCGTCAGCGTAGGGGGCCGGAGCCGGACAGGAGAAGCGAGGAATTGACCCGTTCCGCGGTGCTGAGCGCGGAGGTCGAGATCACCGGAAAGCAAAGCGAGATTCCCTGGTAGCCGCGAACAAGCAGGCGGACATCGGCTATTTTACCTATGCCATCATGGTGAGCGCTCCGAACCGGGGAACCGAGCTTCCGCCTGTTTCACCACGCACCCCCGGGGGATACGGTGGTGGGGTGAGATCATGTGCGGATCACATTGCCGCGCTGCTTGCCCATTTTCGGGGCTCGGTCTACTGTTGGGACGTGAACGAGACTCTTGACACGCGCGAGCGTCCCAAGAGCGCATTCCGGACAGTGGTCCAGTGGTGAGCACGACCCGTGCCCGGGTGATCGGCGTGTTTGCCGCGCAGCTCGATGATGCGTACCAGACCGCTGTCTGGCGCGGAATCGAGACCCGCGCCCGGCAGAGGGGAGTCGGGGTGGTGTGCTTCCTCGGCCATCGCATCGGCTCTCCCATCGAATCAGAGGCAGCGGCGAACGCCGCTTTCGGGATCGCGGACCGTCAGAGCATTGACGGTCTCATCGTCGTCACATCCGTCATCGCGACGTTCCTTGATGAGAAAGGGCTCAAGGATCTTTTTGCATCGCGCAGCGACATGCCGCAGGTGTCAGTGGGCCTGCGGGTGCCGGAGGTCTGCAGCGTCACCGTTGACGGTTCAGCCGGCGTTGCCTCCCTGGTCGATCACCTCGTGCGGGACCACGGCAGGAGGCAGTTCGCCCTCATTGGCGGACCTTCCCGACACGCGGAGGCAGAGCAGCGCGTGCGGGCGTTCCACGCGGCCCTTGCCCGGGCCGGCATTTCCTTCGACCCGCGCCTTGCCGCCTCAGGGAGCTTCCTGCGGGATTCCGGGGAGGAGGCTGTGCGCAGACTCCTGGACTCCGGTCTGCCCTTCGATGCCCTGGTGTGCATGAACGATCTCATGGCCCTCGGGGCCATGGACGTGCTGCGCAAGGCGGGGATGCGCATACCGCAGGACGTTGCCGTGGTCGGCTTCGACGGGATCGAAGAGGGAAGCACGGTGACTCCTCCCCTCACCACGGTCGTGCAGCCCCTCGGAGAGCTGGGCGCCGCGGCGGTGGATTCCCTCCTGACGCTGATGGAGACAGGCACGGCAAAGGACCTGGCCCTGGCCTGCGCTCCGCTCGTGCGCCAGTCCTGCGGCTGCGCGCCCCGGCGCAGCTACGATGCCGGGCGCGCCGGGGTCCCGGCAGAGGCCACCGCGGCCCAGCGGGCAGCCGTCCGCGAGCTCATCGCCTGCGCGAGCAGCCCGGACCCGGACTGCTTCATTTCCCGGCTGAACACGGCCCTTGCGGAAACCATTCTTGCCGGCGGACAGCCGGGAGTCTGGCGAGACTACCTCTTTGTTGTCCGTTCCGCGGCGCCCGTGGAGGAGGGACTTTTCCAGTTCGCCCTCGTGATTGTCGGGGAGGCGGAAAGCCGGCTGCAGGCCGCGCGACGGGTGGCAGCGGAGGAAAGACTGGCAACCCTGCGCGCCATCAGCTCCTCACTTGCCGGTGCCTTCGATCTGCCCCTCATGTTGTCCCGGCTGGAAACGGGGCTGCAGCGCCTGGGCATCGGCGGCTGCTACCTTGCGCTTTTTGAAGCAGGCGGCCAGGGGTGGTCACGCCTGGTCATGGTCCCGCGCGGCTCCCCTGGTTCGGCCGCGCCCGGACTGCCGGCGCGCGGCATGCGGTTTCGCACCCGGCACATCCTGCCTCCGCGGGTGGATGCGTCTTGGCGGGACGCGGTGTGGGTGCTGGAGCCCCTGGTCTTTCAGACCGAGCCCCTGGGATTCATCCTCCTTCCCCTCAGCGTGCCCGAGCCCGCGGTGTACGACACCCTGCGCCAGCAGGTGTCCAGCGCCCTGAAGGGCGCTCTCCTGCTGGACCAGGTGCGGTCCCATGAGCGGCGCCTGGAGGTGGAAGTGGCGCGGCGCACCGCGGAGCTGACCCGCGCAAACAGGGAGCTGACCCGAGAGGTCGAGCGGCGCAAGGGACTGGAGAAGGAAGTGCTGGAGATTTCCAACAGGACGATGCAGAGAATCGGGCAGGACCTCCATGACGACCTGTGCCAGCATCTTGCGGGTATTGCCATGTACGCATCCGTTCTGCGCGGCGGGCTTTCCCCGGGAGACTCCGCGGCAGTGGCATCCATCGAGCAGATCGGAAACCTCCTGGCGGATTCGATTGCCCGGGCAAAGCAGATTGCGCGGGGTCTCTACCCCGCCGGCCTGGAAGAGCACGGTCTGGCCTCGGCCGTGGAGGAGTTGGTGGAGACCGCGCGCAGGGGCTACTCCACAGCGATCGACCTGCGCGTTTCCCCCGACTTCCGGGTGACTGACACTGATCGGGCGCTCCAGGTGTACCGAATCCTCCAGGAGGCGCTGTCCAACGCCCTGAAGCATTCCGGCTCCGACAGAGTGGACGTGCGGCTCTACCGGGAGGGACCGGGGAGAAACGGAGCGGCCGGCCAGATAATGGTTGCCGAGGTGGCGGATTACGGCTCCGGGCTTCCCGGGCGGGTCACAGGTGACGGCATGGGGCTTCGCATCATGCGCTATCGGGCCGCCACGGCCCATGCGGAGCTTCTCATCGAGCGGCTGGCACAGGGGACGCGAGTGTCGTGCCGCATCGCCGCGGGAGACAAGCAATGATGGTGAAACCCGTCACTTTTCTCGTGGTGGACGATCATCCTGTTTTCCGCCAGGGCCTCGTGGCCCTGATCCGGAGCGCTGACCGCTACGAGGTCTGCGGGGAAGCAGGCTCCGCGGCTGAAGCGCTGGACGCCCTGCAGCGCTCCGTGCCGGACATCGCCTTGGTGGACATTTCCCTGGTCGGCCAGAACGGGCTTGACCTCGTGCGCACGCTCAAGGCAGCGCAGCCGTCCCTGCTGATTCTCATCATCTCCATGCATGACGAGGTGGTGTACGCGGAGCGGGCGCTGAAGGCGGGGGCGCGTGGATACGTGATGAAGCAGGAAGCTGCCTCCGTCATGCTGGACGCGATCCGCACGGTTCTGTCCGGGAAAATCTACGTTTCAGCGGCAATGCGGGACAGGCTCCTGGAGATGATGTTCAACCGACGGGAAGAGAACGAAGCCCCGTCCGTGGAGCGTCTGAGTGACCGGGAGCTGGAAGTCCTGGAGCGCATCGGTCAGGGGTACGGCGCAGCGGAGATCGCCAAGATGCTCAACCTGTCCGTGAAGACAGTGAACGCGTACCGGGACCACATCAAGGAGAAGCTCCAGATGAGCGGCGCGGGGGACCTTCGCCGTTTCGCCGTGAAGTGGGTGCAGAGCCGGGATAGGTAATACAACCTATTCCCGAATTCGAGCTTTGGCCGATTTTGGGCTTTCCGAGGCCGGGAGTAGGCTGGGGCGCATCGATGAGAGGAGGATTGAACATGAACAAGCGCGTGTTTGCATGTGTCATGGTGCTGGCGTTCTGTGTCCTGGGGGCTTTCCCAGTGATGGCCCAGAAGGCGGTCACGTTCTCCTGGTGGCACCTCGCGGTGAATGATCCAGACAAGTCGTATTTCCAGAGTGTGGCGGACGAGTACATGAAAATGCACGCGAACGTCACGATCAACATTACGATCCTGGAAAATGAGGCGTTCAAGGCCAAGGTGACAACACTCATGCAGTCCGGTGATCCTCCTGACATGTTCGGGACCTGGGGCGGCGGGCTCATGAGCGAATACGCGAAGTCAGGCCTGCTTCGAGACATCACAAAGGACGTGAAGGGGACCGCGTGGGGCAACTCCATGGGCTCGGGAGTCCTCGGGGTCTACCAGTACCAGGGCAGGCAGTATGGCATTCCCTATGACGCCGGCGCCGTCACCATCTACTACAACAAGGAGTTGCTCTCCAAGGTCGGCTACAAGACCTTCCCGACCAGCTGGCCTGACATGCTGAAGCTCGTGGGCAAGCTGAAAGGCGCCGGGATCACTCCCATCGCCCTCGGCGCGGGGGACAAGTGGCCCAGCCACTTCTGGTGGAGCTACCTGGCCATACGGCTGGGCGGAAAGCCTGCCTTCCAGGGGGTGATTGACGGGAAGGCCAGCTTCACTGACGAACCCTTCGTAAAGGCCGGACAGATGCTGAAGGACCTTGCCGACATGCAGCCCTTCCAGGACGGGTTCCTCGCGGCCACCTGGCCTGACCAGGCCGGAATCATCGGGGACGGCAAGGCGGCCTTCCACCTCATGGGCCAGTGGGCTCCATCCGCTGAAGCCGCGTACTCGGTCTCCAAGAAGGGAATCACGGACAAGGAAGGCCTTGCGGCGTTCCCCTCCGTGCCCGGCGGCAAGGGGCTCCCTACGGACGTTTTCGGCGGCGGCAACGGTTTCGCCCTCGGCAAGAATGCTCCTGACGAGGCGGTGGACTTCCTGCGCTTCCTGACCAGCAAGGAAAACAACATGAAGTACGCGGCCACCGGCTCCATCATTCCCGTTGTGAAGGGGGCGGACTCCGCCATCCCCAACCCGAACGCCAGGCTCGTGAAGGCGCTCGTGGACAAGGCAACCTACTACCAGCTCTATCTCGACCAGTTCTTCCCGCCCGCAGTCGGCGGCGTGGTCAATGACTCCGTGCAGACCATCCTGGCCGGCACGGCCACCCCGGCCGAGGCGGCGGCGGCAATCCAGAGAGCTTTCGAGGCCAACCAGTAATTCCAAAGCGTACGCACCCGGGGGACCTTTTCCCCGGGTGTAGTATCATCCTCACATGAAGGCAAACGCGCGGGCTGCGGGCTTTCCCACTCTCATCCTTCTCATTGGCCCCGCGTTCATCCTGTTTTCGATTCTCGTCGTGGTTCCGGTCATCCAGGCCGTGGTCTACAGCCTCTACCGCTGGAACGGCATGGGACCGCTCGTCGCCTTCCGCGGCCTTTCGAACTTCCGGACCCTGGTGACGGATCCGATTTTTCAAAAAGCGTTCTGGCACAACATCCTCATCGTCATCATTTCCCTCGGGATCGAGATTCCGCTGGCCCTCGGGCTGGCACTCATCATTGGCAAAAGCGATTTCAAGCTTGCCGTCTTTTTCCGAACTTTTTTCTTTCTCCCCTATGTGCTGTCGGAAGTGATCACGGGCGTGCTGTGGCAGTTCATCTATCATCCCCAGTACGGCCTGGTGCGGGCCATTGTGAAGCTCTTCTCCCCCGAGGCCCCTGCGCCCATCCTCCTGGGAGACCCGAAGGTGACGTTGTGGGTCATCATGATCGTGATCGTGTGGAAATATTTCGGCTTCCACATGACCATCCTCATTGCCGGCCTGCAGGACATCCCGCAGGAGCTGCGGGAAGCCGCGCGCATTGACGGCGCATCCGCGGGACAGACCAACCGCTATGTGATCCTCCCGCTCCTGCGGACGACCATCCAGATCTCGGTGTTTTTCTCCATCATCGGGTCCTTCCAGGTCTTCGACGTGGTGTGGGCCATGGGAAAAGGCGACCCCGTGAACGCCGCGGAAACGATGGTCACGTACCTCTACAAGTTCGGGATCACCCGGCTCAGCATCGGGTACGGAAGCGCGGTGGCTGTCACGATCTTCGTCATCTGTCTGGCGTTCAGCGTCTTCTACCAGAGGACAATTGTCCGGGAGGAGAAATGAAGGACCGCCCCGTCACCACGGTGCTTCTCTACACGGCATGTTTCCTGGTGACCTTGATGGTCATCATTCCCCTGTACATTTCCGTCACCGGCGGAGCCAAGACAATGGGGCAGCTTCTTTCCCAGCCCATGAACGTGCCGGCGCCTCTTGTGCTGGCCCAGTACGCAGACCTGCTCCTGGGAAGGGTCGGCACGTTCTGGAGGGCCCTGGCCAATTCGACGCTCGTGGCCATCCTGTCTGTTTTCGGTGAGCTTTTCGTCTGCGCGGGCGCCGGGTTCGCCCTTGCGCGGCTTCGCTTCCGATTGAACAGCCTCATGTACAATTATTTTCTGCTCGGGCTGCTTTTCCCTCTCGCAGTCGCCATCCTTCCCCTGTACCTCCAGATCAGGCGCCTGGGCCTCCTAGACCGCTACTGGGGCGTGGTTCTTCCCCAGATAGCGTTCCAGATTCCGCTGCAGGTCCTGCTCCTGCGCGGTTTCTTCAGGGCAATCCCGCACGAGCTGCAGGATGCGACGGCAATCGACGGTTACGGACCGCTGGGATTCCTGTGGTTCATGGTCCTGCCCCTTTCAACGCCCATCCTCGCGACCTCCGGCATACTCACTCTCGTGGTGAGCTGGAACAACTTTTTCCTTCCGCTTCTCGTGTTCAACTCTGCCAGTCATTTCACCCTGCCAATGGGTGTCATGGATTTCATGGGGGAGCACATGACGGGATGGAATCTCGTCCTGGGCTACCTCACCCTTGCCATGATCCCTGCCGTGTTGCTCTTCATCTTCGCGCAGAAGTACATCGTGGCGGGGCTCACCGGCGGCGCGGTCAAGGGATAGCGTCTGGCGTGTATCGGACCGGGGGAAGCAGGGGCACCCGTCTGCGGGGGCGTCTTCCGCACATCCATGTGCTCGGCGCCCCTCCGCCATCCTGGCTACGGATATATCCTCGAGATTGTG
>CAVWBF010000004.1:0-28928 GCA_963753085.1 uncultured Spirochaetota bacterium | reverse complement strand
TTACAGTCCTCCCGACGGTTGGTACACTGCCGTCCATGAAAAGGATCCGGCATTGTCGGCTTCGGAGTCATGGGGGAGGCGTTCGCTATCGGGCTCAGGAAGAAAATGCCCAACGTCGCTCTCGCCGCGTTCGATGTGAAACGTGAGCGGATCGACGCTGCGGCGAAGACCCTCGGGCTTTCCCCGGCGCGTGACGCGGCCGACGCCTTCGCATCCGACATCACCCTGTTGTGCGTGAAGCCGCAGGACTTTGCGTCTCTGGCGGCCGAGGTGGGAGGAGCTTCCGCGGGCGGCGGGTCATCTCCATCCTTGCCGGAAGGAAAATCCAGAATTGCCGAAGGGCTGGGGACAGAAAACGTTTCACGTTTCATGCCCAACCTCTCCGCGTTGAAGGGAACTTGCATCGTCGGCATCTCCCTGCATGCGGGTGCGGACGAGCAGACGCGAAAGGACAGCATTGCCGTGGCCGAGGCGGTGGGCAGGCCGCTGAGATCCCTGAGAAGCTCATGTCGGCAATGACGGGAGTGTCCGGGTCGGGGCTCGCGTACGTTCTTGCATTTGTGCACGCCATGTCGCTGGGCGGCGTAGCTGCCGGCTTTGATTATTCCACCGCACTGGCCATCTCGGTTGCGGGGCTGGAAAGCGCAGCGAGCCTTCTCCAGGATGGCGAGCATCCCATGGAGCTTGCCGGCGGATCATCTCCGCTGGGGGCACGACGATCCAGGGTATTCGGGCCCTGGAGAAGGGCGGCTTCACCGCTTCCGTGATGGAGGCCGTTGAGGCCGCCGCCCGCAAAGCAAGCGAGATGGAAGCGTAGACAAGGATGTCGAGGTGAGTCAAGCCTGCCACGCTCCGCGGGGTTGCGTGGCATGGATGTGCGACAGGCGCACCGCGTTCGCGCGGAACGCGTACCCGCGTACCATAGACGAGCCCACGGTCGTCGTTTATTATCCCGTCATGCTCGATCTCAAGTTTGTCCGCGAAAACATCGACGCGGTGAAAGCCAACACTGCCAATCGCCACGTGTCCGCCAACCCCGACCTCGTCGTGGAGCTGTACGACAAGCGCAACGGCATCCTGAAAGAGCTGGAGAACCTGCGCGCATCGCGCAATTCGAATGCTGACAAGATGAAGGCGAAGCTTTCCCCTGAAGACCGCGCCAGGCTCATTGACGAGGGCAAGCGGCTGAAGGAGAGCATTGCAGAGCTGGAGAAGCGGCACGAGGAAACAGAAAAGCGCCTGACGGAAGAGGCCCTCAAGCTGCCCAACATGTCCCACCCTGATGCCCCGGTGGCCGAGGGAGAAGCCGGGAACAGGCAGCTGCGCGCGTGGGGGAAGGTTCCTTCATTCTCCTTTCCGCACAAGGACCACGTGGAGATCGGGCAGAGCCTGGATCTGGTGGATTTCGAGTCGGGCGCCAGGGTGGCCGGGCAGAAGTTCTACTACCTCAAGAACCATGCGGTGATCCTGGAGCTTGCGCTGGTCCGCTACGCGCTGGACGCGCTTATCGGGGAAGGGTTCACGCCGTTTATCACCCCCGACGTGGCGCGGGAAGAAGTCATGGCTGGCCATGGATTCAATCCGCGCGGCGCGGAGAGCAATATCTACACCCTCGAAGGGACCGACCTGTGCCTTATTGCCACCGCGGAGATCACCCTTGGCGGGTACAACGCGGGCAAGATCCTTCCCGGAGACGCGCTTCCCATCACCTTTGCCGGCGTGTCCCATTGCTTCCGCAGGGAAGCGGGCGCGGCCGGGCAGTTCTCGAAGGGACTCTACCGGGTGCACCAGTTCACCAAGGTGGAGATGTTCGTGTTCTGCCGTCCGTCGGGCTCGGAGGCGATGCTCGAGCGGCTCATCGGAATCGAGGAGAAGATTTTCCAGGGACTCGAGATCCCCTACCGGATCGTGGATACGTGCACGGGCGACCTCGGAGGCCCCGCGTACCGCAAGTTCGATATCGAGGCGTGGATGCCGGGAAGGGGCGAAAAGGGCGAGTGGGGAGAGATCACGAGCGCCTCGAACTGCACCGACTACCAGGCGCGCCGATTGGGAATCCGCTTCAAGGAAGGCGGAAAGAACGCCTTCGTGCACACTTTGAACGGTACGGCGCTTGCCGTCTCACGTACTTTGATTGCGCTTCTTGAGAACTTTCAGAAAGAGGACGGGAGCATCGAGCTCCCGCGTGCGCTTGTGGCCTACACGGGGTTTGCCCGGATCACCCCTCGAACCAGTCAGTCGGGTTGATCCTCGGCCAAGCGCCGCGCAGGCCTGGATCCGCGTCCGAACGCCTACCGACCGGTCATTTTTCCGAGGTTCTTGACCAGGGTGTCGTAGTATTCCTTGAAGGTGTAGGTCTGGCGGCCGCGCATCTGCTGCTTGGTAGCGTCCCTGAGCTGATCATGGCAGGGCTCGCAGAGGTCCCTGTCCAAGATCGTGAAGTAGTTGACTTCCCTTCGCGCTCCCGCGACGGCCTTATTGCACGCATCACACACGATCGCTGTCATGGCATCTCTCCTTGCCGGTATTTCCCTCAATTGTACGTATTTTCTTCCGGCTTGTCGAGTGGACGAGCGAGGCAGGTTCTGTGTACAATAGTAATCCCGGGGTGCGGGGCCGGCCCCGCGCAGCCGCCGGGCTCAGGAAGGGGAATCGTATGGCCGATGCCCTTGCTCGCTTGAAAGAAGAGAACATCCCCTACCTCGTGTGCAGCTATTCCTCTCTTGATCGGTATTTCCGCTTTCGAAGCTCCAGTCCGCTGTACCTGGCCACGGATTCATCCCTCGTTGCGCTTGCCCGGGCATTCGACGACCTGCAGTTCCCGGGGCTCCCCCTGGAGGATGCCGCCGTTGAAAACGGCAGCGAGCGGCTGGTCTTTCGCTGCGTAGACACGCTTTCCCAGCCGCCCTCCGCGCCGTTCACCGTGCAGAGGCTCCTCTATGATCCGGCCCGCAACGTCTTCATCGACAGGCTGGACCTGTATCCGGATCTTCGCTCGAACACCCTCACGTTTGTACCGGACTCGTACCCGCGGTGGCTGGGGATGTGCGAGGCTGCAAAGCTCGTGTCGCGGTATCACTACGACGCGGAGGATCTCAACCTGGGCTGGGAGAGCGGGGACGGGCTTCCTCCCGTCTCCTACCAGCGGGACCTGCTGGAAAGCCTCCTGACATCGCGCGCCCCCGAAAAAGGTTTCGCTCTGCTTGAGAAAAGCGGTTTCATTTCGGCCGCGTGGCCCGAGCTCTATGCCATGACCGAGGTCCCTCACGGGAAAGACTACCATCCGGAAGGGAACGTCTGGGAACACACGCTTGCGACGTTCAAGCACAGAAAGCATCCCGACCTCACGCTGTCCCTCTCCCTCCTGCTCCATGACAGCGGAAAGCCGGGGTCAGAAAACACCGGCGACAAGCGATTCGACGGTCACGCGGAGCTGGGCGCGCGGCTTGCGGCCCGGTTTCTTCGCCGCCTCGGGTTCGGGGAGCGGGTGGTGGAGCCGGTCGAGTTCCTCGTGCGCTACCACATGATGCCGGCGGCGCTGAAGATCCTTCCGCCGTTCAGGACCGAGAAGATATTCGCGTCTCCGCTTTTTCCCACGCTCCTCGAGCTGTACAGGGCGGACCTCTCCTCATCGTATGGGGATGAGGAGGGGTACTACGAGGCGTGCAGGATCTACCGCGCGTGGCGGCGGGACAAGGGAAACCCCTACCTGGCAGAGAAGCTTCGAAAGCGCGCCAGGGCTGCCAGGCACTGAGACGGCAAGGCGCTGACCGGCGGCAAAGTGCTCGCGGCCGAGCGCTGTGCCCGCGGCCGCCCGCCATCCTCAGCTGAAGGAATCCAGCAGATATCCCGACAGCTCGGTGAATGTTTTTCCGATGGAGACTGCCTGCCGGGGGCGGGTGAGGCAGGCCGCCAGCCTTTCGGGAAGATCGGGGTGTCTACCCGTGGCGCGAAAGACCGTCTCCGAGAACTTGCCCGGGTGGGCCGTGGAGAGGACGATGACCTGCGCCTCTTTGGGCAGTCCCGAGTCGAAGGCGGACTGTGCTGCCGCAATGCCCACGGCAGTATGAGGGTCGACAAGGGTCCCGTAGCGCGAGGCGATATCGCCCATCACTTCGAGGGTCCGATCATCGCTCTCCGAGATCCCGCTTATCTTTGCGGCCATGGTGCGCCAGTCCCCGCGAAAGACCTCCTCCAGGCGCTCGAAATTGCTGGGGTTCCCAACGTCCATCGCGTTGGACAGGGTCTTCTCGGAAGGCCGGGGCACAAATCGTCCTGTCCTGAGATACCGTGGGACGATGTCGTTGGAATTGGTTGCGGCAATGAAGCCTTCCACGGAAAGACCCCAATGCCAGGCGTAGACGCCCGCGGTCAGGTTTCCGAAATTGCCGCTGGGGACGCAGATGATGGGAGCGCGCCCGCCCAGCATCCCGCGGCGGCTCGCGCCAAACACGTAATAGAGGCTCTGGGGCAGGAGCCGCCCCACGTTGATGGAGTTGGCGGAGGTGAGGCGCAGCCGCGATCGAAGCCGCGCGTCCTGGAACGCCTCCTTCGCCAGCCTCTGGCAATCATCGAAGCTCCCCGAGACTTCCAGCGCATGCACGTTCTCTCCCAACGTTGTGAGCTGCTTCTCCTGCAGCTCGCTCACCCTGCCGGACGGGTAGAGGATCACGACGTCGATATTGCGCCGCCTGAAAAAAGCGTGCGCGACAGCGCTGCCGGTGTCTCCGGACGTTGCGACGAGGATCTGGATCCGGCGGTCCTGGGCGCTCAGCAGGTGCTCCATGGCCGCAGCCATGAACTGGGCGCCGTAGTCCTTGAATGCGCAGGTGGGACCATGGAAAAGCTCGAGAAGCAGGAGATTGTCGTTCAATCTCCGAAGGGCCGGCGAGAAGGTGAAGGCGCGGGAAACCGTGCTCTTCACGTCCACAACGGAAAGCTCGGGCGACAGGATTCTCTCAAAAGTGAGGCGCGCAAGCTCTTCGAACGACGTGGAGTCTGTGAACGAAGCGAAGAGAGGGGTGAGGTCCGGGGATTCAACGGGGTGATACAGGCCGCCGTCCGGGGCAAGCCCGGTAAAGAGGGCTTCTCGGAAGCTCACCGCTTGCCGGGGGTGCGCCCTGCTGGCAAATGTCACCTGCGCGTTTCTCCGTTCACCTGCCCGCCTTTCCGTCAGATCCGTCCATGATGTAGGGACCGCGCGTGTTCACCGCGGAGACGTACACGTCGCTATCCAGCCCCGCGGCCCTGAAAGCCTCTGCCATGCGGCTCCCTGCCTCCTGTGCGACCTTCGTGGAGGCGCAGAGAGCAAATACGGACGGGCCCGACCCTGAAATGGAGCAACCCAGGACGCCCGCGGAAAGGGCGGCCTTTTTGACCGAAGCAAATCCCGGTATCAGGAGGGAGCGGGCGGGCTCCGCCACCACATCCTGCAGGGAACGGCCCAGAAGCTCGAGGTCCCCGTTGTACAGCGCGGCCACGAGTGCTGCCAGATTGCCCCACTGGCGGACAGCGTCTGCAAGCCTGATCTCCTTCTTCAGTATCGCGCGCGCGTCCTCCGTGCGGACTTCCGTGTGCGGGTGAGTCACCGCGCACGCAAGGCCCGGCGGGACGGGAAGCTGCACGACGTCCAGGGGCTCATAGCTGCGCACAAGCACGAAACCCCCCAGAAGGGACGGGGCCACGTTGTCCGCGTGCGCGGTGCCGCAGGCAACTTTTTCCGCCGCCATAGTGAACGGCAGAAGCTCGCGCGCGGAAAGCGGATTGCCCGCCAGGTGGTTTGCGGCGTAGACGGCGGCAACGGCGCTTGCCGCCGAGCTGCCCAGCCCCGAGCTCAGGGGCATCATTTTTTTCAGGCTGATTTCCACACCGAAAGGGAAGCCGATCTTTGCCAGGAAGCCGGAAACTGAAACGGCGGCCGTGTTCTTCTCAGGGTCCCGGGGAAGCTTCCCGCCGTCTCCCTCGATGGAGACCACCGTGACTTTCCTCCCTGGCACGCGGGAGAGCGTCACCGCATCCCCCGGGGAGTCCAGGGCGAACCCCAGGACGTCGAAGCCCGATGCGACGTTGGCCACCGTGGCGGGGGCGAAAACAGAAACTCTGTCGGGCTCCGGCATGAGGGTCAGGCACCGCCCGCGGCTGCTGCGCGGGGAGACAGGAATGCGGCGTGGACGGTCCGAAGGGCAAGCGCATGGTCTTTCTCTTCGATCACGAAAGAGATGTTTCGCTCCGAGGATCCCTGGGCAATGACGAGAATATTGACACCCGCCTGTCCCAGCGCGCCGAACAGGCGACCGGCGATCCCCGGAGTGCCTGCCATGTTCTCTCCGATCACGGAGACGACAAGCAGATCCCGAATGAGCTGGAACCGTTCGATGCGATGGGTTTCCAGCTCCAGGGTGAGCTCGTGGTTGAGAGCGGAAAGCGCGCGCTCCCCTTCGTCCGTTCTGAAGACCAGGCAGATGGTGTGCTCCGAAGAGGCCTGGGAGATCATGATGATGTTCACGCCTTCGCGCGCAAGCACGGTGAATATCCGCGCGGCGAAACCGGGAATGCCCATCATGCCTCCTCCTTCGATGTTCACCAGGGAGATTCCGGGGATGGAAGCGATTCCGGTCACAGCCCTGCCCCCGCGGGTGCGGCCGACGGATGCCCCCGCGTCCCCAGGCGCGATCAGGGTGCCAGGAGCAGAGGGATTGAGGCTGTTCTTGATGAGGAGGGGGATGTTCCTTTCGACCGCGGGAACCATGGTATAGGGATGGATGACCTTGGCCCCGAAATAGGAAAGCTCCATGGCTTCCTCGTAGCTCAACCGGGGGATCACGAAAGCCTCGGGGACAAGGCGGGGATCCGCGGAAAGGACGCCGTCCACGTCCGTCCAGATCTCGATCACCCCGGCGCGCGCACCGGCGCCGATGATGGAGGCTGTGTAGTCGGAGCCGTTTCTCCCGATGGTCGTTGTAACGCCCTTGTCCGTGGCCCCGATGAAGCCCGGGATGACGGGTGTCCCCTTGATCGCTGAAAGCCGCTCCTCGATTCGCTTGTAGGTCCTGTCGAAATCCACAAGGGCAGAGCCGAAATGGCCGTCCGTCACGATCATCTCCCGCGCGTCAACAAGGACCGCGTCCACACCGCTCGCGCGCATGTACGCTGCCGCCAGCTGGCAGGACAACCTCTCGCCGAAGCTCATGACGAGGTCGAGAGTGCGCGGGGAGCATTCGCGGATCAGCTCCACGCCGTGGAGGATCTCTTCCAGCTCATTGCACATGAGTGCCAGGGGAGTGAGCACGGCGGCCTGGTCAGCCGGCCGAAAGAGGAAGCGGACGGCATCAAAGTGCCTGCCGCGGATTGTTTCCAGGATGGGTTTGAAACCGTCAGTCCCCGCTTCCGCCGCGCGCGCGGCCGCGATGAGCTGATCCGTCACTCCCTTCATCGCGGAGAGCACCACGGCAACCCGGTCCGCCCGGGCCTCCTCCGCAACGACCTCCGCGACGCTCCTGATGCGCTCTCCGTCTGCAAGCGAGCTGCCGCCGAACTTGAGGACTTTCACCGGCTCTACTCTCCCATGACCTTGATGATCACGCGCTTGGGCCTGCGGCCGTCGAACTCCGCGTAGTAGACCTGCTGCCAGGGGCCCAGGTCCAGCCTCCCCCGGGTTATGGGGAGGATCACTTCGTGGCCGATGAGGAGGTTTTTCAAGTGGCTGTCCCCGTTGGTTTCACCCGTGCGGTGATGCCGGTAGTCCTGCTTTCGGGGAGCGAGGCCCTCCAGCCATTCGTCGATATCCTGGATCAATCCCTGCTCCGCATCGTTCACGTAGACCCCGGCGGTGATGTGCATCGCGGAGACGAGCACCATCCCCTCCTGGCACTCGCTTTCGTGGACCGCCTCTTCCACCTTGTCCGTGATGTTGAGGTATTCGCGTTCCTTGCGCGTATTGAACGTGAGATACTCGGTATGAAACTTCATGCTCTCTCTCCGTGTGAGGGCAAAATACACTTTTTGCGCGCTTGAGGTCTATGCCGCCTGGGCTCTACGCTGCCACCATGGCCCCCAGCTTCTTCCATTGATACCACTGCTCGGGGTTGTCCCGGACGTATCTCTCCCACAGCGTCAGGCATTCGCGGGCAGTGCTTTCAGGGCTTCTCAGCACGGAGACGTCCTCCAGGATCAGGGTGTAGCGGTTGGTGCCGGTCCGCTTGAGGAAAGCCGCCACCACGGGGGCCTCCGAGCGGCGAGAAAGCACATCGATCGTGTTGTCGAAGAAGAGCTCCCTGCCGAAGAGCCGAATCGTGTGGCTTTTGCGCCGTCTCCATGCATCCACCTCGTCGCACTGCGTCATGAGGACCCGGTTGGCCTTCAAGGACTCCAGAGCCCGAAGGAAGATGGATATGCCGTGCCCTGAGGAGATCAGCTGCGTGTTCGTCCTGTCCTGCTTGGCCTGGAGGCTGCGGGCAAGGCGGGTGGTGGCGCATTCCAGGATGACGCTCGTGGGGAAGCCCTGGCTGAACAGCACCCAGGGGATGAACTCCACCGCGCCCCAATGGGCGGTCACGAGGATGCATCCCTTGCCCTTCTCCAGCGCGCTGGTGAGAAGCTCCCCGCCCTGGATGGAGAAGTGGCTCTTTACATACCTGCTCACCGTGTCGCAATCCAGGAACGCGCCGAACATCTTCTCGAAATAATGCGTGAAGATGCCCTTGAAAGTCTCTCTAACGACCTTCCGGATGTACCGTTCGTCCTGTCCCGCCAGGACCTCTCGGACGTTCCGCTCGATGATCCTTTTTTCCTTCCGGTTGAGCATGTAATAGAGGAAACCGATCCCGTGAAGGTACCTTTGTGCAATCCGGGGGCTCATGTGGCGGAAAAGGAAGACATTGAGGGGAGACTGGAAGAAGAGGGAAATCTTCAATTTCATGTTTTTCCTCCTGTGAAGACTTCTTCAGCTTGGATTTCACCACAGGAAGAATGGAGATGCAACTGTTTTTTTAGTTAATTTATTTTTTTGGGCTATTCTCGTTCAGCAGGGAGGGATCCCTTTCAAAGATATCCAGGAACGCCTTGGCCACCTTGGGGGAGAACTGGGTTCCGATTCCCTCGCTGATCTCCCGGGCCGCCTGAACTGGCGGCAGGGCTTTGCGGTAGCGGCGTGAGTACCTCATTGCATCGAAAGCATCCGCAACCGCCACGATCTGGGCCCCAAGTGGGATTTCCTCCCCCCTCAGGCCGTCAGGATACCCCTTGCCGTCCCACCTTTCGTGGTGATTGCGGATCAGGTAGACGTGGTCGCGGATGAAAGGAATGTGCTGGAGGATCTCCAGGCCTTTGAGAGGGTGTTTCTGGATGAACTGGTACTCGGTCTTGGTCAACGTTTTGGGGCTTTTGACAATCGACTCCGGGATGCCGATCTTCCCGACGTCGTGGAGGATGCTGCCAAGGCGCAGGTATTCTACCTCCGCCTCGGGAAGCCGGAGCTCCCGGGCAACCAGGACGACGATTCTTGCCACCCTCTCCGAGTGTCCACGGGTGTAGGTATCTTTTTCCTCGATGGCCTGTACGAGCGCCTGGACGGAGCTGTCATAACTGGTCTTCAGCTGCTCGTCCAGCCGGACCTTGCGGAAGATGGTGGCGATGTTGTTTGCAAAGATGGAGAGCAGCTCCGTGTCAGCCGAGGTGAGCTGCTTCGGGCCGCGCTTGCGGTCCGCGGCAAGGATGCCGAGGACCAGGTCTTCCGCGATGAGCGGGCAGACGATGAAGGAGTCCGGGCCGAAGTCCGCCAGGAGCCTGTTTGCCGGATTCAGTCCAGCGGCGCGCACGTCGCGGATCAGCACGGGCCGCCGCTTTTTCAAGACCCTGATCATCAGGTTCTGCTCGCGCGTCAGGGGAATGCGATAGTCCGCCATTTTCCCCAGGGCTTCCTCGGATTCCCCGACGGCATAGCTGTACTCCAGGAACTCCCGGCTCTCGTCCACGAGCATGATGATGGCTCGGTCGAATCCCAGCACGTCCACGATGGGACGCATGGTCTGCTGGAGCACCTGCCGGGTGTCGGAAACGGAGACGAGGGCGCGCGTGGCGTTGTTGATTGCCTTGAGGACGGTGACCCTCTGGCTCAGCTCGACGTTCAGCTTGGCCAGCTCGTCGAACTTTTCCCTGAGGAGGAGCTTGTCGCGCTCGATCTCCTCCAGTGCGTTCAAAAGGGATGACTTGCGACTCAGGAAATGAGAGAAGGTACCGCGGAACCTGCCGATGTTCTTTCCCCAATCGATCACGATTTCGCAGTGCGGGTCTCCCTGGAATGCGCAGCGTTCCTCGCTCACGCGGGCGGCCGGAAGCCCCCACATGGTCGGGACCGCGCTGTAGATGCCCCTGTTGTACGAGCAGATGTCTTTCGAAGAGATCACGCCGTCCCTCCAGTGCCAGCGAATGACGGCGCGACGCGGCGTGTCGTAGATCAGCTCGATGAGCTTTGTCCTGTTCAGCTTCGAGTTGTACTGGTTGAGCCTGCGCATGACGCTGCGCGGGGAAGAGAGAAAGCGCACGAATATCGTCTGCCAGTAGCTGAACTCGCGGTTGACAATGGAATCAAACCCGATGTGGAAAGCGATGTCGGGGTCAGCGGTGATGGCGCGCGCATTATCGAAAAGCCTGACAATCAGGGAGCTGGGGATCCAGTTGTTTTCATCAGAGAGGAAGTTCTCGAGGGCGGGCATCTCGGACCAGGGGGCTGACAACCCGGAGAAGAGATCTCCCGTGCGGCCGGGATGGCTTCGCCTGATGTACTCGATGATCGCTCTGCTGTTGAGGCAGCTTACGTTGTTGCCTTCTTCCGGCACGTCTCACCCTTCGTCAGATGCGTTGGATTCGAGATTTTCCCCGCGCTGACTCTTCGACATCTGACATTCTAATACTTTTCAGCCGGCTGCGCAAAAAGCATGACGGAGCATAGGGGAACACTCTGGAGTTAAGTCATATTTTGATATAAATCATTCTTTCGATAGGACTGCATGTTTGTTGTAGTAGTGGGAGTTTTTCCAACCCCTCTTGTAGGCCTTGTTCATGCGGGCAACTGCATAAAAGCTGACAAGCTTCCGAATGCCAAGCAGGGACTTGAGGATCCTGTACTGGTTCCTTGGAAACGAGTAGATGTGCTTCTTGATATAGTTGTTTCCGAAGTAGATGGTTTCGGGATCCACTCCGACCGGCTTGTGCACGACATGGGAGAGTCGATATCGCTTCCAGTCCGCTGGAAAGTCCTCGAACAGGAGGCGTCCTTCCTTCTTCATCCGTTCGAAGAGCGCCGTTCCAGGAAGGGGCGTCAGGATGGAGAGCTGAACGGTATCCACGCTCGCAGCCACAAGAAACCGCGCCAGCTGCCGGTAGTACTGCGGGTGACTCATGGTCGTTTCCGCTGATGAACGCCCCGGATACGCCAATCCCGTGCCTGTGGAACGCTTTTATGACGCGCTTGTAGTTGTCCACCCCGAAGCGGATGTTCACTCCCTTTTTCATATCACGCAGGCTTTGTTCGCTGATGCTTTCGAACCCGATGAAAGCGAACATGCAGCCGGCCTTGGAGGCAAGACGGAGCAGCTCTTCGTCGTCCGCGGAGTTTATGGACGTCTGCATCCACCACCTTTTTTTCAAGCCCTTCCGTATCATCCCTTCGAAAAGCTGCTTTGCCCTTTCTTTGCTCTGCGCGGAGTAGCCCACGAGGTTGTCGTCGAGGAAGAAGAGGTACCTGCCTTGTATCTCATCGAGCTCATCGAGCACGTCGCCAGGTTCCCTCTGCCGATACGCGGTGCCCAGGTATCTGGAAACGCTGCAGAACTCGCAATTGAAAGGGCACCCCCGCGAGGTCTGGATGGACTGGAAGAAGTAGCCGGGGTCCAGGAGATTCCGCCGTGGCTTGACGGGAAAAGCTCCCAGATCCATGCGGGGGCCGGCGTAGATGCCGGCCATGCGGCCGTGCTCGAAGTCCTCGATAACCTTGCCCCAGATCCCCTCCGCCTCTCCAACTACGACGGCATCCGCGAAACGCAGGGCCTCATCGGGCAGCATGGAGGCATGGATCCCTCCGATCACCACTTTTGTGCCGGCGTTTCGAAACAGGGAGGCAATTTCGTAAGCCCGGTTGATGGTGCTCGTAAAGGCGGTGATCCCGACCAGGTCTGCCTCCTCAAGGCGGATCTGGCCGAAGATTTCGTCCGCAATCCGAACCTCCCAGTCCGCGGGAGTGACGGCGGCAAGATAGGCGAGACTCAGCGGCTGCAGTGTGGTAAACCTGCTGAGGAGGAAGCCGCTTCTTCTTCCCACCGGGTTGATCAAGAGAAGCCTCTTCATTTTCTTCTCACTGGATTCCGAGGGTCAGGCGCTCTTCCCTCACCCTTCAGGATAGATCGGAAAGGAACCCCTGTCAATGTTCGCGCGCTCAAAAGCGCTCAAAGACTGAAGGCTTGTCCAGAGCCGCGAACCTGCGGTAGCATCTCTTTGCGCCAGCCATGAAAATTGAAGGATGCGAGCTTCATTTCCTCAAGATCCCCCTGAGGATGAGCGTTACCCATGGAGCCCGCGCGGGAAGGACTGTGTCCGACTCCGTCATCGTCGCCATCGCCTCCGGCGGTCGAACGGGCTACGGAGAGGCGGTCATGCGGGACTATGTCTCCGGCTCCTTCGGCGAGGGGGCGGATTTCCAGAGCGCGGCGTCGCGCCTGGTGGCGCGGTTCGTCGCGCCGCTGGAGGGCAGGTTCTCCTCCTGGGCTTCCCTGAAAAGCTACCTTTCAGCAATCTCCTGCGATACCCAGGAGCTGCCCTTTCTCTGCGCCCTGGAGACTGCGCTCATGGACCTCGCCTGTCACTGGGAAAAGAAAGACCTCTACTCGCTCCTTGGCCCCGCGCCCAGGAGAGACGTTATCTCCTACGGCGCCATCATGGCAATTGTGCAGCTGCGGGAAGCGGAAAAGCATCTTCGGATGTGCGCCGGGCTCGGCTTCCCCAATATCAAAATAAAGGTGAGCGGGGACCCTCTCCACACGGCTTCGATTCTCAAGCTCGCCCGGGGGATCCTGGGCGAACGGTTTGACATCCGGGTGGACGCCAATTCTTCCTGGCCGGTGAGTGATGCTGCGAAGCTCTTCGAGGTATGCCGGCGCTACGGGGTGAACCTGGTGGAGCAGCCTTTCGATGACTCCGCCGCGGCCGCCGAGGACGCTATCCGTGAAGCGCGCGAACGGGGCTTCGCCATCATGGCGGATGAAGGGGTACTCTCCTTGCAGGACCTGAAGTCACTTGCGAAGGCCGGCACCTACTCGGCGGTCAATCTCAGGCTGTCGAAGAACGGCGGGCTGTCCCGGGTTCTCGACCTTGCCGCGGAGGCCCGGAAGCTCGGGCTGGCCTACCAGCTGGGCTGCATGGTGGGTGAAACGGGGATCCTCTCCGCGCTCGGCCGCGCCGCCGCGGCTCTCCTTCCCGAGCCGCTGTACGTGGAAGGCTCGTATGACGATGCCCTCCTCACGGAAAACATAACGACGAAGAGCCTGGGTTTCGGATTGAAAGGGGAAGCGCCTGTCATCCGGGGACAGGGTCTTGGCTACGAGGTGAGCCCGGAAAAGCTCGCGCGGCTCAGCGTTGCCAGGGTTCCCTGCCTCTGAGGCCGGCGGAATCACGGCTGCTTGCCGTGAGCTCCGGTGAACCCAAGCCCGATATAGTAGGTCTCCATCGATTCTGACCTGCTGGCCTTCGGCTTGAAAGCGCGCGAGACGCGAAACATGCCTCTCATGCGGTCCAGGATCTCCTTCTCTTCACCGCCCTGGAAGATCTTCAGCAGGCAGTTGCCCCCGAGGGCCAGGGCCTTCTGGCAGATCCCCAGCACCTGCCGGGCGATATCGAGCGAGCGGGCCGTGTCCAGGGTCCGGCTGCCCGTGGTGGAGGGGGCTGCGTCGGACACGACGCTGTCGAACGGGGCGGCCTCCATGATCCGGGCCGTTACCTCATCCGTCGTGAAGTCTCCCTGGATGAAATGGAAATTACGGCGGGACAGGAGGCGCTGATCCGGCGCCTTGAGATCGATCCCCGTCACGCGTCCGTTTCCGCCAAACGTGTCCAGGATGAAAAGGCTCCAGCTCCCCGGCGACGCGCCGAGGTCAAGCACGCGGCCTCCCGGCTTCAGGATCCCGTGCTTCTCCTGGATCTCCTGGAGCTTGAAGACCGAACGCGCCGGGTAGCCCTCCTGCTTCGATTTTTTCCAGTAGTAGTCGGGTTTCCCCTTCATCGTCGTACGGAAGGTACCAGAGGGGGGGCGTCCGCGCAAGCTTGACCTCTCAATCCACGTTAAGGTCGAGCCTTCCATTGACTCGCGCCGGCGGCGCGCGTACTTTGGTCCTATGGACAGCTTCCTGCGCCGCCCGCTTCGCTACAGGTATTACAATGCGACGATCATCCTGGTCATCGTGAATGTCCTGGTCTTCCTCCTTGGCTACATGGGGCTCCAGGTAATGATCGAGGACTACTTTGCGCTGACGCCCCTTTTGTTTCTGCACGCAGGCGCCTGGTGGCAGATCGTCACGTACATGTTCGTGCACGGCGGCTGGCTGCACATCCTCTTCAACATGCTTGCGCTGTTCCTGTTTGGAATCCAGCTGGAGCGGAGAATCGGCAGCACGGAGTTTCTCCTCCTGTACTTCTTTACGGGTATCGGCGCCGGGCTGGCAACCGTGCTCATCTTCGTCCCGTCGGGAATGGGAATGACCCCCGTAGCGGGAGCCTCCGGTGCCATCTTCGGCCTGCTCCTTGCCTTCGCCTCGTTCTTCCCTGACTCGCGGATCTACCTCATGGGGATACTCCCCATGAGGGCACCGGTATTCGTGCTCGTGTTTGCCGGGCTCGAGGTCTTTCTCCAGCTCACCAACTTCCAGCCGGGAGTCGCGCACCTCACTCACCTGGCGGGGATCGTCTTTGCGTACCTGTACCTCGTGGCGCGTCTCGGCATCAATCCCATCTCCGTCTTTTTCGGACGACGGTAGCGCCGATACTCAAAGCAGGAGCAATGCGAGCAGCCCGAGCCACCGTGATTCTCCTCCTGGCCGGCCTGCCCCTGTGGGCGCAGGGCGATAACCGGCTTTTTGTCCGGCCCTGGGTGGAGCTGGAGCCTCTTGTCCGCATCGACACCGCGGAATATCCAATCCCCCTTGCCGTGGCCGAGCGCACGGTGCTCGAGGAAGCGCGCGTTCTCCTTTCCGGCATGGTGTACGGCTGGTCTTTCGATTACACCCCCGCCAACAGGTCCCGTGCCGTTAGCGAAAACTTTTCCTTGACCCCGATAGCCCAGATTCCCTGGGGAAGCCGGAAGCTGAAAGTCGTGGAGACCCAAACGGCCGAGGAAAAGCTGTGGGCACGCGCCTCCTACACAATGGATGGCGCGGAGACCGATCGTCGCTCGTCCTGGGAAAGCAGCGCCGCCCTCCTGTCCCAGGGCGAGGGGAAGGCGAGCGTCATGAAAGGACCGCAGGCCAAGGCCCTCTCTTTCCAGGACGCCGTCAGGGATGCGATCAGGCTCGGCCTGCACGAGCGGTACTTCGATGCGCCGCGCCAGATAAAGGGCGACGTCGTGCTCTGGGACGACCCTGAGTCCGCGGTGCGCTCAGGCATGTATCGGACCATCGTCAAGGTGAAGATCATGGTCCGCGACGTCGTTCCCTATAGAATTTTCTGATCGGAAAGACTATCTTCTTTTCATGCGGATACGACTCTCGTTTCTCCTCCTTTTCGTGGCCCCGCTCGTGTTTTCCGCGGCCAGCGACAAGAGCGCAACGCCGCTTCGGGAGCTGGTGGTCGCGTACAGTCCGCAGAAAGTCAACCTCGATCCCCTGCACACGTTCACTTCCATGGAGTCCCAGTTCTTCACGGCGATCTACGAGGGCCTCGTCGTCCCCAACCCTCTGACACTGGAACCGATGCCGGGCGTGGCGTCCAGCTGGGACGTCAGCCCCGACGGCAAGGTCTACCACTTCACGCTGCGGCCCGACGCGCAGTATTCCAACGGTGACCCCGTGCGCGCCGAGGACTTCGTGGTGTCGTGGATGCGAATGATCGATCCAGCGCAAAACGCGGAATATTCATTCCTCTTCGACGTCATCAAGGGTGTCAAGGACTACAGGGCAGGCAGAACGAAAGACACGTCCCAGGTGGGCATTCGGGCCATCTCCGACAAGCTCCTGGAAGTGGAGCTGGACAAGCCGGCGCCCCACTTCCTGAAGATGCTTTCCCACATCAGCTTCTTGCCCATTGATCCTTCGCTCCTGAAGCAGAAGGACTGGAACAATTCACGGACGGTCATCGGCAACGGGCCCTTCACCATCACCAACAGGACGGACCAGGAGATCCTGCTGGACAAGAACCCGAAGTACTGGGATGTCGCAAACCTCGGACTGGACCGCATCCGCATCCGTTTCATGGAGGATGCGGGGGAGGCAACGGACGGATACATCACGGGCAAGATAACCTGGTCCACCCTGATCCAGTCCGACCGGCTGGAGGCCACGGACCGCATCGAAGCGTTCCCGATGTTCGGGACCACCTATTTCTTCTTCGCCTGCGACAAGGCGCCGTGGAGTGACTGGCGGGTACGTCGCGGGCTCGCCCTGCTCGTGCCCTGGGACCAGGTCCGCACAAACGACTACATCTTCCCGTCGGCCCAGCTCATCCCGACCATCAGCGGCTACCCCGAGGTGAAGGGGATTCCGGACCAGCAGATCGATGAGGGCAAGAAGCTCCTTGCCCAGGCGGGATTCCCCGACGGCAAGGGCCTTCCGACCCTCGTGGCCAAGCTCGCAAAGGATTCCGGCGCCGTCAGCATGGTTCAGAAGATGGCGGATGCCTGGAAGTCCTCCATCGGGCTCAACGTGGAGATCCGCCAGGTGGACCCAGATTCCTACCTCGCCGAGACGCGCGTGCGTGACTACGTGCTCGGGGTTTCCACGTGGATCGGGGACTATGCGGACCCCCTGACGTTCCTCCAGCTGTGGACCTCCAACAGCAACCTCAACGACGCCCGGTTCTCGGACAAGGACTATGACGCCGCCGTCGATGAGGCCACCTACATGACGGACACGACAAAGCGCTACCGCCGGCTTGCCGATGCGGAGGACATCCTTCTCAGCCACGCCGCCATCATTCCCCTCTACCACCAGGCCGCGGTGCATCTCATCAACCTGGATCACGTGGACGGGTGGTTCCCCAACCCGCTGGACATTCACCCGTTCAAGTTCATAAAGTTCAAGCCATTCAGGGCCCCGTCGGGCATCGCAATGGTTCCGTAGACAGGGATTCCGAGAGCGGGGCTGCCACGCCCGTCGCAGCGCACACACACGAGGAGAAGGAGTCGAGCCATGCCGTCAGTGGAGATACGCCCGGATGTCTACTGGATCGGGCTGAACGACAGGACCACGGATCTCTTCGAGGGCATCTGGCCGGTCAGCCAGGAAGGGGTCACGTACAACTCGTACCTCCTGCGCGACGAGAAAAAAGTCATCATCGACTTGGCCAAGGGTTTCAAGACCGACGAATATTTTGAGCGCATCGATGCCCTCGTCCCCTTGTCGGAGATCGACTACATCGTGGTGAACCATGCGGAGCCGGACCACACGGGGGCCGTGCGCGCCCTCATCCGCATTCCGCGCAAGCTGACGATCATTGCCACGGAGAAAGCGCGCGAGATGCTGGGAGCCTTCTACGGGATCACGGACAACATCCGCGTGGTCGCTGACGGTGAGGAGCTTTCCATCGGCAGGCGAACGTTGAAGTTCGTGCATGCCCCGTTTGTGCACTGGCCTGAGACCATGGTCACCTACGATGCCACGGACCGCATCCTGTTCTCCTGCGACGCCTTTGGCGGCTATGGCGCCCTGCCGGGAACCATCTTCGACGATCAATGCACGGACCTTCAGTTCTACGAGCGGGAAGCGCTTCGCTATTACGTGAACATCGTGGCCAAGTTCAGCGGTCCCACCCTCAAGGCAATCGAAAAGCTGGCAGGCGTTCCCCTCGATGTCATCGCTCCGTCGCATGGACTGGTCTGGCGGAGGGATCCGGGGAGGATCATCGAGCTGTATCGAAAGTGGGCCGAGCTCGCCCAGGGCGGCGGTGAAAAAGGCGTGACCCTCGTCTATGGCTCGATGTACGGGAACACGGAGAAGATGATGAACGCCGTGGCGCAGGGAATCTCTCGGGCCGGCATCCCCGTTGAAATATTCGACGCTGCCCGCGTTCACCCGAGCTACATCCTGCCCTCCCTGTGGACATACCGCGGCGTCATGATCGGCGCCCCCACCTACGAGGGAACCCTCTTTCCTCCTGTCGCCCAGGCAATCGACATGGCGGCCCTCAAGAGGATCGTGAACAAGAAGGCCGCGATCTTCGGCAGCTACGGATGGAGCAAGGGCGGAATGGCGGCGTTTCGAAAGATGGTGGAGCCTCTCAAGTGGGAGGTGACGGACATGCTGGAGTTCCGCGGAAGCCCGACGGCAGACCAGCTCCGCCTGGGGGAAGAGCTAGGCGAGCGTTTCGCCGCCGCGGTCAAAACCCCTTAGGCTTCGGTCCCGCGAGCTTCGCGAGCCAGCGCTGGATCCGCGGCCGCAGGAAAAGCCCGGCCGCAAAGAGGAGCACCGCCGCTCCCGAGACAATTCCCATGAGCACCCATTTTTCTGAAGCCGCGGCATCCCCGATCATGGAGCTGCCCAGGATGCCCGGAATCCTGCCCAGGGTCGATACGCCGAGAAAGAACCAGAACCCGAGAGGCGAGATCCCCGCAACGTAGCAAAGGATGTCCTTGGGAATGCCGGGGATCAGGAAGAGCAGGAAGAAAACCGTTTTCGCGCTGCGGGAGGAGAGGAGCTTCTCCAGGGCCAGGAGCCTTTCCCGCGGAAAGAGGTTTGCGACAAACGGCCTGCCGAGGGCGCGGGCCAGGCCGAAATCGATTGCCGCGCCCGGCAGCGTTCCCGCAACCGCAAGGAGCGTCCCCTTCCAGACCCCGAAGAGATAGCCTCCAGCAATCTGGACCACTTCCCCGGGGAGGACGAACACAATGACGTGGAAGGTCTGGAGCCCGACAAAGGCAAGGGGGGCCCAGAGTCCCCACCCGTCAACCCAGGCCCGCAGAAGGCGGGCGCTCGAGAAAAGGCCCCACAGCTCCTCGTGCCAGATGATGATCGGGACCGCCAAAGCGATGAAAAAGAGGGGAAACAGCGCGAGGGCAAGAACTTTCCGGAAATAGGACTTCATGCAGCGGGAAGTATAGCGGTATATTCTGCTTGAGACGAGCCATGAAGCATTTCCTGCCCGTCGTGTGGTGCGCTCTCCTTCTTGTTGGCTGCGCTTCCTCGCCGCCCACCTACACAACGACCCTGGATGACCAGTACAAGGATGGAGTCGTCAGCGTGTCGCTCGTGGGGCTTGACCCGGATGGCTCCCCGTCTCCGCAGGGGCTTACCGTCCAGTGCATGAACACAGGCACGAGCCCAGTGACAGTGCAGTGGGAGAAATCAACCATCTCCCTGGGAAGCGCTCCTCACCCGGTATTTTTGAAATATGGCAGTTACAGTGATCCCCGCGGGGCGCCCGCTGACGTCAACGTCCCCGCAGGCGGGCGCCTGGTGGAGACGGTGTATCCCGCGAACAGGGTCACAACGATGTCCGGAGGATGGGGACCGCTCAAGCTGGACATCCAGCCCCTTGGCACGGAGCGGGTTTCCCTCTCGATCAGCGTGAACGTCCTGGGGCAGGATCGGTTCTACACTCTGCAGGTGCAGATGCAATAACAAGGACCGCCGGGAGCGCCCGGGAGCGCAGCCGGGGTTTGACCCTCCCGAGAATCCGGGTTACAATTGTCCATATGAAATCTGCGCGCAAGCCGGCTCGTCACGCGCCGACCAAGTACAAGGTCGGACAGGAGATAGTCTATCCCCTGCAGGGCGTGGGACACATCCGAGCCATCGAGGAGAGGCCGTTCCGCGACCGGAAGCTCCTGTATTACATCATCTACCTCGAAGTCTCCGACATGACCGTCATGGTGCCCGTGGACAAGGCGGATGACCTTGGCATCCGGGCCATCGTCGCCAAGAGGGAATCCATGAAGGCCCTCCGGCTGATCGCGGAAGAATACGAGCCGGTTCTCGCCGACTGGAAGCTTCGCTACCAGATGAACCTCGACCTGCTGAAGAAGGGGAGCATCATCGACATCGCCAACGTCGTTCGCGCCCTGTACCACCGCAGCAGGATCAAGGAGCTGCCTATCCTGGAACGCAAGCTCTACGACAGCGCCTTGAAGCTGCTGATCGATGAGATCTCTTTTTCCCTTCTCAAGGGAAAAGACGAAGTTGAGGAGCTGGTCTTCTCGAAGCTCAAAGTCAATGTGAAGTGACCCCGCGACGGGGCACCCCTCGCATTCCCTGGGACCGCATCGTGCGAGCTATGACGGCTGCCCTTGAAACGTTACACGGGCTGCCCTCCGTCTCGGCCGTGGCCCGGGAGAACAATGACCCGTTCCGCGTCCTTGTGGCCACCATGATCTCGCTTCGGACAAAGGACGCGGTAACGCGCGAGGCATCTGCCAGGCTGCTGGCAGCGGCGAGGACCCCCTCCGCGCTGGCAGGCCTTCCTGAGGCCAGGATCGCAAAGCTCATCTACCCAGCCGGCTTCTATCACACCAAGGCTCGCTCTCTCCGCCGCACGGCGGGCATCCTCGTGGCCCACCATGCAGGCCGGGTCCCGCGGACCATGGAAGAGCTCCTGGCGCTGCCCGGTGTGGGAAGAAAGACTGCCAACCTCGTCCTCAATCTGGGCTACGGGCTGCCCGGGATCTGCGTGGACACGCACGTGCACCGCATCTCCAACCGCATGGGCTGGGTGAAGACACGGGACCCTGCGGGGACCGAGAAGGCCCTCATGGAAATCCTCCCGCGCCGGCACTGGATCGGGATCAACGAGCTTCTCGTGCGGTTCGGGCAGGCCATCTGCACGCCCGTTTCGCCACACTGCAGCACGTGCCCGGTTACCGCCTGGTGCGCCCGCGTGGGAGTCACAAAGTCGCGATGAGTCGGAAGGCAGGCATGAAAGTCACGGCGGCAGTGATCGAGGAAAAAGGCAGGATCCTGATAGCGCGCAGGAAGCCGGGGCGCCACATGGCGGGAAAGTGGGAGTTCCCCGGCGGGAAAATCGAGCCGGGCGAAACTCCCGAGGAATCCCTTGCCCGCGAGCTCATGGAGGAGCTGGCAATCCGCGCCCGGATAGCGGAGCTCCTCTGCAGCACGCACTTCGAAGCGGACGGGGTCAGCTTCCAGCTCCTTGTGTACCGGGCGGAACGCCTGGAAGGGGAGCCCATGCTCATCGAGCACCAGGAGATATGCTGGGCCAGGCCGGAGGATCTTGCGCTGTTCGATCTTGCGGATTCAGACAGGAAGGTGGCCCGGAGATTATTCGGCTGACTCCGCGGGGCCCCGCGGAGTCACCGATCGATTGTTACTTCTTCACCTTGGCTTTGAGAGCAAGCTCTTTGAAAGTCTTGCTGAAGGTGAAACGCGGGACTTTCGTTGCGGGCTTGGCGGGAATCATGATCTCCTGGCCCGTCAGCGGGTTCCTTCCGGGCCGCGCTGCCCGCGCCGGCCTCACCCTGATGAACATCTTGCCGATCTTGCCGATGGCCACGCGCTCGCCTCTCATGACGCCTGTGGCCACGATCTCGAACAGATCCTCGACCACCTGCTTCGCGTCCTTGCGGGCAAGACCGTTCTTCTCCGCGAGGTATCCGACCAGGGAAGACCCGGTGAGCTTGTCCGGCACCTTTGGCGGTGCCTTCTTCACGGGTGTCTTTGCCACTGCTGTCCCCTCCCACTATCCACAATGGAACTTGCAATGCAGCCTACGGCCGCATCAATAGCCTTCGCAACACCGAGAATATACAGAGAAATCGAGAATGTCCAGAGCGATTCCGATGATTATATTAGCGTGAGGGCCGAAATCAGGCCCCGGAGAGCCGCGGCCACCATGCTCCCTTGACACGGGCGAGTCATGGAAGATACGATGGCTCTTCGTTTGAACGGAACTGGAAACGAAACTGGAACGGGAATGGACATAGACGGTTGTTTTGAAAGCGGCTCAGTGGTATCCGAGATTTCAAGCGTCGACAAGTATGCCGCACTTCGTGAGCTTATCCGCAGCGCGCCGGTCTTCCGGGAGGTTCCCAACCTTGCTGCCTTCGAAGAGGCAGTCATCGCCCGCGAGAAGGTACAATCAACGGGCTTCGGTCACGGCGTGGCGGTGGCTCATGGACGCATCCCCGGCCTCGCGCGTGTGCTGATCGGCTTCGGTCTTTCCCGACGCGGAATTCCCTTTGAGTCCGCGGACGGCAATCCTGTTCATCTTCTCTTTGTCATCGCTTCCCCCCCGCACCTGTCCCTGGACTACCTGCAGGTTCTCTCTACGGTTGTGCGCTCCATGCGGGAAAAGCCGGTGCGGGAATCCATCCTTGCGTGTCCGGGAGCGCGGGAGATAGAGAACAAGATCAGGGAAGCGCTCGCCATGGGTCTCAGCGGCCAGGCCTGCCGCGCGGCCGGCTGAGGCAGAATGCTTCTTGTGCCGGCCATCGATCTGCGCGATGGCCGCTGCGTTCGACTCCTTCAGGGCAGTTTTTCAAGCGCTACACAGTATCCCGTTGACCCGGTGGAGACGGCCCGCCTCTTCGAGGCAGGCGGCGCGCGCTGGATCCACATCGTTGACTTGGATGCCGCGGAGGGCAGGGGCAAAGACAACCTTGCAACCGTTCAACGCATCAGGGGCTCGGTGTCATGCCGCCTGGAGGTGGGCGGCGGCGTCCGCACGGAAGAGCAGGCAGCCCGCCTCTTCGACATCGGGGTGGACCTGATCGTGCTCGGCACCATCCTCGTTCGATCCCCCCAGGACGTGGCGGCCTGGATACGCAGGCTCGGTCCGCGGTTTGTCGGCGGTGTGGACGCTGTTGACGGCAAGGTCCGCGTTGCGGGCTGGACGGAGGACGGAGGCCGCTCGGACAGTGAGGTGGCAGCCGGGCTGACCGGGATAGGCGTCTGCGGTCTCATCTATACGAACATCAGCAGGGACGGGACTCTGGCGGGTCCTGATCTTGAGCGCACCAACGCGGCAGCGCGCGCATCAGGTCTCCCGACACTTCTTTCGGGGGGAATCGGCTCGAAGCAGGATGTGCGGGATGCAGCCTTCCGGGCAGACCCTCTTGTCGTCGGAGTCATCCTGGGAAAAGCTCTCTACGAGTCCCGGCTGGATCTTGGCGAGCTGGTCAGGGAGTTTCCTCAGACCCCCTGCTCTCCATGGGACCTTCCAGCTCCAGGATGATCTGGCGCGCAACCTCCAGCGGTGTGCGGCCGTCGGTCTCCACAGGCCTCCCCAGCTCCTCGTAGATGGACAGCCGCGCATCGTAGAGGGCCTGCACTTCCCGGTCTCCCTGGGAGAGCAGCGGGCGCACGGAGCCGTCCGGCGTACGCGTTCTGCCCCGAACGTTCTCCATGCTCACCCTCAGGTGGAATGTGACCGCGCGCGTGCGGAAGAACGGCCGATTTGATTCCTGGGCGGGCGCGCCGCCGCCGGCGGCTATCACGGTGCGCGGGCGGCCGACCAGTCCCTCCAGGGCCTCGGCCTCAAGGCGCCGAAAAGCAGCTTCCCCCTGCGTCTGGAAGATCCGCGCAATCGGCGCGCCCGCCCTGCGGATAATGACGTCATCCGTATCGACGAAGTCGTAACCGAGCTCCCGGGCAAGGATTTTGCCCACGGTCGTTTTCCCCGCGCCCATGAAGCCGATGAGCGCTATGCGGGGAGGAAGCTCTTTCATGAATGGGGCCGGGATGAATGGGACTGGGAAAGCCGGGACCGGGCCTCGAGGATGCGCTGGAGCTCTTTCTTCAACTCCGGGACACTGTCCGCGTAGCGGATGATGGCCTCCAGGTAGCCGCCCGGCTCTCCCGTGTCCAGCCTCTCACCCTGCACGCGTGAGAACACCACGCGGTTTCTCCTGGCGAGCGCGCGGACCGCCGACGTATGGAAGAACTCCCCTTCACCGTGGCTTCTCCATTCCTCAGCAAGCTGCTCCAGGAAATCCGGGGTGTAGAGAAAGCGGCCGATGGAGGCTTCGCGGCTCGGCTCGGCGCCCCGGGGGGGCTTTTCCACGATGTCCGTCACGTGAAACCCGTCCGCAGCTATGGAGATGATTCCGTATCGATTGATGTCGGGCGGGTCATGGAGCGTGGCAAGAACGGTGCATCCGGTCTTTTTCCAGGTCTCGATGAGCTGCAGGGACAGGGGCTTCTCTCCGAAGTGAAGGTCATCCGGGTACGCAGCGACAAACGGCTCGCCGCCGGTGAAGGGCCGCGCAAGAAGGAGCGCATGACCGGTGCCGCGCATCTCGGGCTGCCGGACAAAGAAGAAAGATGCTTTGGCTGGAGCGATGGCCGCAAGCTTCTTCAGGTCCCCCGATGCCCGAAACGCGCTTTCAAGCTCCACCTCGCGATCGAAGTAATCCTCGATGGCTTTTTTCCTTCGTGACGTTATGAAGAGGATCTCGTCGATTCCCGAGGCCAGGAACTCGTCGACAATGAACTGGATGGAAGGCCGGGTGACCAACGGGAGCATTTCCTTGGGAATTGTTTTTGTGACGGGAAGAAATCGCGTCCCGTATCCTGCCGCGACGATGACGCCTTTCATGGAACGGGATTATAGCTGAAAATGGCCCTTGTGACAGTCGAATTGACTAACGCCGGGGAATCCGCTACTCTCGGGAGGACCATGAAAATCTGGATTAAGCTGCTCGTGGGCTCGATCATAGGAATAATACTCGGGTTCGTCATTCCCGTGAGCGCGCAGGACTTTTTCGACTCGCTGTCGGGAGTGCTTATCGGCGTTGGCCGCTACGTCCTGTTTCCCTTCATCTTTTTCTCCCTCGGAATCGGGACGTCCGAGCTGCGCCAGGAGAAGCGACTGGGCCGCGTGTATCTTTCCAGCCTGAAGTACCTTGCGCTGTCCGCGGGGCTCCTCATTGTCATCGGCACCCTTTCGGTTCTCGTGTTTCCGCCCGAGCGCATTCCCATTACCATAGAAGCGGACAAGGCTTTCCAGCCGGTCAGCGTCCTGCAGGGCATTCAGGCGATCTTCCCGCGCAACCTCTTCACCGTTTTCTTCAGCAGCGGGGATTTCCTCCTCCCCATCATGGTGCTTGCCTTCCTCCTCGGCGTGAACCTGGATTTCGATCGGCAGCTGACACGGCCTATCGTCCAGATTTTTGACTCTCTTTCGAGGATCTTCTACCACCTGAACTCCCTGGTCGTCGAGCTTTTCGCCATTGGCATGATCGCCGTTACTGCCGCGTGGGTGCTGCACCTGGCGCATTCCGACCTGGGCATGTACAAGCAGATCCTCATCATCCTGGCCGTGGACGTCGGGCTGGTTGCGTTCGGTGTCTTCCCCGGCTGCCTGTACCTGCTGGGGATCAAGGAGAACCCGTATCGATGGCTGTACGCGTCCATCGGACCGGCCATCGCCGGGCTTTTCTCGGGAGACCAGTACCTGTCCCTCGGCATCCTGACCAAGCACGGCAAGGAAAGCCTTGGCGTTCCCCGCATGGTGGGCTCCGCGGTCTATCCCCTGTTTGCTGTCCTGGGCCGGGCGGGGACGGCCATGGTGTCCTGCGTTTCTTTCATCCTGATCCTTCGCTCATACTCGAGCCTGGAGATCACGTTTTTCCAGACCCTCTGGGTCATGCTCTTCACCTTCATCGTCTCGTTCATCCTCGGAGCGGTGCCCGGAGGCGCGGCATATTTTGCCATCTTCATGCTGTGCAGTCTCTACGCAAAGGGCCTGCAGGAAGGCTACCTGATCCTGCGGACCATAGCTCCCCTTCTTGTCGCGTTCGGAGCGTTCATCGACGTCCTCTCCTCCGCTTTCGTGTCTCTCCTGATAACGCGTGAGGAAGACGTGTGGACCGAAGTGGAGACGGAGAACTTTATTTAGAGCCCGAAGCCGGCTTGCCGCCAAGCCCGATGACAAACCCAGTGTCGAAAGCAGCTATGAGCTGGTCGTAGAAGGGCAGGTTCTCTCCGTCCCAGAGATGGAAAAGCGGATACAGCGCGCGAAGCGTGAAGGCCAGCGTGACGCCGTCCGCGACATGCCAGCGAGTCGTGAAGCGCGTCTCAGGGTAGATGAAACGGCCTTGCGCGTAGAAATATGCCAGACCATCACCCGTGTCAGCCGCGGTGTTCTGGAACTCCAGCGGAAACCTCAGGTATAAATCGATCCCCAGGGCCCCGCCCATATCCAGGCTTTTTGACACGGGGTAGAGCATTCCGGCCTGCAGACTGAGAAGGCTCCCAACGGTGAAGAATCCGATTCCGGATTCGTATCGCGTTGGCACCGCGCGCGCCCCCGTCCATTCGTAGTATGTTCCGAAGAACTCGATGGACGGCTCAAGGAAGAAAGGCCCATCCGAGCGAATCGGCATTGAAACCCCGAAGGACTGCAGCAGAGGGCTGGGAGCGCCATATCCAGGAGGCGGGGCGCTGCCAATGAAGAGCAGGCCGACGTTCACGTCCAGCTCCGAAATGGAAAGGGCAAAGGAAAGCACAGGCGCTCCCGCGAGAATCAGCGCGAAGAGGATTACTTTTGCCCTCATGATCACGAGTATAGCACGCGCGAGCGGCCTTACAAAATGTTCGATGCCAGCTCCGCCAGCCTGGACCGCTCGCCTTTCTCCAGGGTGATGTGCGCGTACAGCGACTCGCCTTTCATCCTGTCGATGAGCACGGTGAGCCCGTTGGACCGCGAATCCAGGTACGGCGTGTCGATCTGGTACGGGTCCCCTGTGAACACCACTTTCGTTCCTTCTCCCGCGCGCGTGATGATGGTCTTCACCTCGTGCGGCGTCAGGTTCTGCGCTTCATCGATGATGAAATAGATCTTCGACAGGTGCCGCCCGCGGATGTAGGCCAGGGGAGTGATCACGAGCTTCCCATTATCAACCATGTCGTGGATCCGCTTGAACTCGGGGGCGGTTTCATCGAACTGGTTCTGGATGAGCGTGAGGTTGTCGAAAAGCGGCTGCATGAACGGATCGAGCTTGCTCTTGATGTCGCCGGGGAGAAACCCGATGTCCCTGTTGGACAGGGGGACGATGGGCCGGGCAAGGTAGATCTGCTTGTAGCTGGATCTTTTCTCCAGGGCGGCGGCAAGGGCCATCAGGGTCTTTCCCGTTCCCGCCTTTCCGGCAAGGGTCACGAGGGGAATGTTTTCATTGAACAGTGCATCCAGGGAGAAGGTCTGCTCCGCGTTCCGCGGCTCGATCCCGTAGGCGCGCCTTTTCTGGATGTGGCGGAACGCCCTTTCCTCCGCGTTGTAGACGGCAAGCGTGCTCTTGTTCTGGTTTCGGATGATGAAATACTCGTTCGGGAAGGGGTCGCGGCCAACCGGGATCTTTTCCAGGCCGATGGACCCTTCCTGGAAAAGCTCGTCGATCAGCCCGCCATCCACGTCCTGGAGGATGTCCTTGCCCTTGTACAGCTCATCCATGCTGGAGATCTTTCCCGTCTCGTAGTCCTCCGCCTTGACCCCGATGCTCTTGGCCTTCATGCGGATGTTGATGTCCTTGGAGACCAGGATCACCCGGGCGCCGTATTCCTTTGCAAGATTGAACGCCAGGGAAATGATGCGATGGTCGGGCTTGTCCTCCCAGAACACGTCGCCGAGGAGCGCATCCCGCTTGACGTTCGTCTCCACGATGAGAGTGCCCCCGCTGGGCAACGGGATCCCGTCGCTCAGGAGCTTGTCCCCGCCCATGGCATCCAGCTTGCGGGAGAACTCGCGCGCGTTGAAGTTGATAGTCTCGTTCCCTTTCTTGAACTTGTCGATCTCCTCCAGCACGGTGATCGGGATGACGACGTTGTGCTCCTGGAACGAGCTGATGCAGTTGTGGTCATGGAGGATGACGTTTGTGTCGAGCACGAAGATTTTGTTCGTCCCTGAAAGAAGCGCCATGGACACAGTGTAGGGGGTGGGAAGGCTGGCAATCAAGTGTTAGACTGATCGTACGGAGCGCACGTGGACGTCGTTTACGAAGAGATGGGACCCGACGAGCAGGAGCTGGACTGGCGCGTCACGAGGCAGGTCATGGCGGACGTGGACCCTTATGGGGATCTTCAGATGCCGGCACCGGGGAGAAGCATGCCGTGATTGCCCGGGTGGAAAACGGGCAACTGGTGGAGGTATACGTCAGCCCTGAAAGCGCCGTAAAAGCCGCCTACCCGTTCAACGCCGTGGAGCATGCGTTCGATTTCTATGATCCTGCCAGCGGAGTCTGCCTGGTTATCGTGAGAGACGGCAAGGTCGTCATCTCGATCAACGGGCTCCTGGGAAAGTCCTGAAAACAGGAAATCAGGGAAAGGAAACCTCGCAGTCCGGAAAATCCTCTCGCTACCCTCATCAGCTCGATCCCGTTTACATGGAAGAGTTTCGGAATATGGAAGACCTCGTGTATTCCGACGGGGCGCTTTCAAAGAAGATCAAGTACCTGATGGCGCTTGCCTTCGACGCTGCAAACGGGGCCGCGAATGGGGTGGCAGCTCTTTAGCGGCGGGCCATGGCGGCGGGCGCCACGAAACAGGAGATCGCGGAAACGCTGCGGGTTGCGGCTCAACTGGGCGGTGAGGGCAGCCTTTTCACCGCATCAAGGCGCTGAAGGGGATCGTGGAGTCAGGAAAAAATGGCGCCCTGCCTTGGGCCAGGGCGCCAGTTCAGACAGTGTAAGGACTGCTGTCAGAAATAGTACGTAAGAAAAGTGCCCAGCATACCGACGGTGCCTAGGGTCGTGACGGTAGTAGGCACGGTGTTGGTGGTAGAACCATAGCCAA
>CAVWBF010000003.1:0-40956 GCA_963753085.1 uncultured Spirochaetota bacterium | reverse complement strand
CCGGGCAACCCGATTAGAAGATCTAAGAGGTGCGAATCATGAAAATGCAGTCATTCGAGCAGAAATCCGAGAAGATCCGACAGTCGTTCCAGGAATTCAAAAAAAAGCATCCCGAGCGCCTTTCAAGCAAGCTCAACCTCTCCTGGAGCAACTGGGGCTTCGGCATCGAGCCCCTGTCCGCCTCCGCCGTCCGCCTGGCAAAGGCCGGCATCAGCTTCATCGAGCTGCACGGCAACCACTACGGCCCTTCCCTGGGCTACAAGACCAAGGAGACCCTGAAGGTCCTCTCAGACAACGGGATCAAGGTCGGGGGCATCTGCGGGATGTTCTCCGCGGACAACGACCTGTCGAGCAACAGGGCGGTGCATCGCCAGGCTGCCGTGGATTACCTGGAGCGGGAGGTGCCCTTTGCCGCCGAGGTGGGGGCCAGCTACATCCTGGTGGTGCCAGCGGCGGTGGGACGGCCCCAGGCGTATGACTCCACGGAGCTGGAGCGCAGCGTGGAAACCCTGCGCCTCGCGGCTGATCTTTTTGTGAAACACAAGGTCAAGGCAGCAATCGAGCCCATCCGGTCGGCGGAAACGACCCTCGTGCACACGGTGGCTGACGCGAAGGCGTACATCGCGGCGGTGAACCACCCGGGGGTGAAGCACATCAACGGGGACGTCTACCATATGCAGGCCGAAGAGAGCCACATCGGGGAAGCCATCGTGGACGCCGGGGAGATGCTCGTCAACCTCCACATGGCGGACTCCAATCGAACGGCGCTCGGGCAGGGATCGATGGACCTGGATACGATCATTCGGGCCCTCTACCTGATCGGCTACAACACCGAAGGGCGCTACGTCACCCCGGAGCCCCTGGGTCCGGGCGGGGACCCTTATCCTGCGATGTACGGGAAACCCGACGGGAGAGTGCTGGAGGCGCTCGTGCAGCAGACGGCGCGCTGCTTCCGCGAGCGGGAGGAAGAGGTCCTGGCCGACACGTGAGTGATCACGGGTCTCCGGCTGAACCTGGCGGGAATCCCGAGGCCCACGGGCACCTGAGCCGCGTGAGTCGGGCCATCAAGCCGGCCATCGAGACCCGGTCCTATATCGCCTATCTTTTTCGGGAGTACGTGCGCGTGCGCGAGTTCGGGAGGCGCACCCACGTGCTCCTGGCCGGGGTCTGGCCTCCCGGGGTGACGCTGGACCCCGAGCTCACAGCTTTCCTGGTCCAGCAGGTCCAGGGGTGGGCCGCGGACCTTTCCCCCCGGCTCAAGCCCGTGCTGGACAACGGCTGGCTCCACCTGACCCCCCGGCAGTACAACCTTGTGGTTCTCCTGAAGCGCCTCTCGGACCGGCTTTCCGCCTTCGATTTTTCGCGGCTCTCCCTGGGAGACAGGAACCTCATCGACAGGCTGCGACGCATCGAGAGCCTCTTTCTCATGCTCCAGTACAATCCAGAGAACATGGGGGTGATCCTCTCCTCCCTGCGCGTCTACTTCGAGAAGCAGCAACAGCCGCAGGAGGAGATCGAGGCGGTGGGCAACCTCGTCATCCGCCTCCTCACCGAGGACTGCACCCTTCCCTCGCTGTACAACTGCATCCTGGGATTCAACATCCTCAAGCATCGGCGGTTGCTCGCGATGTGCGATCTCATGCGCGAGGGCCTGGGAGAGATCGTGAACGTGGTGGGCTTCGACTGTGATGAGCAGGTCCTGAAGCGCATCGAAACCTACGTGTCCGACGCCGTCTCTTCCATGAAGGAGCTGCACGGACAGCTCCAGGAAGCGCGCCGCGTCAATCGCTACATCGCCGTGGATGACCAGGAAAGGCCGCTCACCGCCGCGCTTTGGGACGTGTACAAGGCGGGAGAGACCCGCGAGCCCGCGGATTTCGACGCGGACCAGGAGAACCTCGTCCCTTTTCTCTCGCGCCTTGTGCGGGGCTTCGACAGGGTCTTCGCTCCGCTCCTCAACGGTTCCTGCGCGCTCGAATCGGGGAGGACATCGATCTTCTCGAGGTCTTTCTTCGAGCTCGAGCTGACGCGGCTTCGCTCCCTGGCAGGAAAGCTGGAAAAGGACGTCTTTGCCCTGACCAGTTTCCCGCTCCACAGGTACCTGCGACTGCGCAAGGCGCCGCTTTCCGCGGTGGGCAACGAGGGTGAGGTGACCGATCTCATTGCCGAGAGCGTTGGATGCGTGGTCGACATCGGCCAGATGCTGTCGAAAGTGCTTGCCCTGCGGAGCGCGGCGTCGGCGGGCGGTGTCGGGGCTTCCGCAAGCCCCGAGCCGCTGCAACCCCTCATCCTCCGCGGCAAGCCCTTCACCCTTCCTCACGAGAACGAGCGCTTCCCGGCGGGCTCACGCCTTGCCGGCAAGACGGTCGTGGAAGCGCTGAGCGCGGCCACCAGCGTGTGCTTCACGGCGGGCATGCTCTTCCAGGATGACTTCGTCATGCTGTTCATCGGCAAGGAGAGGAAGCTCGAAGGCGACCTGCGCCAGCGGATGACGCTCATCGAGCATCTCCTGGATCCCGAGAAACACAGGGAAGTCGCCGGCCTGCTCGCTGACCAGTAACCCTTGCCCGCCGGATGCCTGGATGGTAGTATTGCACCCGTTACCAAAGGAGCATCATCATGAAAGCGTACCATTCACAGCCTGAGTTCCTGGCCGTCATGTCATCGTACCTTTCGGGGGATCGAGACGTCGCCGAAAAGGCGGTGGCGGAGCTGCTCCGCAAGTATCCGCAGGATTCTTCCCTCCAGCTGCTCCTTGGGAACATCAAGTACACCGTCGGCCTTCTCGTGGAGGCGAGCGCCCATTACGAAAAGGCCCTCGAGTTGGACCCCGGCCTCTGCCAGGCATACTACAAGCTGGGCGTCTGCCTCGTGCGCATGGGAAGGCTGGACGAGGCGCTGAAAGCGTTCGAGAAGAACGTGGCGGCGAAATGCGGGAGCCACGCCATGTCCTTCTACTGGATGGGCCTGATCAACAGCTTCCTGGGCAAGGACGATGGCGCCCTGGAGGCTTTCACCCTCCTTCACACGGAGTCCCCCGAATCACTCCTGGCAAATTTCTTCCTGGCCCAGCTGCGCATGAGACGCAACGAGCACGAAGAGGCCCTGCGCCTGTTGCGGGAGCTTCTCGCGGTGAGCCCGGACTTCGCCGAGGTCCACTACATGATGGGCCAGGTGTACGAGCGTATGCACAAGAACACGGAAGCCATCCAGTGCTTCCGAAGGACCCTCGAGCTGAATCCCGCCGACAAGCGCGCCAGGGTGGAGTACGAGAACCTCTTCGACGTACCGCCCCTGTAGGAGGGATGGAAGCGGGATCGCGGTCTGTCTCTGGGAGGCTCGCGCCACCCCTCCCTTCGAAGCAGTCTGTCGAAGCAGTCCGTCGAAGCAATCTTGACAAGAATGGTAGGATTTACCTAAATTCCTGCATCGTGGAATACGGAACGCTCCTCATGTTCCTGGCGGTCGCTGTCCTCCTTGGGGCGGCCGTGCTGGGGCTCAACAAGCTGCTCATGCCGTATCGGCCTGACCCGATAAAGAATGCCACCTACGAATGCGGCAACGAGCCTGTCGGCGACGCCCAGATCCGTTACAACATCCGCTTCTACATCTTTGCGCTCCTGTATGTCATCTTCGCCGTCGAGGCCGCGTTCCTTTTCCCGTGGGCCGTTGTCTTTCGGCAGATCGAGGGGCTCCTCCCCTTGGGTGAGGTGATGGTTTTCCTCTTCATCCTCGTGCTCGCGCTTGCCTACGCCTGGAAGAAGGGGGCGCTGCAGTGGGACTGATGAACGGGATCGACGGGAACAGCGCGATATTGAGGATGCCCGGCGGCAGCGTTCTCCTCACGTCACTCGAACGGGTGATCAACGCGGCGCGCAGCAACTCGCTCTGGACGCTGACATTCGGACTGGCCTGCTGCGCCATCGAGATGATGGCCACGGGAGCCTCCACCTACGACTGGGCCCGGTTCGGCTTCGAGGTCCCCTCCGCATCCCCTCGCCGGGCGGACATGATGATCGTGGCCGGCACCGTGGTTCGAAAGATCGTTCCGATCATCAGGACGCTCTACCACCAGATGCCGGACCCGAAATACGTGGTGGCGATGGGCGGCTGCGCCATCTCCGGCGGCCCCTACGTCTACGACTCCTACACGATCGTCCGCGGAGTGGAGGAGATCGTGCCCGTGGATGTCTACATCCCCGGCTGCCCGCCCCGCCGGAAGCGCTTCTGCACGGCCTGATGACCCTCCAGGAGAAAATTCGACTCCAGACCCTGAGAAAGCCGGGGCAGCCGGCATGAGCCGCGCGGAGGTCCTCGAGGCGCTGCGGGTTCGCTTCCCCGACATGGCCACGCGACCGGTGGACACCGCCTCCAGCGTTGTCGTGGACGGGACGCGCCTGCGGGAGCACCTCCTTCACCTCAGAGACACTCTTGGCTTCGACTTCCTGACCTTCATGACGGCAATCGACAGGCCTCCGGAGAGCCGGCTCGAGCTCGTCTACCGTCTGTTCTCCTACACCACCCGGCTGGCACTCATGGTCCGCGTGCTTCTGCCGCGCAAGGCGGCGCGGGTGGACACGGTGTCGGACCTGTACAGGACGGCCGAATGGCACGAACGGGAAGCCGCCGAAATGTTCGGGATCGTCTTCACTGGCCATCCGGATCCGCGAAAGCTCCTCCTGCCGGACGACCTGGAGGGACACCCCCTCCTCAAGGACTTCACACATCCAAACATGCTTCGCCTCCCGGAGGTGAGCTGATGGTGGAGGCTCCCCAGCCGGGGCCCGCGCAGACCACCTCCGACGAGTTTCTCCTCAACGTGGGGCCCCAGCATCCCGCGACGCACGGCGTGCTGCGCGTGGAGGTCACCATGGACGGGGAGGTGGTGAAGGATATCGTGCCGCACATCGGGTACGTCCACCGGGGGCTGGAGAAGCTCTTCGAGAACCGCACCTGGGAGCAGATCATCCCCTACACGGACAGGACGGATTACCTTTCGGCAATCGCCAACAACTTCGCCTATGTCATGGCGGTCGAGCGCCTCCTCGGCATCGAGGTGCCGCAGAAGGTCCACTACATCCGCGTGATCGCCGCGGAGCTCAACAGGATCACGAGCCACCTCCTGTGGCTTGCCGCCTATGGACTGGACATGGGAGCGTTCACCCCGTTTCTCTACGCCTTTCGCGACAGGGAGGAGATCGGGGGAATGATCGAGGAGGCGTCCGGCGGCCGTCTCACGACCAACTATTTCCGCGTGGGCGGCTTTGTCCATGACCTTCCCCCGGGATTCTTCCCCCGGCTTGAAAGCTTCATGGGGCATTTTGGAGGCAAGATCGATGAGTACGACACCCTCCTTATCGAAAATGCCATCTTTGTGGCGCGCACACGGGGGGTCGGGGCCATCAGCCGGGAGCGGGCCATCTCCTACGGACTGACGGGCCCGTGCCTTCGCGCATCAGACGCCGCGCTCGACGTCCGCCGCGACGCTCCCTATTCGATCTACCCGAAGCTTTCCTTCGACATCCCCGTCGGGAAAAATGGCGATACCTGGGACAGGTCGAAGGTGAGGATCGAGGAGATGCGCCAGTCCCTGCGAATTCTCCGCCAGGCAATCGATGGTTTCCCTGAGGGAGACTTCCGGGTGAAGGTGTCGAGAAATATCGAGGTGCCCCCGGGGGAGGTGTACTCAGCGGTGGAGGGGCCACGCGGAGAGGTGGGTTTCTACGTGGTGAGCGACGGAGGCCGCAAGCCCTACCGGGTGAAGATGCGAAAGCCGAGCTTTTCCAACTTCAGCGCCCTGCCCGAGATCCTCCACGGAATGAAGATCGCGGACCTCGTCGCGGTGATGGGCAGCCTGGACCTCGTGGTCCCGGAAATCGACAGGTAGCGGGCATGGGACGGTCCCTGTACAACCTGTTCTACAACACCGACACTGTCCTCGCCGGCTGGAGCGCGGCGGCGCACAGCTCCTGGGCTGCGCGGGGCATGCCCGCGGTGGTGCTCGACCTCCTGTTCCAGCTTGCCGCCGCCGCGGCGGTGGGTCTCTTCCTCGTGCTCAACGCGCTTTTCATCATCTACTTCGAGCGCAAGGTGGCGGCGCGCATGCAGCTGCGCCGGGGACCAAACCGGGTGGGTCCTTTCGGCCTCCTGCAGACTCTTGCGGACACGATCAAGCTCCTCATCAAGGAAGACATCGTCCCCGACGCGGCGGACAAAGGCCTCTTTCGGGTCGCCCCCGTCATCGTCCTGGTGGCCACGTTCATGCTGTTCGTCGTCCTGCCGTTCGGAAAGGGGCTGACCGCGGCGGACATCAACGTCGGGCTCCTCTATTTCCTGGCCATCGGAAGCGTCACGGTCATCGGGATCCTGGCGGGAGGCTGGGCGTCGAACAACAAGTACTCCCTCATGGGCGGCATGCGCTCCGCGGCGCAGATCGTGAGCTACGAGGTGCCGGCCGTGCTCACGGTGCTGTCCGTCGCAATGCTCGCCGGCTCTCTGAAGATGGGCGACATCGTCAACGCGCAGCCGGTGTACGGGTACGTCCTCCTCCAGCCGGTCGGCTTCCTCCTTTTTCTCACCGCTTCCAACGCGGAGATCAACCGCGCGCCCTTCGACCTTCCGGAGTCGGACTCGGAGCTCGTATCGGGCTTCGTCACCGAATACAGCGCAATGAGGTTCGCGTTCTTCTTCCTGGGAGAATACACGAACCTGTTTCTTGCGGGCGCGTTTGCCACGACGCTGTTCCTCGGCGGGTGGCGCGGCCCCTTCCTGCCGCCCATCGTCTGGTTCCTCCTGAAGACCTACTTCGTGGTCTTCCTCCTGATATGGGTGCGCTGGACGTTCCCCCGCCTCCGCGTGGATCACCTCATGCTTTTCTCCTGGAAGATCCTCCTCCCCCTGGCGCTCGCCAATCTGGTGATCACGGCCGTGCTCGTGAAGGTCCTGTGATGGCCAGGGACGTTGTGGAAATCCTCAAGGCGGTCGCCTCCCTTCCCCGGGGCCTGTGGATCACGTTCCTGTACCTCTTCCGAAAGCCAATCACCATCCAGTATCCCGAGGAGAAGGCGGTGATGGCGCTGCGGTTCCGGGGCAGGCTGGTCCTGCCGGTCGATCCTCAGAAAGGAACGAACCGATGCACCGCGTGTATGCGGTGCGTCACGATCTGTCCGAACCACTCCATCGATATCGAGCCCGAAACGGGCCCGGACGGCGCCAAGCAACCGAGGGCCGCCCGGTACCTGTACAATCTCGGCACCTGCATGTTCTGCAACCTGTGCGTCGAGACGTGCCCCTTCTTCGCCATTGTGATGTCAGACGAGTACGAGCTTGCAACCACGGAGAAGTCGGGGCTGTTGATCGACCTCGTGAAGGAGAAATACCGTCTTTCGGGGAAGAAGGCGGGATGGTGGCAGCGGAAGTTTCGAAGCGCTGCGGACGAGGAGTGACGGATGGCGGGCACGATCCTGTTCTACGCCCTCGCGGCCCTGCTGCTCGTGAGCGCCGCTCTCGTGGTGACGGTGAAGAACATCTTCCACGCGGCGCTGTACCTCGCCCTCGCGCTGTTCGCGGTGGCCGCCATCTACGTCATGCTCGGAGCCTACTTCCTGGCGGCCATCCAGGTCCTCGTCTATATCGGAGCCGTCGTCGTGCTTGCCATTTTCGTCATCAACCTCACGCGCACCGTCACCGGCGCGCCGGTGACTCTCTCCCGCCGATGGGTGATCCCCACGGCGCTCGTTTCCGCCCTGACCGCCTGCCTCATCGTGGTTGCCCTTCTCAAGGCGGCGGACGCATCCCCGCCTCCCCTGGCCGTGACGGCGGATTCCACCGCGAGCATAGGCCGCGACCTCCTGGGGCGCTGGGTGCTCCCCTTCGAGCTCGTGTCCGTGCTGCTCCTGTCCTCTCTCATCGCCGCGATCGCGATAGTCGGCAAAGACCGTGAGGAGGAAAAATGACGGTCACCCTCACCCATTACCTGGTCCTGGGAGCCGTCCTGTTCTGCCTGGGCGTCTACGGGACCGTCACGCGGAAAAACGCCATCGGGATCCTGATGGCACTGGAGCTCGTCTTCAACGCGGTCAACATAAACTTCGTGGCTGCCGGGCGCTGGCAGCCCGTTTTCGGCACACAGGGGCAGCTGTTCGCCCTGTTCGTCATCGCCGCGGCCGCCGCGGAAAGCGTGCTGGGGCTCGCCATCATACTTGCCATCTATCGCCGGCGGCTCGTCGTGAACGCCGACCAGATGGACCTCATGAAGAACTGAAAGGTGATCCGGGTGTCCGAACCTGTGCTTGCCGCCGTCCTGGTACCTCTGTTTCCCCTCGCCGCCTTCGTGCTTGCCATCTCCCTGGCCAGACGGCGCCCCGTCGCGAGTGCCGCGCTGTCCATCGCCGCTGTCGCGGTCTCTCTTGGTCTCTCCGTGTGGCTGCTTCGGGGCCAGCTCGCCTTCCCCGGCCCCATCCAGGCGGACCTGCCCTGGCTCGCGGCGGGGATCGTCCATATCGACATGGGAATCCTCGTGGACCCGCTGGCATCGCTCATGCTGGTGATCGTGACGGCGGTCAGCCTGCTCGTCCAGGTCTATTCCCTGGGCTACATGAAAGGCGACCCTGGATTCGGTCGTTTCTTTGCCTACCTGTCCCTGTTCTCCTTCTCCATGCTGACCCTCGTCCTGGCCGACAACTTCATCCTCCTGTACATGGGGTGGGAGCTGGTCGGCCTGTGCTCGTACCTGCTGATCGGGTTCTGGTACCAGAAGCCCGAGGCGGCCAGCGCGGCGAAAAAAGCGTTCGTCGTGAACCGCGTGGGGGACTTCGGTTTCCTCATCGGCATCCTCGTTCTGAGCATCCTGGCGGGCACGTTGAGCTTCGACGGGGCCACCCGTTTCATAGCCGGCGGGGGCCTCTCCGGCGCGCAGGTGACCCTGATCGCGCTTCTCCTGTTCTGCGGGGCAATCGGCAAGAGCGGCCAGTTCCCGCTCCACGTGTGGCTGCCCGACGCCATGGAAGGTCCGACGCCGGTCTCCGCGCTCATCCACTCCGCCACCATGGTGGCGGCGGGCGTGTTCATGGTGGCCCGGTTGTACGGGATCTTCATGGCAAGCGCGGACGCCCTTCGCCTCATCGCGTCCCTCGGCGTCTTTACCGCCGTGTTCGCGGCGCTCATCGCGCTTGCCCAAGATGATATCAAGCGCATCCTTGCCTATTCGACGATCAGCCAGCTCGGGTACATGATGCTCGCCCTCGGGGTGGGGGGGTATGCTGCCGGAGTCTTTCATCTCACAACGCACGCGGCGTTCAAGACTCTCCTGTTCCTGGGGGCCGGCAGTGTCATCCACGCGGTCGGCACGAACGACATCTGGAAGATGGGCGGGCTCGGACGGCGGATGCCCGTCACGGCGATCACATTTTTCATCGCCGTGCTGGCCATAGCGGGTATTTTCCCGCTGTCCGGCTTCTGGAGCAAGGACGAGATCCTCGTTGCGGTGCGCGCAAGCGGTCACCTCGAGTGGTACGTCCCGGCTCTCGTTTCCGTGTTCCTGACCGGCTTCTACATGGCCCGCCTCTTCTTCGTGGCCTTCGCGGGAGAGCCCCGCGCCGAGTCTCACGCGCACGAGTCCCCGGTGGTCATGACCGTGCCACTGGTGATCCTCGGCCTTCTTGCGGCAGGCCTCGGGGTCATCGGCACGCCCCTTCTCGGGCAGGGTATCCACGCGTTCCTTGCCCCGGCGGAGGCGAGCGTCCCCGGCATCGATATCTCTGTCGTCATCCTCTCGAGCGCGCTCGCCGTTGCCGGGATACTGGCGGCCCTTCTCATCTACGGCCTGCGGGTAGTGCCGCACGAGACGTTGCAGCGCGCCGGAGGGCCCGTGTACGTCGCTCTCAGGAACAAGCTCTACATCGACGAGTTTTACATGATGCTCGTGCGGGGCCTGTTCTTCACGACCACGGCCGCCTTTGCGTGGTTCGACAGGCACGTGGTGGACGGCGCGGTGAACCTGGTCGGGGCCGCATCGAAATGGGGAGGAGATCTCGTGCGCCGCAGCGTGACGGGCAAAGTCCAGACCTACGCCCTGGTGGTCTTCGCCGGCCTTGCCGCGGCCCTCGTGGTGCTCTTCTTCTCCCTGGCGGGCGGCAGATGAGGTTTCCGCTTCTCACGACGATCTACGGCCTCCCTCTTCTGGCGGTCCTGGTCCTTTTCCTCCTCCCGGAACGCCGTGCGCTTGCCATCAAGATCGTCAGCCTCACGGCCTCCGCGGCTGCCCTCGGTCTTGCCCTTGCGCTGTTCTTCACGTATGACCGCGCGGCCGGGGGACTGCAATTCGTGGAACGGGTGCCCTGGCTGCGAGTTCTCGGAATCAACTACTTCGTCGGGGTGAACGGGATCAACGTCATGCTCCTCCTGCTGACGGGGATCATCATCACCGCCGGTGTGCTTGCCTCGTGGGACGTGGTCCACCGGTCGAAAGAGTTCTTCATCCTCCTCCTCACCCTCGCCACCGGCGTGTTCGGCGTCTTCATGGCGTACAACCTCTTCCTTTTCTTCCTGTTCTACGAGCTGGCCGTGCTTCCGATGTACCTGCTGATCGGCATCTGGGGAACGGGCAGGAAAGAATACGCGGCCATGAAGCTGACCCTGTACCTCATGGCGGGGAGCGCGCTGATCCTGGCCGGCATCCTGGGCCTGTACTTCGCCTCCGGGCAGGGCTCGTTCGACTTCGACGTCCTCGAGCGGACAACCTACGACCCGCGATTCCAACGCGTGTTCTTTCCCATCCTGTTCGTGGGGTTCGGGACTCTCGCGGCGCTATGGCCGTTTCACACCTGGTCGCCGGACGGGCACTCCTCCGCGCCGACAGCTGTCTCCATGCTGCACGCCGGCGTGCTCATGAAGCTCGGGGCCTACGGCTGTCTCCTGGTGCCGATAACGCTCCTGCCCGGCGGGGCGCATTACTGGCTTCCCTCGGTGGCTTTCCTGTCCATCGTGAACATCGTGTATGGGTCCCTGAGCGCGGTTGCGCAGAACGACCTGAAATACATCGTGGCATATTCGAGCGTCAGCCACATGGGCATCGTCATGCTGGGGCTCGCCTCGATGAACGAAACAGCCCTGAACGGCGCGGTGCTGCAGATGTTTTCCCATGGCATCATGACGGGGCTTTTCTTCGGCCTTGTGGGCATGATCTATGGGAGGACGCATACGCGGATGGTCAACGAGCAGGGGGGCCTTGCCGCCCGGATGCCTGCCCTTGCGGCGTTCTTCGTTCTGACGGGGCTCACTTCCCTCGGCCTGCCGGGTCTGAGCGGCTTCCCCGCCGAGCTTTCCGTCTTCCTTGGCGCCTTCCGAGTCTATCCCGCGGTGACCGTGGTCTGTGTGACGGGAATCGTGTTCACAGCATTCTACGTGCTGCGCGTGGTGCAGCGGCTTTTTTTCGGGAAGCAGTACCTGGCGCACTCCGCCTCCTCGCAGGATGCCGCGCTGGGGTTCGGCGATGCAAACGCCGTCGAGCTCACGTCGCTCGGTCTCCTCATGCTCTTCATCCTGGTGGTGGGGCTGTACCCCCTGCCGTTCATGAACCTGATCGGCACCGCGGTGGCGCCTATCGCCGCGAAGCTCGGGGGGATGTGAGGTGAACATGGCGCCCTGGTCCCTGGAGCTTGCCACGGCCGGTCTCATGGCCGCTATCCTCCTCGTGGACGTGTTCGCCCGGCAGGGAAAGAGGCTGGTCTGGGGATTGTACCTTGCCGGGTGCGTCGTGCTCCTTGGCCTGGCGATTTCCCAGCGGGGCCAGGCAGACATGCTGGGAGGATCGTATGTGGCTGATGGGCTGTCCTGGATAGCCAAGGTCATCATCGTCCTCGGGGCAGGGCTCTCGGGTGCAATCTCGATGAGCTCTCTTTCGATCAAGGAGAAGTACCACGGGGCATATGCCGCGCTTCTCCTTGCCGCCACCCTTGGCATGATGGTGCTCGTCTCCTCGAAAGAGCTTATCTCCCTCTACGTGGGACTGGAAACCTCATCGGTGAGCCTCTATGGCCTGGCCGCGATATCGAAGAAAGACGACCTGTCCCTGGAAGCGGGAATCAAGTACCTCGTGATTGGCGCCCTTTCCTCGGGGCTGCTCCTGTACGGCCTGAGCCTCGCCTACCTTTCCACCGGCACCACGTCCCTCGACGCAATGCGGGCGGCTGTACGCGCCCTTGGCCCTACCCCTCTCCTCCTGGCATCGGTCGTCTTCGTCCTCCTGGGCGTGGGCTTCAAGCTGTCGATGGTGCCGCTGCACGTCTGGACCCCTGACGTGTATCATGGCGCTCCCACGCCGGTGTCCGCGTTCATCTCCGTCGCATCGAAATCCGCGGGGTTTGTTTTCGCCCTGCGCCTGCTCTCATTCGCTTTCGCGGACCTGAGGGCTGTCTGGGAGCCGCTTCTCATGGCGGCCGCGGTGCTCACGATGACCGTCGGGAACCTCGTCGCCATACCGCAGAAAAGCGTCAAGAGGCTTCTCGCCTATTCCTCCATATCGCAGGCCGGCTACATCCTGGTCGGGTTCCTGGGCTTCCCCGCCTACGGGGCAAGCGCCGTGATGTTCTATCTCCTCGTGTACACGCTGACCAACCTGGCGGCCTTCACCGTGGCCATTGCCTTCTCCTCCGCAACAGGATCGGATCAGCTGGAGGACTATGCGGGCCTTGCTCGCCGGGAGCCGCTCCTGGCCCTGGCGTTCGCGTTCGCCCTCCTGTCGCTGGCCGGGATCCCGCCCCTGGGAGGATTCGTGGGCAAGTTCTACCTCTTCGCCGCGGCCATGCAGAGAGGGTACCTGTGGCTGGTCATCGTCGCGGCGTTGAACAGCATCCTCTCCCTGTATTACTACCTGCTCGTGCTGCGAAGGATGTATATCTCCGAGCCCGCGGTCCCCGGCCCGCGAATGAAGACGGCGTTTTCGGTCAAGGTTGTCCTTCTGATCACCACGATCGGCATCTTCTGGCTGGGGATCCTGCCGGGACCCATCATGAGTGTCATCTCAGAGCTTTCGGCAAAGATTTTCCCGCACGTATGAGAAGGAGAGCGCGATGCTGCGAACCATACGGCTTCTCAAGGCATCAACCCACGTCCTGATCCTGGCGCATCCCGGGGAGACCCTCGGAGAAATCCACGGCAGGCTCTGTGACAATAACGCGGTCGTGATCGTGGATGGGGACGGGAGATTGAAAGGCATCGTCACACGCCTGAATGCCGTCAAGGCGATATTGGAACGCCCCGACTGGAAGGACATTCCCGTGCAGGAGCTCATGGTCAAGGACGTCCTCCACGTCCCCAATCACGTGACCCTGGCGGAAGCGGCGGAGGTGATGCTGCGCGCCGACATCCACCAGCTTGTCATTACCGGGCCCCCGGAGGGGGGCTCGGTTGCCATCGGGATCGTCACCCTGCAGGATGTGCTGAAGAATGGCGTGTGAGGATCTCGGAGACCTTCGCGCACAGCAGTGTCATATCGACGGGCTTCTCCAGGAAATCCACCGCCGGCAGCCACGTGGGATCGAGGTCGTTCCTGCTGAAGCCCAGGGGGAATGACTGGTTCACCGCCGTCAGGAGCAGGACCGGCAGCGCGCCGAAGGATCGGCGGATGGATCGCGCGATCTCGAATCCCGCCTTGTCGTTCTCGGGAAACATGACATCGAGGATGACCGCATCAGGGCGCCGTTCGCGGATGCGTTCGATCGTTTTCCCGCCGTCGGTCTCGATCCCGGTCTCGTGGCCCTGACCGCGAAGGACGGTGCTCACCGCCGACGCGAAATCCTCGTCGTCATCCACGATCAACAGGTACGCCATGCGCTCCCCTCCCTCCCTGGGATGGAAAATCCAGGGTAAAGACCGTCCCGCTGGCCGGGGCGCTTTCCACGCGCACCCCAATGCCGCCTGCAATCGCCGTCTGGCGCACGATGGCCAGCCCCAGGCCCGTGGACCCGCGATTGTGCCTGGCCGCCTCGATGGTCCGATAATAGTCGTCGAAGATACGCGGCAGCTTGTCCGCCGGGATTCCGATTCCGCAGTCGCGCACCATGATAATCGCGCCGCCGTCCGGCTTGGCCCGGGCAGATACCCATATCCGCTGCCCGTCGGTCGAGTAATTCACCGCGTTTGACAGGATATTGTCGATGATCATGACCGCATGGTCCTGGACGGCCAGGACGTTTGCGGGTGAGAGGTTTTCCTCGAAGAGGATGCCCCGTTTTTCCGCTTGCGGCTTCATGGCCGCCAGGCATGAGCGCACGGTGTCCGAGAGGTCGAGCGGCACCGGCGAGGGCGGATTCTGAGCCTGGGAACGGAGGTTCGAGAGCTGCAGCATGGCCGTGATCCCCCGCGAAAGGGCCTCGCAGCGCGCGGCGATCTGCTCCACCACCACGACCGCCGCGGGGGGAAGCGGGCCGCAGTGCCCTCCCAGCAGGATCTGGGCGTTTGCATGAATGGCCGCAAACGGCGCTTTCAACTGGTGCGTTGTCTGCAGCATGTGGCTCGCCCTCTCTTCGGTCGCGGCTTGCAGGCGCCCATTGATGGCGAGCAGCTCCTCATCCCGGCGTCGCAGATCGTTTGAGAGCCGGGAGGCAAGGTACCACACCGTCAGGGAAACAAAACCGACGGAGAAAAACTGCACGGCCAGCACCGTCATGGGAATGGCGCCCCCGTGAGGCATGGCGCTTCCCACCGCGATACCCGCCGGCACGGACCCCGTTCCGATTGCCCCCGTGCTCTCCATGATGAGACAGGCGAGATACATCCCCATGCCAGCGAGGGCCACCGCGAGGCTTCGCGCGTAGGGGAGGAAGATGCAGGCCAGGACGATATGGAACAGATACATGAAAGGCGCAAACGTATGCACGCTGCCCAGGAAATGCACCACCGCTGTCAGCACTGCCAGGTCCAGAAGGATCTGAAGCCAGAGGGTTCGCCGGGCAACCGCCGCGCGCCGGGCGCTGTGCGACCCCATGCGTGCCAGGAGGAGCCAGGCCAGGTTCAGCAGGAGGAGAATGCCGGCAGCCGCCGAGAGCCCGACGGGATCCAGGCGCAGCCCCGTGGTCACCAGCGCTGCCGATGAAACCCAGCCCACAAGAGCCAGCACGGCCAGCCCCGCTATTGCGAGCCACCGCAGCCGGCAGAACCAGGCCATGTTGCCCTCGAGGATCACCTCATCGGACTTCTCCGCTCCCGCACCATCGGGCCCGTGCGGGAGCTCACGTTGGGCGGGGGCGTCGTCCGACAGCGGCAGCTCGTAGACCGTCCACATCAATCCACGTCCCAGGTCGTTCCCGCGTTCAGCAGCTTCGCAAGGTCGCCCCGCCCGCTCTTCGCCACCGCGCCGTCGACCTGCGACATGAGAAGCGTGTCGTAGGTCGGCCGCTCCACCTGGCGGAAAATGCCAATCGCGGTCGGATACGCCGGCTCGTGGAGCCCGGCCAGCAGATACGCCTGGGCGCTCGATGCGCCGGTCGCATCGTGGACCAGCAGGTCTTCTTCCCGCACTCCGTTCTCTCCCACCACAGCGACCTCGGGCTCCATGCCCCTGACGACAATCCCCTTGTTTCCATGCGCGCCGAAGCGAACCGGCTTCCCCTGCTCGAGGTAGATCCAGCTGTCGCTGCGTCGGGAAGTGTCGCTGAAGCTCTGCAGCACCGAATCGTTGAAGACAACGCAGTTCTCCCTGATCTCGACAAAGGATGACCCCTTGTGGCGGGCAGCCGCCTCGATGACGGTTCCCAGGTGGGCCAGGTCCGCCACCACGGCGCGCGCGACGAACGTTGCTTCCGCCGCGAGGGCAATCTCGATGGGATGAATCGGCTGCTCGATGGAGCCCAGCGGGCTCGACTTGGTCTTCTTTCCGAACTCGGAGGTCGGCGAATACTGTCCCTTGGTCATCCCATAGATCTGGTTGTTGAGCAGGAGGATGTTGATATCCAGGTTGCGCCGCAGGGCATGGATCAGGTGGTTGGTGCCGATGGACAGGCCGTCGCCATCACCGCTCACCACCCAGACCGACAGGTCCGGGCGCGCGCATTTCACCCCCATGGCGATTGCGGGGGCCCGCCCATGGATGCCGTGGACGCCGTAGGTGTTGAGATAGTAGGGGAACCGGGAGGAGCACCCGATCCCCGAGACGAAGACGGTTTTTTCCCGGGGAATCCCGAGGCGCGGGAGCACTTTCTGCACCTGGGAAAGAATTCCATAGGCCCCGCAGCCGGGGCACCATTTGACTTCCTGGGAGGACTGGAAGTCCTTCTTCGTCAGCAGCGGAACAGGTCCTTCCGTGCGATCGGCGGTGCAATACAGGGGTGCGGATGTGCTCATGTGTTGTTCCCTCCCAGCAGGGTCTCGATACGGTCCTGGATTTCCTTGATGCGAAACGGGCGGCCCTCCACCTTCGGGAAGCCGATGGCGTCCACGAGGAACCGGTCGCGGAGCATCGAGCGCAGGTGACCGCTGTTGTTCTCGGGAACCAGGATGCGCCGGTAGCTCGAGAGGACGGACCCCAGGTTGGCCGGCATGGGGTTCAGATAGCGAAGGTGCGCGTGGGCAACACTGCGGCCGGCGTGCTGCTCCTCGTTGACGGCCGCGGCGATGGCGCCGTAGGTGCTCCCCCAGCCGATCACCAGGAGGTCGCCTTCCGACGGACCGGTGACTTCCACCGGCGGAATGTCGCGGGAGATGCCCTCGATCTTTCGCGCCCGCAGGTCGACCATTCGCTGGTGATTTGCCGCATCGTAGCTCACGACGCCGGTGACATCGGTCTTCTCCAGGCCGCCGATGCGGTGCTCGCGCCCGGGAGTCCCCGGGGCCACCCAGGGCCGCGCCAGGGTCACCGGGTCCCGGCGGTACGGGGCAAACTCCTCGTTGGCCGGAAGCTCGCGGACGCGCAGATCCGGCAGCTCCTCGGCAGCCACGATCCGCCACGGCTCGGCGCTGTTGGCCAGGAAGCTGTCCGACAGGAGCATCACCGGCGTCATGTAGGTGATCGCCAGGCGAACCGCCTCGAACGCCATCTTGAAGCAGTCGGCCGGCGTGGCCGCGGCGAGCACCACCATGGGAGACTCCCCGTGGCGCCCATACATGGCCATCAGCAGGTCCGCCTGCTCCGTCTTGGTGGGCATGCCGGTGCTCGGCCCCGCGCGCTGGACGTCGATGCATACCATGGGCAGCTCCGTCATCACGGCAAGGCCGAGGCCCTCGGTCTTCAGTGAAAGACCGGGCCCGCTCGTCCCGGTGACCCCTATTGCTCCCGCAAAGGACGCGCCAATGGCGGCCACGCAGGCGGCAATCTCGTCCTCGGTCTGCAGCGTGCGGACATCGAACTCCTTGTGCTTCGACAGCTCGTGGAGGATCTCGCTGGCCGGTGTGATCGGGTAGCTTGCGTAGACCAGCGTTCGGCCCGCGCGCTGGGCGGCGGCGATCAACCCCAGCGCGGCGGCCTCGTTGCCGGTGACCCGCCGGTAGCGCCCCCGGGGAAGCCGCGCCGCCGCAACCGAGTGCTGGACCCGGAACAGCTCGGCGGTTTCCGCGAAGTTGTGCCCGGCCCTCAAGCTGGCTCCGTTGGCGCCCATCACGGCGCGGTTCGAGCGAAACTTCCCCATGAGCCACTCGAGCATGGGCTGGAGGGGGCGGTCGTACAGCCAGAGCGTCAGCCCCAGGGCGAAGAAGTTCCGGCATCGCGCGGCGTCCTTGCGGGGAAGCTGATGAGGGGTCACCGCCTGATCGTTCATGGTCGTCATGGCAACGGGAATGACCCGGTATTCCGACAGGCGGTCGTCCGAAAGTGGATTGGACTCGTAGCCGGCCTTCCCCAGGTTCTCCGGAGTGAACTCATCCTCGTTCACGATGATGATCCCCCCGGGCTGGAGGTCCGGCAGGTTGACTTTCAGGGCCGCCGGATTCATGGCAATGAGGACGTACGGGGAATCCCCTGGCGTGAGAACCTCCTCATCGCCGAAGCTTATCTGGAAGCCGCTGACCCCTCCCAGGGATCCGGCGGGAGCGCGGATCTCGGAAGGAACATCGGGAAGGGTTCGGACAAACGCCCCCGTCATGGAAGCGATATCCGCAAACTGGCTGCCCGCCACCTGCATGCCGTCTCCCGAGTCTCCGGCAAACCGCACGGTGGCGGAACGTTCCTGGACAAATGTCTTCATGTTTCGCGTCCTTCCAGTCCCCGGGAAAACTCCGCCAGCGTCATGCCCGCCAGGCAATCGCGGAGCTGTTCCTGAATGGTGCACAGCCGGATTCCCAGCGGACAGGGGCTGCCCCGGCACGCCGTGCGGCGCAGCAGGCACCTTCCCTGCGGAATCGGTCCCTCGACCGCCTCGTGGATCTGCAGCAGCCTCACGTCACAGGCTTCGACACGCAGCTGGAATCCCCCGAGAGGTCCGCGCTGCGATCCGACAAAGCCGGCCTTGACGAGCTTTCTCATTATCTTGGCGAGGTGGTGGGAGGAAGCCTCCAGCTTCCTGGCAATCACGACATTCGAAAGGCGGTCATTTCTATACTTCGCCATGATGGCCATTGCATGAACTGCAAGAGTAGAAGCCTCGGAAACTCTTACCAGACCGGCCGCAGATTCCCCCATTGTTACGCTTTGTCTCCCCCGCGTAACTTATTCGGTATAGCAGTACCAGAATACCACTAATCCTGCAGGAGTCAAGGCTATTCTCAGGTTCAGTCAGGTGGCATCGAGATCGCCCTGAGCCTGCGAAGCTGTCAGTGCCCGAGGCGATGTTTCTCAAGCTGAACCTCCTCGCACCAGTTGCCGACATTCCAACGTCCGTATACCCCGAGACCGCCGCGTTCATCGGGACCGGAGTAGACTGGCGCGTGTACGAGCGAAAGTCCTTCAAAAGCGGCGGCCTCTGCGAGTCTCACTTTGAGCTCGCCGCGCGAGTAGCCCCCGAAGATCGCCTTGACACCCTTTATCGCCTTTGCCATGGCGACGTAATCGACTTCGACCGAATCGTCGGTGCGAAAATCGCAGCCATATTGGTCGATCTGGAGACCTGTGATCGCCGCCATTCGCCGATTGTCAAAGAGCACGATCATGCCCCGCAGCCCGTATTGTACTGCGTCGATGAGTACCTGGGGGTTCATCATGAAGCTTCCGTCGCCGGTGAACGCTATGGGATAGTGCGGCTGTTCAGCGAATGCTGCGCAGAGAATGCCGCTCACCGCAAAGCCCATGTAGGAAGCACCGGTGTCAGTGAACGTCCGACCGGGACGATCATCCTCGATCAGCTGGAAACCGTTGGCCTGGACGTCGCCGGCATCGAAGTACTTGACCGCTCCCATCTCGTCGGCAAACTCCATCACTGTCTTGATCGCCACCGGCTGAGTCATAAGCGCTCTGCCCCACTTCTGGTCGAACAGGGCTTCCACGTCACAGCGCTGATCGAGAAAGGCATCCCACTGCTCGCGACGTTGCCGGCATTCCAGAAGCCATGCCGACCTCCCATTCTTCTGTGAGGTTTTGTGGACTCTGGCGGCCCGAAGGGACTCCACGATCCGCCCGACAACCGCGTTTGCGTCTCCCACGAGCGGAAGGCTTCGATTATAGTGCGTCGCGTCTTCGATGCGCGTGTTGATCGAAATAAAGGCTTTCGCGTTTTTCCATGCCGTGCCTGACGAGTCCCATTGGCAAACCGCGCGCGCGCCGATCACGATAACCAGATCGGCTTGCTCCATGGCGTAGTTGCCCGGCATCGAGCCCTTTGATCCTCCGACTGTCATGTTTCGAGGATGTGTGCCGGGGAGAATTCCAACTGCGGAAGGGCCGTGGACGAAGACGGCATCGGCGCGATCCAGGAGCTCCGAGAGAACCTGGGAGTCCACCCCCCGGGCCCCGTTGCCGACCTTGACGATGATACGATCGTGTTTCCGGATGAGCTCAGCCGCACTGCTGTATGCTCCTTCGTCAATCGACGCGATCGTCGGAAACGAGGGACGGCCGGGGAGCTCGTTGAGGTTGAAGTCCTTCATGAGCCGCCCCTGTACGTTCATGGGGAGCAACAGATAGCAGGGGACCGACTGCGCAGGGTTGAACACCGCGTTTGCGCCGCGCCGAAGCGCCGAGGGAAGGGCTTCCGGGGTATGGAGCGAATATGCCGTGCTCATCACCGAGGCAAGCTTGAGGAACGAAAGCTGCTCATGCCGCGGTATCTGTTGCATGTTGAAGCCCTCGTCGTGGGTGGTTTCGTCGCCGAAAAGGTAGTAGACGCCTATCCCGTTCGACAGGGGCATGATCGAAGCCGCGAGGGCATGAAGCGCGCCGGGCCCGATCGAGGTGAACACGGCTGCCGTTTCCCCGTACTCCCAGCGTAAAGCCGCGGCGGCGTGGGAGGCCTCGATCTCATTTCGCACGTTGAAGACGCGGAGCAGCCCTGCTTCCTCGTAGACCCGCAGCGCCTCGCCCAGATCGGTGGTCCCATGACCGAACACGCCGATGAACTTCCTGACTTCCTGCTTCAAGAGTCCGAGCACCAAAGCCTCGCTCAGAGTGATATCCTGGAACGGCGCGAGCTTCGAAGTCGAAAGGGCGCACTCGAGGCCTCCAGCTTCAGCGATAAGAGTTGCTCGTGCCGCTCGAGCCTTTGGGTCAGGGGCGCTCATGTGCTGGTATGGCCCGCAGAGGCGCCGAGGGCAGTCAAAGGTGCGGACGAGCGAACCTCGATCGCTTTCTTGAGCTCGCTGTCGTTGATCGGACCGTCGAAGATCAGATTTCTGACCCCCGGAAAGCCAAGGACGGGAACCACGACCTCGCCAGGCAACGACATGACGATCTCGGACATTTTTCGGTGGGCGCACTGAGAAGCCTCAGAGAGGAGCGCGGCCGAGCGCTGCTGCGACGCTTTTCGATGTTCCGGAAAGCCCTCGCCCCGAGCATCCGAGAAAAGATGGTCAAAGATGAAGCGCAGGTTCATGTCGCTTGCCCAGCCATAGCCCTGATTCAGCATGAGGCTGGCGCAGTTGCCGCCGTTGATTCGCGTGAAAAGCCACGCATCGAGAGGAGTGAGGATGTGACCGCACACGACGTTCGGATATTGAACTACCGCGTTCAGGAATCCCTGCCCTGTTCCACACCCGCCCACGACGAAGTCGACTCGTCGGAGATTCAAGAGAAGCGCGCTGAGGAAGCCGGTTTGTATATAGGTCAGCTGGGGCTCTTCACCATTCTTTTTCATTCCACAATTGACAAGCCTGTGTCCCCGGCCTTCAAGAGCCTTCATGATGTCCCCGTTTCGATCTGCTGCACTGGTTTCATTGATGATTGCGATAGTCATCAGCGCCTCCGGTTATTGCTCATTATACAATACACGTGCTCATTGGTCAATGAACCGGAGAAATCCAAATTTTTGTTGCAATAAGAACAAACCCATTGTATAATCAGCAACCGAAAATTGCAACGCGAATACTGCTGCAATATTGTTCGATAAGGAGGTGATAAAACCCCGGCGAGGGGCATTCTGGGTCAATCGCAACATCCAAGAATCGGAGGCAAAGGCAATGAAGAAACAGAGCATGTTAACGATCGGAATGGTTGGATTGGTGGGAGCTTTGGCAATGCTCCTGGGAGCTTGTGGTCAAGGGGCCGGCAAGACCGAAGTCGATGTCGTGCACTACTTCAGCGACACGCTTGGCAAGACCACAGTCACGAAGATCTTCGACGAGTTCACGAAGAAAACGGGCATCAAAGTCGTCGATAACACCACCGGGCACGAGGATTTCAAGACACAGATCCTGGTGATGCTTGCGGCCGACAACCCGCCGGATGCCTTCTCGTACTGGGCGGGCGCACGGGTCCAGTTTGTCGTCGACAGCGGCCGGCTTCAGCCCATCGATGATCTGTACAAGAAGGACAATCTCGATGCCCTGATACCCCCCGCCATCGCCGCCGGCACGGTCTACAACGGCCAGAAGTACCTGATTCCCTTCGGATACCACTACGCCGCCCTTTTCTACAATCCGAAGACAATGCAGAAGCTTGGGATCACCCAGCCGCCGAAGTCGTGGAGCGACTTCCTCGCCATGTGCAGCAAGATCAAAGCGGCCGGCATCGCCCCCGTGGCAGTGGGCTCCAAGAACCGCTGGCCGGCGCAGTTCTGGTTCGACTACCTGCTGCTGAGGACTGCCGGGCCTGAGTACCGCGCAAAGCTCATGGCAGGACAGGCGAAATACTCCGACCCCGAGGTCGTTGCCGTCATGAAGATGTGGAAAGACCTTTGGGACAAGGGCTATTTCGTCCCCAACGCGAATGCTTATGACTGGACGGACGCGGCCGACCAGGTGGCCAACGGCAAAGCGGCAATGACACTGATGGGAACCTCGATCACCGGCTACTGGAACGGCAACAAGCTGCAGCCCGGAACCGACTACGACTTCTTCCCGTTCCCCACGATCAAGGATGGCGTGCCCAACGTCGCGCTCGGACCGATCGACGGCTGGGTCATGAGCAAGAATGCCAAGCACGCGGACAGCGCCCGAAAGCTGCTGTCCTTCCTTCTGAACAAGGACTCCCAGGCCACATGGGCCGTCGGGCAAGGCGCTCTGGCGCCCAACAAGACCGTGGATTCCTCGATCTACAACTCGGTGATGAAGGAGGCATCAGCGGACGTGGGGTCCGCAGAGGCATTCAATTTCAACTATGACCTGGCGACGACCCCGCCGATGGCGGAGGGCGGGCTCACGATGTTTGCGCAGTTCATGAACAATCCGTCCAAGTACATGAGCTATCTTTCCGAGACCGACAAAGTCGAGATGTCAGTGTTCAAGAAGTAGCTTCCACGGGCAGAGGGCAAGCCCTCTGCCCCTTGTTTTCCATCGCACGGTCTGAAAATCGAAGTCGAGGGGTAGCCAGTGGTCATGTCGCGACGGTTCTGGACGGTTGCGTTCCTTTCGGTTCCCCTCCTGGCATACACAGCCATCGTTATCGTTCCACTCGTCACTTCCTTCTATTACAGCCTGACCGACTGGAACGGCTTCAGCGCGCAGTATCACTGGGTAGCCTTTGCGAACTTCGCGCGCATAGCGAACGATCCGCTTTTCGCCAATGCCATTCAGAACACGGCCATATGGATGGCCGCGGCCATTGTCGTTCCAACCGCAGCGGGTCTGGCGCTGGCGCTGATGCTCCATCGCGGCGTGCGGGGCGGCAAGATCTTCAAGTCTCTCTTCTACCTGCCGATCTGTCTCGCCCTGGCGGTCGTCGGCCAGGTATGGATGTGGATCTACCGTCCGGACTGGGGGCTTCTCGACATCATCCTGCGTGGCGTCGGCCTCGACAACCTCGCTATCGCGTGGCTTGCCGACTCCCAGACTGCACTTGGAGCGGTGATCCTGGCGTGGTCCTGGCAGCAGACCGGTCTCGCAATGGTCATTTTTCTTGCCGGCTTGACCGCGGTGTCTCGGGAGATCACCGAGGCCGCCGAAATCGACGGCGCGAGCTACGCACAGTCCCTGCGCCGGGTCGTGATTCCCCTCCTGAGCCCGGCGACCGTGGTGGTTGTGGCTCTTTCGATTCTCAACTCGCTCAAGAGCTTCGACGCTGTCTACATCATGACCAAGGGCGGCCCTTTTCATTCCTCCGACACCCTTGCCATGTTCATGTACGACGTGTCGTTCGAGAGCTACTACATGGGCTACGGCAGCGCAATATCTGTCGTATTGTTTTGTATCGCCATGATCGTCATCACCTTCTACTTCCATCAGGTACGCGCGGTCGAGCATCTCCATGATTAAAGGCGCGCAACGCGATCTCTCCGAGTTGACGCTTCGACGCGCCGGGAGCCTTCGAGGCGCGCGCAAGTCGCCAGTCGCTCGGTTTTTCTTTTATGGGTTCCTGATTGTCTTCGTATTGATTTACATAGCTCCTGCACTCGGTGTCGTTTTGACAGCCTTCAAGAGCAATGCCGAAATAGCTTCTGACGGACTTTGGACTCTGCCGCATGCTCTGCGGTTCGACAATTTCGTCGAGGCCTGGGTGAGCGGCCATGTCCGTATCTACGCCCTGAACTCGGTGCTCGTCACAATCCCCGCCGTGGCGATCTCCATCCTATTCGGCATCCTGACTGGCTATGTGTTCAGCAAGCTGCCCTTCAGAGGAAGCAATGCACTCTTCATCTTCGTCATCGCCGGAATGTTCTTTCCTCCGCAAATCGTGCTGATTCCCCTCTTTCGCTTCTTCAACCTGGTCGGTCTGTATGACACGCTGTGGCCGATGATCATTGTCCATTCGGCCTTTGGCTTGTCGATCTGCACCTTGATCATGCGGAACTTCTTCTCGACGATACCGGCAGCCATGAGAGAGGCGGCGATCATCGACGGCGCCCATGAGCTGGATATACTCAGACGCATCGTGCTTCCCGTCAGCCTGGCTCCGCTGGCCGTTCTGGCCACGCTTCAGTTCACGTGGATCTGGAACGATTTCCTCTATCCCATCATTTTCACCAAATCCGACTCGATGCGCACGATCATGGTCGGTCTGATCACCCTCAAGGGGCAATATAGCGTGGCATATGGTGTCCAAGGGGCCATGGCTGTCATTGCAAGCATTCCGACTCTGCTGATTTTTGTATTCTTCCAGAGGTATTTCCTCAGCGGCCTGACCTTGGGTGCCGTGAAAGGGTAAGGGAAAAGGCCATGAACAAACTAAGGGTTGGTTTCATTGGAACGGGTCGCATCTCCGACCTCCATGCCATGGGCTACCTGCAGGACGCGCGCTCGACGATCGTTGCGGCAAGCGACGTGAATCGCGAGCTCGCCTTGAAAAGAGGTACAGCATGGGGCGTGGGGGAGAACCGCATCTTCGCCGATTATCACGACCTGCTGTCGCTTCCAGACGTTGACGCGGTCGAAATCCTGCTTCCTCACCACCTTCACCGCGTCGCCGCCGTAGAGGCAGCCAGGGCGAAGAAGCATGTGAGTCTCCAGAAGCCAATGGCTTTGACGCTGGCTGAGGCAAACGAGATCATTCAAACGGCGAAGCGCGAAGGAGTCATGCTCAAGATATTTGAGAACTTCATTTTCTACCCGCCCGTGCAGCGGGCGAAGGCCCTCATCGAGGCAGGTGAGATCGGTGATCCACTCACGATCCGCATCAAGAGCAATTCCGCGACCAGCCCCAACGCGTGGGAGGTGCCCCGTTCTGCGTGGGCATGGCGGTTCAACAGGGCCGAAAACGGCGGCGGACCGCTCGTCTTCGACGACGGCCACCACAAGTTTTCTCTTGCGTGGCATTTCATGGGACAGGCGGAGGAGGTGCACGCGTGGATCGGTGCCACGCAGCTGGCCGAAGGGGTTGTGCTGGACGCGCCGGCAATCATTTCGTGGAAATTCCCGGGCAACCGCTATGGCTCCCTCGAGGTGGTGAACTCCCCGCAGATGATCGTGGACACGCGCTTCTATGCCCAGGACGATCGAATCGAAATCACCGGCACGCGGGGAGTCGTCTGGGTGACGCGGGGCCACGGCAGGATGCTGGACGTTCCGCCCGTCGTCCTGTATCGAGACGGAAAAACCACCGGCTACTCGGACATGCACACGGGATGGGAGCACAGCTTCATCAACTCGACTCAGCATTTCATCACATCCTGTCTCAAGGGGGAGCCCCCCGTGCTGACCGGCGAGCAGGGACGCGAAATACTTCGCCTGCTGCTCGCTGCTCATGAGTCGGCGCAGACCGGCGCGACCGTCCGTCTCTAGGAGAAACATGTGCACATAAGGGAAGAGGGATCATTCATACAATCCGTCGATCGAGCACTCACGCTTCTCGAGCACATTGGGTCTCATTTCGACGAGCACCTGGGTCTGGCTGAGCTCAGCGAGCTCATCAATGTGGATCGGAGCTCGGTCTTTCGACTGCTCACGACGCTCATGAAGCATGGGCTGATCCGGCAGGAAGACAGCCGCAAGACCTATCAGTTGGGGTTCGGGGTATACAAGCTCGCATCGGCGCTTCACGAGCAGCTCAAGATTACTGACGTAGTTTCTCGCTTCCTCAAGGAGCTTGCAGCATACAGCACGGAGAACGCGCACCTTGCGGTAAGGTCCGCGAGACAGGCAGTCTTCATCGACCGAGAGCGGGGAGGCATGGCAATCTCGACCAACACCAATATCGGGGATACTGAAGAGCTCTATTGCACTGCCGTTGGGAAGTGCCTCATTTGCCAAATGTCAGAACAGGAGATTGAAGAGTTGTATCGGCGCACGCCCCTCACGGCCTACACGGAGCGTACGATAACCGGTTTCGACAAGCTTGCGGAGGAGCTTGCACTGGTCAGACAACAAGGCTTTGCGGTGGACAGGGAAGAGTACCAGCCCAGCGTCATCTGTATAGCAGCGCCAATCTATGGTTTCGAAGGTAAGATTCAAGGCTCCATCGGGCTTTCAGGCCCCAAGGAGAGGGTTGAAAGCCGTCTGGATGACCTGACCGCTACGGTGAAAAGAATGGGAAGTGAGATCAGCGGCCTCTTTGGTTACCGGCCCAAAGAGACCCCTTTGAATCGGTAACGCTCTCTTGGAAAAGCACGTCCCGTTGAGGCCGTTCGGCCCTCCAACCCGTGGGAGGGAACCCCACGGCGTACCGTGGGAGGTCTACGGCGTCAGCGACATGTACGTCTCGAGCTGGTCGATCTTGTATGCCTGCTGCGAGATCACCATCTCCTGCTCGGAAAGCATCGACTTGACGACGTCTCCGATGGAAACGAGGCCCATCAGCTTCTCACCGTCGAGGACCGGCAGGTGGCGTATCCGCTTTTCCGTCATGAGCGCCATGCACTCGTTGATGCGCGTGTCAGGGTTGATGGAAACGACCCGGGTCGTCATGACATCTTTGACGCTGGTTGTGTCGGTGATCTTGGACGTTCCGACGGCCTTTCGCGCAAAGTCGCGCTCAGAGAAGATACCGTGAAGTCTTCCTCCCTCGTCAGCAACAACGACGGCCCCGATGTTCTTCTGCGCCATCAGCTTGAGAGCTTCGAACACGGTGGCTGTCGGACGAACGCTGTGGACGGCGTTCCCTTTCCTGGCGAGAAATTCCCTCACGGTTTCCATGGTCGTCCTCCAATTCCAGTGGGCTACAGGAGAAGATCATAGCGCCACATGATTTTGTCAACTCGCTGGGGGCACGTGTTTGATGGCCGAGGGATCTCAATTGACGGCGGGCCGGAAGGAAGGGATAATCAGGAGGGATGGGAGGAGGGAGGGCACCTGGAGCAACCCGCCCGGACGGAAATTGAAAAAGAAGCCGATGACCACATCGCTCTTGGTCTGCTCCTTCGCAAGGAGCGTGACGAGCGCAAAAAGAGCGCGGTACAGAAGGTCCTTGCGAGCGAGCTCGCCGTCCCCCAGAAGATAGAGAAAATCCGGGAGATAGACGAGAAAGAGGACGCCCTTGCGCTCCTGCACATCGTACGGCAGGTCGGCATGCAGTCCTCCCGCGGACACGTGAGCCGCATGAGCAGGGCCGTGAAACGCCCCCTGCAACGCCTGTCCTATTTCGGGTTCCTGTTCAAAGAGCTTGCGCGGGTTCGGGAGTTCGGCAGAAGGAGCCACGTCCTGGAGGGACGGCTCCTGCCGCCGGGGATCAGGATGGATCCGCACCTGACGGCATTCCTGGTCAAGGAGGTTCAACCTTCGGCGGCCGAGCTTTCGCATCTCCTGGCACCTGTCATGGAGCACGGATGGCTTTCCCTGACCCCCCGGCAGTACAACCTTCTGGTTCTTCTGAAGCGTTTTACCGACCGCCTGCAGGCATTCGATTTCCTCCGGTTGAACTGGGGCGACCTCGACCTGATCGACAGGCTCCGGCGGGTCGAGAGCCTCTTCCTGATGCTCCATTATGCCTCTGAGACCATGGAGACTATTGTGGCGGCTCTCCGATCCTTCCTCGAAAAGCAGCACGTTGAGGAAGAGGAGATCGTGCGGTCGGGCGGTCTCGTCCTCGAGATCCTCTCGGAGGATTTTGCCCTTCCGTCCCTGTACAACGTCTTTCTGGGCCTGAACGTCACCAGGTACCGGCGGATGCTCACGCTTTCCGATCTCATGCGCGAAGGGTTGGGAGAAATGGTCGACTCCCAGCGGTTTGACTGCGAAAACGAGATCAGGGCCCGCATGGAGGAGTACATCGAGGAGTCCTTGCAGTCGATGAAGAAGGTTCACGAACAGCTCTGCGAAGCACGCCGCATCAACAGCTTCATTCCATTCGACGAGCAGGGGAAGCCCGATTCGACCATCCTCCGAAAACTGTACCAGGCCGCGTACCCCCGGGAACCTGTTGACTTCGACCGGGACAGCGGAAACATCGTTCTTCTTGTGTCGCGCCTGGTCCGAGCGTTTGACGTCGTCTTCTCCCCCCTTCTCAACGGCCGCCCCATCCTGGAGCACGGGGAGCGCTCGGAGCTGTTCTCCCGATCCTTCTTCGAGCTGGATTTCACCCGATTACGAACGGTGGTTGAGAAGCTGGAGAAGGGACCTTTTCACTTCAGCAATTTTCCTCTTTCCCGCTACCTCCAGATCAAGGGAGCACGGCTCGGGACGGTGGGTAGCGAGATGGAGGGAAGCCAGCTCATCCTTGAGGGCGTGGGAAGCCTCGTCGACATCGGCAAGACCCTCGCCAAGGTCCTGGGCGCCAGAGCGCCGGCGGGCGCCGCCGATGGGTCCCCGGGGCCTGTGCAGCCCGTGGTCCTGCAGGGAAAATCCTTTGCCATTCCCTTTGAAAATAGCAGGCTCCGCGGGCATTCGCTCATCAATGGAAAAACCGTTGCGGAAGCCCTTTCCCTGGCGGTTGCCATCACCTTCACCGCCGGGCTCCTCTTCCAGGACGATTTTCTTTCCCTCTTCATGGGCAAGGAGAAGAGACTCGCCGCGGATCTCCAGACGCGCCTGAAGCTCATGGAGAACCTCCTCGATCCGGAAAACTACCGCGAGCTGTCTGCCTTGTACTCCTGAGCTGCGCCCGTCATGCCAAGCAGGTCTCGCGCGCTCTCCTCGAGCCTGCCGATGTTGAGAGGCTTCGACAGGAACCGGGTGTTCTTCTCGAACGCGGGACCGGCCTGGACGGGCTTCGCGGGTTGTCCAAGGAAAATGATGCGCACCCCCGGCTCGATCACCCTGCAGATTTCGAAATATCGTGAGTACTCCTCTTCGGTCGGCAGCACCTCGTTGACGATGATCAGGCGGGTCCGAAGAGTGCCGATGAGGTGGACGGCGTCATAGCGCTCGCCGATGCGGGTGAAGGAGATTTCCCGCTTCAGCGGACACTTTTTCAGCAGCCTTGCAATCTCTGCTCGCGCGTCCACGACGAGCGCATTCTGCATTTTCGACGGACCCCGCCCGAAATCGCGCGCGGGTGGAGCGGCACGCTCCGGCTCGCGCAGGATCTGGGCCCGCGTGACCCCCAGGATGGCCTGAATCTTCCCCCCCAGGTCCATCGAGCTTCGAACGATGCTCAGGACTTTTCTTTCCTGCGCGCCGCTCCTCTTTTTCTTGAGAAGAAGCCCGTAGATGAGGTGCTTGTCCGCTTCCGGCAGGTCCTGGGGGTTCACCTGGCCTCCGTCAATCCCCGGCATCCCTGGCTACGGGGCGCCTTCCGTACCTCCGTGTACTCGGCGCCCCTCGACATCCAACCCCACGGGGTACCGTGGGAGGTCTACGCTTCTGCCAGCTTGCCGAACCTGTTCGCGATTGCCAAGGCGGGATCCAGCGGCACCGACTGCCGCTTGACGTCCTTCGGCACGGAAATGATCGGGACCTCCCTCAGCTTCCTGCCCTGGAACTGGGGCAGCCACGAGCGCTGCTTTTCAAGCATGTCCGAGGTCATGGACCGGATCTCCTTGAGCGTCAGCATGGAGGAGGCGAGCGGATCCAGGGCGACGGCCTGCATGAGGAGCTCGACGTCTCCCGTCAACGCCGCCTGGACGCTCAGTCCCTGCACCATGACGTTTGTCATGTTGAGGGCCGCAAGCTGCGGAGGAAGGGCCCCGATGTGCGTGGGATGGAGGCCGGTGCGGTCCACGTAGATGGGGACCTCCACGCAGCAGCCATTGGGCAGGTTCGTGATGAACCCGTCGTTGCGGATGTTCCCGTTCAGCCGGAACACGTTCCCCGTGACCTCCGCTTCTATGATGTGGCTGCAGTACTCCGCGCTCCGCGCCGCGAGCTTCGTGGATTCGATGGAGAGGGGGTCCAGCTTCTGGAACTTCTCATCGATCATGCGACAGTAATGGTAGTACGCTCCGGTCTCCCCGCCGAAACCCGGCTCGTCGCAGTACAGCTCCAGCGCTTTCGTATTCTTGCGGAAATACGGCAGGTACTCCGAGAGGTGGCCCGTGCTCTCCGTCATGAAGAAGCCGAAATGTCGCATCACCTCTCCGCGCACCTTCTCATTGGCGTAATAGCCCGGCTTCTCGAAGTTGGCCCTGAGGATGGGGTACAGATCCTTCCCGCTTCTTTCCAGGCGGAGGAACCATGCCATGTGATTGATGCCGGCGGCAACGAAGTCGATCTCTTCCTTCTTCGATCCGGTATAGGAGGCGATGAGGTCCATGGTTGTCTGCACGCCGTGGCAGAGCCCGACGAAGCGCAGCCCGTCGACGGTTCCCAGCGCCCAGCAGCACATCGCCATCGGGTTGGCGTAGTTCAGAAGGAGGGCGTTCGGGCAGAGCTCCCTCATCTCGCGTGCGATCTCCAGGAGGGCCGGGATGTGGCGCTGGGCCCGAAAGATGCCCCCGGGGCCCATCGTGTCCCCGATGCAGTTGTCGACCCCGTATTTCATGGGGATCTCGTAATCGAGCTGGAAGGCATCCACCCCCCCCACCTGGATCATCACCACCACGTAGTCCGCCCCCCGCAAGGCTTCGCGCCTGTCCGTGGTTGCCGTCACGGTGGCCTTGACCCCGTTGTCCCGGACCATGCGCTCCGTGAAGTCGCGCATCTTGTCCAGCCGCCGGTGGGTCAGCGCCATGAGCCTGTACTCGCTCCCCGCAAGCGCCGGGGTGGCCATGAAATCAGAGAGGAGAGTCTTGCAGAAAACAAGGCTTCCCGCGCCGATCATCGCAATCTTTGCCATAGTCCTTCCTCGCTTTTTCGTCGATGTCTCGGGATTTGAGGTATCTTAGCGCGGGAGGCGGGAGGCGTCAACGGAAAACGGAGAGCGGCCGTGGCGCTGTTCGGTCTAGCTGAGTGCGTCCTTTCCCTGGGTGACGCTGTAGCGGCCTGCGCCAAGGAAAAAGATGACGAGGGCGGTCAGGAGGTAGAACGCCTCCGTTTCCAGCCCCCAGGCGCCGGTGCGCTGGATCACGAACGTATTGCGATACGCTTCCAGCGCGATGGCCACGATCATGTTGAACACCACGACGAGGGAAGCGACCCTCGTCCACAGGCCGAAGATGATGAAAAGGGGCGCAACCACTTCACCCAGGTAGACCCCGTAAGCAATGAACGAGGGTACGTGGGAGGCTGCCAACGCGCCGCCAATGAACGAGACGCCGTGGATGAGCTTCGAGGTCCCATGGAACAGGATCAGCCCGGCCGTCGTCAGTCGAAGGATCAGCTTTCCAATGTCTTCCATAATCAATTTCCTACGTAAAGATGCAGATGATGGATGCCGGGAGTCAAGCCGAGAGAGCCTTCCCCCGGGGGCACCTTTTCGCTACGATATCAACCCATACAGATGCCTCAAACCGATTCCTTCGACGTTCTTATCATCGGCGCCGGTGTCAGCGGCGCCAGCATTGCTCGAAAGCTCTCCGCCTGCCAGCTGGATGTTGCGGTGGTTGACAGGGAGTGCGACGTCTCTTTCGGCACCTCGAAGTCCAACTCGGGCATCATCCACGCCGGGTTCCATCACAGCGCGAAGCACCTCAAGGCGCGGCTGGAGATCCGCGGCAACGCGATGTTCGATCAGCTCCAGGGTGAGCTGGGATTCCCCTTCCGACGATGCGGAATCCTCGTGGTGGCAACGCATCCCGACGAGATGAAGGTGATCGGCCAGCTCTATGCACAGGGCGTGGAGAACGGGTCCGTGGGGATCGAGATGTGCTCCCGGGGGCGGATGCTGGAGCTGGAGCCGAAGCTTTCACCCGACGTCCTGGGCGGGCTCCACGCCCCGTCGGGGGGGATCATCGAGCCGTACCGTTTCGTGTTCTGCCTCGTGGAATCAGCCCTGAAGAACGGCGTGGAGCTCCTCACGGATTTCAAGGTGACCCGGGGGACATTCGATGGGAAGGCGTGGCTGGTCAGCGCGGAAGACGGCAGGGCGCTCAAGGCGCGGCACGTCGTCAACGCGGCGGGGTTGTTCGCGGACGAAGTCTCCCGCGCTTTTCGGGCGGAAGAGCTCACCGTCACGCCGAGGAAAGGGGAGTACTTTCTTCTTGACCGATCCACCCCGGCATGTCCGTCACGGGTCCTCTTTCCCGTCCCGACGCACAACTCCAAGGGGGTGCTCGTGATCCCCACCGTTGAAGGGACGGTCCTTGTCGGGCCCACTGCCACCGACACCACGGACAAGAAGGATCTGTCCACCACGGCGGAGGAGCTGGAGAAGATCTTCGATTACGCAAAGAGACTCGTCCCGACCATCTCACAGGCGGACGTCATCACCTCCTTTGCCGGCCTGCGCCCCGTTCTTCCCGAGGAGGATTTCTTCATCGATTTTTCCCGGTTGGTCCCCCAATTCATCCAGGTTGCCGGGATCCAGTCCCCCGGGCTGACCGCGTCCCCCGCCGTGGCGGAATACGTGACGGACCTCCTGCGAAGATCGGGGGTTCCCCTCGTGGAGAAAAAAACCTTCGATCCCTTCATCGAGCGCGTCCCCCGCCTGCGTGAAGCAGGTCCCCGGGATGCTGAGGCTCTGATCCAGGCAAACCCCGCCTACGGGAATGTCGTATGCCGGTGCGAGAAGGTCTCCGAGGCAGAGGTGGTGGCGGCCATCAGGAAGGGCCACCTTACGATGGACGGGATCAAGTACTTCACTCGTGCCGGCATGGGCCGGTGCCAGGGCGGTTTCTGCACATCCCGCATCCTCAAGATCCTGATGCGGGAGACCGGCCTTTTGCCGGAGGCAGTCACGAAGAAAGGCAGGGAGAGCTTCCTCCTGCGGGGGCGGCTGTGAGAGAGCTGCATTTCGACGCCGCGGTCATTGGCGGCGGCGCCGCCGGCATGGCCGCGGCCCTGGAGATCAGAAAGCACGGGGCGGCCGTGTGCATCATCGAGCGTGACGATGAGCCGGGGGGGATCCTTCTGCAATGCATCCACAACGGCTTCGGCCTGCACGAATACAAGGAAGACCTCACCGGACCGGAGTACGCGGAGCGGGCCCTGAAAAGGGTTGCCGGGTCCGGGATCGAGGTTTTCACCAGGACCACCGTCGGTGAGATCTCCGTGAACGGAGCCGCGCGTGGCCTGGTGTGCTACTCTTCGGAGCACGGGGTCATGCGCGTTTCCGCGCGGGCCGTCGTTCTGGCCATGGGCTGCCGGGAGAGAAACCGGGGCAACCTGCGCATTCCGGGCAGCCGCCCGGCAGGGGTATACACGGCCGGCCTCGCGCAGCGGCTCATCAACATCGACGGCTATATCCCGGGAAGGGAAATCGTGATCATCGGGTCGGGAGACATCGGGTTGATCATGGCGCGGAGGCTCCAATGGCTTGGCTGCCGGGTGCACGCCGTAGTCGAGATCTTGCCCTACCCGTCCGGACTCACGAGGAATATCGTCCAATGCCTGAACGATTTCTCCATTCCCCTCTACCTCAGCCACGTCGTGACGCGGATTTACGGCAGGGATCGTGTCGAAGGCCTTGACGTCACCCCCATCAGGAACGGCGCGCCGGAGCCTGCCCGGCTGTTCCACATCCCCTGCGACACGATCCTTCTTTCCGTGGGACTGATCCCCGAGAACGAGCTGTCAAAGACGGCGGGAGTTGCGCTGGCACCCGAGACCGGCGGGCCCGTCGTGGACTCGACAATGATGACTTCGGTGGAAGGGATCTTTGCGACGGGAAATGTGCTCCACGTGCATGACCTTGTGGACAACGTGAGCGATGAGTCCCGGCTGACGGGAGAGCTCGTTGCGGGCTGGCTCTCGGGAAAAAGCCCGGCGCGGCAGGTGCCGGTGAAGGCGGGCTCCAATGTCCGTTACGTGAATCCGTCCCGCGTCGACCCCGCTCGCGGCAACAGGCTGTACCTTCGCCCCCTCATCGTGAAGAACAGGGCGGAGCTTGCCGTGCACACGGGCAACCGGAGGATCCGGCGGCTGATCCTGAACCACGTGCAGCCCTCGGAGATGATCAGCGTCTCCCTGCGCGAGCAGGATCTGGCGGACGTGCCGGCTGATGCCGTGCTGGAGGTCTCCCTTTCATGAAGATCATGAAAAAGGACCTCACCTGCATCAGCTGTCCGATCGGGTGCTCCATGACGGTGGAGATCCAGCCCGATGGATCCATCTCCGTCTCCGGCAACCAATGTGCGCGGGGCGCCCAGTATGCCCGGGACGAGCTGGTTGATCCGCGGCGGGTTGTGACAGCCACCTGCCGCACCACCTCCCCGACGCATCCGCGGCTTCCTGTCCGCAGCAGGGAACCCTGTCCGCGTGAGATGATCCCGTCAATCCTGGAAGCGATCTATCAGATGAGCGTCAGCGTCCCTGTCCGCCAGGGCGATGTTCTTGAAACGGTGCGCGGCGTGGAGATTGTTGCGACGCGCTCCGTCGATTCGTAAATCGTCACCGCCGTCACCGACTGGCGCGCGGCAGCGGCCCAGGGAGAAGCAGCGGAAGCTCCACGGTGAAAAGGGAGTGCCCCACGGAAAACTTCCCAGGGCTGGAGATTTCATCGAATCTTACTGAATTGTAACTTTGTTTTCGTCGAACTGGACCATATAATGCGACTCATGCCGCCATACACAGCTGAATTTATTCCCCGCGGATAACCGCACGCGTTATTATTCCATGGGGAGAAATAAATAGATGGAAAATGGGCAGGACGGCGATCTGCGCAACCTCCGTCTGTTTCTGGAGGAGAATCCGAATCCAGTCCTGTGCATCTCCCGGGAAGGCATTCTCCTGTACGCGAATCGCGGGAGCTGGCTCCTCATGGAACATTGGAAAACTCAAATCGGCCGGGACGTGCCAGGCGAATGGAAGAAAATTGTCCGTGGAGCCCTCGACAGCCGCAATGAGCGGGAAGTAGAGGTCAGCATCGGCATCAAGACCATCCTCCTGCAGGTGGTGCCGATCTGCGACAGGGATTACGCGAACCTGTACGGAATGGACGTGACTCGACGGCGGCGGGTCGAGGAAAAGCTCCGCCTGAACGCCCAGGTCCTCGAGAACACAACGGAAGGAATCATGATCACGGACACCGAGTTCCGCATCCTCGAGATCAACAAGGCCTTCTGCTCGATCACCGGGTTTGCGCGGGATGAAGTGCTCGGTGAGTCCGTCATGTCCCTGCACTCGGGACCGCAGGACAAGGGATTCTACGATGGAATCTGGGACACGGTGAAAAGCCGCGGAAGCTGGCGCGGCGAGGTGTGGGATCGCAAGAAAAGCGGCGAGGTGTACCCGCGGTGGCTGTCGGTCAGCGCGGTGGCCGACGAGCGCGGCGAGATCGTCCGCTTCGTGGCGATCTTCTCCGACATCACGCCCATGAAGAAGACCGAAGAGCAGCTGTACTTCCTGGCGCACTACGACAGCCTCACCGGCCTGGCCAACCGTCGCCAGTTCCAGGATCTGCTCACGCGCGCGCTGAAGACGGCGCGGCGGAAAAGCGAGATGCTGGCGGTCATGTTCATCGACCTCGACTCCTTCAAGGAAGTGAACGACAACCTTGGTCACCGGGCCGGTGATCAGCTTTTGCAGGAGATCGCGCGAAGGCTCCAGGGAAGCGTGCGGGAGACCGACACCGTTGCCCGCATAGGGGGGGACGAGTTCACGGTCATCCTTTCCCATCTGCAGGATGCGGAGGCTGTCGTGCCCGTGGCGCGCAAGCTGCTTCAGAGGATCACCGAGCCTGTTGTCGTCGAAAAGCACGAGGTTCGCGTCACCTCCAGCATCGGCATCTCCGTCCTTGCGGAGGATACGGCGGATCCCGAAAGCCTCATCCAGACAGCGGACATCGCGATGTATCGCGCAAAGGCCTCGGGTAAAAACGCCTTCCAGTTCTACTGACCTCACGCGCGGGCTTTGAGGCGAAGCACGTTCCATGACATTGCAGGCAGGCGCGCCGAGAGGCGCCCCTTCTCCACCACCATACCGCGGGCCTCCCGCGGCTTCACCGGCTGCGCGTCTTTCGTATTGACCGCTTTCGGGTCGCGGCTGTCCATCACGGTGTGGGAAATCCCCGTGATCTCCCCGAAGCTCCGCAGGTCGCAGTCAAGGGAAAGCTCGCCAGCCTGGTCCCGATTGACCGCAAAGAGGGCAAGCTCCCCCTGCTCCGCGTTGAAGACAGCCGTTGCCTCCAGGAACGGAACATCGGTGAACTCGCGGCTGTCGTATTTCGGCGACCTCACGACGGTCTGGAGGGCCGTGCCCCTTCCGAAGCAGGATGCGTGGAGAAAGGGATAGAAAATGGTCTGCCGCCATGCAGGACCGCCGGTGGCAGTCATGATGGGTGCAATGACGTTCACAAGCTGCGCAATGCAGGCAACCTTGACGCGATCCGCGTGCTTCAGAAGCGTGATCAGGAGGCACCCTGCCAGGAGAGCATCATCGAAGGTGTAGATGTCTTCCACCTGGGACGGGGCAAAGCTCCACGGCTTGATCTTTCGATCCGCTTCGTGGGAGTGGTACCAGACGTTCCACTCATCGAAGGAAAGATTGACGGTCTTCCTGCTTCGCTTTCGGGCCCGGGTCAGATCGCAGGCGGCTATAACGCTCCTGATGTAGGAGTCCATCTCCAGGGACCGCGCAAGGAAGTTGGCCGTGTCATTCTCCTGGTTGCCGTAATAGCTGTGGAGGGAAACGTAGTCCACCTCCTCGTAGACATGGTCCAGCACCGTGGCGTCGTAGTCGGGGAACGTGGGCATCCGGGGGTACGAGCTGCCGCAGGCAACCAGCTCGATCCCGGGATCCACCCAGCGCATGACCTTGGCGGTCTCCAGCGCGGCGCGACCATACTCCGCCGCCGTCTTGTGGCAGATCTGCCACGGACCGTCCATCTCGTTGCCCAGGCACCACACCTTGATCCCGTGAGGCTCCTTCTGGCCGTGGGAAACACGCAGGTCGCTCCAGTACGAGCCCGAGGGGTGGTTGCAGTACTCCACGAGGGCACGCGCCTCGTCGGGGCCCCGGGTCCCCAGGTTCACCGACATGTTGACCGCGGTCCCTGCTTTTTTCGCCCACCGGACGAACTCGTTCACTCCCACCCAGTTGGGCTCCACCGTGCGCCGTGCAAGCTCCAGCCTGCGGGGCCGTTTCTCCACCGGGCCCACGCCGTCTTCCCAGTTGTACCCGGAGACGAAGTTGCCTCCGGGGTAGCGCACGATGGAGACACGGAGCTCCCGGACCAGGTCGAGCACGTCGCGGCGAAACCCATCCTCGTCCGCAGTCGGGTGGCCTTTCTCGTAGATGCCCCCGTACACCGCCCTGCCAAGGTGCTCGACAAAGGACCCGTAGAGCCGCGGATCCACCTCGGAGATGACGAAGTCCTTGTCCACGATCATGGTCGCAGTCTTTGTCTCGATCATTCTCCCTCCTTATGAAGTCGATAGTATGTGATGCCCGACGTCATTGCCACGCCTTCTGCCGCATGTCTCCGGAAGACGAGATGCAGGATAGCCAGAGCCTTGACCAGCGTCAGCTTCCTCCCCATGATGGTTGACACACTCCATGATAGACATTCCAGACCGCACCACGCGCCGACTGTACGTCCTCTTTCTCCTTGGGTTTGCGACTTTCGGCTGTGTTTTTACGATCATAGGTGCGGCCCTGCCCCACATCATCCGAACCTTTGCCTGGTCCTACGAGCTGGCAGGGGTGGTGCTTGCCGCGAGCGCCGTGGGGTACTTCGTCTCCACGTTCGTCTGCGGCATCCTTGTCCAGCGCATCGGCCCCAAGAAGGTCCTCGTGAGCGGGCTTTTCCTTGGCGCTCTCAGCATGTCCCTGTTCCTCCGCTGGCCGTCCCCGTGGCTGAACCTCCTGCTGAACCTCTGCATCGGGCTGTGCCAGGGAACCATCGAGGTCGTCACGAACCTCGAGGTGATCCACATGGAGGGCAAAGGCCAGAGCAGGCTCCTGAACCTCGTCCACGCTGCTTTCTGCGTCGGGGGGATCGTCGGGCCGGCCTCGGTGGGGTTCCTGCTCGGGATCGGAAGGGGCGGGATCGCAGTTTTTTCGGCGACGGCGGTCGTCCTTGGCGTGATGGCAGTCCTGTTCGGCGTTTCCCGTTTCACGCGCGTGTACGACGAGGGGCGCGCCCGCGGCAGCGGCGACACGGCGAGCGGCGCCGGCATGAAGCTGGTACTGCAACCCCTCCTGCTCCTGATCACGTTCTTCCTCCTGCTCTATGTCGGCGCAGAGCTGGGTGTTTCGACCTGGATATCCGAGTACGTCGTGCGGGCCCTCGGCGCCGCGCAATTCACGGGGGCGCTATCGGTTTCTCTTTTCTGGGTCGGCATGCTCTTCGGCCGCTTCTCCCTGTCCGCGTACCGCGGGTCGCGCCAGGAGTATCTCGTCCTCGGCCTGACCGTCCTGTCCGCCGCCGCCCTCGGCATGATCCTGGCCGTGTCCTCGATGTGGGCGGTCGCGGCTGCCGTGTTCCTGACCGGCCTCGGCTTTTCGGGCATCTACCCGCTGTCCCTTGCCATCGTGGGCCGCTATCACCGAAGCGGCATGGCCGTGGGGGCGGTGACCACCGGCGGGGGCATCGGCTCCTTCACGTTCCCGTTCATCATGGCCGTCCTTGCCCAGACCATGGGGATCCGCGGCGGCTTCTGGTTCTACCTCGCCCTCGCCCTCGTGCTGGTGGCCATGGCCGGAGCCCTCATTCGCCTCACGGCGGCAAAAATGATCGGGGGTGAAAAAGCCCGGGAAAGGGGATAAGCCGCCGGGCAGCTCTCTGCTGAAAGGCGGCGCGCTCGCTTGCCTTCAGTGCTGGCCTCCCCTATATTTCACGCGATTTCACCTTTGGAAGGGATTTCAACGGGAAGGGATTTCAACAACGAACGGGGAGGGCACATGAAAGAATCCACCATCAAGGCGTACCGTTACCGCTGGCTGATCCTGGCCGCTTTCATGCTGATCACCGGGATCAACCAGGCGCTCTGGATCACCTTCGCGCCCATTACGAGCGAGGCCATGAAGTTCTATTCCACCTCGGACCTCGCCATCGGGCTCCTGTCCCTGTGCTTCATGGCAATCTACATCCTGATCTTTCTCCCCTCTGCATGGCTGATCGACACCTGGGGAATCCGGGCTTCCGTTACCGTGGGCGCCATTCTCACGGCGGTGTTCGCGCTGACCAGGGGGATCTTCGCGTCCAATTTCACCCTCGTGTTCATTTCCCAGGCCGGCATCGCTATTGGCCAGCCACTCGTGCTCGGCGCGACCACCAAGCTCGCCGGGCGCTGGTTCCCGGCCGATGAACGCGCAACGGCGACCGGCCTCGGCACGCTTTCCATCTACCTCGGGGTCCTCCTCAGCCTTATCGTCACCCCCATTCTCACCGCCGCCTACGGCATGAAGGGCATGCTCGTCATCGGGGGCGTTGCAGCGGTGGTGGCTGCCCTCTTCTTCATCGTGGTGGCTCGGGAAAAGCCGCCCACGCCGGTGGGCCGGCCGGAAGACGAGGTGCGCTCCCTCATGCTCGACGGTCTTCGCAGCATGATCAGGCGCAGGGATTTCCTGTTCCTTCTGGCCATTTTCTTCGTCGGTCTTGGAATGTTCAACGGAATCACGACGTGGATCGAGGAGATCGTCGGGCCGCGCGGGTTCTCCACGGCGCAGGCCGGCCTTGCCGGAGGGCTCATGCTGATTGGCGGGATCGTGGGGGCTTTTGTGCTGCCCCTCGTCTCCGACTCCCTGCGCAGGCGCAAGCCCTTTGTCATCCTTGCGCTGATCGGGCTCATTCCGGGGCTCCTCGGAGTGACGTTCGCCACCAGCTACTGGCTTCTCCTGGCGGGATCGTTTGTGTTCGGTTTTTTCCTCCTCAGCGCCGGTCCGGTGGGCTTCCAGTACGGGGCGGAAATGACGCTTCCCGCACCCGAGGGCACGTCGAACACGCTGCTCCTTGTCGCGGGGCAGATCTCGGGCATTATCTTCATTTTCCTCATGGACGCCCTCAAGAGTCCCAGCGGTTCCATGACAGCTTCCCTCCTGGGTCTGCTGGGCCTGACCGTCGTGGCCCTCGTTCTGGCGTTCTTCCTCAGGGAGTCCCCGATCCTCGCAGAGAAGGGTGTGAAGGCCCGGGGGACGGGGAATTAGACGGGGGGAAGCGGACGGGCGGAGGTGAGCCTGACCTGCATGCACTCGTTCATGGCCTCCGTCACTTCCCCAAATACTCCCAGGACGGCCTGCACGAGCTCGTGCCCCGAGCAGGCGCGCACTTCCTGCGCGCTCATCGGGTAGAAGAGCTGGAAACCCTTCCACTCGCCCGCGGGCGTCTTTTGAGCGGCGCTGCGGACCAGCGCTGAGGATTGCCAGTTCTCCGCGTTGAATGTCGCTGATGCAGCGCCGATCACGCGCGCGGTGAACCCTTCACGACGGACAAGGCGCTGAATCTCCCGGTCCAGTGTCGTGCCGGCTTCGAGCTGTCGGATGAGCCTGTGCCAGTCCCAGTCTTTCCTTGCTCCTCGGCTGTGCTCCACCTGCAGCCCGCTCTGGAATATCGCCTTTTCCCTGTCCACCGTGATGTAGAGCTTTGCGCACCCGAAGTTCACGTCGTGGGAGATGGGCTTTGCCGCCCGGTTTGCCCGAGGGAGCCAGCAGATCCACTGCCAG
>CAVWBF010000002.1:0-26318 GCA_963753085.1 uncultured Spirochaetota bacterium | reverse complement strand
CGAACCTGCCGCTCTACCAACTGAGCTAATCCCCCGGATCGGGGCAGGACCCGAGCCTGTGGCGCTGACTGTATACGCGCTGGAAACCTGGGTCAAGTGCCGCGCGGCCCGGTTGCGCGCCGACGAATTTCTGCACACAGGGCGGCTTTCCCGCGGTATACTGTGATGAAAGGCAGTGAAAGTGAGCACGATGAGCGAACAGGAAGCCAGAAAAATCTTTTCCCATGCCGTTGCGATGCATAAGGTCTTCGGCGGGAACATCCGCACAATGTGCGCAGGCAGGGGCGTCCCGGAAGAGTTGATCGGCAAGTTCCTGGCGGAGCAGGACTTCTGGGACCGCGGCCTTTCCCGCTTCGACTGGGACGGGTCGGTAAGGAAAAAAGCAGAGTCACCGGCTCGCGCGGACTCTCGTCCGCGTTCCCCTATGCGATCAACTTCTCCTTGGCCTGATCGCGCCGGGGGGAAAGCCGCCACGGCAAGGGCCTCGTCGATCCTGTCCACCAGCACGAAAGTTACGCATCTTTGTCCGCACGTCCTCAGGCAGGTCTTCCAGGTGCAGCTCGTTGCGCTTCGGGAGGATCACCGTGGTCAGCCCCGCGCGGTGAGCGGCAAGCACTTTCATCTTGACCCCGCCGATGGGCAGCACGCGGCCCCGCAGCGTTACCTCGCCTGTCATCCCGACGTCCCCGCGAACCGGCCGGCCCGTGAAGAGGCTGGCCATCGCCATGGTCATTGCCACACCCGCAGACGGTCCGTCCTTGGGGATGGCCCCCGCAGGCACGTGCACGTGCACGTCCATCTGGGCGAAGACGTCAGGATCCACGCCCAGCTCCGTGGCTTTTGAGCGCACATAGCTGTGGGCAATCCGGGCACTCTCACGCATGACGTCCCCGAGCCTGCCAGGGTGAGGGTGAAGTCCCCCTTGCCCTTCATCCTCGTGGCCTCGATGAAAGAGAATGTCTCCGCCCACCGGCGTGACGGCGAGGCCCGTGGCAATGCCGGGGATCTCGATGGTCTCCGAAGTCTCCCAGTCGGACCTTTCTTCCTTCTTCAGCATCTCACGGACGATTTCCGGCGTGATCTCCGCCGCCGTCGCTTCTCCCGAGGCGATTTTCGTCACGCTCTTGCGGCAAATGGCGCCGATCTGGCGCTCCAGGGGTCGAACACGGCTTCCCGCGTGTAGTCCTGGACGATCTTTCGAAGCGCTTCCTCCCCGAAGACGACCTCTCCCTCCCGCAGCCCGTTGGCCGAAAGCTGGCGCTTCACGAGATGCTCCTGGGCGATGTGCACTTTCTCGTGCTCGGTGTACCCGTCCAGCTGGATGATCTCCATGCGGTCGCGCAGGGGCGCGGGGATGGGCTCCAGCTGGTTGGCGGTGGTGACGAACATCACGTCGCTCAGGTCGAAATCCACGTTGAGGTAGTGGTCTCGGAACGTGCCGTTCTGCGCGGGGTCCAGCACTTCCAGGAGCGCGCTGGAGGGATCCCCGCGCCAATCGCTTCCCACCTTGTCGATCTCGTCGAGCATGAACACGGGGTTTCGGGTCCCCGCCCTTTTGATGGCCTGCATGATCCTGCCGGGCATGGACCCGATATACGTCCGCCTGTGTCCGCGGATCTCCGCCTCGTCGCGCATTCCGCCGAGGCTCATGCGGGTGAACTTGCGTCCCAGGGCGCGGGCAATGCTCTGGCCCAGCGAGGTCTTTCCGACCCCTGGAGGGCCGACAAAGCAGAGGATGGCTCCCATGGCCCGCCCGGTCTTGTCGTCATCCGCGCGATCCTTGCGGATCCCGCGCTCCTTGAAGAGCTTGCGGACGGCGAGGAACTCTATGATCCTGTCCTTCACTTCCTGCAGGTCGTAATGGTCCTCATCCAGCACGGCGCGCGCGTGGGCGATGTCCAGCTGATCGTCGCTCACCGCGCTCCAGGGAAGCTCCACCATCCAGTCGAGGTAGGTCTTGATCATGGAGTACTCGGCGGCCTGGGACGGCATGCCGGAGAGCCTCTTGAGCTCGCGCTGCGCTTCCTTCTTTGCCTCCTCCGGCATGCCGGACTTCTCGATCTTCTCCGTGTATTCGGAGACTATGGACTGGTTCTCGTCCAGGTCCCCCAGCTCCTTTTGAATGGCCTTCAGCTGCTGGCGGAGGATGTACTCCCTCTGCTCCTTCTCCATCTCCTCCTTGGCCTCGCTCCTGATCTTCTGACCGAGGCTGAGAACTTCCTTCTGATGCGCGAGGAGTGCAATGATGGCCCGCAGCTTGTCCTTGACGGAGTCGAGCTCCAGGATCTTCTGCCCGTCAGCGGGCTCGATCTGGGCATTTCCTGCCACGAGGTACGCAAGGTAGCGGGGATCGGAAACAGAGTTGAGGAAATTGGCAGCCTCCCGGGGGATGGTGGGTGAGAGATCAATCACCTCCTGTGCGATGCTGCGCAGCCCCTGCACGAGCCCTTCCTGCTCGAGATCCGGCTCCTCTTTCTCCGGTGCCGCTTCGATGCGGGCCTTCATATACGGCTCCGGGGCAAGCCATTGGGCCACGCGCATGCGTTCCAGCCCCTGGACGACGACCTGCATGGTTCCGTCCTGCGCGCGAACGACTCGCAGGATCCTCCCGACGGTCCCCACGGTGTAGACCTGGTCCGGAGCAGGCTCCTCCACCGAGGGATCGCGGGACGCGATCATCCCGATCAGGCTGTTCCCTTTGAGCGCATCCTCGATGATCTTCACGGAGCGCGGGATGCCGACGGTGAGCGGGACCATGACAAAAGGAAACGGCACTGTATTGCGAAGGGGCAGAATAGGAAGCTCCTTCGGCAGGTCCTCTGGTTTTTCAGGGTTTCTTGGTTTGAACGGGTTCGTCATGGTTTCAAGATACTAGCGGGGGACGGTAACGTAAAACTGCCCAAAGAGGGAGGCCGCGACAAGGACGTCGAAAGGAGGCCGAGGCCGAGGATGGCCGAAAAGCCGACTGACGATCCCTATTGAAGGAAGACCTGGTCCTTGAAGGGCGCCAGGTATCGGGCGGACATCACGGTGAGCGGCTTTGCAGCCAGCGTGATCTTCTCCGAGAGCAGGGCAAGCACGTCGGAAAGACTCCGTGTCGCTGCCTCCTGATGCCGCGAGGCCAGCTTGTAGAAGATCCCTCCCTGGGCGATGTAGTCCTCACGCGTGCGCCGCAGCGCCATGCGCAGCCCTTCGTTGAGAGCCGAGAGAGGAGCATCGAAGGAGCTCTGCGGGGGGGAGAAGATGCCGAGGGTGAAGAGGCAGATGTCGGCGATCCTCTTGTACGCTGGAAACCGCTCCGACTCGTCCACCGCCTTGCCGTATCGCAGGAGGCTGTCGATGTCGAAATCGCTGAAGCGCACTCGTCTCCAGACCCCGCTTCGAACGCGCACCGTCGTGGAAAAGCTGTTGACCCTCACGAACGACACGAGGAGGGAGGCAAGGTAATCCCGCACTTCCTGGTTGGAGAGCAGCTCGACCACCTGCGGGGAATCGAAGAGCACCGTCGAGAGGCGGCTCGTTTTCTCCAGGGTCCACGGCTGTCGCTCGAGATCCAGCTTGACCCGCGCCAGGAGCACGCTGAAGAAAAGCGCGGGAGAAACGCGGAGGAGAGTGAATGAAGGCTCGTCGAGAAGCCGGTGAAGGACCTTTTCGTCGCTCAGCATTCCCTGGAGGATCTCCTCGTCCTCGCGGAGCACCCGGATCATCCGCTTCCGGTCGGTGCCCTCGGGCATGAGGGTCGACACGAGGAAAAGAAGGTCGTCATCGGAAAAGTTGAGTCGGGATCGTTTCACCAAGGCCCCTTCGCACAAAGATATACACATTTTTTCCGTCCGACAGCACTGACCCGCCCGGGGGTGGGGCGAATCGGCGCGCATCTATACTTCGATGCTGGTTCCTTCCTGGGCCAGGGAGACCTTCATGGTGGTCTTGCCCTTCAACTGATTCATGAGGTTGCAATACAGTCTTTCCAGTTCGTCATCACTGCGCGTCGGTTCATGGTGGAAGAGAACGAGGTGCTTCACCCCGGCCCGATTGGCGGACTTGATTGCCCATTCGAATGAGCTGTGGCCCCAGCCTTTCTTGTCCTTGTCGTACTCCTTCTGAGTGTACTGCGAGTCGTGAACCAGGACGTCGGCACCGGCAAAGAAGTTCTCGACCTTCTGGTTCTCTTCTTTCGCCGCAAGGGCCCCCTCTTTGACGGCATTCGCATCGTAGCTTGGATGGTCTATGGGGACCTCAAAGATGTTGCTGTACGGCTCGTGGTCATACGCGGTGCAGAATACCTTTCCCTGGTATTCGAACCTGTATCCAAGAACGGTGATGGGGTGGTTAAGGTACTTCGTGGTCAGCTTCAGGCCATCTCCCAGGTCCATCGGTTCTTCCTTGAGACGGTCGTACTTGATGTCCGCGGCGAGCTGCTCGATGTTGACGGGAAAATACCTGTACTGGAGCTGGCCGCCGACGACCTTCTCCAGAGGATCGTCCTCGTAGCTGACGGGCCCGTACACTTCCAGCTCCGTTCCCGGGATAAAGTTCGGAGTGAAGAAAGGAAAGCCCATGATGTGATCCCAGTGCGTGTGGGTGAGGAAGATCTTCGTCTTGATGGGGCCCTTTTTCAGGTCCTTCTTAATGATTTCTTCTGCAAGTTCCCGGATGCCTGAGCCGGCATCGATGATGATGAGCTTCTCGTCCGTGCCGAATCTCAGCTCGAGGCAGGCGGTGTTGCCGCCATACCTCACGGTATTTTTGCCGGGCGTAGGAATCGATCCCCGGACTCCCCAGAACGTCACTCGAATGGCCATGCGTGGTCCTTACTGGTGGGCAACCTGGAGGAAGATCTTTGCCTTCTCAATTTCACCGTTCACTTTGCTCTCGACTTCATCCAGGTCGTCACGCGTGATCGAAAGCTCCTCGAAGACCGCGGGCGGAAGGCTCTCCGGGTAGCGATCCCCCGAGAAACCGATCTGGTATGAGTTCGCGAAGTAGTTGGCCGCGGCCACGGTGAGGAGCACGTCACGGTTGTCACCGGGATACGAGTCCAGGAAGTGATGGAAGAAGACAACATCCTCCATGGCGGGGCCGAGGTTCCAGTTCTTCACGATGAGCCTGCCCACCTCGCAGTGGTTGACGTCCATGGTGCGCTCCTCCGTGATGTACAGGGGGAGGTGCTCCTTGTCGGTCAGGGTGAGAGCCTGCACGTACTCGGCGGCCATCTTGTTGTTGAGCGGAATCTTGCCGATGTCGTGGAGAAGGCCGGACACGAAATATTCCTCCAGCTGCTTGGGGTCCTTTCGCCGCTTGGTGGCGATGAGCTTTGCGGCCACCCCGACGCACAGCGAATGGCGCCAGAACCCGTCGTTGTTGAGCGCCTGGAAGTTGTTTTTCCCCGACAGCCCTCCCAGCACGGCGGTGGACAGGGCAAGGTTCTTGACCGTGTTCACGCCCAGCATGATGATGGCGCGAACCAGCGAGGTGATCTGGTTGTTGAGGCCATAGTAGGCCGAGTTGATCAGCTTCATGACCCTCCCCATGAGGACCGGGTCCAGGGTGATCACCTGGTTGAGGTCCGCGGGGGTGGCTTTCGGATTCTTGGAGATCTCCTGGATTTTCGACCAGGCGATAGGAAGACTGGGCATTCTCGAGATGTAGTTCTGTATGACGGCGAGTGTCCGGTCTTTATCCTTCATACCCTATCCTGTTCTCCTCATCCGGGCCACGAGTGACTCGATGCGATCCTTCATCGCTGCGCCCACCGCCTTGTCCGGATGCCACCCCGCGAGGTCCTTGAGATAGGAGAACGTGTTGACGACCAGAGGTCGGGTGAGCGGCTCTGTCCTGCGCGGAGCCGCCGGGGGGTAGCGTTCCGCGATTGTCTGCCGCAGGCCTTTGCTTCCGGCCAGCCTCGACTTCAGCGACTCCATGGCAAGACGCTCGGCGCTTCCCAGGAACCGCTGCTTCTCGCGCTCGGGGAGATAATCGGACAGTTTCTCCAGATAGTCAAGGAGACCGGCGGGGCTCGCTGACCCTTCCTGAGCGCTGCCCAGCTTCTCGCGGACCCCGTTGAGGTAATCACGAAGCTCGTTGCGCACGTCTTCGCCCGTGCGCGAGTCAGGAGGCGCGGCCGTTGGGGGCGGGCTGGCTTCCGCAGACTCATCCACCGCCTCGAGCATCTCGAGGTCCTCCGGTCTTTCCTCCAGAACCGTCTCGGCCTCTTCCGCCGGGGCGGCCGGCGGCTCCTCTGACGCGCGTTCGGGAGGCTCTGGCGTTCCTTCGAGCGCTTCGTCGGCCGGCTGTTCGAGCGCAGAGGTTTCCTCGGCCGCCACTTCAGCTTTCGGCGGGTTGGCCTCAGCGGCCTTGCGCTTGGCCGCCCTGGTTGCCCGCCGCGACGGCCGCCGCACAGGTTCTTCCTCCAGGGGCTCCAGCGTGGCCTCTTCCTCGTCGCCCGCGGCCGCGAACCTCGGCAGCCCGCTGGACGGGGGCTGCTGCCGCGGGAAGTCGTACCCGGGAGGCTGTTGCCGAGGGTAATCGTATGCGGGAGGCTGTGGCACAGGCTGAGTCCGAGACGCCGGCTCCGGCGCGGGGTAGTTGACGATGACGGGCTGCGTCGGCTGCTGCCTGGGTTGCTGCGGAGTCGGGTTCATCATGATGGGCACGACCTGCGGCGGCCTCTGACGATCTTCGATCTTGCGGGAAAGGTCCGCGATCTCCCCGAAAAGCTTGTCCACCATCCGTTGCTGCGTCTCCACGGATTCCTTGAGAGACTTTGCAAGGACATTCTCACCCTGCGGGGAGAGAGAGAGCTGGGCAGGTGTGGGTGAGGCAGGCTGGGCGGCCGAGGGCGGAGGGGCAGCCCGGGATGCGGCGGCTGGCGCGGCCTGTGATGTCCCTCCCCCTTGCATCCCCTGCGCGGAGCCGGAGGTTTGCTGGGATGGAAGCAGCGGAGGGGGCTTGAAGGTCTCCAGCGCGGTGTTCTCCGCGTACAGCTCCTGGTCCTTGAGAAGGTTGACGAGATTGGGCGGCCGTTCGTCTTGGATGGCGATCGTCTCATCCTGCACCGACTCGTCCACTTCCTCCAGCGTGAGCTCTTCGTCCTCTTCTCGCACCGCGAAGACCGGCTCCATCCCTCCGACGTTGATGATGGGCACGGCATCCTCGCCAAGGGGCTCGAGGTCCTCGATGATGAGGGAATCTTCCTCCGGAGCCGGCTTCTCGCGTTGCGATGCGTCAACGGAAAGCTCTCGCAGCCTGCGGATGGTCTTTTCCCTGTCGTCGCGGAAATCCTTCTCGTGTTCCGCGATGGTCTGCTCGTATTCCTCCATCGCCTGGGAAAGCGCATCCATTTCCGCCGGGTCTGCGCTCAGCTCCAGCCGGTTGATGAGGCCTTCCATCGTCTCAATGGCCTTTTGCGGCTCTCCGAGCTGCCGGTAGAGCTTGGCAAGACGATAACTGGCGTTCTTCTGCTGCGGGTCTGCCTCCAACACCTCCCGCAGGGTCTGAGCCGCCTGCCTCTTTTGTCCCTGTCCCGCGTAGATGTCGGCCAGGAGCACGCGGGCATTCTGGTCCTCGGGGAAGGACTCCAGGTAACGCAGGACTTCTTTCTGAGCGAGATCGGTCTTTCCGGAGTCCGACAGAAGGAGCGCGCGGTCCAGGCGGAAGCTCTGGTCCTCACCGGCACTCGCCTCCAGCTGCGCGTAGTATTCCAGTGCTTTTGCCGGCCGGCCCGCCTTGCCGTGGGCCCACGCCAGTCCTCTCAGCGCCTCGGTGTTTTTCGGCTGTGCTTTCAGGACCGCCGTGTCATGCTCGATGGCTTCCGGGAAGTTCTCCATCTTTCGCAGGATGCTCGCGAGTCGAAGGTGGGCGTCGGTGTCCCCCGGCTCCAGGGTGAGCAGGCGTTTCAGCTCTTCCATGGCCTCGGTGAGCTTCCCCTCCTGCTCCAGGAGAGAGGCAAGGTTCCCGATTGCCTGCGTGTATTTCGGGCTCGACTTGATGGAGGCGCGGTAGGCATGCACTGCCTCGTCGCTTCGGCCAAGAGCCGCCAGGACGACACCCAGGTTGTTCAGCGAGCGCGCGTCCGCGGGGTCGGTGCGGAGCACCTCGCGGAGAGTCTTCTCAGCCGCGCGCTCATCTCCCAGCCGGTGCTGCACGACTCCCAGGTTGTTGAGAGCTTCCGCCCAACCGGGCCGGGACCGCGCCGCGGCCTCGTATTCCTCCCGCGCCTCAGCGAGCCGTCCGATCCGCTCGTAGACGACCCCGAGGTTGTAATGCAGGCGCGGCTGGTTGGAATCCACCTGGAGGCCCCTGAGGTACGTGCGAACAGCCTCCGCGTTGCGGCCCTGCTCCTCCAGCACGGTGCCCAGGTTGATATACGACGGCACGAACGAGGGATCCGTCGCAATGGCCTTCTGGAAGTTTTCCTCGGCAAGGGCTGGTTTCGAGAGGGACTTGTAGACATTCCCCAGGTTGTAATAGATGTCCCCCCGCTGCGGTGAGAGGGAGATAGCCTTCTCCAGGTGAGGGATAGCGTCGCCGTAGCGCTCGATCTTTCTCAGGATGACCCCGAGGTTGTTGTGCGCCTCCGTGTAATCGGGGCGCGCGTCGAGGGCTTTCTGGAAGAGGTCGATGGCCTTGCGATACCGGCCGGTCTTGTCGTAGACGGTCCCCAGGAGGTTCCAGGCCACCGCGGAATCGGGCTCGCTCACGAGGATTCTCTGGGCGAGCTTTTCCACCAGCGGGTACTCGCCCATCTTGAACGCGTTGCGTGCGCGCACGAGGATCTCGGCGGTCGACATTTCCTTCACTTGTATATCCTCGAGGGACGCGCACTCGCTTCCGGGGAGAAGGCGCTGTTCTGCGGCGGGCTGGAGTCATCGTAGGCAACGACGGCAAAGTAATACAGGCTTCCGTTTGTCAGGCCCGTTATCTCGATGCTCGTTTTCGCGCCGGCATCAACGGGCGAGTTGCCCTCTGATGCGCCCGTTCCCAGGTAATTGTGCGGCGAGGTTCCGTAGTAGACGGCGTAGCCCTTGACGTCCAGCTCGTTCACCGCGCGCCAGGCGAGCGTTACCTTGCCGTTGCCCGGCGTGGCCATGAGGCCCGCAGGCGGGGCAGGGGGCTCGTTGGGCTCGTAGACGACGCGAAGGCTGGACACGCGCGGGGTCAGGTTCCGCGTGCCATCGGGGTACAGGACGATCATCAGCTGGAGATAGCGGCCCTTGAGGGTGTCCTTGAAATCACCGGGCGGAACGAACGGGACCCAGTCGGTCTGCGTCTTCAGGAGCCTCGGGTTTTGCCATGTGTCGGAAACCTGGTAGTAGAACTCGACCCCGGAATCCCCGGGGGTCGCATAGACGGCCTCGATACGGGAAATCCTTGTGCCCGTGAAGCCTAGGTCCATGATGCCGGATACGGCTGTTCCGGTTTTTGCCGCGTACCGCTGGATCACGGGGTCTTCGACAAAGCGTCGGGAGATGCGAAGCTCGTCCAGGAACCCCGTGAGGCCGGCCCCCAGCACGAGCGGGCCGGCCTCCTCCAGTCCAAGGCGCGGCACTGCCACGGAGCCTGTTTCATGCCCGGTGTCCGTGACATGGGAAACCGCCTCGGGTGTCCCGTCGATGAGGTACTCCAGGAGGCCATCCGATGCGCTGTATCGCAGCAGGTGATGATGCCAGACCCGGGGGAGGAGCTGACGCGTGCCGGAAAGAGTGACCGGAAGCCTTTCCCCGCTGGGAAGCATGAAAAGGTTCCGGAAGTCCCAGACGACCCTTCGGTCCCTGAAGAAGCAGCGCAGGCTCTGGGCCTCAAGCCGCGCGGCGGAAAGCTGTCCCGCCTTCGAAGCTCCGGTCCAGGAGAGGACCATCTCACCGTCAGACAGGGTGGCCGGGTAGAGCCAGAACTCGACTGTCACGTCTCCCCAGACGGCGCCCTTTGCGAAAAGCCCGCCGGGGGGTGCCTCCAGGCCGACTCCCGAGCTGTCGCCGTTGAACATTGCGCTTCCGCCGCCCAGCGCGAAGACCCTGCTCTGCACGCGCGGGGCGGCATCCACGAACCGGTATGCCCCGGTGTCCATGGCTGCGTCCCCATCGAAATGGAGAAGGAGCTCTGTCGCGCTGTCGTACGAGTATTCTCCGAAAGCCAGGGCGAGGTCCTTGAAGCCCCACCTGCCGTCAACGCGCGTCACGCCGTCAAGGCTCTGGAGCCCTGCCCACAGCTTCTCCCTGCCCAGCTCGATGTACCTTTCGAGACTGCTGACGGGTCGGGGAAAGGCCAGAAGGCAGAGAAGGAGTGCCGTGGTGAGTATTGGCGCGCGGAAATTGCTCTGCCTGGGCATGCGAATATACATTGGTATTATAATCGGAATACAGGGGTTATTCTATTGAAGCCTTTCAATCCACGGGAGCGCGACTATCCCGACCGACCCGGCGTCTACATCATGAAGGACTCCGAGGGGGAAACGATCTATGTCGGCAAGGCCCGCAGCCTTCGCAACAGGATCCGCTCGTATTTTGCCGGAGAGAAAGACATCAAGACGAGGTTTCTCCTGGCATCCATGGCCGACATCGAGGTGATTATCACCAACACGGAGTACGAGGCGCTGCTCCTGGAGAACAACCTCATCAAGCTGCGGAAACCCCGGTACAACATCGACCTGAAGGACGGGAAAACGTATCCGGTGATCAGGCTCACCGCGGAGGATTTCCCGCGCGTGTTCCGCACCCGGCACATGGTTTTCGACGGATCGGAGTATTTCGGGCCTTTCCCGAAACCCCAGCAGATCGACCTCTATCTCAGGCTCATCGAACGCCACTTCCCCCTGTGCAAGTACCGGGGCTCGAAGAAAGTCCGCGGGTATCCCTGCCTGAACTACCACATGGGACGGTGCGCGGGGGCCTGCTGCGGGAAGATCACGAGGGAAGAGTACCAGAAGATCGTGGACGGGGTACGAAAGCTGCTGTCCGGCAGGGTGGAGGAGCTTCTGCGGGACCTGAAGGAGAAGATGAAGGCGGCGGCCGAAGCCCAGGAGTTCGAGCGTGCCGCGAAGCTGCGTGACCAGATCCTCGCCATCGAAGAGGTAACCGGGGACCAGAGGGTCATGGAGCTCTCCGAGTCGGACCGGGACTACATCGCGCTGGCGCCCTGCGCCGAGACGCTTGTCATCGTGGTGCTGCAGGTCCGGGAAGGCAAGCTCCTGGGCAAGGAGGTCTTCCGCGTCGCGGACTACGCGCCCGAGGAGGAAGCGTTGTCGCACTTCATTGCGCGTTACTACGCGGAACGCAAGGCGGTTCCTGATGCTGTCTACGTTTCCCGCCCGGTGGAAACGGAAGATCTTTCGACGTACCTGCACGAGCTTGCCGGCCGGCAGATCTCCGTGAAAATCCCCCAGCGGGGCAAACATACCCAGCTGATCGCCATGGCGGAGGAGAACGCGCGGGAGGAGGCCGCGAAGGAAGCGCGGGGAGCGGAGATGACCGCCGCCCTGCAAGGTCTGAAGCTTGACCTGGGGCTGCCTGCAGTTCCGCGGCGCATCGAGGGATTCGACATTGCCCACCTGGACGGACAGGATACCGTTGCCTCGCTGATTCGCTTCACCGACGGCAGGCCCGACCGCAAGCTCTATCGCGCATTCACCATCAGGAGCCTCGACGGGAAGGTCGACGATTTCGAATCCATCCGCGAGGCCGTGGCCCGACGGTATACACGCGTTCTCAACGAGGAGCTGGAGAGGCCGGACCTCATCCTGATAGACGGTGGAAAAGGCCAGCTCAGCGCGGCCCTCGACGTGCTCACCGCGCTGGGCATGGGCGAAGTCCCCGTCATCGGGCTGGCCAAGAAGAAGGAGGAAATCTTCGTTCCGGGCCGGGAAGACTCGATCCAGCTGGATGAGGCTTCCCCTTCGCTGAGGATCCTGGAGGCGGTGCGGAATGAATGCCACAGGTTTGCCACGACGCTGAACAAGAAAAAACGGGCAAAGCGGGTGGCAATGACTCTCCTGGAATCCGTGCCGGGGGTCGGCCAGGCAAGGAGCAGGCGCCTTCTGCAGGCCTTCGGCTCCATGGAGGCCATGCTGGCTGCTTCCGTGGACGACATTCAGAAGAAGGCGGGCCTTCCTAGAGAGACTGCCGCCATGCTCCTTGCCCGGCTCGCTGAACGATATAGTACACAAGGAGATGGAGAAGGAGCGCGTGCAGATCGCCCCTGATGGAGCGCATGCGCTCGTCGAACGCGGCCAGGAGGAGGCGGATGCCCTCGAGGTCGGCCGCGGAGAACCTCCGCGCTCCTTCCAGGTAAGTCCGCTGGTTTCGCTTGCTGACGATCCGAAGTCGGGAGAACGCCTCCGAGGCCTCGTAGTTTTCCGCCTGGAGGCGCTTCAGGGAGGCAAGGCGGCGGAACTGCATCAGGAGGCCGCTCGTGATCTGGGTGGCCTCCGCTTCGCGTGAGAGAAGGATCTTGTCCAGCACCTCCACCGCGTTCGCAAGCTCCCTTTCGCACAGCCTGTCGAACAGCGTGAACACGTTCTCTTCCTTTGAATGATAGATGTACTGCTCGACATCTCCCAGGCCGATGTCCGCCCCCTGGCCGAAGAAAAGGGCCAGCCGTTCACACTCGCTCCTCATGTCGCGGGTGTTGTTCTCCACCATGTCAAGGATGTAGTCCACCGCATCGGCCTGAATCGTGATCTTCCTCTGCCGAAAATAGGCGACGATCCAGCCCTGCTTCTGGTTGTCGAACATCTCCCAGAAGATCTTCTGGTGCTCCCTGGAAACGGCGGAAACGATTTTGCGATCCACCTCTCCCGCGAACCCGCTGGTAACGAGGAGCAGCGTGGCATCAGGGGCCGGGGCGCCCAGGTAATCCAGGATTACCTTGACCTCCTCAGCGCGCTTCAGCTGCTCGATGCCGTTGAAAATGACGAAGCGGTGGCGCGAAAAAAGCGTCTTGTTGCGGAGACAGAGAACCACGTCCGCTGCCCGCGATTCCCCGCCGTAAAAGCGCGTCACCTCCGGCGGCTCGCCGAGTGATGCAGCGAGGCCCTCCTTCAGCTTGTCGATGAATGCGGTCTTTTCGCCCTCTTCGGGGCCAAGGAGAAGGTGGACAGCGGGCCCGCCCGGGGCGGCAGGCGCACCTGCCCGGCTCACGCGTAGCTTCTCATCAGAAAGGCGAGCTTCCCGAGGATCCGCACGTTCTGCGTGTAGAGGGAGGGGTACTTGGGGTTTTCCGCCTTGAGGCGCACCCTGTTTTTCTCCATGAAGAAGCGCTTCAAGGTCACCGCGTCGTCCACCATGGCGACGACGATGTCCCCGTTTTCCGCGGAGCTCTGGTGCGCCACGACCACGGTGTCCCCATCCATGATCCCCGCGTCCTGCATGCTGTCCCCCTTCACCTTGAGGGCAAAGTGGGCGGACGCCCCGAGCGCGGCGGCAGGGACCTGGACAAAGCCCTGGAGGTTCTCTTCCGCGAACAACGGCTTCCCCGCGGCCACGCTTCCCAGGAGGGGCACGGAGGCCATCTCCTCCTTGTCCGCCTCCGCGTCGCGGATGATCTCGATGGCGCGGGAGCGGTTCCCATGGCAGCGCAGGTAGCCCTTTTTCTCCAGGGCCTTCACGTGGTCGTAGCTTCCCTTGACGGAAAAACGGAAATTGACCGCGATCTCGCGGATGGTGGGAGGGTAGCGGTTGCGATGGATGAACTCGCGGATGAAGTCGAAAACCTCCCTCTGTCGCTGAGTGAGTCCTTTCATGGGTTTCTTATTTCTCCGCCGTCATCTTCAACTTTTTCATCTTGCTGTGGAGGTTGCTGGCGTACACTCCCAGGGATTCAGCGGCCCGTGAGATGTTCCCGCCGCTTTCGTGGAGGCGGGAGGTGATCAGGTCCCGCTCGAAGCTCTCCCGTGCCTGTGCGAGGGTCATTTCCGCATAGGCGGTGAGGGCGTCGTTCGCCTGTCCCCGCGGTGTCCCGCCCAGGAACGACTTCACCGAATCAGCGGAGATAACATCCTCCTCGCTCATGATATTAATCCTCTCTACGAAGTTTTTCAATTCCCTGATGTTGCCCGGCCAGTGGTAGGAGCGCAGGATCCGCATCCCCTCCGCGGAGACCGTTTTGGGCTCTTTTGCCGACGGTCGCTTGAACTTCTCCATGAAGTAGGCCACCAGCTCCGGCATGTCGTCCATCCTGTCACGCAGGGGGGGCAGAAGGATGGGGACCACGTTGATGCGGAAGTACAGGTCTTCCCGGAACTTCCCCCTGCGGATCTGCTCCTGGATGTCCTTGTTCGTGGCGGAGATGACGCGCACATCAACAGAAATCGATTCCTCCGCCCCCACCCGCTCGAAGCGCATCTCCTGGAGGACCCGCAGCACCTTGGCCTGCGTCACGAGGGACATGTCGGCGATCTCGTCCAGGAACAGCGTGCCATGGTTGGCCATCTCCAGCTTCCCCCGGCGGCGCGTGAGCGCGCTCGTGAAAGCCCCCTTCTCGTGGCCGAAGAGCTCGCTCTCGATGAGGCTCTCCGGGATGGCAGCGCAGTTCAGCTCCACGAAAGGCCCGGCGCTCCGGGAGCTCCTGACGTGGATCTCCCGGGCCACCAGCTCCTTGCCCGTTCCGTTCTCCCCCAGGATGAGGATGCGCGAGTCGCTGGCCGCAGCCTGCTCCATGAGCCCCTGGACGGCCGCCATGCCGGAGCTGGAGCCGATCATGCGGTCATCAATGAAGATGCTTTTCTTCAGGGACCTGTTCTCCTTTCGCAGGTCCTCCATGGCAAGGGCGTTTCGGACCACCGTCATGGTCCTGTCCAGGGAGAGCGGCTTCTCCAGGAAGTCGAAGGCCCCCATCTTCGTGGCCTGGACGGCAAGGGAGATGTTGGCGTGTCCCGAGATCATGATCACTTCGACGTCGGGGTACTGCTCGCGCACCCGCTTCAGGACGTCCATCCCGCCCATGTTGGGGAGCCACACGTCGAGGAACACGAGATCAACCGGGTTTGCGGCAAGCTCCGCGAGACCCTGGATCCCGTCCTCCGCGTCGATCACGGAGTACCCTTCGTCCTGGAGGATGTCGCGGAGCACCGTGCGGATGCCGGGCTCATCATCGATGATGAGGATCGTGCTCATGCGGAGACCCCCGCCGTGGTGGGAATGTCGATGAAGATGGTCGTCCCGCTGGAGCCGTCGCTTTCAGCCCACACGTTTCCCTTGTGGTCGAACACAATGCGCTGCACGATGGCAAGGCCAAGTCCCGTACCGTCCTTCTTTGTCGTGAAGTAAGGGTCGAAGACGCGCTCCCGGTCCGGCTCAGCGATGCCGGTGCCTGTGTCGCTCACCGCAATACGGCAGTACGAGATGTGCGCCTTCTTCACGATGTCTGTCCGCACGCCCAGGAGGCCGCCGTCCGGCATCGCCTGGATGGCGTTTGTGAACAGGTTGGCGAATACGCGCTTCATCTGGCTCCTGTCCACGCTCAGGACCAGGGAGTCCGGGACCGGGCTGATGTCGATCTTCACGGTGGAGGACAGGCTGGCATACACCGAGGTCACCTCCTGGAGTATCTCTTTCATGTTCACGGGAAGGGGCTGCGGGACGGGCAGCTTGGCGAAGTCCGCGAACTCGCGCAGAAGGCGTTCCAGGTTCTCCACTTCCTTGATGATCGCGGACACGGAAGAGCCGAGGACCCTGCCGAACTCGTCCGCCCCCGTGGCTGCCGCGATGTCCGCGTGTTTCTTGAGGATCCGCTGCGCGGAAAGCTTGATCGGGGTCAGCGGGTTTCTGATCTCGTGCGCCAGCCTCTGGGCGATCTCCTGCCAGGCCGTGATGCGCTCCGCCTGGAGGAGTTTCCTGCGGGAACGATCCAGCTCCGAAACCATCCCGTTGAAGGATTCCACGAGGCCGGACAGCTCGTCCCGCGGACGGGTGAGGATGCGGAAGCTGAAATCTCCCTCCGCGACCCGCCTCGTGGCATCTTCCAGGTGAACGATGGGGCTGATGATCCTCTCCGTGAGAAGGAGGCTCACGAGGATCGTAATGAAGAAGATAGGCAGGGAGAAAAGGAAGAAAAACCCGACCAGGACGATCTGAAAAAGCTCGCGAAACCGGTCAAGCGCGGCAAACAGCGTGAGGCTCTCCGTGAGGCGTCTGGCGTTCAGCCGCAGCGTCCCCGGAAGAAGCGAGCTTGCAACCGCGGTGACCCGCCTGCCTTCCACGCTGAAGGTCTTCACGTCCCGGAGGATGCTTACGTCGCTCCTGTCTTCACGAGGCTGGATCCCGCCCGTGCCCTCCACCGTGGAGAAGTCCGTGATCCGGGCGCGTGGGTCTCCCCGGTAGGCGATTTCATGCCCGTCGGGGTTGAACAGCTGCAGCGCCCCGATACCGGAATTGACCTCCTGGATAGACTGCCAGGCGGTATCGGGGTCCCGCGCAAACTGCCGCACGAGGGAAGGCGCAAGGGCCCCGTCGGCGAACGAGCGCAGGTTCTGTACCCGCTCGTCCTGGTAGTCGATGGCCATGCGGGAAGCGCCGCGCAGCGCTTCCCCGATGGAGGAACTGAACCACGTGCCCATGGCAGAGTTGATGAACGTTATGGCCAGGAGCGACTGCGGCACAGCGGAAAGCACCGTTATGAGGATGAAGAACAGGGTGAGCCTCAGCTTGAGGCCGGCGCCCGCCTGCCGCAGGGCGCGCTGCCGCAGCAGCCGCACGATCTGGAAGACGGTGACCCCGAGGAGGACAAGGGAAAGGGCAAAAGCAACCACCAATGCAATGGAGGTCGGGGCCGTCTCCGTGCCTGCAATGGTGACGATGAACGTGCGTGAGAAGGCGATGATTACCCCGATGAGGATCACGAAGAGAAGGATGAGGATGATGAGCCCGCGGGAGGTGTTCTCGGGAGCGCCGAGGGGTTGTCTCACCGCGCGTCCTTCCGTTCCCAGGGGGTCGTGTAGGATGCAGCTTCGCCGGCCAGGGTCACGATGGTGAGCGGGGGCATCAGCCGCACCGGCTCCAGGCGGGCCCGGGCAGTAACGTAGCGAAGCTCTCCGGGCCGCGGGGGCGGGCTGGCAACAGGGAAGTCGGACAGCGAAAAGAAGCCCCGCAGCAGATCCTGCGTGCTCGTGTACGCGGCGCGCGTCCCATCATCGGACTCAACAACGAACTTCCTGTCAAGGAAATCCCAGAACGCGCTGCGGGCAACCCTGGTCTCACCGAGGAGCCGGTCGCGAAAGAAGGGAAGGAACCCGCTCCTCTTCTGGTAGACCCTGAGGGTGAAGACGATCCTTGCTTCCATGCCGTCGCGGAGGGAGGAGAGGAGATCCGCCTCCTTGTTCCAGCGGAAGGAGAGGTCCGCCCGGATGCCGTCAGGCCGCACTGTCACTCCCATGTCCAGGGACTGCGCCGCGGCGGTGGCGGCAGGCGCACCGAGGGCAAGCACGAAGAGGAGGACAGGAAGGACGACGCGGCCGCTACTCCTCCTCAAAGCGGTTTTCGAAGAGCAGCTGGAGGGCATCAAGGGCCTGCGTCTCGTCCGGACCGTCCGCGATGATCTTCAAGGGCGTGTCGTACGTGGCTCCCAGGGTGATCACACCCATGATCGATTTGCCGTTGACGCGCTCGCTGTCCTTCTCGATGTAGATCCGCGACTCGAACTCGCTGGCCGTCTTGACCAGCAGGGCCGCGGGGCGGGCGTGCATGCCTGCCCTGTTGCGGATTGTGACCATGCGCTCGACCATGTGCCCTCATTTCTCATTCAGGAATTTAACGCGCGTGCTCTCCGTCTCCAGCCAGTTCATCACGTTCTTGTTGAACTCCCGGGCGGAGTAGTATCCCATTTTCTTGAGCCGCTCGTTGCGCGCGGCCGTTTCGATGATCACGGGAATGTTGCGGCCCGGCTTGATGGGGATGACGACGCACGGCACGTGCACGCCGAGGATGTCCATGGTGTTCTCCTCGGCGCCGATCCTGTCATAATTTTTCTTGGCATCCCAATACTCCAGCTGCACCACGAGCTGGATCTGTTTCCTGTCCCTGATGGCCCCCACGCCGAAGAGGTGGGTGATGTTGATGATCCCCAGGCCGCGGATCTCCATGTGATGGCTCACCACCTGCGCGCCGCTTCCCATGAGGATGTTGCCGCTCACCCGGCGGATCTCCACGGAGTCATCCGCCACAAGGCGGTGCCCCCTCTCGATGAGGGAGAGGGCGGACTCGCTCTTTCCCACGCCGCTGTCGCCTTCCAGGAGCACCCCGATCCCGAAGACCTCCACCAGAACGCCGTGCACCGTCTGCTTGGGCGCGAAGATGGTGGACAGCACCCGCAGGATGCGCATGGTGAACTCCGAGGAGGACAGATCGGTCTGGAGGATGGCACACCCGGCTTTCTCCGCGATGTCATAGAAGTCCGCGGTGGGCTCCAGGGAATGCGTAAACACGCAGCAGGGGATGGGAAATGTGAAGAGCTTCTCCATCTCCTGCCGCCGCTTCTCCTTGGCAAGCTTCTGGAGGAAGGCGTTCTCTCCCCTGCCGAAGATCTGGATGCGCTGGTGGGCGAAGTTCTCATAGAAGCCGCCCAGCTCGAGCCCCGGCCTGTTGATCTCCGTGACGGAGATCTCCCGGATCAGGCCGGGGCGCCCGCCGATACATTTCAGGTTGAGCGCGTCGTTCTCCCGCAGGTCCAGCTGGAGGAGATCGAGCACGCGGAACTTCTCAATCTGTGACGGCATTCTCTGTTCCCCGCGCCTAGCTCTGCTCGGGCGCCGGCTCCTTCTTCTTGTGGTGCTCCTGGATCTTGGACTTTTCCTTTTCTACCTTGGCCTCCAGCCTGTCGAACAGGTCATCGATCCCCGTGTTGAGGTTGAAGTTCTCCACTCCCATGTGAACGGTGCTTCCCCAGCGGAAGTTGATGGTGGCATCAACCTTGAAGAGGTTCTTCTCCCGCGTGAGGTTCAACAGGCAGTCCACGATAAGGTCTTTCGCAAAATCGAGACGGGGCAATTTCAAGTCGATGTATTGCCTGATCCGCTCGGTGACTTCCAGGTGTATTCCTTTGATCTCGATGGTCATGTGCGCCTCCTCTGGTAGGAAGAATCGATGGCCAGCTCGCCTCGGTACTTGGCGACCGTCCGGCGCGCTAGCGAGACCCCCTGAGTGGCCAGCATCTCCACGATCTTCTGGTCGGAAAGGGTCCCTCCTCCTTCCTGGCTGATGATTTCCCGTATGATTTCCTTCACGCCCTCCTTCGAGAATCGCGAGCCCGTGCTGGTGCCCGCAACCGAGTTGGAGAAAAAGTGCTTCAAGGGGAAGATGCCCCACTCCGTCTGCACGTACTTCGCCGAGGTGATTCGCGACACCGTTGCCTCGTGCACGCCGATCTCCCCGGCGATGTCCTTCAGCGTCAGGGGCTTGAGATACTTCGGGCCCTTGAGGAAGAACTCCCGCTGGAACTCGACAACTGCGCGGCAGACTTTCAGGAGCGTTTGGTTCCTCTGTCCAATGGTGCGGATGAACCATCGGGCATCCTGGAGGGTCTGCGTCACGAACTGCCGGGTCTTCGGGTCCTTGGACTTCTCTTTTCCCATGTCCTCGAAGAGGGGATTGAGGCCAAGGACCGGAATCACCTCATCATTCAATATAATCACGAACTCTCCGTCGTGAAGCGTGACCTGGACGTCCGGCAGGACGTAGCGCACCACTTCGCGGCTGAAGTTCCTTCCCGGCAGGGGATCCAGGGTGCGGATGAACGAAATGACCTCCTTCAGCCGGGCCTCGGAGATCCTCATTCCTTTCTCGATCTCCCTCAGCTTTTGCTTCTCCAGCTCCTCGAAAAAGTTTTCCACCAGCTCGGCGGCCCGCGGGTGCGGTTCGGGATGCCGGTGGATCTGAACGAGGAGGCTCTCCCGCACGTCCTTCACGCACACCCCTAGCGGGTCGAAGCCCTGCACGAGGTCGATGACCCGGGGGAGTATCTCCTTTTCTTTTTCTTCCTTCAGGAGGATTTCAGGGGGCTCACGGTGAAAGCCATTCTCATCGAGGTTTCGTATCAGGAGCTCCCCGACGGTCCGCCAGATCACGGGAACGGGCTGGACGGCCAGCTGCGCCAGGAGGTGGTCCTGGAGACTCTCGGGAAGGGAAAGAGCCCCTTCGATGAACTGCCGACGTGCGTCGCTGGCGGCTTCCGCGTCCGCGCGGGAGTAGCCGGTGTCCGAGGAGTGGTCGAAGTAGTCCCCGTCTCCCTCGCTCTTCTCCCGAGCGGGCAAGGCGTCAAGGGACACGGTGGACTTGTCCTCCAGCACCTGGAGGGCAGGGTTCTTCTCCAGCTCTTCCTCGATTGTCGTGCGCAGATCCTGGAGCGGCAGGGCCATGAGACGCACCGCCTGGTAGAGCTGTGGCGTCATTTTGAGCCGCTGGACCTGCTTCAGGACTGGTCTCTGGGACTGCACGCAACCTCCGTGCCAATTGTGCGGCAGGGCGGAGGAGTTTGTCAACTTTATTCCAAATACGGGCGTCCATGGCCAGGGCTAGATTTCGAACTCGTGGCCCAGGTAGATCCTGCGGGCCAGCTCGCTTGCCAGGATCTCTTCCCTGCTGCCGCTCACGAGGATCTCACCGAGATTGATGATGTGTGACCGATGCGTTATCTCAAGGGTGTCACGGACGTTATGGTCGGTGAGAAGCACCCCGATGCCCCGCGTGGAGAGCCTTTGCACGATCCCCTTCAGCTCGGCAACCGTGATCGGATCGATGCCGGCAAAGGGCTCGTCCAGGAGAAGGAACTTGGGTTCGATGGCCAGGGATCGGGCAATCTCGGTGCGCCTCCGCTCCCCCCGGAGAGCGTGTAGGCCTTCTGCCTGCGAAGATGCGTTATGCCCAGGTCGTCCAGCAAGCGGTCCAGGAGGTGCTTTTTTTCCCGGTGGCTGAGGGAAGAGCGTGTCTCAATGATGGCCGCGACATTGTCTTCAACGGAAAGCTTCCTGAACACGGAGGGCTCTTGCGGAAGGTAGGAGATGCCCATGCGAGCCCGCTTGTACATCGGAAGACCCGAGACGTCCTGACCGTTCAGCCAGATTCTCCCCGAGGTGGGATGGATGAACCCGACGACCATGTAGAACACCGTTGTCTTGCCCGCGCCGTTCGGACCGAGGAGGCCGACCACCTCGCCGCTGTCCATCGAAAAGGTCACGCCCCTGACCGCTTCCTTGCGGCCGAAGAACTTGACAAGTCCTTCCAGGAAGAGCTTTCCGGCTTCAGCCACCTGCGGGCCCCTTGCCGGAGTTCAGCGGGGACGCCGGTGGCGTGGTGGTCGGCGCCGCCGGTGGGGAGCCCGGTGTCGCGGGGGTAGTGCCGGGAGCCGCCGGTGGGGAGCCCGGTGTCGCGGGCGCCGTGCCCGGTGCCGCCGGTGCGGAGCCCGGTGCCGCGGGGGTAGTGCCGGGAGCCGCGGGCGTCGTGCCCGGTGCCGCCGGCTTGGTAGTCGACGCCGGTTCTTCCTTCTTCTCCGACTGGATGGTGCCCTGCACGTCGCCTTCCAGGCTTATCTCCTCCGTGTCCAGGTTGATCGTGATGCGGGCGGCCTGGTAGATATCGTTCTTCCGGGACACCCAGGGCATCCCGGAGAGCTCCACCAGCTTCTTGTCCCTCCAGTACTTCGCAAACTCCGCGCGGCATACGAGGTCCTTCTTGAGAATGCGGACGCCGATCTGCGCAATGGTGAGCTTTTCAGTATCATGGTCCTCGATGAAGCCGCCCTTCACGACCATCTCGTTCTTGACATCCGCCATGACCGCGTCCCCGGTGACGCGGGAGATCTTCTTGTCCCTGTCATAGAAGAGCTGCTGGCTCGTCAGGTCCAGCCCCCTTTTTGCATCGACAACGTGCACGTTCCCGCTGCACTGCGCGTAGATGAAGTCCTTGCCGAACAGGCGGATCTGGTCCGCCGTGATACGCATGTCCTCCGTGTCCACCCGCGCGTGGCCGGTGAGGAGGGCCTGCTGGTTTCCCTCTGCCAGGACGGTGTTCATGCTGTCGCCGGAGTAGGTGAACGTCTGCGTGTCCGCCGCGAGGAGCGGGCAAGCGAAGAGCAGCGCCGCGCAGGCAAGAGCAAAGCTACTTTTTCTTTTCCTGCCAGACATACTTACCCTCGACGGGTCCACCAAAGGTGACCTGCCGTGTTCGAAAATCTCCCGCAAAGCCTGTGCCCTGGATGAACGTTCCGTCGTCTTTCCTGATCACAACGGTCTCTCCCGGGGTCGCATTGAGCCTCTTCGGCTTGTTCTCCCAGGAAAGAGCATCCGCGGACACGATGGCTTTTTCAGAGGCTGAGCGCACGCTCACCGATTGCGATATCTCCGCGTTCTCCGTATCGGAATGGTAGACGATGAGGCCCGCCCGCCCCTCGGTGGCCACTGCTCCCTTGTCGTCCAGCTCCTCGAAGTGCGCCCCCGTGAGGACGGTCTTCTTCTGCGCGTTGAAGGTTTCCGCGCGGGAGGCTTCGAGGATGAGCGACAGGTGGCCGTTCTTGTAGATCTTGTGAACTATCCCGACGGCAACGGTGTCGGGAATGCCCTCAGCCACTTTCTCCGCCACTTCCGTAGCGCGGTAATCCATGCTGCAGCCGGCCAGGGCAAGACAGGCTCCCGCCATGATGGCGAGGACTTTCCCGCCCGGGGCGCGGGCAAAGCTCAGGCGTGGACCGCCGCCAGCTTTTCCTGCGCGACCAGGCATGCGGAGATGAATTGGTTGAAAAGCGGTGACGGGGCAAGCGGCTTGGATTTGAACTCGGGGTGGAACTGCACGCCGACCCCCCAGGGGTGGTTCGGCCACTCAACCGACTCCACCAGTGAGGAATCCGGGGTGAGCCCGCTCACGAGGAGCCCCTCCCCTTCGAGGTCCGCCCGGTACTGGTTCGAGACCTCATAGCGATGACGGTGTCTCTCCGAAATGACCTCCGTCCCATAGGCTGCCTGGATTTTCGTTCCGGGTTTCAGCCGCGTATCGCTTTTCCCCAGGCGCATGGTTCCGCCATAGGCCTTGATGTCCACCTGCTCCTCCAGCAGGCTCACGACGGGCGTCCTGGTCTCCGGGGAAAACTCCGTGGAGCTTGCGTCCTTGAGGCCAAGGACGTTACGGGCGTACTCGATGATCATGATCTGCATCCCCAGGCAGATCCCAAGATAGGGGACCTTGTTCTCACGTGCGTGCTGCGCGGCCCGGACCATGCCCTCGATCCCCCGAAGCCCGAAGCCCCCGGGCACCAGGACCCCGTCGCATTCCGCAAAGGCAACCGAGAGGTCCCGCCCGTCTTCCAGCTCCTCGCTTTCAAACTTGACCAGCTGCACCCGCGCGCCGTTGGCAATCCCCCCGTGAAAGAGGGACTCGAAGATCGATATGTACGCATCGTGAAGGCCGGTGTACTTGCCGACGATGGCCACGCGCACGGTCCTGTTTGCTTCCGTGAAATGCTTCACAACCTTGCGCCAGCCGTCGCGGACAGGTCCTTTTTCCTCGAGGCCGAGCTTTTTGACGATGATCTGGTCCACCTTCTGGTCGACGAATGTCAACGGGATCTCGTAGATCGTGGTTCGCACATCGTACGCGGAGATCACCGCTTCTTTCTCCACGTTGGTGAACAGGGAGATCTTGCGGCGCAGGTCCTCGTCCAGCGGACCGGAGGCCCGGCAAAGGAGGATGTCGGGCTGGATTCCGATCTCCCGAAGCTCTTTCACCGAGTGCTGGGTAGGCTTGCTCTTGGGCTCTCCCCAGTAGACCTGGGGCACGAGGGTGAGATGGATGAAGAGCACGTTCTCTTTTCCCAGGTCGTGGATGAATTGCCGCGCCGCCTCCAGGAACGGGACGCTTTCGATATCGCCCACCGTTCCCCCGATCTCCACGATGGTGAGGTCCACGCCGGGCTGCTCCCCCACGCGGAAGATGCGTGTCTTGATCTCATCCGTGATGTGCGGGATGACCTGCACCGTCCTGCCGAGGAACCTTCCTTCACGCTCCTTGGTGATCACGGCCTGGTAGACCTGGCCCGTCGTGATGGAGTTGTCGCGGCCGAGGGGGGATGAAGTGAACCTGCTGTAGTTTCCGAGGTCGAGGTCCGTCTCCGCGCCGTCGTCGGTGACATATACCTCGCCGTGCTGGTAAGGGTTCATCGTACCCGCATCAACGTTGATGTACGGGTCGATCTTTATCATTCGAATGCTGAACCCCCTGTTCTCCAGGAGGCTCCCCAATGAGGCTGCGGCGACGCCTTTTCCCAGCCCAGAGCATACGCCGCCGGTGACGAAAATGTATTTGCTCATGGGGATTGGATTGTAGCATAAAGCCGGGGGAGGACCAAGAGGGCCCGATCAAGCTGCGCGAGGGACGCGATCAATCCTTGACGACGGTGACCTTCTTGCGCAGGTCCCATCGCACCCAGGGGCGGAGTGCTTCCACCTGGGACCTGTTTATGTAGTAGATGCGGTTGTCATACTTCACGAGCCCCCCGTCGTAGTTGGCGAAGCTCAGCTGGTAGTTCACCCATCCCAGGAACGTGGCCCGGTCCCAGTACGGGCAGGTCTTGAGGTGGGGGATCTTCCTCAGGGTGCCTGCCTTGATGGTCTCACCGTTGACTGAATTACGGAGAAGCTCCTGCCATTTCATGAGAGTGCAGGCATTCTACCAGAACACGCTGGGTTCCGTAAAGCAGGAAAAGGGTCAGACTATTTCATGGTCGCCGGGGCCCATTTTGCAAACGCGTCAAAATGCTGCCAGTACGCCGCGTACCCGGTGAATGCCCAGATGACCGCGCAGACCAGGAGAAGAATGGCCAGGATGATCCGCAAGACGCGCGCCTTCTTGAAGAACAACGCAGGCAGGGTCAGGATTGACGAGAGTCCTGTCAGAATGAACCCGCCAGCCGCAAGAAGAGGCTCTTTGGTCAGGTTCAGGTTGAGGATCCGCACGCCAATGGCTACCGCTGCTATCCCCGCGAAGAAAGCGTAGATGCCGATCGTAATGAGGTCCCAGCTGAAGACGATGGCAAGGCCCGCCATGAAGAAAAAACCGCCGTAGAATACGGTCATCTCGCCGTAGGCAAAGTTGTACGGTCCCGGGAGCGGCCACGTGAAGATCATTCGAAAACCCGCCATGAGTGCGATGAAGCCGGTGAGAAGGAAACCCGGCACCACCTTCTTTGCGTCCTTGTCGATGAGCCTGCCCATGAACAGGGCGAAAAGAACGAGGGCCACCACGAGGTTCGTGAGCATCAGAGTCAGGTAGTCGATGAACATCAGACACCTCCCTGAGAAGAGTTGTTGACCGTTCTTCTTAAGGTATTTGCGAAAGGACTTTCGGGAAAGCCTGCTTACTCTTCCTGGACCGGAACGTCGGCCTGCGCCGCAGCCGGCGGCGGCGCGGGGCACTCCACCCGCAGCCGGGCGATCGATGTCGCCTTTCCTGCATCGTCGACCTCGATGATCACCCCCTGGAGCTCGAGCCGGGCCCAGGCCTCCTTGGAGTATTCATGCACGAGGGTCGTGAGCTTGCGGATCTCGATCACGGGGTCCAGGCCGGCCACCGACTCAAGGCTCCCGGTTCGACCCGCATCCGTGATGACCGCGGTTCCACCGGCGAGGATCCGGTCGTCCGCGGTAATGGCCTTCGTATGCGTTCCGATCACGGCGGAGACTTTTCCATCCGCGATGGCGAACATCGTCGCCTTCTCCGCGGTTGTCACCGCGTGGTAATCCAGGATGATGGATGTAGTCTCCGGGGTGATGCTCTCCAGGAGCCGGGGGAGGAGGCTGTAGGGATTTTTCAAGTGGACTCTTTTGAAACCTGCCACGCCCAGGAGGCTCACGACCGCCACTTTCCTCCCGTTGCACGGGTAGACCATGAAACCACGGCCGGGATTCTTGGGCGGAAAGTTTGCCGGACGCAGGAGGTAAGGGGCCCGGGTGAAGTGCTCAACGATGTCTTTCTTGTAGTAGCTGCACTCTCCTGTTGTGATAACGTCGATGCCAAGCTTGTGCAGGTAGACCGCGTGATTCTTTCCGATTCCGAATCCGCCCGTCGCGCCTTCCCCGTCGGCAACCACGAAATCGATGGCGTGTTCCTTCTTCAGCTTCGGGAGCAGCTCCTTCACGCACCAGACACCTGACTTCCCGACGATCTCGCCGATGAAGAGGATGCGAATGGCGGCCATTCGGATAGGATAGCGACCAGCGGCAACCTTGACAAGTTTGGGCGATTGTTGCTACGTTTCCGGCGAGCCCGGATGGTGGAATTTGGTAGACACGCTAGATTCAGGGTCTAGTGCTCGCAAGGGCATGGAGGTTCAAGTCCTCTTCCGGG
>CAVWBF010000001.1:0-28424 GCA_963753085.1 uncultured Spirochaetota bacterium | reverse complement strand
CAGGATCAGGGCGGATGCCGAAGGGCTGGCGCACGCGGAAGGCACCGCGGCTCTTGCCTCGAGGGCGAAGGCGCTTCCGGCAGCGGGGCACCCAAGGGGGGCCGCATCCGATCGCCTCCGCTTCATCACCTACCAGGGGCAGGAGATACTGTATGCTGATTTTTCCAATTTCTCGATGGACGAGATGCGCGTCCTGATCAGGGAATCAATACTCCTGGTGAGGAGCCAGCCTTCAAAATCTCTCCTCATGCTCACGAACGTGGAGAACATGGCATTCAATCCCGCCTCCGCCGCCGACATGCGAGCGTTTGCGGAAGGGAACGCCCCGTTCATCTGCGCGGCGGCGGTCATTGGCCTGGATGGGCTGAAGAAGGTCGTGTATGAAACCATCAGGAAGGCCAGCGGCCAGGACATGATGGCGTTTCCAGACGCCACGACGGCCAAGGACTGGCTCGTTGAGAAAAAGAGAGAGGCCTCAATGGCCGCCCGAAGCCCGGGGAAACGGGGGACGCAGAATGGCGGCGTGCAGCCCCCGGTCAGGTGCCTGTGCCGGCCTTGTACTCGACATAACGCTTGAGGGCAGCATCATCGATGTATCCCAGCGTGATGGCGATCTCGCCGAATATCCTCGCGTCCCCGGACTTTTGCCGTCGAAGCACGTCGTCCACCTGATGCTGCGTCACCGCGCCGATGCGTACAAGGATGTCGCCTATTTTCTCAGCCATAGAGTGCTCCCGCCGCAATGATACTCAAACGAGCCCGGCATGGACATTCGGCCGCGGTGCGGCTATGGTGAGCCCTCTATGAATCGCAGCCGGATCCGCGCGCTGTTCATCGCGTCGCTTCTTTTCTTTGCGGCCCTCTACGTGTACGTGCCGACTCTCCCCGCGCACATCGCTGAACGCACCTCCAGCCTGACCGCGGTCGGCCTGGTCCTCTCCATGTACGGCCTCTGTATGGCCCTGCTCCGCATACCCGTGGGGGTCATCACGGATGCCACGGGGCGCAACAAGCCCTACCTGGTGGCGGGCGTGCTCATGGCAGGACTGGGGGCCGTGGTCATGGCGATGGGCCGCTCGGTGGCTCCCCTGGCCGTGGGTCGGGCGCTCACCGGTGTCTCAGCCGCGGTCTGGGTGCCCATGATGGTGGTCTTTGCGGGCTTCTACCCTCCCGAAAAGACGATCTTTGCGACATCGCTCCTCTCGTTTGCATCATCCTTTGGCCAGATGATCGGGACAGGAAGCACCGGTTTCCTGGAGGCCCACGGGGGCCGCGAGCTGCCTTTCATCGCCGCTGCCCTGCTGTCGCTTGCCGCCACCGCGATCATCGTGTTTATCCGGGTCCCCCGCAAAGACGAGTCCCACCGGGGCATGGTGAGCGCCAAGTCCATCCTCTCCATCTTCGGTCGACGCGACGTGCTGATCCCCTCCTTTACGAACGCGCTGTGCCAGTTCGGAGTGTGGGCAACCACCTTCGGGTTCATGCCTCTCCTTGCCCGCAGGGCGGGAGCAGACAGCGTTTCGGTGAGCCTCATCATGACGCTGAACATTGCCGCCAACACCGCGGCCAACCTTTTTGCGACCTTCCTCGCGCGGCGCGGCGGCAGGGGGATCTACCTCTACGGGAGCTTTGCAACATTCGCCATCGGCGCCGTCCTGGCCGCGGCGGCTCACTCCATTCCGCTTCTCTTTGTCTCAACCGTCATCATGGGCCTGGCGAACGGACTCTTCTTTCCGATCCTGCTCGGGCTGTCCATCGAGCGGGTGGACGCGTTCCATCGCAGCACGGCCATGGGCATCCACCAGTCGGTCTATGCCATCGGGATGTTCACGGGTCCCTGGATTGGCGGCGTGCTGGCGGATGCGGTCGGGATCCGCCTCATGTTCGTCATTGTCGCGGCGTTCTCCCTTGCCGCGCCAAGCGTGCTCATCAGCTTCCGCCCGGCTTCCTCCGCGGCGCAGGATCTGCAAAAAGCCTCGCAAGCGACTCATTGAACGGCGCGCAGGCAATCCCATTCTCCGTCACGATAGCCGTGATCAGGTCGTGGTCGGTCACGTCGAAAGCAGGGTTGTAGACCTTCACTCCGGACGGGACCATCGGACGGGCGTACCATTTCTCCGTCACCTCTTCCCCGGGCCTCTGCTCGATGGGAATCTCTTTGCCTGTGGGGCATTTCAGATCCACGGAGGAAAGAGGCGCGTGCACGTAGAAGGGGATGCCATAATGACGGGCAAGGATGGCAACGCCCGAGGTCCCGATCTTGTTGGCCGCATCCCCGTTGGCAGCCACCCGGTCGCAGCCAACCAGGACCGCCTGCACCCGGCCTTCCTTCATAACGATGGATGCCATGTTGTCGCAGATCACAGTGACATCCACGCCGGCCTGCGACAGCTCCCAGGCGGTGAGCCGGGCGCCCTGGAGGAGCGGCCGCGTCTCATCCGCATAGACCTTGAAGCCGTAACCCCGCTCGGCGCCCAGGTACATCGGGGCTGTAGCCGTGCCCCAGCGCGCCGTGGCCAGCGCGCCGGCATTGCAGTGGGTGAGGAGTCCCCAGCCCTTGGAAAGCAGCGTGAGGGAATGCTCCCCGATGCTCCGGCAGACCGCCTCATCCTCCGCTCGGATGGCATCAGCTTCAGCTTTCAGCGCAGCTTTGGCTTCCGCTGGAGTGGTGTTGGGAAGGCCGGCAAGACGCCTTTCCATCCGGTCCAGCGCCCAGAAGAGGTTCACCGCGGTGGGCCTGGCTGTCGCCAGGTGCTTCTTCACCGCCGCAAAATCCTCCATGAGCTGCCGATGGGTCGCTGCCTTCGAGCCCCGCACTCCGAGGTACGCTCCGTATGCCGCGGCAATTCCAATTGCGGGCGCGCCGCGCACGCGAAGCTGGTAAATTGCCTCCCAGATCTCCTCCTGCGTGCCGAGGCGCAGGTAGGTTGTCTGGTTGGGAAGAAGAGTCTGATCCAGGATGACAAGGACGCCTGCGGCATCGTCCAGTCGAACGGGCTCGATCATGCGCAGGTCACCCACGCGCTGCCTCCTCATGGGCGGCCGCTTGAGACGCGGCCGCGTGTCCCGCGGCGTGAAACTTCCTTGCCTCGTCGTACATCGCCAGGACGTTCTCAAGAGGGACGTCCGGCAGGATCCCGTGATCCGAGCCGACGATATAACCGCCGCGCTCCCCGAGCACGGTGACCCTCTCCCGCACCTCCTGGCGCACATCCTCGGGACTGCCGTTAGGGAGGGTCGTCTGGGTGGAGATGCCGCCGTAGAAAGTAATGGAACGCCCGTATTTCCGCTTCAGCTCGCGCGGGTCGTTCCCGACCGCCTGCACCTGGACTGTCTCCCACACGTCCATCCCCGCGTCAATAAGATCTCCCATGACCTCGTGGAAGGACCCGCAGGAATGGAACCAAACGATCTTGCCGTGACCCTTGATGAGGGCAAAGAGCTTTTGGTAGGTCGGCAGGAGAAAGCGCCTCCAATGCTCGGGAGAGAGCATGAGGCCTTTCTGGGTGGAAAAGTCATCCCCGAAATAGACCAGGTCACAGGCATGCCCGGCCTGGTCCAGCATCCGGGAAAAGAAGCCCATGATGAAATCATCGAGATGATGAAGGGCAGCCTCGATCACCTTGGGCTCGAGGTGCATCTTCATGAGCGTGCCTTCGAGGCCGAAGAGGTCGAAGAGGGTGCAGATGAGCGGGATCCAGGCGCCGTTTTGAGTCAGCTCGGCGTGGCTGCATCCTTCCTTCTCCACGCCGTACTTCCCGTCCAGGCGCTTTGCCCTGTCGCCGGGTATGGACTGCAGGACTTCCGCGGTGATCCTGTAGTCGAAGTTCTCAGGATCCGGCCACGGCCAGGCGTCGATCTCCCTGACTGTTTCCGCCGCCGCCAGCGGATAGTCGCGGCCCGCCCCGTAGCCGATCCCGCCGGCGCCGTAGATGTTCATCGGCGTCCCCCAGATGCTGAGGTCATTTCCCTTGAGAGGACCGGTATAAACGGGCCGCGCGCTCTGGATGTCCGCGTCCAGCTTCTCGCGGATCTCGATCCGGTTCTGGGTGCGGAAATGCTTGTACCATTTCTCAGGGTCGTAGAAGCCCTCGAGGTTGATGGGCGTGACGTCCGGCTGCTCGTGGGAAATCGTTTTCAGGATTCTCTGTCGTGAAGTTTCCATTGTCACCCCTGCTGCCCCTCTGCGCGCGGCCTTTGAAGCTTCGCGGCTGCCTTGTGCAGGACCCCCAGGTAGTCGTTTCCTGTCCGTATGTGATCCCGCTCCAGGATATACCTCTTGGCCGCCGTTATGCACAGCCGTTCCGCCCGCAGCCGGGCCGCCGGGTCTTTGATCGAGGTGATGTCCTTCACGTGCGCAATCCCGACGATCCTGCGGCACAGCTCCAGGCCGGTTACCCCCGCTGTGTCCCGCAGGATGCAGTCCAGGTACCACTCGGCAAAGCCGTCATAGCGGGCCACCGTTTCCGTCACCGAGCGGGCCCACAGCGCCTTCCATTTGGACACGAACATCCCCATCACCTCGTCTATGGTCCTCTCCAGCCACCCGGTGAAAGCCGTGCGCGCGGCTCCCGCCTCCATGACCGTGTCCGCGTTTGCCCACGCGAAGATGAGGTTGGCGATCACGTTCCCCACGTCGTAGCCGGCCGGACCGTAATAGGCAAACTCGGGGTCAATGGCCTTCGTGGAGTCCTCCCGCACGAAGACGGATCCTGTATGGAGGTCCCCGTGGATGAGGCACTGGGCGTTGCAGTAGAAATCGAACTTCATCTTCGCCGTTTCCAGGAGGATGTCCCTGTCCTCGTAGAGCTCCCTGCGGATGAAGTCCAGGTTGGGCGGGAAAGGATCATTTCTCTTCTTCACGTCGTTGAAGGGCTCCGTGTAGACAAGATCCTCCGTGATCTCGCACAGGTCGGGATTGACGAAGCTCTTCACCGTCTCCTTTTTCTTCTTGTGATCCATGACAGCGTCGCTGGTCAAAAGGAGAGTGTTCACCATGAAGGTCGTGATGTGGTCCGCGAACAGGGGGAACGTCCGGCGCTCCAGGAGCGCTGAGCGCATGATGGTGTGATCAGAGAGGTCCTCCATGGCAAGGGCGTTCATCACGGGGTCATAGCCGAAGACCTGCGGCACGAGGCCCGGGGCAAGCTCGTTTTCGATGACAAGGATGTCATGCTCGATGCGGTTCCTGTCAGGAGAGACCTTGAACTGGTCGGATATCCGCGCGGTGCCGCCCGCCTGCTTGATCACCACCGCCTTGCCGGAGGCTTTGTCCCTGATGCGGAAGATGTAGTTCAGGTTCCCGTCCCCGATCTCCGCGTGCTCCAGCGTCGCACCCGGCGGGAAGAGGTTGAACCTGGTCCGGGCAAACTCCGCGGCATCCGCTGATTTCATCAGGAAGTAGTGGTTGTAGTCTCCCATCCCATCCCCTCCGATCATTTTTTCCTGACATACGTCAGGGCAAGAGCAAGGGCAAGGACCGCGCCCTTGATGATGTCCATCGCGTAATAGGGGACGGAGACCATGACGAGGCCGTTCTGGAGAATCCCGATGAGAACGGCGCCGATGAACGTCCCCACCGCGTTCGGCTTGCCCGAGCCCCCGAGGGAAAAGCCGATATATGCCGCGGCCACGGCATCCATGAGGTACGCCGAGCCGGCGTTCACCTGGGAGGAGCCGATGCGGGAAGCCAGCATGATGCCCCCCAGCGCCGCGAACGCCGAGGAGATGAGATACGCGGCGGTCCTGTAGCGGCCCAGGGGGATGCCCGAGAGGCGGGCCGCCTCCATGTTGCCGCCAACCACGTACATGTAGCGGCCGTGCTTCGTGGAGGACAGATAGATCTGAACGACAATGACAACGACGATCATGATGAGAATGATGGCCGGCACCTGGCCGATGGCATTGAAGACGGCCGTGAGCTTTCCCGGGGCCGTGGAGCCGTCCGCCATCATCATGTTGGCCGTGATGGAACCGCCGTTCGTGTACGTCATTGCCACGCCCTGGAAGATGAACATGGTGGCCAGGGTGGCCAGCATGTCGGGGATGCGGACTCTCACAATGAGAAACGCGTTGAATCCACCCACCACAAGGCAGGCGGCAATGGCGAGGACAATGGAGACGAACGAGCCTTTTCCGTACCAGATGAAAAGGGAGATGACGACGGCGTCCGCAAGCGAGGCAACCGATCCCACCGACAGGTCGAATCCGCCGACCGAGAGGGACAGGGAGACACCGATTGCGATCACCGTGACGATCGATATGGAGCGCAGGATGTTGATCAGGTTTCCCGGGGACAGAAACGACCGGGTCATGACCCCGAAGAAGAGGACGAGAAGCCCGATCGTGATGATGGTTCCCCAGCGGTAGAAAAACCCGAATATGTCGATCCGCCTGACCTGCCGCTCCGCGACCGCCTGTCCTGCCATCTCCTCACGTCCCCCCTGTCGCATAGAAGAGAAGCTCTTCCTCCGTGGCCTGGGCCGTCTGGATCTCCTTGCAGATGCGGCCGTCGTACAGGACATAGATGCGGTCAGTGATTCCCAGGATCTCGGCGAGCTCGCAGGATGCGTAGATGATGGCCTTCCCCGACTCGGCCAGCCGGCCGATCAGCTCGAAGATGTCCCTCTTTGCCCCGACATCGACTCCCTTGGTTGGCTCGTCGAAGAGGTACACCTCCGCGTTCGCAATGAGCCACTTGCCCACGGAGACCTTCTGCTGGTTTCCCCCGGAGAGAAAGCCCACTTTCTGATTCTCATTCGGGGTCCTGATCTCGAGCTTTCCGATCATGGTCCGCACTTCCCTGCGCTCCGCCCCGAAGCGCAGGAATCCCAGGGCGCCGCTGAAATGGGAAAGAGAAGCAGCCGTGAGGTTGGTGGCCACGCTCTCCTCCACGAGGATCCCCTCCCTCCTCCTTTCCTCGGGCACGAGCCCGACCCCCTGGAGAACCGCGGCGTGCGGATCCCGGAATCGATACGGGCGGCCCCGTATCAGGGCCTCGCGGCAGCGAACAGGGGAAGCTCCGAACAGCGCCTTGCACAGCTCGGACTTGCCCGCTCCCACGAGTCCCGCGATTCCGACTATCTCCCCCGCGCGCACGTACAGGTCCACATCACGGACTTTCGACTGGTCGTCCAGTCCCTTGACGGAGAAAACGATGTCGCCGATGGGCACCCTGTGCTTGGGAAAGTTCTCTTCGAACCGCCTGCCCAGCATCATCTCCACGATCCCCGCGACATCCACCTCCTGGACGCTTCGCTCATCCACCCGCTGGCCGTCACGAAGGACGGTGACCCGCTGGCAGACCGCCATCACCTCGGGAAGCCGGTGGGAGATGAAAATCACGCCGATGTTCTTCGTGAGGATGTCGCGGATCACCCGGAAAAGCTCGTCCGTTTCGGAGGTGCTCAAGGGAGCGGTCGGCTCGTCCAGGATGAGGAAGCGGCACTCCTTGGAAAGGGCACGGGCAATGAGCACCATCTGCTTTTGCGCCAGGGAGAAGCGGCTGACAGGGAGCCGTGTGTCGATGTCCACGCGCAGCTCTTCCAGGATCCGGCGGGCCTGCTCGTGCAGCCGCCTCCACTTCACCACCTGGCGCGCGCCCATGTCGTTCACCATCAGGTCCAGCATGATGTTCTCACCGACGCTGAGGGTGGGAACGAGCGCCGTGTCCACCTCCTGGTAGACAACCTCGATTCCGAGGCTCTTCGCCTCCCGCGGGGAACGGATCCGCACCTCGGTGCCGTCCATCAGGATCCGGCCCGTGTAATGCGCGTAGGCGCCGGCAAGCACTTTCATGAGAGTGGACTTGCCGGCGCCGTTTGCGCCAACGAGGGCATGGGACAGGCCGGTCTCCGTGCGAAAGCCGACGCTGCGGAGGGCTTTGACGCCGGGGAAGCTTATGGAGATGTCCTGCATCTCCAGGGTGCCTGCCATCCCTGTCCGTTCCTTCCTGTTTCCTCTTTCCCTACTTCCTCTTCCCGTACTTCGCCCGCAGGGTATCCATCCAGGGCTCATTGAAGTCCTTGGACTCGCCCCAGCCCGGGATGATCTTCGCGAGGGTCATCATGTTCACGGGAGTCGGGCTCTTCTTCAGGTCGCTCTGCTTGATGAGGGCAGCCGGAAGCTCATAGACCGCTGGAGTTGCCTCTCCGGCGAGCTTCTTTGCAACCAGCCTCATGTTGACCCGGCCGATGAGCTTGGGGTCCACCGCCGCTGTGCACACCCACGGGCTTCCGGGCTCCTGCATGAGCTGGAGGTCCTGGTTGGAGACGTCGATGCCGTAGATCCTGATCTCCGTGCGTCCGTTCTCTTTGAGGGCCTTGTAGGCTCCCTCGGCAAAGGCATCCCAGGAGCCCCAGATCGCGTCAACCTGTCCCTGGGGATACTTCGCCAGGGCAGCTCCCATCTTGTTGGCCGTGTCGCCCGGCACGTCCGCCGAGACCGCGCCGATCAGCTCCAGCTCCTTGATGCCCGGGTTGTCCTGAATGACCTTCTTGTAGATCACCTGGCGCCTGTCCATGGGCGGGAAGCCGGCCACCCACAGCTTGATGATTCTTGCCTGTCCCTTGTAGTCCTTCACCAGCTGGCCCAGGGACATCTCGGCAAGGGATTCATCCTTCTGCGAGGTCATGGTGAGGCCCGGGATGGAGCCCGAGATGGCAGTGTCGAAAACCGAGACCGCCTTGCCCTTTTCCATGAGCTGCTTCACGAGGTCCGTGGCGTACGGGTCCTTGCCGTGGGAGAGGATGACGCCGTCATAGTCCTGGTTCATCACCATGGTGGCGTAATCCTGGAACTTGGCATCCTCGCCGTTGGTGATGAACGTGTCCACCTTGAAGCCCAGCGACTCCCCTTCTTCCTTTGCCCCGGCGAGGAACTGGTTCGTGTGGTCGTCGGAACCGAGATTCCTGATGACCGCCACCTTGATGACGCCCTGGTGTCCGGCGATTTTGTCGGGGACCTTCGCCTGCGCGAAGCCCGCCGCCGCGATCAGGGTAAAGGCGATGAGAACAGCTGTAATCCGCTTCATAGATACCTCCTTGCGGAATCCCCTGTTCATGGACCTCCCATACGGGAGGTCCACTTTCTCTTTATTCGAGGAGCGCCATGGCGGTGCTCCTGTCCGTGACAAGGCCGTGGATGATGTTCCCAGCCAGCGCTCCGCGGATGGCGCTCATCTTCTCGGGCCCGAAGGCCATGGCCGCGACAAACGGCAAGCTCTGGATCTGGTCCCACGTGACGGAGATGGTCCGTTTCTCGAACGACATGTGAATGTAGCGCCCCTCGGAGTCATAGCATCTCAGGAGAAGCTCTCCCGCCACTCCCCGGGACTCGAACTCTTTCAGATTGGTCTTTGTGATATCAGCCGGAGTCTACAATGCTGGAGCTCTCTGAAACGGTGCCCAGCCCCACCAGGGCGATGTCCACCCGGGCCGCGTTGGCCAGGGCCCGCCGGATCATGTGCTCCTTGAGCATGATGTCGCGGGCATGCTCGCTCTTGACGAGCACCGGCATGGGGATGCTTTCCAGCGGCACGTGGAGCTTGTCCGCGAGCGCCAGCGAAACCCCGTACGGGATGTTCGGAGCAAGGTAGGTGCCGGCAAGCTCGTTGATGCACACGCCCGTCTTGAAGGTGCGGCGCACGAAGGGAATGATGGCGCTCACCGTCCGGCTCCATGCAACGCCTATACGCAGGCCGGGCCGGATGAAGCCGGCAAGAAGCTCCGCGCCGGCTCTGCCGATGGCGGCAGTGGTCTCCTCCAGCGTTGCACCTGTCTGGACCACGCGCGCCGCCCTGAGCCCGTACTTCTTCTCCAGCTCGAGGGCCAGGCTCACGTGCGCGGGGAGCGGTCGGTTTACCGTGATCTGGACGATGCCCTGGTCCCGCGCCTTCTTCAGCATCCGGGTCACGGCCAGGCGCGAGACATTCAGACGGGAAGCCACGGCTTCCTGCTTGAAGCCCTCCGTGTAGTAGAGGTGGGAAACTGCGACAAGCATCTCCTCGCTGTAGCCCGGCATCCGCTCGTGTCTCCTACAAGGCGCTTACCATCTGGAGGAAATATTCCGCGTTTCGCGTGAGATCAGGGCTGTGCCGGTGGAGGCCGCCGCCCATGAGGAGGACGAACTCCCGGCCGTAGACGTCCCGCAGGTCCTGCGCGCGGTCTGTCGTCATGCCGCCCCCCGGCGCGGGGAAGATGGTCTTCATGCCGCCCATGTCCTCGGCGCATGCATCCGCGATCTGCCGGCACTCCTCCCGGCTGAAGGAGAACCGTCCGCCCCAGTTCGGGAACACGGTCATGTCTGCGCCCGAAAGCCGCATGAGTTGGCCGAAGAGCGCGCCATGGCTGAAACCGTTCTCCGGGGAGGTGACAAAGCTTCCAAGAAACGCAGGGTGCGCCATGACGGGCACTCCAAGAGAATCATCCTCCGCAAGGAGCCGTACAGCGTCCAGCCCCGCAAGGCCCGGACAGACCATGAATGCCCCGGCTCCGAGCTCTTTTGCGCGGTGAGCGGCCGGCAGCAGCCTGTCAGCAGGCGCAGTCACGTTCGGCATGTAGAGTATCTTCCTGCCCGTGCGGCTGCTTGCGCGCGCCACGGCCTCCGCGCAGCGGGCCGCCCGCTCTTCGAAGGGACAGAAGGGCTGGTCGCTCAGGCCGTGATCGTCCTTGATCATATCGATGCCGCCCAGGGCGAACTTGTACGCCTGCTCCGCCAGCTCGGACGCCGAAAGGCCCATGGGCTTGAGGGCGGTGCAGACCAGCGGCCGCGAAGGAACTCCCAGGAGAGCCCGAAGGCCGTCCCGTCCGAACCGGGGACCCTTGAAGGCAGAGATGATCCTGCGGGAAAAGCTCAGGCTCTCCACCTTGACCCCGGGCTTCATGCTGGTGTTGCCGAACACGACGTTCAGCATCTGGACGATGTTGCCCGCCGCGGATTCCACCGCGTAGCTGATGAGAGCGCGAAACAGGGGGGCGCCGGCGCGGCCGCCCACGGGGGGCTCCACCGGGGAAAACTGCTCAATCTGTCCGACAATCTGGTCGGCAATCGGCCCCGCTGGAGTGAGGTCCTCGGGAAACTCGACAGTCTGCTCATAGCAGATGTCCTTGGCCTTGAGGCGTGCCTCTTTCTCCTCGCCCGTCAACAGGTACGAAACGCTGAAGCGTTCCCCGCTGAGCTGTTCCTTCAGAGATTTTCCCGCCATCGAGAGCCTCCGGTGATTGTGGCCCGATTATCGGGCCGGGCCCATATGCCGTCAAGTTGTTTAGAAATGAACATTTGTTCGGGCCCGGGGGCGGACTCTCCCTGCGGCGGGCGCCCCTAGCTGCGGATGAACGCGGCGACCTTCTCGTTTCGCTGCAGCGACTTCATGTCCTCGGGAGATGGAAGCGTGGGCCTGTCCCGCTCTCCGTTAACGATGCAGAGGAAGCCAAGAGGCTTGCCTTTCGCGGCTCGAAACTGGTGCCAGCTGTTGGAAGGAACCACCACGACATCCTTGTCGTGCAGCTGGTACACCTGGTCCCCGACAAGGGCCTCCCCCTCCCCCCTGATGACGATGACGCAATGGGCGTGCTTGTGCCGCTCCAGCGTGGTGTGTCCCCCGGGGCCGACCTCGAAGTAGCGAACCTGGCAGGAAAGATCCGGCTGCGGATCAAAGAGGATCTGGCGCGTGACATCCTTGAAAATGCCCCCGTCCTCCTTGTAGGCGAGGACGGAAACCGAATCCCAGCCGAAATTGCCGTTATGCTTTTTCAGCATCACTCCTCCCGCCCGGAGTGGTCATACGCTTTCTGCGACTCCAGGACAGCCTCGATGTGAGTCTCGGCCCACGAGCGGACCGAATCCAGGAGCCCGGTGAGGCTGCGTCCCAGCGGCGTGAGTGAATACTCCACCCGCGGCGGCACGCTTGCATAGACCTTGCGGCTCACGATCCCGTCACGCTCCAGGCCGCGCAAAGTCTCCGTGAGGACCTTCTGCGAGATTCCGGTGACTTCGCGGCGAAGCTGGCCGAATCGCAGGGTGCCCTCCGCGAGCACGCCGACCACCAGCACTGTCCACTTGTCCGCGATCCTGTCCAGAACGCGGCGCGTGGGGCAGTCGGGGTCGTATACGTTCCACGGCTTCGCGGGCGTTCGAGGCGCGCCCGGCATTCCGCGCTTGCCAGGCGCCTGGGGCGTTTGGGGCGCGCGGGGCGCCAACTTGGTTACCATGAAGTAACTAGCCTCCGTTCCGGGTGCCTTCTTGCCGATTCAGGAAAGCATTCATATTGTACTGTTAGTATACATTGGAAAGCAGAGGGCATGCAATGAGCACGAAAACAGTACAGTCCATCGCCACGGCAACGCAGCCGGGTCCGGTCACTATCCGCGTGGCGGACGCCGCCCGGTCCCTGGATTTCTACCAAACCGTGCTCGGGTTCAAGCGGCTCGACGACAGAAATGGATCGCCCGCCCTGGGGGCCGGCAGCTCCCCGGTAGTCGTTCTCAAAGAAGTCCCCGGTGCGCTCCCCGCCGGGCGCGCCTCCGGCCTGTATCATTTTGCCGTTCTCGTCCCGAGCAGGGCTGCCTTGGGCCAGGCCCTCCGGCGGCTTACGGAGGCGCAGATCGGTGTCGGGGAGGCGGATCACCTGGTGAGTGAAGCCTTGTATCTCTCTGACCCGGACGGAAACGGGATCGAGATCTACAGGGACAGGCCCCGGTCCGAATGGAAATGGAGCAACGGGACCGTGCAGATGGCAACCGAGCCCTTGGACCTGGAGGATCTCCTGCGGGAGGGGGACATCGATAAGAGCGCGGCCAAGGTCTTTCCCGAGGGCACGCGGATTGGCCATGTCCACCTCCAGGTTGCTGACGTGGAGGAAGCCGTGCGGTTCTACCACGGGATACTCGGGTTCGACATTACGGCAACCTGGCAGGGCGCCGCCTTCCTGAGCGCCGGAGGCTACCACCATCATCTTGGATTGAACAGCTGGGCCTCACGGGGAGCCCCTCCGGCGCCCGAAGGATCGACAGGGCTCCAGTCATTCGTGATCCAGGTCCCGGATGCCGCGGAGCTGGCACGCATTGAGAAGAGCCTTCACGAGGCCGGTGTGGCGGCGAGCATGGACGACGGAGTGCTTCGCGCCCGGGACCCGTGGAACATCGGACTGGAGATACAGGTGGCGCCCGATCCGCATCCCTGATTGAAGATTATGAGCCCGCAGCCCGATACCGGTGGTACAAACCGGTATGAAAATAAAAAGCGTGATTGTTGCCGGCCTTCTTCTGAGTCTGCTCGCCTTTCGAGCGGGAAGCGCCCCGACGGCCCCCGCGGTTGCCGAGTCGGTCTGGGCCTCGCGGCTGTGCGTCAAGGATGGCGTATCGGACTTCGGGAACAGGACCTTCGGGGACCTTTTCCGCGACGCTAAGTTTCAGGAAGTCGTGACGCCGCGTGGAGACACGGTGACCTTCCAGCTCGAGCCCCGCAGCATGAACGGAAACGAAACTTCAATCGATTTCGTCATGAAGAGAAACGGGGTGGAGGCCGAGCGGTTCACATTTTCGTTCCGCGTCATGGGCTCCTACACGCTCCTGTACAAGCTGTCCAGCGACCGGGGGACCGTCCAGGGTTCGGACAACCTGCTGGAGGCCATGCGTATGTTCTACCTGCCCTGCCTGGCCGACTGACAGCTCCCCCTACACAGTGAACAACCGCCCCTCATCCAGCATGGCCAGGTAGTTGTCCAGCGGCACGTAGTTGGCAACCGTGTTGCCCGTGCCGAGGCAGTACCCGCCGCCCGGCAGGCACTGCCCAAGCGTCTCCCGAACGCGCTCCCTGATGGAAGCCTCATCCGACCTGCACAGGAAGTCCATGTCGATCCCCCCGATCAGCGAAACCCGCTTGCCGTAGCGGCGCTTTGCCTCCGTGATCGGCAGGATGGCGTCCTCGAAGGAATGTTTCCCGTCGATGCCGACATCCGAGATGAGATCCTCCATGATCTCATCCAGCTTTCCGCATGAGTGCAGGAGGTACGGCTTGCCCTTGGAATGGGCGATCTCCGCGCAGCGCTTGTGCCATGGGAGAATCTTCGCGCGAAGGAAGTCCGGCGACATCATCGTGCCGGACCTGAACCCCAGGTCATCCGAGCCCCAGACCACCGCCACGCACCGGAAATCCACCAGCGCCCGGGTGAAATCCACGTAGAAGTTTCCCGCCCTCTGGAGGATTGCGTCCACCAGGTCGGGCTGGTCGACCACCGCATAGCAGAGAGTCTCGTAGCCAAGAAGAAAGGAGAGGATCTCGAAGATGTGCGCGGTCAGCTCGTAGACGCCCATAGCGGGAGACAGGTTTCGCTCCAGCCATTCGAGGGGAGAAAAGTCGACGTCGGACACTTCGGGCCATCGGTAGGCGTCAAAGTCCTTCCAGCCCTGGATGGGCCCGGCATGCTCTTCCTGCCAGTCACGGGCGGATCTTTCCTGCCCCCGCTCGGCGGTGGTGTCCGCGGCCGCGACGGTTGCCGTCTGGAAGACGGTCTTTCGCGCCACCCCCACGCGGAACATGTCATAACCCAGAAAAGCGTGCAGCGCCGCGTCCCGTTTGGTCGGGAAAAGGGGGTCAGACCTGTCGAGGTCCGGGCACAATCCAAAGCGCCCGGCCACTGCTTCCCGTATTTCTTCATCCAGAAAAAGCTCGGCGTGGTGCACCCGTTTGGGGAGTCTGCGCCGAAGAAGAACGTCGAGCATTTCGGTTATGTCCGGCTGAACTGATCCAGATAGCTTCTTCACACCTCGTCCTTTTCCGGTTCTCCCGGCCTTCGTATCATGGCAATCGTTTCACCCGCAGCTGTTTGTGCGCCATCGGCCACCAGGAGCTTCAGCAGCACCCCTGCCAGGGGTGACTCCACCGCGCTCACCCCCTTGTCCGTCTCCACCTCGAAAAGCGGCTCGGAAAGGGCCACCACATCCCCTTCCGCCTTGAGCCAACGGACAAGGGTCACCTTGCCTCCAAGCGTCCCCAGGTCAGGCATGCGAAGCGGAGTCGCCATGACCGCCTCCCCTTCAACCTCCGGCCGCCTTGCCGAGCCTGTGCATGCAGCCGGCGCTCGTCGTGTACAGCTCCCGATAGATGGCATGGTATTCGTCATACAGGGCTCGCGTCCCCGCGGACGGCTCATACGTGGCGCCCGGGCGCACCCAGGCATCGATCTGTTTCATGCTGGAAAACATGCCGATGCCGAGGCCCGCCAGGAAGGCATCCCCATAGGAAGCCCCGACCTGCTCTTGCGGCACCGACTGCGTGATCCCGGCGATGTCGCTGACGATCTGCATCCACAGGGGGTTACGCGTTCCACCGCCGACGGCGAGGATCCTCCGCGCGGCACATCCCTGCTGCCGCAGCACTTCCATATTGTGCCGGATGCTGTGGCCTACGGATTCCAGGACGGCCCGGTACAGATCCTTCCGCGTGTGGCGCAGCGTGAGTCCGAAGATCACGCCGCGGGCCTCGGGATCATGGATCGGGGTCCTCTCACCCGAGAAGTACGGCAGCACCAGGAGCCCGTTCGCCCCGGCAGGGGAGCCGGCTGCCAGGTCGGCCAGCGCTTCATAGGACTGCTCCCCCGACCCCAACGTGTCACGAAACCAACGGGTAAGGCTGCCTGCTGTTGCCGTGCCCCCGGCAACGGCGAAGCTGTCCTTCTCCAGGAACCTCGTGCCCCAGAAGCCTTGCGGCTCGACCAGCCGGGAGGTCTTCAGGATGAAGAACGTGCTGCTACCGTACATGAGCATCATGTCCCCGTCATCGGCAAGCCCCACGCTCACGGCTTCCGCGGCTGCATCCGCGGTTCCCGTGATCACGGGAGCGCCCTCGGGCAGACCCGTCTCCTTCGCAGCCTCCCGCGTGACCCGCCCGGCCACTGTAGCGGTCCACGTGATGCGCGGCATCAGGCTCACCGGTGCAACGAGGTCTTCCGCTGCCGTGGACCACGACATGCTTTCGGGGTCGAACAGGGGAGCAAAGATCGTGGCGTCGTAGACGTCAATGGTCGCCTCCCCGGTCAAGCGCAGCGTGAAAAAGCCGCTTCCGTTCACAATGCGGCGGGTCCTGCTCCAGACTTCCGGCTCGTTCCTTCGGATCCAGAGGACCTTGGGGCAGGCCGACTGGGTATCGAAATGCCGGCCGGTCCGGCTCTCCAGCTCCGCTATCTCCCGGGTGGCACGCGTGTCTACCCCGTAGAGGATGGCCGGGCGGAGGGCCCGTCCCTGGCCGTCAACGGGGACCACGGCTGGAGAGATCGTGCTGATTGCGATTCCTGCCACCTGGGCAGGCTTGACCGCTGAAGAGGCAAGGAGACTTCTGACGATGGTAATGAAGTCCGCCCACCACACCTTCTCGGGATCATGCTCCGCGTAGCCAGGCCGGGGCATGGACAGCTCGTGCTCCGAAACGGCGCTGGCAAGCACGGCTCCGGCCTGGGAGACGATGACTCCTTTCGAGGAATACGTGCCGATGTCGATGCCGAGGAGACAGGGTCCCTTCACGAGCGCTCCTACAGGAGGAACTTCCCTTTCTCCAATACGGGCTGCCCGTCCACGAGGACCGCGCCTTCCGTCCTGATGTCCTTGACGATGTCCCAGTGAAGCGCCGAATTGTTCTTCCCCCCGCATTCGGGGTAGGACCGGCCAAGAGCCAGGTGCACCGTGCCGCCGATCTTCTCATCCAGCAGGATGTCCTTGCAGAAGCGGTTCACCGCCATGTTGGTTCCCATGGCGAACTCTCCGACCCTGCTCGCCCCTGGATCCGTTGCAAGGACGGAGCGGAGGAAGTCCTGGTTGGTGGAGGACGTTGCCTCCGCCAGCATCCCGTCTTCAAAGCGCAGACGGATATTGTCGATGAGCCGGCCGCTCAAAACGCCGGGGAACTCGAAGGAGATCTGCCCGTTCAGCGAGTCCTCCACCGGCGCGGTCATGATCTCCCCGTCGGGCATGTTGATCTTTCCGTCACCGGCAACCCACTTCCGTCCCTTGATGCTGAAGCTCAGGTCCGTGTCCTTCCCCGTGACGCGCACGACACTCCCGCGGTCCAGCCGCCGCGCCCACTCCCGCCATTTCCCGCTCTCTTTCTCCCAGTCGAGCAGAGTCGCGCTGAAGAACATCTCCATGATCGTCTCTTCATCAGTCTCCGCCGCCTGTGCGAAGGCGGCATTGGGCACGCGCACGAGGCACCAGCGGGTCTTCTCCCAGCGCAGGCGGGAGATCTTCCCCATGGCGCCCTGGTTCAGGGCAATGGCCTGGGTGGGGATGTCATCATGCTCATGGATGTTGTAGGCGCCTCGAAGTCCGATGTAGACATCGGCCCACTCCATCCCGGAGGCCTCCATCTCGGGCATCCAGGAGAGCTGCTCACGGCTTCCGAGCTTCAACAGCTGGTGGCGAAGGGTCTCTGAGAGAAACTGCACCTGCGGAAAGCCGCCTGCCCTGAGGACCGCCTCGTGGACTCCGAGCACCAGGGGAAAGGTTTCCACCTCCCCCATGGAGATCATTACTTTCTCCCCGGCCCGCACCTCGACGGAGTAGTTGACGAGCAGGCTGCCAAGGTCCTTCCAGCGCCGGTCCATGGTCGGCTACTTCGCGCGGCGCACGTCGTTCACTTTTTTCATGAACTCCTTGACGCGGCTCCCGTCCACCTCGTTCCAGATGTACCCGTCACGTTTGAAGGTTGTCCCCACCACCGCGCCGTCCGCTATGGCAAGCTGCTCCGCGACATTAGAGACTTTCACGCCCGTGTTGGCAAAGACGAAAGTCTCGGGAACCGCTTCTTTGACCTGCTTGAGCACGTCCGCGGATGTGGCCACCCCGGCAACGAGGCCGGAGACGCACAGGGCATCCGGGCGATCGTTGAAAACCGTGGATCGGGCGATGTCCGCTATGCTGCGGCTGCCCAGGTACACGGCGGCCTCGGGGACGATGTTGTACAGGAGCTTCACCTTCTCCCCGCTGATGCGATATTGGTGACGGACCACCTCGCCGGCGTTCGTGTTCCAGAGGCCGAAATCGCTCGCGTAGACGCCGCTGAAAATCTCCCGCACAAACAACGCGCCCGTGGCCACCGCGAGGTCCACAGTCGCGGTAGGGTCCCACAGGACATTCACGCCGAAAGGAACCTTGATGTCAGCCATGAGCTGGCCGATGATCCGGGCCATTGTGACATAGGTGATTGGCTCCACCTTTGTCAGGTAAGGAAGGCTTGACTCGTTTGAGAACATGACGGCGTCCACCCCGCCGTCCTGGAGAGCGCGCAGGTTCTGCCGGGCCCGGGACAGGACCCAGTCCAAGCCCTTTGCTGAATCATAGCCGGGATCTCCAGGCAGGCGCTCGAAGTGGCACATGGCGATGATGGGTTTGCGAACGTGAAAGACGTCTTCCAGCCAGCTCATTCCTTCCTCCGGCGTAGTGTGTATGCTACAGTAGTTGCGGGTATCCGCACAGTCAAGGGAGAGAAAGGAGCGCTCGGGATGAAGTACAGGAAGCTCGGGAATACCGGTCTCATCGTGAGCCAGGTGGCTCTTGGCAGCATGCAGTTCGGCGGAAAGATGAACGTGGGAAACCTCGGACAGGAGGCCACCACGAAGATGGTGAAGCTGGCCCTGGACCGTGGGATCAACTTCATCGACACCGCTGACGTCTACAGCCTCGGGGAGAGCGAGGCGCTCCTGGGCAACGCGCTGAAAGGCATTCGGGAAGAGATCGTTCTTGCCACCAAGGTCAGGCTCCCCATGAGCGACAACTTCAACAGGAGCGGCGCGACCCGGGTGAACATCATGCGGGGGATCGAGAGCAGCTTGAAACGACTGCAGACAGACTACATCGATCTCTACCAGGTGCACGGGTGGGACAGCAATACGCCGTTGGAGGAAACGCTTCGGACCCTGGACGACCTGGTGCGGCAGGGCAAGGTGCGGCACATCGGGCTTTCCAACCTGCTGTCATGGCAGGCTGCAACCGCCGTCATGCTCCAGGAGCGGATGGGCCTGGAGAAATACGTGACGGCCCAGATGTACTACAGCCTCGTTGGCCGCGGCCTGGAGTACGAGTTCCAGTCGTTTGCCCAGTACCACAATATCGGGATCCTCGTGTGGAGCCCCCTTGCCGGCGGTTTCCTCTCCGGCAAATACAGCCGGGCCAACCCCGCTCCTTCAGGGACCCGGTTCGCCGAGGCGGGTCAATTCGTTCCGTTCGACAAAGAGCTGGGCTACCGCACCGTGGACGCCTTGAAGGAAGTTGCGGGCCGGCAAGGTGCCAGCATGTCCCGGGTGGCGCTCGCCTGGGTGCTGAGCAGGCCGGCGGTCAGCGCCGTGATCATTGCGGCGCGCAAGGCCGAGCACCTGGAGGACAATATCAAGGCTGTGGACCTGGCGCTGTCAGCGGATGATGTGCGCCTCCTGGATGCCACCTCTGATCCGGGAGTCCCGTATCCGAAGTGGATGGTGCTGCAGCTGGATGCGGCAGAGGATCCGCGGCCCAAGGTCCTGCATCCGGAGCGCTACGCGGAGGGCGGCCCGTGGAAGGACCTTCGCGGGACGAAGTGGGCTGGATAAGGCGCGAAATTTCCTGCGAGGAGTCGTGCACCTATAAAAAACGGGGAAAGTGGCAAAAATCTTTCCACTTTCCCCGTTATTTCAATGCGTTATAACCCCTGCGCGGATTTTCACTGGCGTCCTGTGGCACATCGGCGGACCGGTGGGGGCGCGACGGTGGGGCGACAGGGCCCTCTATCGACCCTGTTGCGCCCGCATAGCCGCGCTTTCCTCACGGGAAGGCCCATACACTCCCGGCACGATGACGCCTGCCGTTCGCATGAGCACCGTCATCTGCCCACGGTGATGGATCTGGTGACGGATGAGGCTATTCAACGCCGACGCCAGGGGCATAGTCCTGCCGAAGATGTTGATGTCGGCTGCGAGCTTTTCGTCCGTCAGCTTCTTCGAAGCCTGGTCCGCCAGCGACTTTGCCGCCATCTCGTAGGCGTCCGCAATGGCCGCGGCGGAGGCGGGTGCCTCGGTCCCGCGCGGCGGGGCCGCGATCACCAGGCCGCAAGCGGTCCCGGAGATCCCGGTCATCACCACCATGTGCCAGGCGATGGAGCCGAGAGTTCTGCCCTCCGGGTCGCTTTTCTCAGACAGTGAAGGATCCGTGAGCGCCCGCTCGATCTTGAGGCTCAGGCCGCTTTCCCTGGTCCAGTCGTTGATGAACTCTGCGATGGTTGTGTACATGTGCCAATGCTACCGCGTCCTTTACTGTTCCCCAAGCAGGTCGGACAAGGGGAAAACCGTTCGTGAAAGCGTGGACGGATCCACCACGTAGCTCCACGGAGACCAGCTTGTGGTCAGGAGAACCTTCCCGTCCTTCGAACCCTTGCTCACGCGAAGGATGTACCTGTCCCCGTTCAGGGCCACGACGGTGACCTGAATGATGGGTGATCCCGTCGGAGCCACCTGCGCAAAATCGATTCCCTCCAATCGCGTCACCCGGTCCACCATCGCTGTTGCAGCCAACTGATTCACTGAGACCTTCCGTCCCTGGATCTGCCATTGGAACGACTGGCCCGCTGGCACCCGAAGGAGCGTGAATGGCGCGCCAACCGAGCTGCCGCTCACGTTTATGCTCATGACCGTGCCTGCCTGCACGTCGTCGGGCAGCACGTGCAGCTCGTACCAGTACGCCCTCTCCTGGCTGAGAAGAACACCGAGTGAGCTCCGCGTCAGAAAGGCGGACGGCTCGCCTTTGACCTTGATGTATTCCTCGTCTCCGCTGGGCGCTCGCTTGCCGATCAGGAGTGCGATCTCGTGTCTCCCCTCGACGTGAAGGACCACCTGGTGCGCGCTCTCGGGCTCCAGGCCCAGGTCCGCCATTTTCGCCGGATCTGAGCTGGCGAGCTTGCCGCGTCGAACGCCGGTGAGCCCCTGGAGAAGCGCGGCCACGCGGTCAGCGGACGCGGGGTAAGTTGCCACGCCGCCCACGGCCTCCCAGAGGTTGGCACCCTTTCTCTGCAAAGACACAAGCGGCGCCGCATCAGCGGCCCTTGAATAGACGTCCACGGAGGAAATCCGAGGAGAGGGACCGAGTGAGACCAGGGGCGCGCCGGATCTTCTTTCCTCCAGCCGCTGAGGGGAAAACACGGAACCAAGGACAAACGCGGCGGCCAGGACCGCAAGCGCTCCGAAAACCACGGCAAGCCGGGCCTTGAAGCTCATCCGTTTCCTCTCCTGCGAAGGGCGCGGAGCAATCCGACAAGCAGGACAAGGACCGGGATGACCGCCACGTTGAGGATTTCGGAGAAGAGCATCAGGCTTCCCCTTGTCTGGGGATCTTCGATCCTGTCCAGCCTGCCCTCTGTTGGCGCGCGGGTCTTCAGCGACAGGAGGTCCTCGTTTCCTGACAGCCAAAGGATTGCATTCTCCACGAAAAATACATTGGTGAGGCTGTCGGAGAATTGCATGAGGTCTGTAAGGAAGTCCTCATCTCCGATCACTATCATCCGAGTCGGCTCGCTGGTTGCCGGGGCGAACGCGCTGGGGAAATTGCCCGTCAGCGAGTAGACGAGGGGCAGCCGGTTCTTCGTGTCGGACGGCCCTGCGTGCTGCGGCACGTTGAAAGGATCGATCACAAACGGCTCACCCATGGTCCAGGAGCTTGCACTCGATGTCGCAAGCGCTTCCGCCTGCACGCCGGAAACGGGGACAGCCTCCAGGGGGGACGGCCAGAGCAGGTCCAGTCCCGTGAAGCTCCGCGTGATCGGGCTTGCATGGGAGACGTTCGCGGCCTGGATGGAGACCCAGGGCGGATACTTCGCGATTTTCTCCCAGACCACCCGGCCCGAAGCGTCCTGCTGCGGCAGCCGGTAGTCGCGGCTGGCGGAATCCAGGACCATCCTTCGGCCCACGCGGACCCCGTAGGTCTCCATCATGTCCAGGAGAGCCGATGAGCGCACGGAGGCCGCGCGGAAAGACTTGCGGGTATCCACCTGGAGCCCCTTGACGGCAAACAGGATCCTCCCGCCGCCCATGAGGTACTCGTCAATAGGTGCAAGCTCGGCGCGCGAAAGCGCTGTGCCGCCCACCACGATAAGCGCATCCGTCTCGGGTGGAATCCGTTCCCCGGGGAGGATCTCCCGGAAGGTGTAATCGCGCGACAGTCCAGTCTGGAGCGCCTCGAAATCCCCGGCGAACGTGCGCGAAGAGTCCCCCACGATGACTCCCACGGAAAGGCGGCGCCCCGCCACCAGCTTGCGGATGGAAAGCCCCAGGCTGTACTCCAGGCCATCGCTCGTGAACACGGCGGGCATCGTTGTGTACCGATCCAGGTATTCCACGACAATGCCGGAGAAAACATCCAGCGTGCGCTGCTGGTTCTGCTGCATGATCTGGACCTGCTGCGGCAGGATCCCGAATCGTCGCGCGCTTTCCGCCCTGCCCGAGCCAAGCGGGTCCAGCGCCGTCAGGCTGACTTTTCCGCGCGCTTCCGCGGCGTACTCCTGCAGCAGGTCCAGGATCCGACCGGGCGCCGGGGACACGGAGCGCAGGGCGTCGCTCACGTAGTAGGTGATGTGGACCTGGTCGGGAATCCGCGCCAGGATGGCGCGGGAGACCGGTGAGATGGTGAAGGCCTTGCCCCGCGTCAGGTCGGCCCGGAGGAACCATCGCGCCGAATCCAGGAGAACGAACGCGGCGCACAGAACGACTCCGGCAATGATGATGATCTCCCGGCCTTTTCTGTTCATCATCAGTCCTACCGGAACCGCCGAAGGATCAGCACCTTCGTATTGATGTAGAGGAAGGCGCAGGTCAGCACGATGAAGTACAACGCGTCGCGGGTGTCGAGCACTCCTTTGCGGAAGCTGTCGAAGTGGAAGTCCAGGGACAGCCAGGTGAACGCGCCCGCAAGCCACCCAGGCAAGGCCAGGGCCCCCGGCAGCTGGCCGATCATCGTTATAAATAGAAGAAAGATGACGCCCAAAAGAAAGGCCGAGATCTGGTTTGCAGAAAGGGCGGAGAGCAGCATGCCCGCGGCGAGCCCTGCGCATCCCAGGAGAAGCGCCCCCACGTACTGGCCCACGATCTGGCCCGGCTCGAAAAAGCCAAGGGGCGCCACGGAAAGGGGAACGGGGAGCGTCAGGACAACGGCAATCAGGAGCAACCCAAAAGCGCCCAGGAACTTTCCGAGCACCAGCTCTCGCTCCCGGGCCGGAAGCGTGAGAAGGATTTCCGCCGTTCCCTGGCGTCGCTCCTCTGCCCAGCTTCTCATGGTGATTGCCGGAATCAGGGGAATGAAGACAATCGGCCAGAGGGAGAAATACCCTCGGAGGGTCGCCGTGTCCTGCGCAAAGAAGCCGTTCACGAAGAAAAACCAGCCCGAGGTGATCACCAGGAAAAAGATGACGACGATGTAGGCGACGGGCGTGGCGAAGTACGCGGCAAGCTCGCGGCGGGCCACGGCGATGATTCTATTCATCGGCGGCCCTGATTCCGGCGCCCCCGCGCGCGGGCGGCGCGCCGGGCGACGCGCCTGTCAGCCTGGCAAAAAGCTCTTCCAGCGTTGCCCTCTGCTTCGACATTCCCAGGATCTTGTGACCTTTTTTCACTGCCCAGTCGTACACGCTCTCCGACGGGTCGGCCCCCGCCGCCACGGCAAGGTCCACCTCCGTGCGCTCATCCCCCTGAGCGCGCACGGCGGAAACCCCGCGGACGCCCGGCAGCGCTGCCAGCTCCTCCTGCAGGCCCTGCGGCGGCGCACCCTTGATGGAGACGCTCAGGACCACCCCTTCCTTCAGGTCGCGCGCAATCTCCTCGGAGGTTCCCTGCGCAATGAGCTTGCCCGCGTTCAGGATCAGAACGCGCCGGCACAGCGCCTCCACCTCCTGGAGGATGTGAGTGCTCAGGAGCACGGTCTTGCTTGCCCCCAAGCCCCTGATGAGCGCTCGAATCTCGAGGATCTGGTTCGGATCCAGACCGGTAGTCGGTTCGTCCAGGATGAGCACGGGCGGATCATGCAGCATGGCCTGGGCAAGACCCACGCGCTGCCGAAACCCCTTGGAAAGCTTTCGGATTTCCCGGGTGAACACCGGGGAGAGCCCGCACGTCTGGACCGCCCAGTCGATGCGCTCCTGCAGGCGCGGCCGGGGCATGCCCCGCATGGTCCCGATGAACTTGAGGTAATCCCCTGCCTTCATGTCTTCATAGGAAGGCGCGTTCTCCGGCAGGTAGCCCACCACGCGGCGCACCTTGTCGGGCTGGGACGATACGTCGTTGCCTTCCACGCTTGCCGCCCCTGAGCTGGGGAAGTGGTAGCAAGTAAGGATCCGCATCAGGGATGTCTTTCCCGCGCCGTTGGGCCCGAGCAGGCCGACAATGCTTCCCGTGTCCACGCGGAAAGAGACTCCGCGCACTGCCTCGACGGTCCCGTACCTCTTGAAGAGGGAGTCTGCCTGGATCATTCCTCGCCGGATATCGCGGAGGCAAAGCCCTGGATCATATAGTTTCCGGCCACCGCGCCCGGATCTTCCTTTCCCTTTGACTGTTCCTGGTAGTAGGCAACTCGTCCGTGCTGGGCCTGCATGCCGCGGCTCTTTTCCAGCCCTTCCTGCGCCGCCGCCCGGCATTTGCGGAAGGCATCCGCAAGGCCCGCACCGGAGTCGGCTGCCGCCTTGAGCACCTGCGCGGCCGGGTACAGGACATCAACGATGGTCTTCTCCCCCGGCTTGCTCTTGCCGCGCTGCATGATCCCGCTCACGAACGCATCGAAGAATGCCGCCATCTCCTTCGGTCCCAGCGGCGCGGTCCCGCCAACGGCCTTGCCGCCGGACATGAATCCGGTTGCTACAAGTGTCCCCATTGTCGAGGGCGCAGTCCGGGCAATGGTCATTCCGATCTTCATGAGAAACTTGCCGACATCGCTTTCCGTGGAAGAGGCGGCGTCATCTCGGGCAGCGACGAACGCTTTTTCCATTGTAAGACCGAGGTCACCGTCCCCCACTGCCCCGTCCAGGCGGATCAGCTCGTCCTTCTTCTCCGTCATGATCCGCGCCACGGTGCCGAGGATGGACCTGATCTCAGGAATGCCGACAGCGTCCATCACAGCTGGACCTGCTCGAAGAAGGGAGTGCGGGCGGGCTTTCCAAGGAGCTTCGTGAGCTCGTCATCCAGCTTGAGAAGGGAGATGGACGCCCCCGCCATCTCCAGCGACGTTGCGAACTCCCCGACGTACACGTGGTGCACGGAGATCTTCTTTTCCTTGAGGATCTGGCCCACCTTGCGGTACAGCACGTACATCTCTTCCTTGGGCGTTGCCCCCAGACCGTTGATGAGGACTGCAACCTTGTCCCCTGATGAGAAGGGCAGGTCCTTGAGCACGGGCTCCATCATCTCCTGGACGATGTCGTCAGCTTTCTTCAACGCGCCGCGGCGTATGCCGGGCTCTCCGTGGATGCCCATCCCGATCTCCATCTCGTTCTCCCCCAGGGAGAACTGGGGCTTTCCCACCTCGGGCACGATGTTTGGCGAGAGGGCCACGCCCATGGTCCGCACGTTTGCGGCCGCCTTCTCCGCCACACGCTTCACTTCATCCAGGGACGCCTTGGCCTCCGCCATCGCCCCAGCGCACTTATAAAGGAAGAAGATTCCCGCAACACCGCGGCGCTTGCCCTCGTGGCCCTTGGGAGCGGAAGCCACGTCCTCTGCCCCGACCACCTGCTCCACGCGGATATTGTCCATGGAGGCCATGTCCTTGGCCATGTCGAAGTTCATGATGTCCCCGCCGTAGTTGCCGTATATGTACAGAACGCCGGCGCCCCCATCGATTGCCTTCGTGACGTTCAACATCTGCTCCGAGCTGGGTGACTGGAAGACCCCGCCAACCGCGCAGCCGTCCAGCATGCCCTGGCCCACGTAGCCAAGAAAAAGAGGAAGGTGTCCCGAGCCGCCCCCGGTTGCGATCCCCACCTTACCCTTCCTGGGCGCGCCTGCCCTGATGATGCAGCGCTTGTCCCCCGCGGCGAATGTCAGTTGGTCAGGGTGAGCCATGAGAATCCCTTCGAGCATGTCGTCCACAAAGTTCTTCGGCTCGTTGATGAACTTCTTCATGCGTGTCCTCCTTGGGGCCGTGGGGTTTCCCGTGGATTGTACAACGGGCGGGAGGAATGTCAATGTAGCGTGAAAGGAGACACCGTGAAAGCATCTCGTGATACCGCTCTGAGCGGCGAAGAGCGCGTGTCCCTCCTCCGCATGATGATGCGGATCCGCGAGTTCGAGGATCGCGTGGCGGAGTCCTACCTCCGCGGGCTCACCGCGGGGTCGATGTTCCACCTCTCCGTGGGGGAAGAAGCAACGGCGGCCGGGGCAGGGCTGGCCATGGAGGACGGGGACTGCTTCACAACCCACCATCGCGGCCACGGTATCTTCCTGTCGAGGGGAGCCGACCCGGGCCGCATGTTTGCCGAGGTCTTTGGCAGAACAGAAGGCTACTGCGCGGGCAAAGGCGGCTCCATGCATATCGCCGACATTACGCTGGGCCACATGGGAGCCAATGCCATCGTGGGCGCCAACATCCCCATCTCCCTGGGCGGCGGCTTCTCCATGAAATACCAGAAGACCGGAAAGCTGAGTGTGGCGTTCTTCGGGGACGGCGCGCTGAACCAGGGAGTGCTCTACGAGTCCATGAACATGGCGGCGCTCTGGAAACTGCCGCTCGTTTTCTACGTCGTGAACAACCAGTACGGCATGGGAACGCGGATCGACCGGGCATCCGCCTCCCTGGATTTCGTGAAGCGAGCGGAGAGCTTCGGCGTTCGCGGCGCGAAGGTGGACGGCATGGATGCGGAGGCCGTTGCCATAGCCGCTCGCGAGCTTTTCTCCTGGAGCAGGGCCGGCAACGGCCCGGGCTTTCTCATCGCTGATGCCTACCGGTTCTACGGTCACGGGAGGAAAGACCCGAGCCCCTACCGGGACAAGGAGGAGGAAGCCAGGTGGAAGGAGCGGGACCCGGTGGAGGCCCAGAAGAAGCGTCTTCTTGGCGCGGGCCTTCTCACTGAGCAGCGCTATTCGGACATGAAGGCCGAGATTTCCAAAGAGATGGATGACGCTGTTGCGTGGGCCGCAAAGCAGGCGGAGCCCGGACCGCAGGAGCTCTACACCCACGTGTACATCGATTGAATCCTGCAGTGAAGGCTTAAAGGAAGCAGACGATGGCGCAGATGATGTTTCGCGATGCCTTGAGAGCAGCGCTGGCCCTGGAGATGAAGCGGGATCCGAAAGTCTTTGTCATCGGTGAGGAAGTGGGCCGCTACGGCGGCGCATACGCGGTGACCAAGGGACTGTACGATGAGTTTGGCGCCGAGCGACTGGTCGACACGCCGATCAGCGAGGCCTCCGTGGTGGGTCTGGGCGTCGGTGCTGCCCTGACGGGGCTTCGGCCGGTTGTCGAGCTGATGTACGTGGATTTCGTGGGGCTTGCGATGGACCAGATCTCAAACCAGATGGCGAAGTGGCGCTACATGAGCGCCGGCAAGGTCAAGGTGCCCATGGTGCTTCGCACGCAGGGCGGCACGGGAAGGTCAGCGGGAGCACAGCACTCGCAGAGCCTGGAGACGTGGCTTGCGCATATGCCGGCCTGCGTGTGGTCATGCCATCGAATCCTGCCGACGCGAAAGGCCTCCTTGCAACAGCAATCAGAAGCGATGACCCGGTTGTCTTCATCCAGCATAAGGCCCTGTATGCGATGAAAGGCGATGTTCCCGACGGCGAGCATCTTGTCCCTGGAAAGGCAAACGTTGTACGGCAGGGGGACGGCGTTACGATTTCAGCTACTCCCGGATGGTCCACGTTGCTTCGGAGGCCGCGGTTACCCTGGCAAAGGAAGGCATCGAGGCTGAGGTGATCGATCTGCGCACGCTGAATCCGCTGGACATGGAGACAGTGCTTGCATCCGTGCGGAAAACGCACCGAGCCATCGTGGTCAACGAGGCGCACAGGACCGCCGGCTTCTGCTCGGAGCTTGCGGCAAGGATCACGGAAGAAGCGTTTGAAATACTCGTGGCGCCCGTGGTTCGCGTCGCCGCAAAAGACGCCCCGGTACGGCAACGCTATTGGAGAAGCTTTCGATTCCCAACGCGGAAGAGATCGTGGCGGCGGCGCGGACCCTGGCAGGGAGGAGGAAAGCATGACCTACTCCGTGAAAGTTCCCCAGCTCACCGAGACCATGGAAGAAGCCACCATCGTGAAGTGGTTGAAGGCAGCAGGCGACAAGGTGGAGAAGAAGGACATCCTCTACCAGATAGAGACAGACAAGTCCACGATGGACGTGGAATCCGTGGACACGGCTACCTCTGCCGGGCAAGGGGTCCTTGTTGCAGAGGGACAGTCGGTCACCGTGGGACAGGAGATCGCAGTCATCGCG